>NZ_ASRX01000006.1 GCF_000601485.1 Chondromyces apiculatus DSM 436
CTGGGCGCAAAAGTGCCCAAGTCGAGGCTAGTCGGCGAAGAAAGAAGCGAAGACGAATGTAGTCACGCTCTGGAGCAGCCAGGTACGCGTCAAGAATTTCCTCCAGCGCCTTCTGAGAAAGCTGCGCAAGATCCGCCGAGGTGAGTTGCGAAACCGGGATGGCATCGTATGGGCCAGCAGAATATTTTTTGATGACCTTCAACACCGACGCTTCGGTGGAGTTGATCGGTTGGTCATCCGCCTTCTCACGAGCGAAAGCAATAAATTGGGCGGACTTCATGAAGCCCGTCTTCGAGCGGTTTGGCGTCAGCTTGTGATATTGATCCAGAACATTCACAATGGCAAACAATGCCACCTGCGCCTTTTCTTCGCTGTCACAGAAAACGTGGATATCATCGACGTATCGACAGTACTCAAGGCCGCGCTGAGCCATGAGCTGATCGATGGGGATTAGCGACGCTTCAGCCAAGAGATGGGTTGGGTGAGGACCTATAGGGATCCCTCGCGACACCGATACCGTCGAACTCTTGAGCAAGTTCATAATTATCTTTGTCGCCGGTGCCGTCAAACCGCAGGCTTGTAGCTGATTCTCAATTGAGTGATGGTAGATTTGATTGTAGAAATCGGTAATGTCAACTGTTAGGACAACCGAGGATACGGCTGCGCGCCGGATCGACGTTTCCCAGAACGCATCCCAGCGATCAGGACTGTAGAGAGTCCCATCGGCACTGGGATCAAAACGGTAGCTAAATACGCGCTGCTCAGCGACCGGACTGCGCCTACGCTCGATAAGCGCGCCGATCTCATAGACGAGCGCAGCGAGCAAAAGTGAGTCGATGGGATCCAGCTGCGCTGCATTGCGAAATGCGGCGGCATCTTTAGGAACAAGCATTTTGCGCTCAGCCGTCCATCGATGTTGCGTGAGATCGATGTTGGCGAGTTCCGCGCGAAGTGATGCATGCCAGGCACGCTCAATCACTTCGATTTCGAAGGGCTGGGGGAATTTATCGGTATCACCATACTTGCGGAGGTGCGCAAGCGCCCAGTCGAGAGAGCTAACGGAAAGTTTCATAAAGCCACTCTCTGGCGCGATATGCCTACTCAATAAACCCAGCACAACGGCACCACCATGCTGCCATCGCGCTGACAGACTTCATTACCTTCATCGGGTCATACGCGCTTCCAGTTGTCGAGCTGGAGGGGATAACCGAGTGACTGAACGCGTTCGTAATGTGCGGTGTTCCCTGTGACAAGCGGGAAGCCATGAAACACGGCAATCCCGGCGATCATCACATCTCCCCGCCCGATGGGCTGGCCGGTGCGGACGAGGTCGCCCTCGATGCGTCCAGCGACTTCCGAGACTTGTGTATCGAGCGGCAAGATCTCAAAATTGCTCAGCAATTCAAGAAACTGCTGCACCTTCTCCGCGCGACCTACCCGTTGCCAACCACTCACCACCTCAAGGACCGTCACCGCTGTGATGGTGAAGCGGCCGGCTTGCGCCCCGTAATCGCGCGCCCGCGCGACGACCTGGGCATTTCTCCCCTTGAGGATCTCCGAGAGGGTGTCGGTATCAAGGATCCTCGTCGTCACCGACCACCCTCCGGCTGTGCTGCTCTCGCCGCTGTAGGATTTCCTCGGTCACCGCGTCGACGAGCTCCGCGTCCTGTGCCCAGGCGCCGATGAGCAGCCCCGCTGCCGGGGCGACGGTCCCTTGAGACGCATCTCCAGGTCCTGCCGCTCCGCCGCCTGGCGGCTCTGGCTCGCGTGCCCTCTCGGCGAGGTCATGAACCACACGCTCGACCAGCTTGAGCCGCTCCTGCACCGGCAGCACCAGGATGGCCTGGTAGATCTGTTCCGCTGTGCTCATGGTGGGCCTCCTCCGTGCGAACGGGTGCGCCGTCGACCTGTGTGGGCAGTTCGCGTCAGGGCGCAGGAGCAGAATGCCACGGATCCGGGAGGATGCAGAGCTACCCCAGGAAGCCGGCCCGCCGGCCGCCGCCGCCCGCCTTGGTGCCGCCCTCCAGCGCCACCGCAAACACCGCCTTGGCGGGGATCAGGAACGTATCGCCCTTGATGGTCCGTGCCCGCACCAGCCCGGAGGTCACCTGGATGGCTTCCACCTTGGTCACATTCAGCCCCACCCCCTCGTGCCCTGCGTGGAGCGACAGCGTCCTGCCCTCGGGCAGCACTGCCCAGCCATCGGACTCGTGTTTCGCCTCGGCCGCATCGAGGGCAACCTTCAGGATCTCGTCGATCATGGGAGCGGTTTCCGCCTCACCGGCTCCCCTGTCAAGCGGCGTGGTAACCTTCGCGCGCATGTCCTCGAATCCCAAGGCCGCGCGCCCCCAGACGGACCACCACCCCGATGGCGTCCCGGCTGGCTCCCGCCCCATGCCCCCTGGCTGGGAGCCCCGCGACCACCTCTTCGTCGACGACCTCAAGAAGAACTTCGGCCCCACCAAGGTCCTCCACGGCGTCACCATGCACCTCCGCCGCAAGGAGACCGCGGTGATCATCGGCGGCTCCGGCGCCGGCAAGACCACCCTCCTGCGCATCCTCATCGGGCTCGAGCGGCCCACCACCGGCCACGTCTGGGTCGACGGCGAGGACATGAGCGCCCTCAGCGACTACGAGATGAACCGGATGCGGCAGCAGTTCGGCATGGTCTTCCAGTACGCCGCGCTGCTCGACTCGCTCACCGTCTTCGACAACGTCGCCTTCCCCCTCCGCGAGCACCGCAAGAAGATGAGCCGCGCCGAGCAGCGCGACAAAGTCGTGGGCATGCTCAACCTCCTGGGTCTCGAGAACAAGGAGGAGCGCATGCCCTCCGAGCTCTCCGGCGGCCAGCGCAAGCGCGTCGGCCTCGCCCGCGCCCTCATGCTCGAACCCCAGATCCTCATCTACGACGAGCCGACCAGCGGCCTCGATCCCCTCACCAGCCGCATGGTCGACGACCTCATCGAGGAGACCCGCGACCGCTTCGGCATCACCAGCGTCGTCATCTCCCATGACATGGCGAGCACGTTCCGCATCGCCCACCAGGCCTTCCTCGTCGTCCAGGGCCGCGTCATCGCCCACGGCACCCCCGACGAACTCGCCCATGGCGACAACGAGGAGGCCCGGAACTTCATCAAAGCCTCCGGGGTCGCCACGGATAGCGTCTCGCGGGTGGACAAGCCCGCGCCTCCCGAGGAGACGACCCAGGTGCAACGCAGCCCTACGTCCGTGGAATAGCTCGTCTCTGCGCTCGTCTCGACCATGACCGCCGCCTCTCACCTCATCGGCCAGACGGTTGCTGGGCGCTTCAAGATCACCGGCTTCATCGGTGAGGGCGCGATGGCAGCCGTGTACCTCGGCGAGCAAGAGCGCGACCCCCACGAGGTGGCGATCAAGATCATGCACCCCCAGATGCTGGGGGACGCGACCTTCGTCGGCCGCTTCCGCCGCGAAGCCAGGGCCGCCTCCGCCCTCGATCATCCCAACACCGTGCACATCATCGATTACGGCGTCGACGGCAACTTGCCGTACATCGCCATGGAGCGCCTGCACGGCCGCGACCTCTTCGACATCCTCGTCCGCGAGCACCGCCTCACCGAGCGCCGCGCCGCCGAGGTCCTGGTCGGCGTGTGCGAGGCCCTCGAAGCCGCCCACCAGCACGGCATCGTCCACCGCGACCTCAAGCCCGAGAACATCATGCTCGTGCGGAGCCCGTCCTCCGCCAGCGATCTCGTCAAGGTCCTCGACTTCGGCATCGCCAAGATCGTGGAGACCTCCCCTACCCTCCCGCTCCCGCTCGATGCCTCCCCCGCTCTCGATCCATCGTCCGTCAGTCCCGCGTCCGCCGATCCTCTGCCTGCGCCTTCCTCCGCCGATCCCCCTCGCTCCTTCGCGGAGTCCCCTCCTTCCAGCATCACCTCCACGGCCATCAGCCGTGTCGGCGTGACCGTCGGCACCCCGGCGTACATGTCGCCCGAGCAATGCCGTGGCGAGCCCGTCGATGGCCGCAGCGATCTCTACACCTGCGGCATCCTCCTCTTCCTGCTCGTCACGGGCCGCCTCCCCTTCCCCGCCGTGGGCTCACCCTGGGATGTGGCCATGGAGCGTCTCCGCCGGCCCCCCCCTGCACCGAGCACCTTCGTCCCCCGCCTCCACCCCGGCCTCGAAGCCGTGATCCTCAAGGCGCTCGCCACCTCCCCCGAAGATCGCCAGCAGAGCGCCCGCGAGCTTCGCGACGCACTCACCCGGCTCCTCCCGGAGCTCTCGGGCACCCTCCTCTTCGGCGATCCCGCGATGGCGCCGCTCGACACCGACACCCTCCCCCTCTCCATCCGCAACCGACAGCGCATCGCGGCGCGCTCCGCGCTCGGCATGCGCGACGGGCGCGACGGGCGCGACGCGCGTGACGTTCGAGAACCGGCGCGCGACGGCTCGGGCCCCCGCTCCGCCATCACCCTCTCGTCCCCGCGGCTCGTCACCGACGCGGCCCCCCGAAGGACACCGAGCGACAAGGTCCGCCTCCTCCTTCCCACCGGCGACACCGATCCCACGCTCGACATCGACGACGGCGCCCCCTCCCTCAAGACGCGCCTCATCCCTAGAGCCCTCGCCGATCGCGCCCTCGCCGATCGCGCCCACGTCGCGCCGCTCCCTCCCCCGCGCTCCTCCTCCCCGCGCTCCTCCTCCCCGCGCGCCGCTTCCCTCCTCAGCGACGCGCCTTCCCCGGACGCCGAGCCCTCTCCCGCCGCCGCGCCGCCATCGTTCTCCCCGGACACGCTGCTCCCCGGCCACCCCGAGATCGATCCCCCCACGCCCCTCGTGGGCTCCAGCTACCGCGCCCTCACCGAGCGTCCCCCTCCGCCCGTGCCCCCTGCGCGCACCCTCGCCGCGCGCCTCGTCGTCCCCCTCGCGCTGGTGATCGGCATCGCCCTCGGCCTCGTCGCCTTCCTCCTCATGACCCGCTGAAGGGCCGCAGCGCCCCCGCCGCAGCGCCCCCGCCTCACGCCGCGCTCGCCCCGACTTCCCCGGCCTCCCCGGCCTCCCCGGCCTCCCCGGCCTCCTGCGGCGCCGGCAGCGCCGCGCGCACCGCCTGCGCCCGCAGCTCCAGCGCTGCACTCGGCGGCGGCGGCACCGGCTCCTCGGCCTCCGAGAGCAGCGCCATCGCGAAGGCATCGATCGCCGCCTCCACCACGCCCTCCAGCGCCGAGTCCACCAGCTCCGCCGGCGCCGCGTGCACCGCCACCGTCCCCATCAGCACCGCCCGCACCTGCGCCTGCGCCCGCGGCCACGCTGCCCCCTCCGTCACCGATCCCTCCGGCATCCACTGCCCCGCGACCGCGGCGATCTCCGTCGACAGCGGCCCCGTCAGCCGCGCCAGGAACCGCTCCTGCGCATAGGCCCGCAGCCCCGGGTCCCGGTGCTTCCGCTCCTCGGGCAGCTCCGCGATGGGCCGCAGATCGGCCGCCAGCGCCTTCCGCGACGGCGCGATGGCCTGCTCGATGCTCGCCGCCAGCGTCCGCCGCTCCCGCCTCAGCGCAGCCCCCGCGAGCCGCAGCCCCTCCACCCGCGCCCGCGCCCGCCGTGAGACCTCCCGATCGTCGCCGGCCCGCGCCGTCGCCAGGGCGAGCAGCTCCCCCGCGATCTGCCCCGCCTTTCGCCGCAGCCCCCGCTCCCGCAGCGCCTCGCTCTGGTCGACGATCTGCTCGCTGAACAGCGCCTCCACGGCGCCCCACCCGCTCGCCGCGAGCGCCGCCTCGTCGCCCATCCTCCCCTTCAGCGACAGCTTCGCCGAGAACGCGATCGGCGCCGACAGCGATCCGAGCCGCGTCTCCAGAAGGCTCGCGCGCACGTGCCCGAGCACCTCCTCCAGCGCCACGGGCTGCAGCCTGTCGGCCTTGTTCACCAGGATCTGCGCCGGCACCCCGAGCGCCTGGAGCTGCGCCAGCACCTTGCGCTCCGACTCTTTCATCGGCGACGTCGCGTCGAGCAGCCACACCGCCACGTGCGCCTCCGCGAACGCCAGCCGCGCCCGCGCCGCGTGATCCGGATCCGGCGCGTTGAACCCTGGCGTGTCCAGGATCTCCACCCGCTTCAGCCGCTCGATCGGCGCGTAGATGAACACCCGATCGGGCTGCGCCCCCTCCTTCTCCAGGGCGCGCAGCGTCCCCTTGAGCTGCTCGTGCGGCACCAGCCGATCGGGTCCTCCCCGCGTCACCACCCGCGCGAACGGGTCCGGCGCCCACGCCACCCAGTGCAGCGTCGCCGTCGTCGGCAAGACCCCTGTCGGCGCCACGTCCTCCCCGAGCAGCGCGTTGATGAAGGTGCTCTTCCCCGCGTTGAACTCCCCCACCACCGCCACCCGCAGCGGCCTCTCCCGCTCCACCGCCAGCGCCTCGATCGCCCCCATCAGATCCAGCCGGTCGAGCAGCTTCGCCGAGCGACGCAGCTCGCTCAGCACCTCCGGCCACGCCGCGACCCGCACCGCGCCCAGCGCTCCCGCAGCCCCCGCGCCACCCGTGCTACCCGCGGCCTCTGCGACCCCTTCCCCTTCCATCGCCGGGAGCCACCCCCCGATCACCTGCTGGCGCATCTCCTCGGCCCACGCCGCGCTCTCGCCGGTCACCGCATCGAGCGCGTCGAGCGCCCGCGCCCCCTGCCCTGCCGCCGACAGCCGTGACGCCTCCACGAGGCGCCGCAGCTCCTCGGGCAAGAGCCCCTCGTCCCGCGCCGCGAGCAGCTTCAGCGCCTCCAGGTCCCGCGTCTCCACCGACAGCCGCAAGAGCGCCGCCGCCGCCACCCGATCGCCACGCGAGAGCCCCCGCGCCAGCGCCTTCCGCGCGTCCTCCCGCCGCCCCTCCGCCGATGCGAACGCCGCGGCCCACACCGGCTCGTCCAGCGCTTCGAGCACGCGCACCACGTCCCGCGCCCGGTCCACCAGCACCACGTCCCGCAACGCCGACACGATCGCCGCGCAGAGCGGCGCCGCCCCCCGCGCGTCCAGCACCAGCGCCCGCAGCCCGGCGTCGAGCGCCTCCTCCGGCGCCCCCGACGACAGCGCGAGGTGCGCCCTCACCAGCGCCGCCCGTCCATCGAGCGGCCCATCCTCCCCGAGCTGCCCCACCGCCTCCCGCGCCACCTCCATGTCCCCGAGCCCCAGCGCGCACTCTGCCCGCCGCAGCGCCACCTGCCGATCCGGCGCCGTGAGCGACAGGGGGATCCGCTCCAGCCACCGCTGCGCCCGCTCCGGATCTCCCACGGCCAGATCCAGGTCGCACAGCTCCAGCAACGCCTCACGCCCCGCGTCCCGCTCCTCCGGCGCCGACGCCGCCCGCTCCAGCGCCTCGCGCGCCCCTTGCCACTCGATCCGGAGCCCCGCCCTCCCCAGGCGCAGCCACACATCCGCCCGCCAGGGCACCTTCTTCGACAGCTCCACGAGCGCCGTCACCGCCTCGTGATCGAGCCAGGCATCCTCCGCCGCCTCGGCCCACAGCGCGAACCCCACCGCCGACCCTGGCAAGCTGGAGAGGATCGTCCGCGCGCGCTCCCGCGCCTCCAGGGGGTCGCCCTTCGCCAGCGCCGCCTCCGCCGCCGCTCGCTCCTCTTCGAGCCCGAGCGCGAGGATCTCCACCCGCCCGAAGAACCTGGAGAGCGCCTCCACAAGCCTGGCCATGGCCAGGATGGAAGCCCCGCCCCCCCCAGCGGATCAATGAGGATCGTCACCGGCCCGGGGGAAACGTGCGCGTGGCGCTCCCGGGCCGAGGTGTCGCTGCGGCCCGCTCAGGAGCGCGGGGCTGCGGCAAACTTCTTCAGGAAGAGCGCGAGGGAGATGGACATGTGCTCGATCTCGGAGGGATCCACGCTCTCGTTCGGTGCGTGGATCAGCGCCTTGGGCTCCTCCACGCCGAACAGCATGATCTCCGCCTTGGGGAACGTGCTCTGGAAGATGTTGCACAGCGGGATCGAGCCGCCCTGGCCCACGGCAACCACGTCTTTGCCATAAGCGGCGCTCATGGAGGCGACCAGGGCGTCGTGGGCTGTCCCCTGGGTCGCCGCGGTGAATGGCTGACCGAAGGAGGTCGGTTCGACGGTGACCTTCACGTGCCAGGGCGCGACCGACGTCAGGTGACCGATCAAGGCCTCCTGCGCCGCGCGGGCGTCGATGCCGGGCGGGACCCGCAGGTTGATGAGCGCCCGCGCCCGGCCCTGCACGGCGGGGGTGGCGCCGTCCACGGAGGGGCAATCGATACCGACGACGGTCGCCGCGAGCCGTGCCCACAGCATGTCTGCCACGGCTCCATCGCCGAGGAGATCCACGCCGGGGAGGACGCGAGCGTCGGTGCGAAACTGATCCGCATTGTACTGCTGGCCCGACCATACCTCGCCGTTGGCGAGACCTCGGATGGTGGTGTTGCCCTTGGCATCGCGCAGGGTGGCCAGCATGGCGATGAGCGCGGCGAGGGCATCGGGGGCCGCTCCGCCGAACTGACCCGAATGCATGGGGCCCTCGAGGGTATCGACGGTGACGATCACGTTCGCCAGCCCTCGCAGCGACGTGGTCAGGGTCGGGATCCCGTCCTGGAAGTTGCCCGCGTCCGCCACGAGGATGGCGTCGGCCGCGAGCAGATCGGCGTTCTTGGGGACGAAATCCTCCAGGCCGCCGGTGCCTTGCTCCTCGGAGCCCTCCCCCACGATCTTGAGCGTGACCGGGAGATCGTCGCCGAGCGCGCGGATGGCCGTGAGGTGCACCGCGATGTTGCCCTTGCAGTCGGCCGCGCCGCGGGCGTACCAGCGCTTGTCTCCCCCCTCGGTCAGCGTCCACGGGGGCGTGCTCCACTGCGACGCGTCCGGCACCGGCTGCACGTCGTGGTGGAAGTACAGCAGCACCGTGGGGGCGCCCTCGGGCCCCCGCTTGATCCCGGTGACCGTCTTGGAGCCGTCGGAGGTGACATGGGTGTCGACCTCGGCGAAGCCGGCCTTGGTGAATGCCTGCTGCAGCCACGTGACCATGAGGTCGCAGTCCGCAGGCGGGTTGTCCTGCGGGGCGTGCACCGAGCGGTAGGCCACCATGTCGGCGAGATCGGCCTTGGCCTGGGGCATCAGCGCCCGGACCCGGGCACGGAGGTGGGTAACGTCATCGCTCACAGGGCTTCTCCTCGGGGATGTTGGGGTCAGGAACTGAACGAATCCCCGCGAGCCAAATCACCGAACAGAGCGGTTTCTGTCAATCCCACCATGACCAGGGCGATCGCCTCGTGGAGCCGAGCGCCGAGCGCCGCGCGCCGCGCGCCGCGCCCTCGAAGCGACGTCGTGAGAAGGGCGTCAGACCAGCACCGGCAGCGCGTCGAAACCCCGCAGCACCTGGCGCCCCCACCGCATCTCCTCCGCCGGCACTGCGAGCCGCAGCTCCGGGCAGCGCCGGAACAGCGTCTCGAAGGCCACCTGACCCTCGACCCTCGCCAGCGGCGCCCCGAGGCAGAGGTGGATCCCCTTGCCGAACGAAAGGTGCCGGTTCGCGTCTGCGCGCTCCAGATCGAACGCCTCCGGACAGGCGAACCGCTTCGGATCATGGCTCGCCGACGCGAGCCCGACGAACACGTGGCTCCCCCTCGGGATCTGCGTCCCGGAGACCTCCACGTCCTCCGTCGCCACCCTCCCGGTCACCGCGTCCACCGGCGGGTAGAACCGCAGCGTCTCCTCCACCACCTGCTTCGACAGCTCGGGGGCCGCCTTGAACCGCGCGAGCTGCTCCGGGTGGGTCAGCAGCGCGAAGACCCCGTTGCCGATCAGGTTCACCGTCGTCACGTGCCCCGCGAGGTAGATGATGAAGACCATCGAGAGGAGCTCGTCCTCGCTGAGCACGTCGCCGTCCTCCTGCGCGTGCACCAGCCGGCTGATCAGATCGTCGCTGGTCCGTGCCCGCTTCTCGACGAACAGCGCCCGCAGGTAGGCCGAGAACTCCCCGAGCTTCCCCCGCAGCTCTCCGCCGATCCCCCGGCTCCCCCGGTTGGTGAACAGCTCCTCCGTCCAGCCCCGCACCTTCCCGCGATCTGCGACGGGGATGCCCAGCAGGTCGCTGATCACCGTCACCGGCAGCGGGAACGCGAACGCTTCAACGAGATCCAGGCGCCGCTCGGGAGCCACCTCCCCCCGCGCTTCCGCCGCCGCGAGCGCCTCGTCCAGCAGCTCCTCCGCGATGCGGGCGATGCGCGGCCGGAGCGCCTCCATCGCCTGCGCCGAGAAGCACGGCTGCACGAGCTTGCGGAGGCGGGTGTGGTCTGGCGCGTCCGTGGTGAGCAGGCTGGTCAGCACCGGCCGCAGCTCCTCGGCCATCTTCGGCATCTGCGCGATCTCCGCCGGCGTCTTCGCCGCGTGAGGGCAGGACGAGAACCGCTCGTCGCGCAGCACCTCGGACACCTCGGCGTAGCGCCCCAGGAAGAACACCTCCCTGCCGAAGATCTCCTGGAACGCCGTGCGGTTGTCGCGCTCCTCCTGGGTGATGTCCTGCCCGGTCTCCGGGACGAACACCCGCACCACGCCGCCCTTCTCGCGCAGCTCCGCGTACGTCGCGTAGGCCTGCCCCAGGAACTTCGGGTTGCCCACGTCCAGCACCGGCACCGGCTCGCTGCCCTGAACGCCATGGGGACACGCGCTCTCCGCGCGCTCCCGCTCCCTCACGCCCGGCTCCGTGTGGCCCGCTCTCGTCTCCATGGTCATCCCCCCCCGGGAGGGTATGAGGGCCGCCCAGCGCACCTTCAAGGTGGCGGACGCACGAGCAACACCGATTGCGACGGGTCATTCCCTCGCTGACGGATCCTGTTCGCCCCGAGCGCTTCGCTGCCCCGGACCACCGGAAGATCGTCCGTGTCGACGAGAACGAGCTTCGTGTGGACATGAAGTTTGCACCGCGCACGTGAAGCGGCTTCGTGTGGGCACGACGGTCCTTCACGTCGACACGAAGAGCCTTCACGTCGACACCCAGAAGTTCACGTCGACACCAAGGTCCTTCACGTCGACACCCAGAAGTTCACGTCGACACCAAGATCCTTCATGTCAACACCAAGGTCCTTCACGTGGACGCTCGGAATTTCCTGTCCACATGAAGGTCTCCCGCGTCGACACCAAGGTCCTTCACGTCGACGCGAACCACCCTTCACGTCGACACCAAGGTCCTTCACGTCGACACGAACCACCCTTCACGTCGACACGAATTCTGTAGGTTCGGACACGAATTTTGGTCCCGTCGACCCAGATTTTGTATGTGCCAACACAGGACACGTTCCACTCTGAACGTTCTCCCGCGTCGACGGGGTGTTCAGGAGGCGGGGCGGTACAGGACGTCCGAGCGGAGCACGAGCTTCGTCCCGCGGCGTACGCGGTTGCCGGCGTGGAGGACCATGTGCTGGAAGAGCAGCGCGGTCCCGGTGCTCGGGACGATGGTCCTCTCCTGCTCGGGGAAGTCGGTCTCGCCGCCCTCGAAGTCCTCGTTCAGGTACACCATCAGCGTCAGCAGGCTCTTCGCGCCATCCCCGCGGAAGTAGGCCTGGTCCTGGTGGAGGCCGAAGTGCTGACCCACCTCGTAGCGGTAGATGCGCACCGGCACGTGCACGCCGGTCACCTCCATGGCGACATGCGAGCGCCCCTCCACCTCGGCCAGCATCGCGCGGGGCACGTGCGGGAGCACCCGGCGGTACAGCTCCTCCGCGAGCGCGGGGTCGCGGAGCACGGCCAGGGTGTTGTCGCGGATCCGGGTGTCGACGACGCGCCCCGTGGCACTGTTCACCGTGCTCGGGAGCCACTCGTGCGCGTCGACCCCGGCGAGCATCTCCGCGCACTCGGCGGCAGAGAACAGCGCGGGCACCGTCCAGAGGAGGGGATGCCGGAAATCGAAGTGCCCTGCGTACAGCCCCATGTGCGCCTCGTGCTGCGTCCAGGCCCTGTGCCGCGCGGCCGCGCGACCATGCGCTGCCGGGGGTCGCTCCCGGCGAGTGTACTCCAGGGCGGCGCAGGGAGCGCCGCTACCCGGCAGCGGGTGCTCCGGCGCGGCGCAGGGTGAACGGCGTCGCCAGGATGCCCTTCTCGGGGACGGCGAAGATCGGCTCCTCCTGCAGGCCCTCGCGCTGGAAGATGGCGTTCGCGCAGAGGAGGCCCGACATGCAGGCGGCCTCCATGAGCATGGCCGGGTGGGGCAAGCGCACCCAGTCGCCCGCGAGGTACAGGCCGGGGATGCCGGTCAGGTGGGGGGGGCGATCGCGGCGCATGCCGAGGTGGAAGGCAGAGAAGTCGTGGCGAATCTGGAGGTGCTCGTGGTGGATGGTGCAGCCGCGCAGCTCGGGGAAGTAGGTCTCCATCTCGGCGAGGAGCTGCCGTCGGATCGCGGGCCCGTCGCTGGCGTCCACGTCGTCGGGGACGGCGTAGCAGTGAAGCTCGAGGACGGAGCCTCCGTGCGCGGCGGCCCACGCGGCGGACTCGGCCTGCGCGCGGTGGTAGGTGGTGATGGAGTCGAGCAGCTTGATGCGCTCGGTGAGGATGAACATGGGCAGGTCGGGATCGAAGGGGCGGTCGGTCCAGAGGCGGAGGACGACGTAGGGCTGGCCCGGGCGCAGGCGATCGAGGCGCTCGTGGAGGACCGGGTCCTCGTCGCGGAGGAACGCCGAGGCCGCGGCGATGCGGCGGGTGCCCACCACGTCGGCCGCGAGGACCACGGCGTCGTAAGGCTCGCCCAGCACCTCGAAGCCCTCGCCGCGCCGCCCGATGGCCGGGACCTCCGCACCGAGGAGGATGCGCGCGCCGTGCTCGTCGAGGAGGCGGCGGAGGGGCTGGTTCAAGGTGCGCTCGGCGTCGTCGTCGAGGTAGTCGTAGATGAGGCCGAAGTCGTGGCTGAGGTAGTAGAAGTGGAAGCTCTTGATCAGCTCGGCCATGGACACCCGGTCCTCCTCGGCGAAGAAGGCGCGGGCGAAGGTCCGGAAGGCGAGCTGGAGGTCGGGCGGCAGCGCCGCGGCCTTCGCGAAGTCCTCGAAGGAGACGTCGTCGTAGGCGGCGAAGGTCCGGTCCTCGTCGTAGCTCAGGAGATCGACGAGCTTCCTGGATCTCGGCCCCAGGGGCATGTCGCGCAGGCGGTAGTGGCCGTGCTTCGCGAGCGAGAAGATGTTGAGGAGGGGGGTGCGCTCGACGTCACGGTACGAGCGGCGCCCGCCGTCGCAGGTGAGGATGACGTAGTCGCCGATGTCCTTGAAGTGGCGGGTGGTGCCGGTCTTCTCGAGGAGGCGGTTCAGGTTGTAGTAGTGGCGAAAGAAGGCGTGGAAGCCGTGCTCCACCTGGAGCGTGGTGCCGTCCGGGAGCTGCACCGGCCACGAGCCCACCTTGCCGCCGAGGAAAGTGTGGCGCTCCAGCAGGGTGACGTGGAAGCCGCGCTCGGCGAGGGTCACGGCCGCGGTCATGCCGGCGAGGCCGCCGCCGATGACGGCGACGCGGCGGGGCTCGGCGGGTGAACGCGGCAGGGCGGGGTCAGGGGCGTTGACCTGCCGCCGGTAGCCGCCGAGGTGGCGCTCGACGCGGCGCCGCGCCCAGGCGTGGAGGGAGGAGGTCACGGCGCGCAGCCTCGAGGCGTCGAAGGGCATCCTGCTGTTCATGGCGGGGCGTGCCGCGCACCCTAGACCAGGGGACCTCGCGTCCCTACGTCCCCCGTGGTCACGACCGCGATTTTTTTGCCCGCGCGGCGAGGGCGTGGGCGATGCCGCTCTGCAAGGTGCCGCGGGTCTGCAGGGCGCCGAGGTCCACGCCGAGCTCGATGAGGATGCGGGCGATGGCGGGCTGGATGCCGGTCACCGCCACCTGCGCGCCGAGGAGGCGCACCGCCTGCGCCGCCTGGACCAGCGCGTTCGCGACCTGCGCGTTCACCTGCGGCACGCCGGTGACGTCGAGGATCACCTGCGAGGCGTGGTGCGCGGCGATGCCCGAGAGGAGCACGTCCATGGCCTGCTGCACGCGCTTCTCGTCGAGCATGCCGATGAGCGGCATGACCACCACGCCCTCCGCGATGGGCAGGAGCGGCGTCGACAGGGCGCGCAGCGTCGCCTCCTGTACCCGGAACATCTCCTCCTGCAGCCGCTTCGTCTCGGCCTCGGCCTCCCTGCGGCCAGTGATGTCGAGCGAGATCGAGCAGAGCGCATAGGGCTTCCCCGCCTCGTCGTGGAGCGGGAACTTGGTGGTGACGAAGTGGCGGATCTGGCCGCCCACCGGGACGAGGTCCTCGTTCACGAGCGGCGCCGGCGCGAAGAGCGCCTCGCGATCGCGTGCGGCGTAGAAGTCGGCCTGGTCAGGGTAGAAATCGCGGTCCGTCTTGCCGAGCATCGCGCCCTGGGGGAGCCCGAGGGTGCGCTCGCACTCGCGGTTCATCAGGAGGTAACGGCCCTCAAGATCCTTCGCGTAAATGAGGACCGGCGCGTTGTCGATGATCCCGCCGAGGAAGGCCCGGCTCTCCTCCGTGGCGCGCTCGGCGCGCACGCGGGCGGTGATGTCGAGGTTCACCCCGACCGCGTAGCGAACGCCGCTCGCCTCCACGCCCTGGATCATGGTCTGGGTCCACACGGTGCGGTCGTCTTGGCCCTCGAAGCTGGCCTCGCCGGTCGCGTAGAACGAGGGCTCCATGACCACGAGCTCCCCGAAGCGCGCCTCCACGGCGGCGCGGTTCCCGGCCGCGTAGCCCTGGCTCACGGCCGCGGGATCCTCGTACGAGTTGTAGTGACCGACCACCGCCTCCCGCGAGGGGACGCCGAGGAGTTCGCGGTTCCGGCGGTTGATGTCGACGAGCACGCCGTCGCCGCGGGTCAAGGTGACGGGTACGGGCAACCCCTCGAAGACTTCCCGGTAAAGGGCCGCCTCCCGTTCGAGCTTCGCGACCTGCTCGTGGAGTCTCTGGTTCTCGTCGCGCAAGGTCTGCAGCTCGGCTTCCACGCGGTCTCCTTCAGCGCACCTGTCATGGACGGACCAGGGCCGATGCGTAGAGTTGATCGCACTCTGTACAGCCGCGTCAACGGGCTCTCTGGGTGAGCGTTCGCACCGTGTGGCGCTCCACGCGTCGACATGGAGATCCAGATCACCGACGCCGCGCCGGGCTCATGGGTCAAAATGTCGCGCGCGGGTGTTCCCCGAAACCGTCACCTAGGCGCGCGCGGCGAGGGCGTGGGCGATGCCGCTCTGCAGGGTGCCGCGCGTGGTGATCCCGCCGAGGTCCACGCCGAGTTCGATCAGGGTGCGGGCGATGGCGGGCTGGATGCCGGTCACGACCACCTGGGCGCCGAGGAGGCGCACCGCCTGCGCCGCCTGAACGAACGCGCTCGCCACCTGGGCGTTCACCTGCGGTACGCCGGTGACGTCGAGGATCACCTGCGAGGCGTGGTGCGCGGCGATGCCCGAGAGGAGCACGTCCATGGCCTGCTGCACGCGCTTCTCGTCGAGCATGCCGATGAGCGGCATGACCACCACGCCCTCCGCGATGGGCAGGAGCGGCGTCGACAGGGCGCGCAGCGTCGCTTCCTGGATCCGGAACATCTCCTCCTGCAGCCGCCGGGCCTCGGCCTCGGCCGCCCTGAGGGCCGAGACGTCGACCGAGATCGAGCAGACCGCGTGGGGCTGTCCGTCGGCGCCGAGGAGGGGGTACTTGGTGGTGACCAGCGTGTGGAGCTCGCCGCCGAGCATGAGCTGGTTCTCGCTCACGATCGGCGTCTGCGCGAGGAGTGCCTGGCGGTCGAGCGTCGCGAAGACTTCGGCCTGCTCCGGCGGGAACAGGTCGCGATCCGTCTTGCCGAGGCCCCCGCCGCGTTCGGCCGCGAGCGCCTCATCGAACACCTGGTTCCCGAGGAGGTAGCGGCCCTCGCGATCCTTCACGTAGATCGGGATCGGGGCGTTGTCGATGATCCCCCCGAGGAAGGCCTGGTTCTCCTCCATGGCGCGCTCGGCGCGCACGCGCTCGGTGATGTCGAGGTTCACCGCGACCACGTAGCGGGCGCCATCCACCTCCATGCTCCGCATGCAGGTCTGCGACCAGAAGGTATGGTCGTCGCGGCACGGCATGCCTTCCTCGCCGGAGGTGTAGGAGGTCGGCGGCATGATCACGATCTCTCCGCGCTGTTCGTCGAGGGCTTTGCGGTAGTGCTCGGCGTAGCCCTGGCTCACGGCCCCGGGGTCCTCGTAGGCGTTGTAGTGCCCGACCACCGCCTCCCGCGAGGGGACGCCGAGGATCTCGCAGGTCACGCGGTTCATCGCGGCGAGCAGGCCGTCGGCGCGGAACACCGAGATGGGCACGGGCGACTGCTCGAAGGCCTCCCGGTAGAAGGCCGACTCCCGTTCGAGCTCCGCGACCCGCTGGAGGAGCCTCTGGTTCTCGGCACGCAAGGCCTGCAGCTCGGATTCCACGCCGTCTCCTTTTTCCCCCGCCGCGTCGGCGCACGGGGCCTCGATACGACGACGTCATCGCACGCTTCGGGGATGCGTCAACCGACCGCGCCGCGGCTACGGCTGACAGGCGGAGAGCGTCCCGTTCGTCTCGGCGACGTCAATGCCGGCGGCGCAGGTCGTCTCGGGGCCCTTGCCGTAGAACTCTTCGAGGAACTCTCCGAGCGAGGCCGCGTCGATGCACGTCGCGGTGTACGTGGCGCCCCAGGCCGAAGCGGCGATCGGGGTGGGAAGGAGGGGATCCGGCGTGAGCAGGAGGCGGTTCGGGACGCGGGGGATGTTGGTGCTGCAGAGGGTGTCTTCGGGCCGGGCATCCATCGCCTGCTCCAGGGCCGCGACGACGTCGGGACAGCCTTCGGGGCACCGGTACGAGAGGACCACGCCGCCGTGCTCCTGGTCGTGGACGTACAGCGCGCGCTCGACGGGGACCGTGTACCGCTTGAACGCCGCCCAGTTGGGCCAGTGGTTGCCGCTGCTCGGGGGGTTCGTCGCGAAGGCGAGCGCGGTGCACACCGGCTCGTGCACGGCAGGCTCAGGGGGGATCCCCTTGACGATGGTGACGGTGCACGCAGTCTCTCCCGGTAGCGGTTCGGCGTCGGGGTGGAGCGTGACCACCTCGGCGCCGGTCGGGGTCTCCGTCGCGGTGTTGCCATCCTCGCTGCCGTCATCGCCGCAGCCTCCGAGGATCAGGCCAGCGACGCTCAGTAGGACGCACGCGAGGGCGCGGACGCACGCGAGGGGCGATGCAGGGGCACACCGGAGATTCCAGGTCGCGATCATGCGTCACCCACCCTAGCCGGGCCGTGGCGCCGTCGCCAGGAGGACACGCCCTACGGCCCGCCTGCGCCGCCTACGCCCTGCCGCCGGCGCAGCACCACGTACCGCAGGTTGGGCACGGCGCTCTGCGCCACCGGCACGAAGGTTTCGTCGAGCCCTGGCTGGCGCGCCAGGTGAAGCTCGACGCCGCGCGCGAAGCCCGATCGCGTCCAGGGCTCGTCGAGCGCGCCACCTTCGCGGAGGAGGAGCACCAGGGTGTCCACGCCCCGCGCGTCGAGGAGCGTCGGGGGGATGCGCTTCGTGGTGTGTCCGCCGGGGAGCGCCGCGATGGCGGGATCGGTCACGCCGGCGAGATCCACGAGGGTCGCGCCGGGCGCCGCGGCTCCGAGCCAGCCGATGTCCAGCGCCGCGACGACCTTCGCCTCCGCGAGCGGGCCGCGCAGGGTGGCCACGAGCGCAGCGCGATCGTCGCCGACCCGGGCCGCGGTGGGCCCCACCTTCAGCAGCGCGAACAGCTCCCCCGCGAGCGCGAGCGCCAGCCGGAGCGCCGTGGCGCGCAGGTCGGCGACGGCGGCGAGGTGCGCGGCGGCGAGCACCGTGGCGGGCAGCGCGGGCACCGCCAGGCGGGAGAGGGGCATCCAGTCTCCTCCGGCCAGCGCGATGGCCACGAAGTGCACCGCGACGGCCGCCACGAGCCCGCGGGGCCATGCGCCGAGGCGGCGCAGGGACAGGGGCGCGAGGAGCGCGACGGGTCCTGTCAGCAGGAAGCACGCGAGCGCGTAACGGGCTCCCAGCGCGGCGTCGGGGGCCTTGGCGAACGCCGAGAGCGGCGCCGCCCTGCCGAACACCACGAGCCGCGTCGCCGCCACGGCCAGGAAGGGGCCGAGGGAGAGGCCGAGGGGCCACGCCCACGTCTTCAGGGTCTGGAGCGCGCTTGCTCGGGCTTGCGGCGTCTGCGGCGTCTGCGGCGTCTGCGGCGTCTGCATTGCGCTCGTCGGCGCTTCCGGCGTCTGCGGCGCGCTGCCGCTCGCTCCCGGTGCTCGGTCCTCCGCTGCCCAGCGCCCCGCCGTCGCGATCACCACCGCGAACGGCAGCGCTTCGGGCCGCCACGCGGCCAGGAGGCCCGCGCAGGCCGCTCCCGCCCGCGGCGCGCCGAGCTGAGGCAGCGCGGCGGCGAGCGCGCCGAGGGCCGCCACGAGCCCTGTCTCCATGCCCGCCACGCTCCAGGCACCGAGCGGCGCGGAGGCGGCGAGGAGGAGGAGCGAGGCGAAGCGCGCGCTGCGCTCCGAGCTGCGCGCCACCGCGACGCCGAGCGCCGCCGCGCCGCCGAGCCACGCCACGGCCCCCACGAGCTTCGCCGCGGCAAGCGCGGCGAGCGCGCCACCTCCCGCGAAGGGCGCCAGCAGGTACGCCCACCCGAGCGGCGTCACGCCGTCGGTGACAGGGCCCCCGGCGTTGAGGCGGTAGCCCTCTCCGACGGCGAGGTGGACCGCGTAGCGCGCCGAGATGAGCGCGTCGTCCACCGTGAAGCCCCGCAGGGCGAGCACGGGCCCGAGCGCGGCGAGCACGCCTGCCACGCCTGCCGCGCCTGCCACGCCTGCCGCGCCTGCCGCGACGCCCCGGATCCCTGGTGAACGCTGCACGCGCCGGCATGCTACGCGCGCCGCGCGCCACGCTCACCACCCCGGTGGGCCATCCGTGACGATCCGCGCGACCCACGCGAAGGGCGGGCGGGGCGGGGGCGACGACGGTATACTCCCGGCCATGACTCTCCCCGCCGCCTTGCTGTCCGCGGTCGAGCGACACGGCTGCTTCTCCGGCTGCTACCGCAGCGACTCGGAGGTTCTCGCCTGCATCGACCCGACGCGGCCCCTCGAGCCCGTGGTCTCGGTCGCCTGCACCGACTGTCTCACCTTCCACCCCGGGGCGCTCGCGACCCTGCTGCCGCTCGGGATGACCGGCAACGCGCTCGCCGCCGCGCTCACCGCCCACGTGAGGTCCCTCCGCAGCTACCGCTGGGCAGCCGGCGGCTACCACACCAAGGGCGGGGGCTTCTGGCTGAGCGCCGCCTACTACGGCGACGGCCTCTTCCTCGTCGATGCCTCCCGCAACCGGAGCTCGCGGACCGACGTGGAGGTGCTGGCCGAGGCCTTCAAGCTCGGCGTGCTGCAGCCCGAGGACCCGCGCATGGTGGACCCCACGCTCTACACGTCGGAGCTCGCCTACGTGGACATGCACGCGCCCATCGCCAACATCCACACGAAGCAGGATCTCCTCGCGTCCCCCCAGCGCAGCGCGACGCCGCGGCAGAGCCACCACCGCGTCTCCATCGTGGAGTTCGTGCCCCTCGTTCCCGCGGCCCCCCTCGCCGCCGCTGCCGCGGCCCCTGCCGCCGCGCTCCCTGCCGCCCCCGCAGCCATGCTGACCGCGAGCACCCTGCTCCCCCCCGCCAGCCCCTCGCGCTCCTCCGCGCCCCCCCGCGCCCTCGCCGCCGGCGAGATCTGCCCGCGCTGCGGCGCCGAGGTGCAGGAGCGCCCCCTGTTCACCGGCACCTATCTCGGCTGCCGCTGCTGAGACACGCGGCCCCTGACGGGATTCACTCCCGGCGGGGCGAGGGGACGCGAGTCCCCTCGTGGAGGCTCTAAAGCAGCGTGGAGGGGGCGACGGCCTGCCAGGCTTCCTCGCCGGTCATGGCCTCGATCGCGCGCAGCGAGCCGCCGGCGATCACCACGACGCGGCCTCCTTCGAGCTCCATCGCCGGGATGTTCGGGCCGGCCCAGCCGGCAGGGCGCTCGTACAGCACGGCGCCGGTGCCGACGTCGACGCCGATGAACCGCATCCGCCCGCCGCCTCCGCGCTCGGCGCCCGCGACGACGACGAGCCCTCCGCTCACCACCATCATCAGCTCCGGCTTCACCCCCGGTGCCTGCGCGTCGAGGGGGCGCGTCCACGCTGGTGCCCCGCCCCGCAGGCCTTCGAGGGTCAGCTTCGGCTCGGGCTCCGTGGAGGCTGCCGCCGAGAGCCGCAGCTCCACCTCGCCCGCGGGGATGAGCCGCGGGTTCCGGGTGCGCTCCCAGCGCGGGCCCGCGAACGGGTCGGGCGTGGGCGCCGAGGCACACCGATCCATGGCGCCCGTCGCGCCCTGCACGCCGGCGATCGCGCCGCCCCGGGCGAGGACCGAGACGCACCCCTCGCCGACGGTGATCACCTCCGGCGTCCCCGAGAGGTCCACGCGCCACGTCTCCGCGCCGGAGCGCGCGTCGAGCCCTCGCAGCGCGGCCTCGCCCGTGCCGGCGACGATCACGTCCTTGCCGACGCACGAGAGCGGTGGGCGCCCTTTGACCGCGGTGGCAGCCCACAAGCCCTGACCCGTGCGCCCGTCGATCACCGCCACCCGGCTGCGGTCCTTGCCCTCGGACATCCACACCACCGGGTCGCGCACGTCGTCGCCGTTCGCGTCGACGAAGCAGAGGTCGTCCCGGTACACCTCGAGCCAGGGGCCCTTCGGAGTCGCCCGGGCGCTGCGGCTGGTGCGCGGCGGGGGCTGGCCTGCGTCAGGCGGGGGCTCGGCCTGCACGAAGAAGAGCACGCCGAAGCCGAGGCCCACGATGGCCATGCCGCCCATCGCCAGGAGCCGCACCGTCGGTGACACCGCAGGGGCAGGCTGGATCGCCGGGTTGTCGGCGCCACACCGGGGGCACAGGACGTTCGTCGTGGGGCTCCCCTCCAACGCTGCACCGCAGGACGTGCACCACCGCATCGCGTCGAGTGTACGTCGGCCCCGACACGCCGCGAAAGCACGTCGTGTGCAGGCTGTCTCCGTGCCGATGCCGACCTGCCTTTGCCGCCTGGCCCCCGGAGGTGCCGACTCCGCTGGACGGGAAGCGCATTTCCTGCTCGTCCTCTGCCGAGGCGGAGCCGGCGCGAGGCGGAGCCGGCGAGGCGGAGCCGGCGTGGCGGAGCCGGCGTGGCTTCAGAGCGGGGCGGGTCCCTTCGCGCGGCACGCCTCCAGGCCCTCACCGAGGGTGCGCAGGATCGTGAACCCCTCCGCGTGGATCCCTGCCTCGACGAGCGCCCGCGCCACCTCGGGCTGCACTCCCGTAAGGATGGCCCGCGCTCCGAGCAGCGACAGCGCGCGCGAGAGCCGTTCGAGCGCCGTCGCCCCTTGCCGATCGAGGGCATCGGCGCCGGTCAGGTCCAGGATCACGTGGCGGGCACCGCGGCTGGTGATCGCCGGGAGGAGCCGCGCCCCGAGCTCGTCGCCACGCGCGGCATCGAGCTGGCCGATGAGAGGAACCGCCAGCGTTCCTCGCCCCACCTCCAGGATCGGCGCGGACAGCGCGAGGATCTGCTGCCGCTGCTCCGCCACCACCACGAGCGAGCGGTTCAGCTCCTCGATCAACTGGCGCTGCGCCTCGACCTCCACCTCCGCCCGGCGCTGCGCGGTGAGGTCGAGCTGCTGCACGAGGATGGCGCGGGCGCCCGTCACGGGGTCGGTGGTCGCCCGCGCCTCCACGAGGTGCAGGCGCTCTCCCTGGGGGGTGCCGACGGCCACCTCCGCCGTGAAGGGCGGCGCGTCCGCGGCGAGCACCTGCAGGATCGACGCGGCGACGTCGCGATCCGGGAACAGGACGTCGAGGGTCGCCGCGGTTCCCATCGCGCGCATCACCGCCGGGTTGTGGAAGAGGACGTGCCCTTCGCCGTCCACGAGGCTGATCAGCGCCGAGGTGTGCCGCACGGCCTCCACGCCGCGCGTCGCTGCGTCGTCGGGCGCTGCCTGCCTCGGCAAGGCCTGGAACAGGATTCCGGTGCGGCCGTCGTCGAGCTGCACCGCCTGGCCGTGCAGGGTCACCGCCTCCGGCACCCCGCGCGGGTACAGCGTCCAGTCTTCCAGGACGGTCTCTCCGTCGAGCACTGCGCGCTGGTAGTTGTCAAGCCGGGTGCGCACCGCCAGCGAGAGCCCGGACATGTCCCGCGACAGCAGCTCGGCGCGATCCGAGGCGCGCCACAGCGCGACGGCCCTCGTGTTGACCCAGGGAAACCGCATCCGCGCGTGGTCGTAGACCCAGGTCGGGAGGATGGACAGCTCGAGGGCCGAGAGGTGCTGGTCGAGACTCATGACGCATCCCGTGTCTTACGATCGTGCAGCGTCGTTCGCACGAAGGCACTGCGCCATTCGCACCCCGAGGCTCACCCAGCGTACGCGGCGTGACAGCCCCGCACCGGTCCGGGTCCATGCCTGTCCGGCCTCCCCCAGGCCAGGAGCCTGCCCTCCCCTGCGCCACACCCCGCAGGACACGCAGGGTACACAGGCCTCAGGGCTTGGGGATGCGCAGGGTGGCACTGATCATGGCGTTGCCGCTCAGCACGAAGAGCAGGCTCAGAGGGTGCAGCACGGCGGGCCCGAGCTGCCAGGCGCCGAGCCAGAGGTTCTCGTGGACCCGCCCCGTGGAGAACAGGACGCCGAGGATCAGCACCAGGATCAGGCTCGAAGGGATGGGGGTGCCCTGGTAGTACTTCACCTTGCCGGACTCGTCGCTGAGCTGCGACGCCGTCACGTTGTACCGCGCGAGCCTGCTTATCCCGCAGCACACGAAGAAGACCAGCGCCACCATGTCCAGGGCACCGCGCAGGCCGAGGGTGTAGCCGAGCACCGCGGGGGCGACGCCGAACGAGATCACGTCGGCCAGGGAGTCGAGATCTGCGCCGAGCGGCGAGTGCTTGCGGCGCCAGCGGGCCACCGTCCCATCCATCACGTCGCAGAACAGCGCCACCGGCAGGAGCACCAGCGCGAACCAGATGTAGGTCCGCTCGTGGGTGTCCAGGTAGTTGAGGCAGAAGAACAGCGAGAGCGTGCCGCTCGCGGCGTTGCCCAGCGTGATCAGGTCCGCCAGGACGAAGGAGCGGAGCATCGAGAAGCGGCGCGGGCGCTCGGACGCAGTGGACATGGAGTGACGGGAAGCATGCCACATGCCCGGACGGAGCGAAGGTCTTCCGTCAACGCCGGGGCGCGCACCAGGGCCCCGGGGTGTGCATCCCCTGCGCGGTCCAGGCCTGCCGGGACCCGACAGGCGGGGGGTGGTCACTGGAGCTGCGCACGCAGGGTGGCAGCTTGCTGGAGGAGCTGAGCCGCCGCGGGGTCGCCCGCGCGCTGCGCGAGCGCGCCGGCCCAGGAGAGCGCGTCGAGGCGCCCCCAGGCGTCCCCCGGGTCGGCGCTGGCCAGAGCCGCGCGGGCAGCGGTGGCGGCGATCGCTGCACCGCGGGGAAGTGCCGCGCGCGCAGCAAGAATGGCGAGGCGCGTCCTCGCCGGGGCGAAGCCGCACAGGGTGGCCAGGTGCAGGCCGGCCTCCGCTTCCTGCGTGGCTCTGGCCAGCGTCGACCCTGCGGCCGCGCCGTCGAGGGGCGTCTCCCCTGCGACCGCGAGGGCGAGGCGGGCGGCGAGCTCGTGGCAGCGGAGGGCGGCCTCCACCTCGCCGGAGGTGGCGACCCACTGCCTGGCGAGGGTGAGGTGCTCGGCGGCGGCGCCGAGGTCTCCCCGTTCGAGCGTGGCGCGTCCGAGCAGCGCGTGGGCGTGCGAGGTGTGGCCCTGCCAGCCGAGGCGCGCGCTCTGGTGGAGGACGCTGCGGGTAGCCTCCTCGGCTTCCTGCCAGGCGCCGAGGGCGAGCATGCGCTCCACCTCCCAGAGGCCGCGGCGGGCAGCGAGGCGGTCGCCGTGGGCGCGCGCGGCAGCGAAGCCCTGGGCAGCGGCAGCACCTTCGCCGAGGTCGTGGAGGAGGATGGCCCGCAGGGCGAGGCCCCGGGTGAGATGCGAGGTGTAGCCTTCGCGCTCGGCGAGGGCGATGGATGCGTCGATGAGGTGGAGGGCGCGGGAAAAGGCGCCCGCGAGCCGCTCGGTGTAGGCGAGCGTGCGCAGGCCGGTGGTGAGGTGGATCGAGGCGCCGAGGGACTCGCCGAGGGTGTTGTGGGCCTCGTAGCAGCGGCGGGCGAAGGCGAGATCGCCGAGCGCTGCGGCGTAGAGGCCGCGCTCGTAGGCAAGCTCGGCGCGGACGAGGGGCGGGAGATCGTCGGGGAGGTTCTGGGGGTCGTCGCTGCCGGGCGGCGCGATGGTGGGCGGCGCGATGGTGGGCGGCGCGATGGTGGGCGGCTCGATGGTGGGCGGCGCGATGGTGGGCGGCTCGATGGTGGAGAAGGCGCGGAGGACGCGGGCGCCGCGGCTCATCTCGCCGAGGACGAGGCCGAGGTGGGTGAAGCCGCCGAGGCTGCGGGTGTAGACGTCCCACGCGTCGCGGGCGCGGCCCGCGTCGAGGAGCTGATGGAGGAGCGCTTCGTGGAGGTCGAGGCTCGCCGGGTCACGGGGGGCGCGGCGCGGGGCGCTGGCGAGGGGGTCAGGGGGCGGGGGCGGGAGCGTGGAGATCGATCCGGGCGCGAGGGGTCCGCGCTGGAGGAGGGTAGAGGCGGCGTCCGGGGGGGCGAGGGCGCGGAAATGCTCCCGGATGAAGGGGTGGGTGGAGTAGCGCGGGTCGGGCGCAGGTGAGGTGAAGACGAGGCCGAGGCGTTCGAGGCGGCCGAGGCCGCGGCGCAGCTCGGCAGGGCCCCAGCCGAGCATGGCGCCAGCGAGGTCGCCGCCGCCGTGGATCATGGCGAGGAGCGCGTCGGGCGCCGCGGCCGCGGGGAGGAGGGAGAGGCGCGCGAGGAGGTCACGCTCGGCCGGGGGGAGCGCGCTGGCGTAGGCGGAGAGAACCCTGGCGAGGCGGCGCGCGAGCGGGTCGTCGAGGGCGGCGTCGGCGAGGGTGGCGGCGCGAACCGCGGCAGGGTCGCCGCCGAGGAGGCCGCCGACGTAGGAGCCGAGGACGGCGACGGAGAGGGCGTGGCCGCCGGAGGTGGCGGAGAGGTCGCGGAGGGTGCGCTCGTCGCCGTGCACGCCCCAGCGGCGCAGGAGGAGGGCGGCCTCGGAGGTGGTGAGGGTGGAGAGGGGCAGGCCGCGGGACCCCTGCCCTGTCCAGGGGTCGAGATCGGCGAGGGCAAAGCGGGACGTGACGAGGGCGCGGGCCACGCCGAGGCCGCGGGCGAGGGCGCAGAAGAGCCGGCGGAGGAGGGGGTCGACGATCTCGCCGTGGGCGCGGCCGGCGCCTCCTTCGGCCTGGACGACCTCGAGGCCATCGAGGGCGAGCAGGTGCGGAGGGCCGGCGCGGAGGGTCTCTTCGAGGCGCAGGAGGCGTTCACCGGGAGGGAAGGCCGCGCCGGCGGCGAAGTAACGGAGGGCCTCGGAGAGGAAGGCCTCGATGCGCTGGTCTTCGTAGAAGCTCCACACGAAGACGCCTCCCTCGCGGGGTGCGTCGCCGAGCTCGGCGAGGAGGTGTTCGAGGATGGATGTCTTGCCCGCACCGCCAACGCCGAGGAGCGTGAGGACCCGCGGCTCGGGGCGGGGGGCGTCCACCCAGAGGCGCAGCTCGGCGAGGATGGCGTCGCGGCCCACGAAGTGACGCGCGCGCTGGAGGGCGTGCACATGGAGGGGTCGCAGGGAGGGAGGAGACGGTGGCAGTGGCGCGGGAGGAGCGTCCGGGGAGGTGGGCTCCGGGGCAAGTGCCCGGGGAGGCTCGATCTGGGGAGGGGCGGCGGGCGGGGCTGGACCGGGCGTGGGCCGGGGGATCAGCAGCTCGTCGCCGGGGAGGCCGAGCTCGGCGCTGAGGCGCTCGATCATGCGGCGTCGGGTGGGGTGGCGGACCGAGAAGCCCTCGGTCGGATCGTTGACGGCACCCGTCTCGTAACGGCGGTAAGTGCGTACGTCGACGCCGACGGCGGCGGCGAGCTGTTCCTGGGTGAGGTTCAGCTCGATGCGCGCCCGCAAGAGGGCCTCGTGGTTGAACACCTGGACCATCGGCTGGCCTGGGATGATGGCGGAGGAGCGCGCGCGCTGTCCACCGGACGTGGGAGCCGTTCGTCCGGCTCGGTGAGCGGCTCACGCTCTCGCTCGCGGCGCTGTGGGAGCACCTCGACGAGGCGGGGACGCGGGAATAGCCGCGAAACGCCGCGAAATGCCGGGGTGACGGGCCACTAGCCGCAGCCCGCGGGCTTGTCCAATCCGCGGCAATGCGAGCACAAAAGTTAGGAATGAGGGGCGTGGTCCCTAGCATCTCGCGTCGGATGCACGGACTCTCTCTCGTCGCCGACAACACCCGAACTTCTTCGACCGAGCCGTCGATCTTGCACGCGCTCCTCGAGCTGCTGGAGAGCACGCCGCGCGAGCGGGGAGCGCCGGCCTGGATCGAGGATCCCACGGCGCTGCCGCTCCACGCGGAGGCGGAGCCCGTCGCGCTCCTGTGCGACCTCGCCGATGCCGTCGCCGACCTGGCCTCCGGGCGCCGGGCGCGCGCGGTGGTGCGCCTGTGCGTGGACCCCGAGCCGTGGGAGCTGGGGCTGGAACGGGTGGGCCGCGACGTGTACGCGACGACGTTCCAGGGCGGCGAGGTGCCGGCGGTGGCGCTGCACGAGCGGCGCATGGGAGGTCAGGCGCTCTGCAGCTACGTGCTGGCAGCGCTCGATCGGGCTGGCAGGGAGGCACCGGCGGTCTTCGTGCCGCGCCTGGCAGCGGCGCGCCGTCGCCTGGAGGGGGCGCTTCCTTTCCCCGACGAGGAGCCCGCCGTGGATCTGTCGTCAGTGGCGATGGATCCCAACGGGGAGATCCCGGTCATGGTGTCGGCCGAGGCGCTCCTGCGCACGGGGCCGGCACCCGAGGGGAACGAGGGTGCGGAGCCGCGCGGCGGGGTGGTGAAGTCGGCGCCACCGCCAGTGCAGCGGGCGGACCTGTTCTCGCTGCTGTTCCGGGGTCGGGTGCGGGTCGCGGTGGGAGAGCACGCGCGCGAGCTGCCCGAGGTGCTGGTGTTCGTGGTGGCCGAGCAGCTCACGGCGCTGTCGCTGGAGGCGCTGGAGGCATGGACGCGGAGCCGGCCCTACCACCGGCGGGTCACCGCAGGCGGGGCGCTGCTCGGGATCCGGGTGCACAGCGAGGGCGGGCTGTCGCTGACGCTGGGGGTGTCGCGGCCGAGGGACGGGGGCGGGGCGCGCACGGTGGATCGGGGCGAGGGACGGGCGCAGCCCTGGACCTTCCCGGCGATCGACGTGGCGGCACTGGCGCAGGGGGTGGTGGCCTTCGGGCGCGCGCTCTGCCGCACGCTGTCGCGGCGGGACAGGTCGCAGGCGTCGAACCTGCGGCTGCATGCGTTCCGGGCACGGGTGCGGGAGCTGTCCGAGCGGCTGCGGGAGGTGACCCGCAACGACGCGAAGATCAACGAGGCGCCGGAGAGCTACCGGGCGTTCGCGGAGGCGACGCGCGCGGCGGCGGCGCAGGCGACGGCGGACACGTTCTCGCGCACGCGGCTCCGGTTCTCGGCGCGGTGGGTGACGGCGATCCCGTCGCTGGATCTGCGCGCGACGTTCCTGTGTGGGGACGTGCTGCTCGCGGGGACGGCGCGGGAGATCTGGTGCCTCGACCGGCGTACCGGGGAGCTGGTGTGGCAGCAGCCTGCACCGCGGGCGGTGAGCGTGATGACGCCGGTGGGGCTGGGGAGGCTGTTGCCGGACGGGACACTTTGCCTGCACGATCTGGCGAGCGGCGAGGTGGCCTGGTCGACGCGGCTGTCGCCGCGGGCGGGCGGGAGCGCGGCAGGGGCCGTGGTGAGCGCGCCGGGGCTGCCGCGGACGCTGATCGTGAGCGAGGGCGCGCGGCACCTGGCGGCGGTGGATCTGCACGGGGGCGAGGTGCGCTGGCGGTACGCGGCGCGGCGCGGCGAGAGCTTCCGGCTGCGGCGCGCTGGCAAGCTGGTGGTGGTGGTGAGCGGGGA
Organism: Chondromyces apiculatus DSM 436; assembly: GCF_000601485.1. Classification (GTDB taxonomy): domain Bacteria; phylum Myxococcota_A; class Polyangia; order Polyangiales; family Polyangiaceae; genus Chondromyces; species Chondromyces apiculatus. The sequence continues at coordinate 28,071 of NZ_ASRX01000006.1, forward strand.
GCCCTCGCTGTCAGCGCTGGACGTGCTGACCGGGGAGGTGGTGTGGAGGTTCTGCGACAGGCTGCGGTTCAACGCGCCGGTGGCCGTGGACCACGACGCGCTGTTCGCGCTCGCCGGTGACGGGGCGACGCTGGGGCGCGGTGGGGCGCGGCTGCACCACCTGGATCCCTGGTCGGGCGCGGCGCGGTGGAGCGTGGATCTGCCGGCACACGGGGCGCCCGTGGGGGCACCGCTCCTGTCGGCGGAGACGGTGTGCGTGGTGACGCACGGGCGGCGCGGGACGGGGATCGTGGGGTTCGACCGGCAGACCGGGGCGATCCGCTTCGACGTGTCGGCGTGCGCGGGCGCGGCGTCGTGCATGGTGGTGGACGACGTGATCGTGGTGAACAGCGAGGGCGGGGAGCTGCTCGGGGTGAGCGCGCAGGACGGGCAGATCCGCTACCGGCACGTGTTCGGTGGGGGCGCGGAGGGAGACCGGCCGCGCCGGCTGGAGCCGGTGCTGCGGTCGGGGGCGCTGTTCGTGCCGCAGAGCGAGGTGCACGTGGTGAGGTCGCGGGACGGGGCGCCGCTCGGGAAGGTGCCGACGGATCTGATCCCGGACCTGCTGCGGGTCGACGAGCGCTGCGACGTGTACGTGGCCGAGGAGAGCGGTCACATCGCGGCGTTCACGGCGGGGCCGCGGCTCAGCCTGGTGTCCTGATCCACACGGCAGGGGCCAAGTCTCCGGCCGTGTGAACCAGGTCAGCGTCGGCGGGGGGGAGGCTTCGACACCACCACCACCGTGACCTCGGCGACGCCCTCGCGGACGAGGCCGATGGTCTCCGCGGCCTTGCGGGAGAGGTCGATGATGCGGCCCTTGGTGAAGGGGCCGCGGTCGTTGATGCGCACCTGGACGCGGCGGCCGTCGGGGCGGATGACGTCGACGATGGTGCCGAACGGGAGCTTGCGGTGGGCGGCCGTGAGGAGCTTGGGGTCGTAGGGCTCGCCGCTGGCGGTGGCGCGGCCGGTGAGGCGATCGCTGTAGTAGCTGGCGCGCCCCTGCTGCTGCTCGCCCGCGCCTGCGTCTCCGGCGTCCGAGGGCGGGTGGAGGTCGGTCGGTCCGGTGGCGGGGCGGGCCTGCGCGGAGGAGCCTCCGCAGGCGGTCAGGAGGATGCCAAGGAGCGCGACGGAGAGGGCGAGCGAGGCCTTCATGCGGCGCCTCCAGCGTGGTCGACGTGACCCGTGGGGTCCGCGTGGCCCGTGGGGTCCGCGTGGCCCGCGTGGCCGGCGGCGGGCGCGAGGGGGAGACGGCGTGGGGCGGGGGCCTCGGCGGCGCCCGCGGCGATGAAGTCGGCCTTGTCGCGGATGAACCGGGCGATGGCCCGGAAAGGGACGCCGGTCGGGCAGATGGTCTCTTTCTGCGCGAGGACGTCCTCGGGGACGTGCCGGATGGCGAGCGCGGCGGCGTCGAAGTCGGGCATGCTCCGCGCGGAGGCGAGGACGACGGCCATGAGGCCGGGGTAGGCGCCGTTCGAGGCGGCCATGCGCTCGGCCTCGCCGACGTCGCAGCGGCCGCAGGCGATGCAGCCGGAGAACGAGGGGAGCGCCAGGCGCTCGCTCGGCGAGAGCGGCGGGAGGCGGTCGGCGTCGTAGTTTTCGTGGAAGAGTGCGAGGCCGTTCTTCCTGCCGGTGAGGCGCGCGAGGAGCACCTTCACCAGGGACCAGGCCAGAAGCACCAGGGCGAGAGCACGTCCGGTGAGCACAGGCGGGGTATAGCACCTTCGAGGCCCTGTCCGGCGCGCTGGTGTCCGGCGTGTCCGGCGTGTCCGGCGTGGTCGGCGGTGCGAGGCGCTGCCCCGACGTGCGGCCGCGACGGTGGTGGGGGCGCGGTCGCGCGAGCGCGCGGTCGCCTGCGGTCGCGCGGACGCCTGCGGTCGCGCGGACGCCCGATAAAGCGCGCCTGCCGTCGCCGGCCCTGTGGTAAGAGGCCCGCGGAGGCCTCGTGCTGGACCGTACCTGCATCGCCCTTGCGCTCGTTGCCCTCTCTGCCGTCGCCGGATGCGGCGGCGGGAACGGGGACGCGCACTCCGAGCCCCTCGCCAGCGCCTTCGGCGACGGCGCGCGCCTCTCTGACGTGATCGGGCACCCGACCTGGCTCGACCCGGACGATGAGGCGAGCGGGGGCTGCTCCTACCCCGCAGACCGCTCGGTGCGCGTCACCGGGATCACGGTCGTGGCCATCGATCGCTACGACGAGACAAGCCAAGGCGCGACGGGCAACTACTACGTGCAGGATACGCTGGCGCAGTCGGCGTACGTGCCCGAGGAGGGCGTGCCAACGCCGGCGTTCGGGATGACCATCTTCAATCCCTCGTTCTCGCCGCCCGACCTCCGGCTCGCCCCGGGGGACGTCACCGACGTCTCCGGGGTGATCATGGAGTTCGCCGGGCCGGTCGTCGGTCGGTTCCCCTTCTGCCGCACGCTCCCGGAGATCGGCGGCACCATGTCGTTCCGCTTCGAGGGGGGCGAGGTGCAGCCGACGACGCTGCCGCTCTCGGCGCTGCTCGGGTACGACAACGCGCGCCCCTACATCGGGATGCTGGTGCGCGTGGAGAACGTGCAGATCGCGGGGGCGCCCTCGGACAGCAGCGGGCGTTACACGGCGCGCATCAACATGGGCGCCGGCGTGGAGTCGAGCGACATCGTGCGCATCTCGAACGAGCTGTACGACCTGAAGTCCCTGGGACCGGTGCTGGAAGGGTCGACCTTCAAGGCGGTCTCGGGGGTGCTCACCTACTTCTATGGCTTCAGGATCGCGCCGCGTTCACCCGCGGACTTCGAACTCTGAGCCTGCGCGGCGGATGACCTCCCCTGAGCGTCGCGAGCGTTACGAGCGTCGCGAGCGTTACGAGCGTCGCGAGCGTTACGAGCGTCGCGAGCGTTACGAGCGTTACGAGCGTCGCGAGCGTCGCGCCCCTGGCCGGGCGAGGAAGAGGAGGGGCTCCGCAACGGCGGTGAGGCAGGCCGGCGCATTTGCGGGGTTCGCGGCGCTTGCAGCGCTCACGGCGCTCGCGGCGCTCAGTGCGGGGTGCGAGCGGCAGGTGCCGAGGGCCCAGGCGCCAGCGCAGGCGCTGCTGTCAACGCCCGAGGGGAGCGTGGGGCAGATCGCGGTGCGCCAGCTCGAGGAGCGGCCGCGGCTGGCGCTGGTCTCGCGCGAGGGGGATCCGGCGCCGGCGTTCGTGGCGGCGGTGGCCACGGATCTCGGGCCGGCCGCGACGGTGGCCCTCGCGAGTGTGGTGGAGGCGCGGCTCCGGGCAGCAGGGTTCGAGGTCGAGGTGGGGGCCGACCGGAGCGCGTTCCGGGTGCGGGCGTGGATGACGGGGCGGGGACAGGTGGAGGCGCTGCTCAGCGCGCTGGTGGTAGCGTTCACGCAGCCGGTGGTGGCAGGGAGCCCCGAGGTGGATCTGGCGCGGCGGCGGGTGCTCGGGTTGCGGGAGGCGCCGCTCGATGCGCCGGAGCTGGGGGCCGTGGCGGCGTGCACAGGGCGCCTCGGGCTCGCGGGCAACGAGCCCGTGCCGGATCTGGCGACGCCCGCCGGGGTGCGCGAGCTGGAGGCGTGGCGGAAGGCGGCGCTGCACGCCGGAAGAACCTCGCTCTCGGCGGTGGGGCCCTCGGCATTCTGCAAGGAGGCGGAAGCAGCGCTGGAGCACGTGGGGTCATGGCCGCACGGGGAAGCGGCGGTCGACGCCTGGCCGCAGGGAGATACGGTCGCGGCGTACCCGTCGATGCAGCTCGATGGCCGCAGCGCCAGGGTGGCGCTCGCGGTGCGGGTGCCGAGCGCGCTCGCCGCGGCGTCGGCAGCCGAGAGGCTGGGGGCCAAAAACGCACCGCTGCGGGCGCGGCTCGCGGCGCTCGGGACGCCATGGACGCCCGTGGAGGTGCTGGGGGTGGCGCGGCCGCGAGGTGGGTGCGTGAGCGTCACCGTGGACGCGCCGGAGATGCCGCCGGGGCAACCGCCGGAGACGGTGGCGGCGCTGGTGGCGGCGCTGGTGCGCCAGGAGGTCCGCACGGAACTCGCGCTGCCGCCGAGCCCGGGCGTGGTGTCTCGGCAGATCCTCACCGCAGCGGACGCGCGCGACGCGGCCTCACGCGCCGCCTGGTGGGCGCTCTCCAGCGCGGGCGTCGAGGGGCAGGAGCGTTGGGCCACGGTGCTCGCGCTCCCGCCGCGGCGCGAGCTGCCGGCGAAGGGCGAGGCTTCCGTGGGCGCGCGCTTCGAGGCAGAGCTGGGGAAGGCGCTCGCTCCCGCATCGCAGGCCGCAGTCGAGCGGCGCGTCGCGGTCGAGCGTGGTCAGGGCGAGGTGTGGGTCCTGCTCGCGAGCCCGTGCGGTGTGGCCGAGGAAGGGGTCAACGACGCGGGAGCGACGGCGCTGGCAGCGCTCTCGGCCGTGCAGCAGCGGCGCGACGTCGACGTCACGCTGGAGCCCTGGATCGCGCCGGAGGGGGTGGGCGTCATCGCCCACGCACCGCTCGGCGAAGGCGCAGAGACGCCGGTGGATCTCGCGCGTCGGGTGGCGGAGGCGGCGGCGCGGGTGCTCACGGGCACGGCACCGGAGCCGGTGTCGCTGTCGGTCGCGCGGGCGGCGGCGCTCGGGCACCTGGAGCGCACGGCAGGGCCGGAGGCGGCGGCGCTCGGGGTCTTCGCGGCAGCCATCGCGCCGGACCACCCGTCATGGGTCGAGCCCTTCGGGCTCTGGGACCGGGTGGTCGGCAGTGCTTCGAGCGCGGCGCGGCACCGCTGGCAAGCGCTCGCCGCGGGGCCGCTGCGGGTGGCGATCGTGGTGAACGCCGACGCCGCGCAGGCCGCGACGGCAGGGGCGGCCATCGACCGGTGGCTGGCGCCCAGGCTCACGCAGCGCGCCTGCGCCACGCCAGCGCTCGGTGCGCCGCGCCAGGGTCGCTACACGGCGGTGCTGCCCAGAGAGGCGGATCTCGGCCAGTCGCTGGTCGGCGCGCCGCTGCCCGCGGGCCCGGCGGCGCGGGACATGGCGCGGTTGACGGCCGCGGCGCTCGACGGAGAGGGCGGCCTGCTCGCGGCGGCGCTCTCCCCTCCCCCTGGCTCCGGTCCTGGGGTCGGCGGCGGGGCGTCCCAGGTGCACGTCGCGACGCGGATCGTGGGGGGCCCGCGGGCCGCAGCGCTGGTCGTCGACGTCCGGGCGAGGGCCGCGCAGCTCGACGAGGTCGCGACGCGGGTCCACGCGCTGCTCGCCGGGCTCGCCACCCGGGTCACCGAGAACGATCTGGCGCGTGCGGAGGCCAGCGTGGCGAAGCGCGAACGCGAGGCGCGCGCAGAGCCCCGGCGTCGGCTCGTCGATCTGTGGCGCGGCCGTGCCCCGGCGGGCGGAGCGACGGCGCGGACGAGCCTCGCCACGTGGCGCGCCTGGCTCGCCGCAACGCTCGCCGAAGGCGCGCTGGTCAGCGTCGACGCGCGACCTGAGTAGCCCGAGTCAAGGAGCGCTGGTCAGCGCCGACGCGCGGACGGCGAACTCACTCGCCGCCGTCGAAAGCGGCGCTGTCCGCCGCCGGCAGCGCGGCGCGGTCGTCAGCCTTGTCGAGATCGTCGTCCTCGTCCTCGTCCTCGTCCTCGTCGAGGTCGTCATCCTCGTCGACCTCGGGCCGGTTCAGCACCGGGAGGCGGCGCTTGCCGACGGGGCCCTCATCGACGTAGTCGCGCAGCGCGTTCATGTCGCGCAGCGCTTCGAGCTTCGCCAGCGCCTTGACCTCCACCTGCCGGATCCGCTCCCGGGTGAGGTTCATGATCGCGCCCACGTCCTCCAGGGTCGTGCCGCCCCGGTCCGCGATGTCGAGCGCGCAGGACTCGTTCATGTCCGAGGCCTCGAGATCGGGGAAGTTGAGCTTGATCGCCCCGGTGCGCGGAGAGACGTCGAGGTACAGGTGGTGCTTGCACGACACGTACGGACAGGGACGCGGACCGTCCACGCACTCCGCACGCGTGCGGGGCTTGTAGTAGTCCGTCTCGGGATAGAGCATCCGCCCGATTTCGAGCTCGCGCTTCGTCATCCGCTTGACGCTGATGGTCCGCGCGCGGACCTCACGCTTGCGCCGCGAGCGCCGCTGCTCGCGGGTGACGGCGCTGGCAGACGTGGCCAGCTCGGCCTTGCGTGCCAGCGCGCCCTCCACGATCGGGCCTCCGAGCCCGTCGAGTTCGGCATCACCGACCTCTGCCCCTGCACCCTCGAACACCTCAAGCTCGATATCAGTCGCCATCGCCATGCGCCTGTCTCCGTTTTCCGCTCTGCGCACGCACGTCCCCCGAGCGCGCGAGGCCGAGCTCGCGCACCGAAAGGCCGTCCAGATTTCTCCGGCGGATCTCGCCGGAACGTCGAACGCCATCGAGCGCATCAGGACAGGGCCGACCCGTCCCGAAGCGCCAGTTGTTATGACCGCTGGCTGCTTCCTAGGAGGAAGCGGCCTGCTTGGAAGACATCAATCCTCTCGAGAGCCGCGCCTGTGCCATCAGGCGCTCCTCGAGCATGGTGAGCTTCGCGAGGAGCTCCTTCGCCAGTCCCTCGGCCGTGCTGAGGTCCTGGGCGATTGCCCTCCCGCTCGTCTCACTTCGCCGCTCCTTCGCGGCTTCCTTGAGTGCATCGAAGACCTTGGCCATTGTCCGCTCCAGCTCCTCGATCTCACCCCGAACGAACAGAAACTCCCTCTGGATCTCCTCGATCGTGTAGTCCTGCGCCATCATGTCCTTGATCCGCTGGATCTGTCGGACGACGGTGACCGGGTACATCCCCTGGGAGCCCTGATGCTTTCCTTTGCGGCCTACCCGCACACTCCGCGGGAGCAGGCCGAGCTGCACGTATTTCCGTAGTGTCGCTTCGCTGAACTTGAGCCCGTGGGCGGCGAACAGATCGAGAATTTCGCTCGACGTGATCCCCTGGGCGTGCTCCTGCTCGATGCGATCCAGCACGTCGTCGGGAATCCTCTGCACACCGGCCTCCCGGAGCCGTCGGGGGCGGCGGCATCGCCACTCCCCAACCGATGCGCGCGACTGTATTCCACTGAATGGAATACAGTCAATTACGCACGCAAAAAGAATGTATCCACGTCGCGCGACGCGGCCTGTCAAAGGGTTTCTGCGACTGCATGGGACACGAAATGTCCCAGCATGGAACCCCACCTGGAGGCGTCTGGTCGGGATGGTTAAGTAAGTATTCTCACGTGTCTTGAGAGGCCATCGACCGCTGGACGGACGGCAGTGACGCAGCGCGCGGCGAAACCCGCACACGCACCTTGTCACACATCAATCTCGCTGGACAAAAGGGCTGGTAGGCTCTGCCGGACATGGCTGCTGTAAAGGAGAGCCCTCCGCACGTGGACCGAGGCGCGCGGGACGGGGCCGCAGGGAGGGCCGTCGAGTACGTCGTCCGCGACGTCACCGCCAGCGGGGTACGGATGCGGGTGCTGGAGGCAGGCGCGACGACACGCCCGACCGTGGTGCTCATCCATGACTTCCTGACGAGCCGGCTGGCCTTCGAGGACATCATCGGTCCGCTCTCCGCACGCTTCCACGTGCTGGCGCCGGATCTGCCAGGCTTCGGCGAGAGCGAGAAGCCCAGCGCGGCTCGCTACGCCTACGGCATCGAAGCGTTCGCCGAGGCCATCGCCGATCTCATCGCGGCCTTCGGGGTGGGCAGGGTGCACGTGGTCGGCCACTCCATGGGCGGGGCCGTGGCCATCACCCTGGCAGCCGGGCACCGGGAACTCGTGCAGCGCCTCGTGGTCGAGGATCCCCTCTGTTACCCGTTCCCCATGGGGATGCGCAGGAAGCTCCCGCTCGTCCCCGTCATCGGGGGCATCTTCTTCAAGCAGCTCTGGTCTCGCTCCATGTTCCGCGCGTACTTCCGGGACACGATCTTCGGTCCCGAGGCGAAGTTCCCCACCGGCCGGGTCGAGCGTCACTACGATCTGTTCAACGGCCCCTCTGCCCGCGAAAGCGCCCACGCCGTGCTCAGGGCCGGGCTCGACGCCCGCCCGGTGGTCGCGCGCCTCACCCGCATCGCCTGCCCGACACTGGTGGTCTGGGGCCGGGACGACCAGCTCTTCCCGGTGGTGAGCGCGCAGCGGCTGGCGCGAGAGATCCCGGGAGCCCGGCTGGAGATCATGGACGCGGGGCACTCGCCGCACGAGGAGCGGCCGCGGGAGTTCGTGGCGCTGGTGACCCAGTTCCTGGAGGGCCGACGCTGATGTCCGGGGGCCAGGGGGAGCAAGGCCAGCCCGCCCGGCGAAGCCCTCCCCTGTCCCACAGGATCGCGACGGCCGCGGCGGCAACGTCCCCCCTCCGGGCGCTGCTCGGCGAGGAGGGAGCCCGCCGTTTCCGGCAGGACCGCGCGGCGCGCCTCGGCATCGCGCTCGCCGTGGCGGCGATCCTGTTCGCAGCGCTCGGGCCACTCGTCACCCCGCACTCCCCCCTCACCAGTGACTTCACGCTCGCCCGCGATGTGGCCGGCGCCCCCCCCGGTCCGAGCGCTGCGCACTGGCTGGGTACCGATGCGATCTTCCGCGATCTCCTCGCCCGCCTCGCGAGCGGGGGGCGGGTCTCGCTGACGGTGGCCTTCGCCGCGACAGCGCTCTCGACCGCGATGGGGGCCGTGGCCGGGATCGTTGCCGGCATGTCGGCCGGGACGCGCCTCGAAGCGCTGGACGGTGCCCTGCTGGGACTCGTCGACGTGGTGCTGGCGCTGCCGTACCTGCTCGTGGTCACCGCCATCGGGATCGCGGTGGGACGCGCGGAGATGGGCACCCTCACGCTCGTGCTCGGCTTGACGAGCTGGACGCTCACCGCCCGCCTGGTGCGCGCGAGGACGATGGAGGTCACGCGGCAGGACTTCGTGGAAGCGGCGCGCGCGCTCGGCGCAGGGCCGCTGCACGTGGTGCGGCGGCACGTCCTGCCGAACGTCGCCGGCACGCTCGCCACCCTGGGGAGCTTCGGCGTGGGGCAGATGATCCTCGCGGAGGCGGCGCTCGGCTACCTGGGCGTCGGCGTTTCCCCCCCCACGCCCACCTGGGGGCGCATGCTCTTCGAAGCGGAGCCCTCCCTCGCCGTCCGGCCATTCCTCGGCGCAGCACCCGCGCTCGCCATCCTCCTCAACGTGCTCGCCTGGAACCGGATCGGCGCGGGGCTCCAGCGCGCCCTCGACCCGGCTCGCCCCGCTGCCCTGCCCTCGCGGCGCCTCCCCGTCGATCTCCTCCTCGCGGGCGCAGCGCTGCTCTTCACCGTGACCGCGACGCCCGAACTCTCCGTGAGGCCTCCCCTGGACGGCGCACCGCACCCGGGCACGCTGCCGAGCGAGGTCCCTCCCACGCCTCCGCCCGGTGCCGCGCCTTCGTCGCTCCCAGCGGAGCCCGTGGCTCAGGGCGGAGAGCTGCGGCTGGCCACCTCGGTCCAGGTGCGCACCCTGGATCCGGCGCTCGCCTACGACGAAGCCGCGCTGATGATGGACGAGCTCCTCTTCGCGCGCCTGCTCACCTGGGACGACGAAGGAAGGCTCACCCCCGACCTCGCCACCAGGGTCGAGGTGCAGGAGGGCGGGCGCCGCTACCTCTTCCACCTGCGCCACGGCGTGCGCTTCCACGACGGCGCCGAGCTGCGCGCGGTCGACGTCCAGCGCTCCATCGAGCGCACCCTCCACCCGCGGACCGCGAGCCCCGCCGCGAGCCATTATGCGATGATCCAGGGCTTCGCCGAGTTCCACGCGGGCCGCGCACCGCACCTCGCCGGAGTGCGCGCGGACGACGCGCACACGGTGGCCATCAACCTCGACGCGCCCGACGCGACGTTTCTTCCCCGCATGACGCTCGCCTTCATGGCGCCTGTGTGCCCTTCCATGGGCGACGTGGCCGAGGCCGCGAACCCCGTGCTCCCCTGCGGCGCGGGTCCCTTCAAGCTCGTCCGCTGGGATCGCGACACGGCCGTGCACTTCAACCGCCACGAGGGCTACTTCCGCCCGGGCCTCCCCCACCTCGATGCCGTCACCTGGTACACGGGCATCCGCGCCACGACGCAGCGCTACCTCTTCGAGGAGGGAAAGATCGACCTGCTCCGCGAGCTGACCCCTGCGGACACGGCGCGCTACCAGAACGACCCCGCCTGGGCAGGCCGGGGCCGCTGGGTGATCAGCCCGCGCATCAACGCAGTCTTCCTCAACACCGAGCTGCCTCCCTTCGATCGCCCGGCCATGCGCCGCGCCGTCGCCCACGCCGTCGACCCGGCGGTCCTGGAGCGCCTGCGCCCGAACATCGTCGCGGCCGACCGCGTCCTCCCCCCTGCCCTCCCGGGCCCCCCGCGCGACGTCCCCATGCGGCAGCACGATCTCGCCCGGGCCCTCGCGGACATGGCCGAGGCAGGCTACCCCTTCGATCCGCACACCGGCCGCGGCGGCTACCCCCACCCCATCGACTACCTCGCCGTGCCCGACTCGTTCGAGCAGACCGTGGGCGAGGTCCTCCAGCAGCAGCTCGCGCGCGCCGGGATCCGCCTCCGGCTGCGGCTGGTCAGCTTCGCGACCTACCTCGCCGAGGTGTCGCGTCGCGGCGCCGTGACCATGGGCTTCGCGGGATGGCAGGCCGATTTCCCCGACCCTTCGAGCTTCTTCGAGCCGACCCTCTCTTCCGAGGCCATCCACGACGAGGGCTCCCAGAACTACGCCTTCTTCCGCCACGCGGGCTTCGATCACGTGCTCGCCGCAGCGCGCGTCGAGCAGGATCCGGCCCGCCGGATGGCCGCCTACCTCCGCGCCGAGGAGATCGTGCGGGACGAGGCCCCCTGGGTGCCGCTCTACACGTCGCGGATCTTCGAGCTGTGGCCCCCGTACCTCCGCGGCTACGCGCGCAGCCCCGTCGCGCCTCCGCGCCTCGACGAGGTCTGGCTCGCCCCGACCCCTGCCCCCTCCGCCGCGCCTTCCTCAGGAAGCCCCCCGCGGTGATCGCTCCCCTCCTCTACCTGCTGCGCCGCCTCGGCTGGGCCGCGCTCGTCGTCGTGGGCGTGACCGCCCTGTCCTTCGTCATCACCTACGTGCTGCCCGGCGACCCTGCGCGGATGCTCGTCGGCCCCCAGGCCTCTGCCGCCGACGTGGCGCACGCCCGCCGCGTCCATGGCCTCGACCAGCCTCTCCCTGCCCAGCTCGCGTCCTACGTCGCGCGGCTCGTGCACGCGGCGCCCGCGCCGGCGTCCCCGGACGCCCCTGCCTCCCCTGCCGCGCACCGGAGCTGCACCCCGCTCCCTCTCGGACTTCACCTCGATCTCGGCTACAGCTTCCACTACCGACGCCCTGTCGCCGCGCTCATCGAGGCCAAGGCGCCCCGCTCCGCCGAACTCGCCCTGGCGGCCCTCCTCGTCCAGCTCACCCTCGGCCTCGCGCTCGGCCTCACCGCCGCCGCCCGCCGCGGCTCTCTCTGGGACGACGCCACCGTGGGCGCCACCCTCCTCGCGGTCAGTGTCCCCGCCTTCGTCATCGGCCTCGTGCTCCAGTACGTGCTCGCGTACCGGCTGCGGCTCCTGCCCTACGATGGCTACGGCAAGACCACCGCCGAGCAGCTCACCGCGCTCGTGCTGCCCGCGCTGACCCTCGGCGTGCACGGGTGCGCGCTCTACGCGCGGGTCGCGCGCGAGGAGGTCTCCGGGCTGCTGGACAAAGACTTCGTGCGCACGGCGCGCGCCAGAGGGGCCTCACGCCTTCGCGCCCTCCTCGTCCACGCCTTCCGCAACGCGCTCGTGCCCCTGGCCACGCTGGCCGCCCTGGATCTCGGCGCGCTCCTGTCGGGCGCCGTCGTCGTGGAGAAGCTCTTCCGCTGGCCTGGCCTCGGCCAGATGACCGTGGAGGCGCTCCAGAACCGCGATGCGCCGCTCCTCGTCGGCACCGTCCTGTTCGCGGCCGCGGTCGTGGTGGCGATGACCCTCGCCCTGGATCTCGTCTGCCTGGTCCTCGACCCCCGCCTGCGCAGGCGCCGCGCGGACCGCTGATTCAGGCGCGTCTCCCCGGATAGCTCCTGGTGCTCACGGCCGAGGCCATCACCTGCTTCCCGGAGCGGATCAGACGGCGCGCTTCAGGGCATCCCGGCGAGCGCGCGGCACTCCGCGCCCAGCTCGGAGTCCGGCGGTGAAAGCTCGGCGCACTTGCGGAACGAGGCGGTCCCTCCCCGGCCCGCGGACTGCTCTGCCGCCCCCCGCAGATGCCACGCGCTCGCGCTCCCCGGCGACCCTGCCGTGAGCTGCTGGGCGAGCTGCACGGCCCGCGCGCCTTGGCCCGCCTCCATGGCGCGCATGACCCGCGTCGACAGCGGCGCCTTCTCGTCGTCCACCGGCGCTGGCGTCGACGGCGACGGCGACGCCGACCCCTTCGCAGCGGCCGACGCTTCCCCGCCCGCGCTGGCAGGTGCCGAGGCCGGAGGCGGTGCCGAGGACGCAGCGCTCGCGGACGCCGAGGCCGCCCCGTCCGGAGTGACCGGTTCGACGAGGGCCTCGGCGCTCGGCACCGCGGTCGGCGCCGCACTCGACGCCGATCCCACCGGAGGCTGTTCCGACGCGCTCACGGTCGATGCGCGCGCTGCAGCGTCGTGCGTGGACCCTACCTCCGCCGACGGCGGGGACGGCGCTTTCACCTCGGGCACCTCCACCCTCCGCGACTGGCGCGTCCGGTTCACCATCCAGATTCCCCCGACGGTCAGCGCGAGCCCCACCACCAGCCCGACCACCACCCGCAGGAGCCGCGCCCGCCGCGCCTCCCGCTCCGGATGGCCCAGCATCGACTCGCGCGCCGTCCCTTCGCCCTCATCCTCCTCGGCGTCGCGTCGCGGCGCCCGGGCTGGCGAGGCCTCCGCTTCCTTCGCGGGCACGGTCTCCAGCGCTCCCGGCTCTCTGGGCACCAGCGCCGTCGCTGCACGCTCCAGCGCGCCGGCCCCTCCTGGTGCCGGAGCGCGATGCTCCCATGACTCTTCCGTACGCAGGGTCCCGGCTTCCGGCGTCTTCTCTTCCGCGAGCTGTCCCAGCGCGGCTGCAGCGTCTGCCGTCACGTTGTCAGCGCTGCCGTCCGACGCCGCAGGAGACGCGCGCCCATCGGCAGGCCCGCGTGCTGGAGGTGGCCCCTGCCCGCCGTCCGCTCCCCGCTGCGGCTCAGCCTGGGGCGCAGCCTCGGCCGGTGTCGCTCGACCCCCGTCCCCCACCGCTTCCCTCACCGGCGCCAGTGCCGCAGTCCGCACCGTCTCTGCAGGCGACATCCCTTCCGCAGCGTCCGCAGCGCGCGCCGCCTCTGCGACCTCCGCAGGCGCCCTCTCCTCCGCAGCCCTCGCCGCCTCTGCAGGCCCTCTCTCGCCCGCAGCCCGCACCACCCCTGCAGCCGTCGCTTCTTCGGCGTGCGCCGACGCGAGCGTCGCCTCATCGCCGCCCCTGCCCGCGCCCGCCTCTGCACCCCGCGTCGCTTCTTCGGCGTGCGCCGACGCGAGCGTCGCCTCATCGCCGCCCCTGCCCGCGCCCGCCTCTGCACCCCGCGTCGCTTCTTCGTCGCGCGCCGACGCGAGCGTCGCCTCATCGCCGCCCCCACCAGCCCCTGCCCTGGCGGCCACCAACCTTGCACCGCCGCCCGCCGGACCGAACACGCCTCCAGCCGCCACCCCGGCCGCGCCTCCCGCCCCTCGGCCAGTCCCTTCGGCGGCCTCCCTCTGCGCAACCGCCGTCCTCGCCCCCCCGAGCGCGGTGTCACCTGCCCTCGGCGCGGCTCTTGACCCGACCTCCGCCACCACCACCGGCGACACGGCATCGACCGCCCCGCGCAGCAGCACCCGCAGCGTCTGCGGCTGCACCGACAGCGGAGCAGGGACGACCCCGCCGTCCTCGGCAAGCTCCTCGCTGCTCACCGACAGGGGCAAAGGCTCCCCCTCGTGCCCCAGCCCCTGGTGCATGCGCCGGAACCGGGTCCCGAGCGATGCCGGCCCCTGCAGATCGTCCCCGGTGCCCTCCGGCTCCACGCTCGGCACCACGTCTTCCGCGCCTGCCGTCGGCGTCGCCGCCGGGACCAGGAGCCCCTCGAAGTACAGCTTCGAGATGGTCGACAGGGTCGACAGATCCTCGAACGGCGAGGTGTCCACCACCTGCATCAGCGTCCGCCGCCCGTCGAAGAGCCGCAGGATGCCGTTCAGCTCGTCGGGGATCTCGTTCAGCCGCTCGAGCAGCTCCTCGTGGTCCACGTCGAACACCGTGGAGAGCGGCGGCAGCGCTTCGAGGAGCCGCCCCCACTCGTCCACCCGACGCATCCCCTCCATCAGGAGGCCCTGCGTCGACGCGTCGATCACGTCGGGGCTCTCCACCTTGCAGAACTCGACCTCGAAGGTCCCCTCGCTCCAGAGCAGCGCGCGGTAGACGGCCTCCTCGCCCGCGAGGCGGCCCAGGGTCGCGTCCACCACCTTGCCGTCGCGGAAGTAGATGTGCGCCTCGTCCTCGCCGCTCGCGAGGTGCACGACCCCGCTCTTGCGGCTCACCTCGAAGGTCTGCAGGAGGTCGACCACGTTCATGTCCGCGATCGCCCCCGAGAACCGCATCCTCCCGCTCGGCCCCGAGCGCGTCGTGAAGCCCTCGCGCTCCCGCCGCGCCAGGAGCAGCTTCACCCGCGCGATCAGCTCGCGCACGAAGATCGGCTTCGTCAGGTAGTCCTCGATCCCGAGCTCCAGCCCCCGGATCTTGTCCTCCACCGACTTCTGGCTGGTCAGGAACACCACCGGGATCGACGCCCACTCGGCGTGCTCCTTCATCCGGCTGACCAGCCCGTAGCCATCGAGGTTCGGCAGCCGGCTGTCGGCGAGCACCAGATCCGGCGTCGAGAGTTCGAGCTTCACCAGCGCATCGAGCCCGTCCTTCGCGGTGGTGACGCTGTAGCCGGCCTTGCGAAGGCTCACCTCCAGGACCCGCAGGCTGCGCGGATCCGCGTCGACCAGGAGCAACTGTTGCTTCGCCACCTTGGATGCTTCGTCCGTCGCCGCGCGGCGGCTACTTCTTCTTCTTCTTGCTCCAGGGATCCACGATGTCGCCCTCGCCCACGGGCGTCTTCGGCGTCGTGCTCCCGCGCTGCCCGCCGGAGCCTCCGGTGGGCGTCCCCGCCGGGCGTGCGCTCGTCAGCGCCGTCGCGCTCGGCGCTGCGCTCGGCGCCTCGGGCGCGTCCGGCTCCACCACCGCCGTCGTCTCCACTGACGTCGGCGACGTCGGCGACGTCGGCGACGTCGGCGGCACCAGTGACGTCGTTGGCGCCGCGGCTTCCTGGGTGGCTGCCGCGCTCGCGCTGACCTGTGCCGGCGGCCTGGCCGCGACCGGCGAAGGCTCCTGCGCCGACGTCCCTTCCGGCGAGGTGGCCTCCGTGGTCCCGCTGTCCCCGATCCAGCTCCGCAAACCGAGCGCCGCCACCAGAGGCACCACCACCGCAGTCACCGCGATGGCCGCCTTCGTGCGCTGTGACATCGACGGCGCTGCCACCACCTCGGGGAGCTGCACCGGCCCCAGCATCGGGTTCGAGTCCCGCAGCCGCATCGCGGGCCGCCGTGGGCGCTCGCTCCCCACGGCTGCCTCTTTCGGGTTGGCGAGCGCCTGCTCCAGCGCCTCTGCCAGCTCCGTCATCGTCGCGAACCGCTCCTCGGCGCGCTTGGCCAGGCAGCGCATCACGATGGGCCCGAACGACCCCAGCGCGGACGCATCCGGCGCCACCCGCTCGATGGGCTCGGGCACCGCGAACATGTGCTTGGTGAGGACCCCCATGTACGTATCGGCCTCGAAGGGCACCCGCCCCGAGAAGCACTCGTACATGATCACGCCGAGCGCATACACATCCGTGCGCCCATCCACCTGCTTCCCTTCGGCCTGCTCGGGGCTCATGTAATGCGGCGTCCCGAACACCATCCCCACCCGGGTGAGCCGCCGGTTCCCCGCCACCTTGGCCACCCCGAAATCCAGGAGCTTCACCTGCTCCGCGTCCCCCTTGCGGACGACGAACACGTTGTCCGGCTTGAGATCGCGGTGCACCACGCCGGCCGCGTGCGCGGCTTCCAGCGCCCGCGCACACTGGATGAACAGCGGCGCGATCCGCGCGGGCGTCACCTGCTTCTCGGTGCGGAGCAGCGTCCCCAGGGACACCCCTTCGAGCAGCTCCATCACGAAGAACGGCTGGCTCGACTCTCGCGGCCCTCCCTCGATGGAGCCGAAGTCCATCACCGTCACGATGTTGGGGTGCCCGATCCCGGCCGCGGCCTTCGCCTCCTGGGTGAAGCGCGCCACGAGGTCCGGATCCTTCGCGATGTCCCGGCGCAGCACCTTCATCGCCAGCGTGCGCCCGAGCGTCGCGTGCCGCACCTCGTACACGGTGCCCATCCCGCCCTCACCGAGCAGGGACAGCACCTCGTACCGGCCGCCGAGCACCGCGCCGATCAGGGGATCCGCGCTCGGGCTCCAGTCGCTCGCGTCGACCAGGTTGGTGCCGTCGAACGGGCAGAAACGCGCATTCGTCGACGAGAAGGTCTGTTTGCACTGCGGGCAACGTCGGGCCCGAGGCGAGGGGCGGTCTACCTGGAGCGGCGCTGACTGCGGCCCCTCCCCCGGGCTCCCCGTCGCGGCCTCGCCACCGCTCGGGAGAGTGCCTGGGTGCATGCGCAGCGTTGAAGGCACGCGGCGAGCTTAATACACCTGGGCCGTACTCCGGCCCTTTTGTATGGGCTCCTCGCGTCATGTCGGCACCGCGAGGGCACACGCCCCCGCAGCCCCGCCGAGCAAGGCCTGCCAGGGCCCCATCGCCGCACGATCCACCCGAAAATTTCGGGGCGTGATGCCGCTCCGGGCCTGGTGCTCGTCGTGGTTGGAAGTGGGCGGAGTCCCCGGCCACGTCGGTCAGGTGACGTGCCCGCACGGAGCGGTGGCACGGGAGATATCGGCGACTCTAGAAACGTGCGGAATGAACGCGCAGAGGGAACGCGCGGAGGGAACGCGTGGGATGAACGCGCCGAGTCGCCGACGGCGTGCTCAGATCTCTTCCAGGATCTTCGCCTTGCGGGCCTGGAAGTCTTCCTCGGAGATCAGCCCCTTCCCCTTCAGCTCGGCGAGGCGCTGCAGCCGCTGCTCCACGCTCTGCGCCCCTCCACCGGCCGCTCCCTGGGGAGCCCCCGGCGGCGCTCCTTGTGGCGCTCCCGCATAGCCCTGCGGCGCCGCGGGGTAGCCTTGCGGCCCGCCGGGATAGCCGGGCTGTGCGCCCTGCGGTGCTCCCGGGTAACCCTGCGGCGCGCCAGGATAGCCAGGCGGCGGGTAGCCGGGGTGACCGTACCCCTGCTGGTGCGCCGGGTTCATCATGTTCGCCATCCCCACGCCCACCGCCATCTGCGCCCCGAGACCCGCGACACCGGCGTCCCCGCCACCCTTGGCCATCCCCTCGCCCGCGCCGAGCATCGCCTGCCCTGCCGCGTACTGGTTCCAGCCGCCCGCCATCTGCGTGTAGCGCGCGTCCTGCCCGAACTTCTGGTCCAGCTCGAACTGCTTCGCCCGCGCCTGATCGGCGGCGATGCTCACGTTGCGCCGCGCCTCGCCGCGCGACTTGTTCGCCTCGCGCAGGAGCTTCTGATCCTCCGGCGCGAAGTTGATGTTGAAGTTGCCGATCTCGAGCACCCGGACCCCGATCTCCTCGAGATTCGGCGCTAGCTGCACGATCCGGCCCGCGAGCTCCATGCTCATGCCGCCGAGGTTCAGCAGGCTCTTCTGCTGCTGCGCGCAGGTCTGGGCGATCACCGTCTTCACCGACATGAAGAACTTGCCCTTGATCCAGCCGAGGATGGCGTCGTTGTCATTCGCGCCGGCCGCCTGCCCGTGGTAGCCGATGACGAAGCGCACCGGATCCACCACCACCAGCGAGAACTCGCCGAAGATGCGCGGCGTCACGAACTCGTAGAGGATCGGATCCTCCATCGACTCCAGCGGCCCGCCGAACGGCAAGCTGCGCACCGGCTGGGTCTTCACGAAGAAGACCTCCGCGATGAACACGTCCCCACCCGTGAACTTGTTCACCAGATTGTTCAGGAACGGGATGTTCTGGCTCTGGAGCGTGTGCCGCCCGGCAGGCAGGTGGCCGACGTAGCGCCCATCCTTGAAGAACAGGGCACACTCGTCACTGTCGACCGTGAGCTGCGACCAGAAGGGGATGTTCTGGTCGGGGTGCTTGTAGACGATGAGGTGCTTCAGCGCATCCGGGCGCGCGATCATCATCTCGCGGACGCCGCTCTTCACGAAATCCATAATCCCCATGTCGCGCTCCCTTTCGATTCTGCCCGTGCGCCTCGTTCCGGCGCGCTTCCACGAACTCTGACGCTCTCTGACGCTTTGTTCGACGACGCTTTGTTCGACGACGCTTTGTTCGACGACGCTTTGTTCGACGCTTTGTTCGACGCTTTGTTCGACGCTTCTTCTCGACGCTTTTGCGGCGCTTCTCGCTGCCGTCGCCACTCCGCGCTTTCTCGATGCGCCGCCACGCGCGGCCTTGCGAGCGTACGGCCGCCTCAAGATAATCCGCCGAGGTCGGGTCAGCAATGCCCCGACGAACCTGGAAGGACCAAGATCCGATGATCCCGCCGATCGACATGGGCACGCTCTCTCCGCCCGCCCAGAAGATCGCCCAGCCCTCCGCGCCCCCGAAGCTCCAGGACATGGCGGCCCGGGGGGTCGCCCCTGGCCTCAAGCCGGGTGAACTCACCACTGTCCTCGTGCTCCTCGCCGCGAGCGAGCGCGACTCGGTCCGCGAGACGGCGACGAAGACCCTCGCCGCCCTGCCCGACCCGATCCTCACCGGCGCCCTCGGCAGCGACCTCCCCCCCGCCGTCGTCGACCACCTCGCCCGCGCCTACACCGCCCGTCCCCCCGTGCTGGAGAAGCTCCTCGCGATGCCCCGCATCGACGTGGAGACCCTCCTCC
This sequence comes from Chondromyces apiculatus DSM 436, assembly GCF_000601485.1. Lineage (GTDB taxonomy): Bacteria > Myxococcota_A > Polyangia > Polyangiales > Polyangiaceae > Chondromyces > Chondromyces apiculatus. The sequence continues at coordinate 47,053 of NZ_ASRX01000006.1, forward strand.
ACCTCGCCACGACCGGCGACGAGGCCACGACCGAGCTCATCGCCGTCAACGAGGAGCGCCTCCTCAAGAACCCCCGCGTCATCGAGAAGCTCTACCTCAACAAGCACACCCGCATGTCGACGGCCGACCGCCTCATCGACCTCGCGACCAGGAACAGCGTCGAGCTCACCGGCATCCCCGCCTGGCGCGAGGCGAGCACCGCCATCAAGGACGAACTCATCCCCGAGCCCTCTCCCGAGCCCACCCCCGACGACATGCTCTTCCAGGAGACCGACGCGATCGCCGAGGAGCTCACCGACGCCGCGACCACCGACACCCACCTCGAAGATGATGAGGGCCAGGAGAAGGTCCTGGAGAAGTTCCTCCCCCTCTACAAACGCCTCGCCGACATGACCATCTCCCAGCGCATCCGCCGGGCCATGCTCGGCACCCGCGAGGAGCGCATGCTGCTCGTGCGCGACAACAACCGCCTCGTCGCCAGCGCCGCCGTCCGCAGCCCCCAGATGCAGGAGGACGACATCGCCCTCATCAGCAGGAACCGCAACATCTCCGACGAGGTGCTCCGCGTCATCGCCTCCACCGCCGAGTGGATGCACAGCTACACCATCAAGAAGAGCCTCGTGGAGAACCCGCGCACCCCCGTCATGGTGGCCACCAAGCTCGTCCCCCTCCTGCGCGAGAGCGACCTCAAGTCCATCTCCAAGAGCAAGAACGTCACCTCCCCCGTGAAAGACGCCGCGCGCCGCCACCTCGACCGCCGCAAGTGATCGCTCCCGCGCCACGTCCCCCGTCACTCCCCCCGTCACTCCCCCCGTCACTCCCCCCGTCACTCTCCCCGCCACGCAGCCCGTGCCCTCTTCCCCGTTCCCCCGCCCACCGCTAGCCTCCCGCCCATGAGCGATCTGGTCCGCTTCGGCGTGGCGATGGACCGGGCCTTGCTCGGCGAGTTCGACCAGCGCATCGCCGCCCGCGGCTACGAGAACCGCTCCGAGGCCCTGCGCGATCTCATCCGCGCCGATCTCACCCGCGCAGCCTTCGAGGGCGGCGCGCGCGTCGCCGCCACCCTCACCGTCGTCTGCACCCCCGCCGCGCGCGAGTCCAGCGGCCGCCTCTCCGAGATCGAGCGCGACCGCGCCCCCTTGATCGTGGCGAGCCTCGTGGTCCCCCTCGACCGGGAGCGCACCATGCAAGTCACCGCCCTCCGCGGCCGCGCCTCGGACCTCGCCGCCATGGCCGGCCAGATCGCCGGCATCAAGGGCGTGCTCTCCTGCGAGCTGTCCGTCGCGGCCCCCCTGCCTGAGGCAGGGTGAGCGACGCCCGCCGCGTCCTCCTCGTCGGCGCCACCGGCCACCTCGGCCGCGCCCTCGCCTTCGCCCTCGCCGCCCGCGGCGATCACCTCGTCCTCACAGCCCGCGATCCCGCGCGCCTCCAGTCCCTCGCCGCGGATCTCACCGCGCCCTCCTCCAGCACCCACCCCTCCCCCAGCGCCCCACCTCCCCAGGTCATCCCCGCCGATCTCCGCGCCCCCGACGCCCCCGCGCGCATCGCCACCGCGGCCCTCGCGACCGGCGACATCGACCACCTGCTCCTCGCCTCCGGCCCATTCCCGCGCACCCCCCTCGCCGATCTCGATCGCGACGCGCTCCTCGACGCACTGACCGTGCACGCCGTCGCCCCACTCCTCCTCGCCAGCGCACTCTCCCCGGCCCTCGCCCGGCGCCACGGCGCCATCGTGGCCCTCGGCGACGCCGGCGTGGCCCGCCCCTACCCGAACCACCTCGCGTACATCACCGCGAAGGGCGCCCTCGACGCCGGCCTGCGCACCCTCGCCCTGGAGCTCGCCCCCCACGTGCGCGTGAACCTGCTCTCCCTCGGCGTCGTCACCGACCCCGAAGCCAGCCGCGACCCCGCCCGCTTCCCCCGCCTCGCCGCGCGCGCCACCCTGGGCCGCTTCGGCACCCCCGCAGAAGTCGTCCACGCCGCCCTCGCCCTCCTCGACGCCACCTGGACCACCGGCGAAGTCTGGGGCCTCGGCCGCTGAGTACTGCGTACCCTGGATCAGGGGCCGAGGCCCCTACGCTCCCGATGGTCGCTACCCCCGTGGCCAGCATGGAGCGCACCGCGAGGAACTGAGGCCGAAGAGGGAAGCGCCGCAGAGCCCTCCCCCGTGCGAACGGAGGCGTTCCTAACGGCGGCCTGCGCCGAGGATGCGCGCCAGCACGGCCCGCGCCGTCGTCGAGAGCCCCTCCGGATCCAGCGCCGCCTCCACCGCGCGCAGCGCCCGCGCCCTCTCGTACGCCTCGGCCCGCCCTGCCTCGTCGAGGTCGTACCAGGCTGGATGCGCCTGGATGTTCCCGTCCGGATCCCGCCCCCGGAACGCCCCTGCCGCCGCCTCGATCAGCCGCTCCCGGTCCCCGTCGCCCTCCGGCGGCGCGCCTCCCCCACCTGCCCCACCCGGCGGCGCGCCTGCCCCCTCCGCCCCACCCGGCACTTCCGGCGGCTCCTGCCCCGTGACCTCGTCGTCCTCGTGCGGCCCGCTCATGACAGCTCCGCCCCGAGGTCCACGTTGTGCCGCTCCAGGCACTCCGCCAGCAGCTTCCGCGCCCGCGTGAAGTTCTGCAGGAAGGTGTTCGCCCGCATCCCCAGCCGCTCCGCCAGCACCTCGTCCGGCTCTGCCCCGCCCGCCGCGAGCCGCGCCTCCAGCACCTCGGCGGGCTTGCCGCGCAGCTTCTCGCGGCACGCCTCGATCACCCGCCGCAGCAGCGGATCCGGCCCGGCCGGCATCACCCCCGCCTCCTCCGCGGCCAGGGCGCGCTCCAGCGCCTCCTCGTCCACCGGCGCGACCCGTGCCCTCCGCAGCTCGTCCACGCACAGGTTCCGCGCGATCCGCACCCCCACCCGGAACAGGCTGTTCGGGCGACCGTCCGCCGCATGCCGCGGCGCCACCTGCCAGACCCGCAGGAGCGCCTCCTGCAGCACGGCCTCCACGTCCACCCGCACCGCGAACGACCGCATCGACTCCCGCAGCGAAGGCTCCGCCCCCGCGAGCCAGCGCCCGAAAGCCGCCGCGTCGCCTTCCGCGATCGCCTGCAGGTGAACGTCCAGATCCAGCATCGCGTCGACCTCCATCATGCAACGCCGAGAGCGTGAACGCTCAAGGCGGGACGTCGAACGAGAGCAGAAACGTGAGTCCGTACCTCGCGTACTCCGCACTCCATCGCGTGTACCGCACCGTCCTCGGGCGAGCGTAGCGGCCGGAATGCCCTCCGTCGAGATGGGCTCATGACGACGGCGCTCGCCTCTGGCTGCCATCGAGCCGCCCGACATGGTAGCCGGGGCGCGGGTATGGCCTCGACAAGGGCAGATGCGCGCTCGCAGGCTGCGTAGGGCTCCCGCGAGAGCAGCGCGCCCCCGTCCTTGGCGATCTCGGTGTCTGCGAGCTGGCTCTCCGCAGGTACCGCGACGCTGCCGAGCACCTCTACGAGAGCCTCTACGAGAGCCTCAAGGACGAAGCAGCCCTGAAGCCCGAGCAGCGGCGCCACTTCAAGCAGGCCGAGAAGGAGGCGAGCGGCGAGATCGCCGTGCTGTTCATCAGCGTCAACCCGGCCGACGCCCAGGTCCTCCTCGACGGCGTCCCTTTGCCGACCCGTGCTCACCCTGGATGTCACCGAGGCCCAGATGCTCAGCTCCACGATCGACCAGCTCTTCCGCGAAGCTCCCTGGATGTTCGTCGCCTTCTTCCTCGCCGTGCTCATCGCCCAGCTCGAGCTGATGCGGGACGAACGCAGGTCGCAGGCAAAGGCGGCCGACGCGCGCCACGCCGAGTCCCTCTCGCTGATGATCGCCATCCGGCGCGGGCTCGTCGTGCGCAGACCCTTGAACCTCCGCGAGGTGAGGGCCCGCGCCACCTGGCGCGGCACCCGCCGTCGCCGCTCCGGACACGTCTCCACAGGGTTGCTGGGTGTGGTGCGTGGCATCTTCGACGCCGACGCTGCGCTCGACAACGCCTGGGAGCCGCACCTTCACTGCCCCCTCTGCGTCGCCGAGCAGATCGCGGCCCCCCCACGGCCGCCCGACGACGAGCCTCCCGCTCTCCGGCCTGCTGCTTCCCGGAGACTCAGAGCGTGATCCGGATCTCCACACCTCCGCGGTGCAGCACGACGACCTGGATGGGTGCGGCCAGCGCGCCCTGCAGCAGCGCCGCCAAGCGCAGCACCTGCCCTCCGCCCACCTGCCCTGCGGCCGTCGACGGCGCGGGCACAACGCTGGTCCGCACCACCGACCCATCCTCCAGGTGCAGCTCCACCTCCCCGGCGGGAGACCAGTCGAGCGGCGCCCCGTCCACCGTGACGTAGACGATCACCACATCGTCCTTCTGGAGCCCGATGCGCCCGACGAACGATCGCCGGGGAGACCGTGCCCCCATCGCAGGCGGCGGCGCACCAGCCCCTGGCGGCGCACCAGCCCCTGGCGGCGCACCAGACCCTGGCGGCGCACCAAACCTAGACGGCGCACCAGACCCAGGAGGCGGCGGCGGCGGACCAAACCCAGGCGACGCGGGCGGCACGCTCGGCACCACCCTGGGGGGCATCGGAGGCGGGGTAGGCGACGCGGGCGAGGGCATCCTCTGCTTCCCTGGCGGCGACGCTACCTCACGGCTTACGAACGACCTCCCCCCCCTGATCTGCTCCATGGGTCCCGCGCCCTCCGGAGGCTGCGGCGGCATCATCGCCGGCGCCTCCACCGGCAACACGGAGCGCGACCGCGACTCCATGAGCACCTCGGCCTCCTCGTCATCCACGCTCATCGCGCGGCCTCCGATGCGCCTGCCCTCCACCACGGCCTCTTTCTTGGCCTTCGCCGCCTCGCCCTTCGCCGCCTGCCCCGCGGCCATCTCCCTCTGCACCTGCGCCCGCCCTCCCCGACCCCCCCGCATCGCCTGCGCCAGCGGCGCCTGCCCCGGCGTCCCTGGCGCCGCGGCCCGCAGCCCCACCCCCTCCGCGCTCATCCCGTGTGGCAGCTCGTGCGGCATCCGCTCCTGCCGCGTCGGCGCCCCCGGGTCCACCATCACCTCCGCCGACACCGCCACCCACGACGTCAACCGCGTCGCGATCTGGAACGCGATCCCCAGCCCCTCGATCGCCGGATCGAGCGCCGTCCTCCCTTCCCCCGACGCCAGCGCCGCGCGCTGCATCTCCAGGTCCTCCACGGCCTCTCGCCCGAACAGCGCCGCTGCCGCCTGGTTCCCCTCCCCGCGGCCCACCGCGGGCACCGTCACCCGCTGCTCCCACCCCCCGCGCGCCGTCCGCCCCTGCACCACGATCTCCCCGCCTTCGGGCCGCAGCGACACCCCCACCAGCGCCGGCGCCCCCGCGAACAGATCCGGCAGCCGCGCCGGCGCGTGCCCGAGCACCGCCGACCCCCCGACCGACACCTCCACCACCAGCGGCGCCCGCGTCCGCGACAGCACCCGCTGCGCCGCCGCCCCCGGATCTTCCCCGAGCCCGATCACCACCTCCACCCCGCGTCCCGCCCGCGCCGCGGGCGCCGTCAGCGAGCGGTTCACGGCCGACCCCACCCCCACCGTGTGCAGCCGCGACCCGACCGGCAGCCGCGCCAGGATCGCCTCCACCACCTGCGCCTCGAACCCGATCTGCCCGTCGGTCACCAGCACCACCTGCCGCTGCGCCTCTGCGCGCAGCCCCGACAGCGCCTCCAGGATCCCCGAGCGCATCTCCGTCCCCCCGCTCGCCCGCAGCGCTCCGAGCCACCCGATCGCCTCCCGCCGCACCGCCTCGCTCGCGTAGGCCGCCTCCGCCTTGAACCGCCGCGCCTGGCTCGAAAACTCGATGATCTCGATCCGGTCTGCCTCCCGCAGCGACCCCACCAGCGCCGACGCCACCCCCACCGCCTGCGCGAGCGGCTCCCCGCCCATCGACCCGCTCGTATCGAGCAAGAGGATCATGTCCCGCGCCACCGCCGCCATCTCCGCCTCGCGCGCCGGCGGCACCAGCGTCAGCAGCCCGTACGCCGCGGCGTCTCCCGCGGTCCTCCCCGCGCGCGGCCGCCCCACGTCGAGCGACAGCCCCACCTCCGGCGCTGCCGCCGCCCACTGCACCACCAGATCCCTGTCGAGCCGCGCCCCTTCCCGCAGCGTCACCACCGCGCCCGCGAGCCCCAGCGCGCCCACCTCGATCGCATGCGTCGGCGACACCGGCGACGCCCCTCCGGGGATCGCATCCCGCACCACACACCGCAGCGACGCCCGCGCCCCGATCGGCCCGTCGGCCACCTCCTGCGTGACCCGCGCCGCGTCCTCCACCCTCCCCGGCTCACCCAGGTACCGCGGCGCAACGACCGTGGGAAACCGCCACGCCCACGCCCCTCCCGTGCCCCCTCCTCGGGCAGCCCCGCCTGCGTTTGCGCCCGCGCCTGCGTGCGCGCCCGCGTCCACCCCGCCTTCCAGCCACGCGAGCCGCTGGTCGAGCACCACCTCCGCCACCAGCTCAGCGCCCGGCGGAATGTTCCCGATCTCCTGCGTGAACAGGCTCGACCGATCCTGCTCCAGCAGCGCCGCGCTCCGCCCCTCCACGAGCGCCTCCTCGTACCGCGCCCGCGCCTTCGACCGCCCATCGATCTCCCCCACGATGTGCCGCCCGCCCACCCGGAACGCGAACCCGCTCACCGCGCTGTCCGCCGGCAAGGGCAGGCTGTAGGTGACCGCGAGCGGCTCCGCGTGCGGGTTCTGGAACCGCTGCTCCAGCACCACCCGCGCCACCCCTCCCCGGGCATCGACGGCCACGGACGTCCCCAGGAGGGGAAGTGAACGCCCCCCCACGGCCACCAGGCGGGCCCCGTTCGAAGGGGCAGCGCCGGAGCGCGCGTCACGTACGGAAGAAACAGCGGCGGGTGCGGGTGCAGGCATCATGGTCTCTCTCTCTCCTTCGTGGTCTTCGAGCGACCAACGGGCGGCACCCCGACCTGGTGACAAAAATAATTTCGCCCCCCGTTAGCCCGGGGCTGCGTCCTCCAGCTCCAGCTCCACCGGCCTGTCCGCGACCAGCGCGGCGAGCGCCCGACCCGACGTCCACGCCGCCTCCACCCGCGCCCCGAGGCACCAGTCCCCGCACACCCCGATCCGCCGCTCCCCGTCCCAGAGCGCCGCCTCCCCGAGGGGCTGCTCGGTCCGCGCGTGCCGCCAGCGGTGCGTCGCCGTGTGGAGCGGCGCCTCCTGCGCCCCCGTCGCGGCCACGAACGCGCCGAGCAGCATCGTCCCCACCTCGGCCGCGTCCCGCTCCAGCATCCGCCGCGACCACCCGGGCGACGCCTGCACCACCCACCGATCCGGCTCCTCTGTCGCCCCGGGGCGCGAACTCTCGCGGGCCACCCACGACAGCGGCCCCTCCTCGTAGCGCTGCACGTCGGGCGCATCCACCCGCCCTGCGAACGCTGCCATCATCGTCCAGCATGGCGCCATCTCCACCGCCGACACCACCTCCCCGAACGGGTGGTTCGCCGCCTGGAGCAGCGGCGCCGCCTGCGCCGCCGGGATCGCCAGGAGCACCGCGTCGAACCGCTCCACCTCTCCGCCCTCGTCGAGCACCTCCCCCGGGAACGCACTTTTCGCCGGCACCACCCGCACCAGCCACCCCACCTCGTCGTCGCGCAGGAACAGCACCTGCTGCCCGAGCCGCACCTCGGCCCCGCACTCGGCGGCCATGTGCCGCGCGATCGCCGACATCCCCGGCACGCCCGTCCACCTCCCTGCCCCTGCCGCGGGCCAGGGCGCCGCCGCCCCGTCCGCCACGAGGAAGTCCAGCAGGGCCCGGAACGACGCCCCCCGCGCCGTCACGTACTGCGCCCCGTGGTTGAAGTGCATCGACCCCTCGCGCCGCGTCGCCACCCGACCGCCCACCCCGCGCCCCTTGTCGAACAGCGTCACGGCCACGCCCAGGGCCGACAGCTCCGTCGCGCAGGCAAGCCCCGCGATCCCTGCGCCTATCACCGCGATCCGAGCGCGCTCCGTCATCTCACCATCATCCTACGACCCGCGCTGCCGAGGCCAGTCCGCGACCAGTGCGCGGCCAGGCAACGTCCCCGAGACCACGTCGTTCCCGGACACCCACCCTCCCGCCCGCGTTCCCGCGAACTTTCCCGGAAGAAAGGCAGGGGGGACGCGCGTCCCCTCGTGGATACCCGACGGCCAGGTTCGCCCGCCAGCGCGCCCTGCCAGCGCGCCCTGCCAGCGCGCCCTGCCAACGCGCCCATGGCGTCCACGCTGGCTGGAGACATCGTCCTGGTCCTCAACACGGAAGCGCCGCCGCGCGACGACGACTGGGCCAGGTTCGTCCATCCGCGCGGCGCTCGACGGTCTCCACGCCGAGCTGAGCGTCCCCTTGAAGTGCACGTCCATCGGGTCACGGCGCCGCTGAACGGAGCGCGCCTCGAAGGAGCCCCCCCGCACCTCACCCCCCGCACCTCACCCCGCGCTCCTCACCCCGCGCTCCTCACCCGAGCGCGGCCTCGATCGCCCGCGTCACCCGCGGATCTCCCGGCGTCACATCGGGCGCAAACCGCGCCACCACCTTGCCCTCCCGGTCGACCAGGAACTTCTCGAAGTTCCAGAGGATGTCGTGCGCTTCCCCCGAGAGCAGCCCGTACCCTTCGAGCGTCTTGCGCAGCCCGCTCTCCGCGTCGGCCTCCGCCTTCGGGATCGCGTGCGTCAGGTGCGCGTAGAGCGGGTGCTGCCCCTCGCCCTTGACCACGATCTTCTCGAACATCGGGAACTCCACCCCGTAGCTCGTGCTGCAGAACTGCTGGATCTCCTCGTCGGTCCCCGGCTCCTGCGCTCCGAACTCGTTCGCCGGGAACCCGAGCACCGCGAGCCCTCGATCCCGGTAGCGCTCGTGGAGCTTTTCGAGCCCCTCGTACTGCGGCGTGAGCCCGCACTGCGAGGCCACGTTGACGATGAGCAGCACCTTCCCCTCGAACTCCCCGAGCGTGGTCTCCGCGTGATCGATGCGACGGACCGGAATCTCGTACAGCGCGGCTTTCACCTTCGAACGCCCTCACCTTTCTCACCTCGGCCGGGACTTCCCGGCGAGGCCCCGCGACTGTAGCGCGAAGCGCCCTGCGCGACCGGCTTGTTCCTCCCCTGGTCGATGGGGCACCCTTGCGTCCCGCAGGTGCTCCCGGAGCCGGAGGAACGAACATGCAACCCGCCCCCACCGATCTCACCAGGCCCGTGCTCTTTGGCCGTTCCAGCTCCCACTTCACGCGCATCACCCGGCTCTTCGCCGCCGAGATGCGCGTCGACTACACCTTCCAGGTCGTGCGCGACCTCATGTCCGCCAACCCGGCCGACTACGGCGGCAACCCGGCCCTCCGGCTGCCCACGCTCCACACCGCGCGCGGCGTCTGGTTCGGCGCCCTCAACATCTCCCGCGCGCTGTCCCGGCTCTCCCCGCGCACACCGCAGACGGTGTGGCCCGAGGACCTCGACGCCCCGGTCCTCGCCAATGCCCAGGAATTCGTCACCCAGGCCATGGCCACGGAGGTCAGCCTGGTCATGGCCAAGGTCGCCGGCGGCAGCGACGACAACGCGCACCAGGTCAAGCTGCGCAGGAGCCTGCTCAACATGATGGCGTGGCTGGAGGACAACGCGCGGCCCGCGCTCGACGCGCTCGACGCCCTCCGCAGAGACCGCGACCTCAGCTACCTGGAGGTCACCCTCTTCTGCCTGGTCACCCACCTGGAGTTCCGGGACGTCCTCCCCCTGGCCCCCTACCCGGCGCTGAACGCGTTCTGCGCGCAGTTCGCCGCCCGCCCCTCGGCCGAGGCGACCACCTACCGCTTCGACACCTGAAGCCAGGGAGACTCGCTGCGCTCGGAACGAACAGGTCGAGGGAACGAACAGCGCGGCCCCCCGGTCACCCCGTCCAGGTGCCGTAGTCCGGGAGCGTGATCGCGTTGGTTGGCGGCGACAGCAGCTTGCCGAAGAGGTTCTGCACCACCGGCACGGTGGCGAAGCGCAGCACGGTGTTCCTCAGTGCGATCGCGGGCCGCGTCCGCGGCGACGCCAGGCGGGGCGCGAACCTCGGCACGGACTGGGCCTCCTTCACGTAGGGCCGCAGGATCTTCTCGTAGGACGCGAACGCCTCCCGGTGGTCGTCGTGGCGCCCCAGCTCGCCGGCGAGGACGTAGGCCCCGACCAGCGCCAGGCTGGTGCCCATGCCGCTCACGGGCGAGGCGCAGTAGGCGGCGTCTCCGAGGAGCGCCACCCGGCCCTTCGACCAGCGGGGCATCCTCACCTGCCCCACGTCCTCGAAGTAGAAGTCCTTCGCCTTGAAGCACTCGGCGAGCACCCGCGGCACCTCCCAGCCCGCGTCGGCGAAGACGCGCGCGAGCAGCGCCTGCTGCTCCGCCCGATCGAGCTTCTCGTAGCCGCGCTCGGAGGTCAGGAACATCATCGCCGCCCGGGTCGTGCCCAGGTTGTCGGGGCGCAGCAGGACGCTCCGGCTCCCCGGCGCGCTGAACCACCGCGCCCAGCGCCCGTCGGTGTCCGCGCGGGGGATGGTGAAGTAGGCCGTGTAGAGGTTGAAGGGCCGCATTGTCACCTCGTCGCCGAAGACGAGCTTGCGGGTCCGGGAGTTGATCCCCTCGGCGATGACCACGAGATCGAAGGTCCTCGTTGCCCCGTGGAGGAAGCGCGCCTCCACCTTCTCGCCGTCGTCGACGAGGCCCGTCACCTGATCGCCGAAGACGTACGTCACGCCCTCCTGCGCGCGCGCGATGAGCACCTTGGCCAGCTCGCCCCGCAGGATCTCCAGCTCCGCGACGGGCCCCTCGCCCCCGAACGCCTCCGCGCCGATGCCCGCCTGGGTCCGGTTCTCCGCGTCGACGAAGGCGATGCCGTCCTCGTGGGTGGTGTTCTCGCGGATCGCCTGCTCGATCCCCATCCGCTGCACCACCTTCCTCCCCGCGCCGCGGATGTCGACGGTCTGTCCCCCGTCCCGCAGCTCCGGGGCCCGCTCGACCACCACGATCTCTCCGCCGTGGCGACGCAACCAGAACGCGAGGGCCGGGCCCGCGATGCTGGCGCCGGTGATGAGAACAGAGCGCTGCTTCATGTCGGTTCCTCCGGGCGGTGGGCGTGGTGATCCCTGCGGGGGCGCGCTGCGGGAGCGGCTCCTCAGGGTCAGCACCAGGCGATAGCTCCGCGACAGCGCGTCTGCCAGCGGGCCATCCCGGCTCTTCCTGCCAGGCGCAATACGACCCGGTCACATGGCGCGCTGCGATTCGATGACGAACACGATCCCGTCCGCCGCGCAGAGCCGCTCGATCTCCAAAGGGGTCCAGACCTCTGGACGCGCCCGCGCCCGTGCCCGTTCACGCGCCCCTTCACCGGAACGAGTGCTTCCAGCCCACCTTCAGGCCGAGGATCTCGTTCGGGAACAGGAACAGGTAGCTCGGCGCCTCCGTCCCTCGCCACTGGGCCCAGACGAACTCGGGGGACTCCAGGATCAGGTCGAAGTCGCTCAGGGAGACCGCGGCGCCGAGGCGGGCGCCGGCGTGGAAGGTGAAGTCGTCGGGGTCCTGCAGGTTCAGGATCGTCCCCTGCACCGCGAGCGGGCGCAGCACGATCCCCAGGGGCTGGAAGGGGTAGATCCAGAGGCTCAGCGCCTCGCCGAAGCCGAGGTTCTTCCGCTCTCCGTCGAAGGAGATCACGGCGCTGGTGGCGAAGCCGAGGGAGGTGGTGAACCTGCGGTACCAGAGGTCCTCGTCGTACCTGCGCTCGTGGCTGAGCGAGGCCGAAGCGAGGGGCTGATCCTCCTCGCCCCGGACGAAGAGGGTGGCGCCGAGCAGCACCCGGTCGGAGCTGTAGCGCTTCTGCGGCCGACCGGACCACAGCGGCCGTGGCCGCCACCCGATCCGGCCGCCCTCCTCGGCGTCGTCAGCCTCGCCCACCGCGTCAGCCTCGCCGGCCTCGCCGGCCTCGCCGACCTTGCCGACCTCGCCGGCCTTGCCGACCTTGCCGGCCTTGCCGGCCTCCCCTGCGGACCCTGACGGCGCATCCTCCGGCGCCTCGCCCTCCCTCCGGCGGCGCGCCCGCCTGCGCTGCGCCTCGGTGAGGAAGGGCAGGAGGTTCTCGTCCTGCACACTGGTGGTCGGCGCCTGGAGCACGTACCCCACGCCGAGGCCGAGCGACCAGCGCCACTCTCCGTCCCGCCACGAGACCTCCCCGGGTCCCTCGAAGCGGACCCTGAGCTTCCCGCCCCCGAGCTCCGGGGTCCAGTCAAGGAGGCCGAGGCGGGTGGAGATCCGCAGCGCGACGTCGGGGCGCGCGGCGTCGCTGGCCGATCCGTGCACGAGGACCTGCCACGAGAACAGCGAGGTGCCCACCGAGAGGCTGTAGGAAAGGGGCAAGGTGAACGAGATGGCGCTGCCCACGACCACGCCGTAGCGCTTCACGCCCTGCGTCACAGCGTCATCCGCGTTCGCGCGCACCAGGCCGAGCTGCGCGGAGAGCATCGGGGTGATCGGGCTCGGGATCTGCGTCTGGAGGATGCGCTCCCCGAACGCCCCCACCTGGAACTCGGAGCTGCCGAAGCGCGGGATCGGGTCGAGGCGGGAGTAGCCGCCGAAGACGGCCCTCGGGGCGAGATCGCGCTCCAGGTTGGTGATCTCGCCGAGCGCCTCGGCGAAGCCCATGCGCTCGACCTGCCCGCGCCCCCGGAACGCCAGGTGCTTCCCCAGGAATGCCCGCCAGAGCTGATCGTTGCGCGCCACCACCGCCTGCGCCTCGGCGCACGCCTCCCGCGTCTTGCCGCCGCCACACGCCTGCGCGTGGCGCCGCTGTTCGTGCAGCGTCTGCAGCAGGGCCACCGTCGCCGCCACCGCCTGCTGCGCCTCCCGGGAGAGGCACTCCGGGGGCACCGTGTAGGGGTGGTCCGTGAACGACCCGCAGGACCGACCCTGGACCGTCAGCTCGCGCTTGACGTAGGCCTCATCGCGCTCGTCGGGCGCGTCGTGCCGCGTCGGGGAGTGCTCGTAGCCGGTGGAGGTCGCGAGCCAGGTCAGCGGGTTCCACACCCGCAGGTAGACGATCCTGCCGGCGTCGTCGCGCTCCACGTGGGCCCAGGAGAAGGCGTCGGCGACGATGTGCATCAGCTCGTACACGCCCACGTGCTCGTCCCGCGCCGCGGCCGGATCGCCGTAGACGATCCGGTTGCGGAGCTTGGTCATGGTGATGATGCACCGTCGGTACGCCTCCCAGCCGAGGGTGAGGGGATAGGCGTCCTCGTCCGGGTTCGTCTTCCCCGACTCGTCGTCGAGCTTGGCCATGAAGTGGAAGCACTGCCCGAGCGAGCCGACCTGCCGGGTGATCACCAGGTCGGGCTTGTCCGACATCAGCTTCGGCCACATCAGGAGGGGCTCGTCGCGGACGTCCTCGGCGCAGCCCTCGCCGCGGGCCCGATCGAAGCACCTGGGCCGTTCGAGGACCCGCTCCTCCAGCAAGGACGCGAGGACGCGGTGCCCCTCCCCGTCCACCTTCTTCATCATCTGCAGGTAAGCCTGGGCCTCGATGACCCGGTGACCTGCCCCCGTGAAGGCGTGCGCCGGGGCCCCGACGCCGAGCAGCACCAGCACCGGGGTCAGTCGCAGCATCCAGCGGGTCAACGTGGTTTCCACTTCGGGGGTCGCCCCCGCTCCTCCCGGCCCAGGTACAGCAGCGGAACGCCGGGGTCCAACGGCGAACCGGCAGAGGACGCTCCTCCCGCGCGAACGCGATCCTCCGCCGGGGAGGGTCGCGTTCGGACCTCCCGGAATCCCCCCTGCCCCACTGGACCCGGGCAGCCTCGCAGCGCGGAGACGCCACCCGGCCGTGGCAGACCCTCCCACTCCGGCGCCGAGAATGACTCCGGCCCCGGGCCGGGCAGGATCCTGAAGCTCCGAAGGACACCGGCCCAGAGGCCGGGGCGGGTCGGAGGGCTCCGAAGGACACCGGCCCGGGTGGCGGAGGGCGTTCGGAGGGCTCCGAAGGACACCGGCCCCGGGGCGCGGCGGGGGTCATTCACGCGCTCCGAACGCCACCGTCCCCGGACGACGGCCATGTTCTCGCCCGGAATGCGCCCGGCCCCGGGGCTGGGGAGGTTCGGCGCGGTCCGAATGACCCCGTCCCTGGGCCGGGCAGGATCCTGAAGCTCCGAATGACCCCGTCCCTCGGGGAGGGAGGTGCTCCGCAGCCAGGAAGGGTCGTCACCGGCGACCGGGAACGGGCTGCCGCGCGGAGGATCCCCGCGTACGCCGCCCGCAGGAGCGCTCCGGGCCCGCGAACCGGGAGCGGCGGGCAGCAGCGACGGGTGCGGAGGCGCCGGAAAGGCAACCTCGATGCCAGCGGGAGGCAGTCGCCGCGGTTCCACCTGCACGGGAAGTGAACGGCAGGTTCGATTTTCGAGTTGCCGCGGAAACGGGAATGATTATTCCTGCCTCCGCGCCCATTGCAGTGCACCAGGACGCACGGGAGGCAATGCCCTCTCCGCGGCGAGGACCGCGCCGCAGGCCATGAGCCGTCGGCGGTCGTGCATTGCACCATTCATGCCGGAGGTTCATCCCATGGCTGCCAGAACGTTAGATCCACGCAATGCCCTGCTCACCCTCTTCCCCCAGGTCGGCTACACCCTGCAGCGGCTCAAGGCCCACCCGGTGGGGACGCCGCACGTGGCGATCTTCGAGGGGCTCCGCGCCGAGGGGCTCGACGTGCTCACCCGCGAGCTGGAGATCATCGACGCCCAGACCGAGGCGCAGGCCCGCGTGGACATGGCGAACAGCAACCTGGACGCCTTCGCGGGGCGGCTGGCGAAGGCGGTGCTCACGCTCGTCAACGACGACCGGGAGCACTCGTTCTACGTCCACTACTTCAGGAACAAGACCCTCAAGGAGTTCAAGCGGCCCGTGCTGGGGGCGAAGCTCGTGAGCATGCGGGGCTGGGTGCGGTCGCTGGAGGAAAGCAACCTGCCCACGCTGCACGCGCTCGCCCCGGAGCTGACGGCGCTCGTGCAGGCCGCCGACGCGGCGGTGCAGGCCCGGGAGCACGCCCAGGCGACCAACCGGATCTTCCGCTACACGGGCGCGCGGGCCCAGTGGGTGGACCGGGTGAACGCCGCGCGGAAGGTCCTCCACGGCACGCTGGCGCAGCTCCCCCACCAGCAGCTCGGGCTGCCTCCGGACTTCGCCGACCAGTTCTTCCTCAAGGAGCAGAAGCGCGAGGTGACGGAAGAAGAAGAGACCGTGGCGTCGATGCAGGTCACCATCGCCCGGCAGCGCGAGGAGCTTGCCGCGTCCGAGCTGCGGCTCAAGGAGCTGGAGGAGGACGCCGAGGCGGCGAAGAAGGCGGCCGAAGCGCGCGCGGCGAAGCTCGCTCAGCTCACGGAGCTGGAGCGGGTCATGCAGGCCATGGCGAAGCAGCACGCCGCACTGACGGAAGCGCTCGACGCCGAAGCCTGAGCCCCGCCCCGGGCATGCCGACCCTCGCGCACGCGGAGGCTCGGGCATGCCGACCTTGAGCACACCGAGGCTCGGGCATGCCGACCTTGAGCACACCGGGGCTCGGACGCATCACTACGGCTCGGACGCGCCGCTCACGGAGAAGCCGCCATCACCGGGCCGGTTCCGAGGCGCGGGGGTCCTCTGATAGCCTGGCTCGGTATGGTTCGACACACGATCTGCGCCTCGGCCGAGCCGGAGAGCGCGGGTGAAGGGGGGGGGCCCCCGGGCGACGCCTCGGCGCCCTGGAGCTGCTCGTCGCGGAGGGGGTCACGATGAAGACCATGGTCTCAACGCTGGTGGGGAACATCATCCTGGTCCTCCACACGGACGCGCTGCCACGCGAAGAGGAGTGGGCCAAGTACATCCGCTTGCTCAGCTCGATCTCGGAGTACTCGAATGCCCGCAGCCTGGTGTTCACGGACGGCGGGGCGCCGAGCACGAAGCAGCGCCAGCAGGTCAACGCCATCCTCGCCGGGCGCCCCGGACGAGCCGTCGCGATCTCGCACAATCCCCTGATCCGGGGGGCCATCACCGCCCTCAACATGTTCAACCCCCTGGTCCGCTCGTATCCGCCGGACAAGCTCGCCGATGCCTACGCCCATCTGAAGCTCACGACCGACGAGATCGCCGCCATTCACCAGGCGCTCAAGGGTCTCTACGCGGAGCTGGGTGTCCGGCTGAAATGCGCGCCGCCCGAGCTGCAGCTCGGGTAACGCGCGAGGCTACTCTGGTAAATTGCCGCAAGCCTCGATGAAGACCATGGTGTCGACGGTGGTGGGAAACGTGGTCGTGGTCCTCCACGGGGAAGCACCACCCCGCGAGGAGGAGTGGGCCCGGTACATCGGCTTGATCCGCGAACGCGATCTCCTGAAGACCGCGAGCATCGTGTTCACCGACGGCGGGGCGCCCAGCTCGAAGCAGCGCGCGGAGATCAACGAGATCCTCGCCGGGCGCCACCCGCGGGGCGCGGTGGTCTCGCACAATCCCCTGCTCCGCGGGGTGATCACCGCGCTCGCGCTGGTCAACCCGCAGACCCGCTCCTTCTCGCCCGACAAGCTCGCCGATGCGTTCACCTTCCTGAAGCTGACCAGGGACGAGATCGCCGCCGTCCAGCAGACCCTGGAGGCGCTCTGCGCAGAGATCGGCTTCAGGCCGAAGTCCCTGCCGCGCCTGGCCCCCTCGACGACCTGACACCCGCACGCCCGCACGCCCGCACGCCCGCACGCCCGCACGCCCGCACGCCCGCACGCCCGCACGCCCGCGCACGGCCGGTGCTGGGCGCTGGGCGCTGGGCGCTGGGCGCTGGGCGCTGGGCGCTGGGCGCTGGGCGCTGGGCGCTGGGCGGCGCAGGGTCAGGGATGGTTGCTGCCTGTCGAACGGCACGTTCCACGGGGAGGCCGTGGTGCCCGCCAGGGGCGCCCTTACAATGGCTGGCATGGACCGACGAACTGCTCTGGGGACCCTCGCGACGGCGCCCGTGCTGGCAGCCTGCGCCGTTGCCGAAACTTCACCTGCCGCCGTGGCCGAGGACAAGGCACTGGCCGAGAAGGACGTGATCCGCACCATCGAGACCCTGGGGGCGCCGCCCTGGAAGACGCCCGATCCGTTCCTGTTCTGCGTGCACCACGACGACGCCTACCCGGCCGGCAACCCGCAGCTCGGGCCCAGCGCCTCGCTCGAAGGGCGCGACATCGGGCAGGACTTCGCGGGGAAGGACGGCTGGCGCATGTACCACGGCGACGTGGTGCCCGGCTTCCCGGCGCACCCGCACCGGGGGTTCGAGACGGTGACGGTGGTGCGGCGCGGGCTCGTCGATCACTCGGACTCGCTCGGGGCGACGGCGCGCTACGGCGGCGGTGACGTGCAGTGGCTGACCGCCGGCAAGGGCATCGTGCACGCGGAGATGATGCCGCTCCTGAACCAGGAGGGGCCGAACCCGCTCGAGCTGTTCCAGCTCTGGCTGAACCTGCCGCGCGCCGACAAGATGGCCGAGCCGCAGTTCGTGATGATGTGGGGCGACACGGTGCCGAAGGGGATCGTGCGCGACGCGGCAGGGCGCGAGACGGAGATCACCGTGGTCGCAGGGCGCTACGGGGAGTACCAGCCGCCGTCGCCGCCGCCGCGCTCGTGGGCGTCGCGACCCGAGGCCGACGTGGCCATCTGGACGCTGAAGATGGCGCCCGGGGCGCGCTTCACGCTGCCGGCAGCGAGCACGGGGAACGTGAACCGGACGCTGTACTTCTTCCGCGGCAGCCAGCTCCGCATCGGGCCGCGCGTGGTGCCCGGGCGCAGGCTGGTGGAGGTGCGCACGGACGCGGCGACGCTGCTGGAGAACGGGCCCGACGAGGCGGAGATCCTGATCCTGCAGGGCAAGCCGATCGGCGAGACCGTGGCGCAGTACGGGCCCTTCGTGATGAACACGCAGGCCGAGATCCGGCAGGCGTTCCAGGACTACCAGCGGACCCGCTTCGGGGGCTGGCCCTGGGGGAGCGACGGGCCCGTGCACGCCCGCGAGGACGGCCGCTTCGCGCGGCACCCGGACGGACGCACCGAGAAGGCCACCTGATGTCCGACCAGCTCTGACGGATCCTGACGGATCGCGCCGGCCAGGAACGACCACCGGCCGAGGGTGCAATGCCATCCTCGGCCGAGGTTGCAGCGTTCTGTGGTCCTTGACGGAGAACCGAGCAGCGCTTTACATCGAGGTGATCGCGGCAACCTTCCGGGGGATTCAGAAGGGGGCAAGGACCGTGACGGACAACCTCCATCTCGAGATCGCTTCTGGCGACCCGCTGGACGTACGGCACTTCTCGGTGCACGAGCGGCTCTCGTCGCTCTACGCCGTCCACCTCGTCGCCCTCAGCACCAACATCGACCTCTGCTTCGAGGATGTGGTCGGTCAGCCTGCGACCTTCACCCTGAATTCAGGCCCGCACGTGCGCACCTGGTCCGGGCTCTGCAATCACCTCCAGCAGATCGGCGTGGAGGACAGCACCGGCAGCACCCCCGGCGTCGCGACGTACGAATTCGCCCTCGTCCCCACGCTGTGGCTCCTGACCCAGCGGCGGAACTACAGGATGTTCCAGCAGGAGTCCGAGATCGACATCGCGAGAAAGCTCCTCGGGGAGTGGGAGGTCCCGTTCGAGGAGAAGCTCACGGAGCCCTTCAAGGCGCGGAAATACCGCGTGCAGTACGCCGAGACGGACTACGCGTTCTTCTGCCGGATGCTGGAGGACGTGGGCGTGACGTTCTACTTCGGCAACGAGCAGGGTGAGACGAGGCTCGTGCTGGCCGACGCACCGCACGCGAATCCGCTGCGAGAGCCGGCGATTGCGTACCGCGACAAGCCGATGGCCACGTCCGACGAGGAACACGTGACCCACGTCCGCGTCGGCCAGCGGGTGCGCCCCGGCAAATACACGATGCGGGATCACGATTACCGCTTACCTCCCAGCTACCCGCTGATGAAGAGCGCGAGGGTCGAGGACGAGGGGCTGGAAGCGAGGCTGGAGCGGTATCACTACACGCCAGGCGCGTTCCTGCTCCGCGCCGAGAAGGGCGAGGACACCCCGGTCGCCGACGACCGAGGCAGGACCCGCAGCGACGAAAAAGAAGGCGAAGCGCTGGTGAGCAAGCGGCTGGCCGCGAAGCGGGTGACCGCGAAGGTGTGCTCCTTCGAGACGAATGCCCACGATCTTTCGCCAGGCATGGTGATGGGCATGCGGGATCACCCGAAGTCGGACCTGGGCACCGGCAAGAGGCTCCTGGTGCGGGAGTCGACGCTCCAGGGCACGACGGACGGGGAGTGGGCCCACCACTGCGAGGTGGTGAGCGCCGAGGTGGTCTACCGGCCAGAGCTGAGCACGCCCAGGCCCCGGGTGAGCGGGGTGGAGAGCGCCACGGTGGTGGGGCCGCCTGGGGAAGGGCTGCACTGCGATGAATTCGGCAGGGTGCGGGTCCACTTCCACTGGGACCGCGAGAGCCAGATGAACGAGAAGAGCTCCTGCTGGATCCACGTGAGCCAGCCCTGGGGAGGCGCGGGGTACGGCGGGATGAACCTGCCGCGCGTCGGGCAGGAGGTGCTCGTCGATTTCCTGGGGGGCGACCCCGATCGGCCCGTAATCGTGGGCAGGGTGTACACGAACCTGCAGAAGGTCCCCTACAAGCTGCCCGAGAACAAGACGCAGAGCGGGTGGAAGAGCGAGTCGTATCCGGGCGGGGGCGGCTCCAACGAGTTCAGGTTCGAGGACGCGAAGGGAAGAGAGCAGGTCTACATCCAGGCGGAGAAGGACCTCAAGAAGCTGGTCAAGGACAGCGAGGAGGTGACCATCGGCGCGAATCGGACCAAGACGGTCAAAGGCAACGACGCGCTGACCGTGCTGGGGAACCGCACCAAGATGGTGCGGAAGAACGAGCAGGAGAAGGTCGCGCAAAACAAGACCACCTCGGTGGGCATCAACCGGGCAACACAGGTGGGGATGAGCGACACCACGACCGTGGGAGAGATGCACTCCGTCGTGGTCTCACCACCGGGCGAGGGGTGGTCCGAGAACGTGACGCGGTGGCTCATGTTCCCGAACAAGGTGCACCTGGAGACGCAAGGCGGCGCCAGGATCATCCTCGACGACACGAAGATCTCGCTCGAAGCGGACGAGGTCACGATCCGCGGGAAGAAGGTCACCATCGCCGCTTCCGCAGGCGACGTGGACATCCAGGGCGGTCCGCTCGTCAAGATCAACGCTCCCGGGATGCCGTCGGCGCGCCTCGGGGACCCCGTAGGGGGGATGATCCTGAACGGCTCCTCGACGGTGCTCGTCGGAGGGCCATCGCTTCCATGCGCCGTCGAGGTGCTCCCCGGGGGCGCGCTCAAGGTCGGCCATGGCCTGATCATCCAAGGGGATCCCGCCTTTCAGGCCCAGACACTGGCCGGGCTGCACGAGATCGCCCTGACACCGACCGGGCGTGACCTGCTCCAGTCCATCGACGGGAGCGGGAGGACGGTGACCATCGAGCCCACGAGCGGCGGCAACGTGACGGGCTACACGAGCCCCGAAGACAGGTTCCAGAACCCGGACGGCTCCCCAGGTTCAGGCACGAACGCCATCGTGGGCTACAACCCGAACACGACCACCATCGGGACAGAGCCCTGGGAGACACGTCCTCCAGCCCTCGGCCTGGGCCACGAGCTGGTCCACGCCGACCAGGCCGTTCACGGGACGATGCTCCCGGGGACCGCCAGCAACGACAGCAAGCCAAACCCGCTCAGGCCGAATTCCACCGTCCAGACCAACGTCAGGGAGCTCGATGCCACAGGCATTCCTCCCCACGACACCCGTCCATTCAACGAGAACAGATTGCGGTCAGAATGGCACCCACCCCAACCCTCCCGCGACTGGTACTAGGGCCACCTTCGGTCCCTACGCTCCCGATGGTCGCTCCACCCGTGACTTCGCGCGAACGCCGAGCCGAGGACCCGTGACGAACCTGGGAGACGGAGTACCAGCGCGCGTGGTGCGCCATGTCCATCGATTGCTCTCGATCGCACTCGGCTTCGTGCTCGTCGGATGTACATGCACTGCAGACAGCACCCCAGGAGGGATGATGACCACCCTGCCCGCCTCCGTCGATACGCAACAGGCATCCTGCAAGCTCGAAGCAAGCCTCGTCGAGGTGCGCAGCGATCACCTCACCCTCCGCTATCGCTTCAGCAATGAATCTTCCCGGACGGCACTGCTGTTCAATCGTCTGTTCAGCACCATCGACGCGACGCTGGTCTTTCAGACCAGCAAGAACACGGTCTACGTCGAGGTGGACGAGACGTCCGCCATCCTTTCGAAGAAGCTGGTCCCGGTCCCGCCAGACATCGACGTGGAGCGCCCGGTCGTTCCACTCGTCACCGCCGTGAAGCCAGGAGAAGGCTTCGAGGAGACGCTGTCGATACCGCTCCCGTTGCGACCTCACCAGCCCTACCCGACGTTCGGGAGAGAGCGACCGCAGGAGGTGGTTTCGCCGCGTGACTCGTGGTTCGAGCTTGGCCTGCTCCTGGTGCCCCCGGAGGGCCTGAGGCTCGCGAAAGAGGTGCAAACGACGGAGGGCGTGGCACTCTCCATCGGGCCCGTCGACGCGCGGGATCAGGTCGTCCTGCGCGCGGGGCCGCTCGCCGTGAAGCTGCCCGCACATGCGCCGCAATGACGGACGATACCCGGAGGCATCATGGACGTCCTTTCGATCTGTGCGCTCCCGGCATCAGGGTTCGAGTGGCAACCGAAAGCCCGTTCGTATGCGATGACGGTGCTCTGCAAGGCGACGTTCGAGCTGCGCCCCGAGGTGTGCGTGCTCGCGACCGAGCAGCAGGAGCCATGCCACGCCGACGTCCACTGGGACGATGATCCCTGCCGCAGCGTGATCATCCCGAGCGATCGTGCGCCGTACAAGCCCGGCGCCGATGTGGTGCTGGTGGGCTACGCCTATGCGCCGCAGCGAGAGCCGGCGCGCTCCATCAGGGCCCGGCTCGTGGTGGGCGAGGTGGGCGAGGTGGGCGAGGTGGGCGAGGTGGGCGAGGTGGGCGAGGTGGGCGGGGTGGACAAAACCATCGAGGTCTGGTGCGACCGGAGCTTCCGTGGGTACCCGAGCCAGCTCGTCGAGGGTCCGTGGCAGACGAAGATGTGGCTCACCTGGGAGCGTGCCGCGGGGGGACCGGACACGAGCAATCCGGTGGGGATGCAGCGCGATGCGGCGCCGGACGTTCATGGACGGCGGAGGGTTCCGAACCTGCAACCACCGGGGATGCACCTCGGCCAGCGCGGGGAGACGTTCGCGCCCGTGGGGTACGGGCCCATCGCGCCGCACTGGCCCGGGCGCGCCCGGAGGTTGCCTCGGCATGCGGCGAGCTTCGCAGGAGGGGGCTGGGAGGGGCGGCCCATCCCGGATCACTTCGACTACGGCTACTTCAACGTGGCGCCTCCAGATCAGCGGCTCGCCGAGCTGCGCGCGAACGAGCGCCTCGTGCTGGAGAACCTGCACCCGCAGCACGCGCGGCTGGTGACGCGGTTGCCGGGAATCCGGCCAAGGGCGGTGGCGGATCGGGCCACCGGCGAGCGGGAGGAGGTCGCGCTCGTCGCCGATACCCTGTGGATCGACACCGTGCGAGGCCTCTGCACCACGGTATGGCGGGGGCAGATCGGGCTGCGTCACCCGGGCGAGGCGGGGCGCGTCACGTTCTGGATCGACGGCCATCCCCTCACGACACCCGCGGGGGCCATGCCGAGACCTGGCGCGGTCGTGAGGGGAGCGTGGGCGGAGGAGAGCGCCGCGCCAGACGACAGCGTCATCACGGTGGTGCCAAGGTACGAGGCCGACCGAAGGCCGGTCCTTCCGTTCGCGAGACCAGCCCTTCCGCTGCCTGCATGCGCTCCGGATCCCTGGCCATCGGGTCGACGGGTCACAGGCGCGCGCAGCGAGGAGATCGGGACGGGGACGCTCGCGGGGATGCTGACGCCACGAGACAGCGCGCCGCTGCCCTTCGCGCCGCTGCCCTTCGCGCCGCTCACGAGATGGCCAGCGAAGGTGGCCGCTGGTCCCGCCGAGCGGCCCGCGGAGGTCCCCGGCCCTGGGTCGGCCCGAGAAGCCGCTGGTCCCGCCGAGCGGCCCGCGGAGGTCCCGGGCCCTGGGTCGGCCCGAGAAGCCGCGTCGGCGGTGCGCGCCGCGTCTTCGCCGGACGAGGAGCCCGAGACGGCGCGGCGGACGCCGTCAACGTCCGGCGGTCAGGACGCGGGGGTGACGCCTGCCTTGGCGGCTCCCTCAGGCGCGGCCCCCTGGGGTATCTCGGTGGAGCAATGCGCCGTGCTCGTGGCACGCATCGCCCAGCACAAAGCGGACAAGGCTCGGCTCCTCCAGGAACATGACCTCTCGTCGGAGCGATGGGGCGTCATCGAGGCTCACTGGGAGGGCAGGATCCGGGACGACATGAAGAGGGGGCATGAGGCCCTCCTCCTCCGGTTCGATGCGGCCTACGTGGCGCAGATCGAGAGAGAGCGGGGGGTGATCGGGGTGGAGGACTACGCCAGGTTGACTGTCGCCGCCGAGCGCGGAACGACGGCCACCGTGCTGGAGGCGCTGAGGCTCCCCAGGGGCGCAGTCTTGCGCATCGAGCGCGTCTGGATGGATCGCTTGATGATGGACCCTGGGACGCGGGAGCAGGTGGAGCGCGCAGTCGCCTCGGCGCGAAATCCCTAGCGCCGCCCGGGCCCTCGGCTCGCCGTTCGCGCAAAGTCACCGGGGTAGCGACCATCGGGAGCGTAGGGGCCGAAGGCCCCTGATCCAGGGTACGCAGTACCGGCGCCTTGCCAGGAGGGCTCCCGTGAAGAGCAAGGCGAGGAGGGAGGCATCGCTTGCTGCGCGGTTGCCGGCCACGGTGCAGCCGCAGCCCTCGTCGCTCTCGCTGCCGGCGGCGTTGGCGCCTGCACCTCCGGTGCCTGGGCCGGAGCCGCCGGTGGCGCCGCCGCCGCCCTCGCCGGAGCTGCCGCCCTCGCCGGTGACGCCCTCCTCCTTGAAGTCGTCGGAGAGGGGCCAGCCGCGGTTCACGCCCGCGCCCGCGTAGGCGCCGCGGAAGCGGTGATCGGCCTTGGAGACGCCGTTGAAGTCGCGATCGGCGTCGGTCTCGGCGGCGACCAGGGACAGGTCGAGCGGGTCGCCCTGGGCCTTGCCGGGGAGGGGGTAGAAGTCCATCTGGCCGAGGGTGAGCGAGGGCGTGACGACCACGGTGGGCGCGTCTGCGAGGGCGTGGATCTCGTTTCCGACGTCGGACGCCACGGGGCCGGTGAGGCCCTGTGCGGCGAAGATGAGGTTGCCGAGCACGAGGTCGCCGTCGGCTGCGGCGTTGGCGAAGCGGATCCCGCGCTCGGCGCCGTAGATGGTGTTGTTGTAGACGTGGGCGCGGAGGAGGGGGCGCATCTCGTGGTTGGTGAGGACGATGGCTGCGTCCACGGCGTCGACGAAGATGTTGTCGTGGATGCTCACCCTGCCCGAGGCCTGGAGGAGCGCCTCGCGGGGGTTGTGGAAGAAGAAGTTCCCGTAGATGTCGTAGCCGTTGTCGGCGCCGAGGCCAGAGGGCGGGAGGCCGCCGACGAGGAGGTTCGGGCGGTCTCCGTCGGGGCTCGGCGCGTCGTTCTTGAGGAAGACGTTGTGGCGGATGATGGTGCGGGTGGGGGTCGCGGGGAGGCCGGTGTTGATGGGCCACGCGGTCTGGTGCTTGATCTGCGCGCCGTAGCCGATGGTGTTCCGGATCAGGTTGTTCTCGATGAGGCCCTCGACGAAGGGGCTCTGCCCGTCGGAGTTGCCGAGGTACATGCCGGTCCCGGCGCCGTCGATGAGGTTCCTGCGGATGATCCAGCCCCAGGTGGGCGCCTTGGTGGAGATGGCGACGGTCTGCTGGGAGCCGCCGTGGCCGCGGAAGACGCAGCCCTCGATGGTGATGTGGTGGACGGTGTTGGCGTTGCCGTTCTTGGCGCTGACGCCGAAGACGTTGGGGAGGTTCTTGCCGTCGATGGTGAGGTCCTTGAGGACCACGTGGCTCGCGTCCGTGATCTCCACGGTGTTGGCGTTGCCGTTGCCCACGAGGACGGCGCCCTTGTCCTCGGGTCCGGTGATGGAGATGGGCGCTTCCGGGGTGCCGTTGAGGGCCTGGACGACGAGGTTCTGGAGGTACTCGCCCGGCGCGAGGTGCAGGGTGTCCCCGGGCTGGAGGGTGGGCACCAGGGCCTGGTAGGTGCTCGGGTCGGCGTCGATGTCCGCCGCGAGGGCGTCGCCGGCGGAGAGGGCGAGGGCTGCGGCGAGGGCCGGGGGCGCGAGGAAGAGGGGCGCGGGGCGGCGCGGGAGGGCGCGGGGGGCAGGCATGCGCGCGAGCGTAACGCGGTGGCGCGCGGGAGCGAACGGCCTCGGTGCGGAAGGCCTCGCGCCCTGCGGGAGAGACGCGGGCGCGCGCCTCCGGTTGCGCCGGGGACGCCCCTCCGCGACCATGGGAGCAATGCGAAGGCTCGGCAGCGAGAGGCGCGTCGCTCCATCCCGGAACGGAGCCCTCGTCGCCGGTTACCTCGCCGTGACGTGCAGCCTCGCCGCTGTGGCGTGCAGCAGTGATCCTGCGCAGGACAAGGGCGCGGCGGCACCTGCGGTCGTCGACATCTCCGCGAAGCCCACCGGAGGGCCGCCGGGCGCAGGATCAGGTGACGGCGCGCTCGGGGCGATGTCTGATGAGGAGCTGCTCGCGTTGCTGCGCGAGGCAGGCCAGGGCGCGGTGCCCGCGGTGCCCGCGGCGCCCGAGGCATCTCCGGAGGAGCGGGAAGCCTGCACCATGAGCCGGGCGCTGCCGGAGGCTTGCGGGGCGTGCGCGCTGAGGTCGTGCTGCTCCCCTCCGCTGGCGTTCAATGCACGCGCCGCGATGGCGCTGGGTTGCCGGCTCGGCTGCCGGAGTCGCATGGCGAAAGCGCCACCTGGTCCCTCGACCGATGTCCGGGAAGCGGTCATCGCGGAGTGCACCGCCCTGTGCGGCCAGGTTCACACCGCCCCGGAGGCGGTCGTACGGTTCGAGGGGTGCCTGAAGACCTCGTGCAGCGCTGACTGCATGGTGCATTGAGCCTTTCTCCCATCGCAGGAGCGCGGACCGTGTCTCCATCATGCACGGAGGCGTGGAGCTCGAGCCGTGCCACCGGGTGAGCCATGAGCGCCTCCGGCACATCGAGGCCAGGCTAGCCCTAGCCGAGGAGTGCCATCTAAGGCAAAGAAGAGCGATGGGTGTCGACCAAGCCTACGAAGAGTTCAAGGCAATCCGGCAAACCCTGCCGCCCGAGGATGATCTTCCCATCACGGACAACGAGGCGTGTACGCGGGTCCATCTCATCGATCCGATTTTGACACGGGTGCTCGGCTGGCCACTCGAGCGCATGGCGGTGGAGGCTGCTGGGGGTGAAGCCAGCCACGATGCGCCGACGCATAGGCAGCGGGAAGGACGGGTCGACTATGTGGTGCGGGATCACGACGGTGCGTGCTGGTTCGTGATCGAGGCCAAGAAGCGCAGCAAGCCCCTCTTGAGCCCACTCCACACGACGCCGGGTTTCCAGGTGTTGAAACTCACGGGACCGGTGCTCAAAGAGTGTTGGCCGATCATCGACGTGCAGATGACATCCTACCTCGGGAAGTACATGCCATGCTTCGGGGCAGTCACGACCGGCGAGCAGTGGGTCGGCTTCCTGGGCACGCTACGGCCGGCCAACGTGCTCCTGGACAGCACGAGTGCCATCGTCTTTCGCAGTCTCGACGACATCGAGAAAGACTTCGAGCTGTTCTATGAGACCTTCGGAATCGAGGGCGCTCAACAGCGGTCGCTGCTTCACCGGCTGTCGCCCGTGGTTGTGCGTGGGCTCGTCCGTGCTCCCCAGGCCCGACGCGTGGTGCCTCCCGGAGCCGAACGCCCGGTGGATTATCAGGGGGCGAAGGATTTCCACAATGACCTGCGCCAGGCCATGGACGCTGCGTTCGGACCGATTCGGACGGATCGCAATGCTCTTGCGGCGTGTTTCGTCGAGTCACGAGAGAGCCGCGATGCGAGTTCGCGTTTGGAGCGCATGGCAAACGAGCTCGGAGCGGCGCTCCGCAGCGCAGTTGATCACTACCAGCCCGCAGTCGAGGGTGAGGTCGACGCCGTGACGGCGCCGAATGTAGACATCGATGAGTTCCGATCGGGTGATGGCTACATCGCACGGCTGCTCGGCGAGAAGTCCTCGGGCAAGACCGTTTTTCTCAGACGGCTCTTCGATTTGCAGCTCATGTCCAGGCGGGATCGCGTGGTGCTCCTCTGGCTCGATGCCGAGCACCTCGCGCCCTTCGACCCGGCGCTGGCCAGCCGCAGGATGCTTGAACAGATCAGAAAGGAACTCTTCGGGGACGAGGGGCCGTCGTGGGAGCAGTTTCGAGAGGTCTATCATCGCGAGTGGAAGCAGCAGGTGAGACTTGTGGGGCTCACCGACCAGGAGGTCTCCCCCGAGATGCGTCAGGGCTTCGTGCGTCTCCAGCAAGAGACAGAGGCGCGCGATCCCGAGGATGCGCTCCGCCGTTACGCCGAGTTCTCCACGCGAACCTGTGGGCGCCTGCTGTGCCTTGTCGTGGACAACATCGACCACCTGGAGCATCCCGAACACGTGGTGGAGTGGGCGGTTGCGAGGCACCTATCCATGTTCGCCATGACCACCGTAGCCATGGAGGATGCCACTCTGTGGCGGCTACGCCGCCGTGGCAGTGATCAGCTCGGTGACCATCAGCCGGAGCAGTTCTGGCTTCCGCGGCCAGAGGTCCGGGAAGTCGTCAAGAATCGTTGTGAGTACCTCAGAAAACTGCTCGAAGGAGCGCCGCCGGGCACCGCACGCACGAAGACGACCCTGGGTCGTCGTGGGCAATGGCGCTGGTCGGTGAGCGCCGAGGACCTCGTCCGGGTGGTGAGCACTGTGCTCCTGGAACAGGAGGATATCGCGCAGTGGATCGGCCAGCTCTGCAACTACGATCTCCGTGAGGTGCTCGATGTGTGCCAGCAGATCGTACTGTCGCCACACGTGCGCGCGGAGGGCCTGCTCACCATGCAGACGGTGCAGAAACTGTCGCGCGGCCGGGTGCTACGCACCCTCATCGCGCCCAAGAGCGAGCAGTTCATGCCGATGCCCACAGGTCGGGTGATCAATGTCTTCGGCCACTGGATCGGTCCAGATTTCGCGCCTCTCTTGCCCGCACGCATCCTCGCCCTACTGCGCGCGCGAGAGGATGAAGATCGCAACCACCGCGAGCCGTTCCCTGGTTTCATTGCCGTCTTTGAGCTTCTCGAACTCTTCGAGCGGGCCACTGCTGTCCGACGCGCAGCCACCCTTGAGACGCTGCACTATCTTTCAACGATGCGCATCGTCGAGCCCTTCAACCCCGCCGACCAAGCGTTCAAGGACCCCGACGCGCGCCTCAAGATCACTCCACGAGGGAAGCTGCACCTCGACTGGGCCCTACGAGAACCGACCTACGTCCGCCTCATGGCCGAGGTGGACCCCATCGTCACAGACAGTGCTTACCGAGATCTTCTCCGACGGTGGCAGGCATTCCTGGATGTGCTGAAGCCTGGCAGGGAAATCGAAGCGTGGCAGCTCGAACGCGGCGTAGCTGGTGCTTATGTCGGATACCTCTTGGAGCAGGCTGATACATCCAGCCCGCTGGTCGGCAGCGACGAGGTCGAGCCGCTCCGGAGCTTCGAACGAGACGTGCGCAGGGCGTGGCCCTCGGCAACTCTCAGCATTCCTCAGCAGCCCCCACCTATCTCACGTGAATGATGCTCACGTGCGATTCCGCACTTCCGGATGCACGCAGCATGAACGTTCCAAGCAGCTCGACGAGCCTCACCGGCCCGTGCGCGTGACGCCGAGGCGGCGCTCGGTCATCTGCACGTACTTCTCGTCCATGTCGCAGAGCAGGGCGCGGCGGCCGAGGCGCTGGCAGACGGCGCCGGTGGTGCCGGAGCCGCACATGGGGTCGAGCACGGTGTCGTCAGGGACGGTGGTCATCTCGAGGAGGGGCTCGATGGCCTTCTCGGGCTTCTGCGAGGGGTGGCCCTGCTGCTCGCGGCGGCCGATGAAGCCGATGATGAGGGCCGCCTCGATGACGCTCGGGGGGCCGGGGAGGTAGCGGAGCTTGCCCTGGCGCTGCTTCTCGCGCTGGGCGTCGTTGAGGAAATGCTCGGGGTAGAGCCTGGCGTCGGGGCGCGCGAGGTGGAGGCAGGCGTTCTGGGCGCTGCGCCAGCCGCGGATGACGGAGGGGCAGTTCTTGAAATACCAGGTGAGCCAGGCCTGGAGCGGGTGCGTCGGGGGGAGGCGGTCGAGCTGGCGGGCGACGATCTCGGGGAAGCCCCAGACGAAGACGTGGTCCGAGATGCGCGCGGCAGCGGCGATGACCTCGGCGAGCCAGTCGTGGTAGTCGGGGCGCTCGCCACCGATGCCCTTGTTGTACCAGGGGTCGAGCATGGTGACGGTCACGCGCTCGCGCTGCGCGCGCAGGGTGGTGAGCACGTCCGCAGGGGGGAAGATGGTGACGCCGGCAGGGGCACTGGCGGGCGCGGACGTCGCGAGCGCGGGCTTCGCGGGTACGGGCTTCGCGGGCGTAGACTTCGCGGGTACGGGCTTCGCGGGTACGGGCTTCGCGGGTACGGGCTTCGCGGGTACGGGCTTCGCGGGCGTAGACTTCACGGACGCCTTCTTCCGGGTCGACGAGGTGTCCGGCGCGCGCTTTCGCGGCGCAGGCTTCGTGGAAGTAGAGCGCGGGCTCGTCGCGCGGGGAGAAGCCTTCGAGGCGCCCATGAAGCGGGCTCGTACGGTGCGGGGGTACGCCCGTCAACCGGCGAGGCGCTCGGTCAACCGGCGAGGCGCTCGGTCAACCGGCGAGGCGCTCTGACACGCGCGGGGCTCGGCGAGACCCGCAGCGCCTCGCGCTTCAGCCGGCAGCGTCGAGGAGGACACCCTCCCAGGGACGCAGGAAGAGGGTGTGATCGCCGAGGAGCTGCACGTCGTCGCCTGCGCCATGCGTGGTGAGGAGGGCGCGGCGAGGGCCGCCGAGGGGGACGCCGTGCGAGGTGTCGCTGGCGTTCAGCCAGACCTCGACGACGTCGGTGCCGTGCTGGCGGCGGTACGCGAGGAGATCACGGGGGTGGGGGTGGCCTTCGCGCAGGACGAGGGCGCCGAGGGAAAGGGCGGGGTGCGCGCGGCGGAGGTGAAGGAGGCGGCGGTAGTGCCAGAGGAGGGAGGTGGGGTCGTCGTGCTGGGTCGCGACGTTGACGCGCGGGTGGTCGGGGTGGAGGGGACGCCAGGGAGTCACGCCAGGGGGGGAGAAGCCGGCGCCAGGGGCGGCAGTCCAGGGCATGGGGGCGCGGCTCGGGTCGCGGTTCAAGGTGATGCCGAGGCGGGTGAGGAGGTGCGCCGCGGCGTCGGGGAGGAAGCGGTAGCGGGCAGCGAGAGGGTCGAGGGCCTCGGCGAGGGGGATGGGGGGGCCGCGGAGGCCGAGCTCTTCGCCGTAGTAGATGAACGGGAGGGCGCGGGCGGTGAGCTGGACGGTGGCGAGGAGGCGCATGCGGTCGGCGTCGCCGTGGAGGCGGTCCATGATCCGGATCTGGTCGTGGTTGCCGAGGACCCAGGTGGGCAGGTAGGGCGACGGGAGGTCGCGCTCCAGTTCGACAAGGAGGCGGCGCAGGGCGCTCGCGTTCGCGGGGGTGCGCAGGGTCTGGAAGTTGAAGACGGTGTGGAGGCCAGGAGGGGCGCTGCCGCCGCCGAGGTAGCTGCGGAGGCGGGAGGGCGCGCCGAAGACCTCGCCGACGAGGAAGCGGTGGCCAGGGAAGCTGTCGCAGACGGCGCGCAGGTCGGCGGCGAAGGTGAGGGTCTCGGGGAGGTCGGAGGTGTGGAGGCGGCGCTGGAAGAAGCCGTCGGGGGTGCGCTCGGAGGGGAGCGGCCGCGGGGAGAAGGGGTTGTCGCGGAAGGTGGCGTCCTTGTAGAGGGCGTTGAAGATGTCGAGGCGGAAGCCGTCGGCGCCGCGTTCGAGCCAGCGCGCGGCGACGTCGAGCATGGCGCGGCGGACCTCGGGGGTGCGGTAGTTGAGGTCGGGCTGGAACGGGAGGAACGAGGCCCAGTACCAGGTGTCGGTTGCGGGGTCGTGGTGCCATCCGGAGCCGCCGATCATGGCCTTCCAGTTGCTGGGCGGGGCGCCGCGCGGGGGAGCGCCAGGGCGGGCGCCGGGGCGCCAGAGATACCAGGCGCGGCGCGGATCGGCGGGGTCGCGGGAGGCGCGGAACCAGGGGTGCTCGTCGGAGGTGTGGTTGAGGACGAGGTCGAGGATGACCTTGAGGCCGCGGGCGTGGGCTTCGCGGAAGAGGCGGGTGAGGTCGGCGAGGGTGCCGAACTCGGGGGCGATGGCGTCGTGGTCGGCGATGTCGTAGCCGAAGTCGCGCTGGGGGCTGGCGAAGCAGGGGGAGAGCCAGAGGGCGTCGACGCCGAGGTCGCGGAGGTAGTCGAGGCGGTCGATGAGGCCCGGGAGGTCGCCGATGCCGTCGCCGTTCCCGTCGGCGAAGGAGCGGGGGTAGACGTGGTACACGGTCGCGCGCCGCCACCAGGGGAGGCGCGAGGGCTCGGGGGGCTGCGCGTCGTGTGCGTCGTGCGCGTCGTGCGCGTCATGCATCGAAGGAGGATGGTGAGGCGGCCCGAGGGGCGTCAAGCGCCGCAGGAGGGACCGCGAGAGCGGTGGCCGGGCGGGGCGCTCGGGGCGTAGCCTGACCGGCGATGCTGCACGCGCAAGGTGGTGCGTCGAGGGTGCTGTCGGCACGGGACCGGGTGGTGCTGGCGCTGCTGGCGCTGGTGACGGCGCTGCTGTTCGCGGACCAGAACCTGATGGCGCCGAACCTGACGCAGATCGCGGCGGAGTTCGGGTTCGATGCGGTGGAGCGGGACACGAAGCTCGGGAGCCTGCTCTCGGCGGCGTTCTTCCTGGTGGGCGGGGTGGTGTCGCTCGGGGCGGGGTGGTTGACGGATCGGTGGTCGCGGAAGTGGCTGTTCGTGGGGGTGGTGCTGGTGGGGGAGATCCCGTGCGTGATGACGGGGTTCGTGCGGAGCTACGGGGAGCTGTTCGTGGCGCGGATGCTCACGGGCATCGGGCTCGGGGCGGCGCTGCCGCTGCTCTACTCGCTGCTGGGGGACTACTTCTCGGCACGGGCGCGGGCGGCGGCGTCGGCCGTGACGACGTTCGCGATGGGGGCAGGCATCGCGGGGGGGCAGATCCTGGCAGGGGCGGTGGGGCCAGTGCACGGGTGGCGGCTGCCGTTCGTGCTGGTGGCGGCGCCGAACTTCCTGCTGGTGGTGCTGGTGGCGCTGCTGATGCGGGAGCCGCGGCGGGGGCAGGCGGAGGAGGTGCTGGGGGAGGCTGGAGCGGTGCGCGAGACGATCCCGGGGCACGTGACATTGGTGGGGTCATGGAAAGCGGTGCTCAAGGTGCGCACGAACGCGCTGCTGCTCCTGCAAGGGCTGCCGGGGTGCGTGCCGTGGGGGATGCTGTTCACGTTCTGGAACGATTATTTCGCGCAGGACAAGGGGCTCGGGGTGGGGCCGGCGACGTGGCTGGTGATGGTGGTGGGCGGGGCGGTGATCGCGGGGAGCCTGCTGGGAGGGCTGTGGGGGAATCACCTGTACCGGCGAGATCCGCGCCTCGTGCCGCTGATGTGCGGGGTCGCGGCGATCGCGGGGGTGGTGCCGACGGTGCTGCTGATCAACGCGCCGGTGCACACGGGGGGTGGGGCGCCACCGATGGGGATGCTGACGGTGATCGGGGCGGCGATGGGTCTGGTGATCAGCCTGCCGAGCGCGAACATCCGGGCGATGCTGGTGAACGTGAACCCGCCAGAGGCGCGGGGGGCGGTGTTCGGGCTGTTCAACCTCGCCGACGATCTGGGCAAGGGGCTGGGGCCGTTCCTGATCGGACCGCTGGTGGTGGCGCTGGGACGCACGGGGGCGTTCAACGTGGCGGCGGGGCTGTGGGTGGTGTGCGGGGGGCTGCTGCTCGCGGCCCGGGGGACGTTCCCGGAGGATCAGCGGGCGATGGAGGCCGGGCTGCGGGCGCGGAGGTGAGAGAAGAAAATGGTACGAGAACGGCACGCTCGGAAAGCGCTTCACCGCTTGGGTGTTCTCGGCGCCCTGCTTTTCTCGTCCGAAGTCGCGGGTGGCTGACGCTTCGACTTACTGGCGCCTCTGACGGCAGAAGCTACGGAATCCGCTGAGCGGATGACGCGAGCCCCGCTCCAATGTTGCAGAGCGAGAATGCAGCGTCGAAGACTCGGGCTTTGCTGCGCTGCAACGAGAGGCTCCCAGTGGTGGGAAGAGAACTCGATGATCCGGGCTGTATACCCCGGGCCGACCGACGTGCCGGTGCCTTCTTGCGGAACCATGTCCTCCTTGATGGCGCGGTCCCGAGAAAGTCGCGCCACGTCGATCAGGGCGCGCTTGGGATTGTCGAGTGCATCTGGTTCGGACGGGATGTGCTGGGTCCCCACTTTGAGGAAACGACTGAGATTTTCCTGGTCACCGAGCAGCCATGCCTCCGAAGCACGAACGGCGATGCGGAGGTGCATATGGGCTGACGGGGCGGGCAAGAGCTGGCGACAGAGTTCCGGCGCACAAGGTGCATCGCGGTCCAGATCGCGGAGCACCAGCCACCTGCTGTGCTTTGCGGCATGGTTGTAGGCATTGAGCTTCTCGTCGAGCTTATCCTTGCCCCGGCTCACGTAAGGGGGGCCCGCCAGGAGGCCAACGAGTTCCAGGAGCCGCATGGCAATGGGAACATCAGATTGGCCCTCGACCGCGATGTTCACCGCTACGGAGTCCATCGTCATGAGGGAAACATGGAGAGCTCAACAGCGTTATTCGGCGCTGTCAGCGGGAGTACTGCATCCGCGAGCGATATGCCTTTCTCGAGCAGGGCACGAATCGATGCGACATCAGCAGCGACGGTCACCTTGGTCCCTTCGGTCGAGGGCTCCAGGAGGAGCACCTCACTGGATGGGATCCCTTCATCGGAGAGCATGTCGACGGAGTGGGTGCTCACCAGTACCTGTCGGCCGCCTTTCCGACTCACACGAGCCATCATGCTCGGGATGTTGCGCACCACGGCAGTATGCAAGGACAGTTCTGGCTCCTCGAGCAAGAGGGGAGCGTCTCCGTCGAGCAGCACCCAGAGCAGCCCGAGCAAGCGGAGCGTCCCGTCGGAGAGCTGGTCCTCTTGCTGCCAGCCAGCCTTGGGCCGCCAGTGCTGATGCAGCCCATGCAGGTGGGGCACGCCACGCACATCCCGCTCCAGTTTGAGCTTGTCGAGCTGTGGGACCGCTACTTTCAGCGCGCTTTCGATTTTCCGCAGACGCGCCTCCAGCGTCTTCTTGGGAGTCCTGGCAAGTTGCTCCAGGAAGTCGCCCCCGAACGGGTCCCCGCTCCTGCCCACAGACCGTTCGGGTTCGCGAATAAGCTGGGGAACGATGTGGAGGTATCTGACCTCGGAGAGGAAATCGACGACGCTCCGGAAAGACTTGTTGGCATTCACCTGCTCCAGGAAGGTCTGCGTGAGGCGGTTCTGGTCATCCTCATCGTCCGCGTCAGGCCGATCCACGAGCAGCTTCCTCCCATGAGTCACCCGTTCACGCTTGATGAGCGGCCGTCGCTGATTGTCTTGCGTGAACTCCAGCCTGTACATCCATGGCTCTTCGTCACCGAGATCCATGGTCACTTCGATCACGACTTCTGGGTTCTTGCGGGCGAACAGCGATCGAAGTTGCGACACGCCACCACGCGCACGGACGGCCTGCTGGAAGCCGCCACCTTGCTTCTCTGCAACAACGCGAAGGAACCGGAAGACATCGAGAAAGTTCGACTTGCCGGAAGCATTTGGGCCCACGAGGAAAGCGCGGTTGTGGAGCGGGACGTCCACCCGCTTGAAGTTGCGCCAGTTCTCCAGGACAAGACGGGTGAACTTCATGGGAGGCATTCCCCAGAGGCTTCAGACATTCGGGCTATCCTGCCACAGGAAACCATGCCGCGGCTCGCTCTCATCAACAGGTGGTCGGAGGGCATGCCCTTCTGTGACGCTCTGGCAAGCACGGTTCGTTCACGAGGCTGTGGGTGGTCAGCGGATGCTGCCGCTCGCGGCGCGGGGAACGTTTCTCCGCGATCAGCAGGCGGTGGGGGCGAGGCTGCGGGCGCAGAGATGAGCGGAGGGGTCCAAGGAGGCCAGGGCACCCGCGCCATCGGGCGGAGCGGGTGACCCAACGGGACGAGCGCGAGTCATCCCTGCGCGGTGGGACGGACGATGATCTCGCCCACATCCACGTCGGCGGGCTGCTCGACCGCGAACGCGATGGCGCGGGCGACGGCCTCGGGTGGCATCCCGAGCTTGTCCGCGGAGGCGGAGAGCTGGGCTTTCACCTCGGGGCTGGTCACGCCATCGGCGAAATTGGTCCGGGTGAAGCCGGGTGAAATGACGGTCACGCGCAGCTTGTCGCCCGCCTCTTGGCGCAGCCCCTCGGAGATGGCGCGCACGGCGAACTTCGTGCCGCAGTAGACCGCCATGGTCGGCACGATGCGGTGGGCTGCCGTGGAGGCGACGTTGACGAAGTGTCCGGAGCCCTGCGCGCGAAAGACAGGGAGCGCTGCCGCGATGCCGTAGAGGACGCCCTTGAGGTTGATGTCGACCATCGCCTCCCAGTCCTCGACGCGCAGCTCGTCGAGGCGGGAGACGGGCATGATCCCGGCGTTGCTGACGAGAACGTCGAGCCTGCCGTACCGGTCGCAGGCTAGCTTGACGAGGGCGGCGAGGTCGGCGCGCCGGCTCACGTCGATGCTCGCGCAGGCGACGTCGCCGGAAGCCTCCGCGATGCGGGCGGCGACGGCCTGGAGGCGCTCCAGTCCGCGCGCGCCGAGGACGACCTTGGCGCCGCGCTCGGCGAGGAGGCGCGCCGTGGCCTCGCCGATGCCGCTGCTCGCGCCGGTGATCGCGACGACCTTGCCTGCGATGCTCATGGCTTCTTCATACGTCGTCGTCCTGGGTCTCGCGGACCTTCACGGTGGTCTTGGGGGGGTCGATGATGAAGGTGACGATGCGCTCCTTGGCCTCGAATTCCTGGCGGTAGATCACGGCGGAGTGCTTGTGCTTGAAGGGGCCGATGCGGACGCGGTGCCAGAGGCCGCGGCCCTTGACGTAGGCGGGCTCGACGTAGGCGTGGTGGCCGCGGCGGCGGAGGGCGGCGGCGAACTTCTCGGCGTCGGGCTGGTCCTTGAAGGAGCTGACCTGGAGCTGGTAGCTGCCGGCGGCGCCGACGGCGACCTCCTGGCCCTCCTCGCGGGAGACGTGGCGCGCCATGGTGGTCAGGGCGTCCTTGGAGGAGGTGACCGGCTCGAGCATGACCTGCGCGGGCAGGGCCACGACGGGGAGCTTGTCGGTGGCCGGCGGGGGCTCGGTGGGTGCGCCAGGGGGGAGCGGGAACGGGAGATCCGGGGCCGCCTTGGGCTTCTCGCGCACGGCTTCGAGGGCCGTGGTGGGGTTCTGGGCGTCGGAGAGGGTGCTCGGGAAGGTGACGTCCTGTCCGATGCCCGGCTTGCGGTCGATCTTCTGCCCGGCAGGGTGGGTGCGGGCGACGAGATCGCCGAGGGGGTCGGCAGGGACGGGGCGCGCGCTCGAGGGGGCGCGCAGGAGCGCGACCGCGGCGAAGACGATGCAGGCGCCGCCCAGGGAGGCGAGCACCAGGGCGCCGGCGCGGGAAGGTCTGGGCTCGGCTTCGGTCTCCTGGATCTGGTCGAGGTTGCGGATTGCGCCAGGGTCCACGATGTCTGCTCTGCGGCTCATTGATTCCTCGTGGTCTCGGTCAGGTCCTCGTCGTCAGTCTCGTCGTTGTGCCCGTCGTCACGCGCGGCCGGGTCGGTGCCCGCGGGCGTGTCAGGCGTGTCGGGCGGGAGCGCTCCCCTGCCCTGCTCGGCGGGGTCGCGCCTGTCCATGCGTTCGAGCGCGGTGATGCCGGCGAGGCGGAGGCCTGCGGCGTACACCGTGCGGATGGCTTCGACCCAGGCGAGGCGCGCGAGGGTCTTGTCGCGGTCCCAGCGGGCTTCCCATCCTGCTTCAGCCGTCACGGTCCAGGTGGGGAGGATGGCGTCGCCCTCGCCCCTGAGGCGGGTCCAGTAGCTCTGGAAGGCCTGGGAGAGCTCCTGGAGGTAGAAAAGGATGCGGTGAGGCTCGCGCAGCGCGGCGGCCTCTGCGAGCACGGCAGGGAAGCGCCCGAGCCGCGCGACGATGGCAAGCTCGTCGGGGTGGGTGAGCTTGGCAGCGAGCGCGTCGGTCCAGCGGGGCGGGGTGAGATCCATCCGCGCGCTGGCGCGCCGGAGCACGGAGCAGACGCGCACATAGCCGTACTGGAGGTAGAACACGGGGTTGTCGAGCGAGGCCTTCTTGGCGACTTCGAGGTCGAGGTCGATGGTGTTGTCGCTGCGGCGCGAGAGGTAGAAGTAGCGCAGGGCGTCGGCGCCGGCGCCGGGGCGGCCTGCGGCCTGGTCGATCTCCTCGACGACCTCCTCGATGGTGATCAGGTTGCCGAGGCGCTTGCCGAGCTTGTAGGGCTTGCCGTCGCGCAGGAGGTTGACGAGCTGGTAGAGCAGGACCTCGAAGCGCTCGCTGGGGAGTCCGAGGGCGCGCAGGGCGCCACGCACGCGGGCGGTGTAGCCGTGGTGGTCGGCGCCGAGGACGACGAGGAGTCGGTCGTAGCCGCGGGCCAGCTTGTCGGCGTGGTAGGCGATGTCGCTCGCGAAGTAGGTGGTGGCGCCGTCCTGCTTGCGGACGACGCGGTCCTTGTCGTCGCCGGCGGCCTCGCTCTTGAAGAAGAGGGCGCCGTCGCGCTCTTCGAGGTGGCCGCCCTGCGCGAGCTGTCCGAGGGCGGCGCGGACGCGGCCCCAGCGGTGGAGGCTCTCCTCGGAGAACCAGACGTCGTGGCGGATGCGCAGCTCGGCGAGGGTGCGGCGGATGCCAGGCAAGGTGCGGGAGCCGGGGATGCCGTCGAGCATGCGGGCGACGGCGACGCGGGAGAGGGTCGCAGGGTCGGGGTCGGTGAGCGCGGCGGGGTCGTTGTCGCGGATCCAGGTGCCTAGCTCGCGCACGTAGTCGGCGGCGTAGCCTCCCTCGGGCGGGGCGCTGCCTGCGAGGGCGGCGCGCACCGACGCGCCGAGGAGGCGGATCTGGTTGCCGAAGTCGTTGATGTAGTACTCGCGGGTGACCCGGTGGCCCGTGGCTTCGAGGAGCGCGCCCACGGCGTCGCCGAGGATGGCGCCACGGCCGTGGGAGATGAGCAGGGGGCCGGTGGGGTTGGCGCTGACGAACTCGAGGAGCACGCGCTCGCCGGTCGCGGCGGGGGCGCGGCCATAGCCAGGGCCGGCGTCGAGGATCTCGCCGAGGACGCGGTGGAACAGGGAGGGGTCGAGGCGGAAGTTGAGGAAGCCAGGGCCGGCGATGTCGACGGCGCGGATCGCGGGGAGCTGGCGGAGGCGGTCGGCGAGCAGCTCGGCGAGGTCGCGCGGGGGGCGGCCGGCGAGCTTCTGGATGGCGAGCGGCGCGTTGGTGGCGAGGTCGCCATGCTCGGCGCGCTTGGGGCGCTCGACGGAGAACGCGGCGGTCGTGACGGCCGCGGGGAGCTCCCCCGCCGTCGCCAGCTCGGCGAGCGCGGTGCTCACGAGACTCCGGACCTGCTCCTCGATGCCCATCGGTGTCGTCGGCTGTAACCCACAAGGTGCGACACAGCCAAATTTGGGGCGGTACTGTACGGGGAGGCGCCACGCCCCGGGCTCGGGATGGGCGGCGCGCCTCCCGCTCCAGGCGGCGACGTTCCTCGCCCCGGTGGTCGTGGCAAGCTGGCAGGATGGCGAGCACCCGATGATCGACCTGGAGGCCGAGGCGCGGAACGACAGGCTCGCCGCGGAGCCTCGGGAGGAAGATGGTTACGAGGGGGCGCCCTTCCTGGTGCGGGTCACCGAGCGGCGGCGGCTGTCGATCATCCGGGAGATGACCCGGCCCACGGCGGGGCTGTCGGTGCTCGAGGTGGGCTCGGGCGAGGGCGAGGTGCTGCGGATGTTCCCCGACGCGCGGCTGACGGCGCTCGACGTCTCCCTCAACGTCTCCAACGCGCGCAGGGAGGTGGCGCGGCAGAAGCTCACGGGCTTCGATGCGCGCTTCGTGACGGGAGAGGTCGAGGCGCTCGCGGGGGAGCGGTTCGATCGCATCATCTGCACCGAGGTGCTGGAGCACGTGGCGGACCCGGAGGCGACGCTCGCGGCGGTGGCCAGGCTGCTCGCGCCAGGAGGCGCGGCGGTGTTCACGGTGCCGAATGATCCGCTGATGCTGCGCCTGTGGCGCGTGGTGAGGTTCACGCCGCTGGGGTGGATCCTCGGCCGTCGGATGTGGGGCGGGAGCGAGGATCCACGTCTGCATGCCTGGACGCCGCGCACCTTCGAGGACCTGCTGGAACGGCATTTTCGGGTGGTGGAGCGGCACGCGGCGCCCATGGAGGCGCTGCCCATCCGCGCGTGCTTTCGGTGCCTGCCACGGCGGCGCTGAGAGGCTAGACTGCGCGCATCACTCCCCGGCCGCGGCGGCGTCGCGTCACCAGAGCGCGTCATCAGAGCTGGGAGACGGCCTTGAAAGGAGATTGACTATGCTGCCTGTTCGTACAGGGATCCTCGGGGTGGCGGCCGCGCTGGCCATGTTCGGCGCCGTCGTCGGTTGTGGTGGTGACTCGTCCGGGACCGGAGGCAGCGGCGCCGGGAACCCGTCCGGGACCGGTGGCTCCGGCAACGGGAGCGGCGAGGGCGGGCAGCTCTTCCCGAGCGGGCCGGGCAGCGGGGGCAACGGCGCCGGCGGCAACGGAAGCGGGGACTGCAACCCGACCCTGACCGGCATCGTGCGCGATTTCCGCGCCTACAACGGCGGCGAGGGTCACCCCGACTTCGAGACCTTCGGCGGCCAGGGGCTGCAGGGCATCGTGGAGGCGGAGCTCGGCAGCGATCACAAGCCGGTGTACGCGCACGACGGCGCCACGGCGCACACCACAGGGCCCGAGGCGTACGACCAGTGGTACCGCGACACGAACGGCGTGAACCAGCGCGTCGAGTTCGCCATCCAGGGCACGGTCGATCAGAACGGGCTGTTCACGTACGACAACAGCGCGTTCTTCCCCATCGATGGCCAGGGGTTCGGCAACGAGGGGCGCGAGCACAACTTCCACTTCACGTTCGAGCTGCACATGACCTTCAAGTATCAGGGAGGCGAGGTGTTCAGCTTCACGGGTGACGATGATCTGTGGGTGTTCGTG
Organism: Chondromyces apiculatus DSM 436; assembly: GCF_000601485.1. Taxonomy (GTDB): domain Bacteria; phylum Myxococcota_A; class Polyangia; order Polyangiales; family Polyangiaceae; genus Chondromyces; species Chondromyces apiculatus. Next base: position 87,539 of record NZ_ASRX01000006.1, read on the forward strand.
AACAACCGGCTCGCGATCGATCTGGGCGGGCTGCACAGCGCGCAGAGCGACACGCTGACGCTCACGCCCCAGAAGGCGGAGGAGCTGGGGCTCGTGGAGGGGGTGGAGTACCCGCTCGACTTCTTCCACGCCGAGCGGCACACGACCGAGTCGAACTTCAAGGTGCAGTCGTCGCTCGCCTTCACCAACTGCAACCCGATCATCTTCTGATCGGGGCAAGGGCGAGCGCAGGGTAGCGACCACCGGGAGCGTAGGGGCCTGTCGGCCCCTGAGCTTGGGTACGCAGGACTAAGTGCGCGCCCGCTCCCGGATCTTCGCCAGCACCTCGTCGGTCTGCCGCTCGGTGTCCTCGCGCGAGCGGCCGTTGTCGATCACGAAGTCCGCGGCGCGCACCTTGTCGGCGAGAGGGAGCTGCGCGGCGATGCGGGCGCGGGCCTGGTCCTCGGTGGCATCGTCCCGCAGCATGGCGCGCGCGACCTGCACGTCCTCCGGGACGGCCACCACCACGAGAGGGCGGAACATGTCGGCGAGGCCGTTCTCGACGAGGAGCGGCGCCTCGTAGCACACGACCTCCTCGCCGCGCGTCCGGTGCTCCGCGACGCGCGCCATGCTGAGGGCGCCGATGCGCGGGTGGAGGATGGAGTTCAGGCGGCGGCGCTTGTCGTCGTCCTTGAAGACGATCGCCGCGAGCCGCGGCCTGTCGAGGGTCCCGTCGGGGAGCTGCACCTCCGGGCCGAACACGGCGACGATCTCGGCGAGGCCGTCGGTGCCCGGCAGCACGACCTCGCGGGCCAGCGCGTCGGCGTCGATGACAGGGACGCCGTGGGTCCGGAGGCGCGCGGCGACGGTGCTCTTGCCCGAGGCGAGCCCTCCGGTGAGGCCGAAGAGGACGAAGCCCACCTCAGGGCGCGCCCCCGCCGAGCGCCTCGATGAGGTCGCGCATGCGGGCGAGATCCGCTTCGGTGAAGCGCTCGTCAAGCAGATCCGACGCGAAGAGGTCCACGTCGCGGGCGAGCCGGGCGAGGGCCTTCCGGAGCACCTCGTCGTGGTCAAAGGCGAGGCGGCCGGCGAGTTCGGTCTCCGACTCCAGCCGGTAGCCGAGGTCCGCGAGGGGGCGGATCGGCCACCAGCGGGCCTCGTGGGCGTCATCCCCTGCCCGGGCCTCGTTGAGGCGGCGGGGCGGGATGAGGGCGAGATGGGCGACCGAGACGACCCAGCCTCGGGGATCCCGGCCCGGCTCAGAGAAGGTGTAAACCTGCTCGAGACGGACGCCCCGAAGGCCAGTCTCCTCTTCAAGCTCGCGGGCGGCAGCTTGCTCCACGGACTCGCCCGGGTCGCAGAAGCCGCCCGGCAAGGCCCAGCTCCCCTGGTAGGGGTCCTTTCCCCGCCGGATGAGGAGGACCTGGAGCCCCTGGCCCGACCCACCTACCCCTACTTCAGGCGCGATCACGACCACGTCCGCCGTGAGCGAGGGTTTGGGATAAGATTGGCTCTCGGCGTGGGCGCTCATGCGTATCGAGCCTACCCCACCGACAACGCACCTTCCGAGCACTTAAGTATGGTGATGCGATCAAATACGCCTACGATGGACCCGTGACGGCAAAGCTCGAGACGGTCGCGGAAGCCCGGCCGAGCATCCTGCCAACGCGGCCGGAATCACACCAGCGGCCGACCGCGGAGGGGCTCGCGTCGTGGCTGTCGCAGATCGATGTGGCAGTGATCGAAGTCGACGGTGACGGTCGCGTCATCCGGATGAATACCGCTGCAGAGCGGCTCACCGCGTGCACGATGGCCGAGGGGCGCGGCGCGCCGATCGACGAGGTGGTGCGCGTCGTGACCCCCGACCGCAGCAGCGAGGACGAGGCGACAGGTGAGCGGGAGGAACTCAGCGGGTCCTCTCTGCTGCCCGAGCTGTTCTCCCTGGCGGGCGTGGGTCCAGACGTGGGCCCGGAGCCGCAGACCGCGCTCATCGCGCGGCGCGATGGGGAGCTGATCCGCATCCGTCACACCCTCGGGGTGATGCCGACGCGCGGAGGCGGCGACAGCGCACCGAGCCCGACGCGGGTGCTCCTCTTCCGGGAGATCACCGCCGCGGAGGAGAATGGGCGGACCGAGCGCTCGGACCCGCTGACGCACTTGCTCGACAGGCCGAGCATCATCGAGCGCATCGACGTGGCGCTGCGGGAGGTGCGGAGCACGGGGGCGAGCTACGCGCTCTGCTACATCGATCTCGACAGCTTCCGGCTGGTGAACGCGACGTGCGGCCACGAGGCGGGCGACGATCTGCTGCAGTGGGTGGCGACCCGGGTGAACGAGGTGGTCGGCCCGAACGACGCGGCCGGGAGGATCGGGGGCGACGAGTTCGCGCTCCTCCTCGCCGGGCGCGGCGAGCGCGACGCGGAGCGGATCGCGAAGGAGCTGCAGCTCGCGCTGCTGGAGTTCCGCTTCGGCTGGGCCGAGAAGACGTTCTCCATCGGGGCGAGCATCGGTCTCGTGATGATCGGTCCGCAGTTCGAGCGCGCCGCGGACGTGCTGGGCGCGGCCGACTACGCGTGCCGGGTGGCCAAGGAGAACGGGCGCGGTCGCCTCCAGGTCTACCTCGACGACGACAAGATGGCGTCGAGCCGCCGGTCGATGCAGTGGGTGGCGAGCCTGCAGCGGCACCTGTCCGAGGGGCGGCTGCGCCTCTACGCGCAGGGGATCTACCGGCTGTCGATGACCGACGACTCTCCCCACAGCGTGGAGGGGCGGAGCGTGCGCAAACCCGGGGCGCACTTCGAGGTGCTGGTCCGGCAGGTGGACGACGAGGGCCGCGCGGTATCTCCGGTGGGGATCATCCACGCCGCGGAGCAGAGCGGCCTGATGCACGTCATCGACAGGTACGTGGTGCGGCAAGCGCTGCGGATGATCGGGGCGATGCCCCCCGCCGCGCTGAGGCGGCTGGACACCTGCTCGATCAACCTGTCGGGGGTGTCGCTCCTGCGCGAGGGCCTGCTCGACTTCCTGGTGGAGCAGCTCCACCGGGCGCAGGTGCCGCCGAGCAAGATCTGCTTCGAGATCACCGAGACCGCGGCGCTCGCCAACCTGGGCGAGGTGCTGTGGTTCATGCAGGAGATCGGGGCGATGGGCTGCCGCTTCGCGATCGACGACTTCGGCAGCGGGCACGCGTCGTACGGCTACCTGGAGAGCCTGCCGGTCGACTACGTCAAGATCGACGGGATGTTCATCCGGGATCTCGCCGACAACTCGCTCCACCGGGCCATCGTGGAGTCCGTGCAGCGCATCGGGGCGACGCTGGGCATCAAGACCGTGGCCGAGCAGGTGGAGAACGAGCTGATCTCCAACATGCTGCGCGACATGGGCATCCACTACGCGCAGGGCTGGCACTTCGCCAAGCCCCGGCCCCTCCTCGACATCTGCAACGAGCTGCGCGAAGGGACCTGACGGTCAGACGGAGGGCGCGCCGAGCAGCTCCGACGACTGCGCGATGCGCACGCCGGCCCGACGCAGCTCGTCGAGGGCGGCCTTCACTCCATCCGGGGTGATGCCTGCCACGGCGTCTTCGATCAGCGCGGTCCGGTAGCCACGCTCGACGAGGCCGAGCGCCGCCGCGCGCACGCAGTAGTCGGTCGCGACGCCGTAAACGAAGAACTCCGGCGCGGTGCCCGCGGCCTCCACCAGCCCGCGCACGAAGCCCTCGGCCAGGGGGTTCACGAAGAGGCTGTAGACCTCCTTCTCGAAGTAGACGGCCTGGATCTGTCCGCGGATCAGCTCGTCGAGCGCCTGCTGCGTGGACGCCTCGGGCACGTTGGGTAGGAAGCGGAACCGGGGCGGCAAGGTCCCCTCCACCTTGAGCCAGCCCGGCGTCCCCTTCACGCAGTGATCCGGGAAGTGCGGCTTCACCGCGCCCGCGGGGGCAGGCACCTCGTTCGTGGTGAACTCCCAGGCGTCCCAGGCGTGGGAGTCCACGGAGCCGACGATGGGGATGCGCTGCGCAACCGCGTGGGCCGTGAGGCGGCGAAACAGGTCGTTCGGTGAGTCCTTCAAGCAGAGCGAGCCCTCCTCTTCACAGAAGTCCCGCTGCACGTCGACGTCGATGAATACCTTGCTGATGGTCATGTTCGCTCAGTCCTCCCGCGCCACGTGGCTCGTCGGAGCCACGCGCGCCCTGACCTCTTCGATGAGCTGCTCGAGCCCGGGTGAGACCTCGGCGGTGAGCGGTGCCCAGTCCTCGTCGCCCACCTCCCGCAATGGCGCCGGGAGCGCGGCGAGTTCCCGCTTCGCGCGGGCCCTGACCGCGGAGAGCGTTTCTGGCGAGGCGAGGCGCTTGCCCCCGCGCATCACCGCGGTGAGGAGCGGCTCGGCCCCGGCGGGCGCATCCTCCCCCGCGAGCGCGATGACGTCCCGCACCGTCTCCCCTGCCGGCCCACGCCACCGGAACACCTGGTGCGCGCCGGGGAGCGTCGCCTTGCCCTCGGAGAACTTGGCGATGGGCGAACGCGCTTCTCCCTCGCCGACCTCGACGAGCTTGTAGACACCACCGAGGGCGGGGGCGTCGCGCGAGACGACGAGATCGGTGCCCACCCCGTAGATGTCGATGGGCGCCCCGGCGCGCCTGAGGGCGGCGATCTTGTGCTCGTTCACGTCACCCGAGGCCACGATCTTCGCGTGCTGGCACCCGGCCTCGTCGAGGACGGCGCGCACGCCCTTGCTGAGCGCGGCGAGATCGCCGGAGTCGATGCGCACGCCCTTGAGCTTGTCACGGGCGATGGCCGCCGCCCGCCGCGCGCCTTCCAGGGTGTCGTAGGTGTCGATGAGCAGGATGGAGGCGTTCGGGAACACCGCCACGTAGGCCTCGAACGCGGCCTCCTCGCTGGGGTGCGCCATGGTCCACATGTGCGCCGCGGTGCCCGTCACCGGGATGCCGTAGCGCATACCCGCCTCGACGTTGGAGGTGGCCGCGAAGCCAGCAGCATACGCCGCGCGCGCCGCGTCGACCGCGGCGTCGAAGTGGGTGCGCCGCGATCCGAACTCCACGACCTGCGCCGTGCCCGCGCTGAGGACCACCCGCGCCGCCTTGGAGGCGACCATGGAGGCGTGGTTCACCGCCGAGAGGACGAAGGTCTCCACGAGCTGCGCCTCGATGAGCGGGGCGGAGATCCGCAGGACGGGCTCCTGCGCGAAGAACACCGTCCCCTCCGGCATGGCCCACATGTCCCCGCGGAAGCGGAACGCGCGCAGGTAGTCGGCGAATGGCGGGGTCATCGCGTCGGCGAGCGACGGTACGGTCTTCAGGTACGCGATCTGCTCCTCGGTGAAGCGAAGCTCCTCCAGGTACTGGAGCACCCGCTCGATCCCCATGCAGAGCAGGTAGCGCCGCTCCTCGGGCAAGCGCCGCACGAACATTTCGCAGGTGGCCGTGCGAGACCCGAGGCCCCGGTGGAAGTATCCGGCGGCCATCGTGAGCTGGTAGAGGTCGGTCTTGAGCGCGTCCACACCCATGGAGGTAGAGAGCCGCAGGCGTCAGGTCAACAGCAACCCGTCGGCGCTTTCCCGCCTTCATCCCTGATTCTTGGCGACGACATGCGGCGCGCATAAGCTCCGCGTCATGACTGCCCAGATCCTGGATGGCAAGGCCATCGCGCAGAAGGTCCGCGAAGAGGTCCGCGAGGGCGTGGCCCGCTTCGTGAGCGCGTACGGCAGACCACCCGGGCTCGATGTCCTGCTCGTCGGCGAAGATCCGGCGAGCGTCATCTACACGCGCAACAAGGAGAAGGCGTCCCACGAGGTCGGCATGCGCGGGCGCCTCCACCGCCTCCCGGCAGACACGGGCGAAGACGAGCTGCTCCGCAGGATCGCCGAGCTGAACGCCGACGCCTCGGTCGACGGGATCCTGGTGCAGCTCCCCCTGCCCTCCCAGATCCGCGAGGCGCGCGTGCTCGACGCCATCGATCCGGGGAAGGACGTGGACGGCTTCCATCCGGTGAACGCCGGCCTCCTCGCCACCGGCCGCCCCGGCCTCGTCCCCTGCACCCCGAAGGGATCGATGCGCCTCCTCGCCGAGGCCGGCGCGCGCCTCGAAGGCGCCCGGGCCGTGGTGGTGGGCCGCAGCAACATCGTCGGCAAGCCGATGGCGCAGCTCCTCCTTGCAGCGCACGCCACGGTGACGATCGCGCACTCCCGCACCCGGGACCTCGCCACCGTGTGCCGCGAGGCAGACATCCTCGTGGCGGCCGTCGGGCGCGCGAGGCTCATCAAGGGCGACTGGATCAAGGAAGGCGCGGTGGTGATCGACGTGGGGATGAACCGCACGGAGGACGGCAAGCTCGCCGGGGACGTCGACTTCGAGGCAGCCAAGGCGCGCGCTTCCTGGATCACGCCTGTGCCCGGCGGCGTCGGCCCGATGACCATCGCGACACTGCTGGAAAACACCCTCCGTGCGGCGCGCGCGCGGCTCGGCGAGGGGTGATCTACGCTTGCCACGGGGGAGCGGGCGTGGTTCGTGGAGGGATGGCTTTTTCCTGCACGCTGTCGTCGTTCGGCCGGATCGCCCTCCCGCTTTTCCCACTGCTCGTGGGCCTCGCCCTGGCCGCATGCGGAGGCGAGGAGGCCGGCGGCAGCGGGGGTAGCGGCGCTGCCAGCACCACCTCGTCCAGCACGGGTCCCGGGAGCGGGGGCGCTGGTCAGGGAGGCGATGGGGCCGGCGGCAATGGCCAGGGGGGTGATGGGGCCGGCGGTCAGGGCGGTCAGGGCGGTCAGGCCTGCCAGGGCGGGGGCACAGTGGCGCTCACCCTGGACAGCATCCTCGCGGCCCTCCGCGCCGATCGCGACGGCACGCTGCTGACGCTGTCCCGGGAAGCAGGGTTCCCTGTTCAGGTCCCCGAGGGCTACCTCGTCATCAACACCGATCCCTCGCTCACCCACGCCGCCGGCGATCACGACAACTGGATGGGCAACCTGCCGCTGACCGCCGACCAGGGCTTCTCGTGGGCGATCATCGAGGGCTCGACGCCTGGTGACCGGTACAAGTTCACGAACCTCGACGACCGCTGGTTCGCCGATCCCTGGGCGCGCTCTTACACCGTCGACAACAACGGGGAGATCAGCCTCATCGTCCCCACGGCCCCGCACCTCGATCGCTACCGCAGCGTGGGTGATGCGGCGATGCCCGGCCGCGAGCTGCGGGTGTGGGTCCCCGAGGCACCCGTCACCCACGTGCTCTATGCACACGACGGCCAGAACCTCTTCTTCGAGGGCGGCGCCTTCGGCTCCTGGCACCTCGAAGAGGCGGCGCCCTCGGGCATGCTCATCGTCGGCATCGACAACACCGACAACCGCCTCGCGGAGTACACCCATGTCCCCGACCACGTGCTCAACATGGACATCGTCGCCGAAGGCGACGCCTACGCCGACTTCCTGCAGGAGACGGTGCGGCCCCTGGTCCAGTCCTGCTACGGCGAGCCGGGCCCCGTCGGGGTGATGGGCTCGTCGCTGGGCGGCCTGATCAGCCTGCACATCGGAGACCGCTACCCCGGCGCGTATGACTTCGTGGGCAGCTTCTCGGGCACCGTGGGCTGGGGGAGCATCGGCGACGGCATCCACAACGAGACGATGATCGAGCGCTACGCGGCGCACACCGCATCCGTCGCGTCGGTCGTGTACCTCGACGCTGGCGGGGGCCCGGGCAGCGGCTGCACGGACAGCGACGGCGACGGCGTGGATGACGACACGGCGAACTCGGAGGACAACTACTGCGAGAACGTGCAGATGCGCGCTCTCCTCCTCGGCAGCGGGGTGTACGTCGACGACCAGAGCTTCTTCTTCGTGTGGGACCAGGGAGCGCAGCACAGCGAGGCCGCCTGGGCCGCACGCGCCGCCTACCCCCTCGGTCTGTTCGCCGACCTCTGATTCACACGGCAGGGGCGCTCGCCCCACGCGCATCCCGCCGGCTGCGCGGAGGGGCCTCACCGCGCATGCGGAGCCGTGCGCCGCTCCCACGCCACGGCGCAGAGCGCCGCAAGCTCCTGCACCGTCCGTGGCGACGACCCCTCTGCCTTGTTGTTCACGAGCACGAACGCCGGAATGCCAGCCGCAGCCGCGGCGCACGTGATCTCCACCACCTGCGCCCGCATCTGCGGGTCCGGCTCGACGATCTTGTCGAACGGCGCGAACCGCGCCTTGTCCGCCTCGTAGGCGCGCCCTGGCTTGAGCGACAGCCGCACCAGCGCGAAAGGCGCCTGCGTCACCGGGACCACCGCCGCCTGCGCCCCGGGCAGCGGCATCGACCGCCAGTACGTGTACGCATGCGCCGCGCCGTGCGCCCTCAGGACTTCCGCATACGCCGGGGTGAGGTACGACCGCTCCCGCAGCTCCACGGCGTACCGGAGGCCCCGCGGCGCGGCGGCGAGGAAGCTGTCGAGCCGATCGAGGAACGCGGGCAGCGGCATCCTGTGCGCTGGACCGACAGGCGGCATCTCCAGCAACACCGGCCCCGCGTGCTCCTGGAACGAGGTCAGCAGCGGCCGGGCGTGCATCGCCTCGAACGCCGCGACCGACAGGAAGTCCGGGTTGGGTGTCACCGTCGGCCCCGAGGCGTCCTCGGGCAGCCCCGGGGCCATGAACACCTGCGCCATCACCGCGTGCGGCGCCTTGGTCACGCACAGGAACCCAGGCGGGAGCTGCCGCGCATAGCGGAGGTAATCGCCGTCCGGCACCGGCGCGTAGAAGCTCCGATCGATGCCCACCGTGGTGAGCAGCGGATGCTGCGCGTACTCCGCGAGCCCCGAGTACGCGAGATCCTTCACGCTCTGCCGTCGCGCATAGACGATGCCCGCCCACCCCGGGAAGCTCCACGAGCTGGTGCCGAGGCGCAGCCCCGGTGGCAACCGCGCGGCGATGGTTGCTGCCTCCGCGTGCACCTGCACCAGGGACTGCGCAAGCGCTGGGCTGTCGTCCGGCGCGGTCGCAGCTTCCACCAGGGCTTCAGGTGGCTGTTCGAAGAGAGAGAGCTGCTGGATCGCGGTGCGTCGCTGCCGGCTCACCCGCGTGAGCATACTCGCCGGAGCAGCAATGCAAGCGCTCCGGCCCCCGCAATCGTCACGCCGCTACTTTCTGCATTGTCTGCGGTCGCGCAGCCGCTGCACCCGGCAAAATTCCGGTTCTCTGCGGAATGGGACGCGACGGCGTCCTCCAGCACGCCTTCGGGGAGAACCGAGGGTGTTTCACCGGAAGGCAATGCCGCGCCACCTGACACGGGAGTACCGGCAGCGGGCGGGCCCTTCGTGCCGGCAGCGCCAGGCGCCGTCGTCTCCAGCGTGGGTGCTGCCGTGGCCCCTGGGAAAGGTCCCGTCACCACCAGGGTCATCCCATCCTCCTGCATGTTGAAGAACAGGGCTCGCCCATCCGGCGAGAAGCACACGCCAGCGAGCTCGCTCAGACTCATCGCGTTGTGGCCGAAGAGGTACGTCTCGCCCCGCGCATTCATCACCACGATGCGCTTCTCGCCAGGGCCATCCTCGGCCATGAACAGCTCACCCGAGGGCGAGAAGGTGATGTTGTCCGGCATGTCGAGCGCGCGCCGATCCGTCGATTCCCCCACCACCTCCAGCGTCCCGCCGCCGCCCTTCGCCGCGGGCACATACCGGAAGATCTGCCCCGCTTCCAGCGGTCCCCCCTTCGTCGCGCACACGTACACCGCGCCGCCGTGGCGGGTGATCCCCTCGCTCCGCCGGAAGATCGCCGCTCCCCGCGCCTGCGCCTGGGCGCGCACCGAGTCGTCCTTCGGATCCGGATCCGGGATGTCCACCCAGTCCACGGCGACCACCATCCCGGGCCGAAGCGCCGCCGAGGTGTCCAGCCGCTCCCGCCCCACCACGCGCAATGCCTGGAGCTTCCCCACGAAGGGCTCTTCCTTGCGGTCGGGGACGAAGCGGTAGAACGACCCATCCGGTCGGTCCTCGGTCAGGTACGCGATGAGGGTGTCCGGATCGACCGCCGCCGCCTCGTGGAGGAAGCGTCCGTAGCCCGGCACCCGCCGCGGGGGCTGCACGCGATCCGCGTCCGTGGGGCACACGAAGACGTAGCCGTGCCCCGGCTCCACGTTCTCCTCACACGACAGCCACCCCCAGGGGCTCACGCCGCCCGCACAGTTCACGTTCGTCCCCGCGAGCACCAGGTTGCTCGACACCCGCGTGAAGCTGTCGCCCCGCAGCACCACGCGGGTGACGCCGCCCATCCCTCTCGGATCGAAGGCCTCCGGTGGCGGCTTCTGGCCGGGCTTCCAGGGACCGTACTTCTCCTTGCCAGGGACGTTCTCGTGGTTGCGCATCAGCACCACCGTCCCGCCCGGCCCCGGGAAGCACCCCATCCCGTCAGGCCGCGCCGGCACCCGGTAGCCGTCGTCCATGGGGTCCATGGAGCGCTCCAGGATGCGGTACGAGAAGCCTTCGGGCAGGTCGAAGATCTTCTTCGGATCGGGCCGCAGGGGCCCGAAGGGCGAGGCCACCGCATGTCGCGTGAACAGCGTCGAGAAGGGCACGGCCGCTGCGGCCGCCACGGCGCCGCGGAGGAAGGTGCGTCGCCCATGCCGCTCGTTCACCGAGGAGCAAGGGCCTACGTGTCGCGATGCTTGCGGGAGATCGGCAGGACGGACGCGCCTCATCGAAGCGCCCAGGATAGCGCCTCCGCTGCGCCCGGGACCGGCGAACCTGCTCAGGGCACGACGATGTCCACCACGTAGCTCACATCGCCGTCCTCGGTCGTCACGTTCAACGTGGTGCTCCCCGCCTGGTTGCCGACGAGCACGAACACCGTGCGGGCCCTGCTGCTGGGCGTGTATCCCTCGGTTGCCATCAGGTCCACGTAGGCCGGGTACACCGAAGCCACCGTGGTGTCCGCGACCTCGGCCGACGCGTCGACGCAAGGTCCCTGGTACGTGCACTGGAGGCCCAGGGCGATCCCGCGGGTGAGCGTGATCGTCTCCTCGGCCTTGTCCAGCTCGGCAACGGCTCCGGGAGGAGGCACCGTGACCGGGAGGAGGTCCGGCGAACAGCCGAGCATCCCGGCCGCGGTCACGGTCAACACGATGAGGAGAAGAGGGCAGCTCACCCGCGCCCTGGAGACCCTCACCCCGGAGGCGGACAGCACCACAGCACCCGAGCGGCTCACGGCAGCACCTCCACGTCCAGGGTCGTCGACAGCCCGAGCGCCTCCACCTCGACGGTGGTCAGGCCGGGCGCACGGCCCACGAGGCGTCGGCGGTGGCGCGCGCCCTCCTCAAGAATCTGCGCGACCTCGGCGTCAGACGTCCACGTGGACTCGGCCTCACCGAGGAGGCGCTGGGGCCCCGCATAGAGCTCCGCGGAGAGCCGCAGCTCGTCTCCCACGAGGAGCTGCACCCGACCCGGCAGGTCACCGACCTCCACCCCTTCGTCGCTGCGGTGGTGCAGGTGCACCGCATCCGGCGTCCGCACCCAGACGTGGAAGAAGTCGATCACCATCCCGCCGGTCATCACCAGGAGCGACGCCACCCCGGGCGCGATCCCGTCGACGTGCACCCCCCTCACGGTGAGCACGCTGCTGTCGGCGGAGACGTAGGTGAGCGGCGGCGCGGCGCTGCCCTGCGAGGTGACGTTCACGTCGATCGGCAAGGACGCGCCTGTGGCGATGGGGGCGTCGATGCCGCCGACGGCGCAGACCAGATCGCTGGGCGAGCACTGGGGGCTCGCCTGGGTCTGGTCGAGAGCCCCGCTGGAGCCCTCGGCGCACGCAGCGAGGGCTGGAAGAAAGAGAGGGACGAGCCAGAAGCGCATGCGCGCCTCGAAGCAATGGTTGTGCCTGGCTGAGCCTCGTCACCCGCCGCCGCTCTCACCTGCGAGGCGCCACGACCCGCACCAAGCACGAGAGCACCGCTTCAAGGCGCACAGAAAAGCCCTGAAGCGTCATGGAGGACCGACGATCATCCGTGAGGGCCGGTCCCGCGCACCCCGAAGCGCTGCGACGAGGATGACATTCGCGTCATGGTCTGCGCGAGGACCGAGAACGGAAAACAGCGCCGCAGCATCGGAGGGATGCCCCTGACTGGACAGCCCTGAACGCGCTGCTTTTATGGCCCCAACCCCGGATGAGTCAAGGTCTGACCTCCAGCACGAACTGAACGCAGGAGCCTCACAACACGCAACCTCGGGTTGCGCCGCCACGGCCCGTCCCCTTACGTTGCTTACGTTGCTTGGCTGAGATCGCACGGCTTCGCGGTGCGCTCCTCGTTGACTTTCTATGCCCACGGCTCCTGCTGCCACTGACACGGATCCAGAGCGCCCGCGCGACGAGGGGGCAGGTTTCAGCGTCGACCTCGCGGAGGGGCGCGGGGCGCGGGCAGAGCTCGTGCTCTCGGGCGACATCCGGCTCCGCGACGCGGCGCCCTTCTGGAGCGCGCTGCGGGAGCAGCTCGCCAAGGCAGCCTCCGCGACCTCGCTCGACGTCGATCTCTCCCGGGTGCGCACCATGGAAGGCGGCGCCACAGCCCTCCTCGTCCACGCCATCGGCGAGCTGCGCGCGCGGGGCGTGGAGGGAGAGTTCCGGGGCGCGACCGGCCCGGTGGCCGACGTCCTCGGCCTCTATGCCCTGCCCGACAAGACCGACATGCGCTCCAAGCGCAAGCGGGAGGGGCTGCTCGAACAGATCGGGCGGGCGACGGTGGGCTTCTTTGGCGAGGTGAAGGAGGTGCTCGCCTTCGTCGGCGAACTCGTGGTCTCGGTCCTCGGCGTGATCCGGAACCCGAGCTCCATGAACTGGGGCGGTGTCGCGCCGATCATGGAGCGCTCCGGCGCCGACGCGCTGCCCATCGTCCTGCTCATCAATTTCCTCGTGGGCTTCGTCATGGGCTTCCAGGGCGCCGTCCAGCTCAAGCAGTTCGGCGCCAACATCTTCGTCGCCGACCTCGTGGGCCTCGCCGTGGCGCGCGAGTTCGGCCCCCTCATGGCGGCGATCATCGTCTGTGGCCGCTCCGGCGCGGCCTTCGCCGCCGAGATCGGCACCATGAAGGTCTCCGAGGAGATCGACGCCCTGCGCACCATGGGCTTCAGCCCCGTGCGCTACCTGGTGCTGCCGCGCATCCTCGGCCTGATGATGGTGATGCCCTTGCTCACCCTCATCGCCGACGGCATCGCCATCTTCGGCGGCCTCCTCGTCGGCGTCTTCAGCCTGGACCTCACCGTGGTCGGCTACCTCATCGAGACCCAGAAGGCGGTGACCGCGTGGGACGTGCTCTCCGGCGTGCTGAAGAGCGTGTTCTTCGCCAGCGCCATCGCCCTCGTCGCCTGCCAGCAGGGCCTCGCCACCTCGGGCGGCGCCGAGGGCGTCGGCCGCCGCACCACCTCGTCGGTGGTCGCGATCCTCTTCTCCCTGATCCTCATCGACGCGGCCTTCACCGTCGTCTTCTTCGCCCTCGGCCTATGAGCGAACCGCACATCACCGTCGAAGGACTGACCATGGGCTGGGGGGACACCATCCTCCAGAAGGACGCCTCCTTCAAAGTGATGCGCGGCGACGTCTTCGCCATCCTCGGCGGCAGCGGCTGCGGCAAATCGACCATGCTCCGCTACCTCATCGGCCTGGAGACCCCGATGGGCGGCCACATTCACATCGACGGCATCGGCGCGCCGCGCCTCGACATCGGCAAGCCGCCCTTCGGGGTGATGTTCCAGTCCGGCGCCCTGTTCGGGTCGATGACCGTCGGCGAGAACGTCGCCCTCCAGCTCCAGAAGTGGACCGACCTGCCGCCGGAAGCCATCGACGCCATCGTACGCGCCAAACTCCGCCTGGTCGGCCTCGGCGGCGTGAAGAACCACATGCCCTCGGAGATCTCCGGGGGCATGAAGAAGCGCGCCGCCATCGCCCGCGCCATGGCCCTCGAGCCGGACCTCATCTTCCTCGACGAGCCCTCCGCCGGCCTCGATCCGGTCAGCTCCTTCGAACTCGACGAGCTGATCCTCACCCTGAGCGGCGCGCTCGGGCTCACGGTGGTCATCGTGACCCACGAGCTGGAGAGCATCTTCAAGGTCGTGAAGACCTGCATCATGCTCGACAAGGAGAGCAAGAGCATCATCGCCCGGGGCGACCCGAGGAAGCTGCGCGACGAGAGCCGCGACCCCCGTGTGTATCGGTTCTTCAACCGCACGAATGAGGACCAGGTATGAGCGCGTCCACCAACCACTGGAAGATCGGTCTCTTCGTCCTGCTCGGCGTGGCCATCGCCATGGCGACGCTGGTGTTCCTGGGGGCGAAGTCGATGAAGACGTCGACGAGCACCTACATCACGTACTTCGACGAGTCGGTGCAGGGGCTGGAGATCAGCTCCCCCGTCAAGTTCCGCGGCGTCACCATCGGCACCGTGTCGGACATCGACGTCGCCTCCGACCAGCGCCACGTGGCGGTCGAGTACGAGCTCGGCCGTGACTTCCTGGAGCAGCTCGGCCTGCGCAAGAACACAGCCCCCGACGCGCCTGCTGATCCCTCGGTGGCCCGGCGCGTCCAGCTCGCCTCGGCGGGCGTCACCGGGGTCAAATTCCTGCAGATCGACTTCTTCCCGATCGAGCAGTACCCCGAGGCGCCGCTGCCCTTCCGGACGCCGCCCAACTACATCCCCGCGGCCCCCTCCGCCCTGAAGAACATCGAGGACTCGTTCATCAAGACGATGAACACCCTGCCCCAGCTCACCTCGCAGCTCGTCACCCTCATGGAGCGGGTGAACGGCATCGTGGCCGAGGTCGACGACACCCACGTCCCCCAGCGCGTCGGCAATACCCTGGAGAAGGTCGACACCCTGCTCGTCGCTGCGAACCAGAGCCTCAAGGACATGAACACCGGCAAGCTCGGCGAGGGCGCTGGCAGGACCATCGCCAACGTCTCCGCCGCGACCGCGCGCCTCGACCGCCTCCTCGCCCGCGTGGAGAAGGACGACATCGTGGGGAGCGTCAAGCGCACCACGGAGAACATCAGCACCGTCGCCGACAGCGCGACCCTGCCGGTCGAGGAGCTGAACCAGACCCTCCGCGCCGTGCAGGACGCGGCGAACTCGCTGCGTCAGTTCATGGACGCCCTGGAGCGCGACTCCGACATGCTCCTCAAGGGCCGGTCGAAAGGTGTAGAGTGATGCAGATCCCGAGAGCCCTGGGCGCCCTCTTCGCGGCAGCCCTGTCGCTGAACGCCTCCGCGTGCGCCTTGCTCACGAAGAGCGACCCCACCACGTTCCGCTACTACACCCCCGAGCGCCTCGCTCCCCCCGAGACCCCCGCCGAACTCGCGGCGCCGAAGCCGGACGCGGACCCGGCTTACAAGCTCCGCCTCCGCGCGGTGCGCGCCGCCGAGCACCTCAAGGAGCGCATCGTCTTCCGCGACTCCCCGGCTGAACTCGGCTTCCACGATGAGCTGCGCTGGGCCGAACTCCCCGAGGACTCCCTGCGCCGGATCCTCTCGGCGGCCCTCTTCGAGAACCGCAAGATCCAGCAGGTCATCGCGGGCGCCGCCGCCACCCTCGAGGTGGAGATGATCGCCCTGGAGGAGGTCCGCAAGCCGAGGCACGCGGGCCGGGTGCAGATCATGTTCCTCGTCCACGACGGCAACCTGGTGCGGTTCCGGGAAACGGTCACCGTGGAGCACCCGATCCCTGAAGACAAGGAAGACGAGCCCGAGGCCATCGTGGGCGCCATCAGCGACGCCCTCGCCACTGCCGTCGACCGCATCGTGACCCGCACCCTGACCGAACTCGGCTCGATCACCCCGACGCGCCCCTCCACCACGCCGGAGCCCCCTCCGTTGCCTTGAGCCCCCCGGCAGGGGCCGTCACCCCTCCGGCAGTCACCACGGCCCCTGAGAGCTCCCCCTCCACCACCACCTCGGCCCCGGGCCACACCACGCACCCCCGCAGCACGCCGCTCCCCCGCACCCGCGCGCCGGCCCCCACCACGCTCCCGATCACCGACACGCCTGCCTCAACCACGGCGCCCTCGCCCACGAAGGCGTCCTCCCCCCGCCCGCCCAGCCACCGCGCGTTCGCGTGCAGGTAGGTCCCGAGGGTCCCCACGTCGTCCCACGCAGCGGGTGCCGCGAACGTCGAGAGCGCCCTGCCCTCGCGCAGCCACGGCAGGTAGCCATCGCCCACCAGGCATCCCTGCGCGGGCAGGCGCCGCCGCAGCTCCGGCGCGATCACCTGCACCCCCACGAAATCGCCTCCGGCCACCTCCTCGCCGAACCGTTCTCCGCGGAGCCGCACCACCTCCCCACCCGCGCCCACGCCCACCGTGCCTGTCCCCCGCGCCCGCGGCGCCACACCGAGCGTGGCCCCGACCTTCTTGTCGCGCACCGCAGCCGCGTGGGTCGCGCCGAGCGTCGCCACGTCCAGATCGACGAGGATGTCGCCGTTCCACACCAGCACGTTCCCCGCGCCCAGCGCCTCCGCCGCGTTGGCGACCCCGCCCGCCGTGCCGAGGATTTCCACCTCGCGCAGGACCGTCACCGGCAGCGCCAGGGCCGAGAGCGCTGCCCCCCCGAAGTCCTCGGCCCGGTGGAAGGTGTTCATCACGACCCGCTGCACGCCGGCGCGCGCGAGCCGCTCCACGAGGTGGGCGAGGAGCGGCCGGTCGCCGATCCACACCAGCGGCTTCGGGCGCTCGTCCGTGAGGGGCCTGAGCCTCGTCCCGAAGCCCGCGGCGAGGATCATCGCGCCCGAGATCCCGCCCGGCGCGGCGCTCGAGGTGGCCGTCGCAACCCCGCCCGAACTCGCGCCTGCGTGCACGCCCCTCATCGAGCCCTACCGTAGCGCCAGGAGGCGCGGACGGACAAACCACTGAAAATTCGACGGCCTCAGGGGTGCGTGGTACCTCCCGGCCGTGCGCTGGCGCTGTCGTGATCTCGCTGTCCTCGCGGTCCTGGGCGCCTTTCCGGCGCTCGCGGCCAGCCTCGTGCCGGGGTGCGGTACGGATGCGGTGGGGGTCGATGCGTGCCGCCAGATCGAGGAGGCGCGCTGTCAGGCAGCCGCGGCCTGTGGCTACAGCGAAGCGCAGGTCGCCACGTGCCAGGAGTTTTACCGGGACCAGTGTCTCCGCGGCATCCAGAATGCCGAAGGAGGCGAGCCCCAGGAGAGCGCCGTCGAGGCATGCGTGGCTGCGGTGGGGGCCGTGCGCGCGTGTGCCGAAGGAGGCGCAGCGACACTCGGTGAGTGCGCCGACGTGGCGCTCGCAGAAGGCGCGGATCCCGGGACACCTCCCTGCATCGCCATCACCGAGGCCGTGCAGCTCCTCCAGGCCTGCACCTTCGTCGCGACGCCAGGGAGCGGCGCCGGTGGCGGAGGCGGCGCGGGCGGCACCGACGGCTCGGGAGGCAGCGCAGGTGGCGCTGGCGGTTCGGGAGGTGGCGCGGGTGGCGGTGCCACCACGACCAGCGCGGGCGGCGCAGGAGGGGCAGGTGGCGCGGGCGGCGCCAGCAATGCGGGTGGCGCGGGTGGCGCGGGCGGTTCTGGCGCTGGTTCCTGAGCCGCGCGGCCGCTGACTTTGCCAGCGCGATTTAGGGCGTCGGAGCCGGCGTTTCCGGTGGCATCGGCACTGCCCTTCGACTACTTCCCGAGCGCAATGGTCTGCGCGAGAGCTCTGACCTCCCTGGCCCGAGCCGCTGGGCTGGTCGCCCTGCCGGTGGTGCTCGGAGGATGTGACACGACCAGTGAACAGCTCGGCGTCGGCGAGACGGCGACTGCCATCGTGGTGTCGCCGCAGGCCTTCCTGGGCGCGATACCGTGCAGCGGGGTCCCCGGCGCGATGCAGAGCTACGTGGCGACGCTGATCGACCACACCGACCCGAGCCTTCCCTTCGTCCTCGCCTCGTCGAACCCCCTGCCCTGCTCGCAGCAAGCGCAGTTCCGGTTCGTCGTGCCCGGACATCTCTACACCGCGGAAATCGACGGCTACGAGCAGCCCGCCAGCGCCCTGGTTCCGAGAGGCGGTCACGGCTCCGGCAACCGGCGGATGAAGCTCGCCACGGGCGACCGCGAAGAGGACAACCTGCGGTGGCCGACCCTGGAGGACGCCTCTGCCCGGTGGAGCCTCGCCTGCAACGAGCGGACTGCCCAGGATGGGGCGTCGCTGACCATGAGCGGCTGCCAGCTCCTCGCGGATCAGGGCACCACGGCCATCACGGCGATCGAGCTGGATGTCGCAGCCACGCGCGGCGAGCTGCGCTGCACGGACGCGGATGGGACAGGCGACATCGACACCTTCGACGTGCTGCCGGAGGCACCAGGGCTTCCGGGAGTGGTCGGCATCGCCTGCGCGACCGCCACGCCAGTGCGCTTCGAGGACGACATCACCCCGGGCGCGGTCTACCCGTTCCGCATCGAGGCCAGGGGCCCCTCGGGCGTGTACGGCGCGAGCTGCCAGGCCATCGCCGCGGCCCAACGCACGGTGTTCGCCACCTGCGCGCCCCTCAGCGCCGGGGGCGCGCTCAGCTTCCCCGCGGACGAGATCCTCGCGGTCTCGGGCCTCACCTGCGGGGCCGACGGCTTCTTGAGCTACATCGTGGGTCTCACCTCGCTCGCGACGACCCCCACGGTCGATCCATTCGACTCCAACGCCGTCCCGTGCCGTGAGAGCGCCCGGTTCGCGCCCCTGCCCCCCGGCCCCTACGAGGGCGCCGTGTACAGGCCGGGCGCCTCCAGCGCCGAGGCGATCGCAGTCTGCCAGGGCGAGGTCATCCCTGGCGCGACCACGATCGCGACCTGCACGGCAGCCCCCTGAATCCCGTCCCAGTCGACGTCACCCGCACGAAGCATTCGCCGTTCTATGGAAGAGACCTCCAACATCCAGCAGAGAGTCCCGGTCAGCATCCAGGACGAGCTGCGCACCAGCTACCTCGATTACGCGATGAGCGTGATCATCGGCCGCGCCATCCCCGACGTGCGCGACGGCCTGAAGCCGGTGCACCGGCGCATCCTGTTCTCGATGCACGAGCAGCGCATCGGCCCCGGCGGCGCGCACAAGAAGTGCGCCCGCGTGGTCGGAGACGTGCTCGGCAAGTACCACCCGCACGGCGACATGGCCGTGTACGACGCGCTGGCCCGCATGGCGCAGCCGTTCAGCCTGCGCTACCCGCTCATCGACGGGCAGGGCAACTTCGGCTCCATCGACGGCGACTCGCCGGCGGCCATGCGCTACACCGAGTCGCGGCTCGCGCGCATGGCCGTCGAGCTGATCGCCGACATCGACAAGGAGACCGTCGACTTCTCGCCGAACTACGACGACTCCGAGCTCGAGCCGACGGTCCTGCCGGCGAAGTTCCCCCAGCTCCTCGTGAACGGCTCGGGCGGCATCGCCGTTGGCATGGCCACGAACATCCCGCCGCACAACCTCGGCGAGATCATCGACGCCACCATCGCCATCATCAAGAACTCCGAGATCACCCTGGCGGAGCTGATGTCCCTCGTCCCGGGCCCCGACTTCCCCACCGGGGGCCTGATCTACGGCAAGAGCGGGATCCTCCAAGCCTACACCACCGGCCGCGGCTCCATCACCATGCGGGCGCGGCACACCGTCGAGAAGACGCTGAAGGGCGACCGGGAGGCGATCATCGTCTCCGAGATCCCCTACCAGGTGAACAAGGCCCGCCTCGTCGCCAAGATCGCCGAGTGCATGAAGGAGAAGCGCGTCGAGGGCATCAGCGAGGTGCGCGACGAGAGCGACCGCGAGGGGATGCGCATCGTCATCGAGCTGAAGAAGGACGTGTTCCCGCAGGTGGTGATGAACCAGCTCTTCCGGCTCACGGACCTCCAGGCGACCTTCGGCGTGAACAACCTGTCCATCGTGCAGGGCAGGCCGGCCGTGCTCTCGCTGAAGGAGACCCTGGAGCACTTCATCGAGCACCGGCGCGAGGTGGTGACCCGGAGGAGCCGCTACGAGCTGCGGCAAGCCGAGGCCCAGCGCGAGCTGGTGGAGGGCCTCGGGATGGCCACCACCGACATCGACCGGGTGGTGGCGACCATCCGGGCCTCCGCCGACCCCGAGGAGGCGCGCGCCCGCCTCTGCAAGCTGCCCCTGCGCGGCCTCGGCGAGTTCCTGCGTCGCGCCGGCCGCCCCGAGCCGGAGTGCACCGAGGCCGACGCCGCGGGCGACTACTTCCTCTCCGAGCGCCAGTCCAAGGCCATCCTGGAGATGCGCCTGTCCCGCCTCACCGGCCTGGAGCGCGAAAAGCTCGCCAAGGAGTACGGCGAGCTCGCCCAGACCATCGAGCGCCTCAGGGCCATCCTCGGCGACGAGCACCTGCTGATGAACGTCATCGTGACGGAGCTCGAGGACATCAAGACCCGCTTCAACGACAAGCGCCGCACCGAGATCGTCGCCGCCGAGGCCGAGATCAACGTGGAAGACCTGATCCAGGAAGAGGACATGGTCGTCACGGTTTCCCGCGCCGGCTACGTGAAGCGGACCGCGGCGTCCGTCTACCGGGCGCAGAAGCGCGGAGGCAAGGGCTCTGTGGGCATGGAGGCCCGCGAGGAGGACTGGGTGAGCCAGGTCTTCGTCGCCTCCACCCACTCCCACGTGTTCTTCTTCAGCGACGCCGGCAAGGTCTTCGTCAAGAAGGTCTACGAGATCCCGCAGGCCGCGAGGAACGCGAAGGGTCGGGCCATCGTCAACTTCGTCGGCATGGATCCCGGCGAGAAGGTCGCCGCGGTGACCCCCGTCCCCCGCTTCGAGGAGGACCGCTACGTGGTCACCGTGACCGTGAAGGGTCAGATCAAGAAGACCGCGCTGAACGAGTACGAGAACTACCGCGAGAAGGGCATCATCGGCGTGCGCATCGAGGAAGGCGATCAGCTCCTCGTGGCAGCGCTGACCGACGGCGCGCAGGAGCTGGTGGTCGCGACGAGGAGCGGCATGAGCATCCGGTTCTCCGAGGACCAGGTGCGCGCCACCGGCCGCGCCACGATGGGCGTGAAGGCCATCGAGCTCGACGAGGGCGACGTGGTCATCGGCATGGGCGTGAGCGGCGACGGACGCGACCGCGTCCTCGCGGTGTGCGAGCGCGGCTACGGCAAGCAGACCGCCATCGACGAGTTCCGCAAGCAGAGCCGCGGCGGCAAGGGCGTGATCCTCATCGACGCCAGCGAGCGCAACGGCCCCGTGGTCGGCGTGGCCATGGTGCGCACGACCGACGAGGTGCTCCTCGTGACCGACCGCGGTCAGATGATCCGCACCAAGGTGAGCGAGATCCGCGAGACGAGCCGGAACGCACAGGGCGTGCGCCTGATGAACGTGGACGAAGGCGAGCGGGTGGTGGCCATCGAGGCCTTTGCTGCCGAATCGGAGCCGGCCGAAGGCGGCGAGGGCGGCGACGAACACCTTGGGTCGAACGGTCACGCAAGCGACCCGATCCCCGAGGCCTGACCGGCCCCTCCTGGGGCGGCGTTTCAGTCTCCTAGCTAGCTAGAACAGCGCTGCGGGGGGTCCCGACGCGCCCACGAGCGGCATGTCGGCCTCCCGGGACGGCGTCGCGGGCGGTGGTGCGGGGGGTGCGTCAGCGCGAGCGGGCGCCTGGGTCCTTCCGTGCGAAGTCGCGCCTGTTAGAAATCTCGATGTAAACTGGAAGGGAGAGGCAAGACCCTGAGCGGATGGTGACCGGGGGGCCGGCGCTCCAGCGCACGGGGCCCCCCCAGGCGCCCGCTCGCGCTGACGCACCCCCCGCACCACCGCCTTGGCCGCCGGCAGGAGGCCTCGCCTTGAGGGAGTGGTACTTCAAGGTCTTGCAGAGTGAACGTTGAGGTTCAGCTTCAAGGGTGACGCTTCCTGAGATCTCACATGAAGGGTGAGCAGGGTTCACGCCGTACGCATTCAGCTTGAAGTGCTCCTTGCGCCGACGTCCTGCTCCCCACCCCTCACTCCCCGTCCCCGAGCGCTTTCCCCGCTTCCCTCCCCCACCTCAGCCTCTCCATCCACCGGGCAGTCCTCCCCCTCCCCCACCCTTCTGCCCCCCCCTCCAGCGAGGTGGTGAGCCCCCTGCATAGAGGCGGAGCGGGAGGGAGGGTGTGCGCGGGAGGGAGCGGGTCTTGGGGGGGCCCCGCCGACCGAGCACCGGCCCTCAGCCATCCACCCCCTCCCAGTCTTGCCTCCCCCTCCCCCCGTGGCATCGAGCCTCCTACGAGGGGCGATTTCGGCGGGAGGACCCAAGCCCCGCCTCCCTCCCGCGCACACCCTCCCTCCCGCTCCGCCCCCCCCGCAGGATCACCCCCCGAGCCCCTCAACGCTCCGCAGGCGGCCTCCTCGCCTTCGGCTTCTCGTGCACCTTCGCCTCCGCCTTCTTCACCAGCCGCGCAGCCTTCTCCCCGGCCTGCTCCGTCTCCTTCACCACGCGCCCCACCTTCCCCGCAGCCGGCGCAGCCTTCCCATCGCGCTCCGGAACCTGCGCCTCTCGCACCGCCCACTCCCGCAGCGCCGCGAGCTGCTCCTTCAACCACCCCCGCCCTGCCAAGAGCTTCACGCTCGCCCCATCGGAGTCCAGGTGAATCCCCGCCGACACCGGCCCGCTCCTCACCAGGAAAGCCCCCCGCGTGTGCTCCCTCCGCCGCTCCAGCATACCCGTCACCTGCTGCGAGCCCGCCACCGCATCGAACCCCACCGCGAGCCGCGTCCCTTGCTTGTTCACGTTCATGTCGATCGCCACCTGCTTCGACGAGATCAGCGGCTCCGACCACCCGGGGATCGCGTCCAGACCCACCAGCGAGCCCACCAGCGGATCCAGGCTCTGCATCGTCACCCGCGCATCGCCCCTCACGTCCACGCTCCGGCCGACATGCATCCGCACCCCGTCGAAGCGCACCCGTGCCCACCAGTCGCGGAACGAGTCCTCGCCCTGCTGCACGAACACCTTTCCCATCCCCACGGTCCCGCGCAGCACCGCCGACTGTGACGCCAGATCGATCGCCGTCACGTCCACCTTGGCCCCGATGCTCGCTTGCAGCGCCACCGACGCGATGCCCGCCGAAGCCTTCCACACGTCGAGCTGGAGGGAGCCTTGACCCTGCTGACCTGCGCGGCCCGCGAGGTGGCCCCGCAGCAGCGCAGAACCGCCCGTGAGCCTCATGGTCTTCGGGGCCTCGGGGAGGAGCCGCCGCAGGTCTGACACCCGCGCCGACGGAAGCTCCACGTCGTAGACCTCCACCTTCCAGGGAGCCAGCACGTCTGCGGGCATCTCCACGGTCACCCGCGCATCGTCCACCATGGCCACGGGGACGCCTGCGGGCTTGGCCCAGTGCAGCGAGGCCTCGTCGAGGAATGCGGAGATCGTACTGCGGCCTCCATCTACCCGGAGCGTGGTCTCCACCGCCGCCGTCAGCCCGGCATCGATCGTGTCCACGTCGAGGCGCCGCGTCGCGTAGCGCGCCCGGCTTCCCTGGGTCAGCACCCCACGCTCGATGCCCGTGTCCACCTCCAGGGCGCCACTGCCGTCACGAAACTGCGGCGTATCGAGCCCCAGCACGTCCTGCACGAAGCGCATGCCGGGCACCTGTGCGTTCAGCGTGACGTGCGACGTCATGGCGTGAAGCATCTCGGGCAGGCCCCCCGTCTCCACGTTGAAGGGCTCGATCGATGCGAACAGCGACCCCTCCATCCCGTGCAGCACCTGGTGATCGGCGGTCTGCAGCTCCCCGAACACGATCTCCACCTGCGAAGGCGGCAGGCTGAAGGTCCGCAGTGGCTTGAAGTAGAAGGCGCTCTTTGCGCGCAGATCGCCCGTGAGCCGGAACGTCTCGATCCAGATCTCGTCGATCCCCGCGTCGATGTTCTCCAGATGTGCCGTCCACAGGTTGTAGTCCTGATCCGTGGGCACCAGCACGGGACCCACGAACGCGAGCGGCGGATCGGCGAAGCCCGCAATGGGGGGTAGGGCGCGCGCGTAGGGGCTATTCGCAGTCTCGTCGCTCACCCGGAACCGCATCCTGAAGACCGTCCCCTCGGCCTCCACGTGCGTGGCGTGGTAGCGCTGCTCGAACAGCTCGAGGAGCTCCACGCCAAGGGTCGCCTTCTCGATATCCATCGACCACTGGAGCACGGAGTCCTGCCCGGTGATCTTGAACTTCCGGACCTTCGCGTGGCCTGGCCAGTACGACCACGCGGCCTCGTAATCCATGGTGAAAGTCTCAGGATCCCAGCTCACCACCCGCTTCAACCCGAAGGCCAGGAAGAGATTGCCCAGGATCAGGTACAAACCCTCCAGCAGGCAGAGCGAGAGCACCAGGAGCTTCACTCCGTAGCCCGTGTATGACGCGAATGCCCGCAGCCCTGAAGGCGGCGGTGCTGCAGGAGAGGCTGCAGCTCCGTGAGCATCGTCGTGCGTGTTCACGCTGCACCTTGCCGATCCGGTGGACGGAGTTGGACGGAAGCCGGATGGGACGTGCGTCTAGGGCTGGCAGAAGCCATGCCAGTACGCGGTGGAACCGAACGACCAACTCGAAAACGTCGGAGAAGAAACGAGCGAGCACTTCCCGCCCAGGACAAGCACCGCCGCCGTCAGTGTGGTACGAAGAGAGAACCACCATGAACCGCGACCGCCGACGCACCAAGGTCCTCATCGTCGACGACAGCCAGATCATCCGGGAGGTGGTGCAGTTCATCCTGCAGGAGGAGGACTACGACGTCGTGGGCATCGACAGCCCGATCGCGTTCACGCGCACGCTGGTCCAGGAGAAGCCCGACGTGGTGCTCATGGACGTGAACATGCCCGCGCTCACCGGCGACAAGCTGGTGGAGATCACCCTGCGGAGCGGGCTTCACCGCTGCCCCATCGTCCTCTTCTCGGACCGCCCGGACACGGAGCTGGCGCGCCTCGTCGAGGAGTGCGGTGCCGCCGGGTACATCCGCAAGACGCAGGATCCATCGAACCTCAGCCTCAAGCTCCGGCGCTTCCTGCCCAGCCGCCACCCCACACCCGCATTGACGTAGGCCTGCGGCGAAGGCACGCGCCCCCGCCGCTCTGGCGCTCCAGCTCCCCGGCGCCCCAGCCCCTGGCGCCCCGGTGCATCAGCCTTCGAGGTGCTCGAACCGGATGCCGGCCTCCTGCAGCCGGTGGGTGAGCAGGTTGCCCATGGCGACGGCGGGGGTGAGGACACCGGTGGCCTCGGGGAGGCGGTCACGGTCGTGCGCGAGGCAGAGCGCAGCCTCCGAGATCATCTTCGCCGTCTCGGTGTAGCCAGGATCTCCGCCGCTCACGCGCGTCGTCACCTGCCGCGTCGCCGCCTTGCCGCGGAACGTCACCTGGAACCACGCCCGAGCGCGCACCTCCGCGCTGGGCCCCTCGCCGGAGGGGCGCACCTTCGACAGGAGCGCGCGCGCAGGGGGGATCTGCGCCGCCGCGGTGAGCACGCCGAGGCCCACAGTCCCCGCTACCAGCGTCAGCGTGGAGCGGACCGGCGCGTAGTGGCCGTAGCTGAAGTCGGGTCCGTACACCGGCAGCGCGCGTGCGCTGCGCAGCACGATGAGCGGATCGACGGTGGGCAGCGGCACGATCCAGGCGTGCTGCTCGCGGTCGTAGCGGACCTTCGCCTTGATGCCCTTCACCTTCCGGGCGCCGGGCTCGGAGGCGGCCTTCGGGGGCTTGCTGCGGGAGCGCTGCGCGCGCAGATCGCCCAGGGCGCCGAGAGCGGACTGCCAGGTGCCGCCCGAGAACATCCCCTTCGCACGGACGAAGGCTTCGAGCTGGATGGGCTCGCTGGAGGGGAGCCGCTCGACCGTGAACAGCGCGCCCAGATCGTGGGGGATGCTGTCGAAGCCGCAGCAGTTGACGATGCGCACGCCCTTGTCGCGGGCTGCCTCGTGGTAGCGCTCGACGCAGAGGCTCACGAAGTCAGGCTCGCCGGTGAGGTCCACGTAGTCCGTCCCCTCCGCGACGCAGGCTGCGACCAGGGGCTCGCCGTACTGCGCGTAGGGACCGACAGTGGTGATCACCACCTGGGCCTCGCGCGCCATGCGGGACAGAGACTCCGGCCTCGACACGTCGGCTTCGAGGGTGCCCACGTCTGCGGGGAGACCCAGCTCGGCGTGGACGCGGGCGAGCTTCTCCTCGCTGCGACCGGCGATGGCCCAGTGGAACGGCTCTGTGCTCACGCGGCGGGCGAGGTACTCGGCCACGAGGCGGCCGGTGAAGCCGGTGGCGCCGAAGACGACGAGATCGTAGGTGCGGGCACGGGTCATGGGCGATGCTGATACCACGGGCCCGAGAGCGAGGGGGGGATCCAGCCACCGAGCGCCGCTTCCAGGTGTCCCGCGACCGCGATGGACAGGTGATCGTGGGCGTGAGGCGCGACGACCTGCACGCCGAGCGGCAGCCCCTCGGTGCCGAGACCGAGCGGCACCTGCGTGACCGGCAGCTCCATCACGTTGAAGATGGCCGTGTAGGCCCAGCGGAGCGGCGCGTAGAGCGAGTGTCCGTGGCGCGGCGCGGGCACCGGGTGCGACGGGTAGAGGAGCACGCCGCTGTCGCCGAGCAGGCCCGCGATCTCGGCGCGCAGCTCCTCACCGAGCTTCGCGGCCTGGGTCATCCTCCCCGGCAAGAGCTTGCTCGCGTCTTCGAGGAAGGCGAGGGCGACCGCGGGGAGCGTGTGCGGGGAGCGGCCCAGAGCGAGGCGGACCATCTCGCGCCCCACGGAGATGCGGCGCCCTTCGCCGAGCAGCTCGGCAAATGAAGGCCCCCGCGTCCCGGACACCACGTTGCCCGCCGCGACCATGGCGCTCCAGATCTCCAGGGTGCGGGAGAGGTGGGTGAGGTTCGCGGGGCGCACGGTCGCACCGAGGCTCCCGAGGACCTCTGCGGCGCGGCGCTGGGCTGCGAGCAGCTCGGGGTGCACCGCGTGGAGGCCATCGCTCTCGACGGTGTGCACGGTGAGCGCGCGCAGATCGATGGCCCCCGGATCGCCGAGCGGGAAGGAGATGCAGGCGGGATCATCCGGGTGCGGACCCGCCAGGAGCGCGAGCAGAGGCATGAGGTCCTCGGCGCGGCGGGTGATGGGCCCGGTGGTGATGTACCGCAGCGTGCCCCCGGTGGGCCTCGGGAACTGGCCGGAACTCGGGACGAGGCCGCCGGTGGGTTTGTGGCCGAAGACGCCGTTGAAGAAGGCCGGCATGCGGATCGAACCGGCGATGTCGGATCCGAGCCCGACCGGCGCCCCCCCGGCGCCGACGATGGCGCCCTCGCCACCCGAGCTGCCGCCGACGGTGCGGCGCGGATCGTACGGGTTGTTGGAGCAGCCGTAGACGCGGTTGTTCGACTCCATCCACATGCACAGCTCGGGCGTGTTGGTGACCCCGAGGGGGATGAAGCCGGCGTTGCGCAGGCGGGTGACGGTGATCGCGTCCTCGCGCGCCCGCAGCGCCTTCCTGGCGAGGAGGCCTGCCGTGTTGGGCATGCCGGTGACCGCGAAGCTCTCCTTGATGGAGCACGGCACCCCGTGGAACGGCGGGAGCGACTCGGGCGGCTCCTGGCGGCGGCGGACATCGGCGGCGCGAGCCTCGGCGCGGGCAGTGTCGAAGCGCTCCGCGACCATGGCGTTGATCACCGGGTTGACGCGCTCGATGTGACGGATGTGTACGTCGACGATGTGCTCGGACGAGGTATCGCCGGCGCGAACGAGGGCTGCGAGGCGGGTGGCGGAGAGAAGCAGGAGGGGATCAAGCACGGTGGTCTCGGTGGTCTCCAGCAGGACGTGGTTTGAGCCAGGCCAGCGTCGCGCCCCAGCCGCCGCGGGTCGAGGGCGCGTCGCGAAACTCGATCACTGCCGGGTGTCTGGCAAGGACGCGGCGCACGACCTGCCGCTGCACGCCCTTGCCCCGGCCGTGAATGATGCGGACTTCCTCGAAGCCGCGCTGCCACGCTTCATGGAGGTACTCCTCGACCACGGAGGGGATGTCGCGCGGCGCGAAGGTGTGCAGGTCGATGGAGTCCTCGATGGGGAGGACGGTGATCTCATCGGGTGAAGGGAGGGGTTCCTCCGCTTCATCGGGCTCTCCCTCCTCTCCAACAGCCCCATCCTCGGCGCTTTTCCCCGCAGGTCGAGGAGGTGCCGCGCCCCGGTCGGCTGGCGCAGTCTCGGCGGAAAAGATCGAGCGAAGCCAGCGAAGCACAGCGCTCTATGTAACCGAGCTGAATGCAGGCGGACCAGCCTGACGGCATGCAAAGTGAGCATGGATGTGACGGCAGACTGAGCGCAACGCGCACGGTCGTTCCTGCGCCGGCGCGACGCGCAGGCAAACACACCGGCAAAGCAGGGCCTTCCAGGTGTGGGAGCACTTCTTGCTCCGCGTCATCCTTAGGGTTCTGCCCTTAACGCCTCACCACGCCCCTGGAGGACGCCATGAAGACGCTGCGCGTGCGAGACATCATGACCACCGACGTCCACACCCTGCCGGCGAACGCCTCCGTCATAGACGCGGTGCAGACCCTGGGCGACTGCGGGATCAGCGGCGCGCCGGTGCTCGACCGGGGCCGCATCGTGGGCGTCGTGTCGCGGAGCGACCTGGCCGGCGCCGACGGCGTCGAGGAGGTCGATCACAAGCCGCGCGTGGACACGGTGATGAGCCGGGTCGTCTACGCTGTGCGGCCCGGAGATCCTGTGATGTCGGCCGTCCGCCTGATGGTGGCGGAGAAGATTCACAGGGCCGTGGTGATCACAGAGGAAGGCGCGCTGGTCGGGATGCTCACGCCCATGGACGTGCTGCGGGCCCTGGCCGAAGGCGACCACGTGCAGGAGGGCGACTACGCGCTGGAGGCGCGGCGGGAGTTCCACCACGACCCGGAGATGGCGGTGGGATACGGCGAGCAGTGGGGCTCCGAGATGACCACCTGACGATCCTCTGGCCAGCTCTGCGGACCCGAGCGCCTGGTTCTTTGCCGGGCGCTGGTTCCTCACAGAGGGGCGGCCCCAAAGACCTGCGACGCCCCCGGGCGACGCTGTGGTAGGAAGCGTCGCTCCTTCCCCTAGGTCCGCCGTGCCCCTGACGACAGCCGAGATTCACGCCCTCTTCGCCGCTCACCCCGTCCTGCTCGCGCCCATGGAGGACGTGAGCGACGTCGTCTTCCGGCGGCTCTGCCGCTCGCTCGGGGCGAAGCTCTGTTACACGGAGTTCGTGAACGTCGAGGGCCTCTTGCGCGGGTGCAAGACGGCGCGGCGGAAGATGGTGCTGCCGGCCGACGACACGCCCACGGCCATCCAGATCTACGGCTCGGACCCGGAGCGCCTCGCAGAGGCGGCCGTGGTGGCCGAGGCAGCGCAGCCCTCGTTCATCGACATCAACTGCGGCTGCTGGGTGCCGAAGATCGCCGGCAGGGGCGCCGGTGCCGGGTGGCTCCGCGATCCAGCGGCGATGGTGGCGATGACCCGGATGGTGGTCGAGCGGGTGTCGATGCCCGTGACGGTGAAGACCCGCATCGGACTCGGCCCCGAATCGGAGATGCCGATCATCGACCTGGCTCGGCGCCTGGAGGACGCGGGCGTCGCCGCGCTGACCATCCACTGCCGGACGGCGAAGATGGGCCACAGCGGCGCCGCCGACTGGAGCTGGGCTGCGCGCGCGCAGGAGGTGGTGCGCATCCCGGTCATCGTGAATGGTGACATCAAGTCCGGCGAGGACGCGGCACGTGCCTTGCAAGAAACGGGCTGCGCGGCCGTGATGGTGGGCCGGATGGCGATCGACCACCCCTGGATCTTCCGCGAGGCCGAGGGGATCATCGCCCGCGGCGAGCTGCCGGTGCTGCCCACGGCCGAGGAGCGGCTCGACCTGTGCCGCCAGCACCTCACGGCGAACGTGGAGGCGCGCGGGGAATACGCGGGCGTGCGGGTGACGCGACGGCATCTGAGCGGCTACCTGCGCGGGCTGCCGGGGGCGTCGGCGCTGCGGCGGGAGCTTCTGTTCTGCGACTCCTTCGAGGGCTGCCTCGCCATCCTGGACGCCGCGGGCCAGCGGCTGGCGGCCTGACCAGGGCGCGTCCACGTGGACAGGCGTACCTGCAAGCCTTCGGTGCGCTCTGTCCAGTTGGACCAGACCTATCCGCAAGCCTTCGGTGCGCTCTGTCCAGTTGGACGACTCTGAATCGGCTCCTTCTGTCCAGGTGGACAGACTTACCCGCAAGCCTTCGGTGCGCTCTATCCACATGGAGGATGACCAAAAAAGGCTTGCCGCACCCTCTGTCCAAGTTCCGGCCCCTCGGCGCGGCGCGACAGCAACGTCCGTACACCCGTACCGGCGCTAGCCCTTTGGCGCGGCGGCGTAGCGGCGCCGGTCAGGCTTCTCGCGCAGGGCTCGCGGCGTCGTCTCCCACGGGTCCAGAAGCCTCGTCGGGGCGGCCGGGGGCGTTGTCCTCGGTGACAGGATCGTGGGGGAGGGTCCCCCGGTGCGAGCGGATGAGGAGGTTCGGGGTGGTCAGCAGGAAGTTCGAGACGCGCGAGGTGTAGATGTCGGCGGAGCGCTCGATCTGCCGCGCGAGGTGGCTCTTGTCGTTGCCTGCGCGCATGAGCAGGCCCCAGCGGGGGTTCGGGAACTCCCCGGAGGCCCTCGCGAGGGGGGCGATGCGGGCGTCGAGGGTGGACAGCTCGGCCCTCAGCTCGGCCATGCGGGCGGTGAGCTCCTCGTCGGGGAGGGTGACCGTGCCGTAGCCCGCGCGCCGCCGCTGCACGTCGAGCTTGAGCCGCGCGTAGCCGCGCTCGAGCCGCTCTTTCTCGGCCATCAGCGCGCCGAGGCGGGCCTCGTCGTGGCGTGCGCCGTCGATGGCGCGGATCTCCTCCTCCAGCTCGCGCAGGATGAGGGCGGTGCGCCACCGCAGCAGGCTCTTCGAGACGTGCACGTCGCCGTAGATGTGATCGCCGACGTAGAGGATCTCGTCGCCGCTCAGGCCGAGGTGGTGCTCGACGAGCCCGGCGTAGCCGCCGAAGTAGAAGCCCCCGGGCCGGATGCCCGACTGCGAGGGTCGGAGCAGCCCCTCCTCGGTGACCACCTCGAAGAGGGGGCTGCGCACGGAGAAGAAGTCCGGCTTGCGCGCGGCGACGATGACCACGTCGAAGAGATCGCGCCAGGTGACCCCCTCGGGCAGGAAACGGTCGAAGGCGTAGCGCATCATTGCGCGGGTGTAGCTCCACTCGGAGTTGGTGATGAGCAGGAGCCGCTTGCCGGCGTGCTTCTGGTCAAGCAGCGCGAGCGGGGTCTCCGGGTCGGGCTCGACGAAGCGGTCCGGGTCGGAGACGATCTCGTCCTTGAGCGCGCCTTCCATGTGCGCAGCGTCGAGCTGGAGCTTCATCAGACGGTAGAGGTCCGCGTAGCGGAGCGCGCCGGGGAGCTTCTTGCCGTCGAGCAGCTCCACGAGGTGCGCGTACATGCAGCCCTCGGAGAGCGAGAACAGGGTGTTGAGGAAGACCCAGCGCGGCTCGGCGAGATCGACGATGATCCGGTTGTAGATCTGCCGCTGCTCCTCGAAGTCGAGGGGGCGGGTGCCGTGGAACGCGCGCTTGACGTAGCCGAAGCGGTTGACCTTGAGCAGGTTGCCGAGCTGGGTGTCGAGGATGAGGCCGCGGATGACCAGCTCCGCATCGAAGGCGAGCTCGCCGACGGGCCACCCCTGACGGAGCAGGTGCTGCTGCAGGTACTCGAAGGCCCGCCGCTCCCAGGTCTCCACCCTGTAGTGGATCAGGGTGTAGTCCATGTCGTACCCGATCGCCTTGATCGAGCGGAGGTTCAGGGTGCGGTTGCAGTAGATCCCGCGCGCACGCGGCGGCGGGGCGAACAGGTTGTCGGGGTTCACCGTCGCGCTCATGCGAGAAGGGGGGACGTGCGGGGTGGGATCAGGAGCCGCGGCCGCGCGTGCGTGCAGGCACCGAGGTCGGCGGGAGGCGCGGCGGAGAGGTGCTCTGGCGGCCCTGACCGCCGAGGGCCCTGCCCGGGAAGCCCGCGGGAGCAGCCGCGCGGGGACGTGCCCCCTGGGCCTCCTCCTGCGGCTCGTCGTGGCCTTCGTCCTCCACCTCGCTGTCCTCGGCGCGCCACACCTCGAGGCCAAGCATGGTGAGTGCCTGCTCCAGGGTGAGCGCGGTGCGGACCGCAGCGAGCTCCACGCCCATGGCCTGGAGGGTCATGGCGATCTCGGGGCTCAGGCCGGAGAGGATGGTGGGGGTGCCCATCAATCTCGCGGCAGCCGCGAGGTTGGTGAGCACGGCGCAGAGGTGGCTGTCCATGATCCAGACCCCGGTGAGATCGATCACCAGCCCCTTGGCGCCGCTCTCGTGTATCGCGCGCAGCACATCGGTGTTGAGCTGCTCGGCGAGGTCGTCGGTCACGTCCCCCTGGAGCGGGACCAGGATGCGGTCCCACAGGTTGATGATCGGCAGGCGCTTCAGCTCCATGGCGTCTCTACAGTTCGATGTCGGCGACCATGACGGTCGCGTCGTCGTGCGGGCGGCGGTACTTGCTCATCAGCGTGCGGCATGCGTCGTGTGCGTTCTGACCGCGAAGGAGCGAGGGCTCGATGCGCGGCGAGACGCCGTCGGAGAGGAGGATCAGCCGGTCGCCGGGGACCAGCTTGACCTCGAAGATGCGGGTGCGTCGGAGCGAGGCCCCAAGGATGCCGGGGCTGGGGACCCAGGGGATGCGGGTGCCGAGGCTGAGCAGCTCCACGTTGCCGACGCTGCAGCCTTCGAGCTGTCCATCCCTGCACACACAGACCATGGCCGCGGCGCCCCGAGTACCGCGCAGCCTGGTGTGAAGAAGATCGATGAGCTCGCCGACGCCGGGGTTGCCCGAGGTCTCCTTCAGCGCGTCGAGCGCTACGGCCGAGGTCTCGGCCGCGCGATCGCCGTGCCCGAGCGCGTCAATCACGGCGAACAGGCTCGATCTGTCGAGGTGACGGACGAACACCGCGTCGCCCGAGAGCTGCTCCCCGTCCTTGGGGACGATGACATGGGACTCCGAGACTTTCACAGGTGCACCTCGATCTCGATGCGGGTGCCCTGAGGACCGGAGTCGATGTGGAAGCGATCGGCGAGGCGCTTGACCCCGAGCAAGCCGCGGCCGAGGCCGGTCTTGCTCCGGTAGCGCCCCGCCAGCACCTCGGCGAGGTTCGAGATGCCCGCGCCCTGGTCGGTGGCGATCACGATGAAGCGCTCCGGGGGATCCCGGCGCAGGATCATCTCGATGCTCCCACCAGGCGTGTAGTGGACGATGTTGCGCGCGAGCTCGCTGATGGCCGTCGCGACCTTGTGGGACACGAAGCTTCGCGCGCCCGCGCCGTCGCACACGTCCTTGGCCGTGACCCGGGCGGTGCTGATGTCCGCCTCGTGCCGGATGGGCAGCACCTTCGAGTGGAAGGAGAGCCGATCACCGCCGAGCGCGGTGAGATCGGCCTTGAGGCGCGGGAGCCGCGAGGGCTCCACGTAGAGGCGAGCCCGTCGCTCGATGCTCGGGAGGATCGCCCCGAGGTCGTCGAGCGTGAAGCGACCGGGGTCGATCTCGGCCTCGCGCAGGGCCCGGGTGAGCAGCCCCTCCGCGTTCATCGTAGAAAGGTAGCCGAGCAGCACCTTCCTGATCTGGTCGTATGCGGGGGTCATCAGGGAGCAGCGAGGCGGTCAGGTTACTGGCACGTCTTCCACGCGTCGAGGTCACGCGCCTTTTTCTTTACTCCTGCCGCGACGGGTTTGCTCATGCCGCGACTGTCGAGGCCGCCCCCGACGCGCGTCGGAGAGGCAGGAGTTCGCTCTTCGCGAAGGAGGCGCCCAGGGCGTAGCCCCGCAGGGTGAGCCTCATGTGGAGGGCGTCCACGTAGCCCTCACGGTGAAGCGCGGTGATGACGCGACGGATGTCGACCCGCCGCACCTGGAGGGTGTCGGTCAGGGTCTGCAGGTTCACGAGCGCACCTTCCGACTGGAGGTCGAACAGCGCGCGAAGCACGTGAGGAGCGAGCGCCTTGGTTTCCATGGTTGCGAGCCTACTGGCCGTCTGAACGGCCGTACAGTTTGTGGCGACGATTTTTCCGGGCTGCTTCTCCCATGGTAGGGGACGGCCCGTGCCCTCCACTGCCCTGCCCCCTCAGGCCGCGATCCTCGCCGGGGGGCTCGGCACCCGGATGCACCCCCGCACCGCGTCGATCCCAAAATTTCTGCTCGGGGTGGCGGGGCGGCCGTTCGGCGCCTGGCTCCTCGACAGGCTCGCGGCGGCAGGGTTCGGGGAGGCGCTGATCTGCATCGGTCACCTGGGAAGTGCCGTCCAGGAGGCCATGGGCGATCGGTGGGGGTCGCTGCGGCTGAGGTACGCCGACGAGGGGCCATCCCTCCTGGGGACTGCGGGCGCGCTGCGCCGGGCCCTTCCCCACCTTTCCCCCACCTTCCTGGTGACGTACGGCGACTCGTACCTGCCCTTCGACTACCTGGCGCCACTGCGGGATCTGGAGGCGCACCCGGAGGCGCTCGGCACCATGGCCGTGTACCGGAACCAGGATCGGCTGGATGCCTCGAACACCGCGATCCAGGGAGCGCTGGTGGCGCGTTACCGGAAGCGGAAGCTGGGTGACCCCGTGGATCCCGGACTGGACCACATCGACTACGGGGCGATGGCGCTGCGGAGGGAGGTGATCGCCGCACTTCCAGAGGGAGCCGTGGTGGGGCTGGAGGTGGTGCAGGCAGACCTCGCGGCCCGCGGGTGTCTGCGCGCACTGCCGGTGATGGAGAGGTTCCACGAGGTGGGATCGGAGGCAGGCTTGCGCGATCTGGAGGCGCTCCTGTCGGGGAGCGCTGGAGAACCGTCATGATCGTCTCGCGCGCACCGGTGCGCTTCTCGCTGGGAGGTGGCGGCACGGATCTGCCGTCGTACTCGGACCGCTTCGGCGGTTACCTGGTCTCGGCAGCCATCGACAAGTATATCTACGTCACCGCGAACAAGCGGTTCCACCGCGACATCCGGCTCGCGTACTCGAACACGGAGATCGTGCCCGCCGTCGAGCGGATCGAGCACCCCATCTTCCGGGAGGCGCTGCGGATGCTCGGGATCGAGCACTCCATCGAGCTGACCAGCGTCGCGGATCTGCCGGCGAACTCGGGGCTGGGGTCGTCGAGTTCGTTCACAGTGGCGCTCCTGAACGCGCTCCACACGTACAAGCGGGACTTCGTGTCGTCGGAGCAGCTCGCGCGGGAGGCATACGAGATCGAGATGGGGCGGCTCGGAGAGCCCGTGGGCAAGCAGGATCAGTACATCGCGGCCTACGGGAACATCACCGCGTTCACGTTCGCGGAGGACGGGTCGGTACACGTGGAGCCGGTGCCGATCCGGGACGAGGTGATGGAGGAGCTGGAGTCGAACCTGCTCATCGTGTGGAGCGGAATCGAGCGGCCAGCGCGGGTGGTGCTGGGGGAGCAGCGGGAGCGGATCACCCAGCTTGAGCCGGAGGTGCTCGAGCGGATGCACCGCATCAAGGAGCTCGGCCACGAGGTTTACCGGCTGCTGGTGCGCGGATCCATCGACGAGTACGGGTCGCTCCTGCACCACCACTGGACGCAGAAGCGGCGGCTGGCGTCGAAGATGACGGACGCGGTGATCGACGAGCACTACGAAGCCGCGCGCACGGCAGGGGCGCTCGGGGGGAAGCTGATGGGGGCCGGGGGCGGCGGGTTCTTCATGTTCTACGTGCGGCCGGCCGACCGGCGCCGGGTCGTGGAGACAATGCTGGGCCGGGGGCTGCGGATCCTGCGGTTCCGCTTCGACGTCGATGGGGCCCGCATCGTGGCGAACCTGCACCGCTCCTGAGCGACCGCGGCAGGAGGGCCCGCGGATCTGGGCAAGGGGCGCTCGGGCCGGCTATAGATCGGCGATGTCGCGCAACGAAGCGTTCGTCGATCAGTACCTGCGGGAGACGGCAGAGATCGCGCTGGCCACGCGCCGCGAGGATCTCGCGGCGGTGATCGAGGTGCTCTTCGAGGCATACCGGCAGGACCGGACCATCTACACGTGTGGCAACGGGGGGTCGGCGGCCAACGCGAGCCACCTGGCCTGCGACATCTCGAAGTTCACGTGGGTGGAGGGGAAGCGGCGCTTCAAGTGCACGTCGCTGTGCGACAACGCGGCGCTGATCAGCGCGCTCACGAACGACGTGGGGTTCAACCGGATCTTCCTGGAGCAACTCGACGGGCGGATGGTGGCGGGAGACGTGCTGGTCTGCCTGAGCGTGCACGGGGGATCCGGCGCGGCCAAGGCAGGGCCGTGGTCGCAGAACCTGGTGGCCGCCGCGGACTGCGCGAAGCGAGCGGGTGGGAAGGTGGTGGCACTCGTGGGCTACGACGGTGGGGCGCTGCGGACGATGGCGGACGCGAGCGTGATCGTGCCGCGGACGACGCAGGGCACGACGTCGACGCCGCACGTGGAGGGGTTCCACGAGGTATACCACCACCTGATCTGCGAGCGGCTGCGGCAGCTCGTGGCCGAGTCCTGAGCCGCCGGCACATGTCGGGGCGGCCGGGGGTGATCCTCGATCGGGACGGGACGATCATCGACGTGGTACGCGACGCGGAGCTGGGGGTGGTGACGACGGCGTTCCACCCGGACCAGATCCGGTTCCTGCCAGGCGCGGTGGAGGGGATGCGGCACCTCGCAGAGGCAGGGTTCACACTGGCGATCGCCACGAATCAGCCCGGCGTTGCGAAGGGTCAGATCCCGTGGAGCGCGCTCGAGAGGACCCACGCGGCGCTGCTCAGGCGGCTCCAGGAGGCCGGGGTGCCTGTCGCGGCGATCGAGGTGTGCCCGCATCATCCGGAGGGAGGGCCTGGCGGGGATCCGGCCCTGGTCCAGGTGTGCGGATGCCGGAAGCCGGCGCCGGGGATGCTGACGAAGCTGGCCGAAGCGCTGGATCTGGAGGTGGCCGCGACGTGGGTGATCGGCGACACGCCGAGCGACGTGGAAGCGGCACGGGCAGCAGGGATGCGGGGGGCGATGGTCTTCGATCCGCGCCGCTGCGAGCTGTGTCCGCTGCGGGAGGGGCCTGGAGGGATGGGAGCGCGCGCGCGGCCGGAGATTGCAGGGCCGCGGATCGACAGCGTGGCCGAGGCGATCCTCGCTACTTGGGCGCGAGCTGCCCGATGAGGGGGCCGACGCGGCGGGAGAGGGGCGCGTCGCGGCCGATGCTGGGGACGCCGCTGTGCTCCACGGGGGGTAGCTCGCTGCGGCGCTGGGTGAGGCCGTCGGCGCCGAGGCGGAGGAGTGGCTCGGCGACGAACATGGCGAACGAGGCGTACTCGTAGAGCCACTGGGCGAGCATGGTCTCGGCCTGCTCGGGGCCGGCGAGGACGATGGCGTTGGCGATGGTGGGCTCGGGAAGGACGGTGCCCTCCTCGGAGGGGCCGGCCCTGCGGAAGAGGGCGTCGTAGACGCCGGCACCGCTGGAGAACGCGGCGAGCTGCCAGCGCACCTCGTCGCCGTGCCCGGCCTCGTCGACCTCGGCGAGAATGGCGCGAACGGCGTCGTTGAAGAGGGTGACGATGGCGGTGGGTCCGGTCGGGCGGGGGGCGTGCACCGCCACGAGCCCGGCTTGAATGAGCTGGAAGACGGCGCGCGTCGCGTCGAACTCGCCCTGGCCGGTGGCGCGGGCCAGCTCGGCGATGGGGAGGTGGCCGTCAATGGCGTCCCACATCTTGCGCAGTTCGTTGGTGGGTGGAGCGCGCCCGGGGAGCCGCTCGGGGACATGCATGCTGGAGGGGATGCGCTCGCGGAAGTAGCGGGCCTCGTCCATGCGCCGCACCGCTTCCATGAGCAGGCCGCTGACGGTGAGGTTCTGGCGGCTGGCGATCTGCTCCTCGTCGAAGCGTTCCAGGAAGTAGAAGACGCCGTCTCCGGCGAGCATGACATGGTGGGCGATCTCCTCGGCCTGCCGGGCGAGGAGCTGGTAGAGGCGCGCGCGATCGAGGAATCCGAGGCGGACGGCGACCTCGCCGAAGCGCTGGTCGGGTCCGAGCGCCGCGAGCGTGGCGTCGATCTGCTCGCGGCCGAGGGCGCCGTAGCGGTAGAGCACCTCGCCGATGCGGTCGGTCTCCACGCTGGAGCGCGCGCCAACGACCGTGCCGGCCTTGAAGAAGAGGGAGCGGCTGCTCGTGAGGTCGAGCGCAACGAGCTCGCCTTCCCAGCCGGCTTGCCCGACGAGCGAGATGATGTCGCAGAGTGCGCCGGGCTTGGTGATCTCGCCGGCCAGACGGACGACGGCCCCGTCCTCGGCGTCGCGCTGGCCGTCCTCGCCCACGAAGCGCATGAAGACGACGTGCTGGGGGGCTGGCAGCAGCCGGAAGGCACCTCGCCTGGCACGGAGCCATCGGCTTGCGTTCTTGCCGACCGGGTGTGCGGTCCCGGTCGCGTCGATGCGTACCAGGTCCTGGAGCTCGGCGCTCATCGCTAGGTACTTGCTATAGCAGCATCCGCGCGCGCACGTCGGGCCTCGTGCTAGCGTGCCGGCGTGGCTGCCTCGATCCCTGGGGATTCCTCGCCGGATGCGGCGGGCGCTGCGTCCGGGAGCGCTGCGTCCGGGAGCGCTGTGTCCGGAGGTGCGGGCGCGTCCAGGGGGCCTTCGCCAGGCGATGGCGGCACCGAGGGCGCTCAGGAGGCGGGGCTCCGGGCAGTGCCGGCCTCGGCCGAGGCGCTGGGAGCGATGCTTCGTCAGGTGCGCTACCTGGCAGACCCTCCGCTCGCGCTCGCCCTGTGGCTGGCCTTGAAGATGGACCGGCCGATCCTGCTGGAGGGGCCTGCTGGCGTGGGCAAGACGGACCTGGCCCGGGCAGCGGCCGAGGCGCTGGGTCGGCGGCTGATCCGGCTCCAGTGCTACGAGGGGCTCGACGAGTCGAGGGCGCTCTACGAGTGGGATTACGCGAAGCAGATGCTCTACACGCAGCTCCTTCGCGACGCGGTCGCCCGGGAACTCGCGGGGACGGCCGGGATCGCCGAGGCGGCGGAGCGGCTCGCCGGGAGCGAGGCAACGTTCTTCAGCGAGCGGTTTCTCGTGCCGCGACCCTTGCTCGCGGCACTGCGGAGCCCCGAGCCGGTGGTGCTCCTGATCGACGAGGTCGATCGCGCTGACCCGGAGTTCGAGGCGTTCCTGCTGGAGGTGCTCAGCGAGCTGTCGGTCAGCATCCCGGAACTCGGGACGCTCCGCGCGGTGCACCCGCCGCTGATCCTGCTGACCACGAACGCGACGCGGGAGATGACGGAGGCACTGCGGAGGCGGTGCCTGCACGCGTTCCTCGACTACCCGGCGCCGCCGCGGGAGATCGGGATCCTGCGGCTCGCGTTGCCGGGCATCGAAGCGCGCCTGGCGGGCCAGGTGGCGGCGTTCGCGGCAGCGCTGAGGGCCATGGATCTGCGCAAGGCGCCCGCGATCAGTGAGACCATCGACTGGGCGCGCGCGCTCTTGCTGCTGGGGCGGCAGGAGATCGACGCGGAGATCGCGCGGGACACGCTGGGGGTGCTGCTGAAGCACCAGGCCGACCGGGAGGCCGCCGAGGGGAAGCTCGGGCAACTGGTGCGGGCCGCGGAGCAAGCCGGGGGCTGAGGGCGGGGACGCGCTGCAGGTTATCTGAGTTCGACGACGCGCTCGCCGAAGAGCTTCTCGATGCGGCCCAGCATCACGTCGTTGGGCTCGACGCGGAGGTCCCGGCCGAGCGAGAGGGTGGCCTCGGCGCCATCGTCGAGCTGGATGACGAGCTGTACGGGGCACGCGCCGGGGCTCGCGCGGAGCAGGGAGCCAAGGCGGTCGATGTGCTCGCGCCGGGCGCTGCGTGACTTGAGGGTGATGGCGACGCTGCGGGTCTGGGCGAGGATGGCCTCGGAAAGGAGCTGCGCTTCGTCGAGCATCAGGGTCGGCTCGCGGGGCGCGGCCTCCGCATCTTCGGAGCCCTCCTCGACCATCGGGAAGCTGACCTTGCCGGAGATGAGCACGGGCTCTCCCTTGTTCAGGAGGTCGGCGAAGGCCTCGATCTGCTTCTCGCGGACCTTCACCTCCACCCGGCCTTCCGTGTCCTCCAGGGTGAAGAAGGCGAGCTTGCCGCCACCACCCTTGAAGATGCGTTCGCGGTAGCCATCGACGACGCCACCGACGCGTACCTTCGACCAGGGATCGAGTCCGGCGAGGGAGCTGACGGGGACGACGTCGAAGCGGGGCAGCGCCATGCCATAGCGGTCGAGGGGGTGACCGGAGACGTAGAAGCCCAGCGATTGTTTCTCGCGGTTCAGGGTGTCGCCGATGTCCCAGGGCTCGACCTTGGGGAATTCATCGAGCGACTGCCTGTAGGACTGGATGTTGTCGAAGAGTCCGATCTGGTGGCGCTGCCTGAGGGCGGTCTTGCCCCTTTCGAGGGCGAGGTCGATCGCCGCGAAGGCGCGTGCTCGGTTGATGCCCTTGGCCTGGAGGCTGGTGTCGAAGGCCCCCGACTGGACAAGGGACTCCATGACGCCCTTGTTCATGCGCCGGGGGTCGACCCGCTCGGCGAAGTCGAACAGGTCCTGGAAGCCTCCCTCTTTCTCGCGCGCTTCAAGGATGGCCTCGATGGCGGACTCGCCGATGCCGCGGATGGCACCCAGACCGAAGCGGATCTTCGGCTGGAGCGGGTCCTTGAGGCGCGTCGGACGCCCGCGGGCGTTGCGAACCTTGCCGTTACCGCCGGCTCCGGGGGCGCTGTAGACCACGGTGAAGTCTCGCTTCGATTCGTTGATCTCCGGGGGGAGGATCTCGACGCCCCAGGCGCGGCCTTCGGCGATGATCCGCACGACCTTCTCGATCTTGTCGCGGTCGGCGGTCATCAGCGCACAGAGGAACTCCACGGGGTAGTGCGCCTTCATGTACGCCGTCTGGTAGGTGAGCAGGGCGTATGCGGCGGAGTGGCTCTTGTTGAAGCCGTATCCGGCGAAGTACTCGAGCAGGCCGAAGATGCGCTCGGCGTCCTCTTGCTTGACCTCCTTCGTGAGCGCACCTTCGACGAAGACGGCCTTCTGCTTGGCCATCTCCTCGGGCTTCTTCTTGCCCATGGCGCGCCGGAGCAGATCGGCGCCGCCGAGGGTGTAGCCGGCGAGTTGCTGGGCGATCTGCATGACCTGCTCCTGGTAGACGATGACACCGTAGGTGGGGACGAGCAGGTCGTCGACGAGGGGGTGCATCTTCTCGATGGGCTTGCGGCCGTGCTTGCAGTCGACGAAGTCCTTGACCATGCCGGTGCCGAGGGGGCCGGGGCGGTAGAGGGCGACTGCGGCCACGATGTCCTCGAAGAGGGTGGGCCGCAGGTCCTTGAAGAGCTGCTGCATGCCGCTCGATTCGAGCTGGAAGACGCCGGTGGTCTCTCCGGATTGGAGCAGCTCGAACGTCGGACCGTCCTCAAGGGAGATGGTGTTGATGTCGAACCGCTCCGACGGGGGCTTCGCCTGCTGCTCGGGCCGGGTCTGGATGAGGTTCACGGCGATGTCGATGACGGTGAGCGTCTTCAGGCCGAGGAAGTCGAACTTGACCAGGCCCGCCAGCTCGACGTCGTCCTTGTAGTACTGGGTGACCAGCGTCTCGCCGTTCTTGAAGCACGGGACGTGGTCCCAGAGGGGCCCTTCGCTGATCACCACGCCCGCGGCGTGCATGCCGGCGTGCCGGGTGAGACCTTCGAGCTTCTGGGCTTGCTTGATCAGCTCGGCGACGGTGGGGTCGCTCTCCTGGAGCGCCTTGAGCTTGGGCTCGATCTCGAGGGCTTCGGGGATGGTGTACATCACCCCGGGGCCCTTCTGCGGCACGAGGCTGGCGATCTTCTGGGCTTCGTTGGCGGGGAAGCCCATGGCGCGCCCGACGTCCTTGATGACGCTGCGGGCCTTGAGCTCGTGGAAGGTGGCGATCTGCCCGACGGAGGTCTTGCCGTACCGCTCGGCGACGTAGTTGATGACCTGGTCGCGCCGGTCCATGCAGAAGTCGACGTCGAAGTCGGGCATGCTGACGCGCTCCGGGTTGAGGAAGCGCTCGAAGAGGAGGTTGTACGGGAGGGGGTCGAGGTCGGTGATCCCCATGGCGTACGCCACGAGCGAGCCGGCGCCCGAGCCGCGGCCAGGGCCGACCGGGATCTTGTGCTCCTTGCCGTAGCGGATGAAGTCCCAGACGATGAGGAAGTAACCCGGGAACCCCATCTTCACGATGACGTCCAGCTCGATCTGGAGGCGGGTGTGGTAGGCGCTCTCGTCGATCGACCTGCCGGTCCTGCGGATCTCCACGATGCGCTTGGCGAGCCCCTCCTTGGCGACGTGACGGAAGTACGAGTCGGTGTCGTACCCGGCAGGCAGCGGGAACTGGGGGAGCATGGGCTTGCCGAGCTTCAGCTTGAGGCCAGAGCAGCGCTCGGTGATCTCCAGGGTGGCGCGCACGGCCTCGGGATAGTCGCGGAAGCGGTGCGACATCTCCTCGGCTGGCTTGAGGAACATCTCGAAGCTGCCGTGATGCGCCTCGACGGCCTCGGCGTAGGTGCGGTTCGCGGCGATGCAGGAGAGGTAGAGGTGCCCCTCTCCGTCGTCGCGCTCGGAGAAATGGACGTCGTTGGTGGCCACGAGGGGAAGCCCCAGATCCGCCGCGGCGCGCGCGAGGATGCCGTTGAGGACTCCCTGCTCGACGAGGCCGTGGTCCTGAAGCTCCACGTAAAGGCTGCCGGGCTCGAAGCAGGCTTGCAGGTGTTCGAGCTCGGTGCGGCCTTCGTCTTCTCCCCGTTCGAGGATGCGCTGAGCAACGACGCCGCCCATGCAGCCGCTGAGGCCGATGATGCCGGCCTTGTGCTTTTCGATGGTCTCTAGCCGCACGCTCGGCCCAAGGCCGCTCGCCGGTTCGACGTGGCCCATGGAGACGATGTGGACCAGGTTCCGGTAGCCCTCCTCAGAAGCGGCAAGGAGGACCAGGTGGTCCATGGGGGTCTCGTCCGCTCCATTGCGAGCCACCTGGGGGCCCGACCAGGCGCGGGCAACATTCACCTCGCAGCCGAGGATGGCGAGGAGTCCCTTGTCCTGGCAGGACTTGTAATGCTGGATGGCGCCGAACATGTTGCCGTGATCAGTCAAGGCAACCGCACGCATCCCCAGCTTCTTGGCCTGAGCGGCGAGGTCTTTTACCTTCAGCGCTCCATCGAGGAGCGAATACTGAGAGTGGACGTGCAAGTGGGTAAATTCAGCGGTCACGGCGGCTGGGTCGTCCTTCTTGCTCGGGAGAAGCCACAGGAGGGGTCCGAAGGTGCTCGCCCCGAGGACCCGCCGTCAACCTCTCCACCGGAGTGCGTTCGAGAGATCTGACGCATCGAGGCGCCGGAAGCGTGCTGCGTGGCCACTCCACAGGGCTTGTGGAGAGGGCATAGCGCATTGCGCCACAGGGATCGCCCTTGAAGAGCATCATCCCCAGGCGCTAGCATTCGCGCCGATTCACAAAGGCTTGTCAGCTTCGGAGCGCACAGACGCTCCCTGCGCTCGTGAAAGTGAGGTTTCGTATGTCCCTCTCCCGTTTCGCCCTGGCCGGGTCCGTCTCGCTCGCGCTGTTCGCCCTCGCTGGTTGTGGCTCCACGG
The DNA here is from genome assembly GCF_000601485.1 of Chondromyces apiculatus DSM 436. GTDB lineage: Bacteria > Myxococcota_A > Polyangia > Polyangiales > Polyangiaceae > Chondromyces > Chondromyces apiculatus. The sequence continues at coordinate 131,128 of NZ_ASRX01000006.1, forward strand.
ACGTCGAAACGCCGGTGGTCGACGAGACCGGGCGGCAACCCCCCGCTGCTCCCCCCGAGAAGGCAGGCGACGGCGAGGGTAAGGTCTACGCCGTCGACAAGCTGTTCCTCGGCGAGTCGGACCGCACCGGGGCCAAGAAGGATGACGCCTGGAAGGAGTATGGCTTCAACCTGGATGGCAAGATCTCCGACGCAGGCTCCACGGACCTCTGCCAGCCGTTCGGGACTGCCACACCCAGCCTGGTCTACACCGATGGGAACGAGGGCATCGACAACTCGTTCGGCAAGAACGTCCTCAACATCATCACCGCTGCAGAGCCGAACGCCTCGCTCGAGGTCTCCAACTCCATCAGCGAAGGCGACTTCACCATCATTCTCCAGCTCGACGGTTTGGGCGCTGACGCCTCGTACAATCCGCTGACTGCGAGGCTGTTTGTCGGTGCCTCTCTGGGCGCGGCCCCGGCGTGGGACGGCAATGACGAGTGGCCGCTCGTCCGGGAGTTCCTCAACGATCCGACCGATCCCACGAGCTCCAAGGTGGTGTTCTCGGACAGCTACGTCGCCGACAACACCTGGGTCTCTGGAAAGAACGCGACCCTGAACCTCAGCATCGCGGTTGCAGGCTTCAACATCAACCTGCCCATCCAGAACGCCGTCATCGCGATGGATCTCTCCGCGGATCACACGGGCGCGACCAATGGAACCATCGCCGGCGTCCTGCCGACGGAGCAGCTCATCACCGAGCTGAAGAAGGTCATCGGCGCCATTCAGGAGAGCCTCTGCTCGGGCACGGCTGCAGAGACGATCTTCAACCAGATCCGGCAGGCTTCCGACGTCCTCCAGGACGGTACGCAGGATCCGAGCAAGACCTGCGACGGCATTTCGATCGGCATCGGGTTCAGCGCCAAGCACATCAAGCTCGGGCCCGTGGCCGAACCGGCGGCTCCCGCAGAGAATCCCTGCGAGGAAGCTCCCTCGGACGGCTGAGACGCGCTTCCTTCCCCGGCGGCACGGTCGAGCACTGCAGGGGTGCAGTGCTCGCGAAGCTCGCGGTCCCTCATCTTTACATTCCCCAACAAAAGTATGTTCCGATTCGGAGGTCCTTCTTCTCCGAAAGGGGTGAGCCATCTGGCGCCCGTCGAGCGTCACTACGAACAGGCGCTTCATGATCCGCGCATCGAGACCTGACCGCTTTGTGATCGGCAGGCCGACGCCACGATGTGCGGCCGCGCTTTTTACTGGTTCCGCTTGTTCGGGGAATTGCTACAAGGCAACTTCACGTCGAGGGGGAGCGCGCATGCCTCGTCAGATGAATAGTTTTCGAGGACGGCGAGCCCCGGAGTGAAGATCAGTCGAGAGGGCACGTCCAAGTCACGTTGAGCGAGTGATGCTCAACTGGGGCCCATGCCCTGGCTTCTTCAGAGGAGAACAACTTTTATGCGTAGTCTCGTCGCTCCCGTTTTGTGCGCTGTGATGATGGTCGCCGCGGGCACTGGCTGCACGGCGAAAGCCTCCTTCAACGCGGGAGCCAAGGAGCCCGAGGCTCAGCCGGCACCGGCGACCCCGGCTCCGACTCCGCCCCCCGCCGAGGAGAAGAAGCCGCGGCGTCGGATGCGGATGGCCTTCAAGATGAAGGGCTTCCAGCTCGACTTGCCGGGTCCCATCAACTTCGAGACGGGCACCGCGAAGATCAAGCCGGAGAGCGAGGAAGTCCTCAACATCGTCCATGAGTTCCTGGTGTCCCGCAAGGACGTCAGTGTTCTCCGCGTCGAGGGCCACACCGACGACGTCGGTGATGATGCCAAGAACCAGACCCTCTCGGAGCAGCGTGCACTCGCAGTTGCTCAGTGGCTCGTCGCGAAGGGTGACGATTGCAAGCGCCTGTTGCCCGTCGGCTTTGGTGAGACCAAGCCGGTAGGTGACAACAAGACCGAGGAGGGCAAGGCCCTGAATCGCCGGACCGAGTTCCACATCGCGGCGATCGACGGCAAGGCGGTCGAGAACAAGCCCGTCGATGGCGGCGGCAAGTCCGCAGGCGATCCCTGCAAGTAGGCGGCGACGCGGGGGGGAACCTGCTCGGCCTCGCTCCAGCTTCACGGTCCCGCAGCGCCCTTGTGGCGGTCAGCTCTGTGCCGTGTCACATCTCGTGGCTGCTTCACGTATCACCTACCTTCCCCCGCCATCGATATGAAAAGAGGCAAGCGTCTCGCCTTGCTCTGGAGAGCAGCCATCGCGTTCGCCTTGGCCGGGTGCGACAGGACTCCTGGTGACGTCCGGGAGTGGACACCAGCCGACCACGATCAGCCTGGACAGCCAGGCGCGCAGGTGTCGGCACGGCCCGCAGGTGACGGAGCGGATCAAGGTCTTGTAGACCTCGCATGGCAGCGCAACTGCTTCACGTGCCACGGCTCGAAGGGGCGCGGTGACGGCCCGCAGGGGCCGATGGTTCGCGCGCCGGATCTGACTGATCCTGCATGGCAGGATCGCGTCACGGATTCCTACATCGCCGAGACCATCCGCAAGGGACGCAACCAGATGCCGGCATTCGACCTGCCGGATCAGGTGGTGAGTGGTCTGGTTCAGCGTGTCCGGGCTTCGCGCGCCCGCTGACCGGGCTCGTTGACTTCCGCCTCTTCGCCAGCCAGGGTCGTCGCTCCCATGTCCAGTGGCCCCCTGCGTGCCTGGATGCGCCGCCTCGCGCCGCTCCTCCTGGTGCTCGGTCTCTTCATCATCGTGGGTCCGTTGCTGCGGCAAACCCCCCGGGAACATGAAGTCGAGCTACGCCTTGCGACACCCGATACGATCGTGGGCGTCGAACTCACGTGGTTCGAAGGGGATGAGTCAGGTTCACAGGAGCCACTCGCGGGCGGCTCGTGGCGATTCACGCAAGGGCAAGCGCCGCGATCGCTCTCCACGCCGGTTCGACTCCCCGACGGCTCGTACAGCTTGGAGATCATCGTCGACCGGACATCCGGGCGAGATAGCGCGCGACGCTCCATCGTTCTCGGTGACGCAGAGCGGATCACGGTCCCCACGCGCTGACGCTGCTGCTCCGAACCGCGCCGGGTTTGGGGGCGATTCACCTCCTCTGCACACTCCAGTAGGTACTTCAGCAAGCTGTAGAGGGCTCAGGCTCAGAGGACGATGCCTGACAGGGGTCTCTGTGTCGTCAAGGAGACAGATCGAGGCTGCCATGCCACGCATCCCTCAACGTTTGGCGCTCTGAATCGGCTTCTAACAGTACGGAATCGCAGGGTTCCTGAGGGCGATGCATGACCGTCGCGGCTCTGGAACGCAGGATGCGAACGAATTCGCTTGCTGCAGCACAGCAGGACCCGCTACTTCTTGGCCCGAAGCGTTGGGGAGTGGCATCTTATCCTACACGAACTCACCCGCCCTCGTTGAGACAGCCTTGAAGCTGATCCTGAGGGAGCGACACACGGCCTTTGAAGGCCGTCACTAGCGACAACGGAGGACAGATGAGGATCACCCCCTGGTATCTGGTTGCGCTTACCCCGTTTGCAGCGATTGGCTGCAGCGGCGCTTATCTCGGACACGCTGCCGTCGTGGCACTGACGGTTGGTATCTTTCTGGGAACACTCTCCCTCGGCCGCACTCCCCCGCCCCCCGCTTCTCCTCCGAATCCATCCGCCTCCTGAAGTGATGATCGCGAGCGACGCTCTTGTGGTTCGATAGGCTCGAGTTGTTTCTTCTGCTTCCCACATCACTGGCTGTCGCGAAGCCATGACGCAGGACGCGCACGTAGGCCGACTAAAACGCCTCGAAGAGTTCACAATGATGGACCTCGAGGCCGTGAACCTCGTGCTGCGCGGGGATTCCATCGTCGACTGGCATCGGCTCGACTTGCAGAATGAGGCCGAGGCACGCGCCCTCCTGCTGGCCCAGGAATTCCGGCCGGATGAGCCGTCTGATCGGGCACATCTCGAGAACCTGAAGGGTGAGGCGATAGCGTACCTTCGTCGCCATTTCGACTTCCCCATACCCAGTCCGGTTGCCCGAGCGTCGGTCGAGGAGCTGCTCCTCCTGGCTTCAGGCAAGGGTCATCGTCAGCTGTGTGCGTGCACCATCCTAAAGGCGATGCACATCATCCATCACGTCGCTGGGCGTGAGCTGCTCTTCTCGATACCGATGTCCGATCAGGATGTCTTTCACCTGGTCGAGGAGAAGGTCTACCGGATCATCGGCGGCATGCTCGCGGCAGGGTTTCCGATTACGGAGTTCATCGGGGGCCGGAAGAACAAAGACTCTCTGTATACGAAGCTGCTGTCGAAGGCGGATACCACCGCCTCTGCGATCTACGACAAGCTGCGTTTCCGGATAGTGACCCGTTCTACCGACGACTTGCTGCCAATACTCCTCTATCTGACGGAGCGGCTGCTGCCATTCAACTACGTCGTTCCCCACCAGAGCATCAATACGATCCTCCAGTTTCGGAGCTACTGCGGGAGCAAGCCAGCGCTTCAAGCCATGCTGGGGCATCTCCAGACGGAGGTCGACGACGACCTCAAAGTGGGTGACAACAGCTTCAGCGACCAAGAGTATCGCGTGATCCACTTCGTCGTGGATCTGCCCATCCGCCTCCCTCAGGAGATCCTGGAAATGGCCCCTCCGACGGCATGGTCGCTCGGGCCCCTCATCTTCGTACTTTGTGAGTTCCAGCTTCTCGACCGAGCCACCGAGACCGCGAACGAGGTCGGGGATGCGAGCCATGCTCGCTACAAGGATCGGCAAAAACAGGCCGTGAAACGACGGCTGAAGATCGGAATCCGGCCACTCCGTGAGCCCAAGCGTTAGCGCGCGCCGGGCGGCGACGACAAAAAAGCCTTGGGAGTTAAGAGAGGTTGGCCGCGGGCGGCCGGAGGAACTCCGGCCTGTTCAGTCCGCAGCGGCCCCCTTTATACGCGACTCTTCAGCGCGTCTCGGTCGAGTACCACGATCCGGCGCCGATCGATCTCGATGACGCCCTTGCGGCGCAGCTCGCCAAGCGTGAGCGTCACGGTCTCCCGCGTCGAGCCGATCATGCTCGCCATCTCTTGATGGGTGAACGGTGCGGAGATCAGCACGCCGCGCGGGTCGGGGATCCCCCAGCGGATGGCTGCCTTGAGGAGGAACTCGCACAGACGCGCTTCGACGTTGCGGAAGAGCATCGAAGCCAGCCGCTCTTCGGTGTCGGTATGACGCTCGATGAGCGAGCTCACCAGCACCGCGGCAAAATTGGCATCGCTTGCCATGAGGTTCTTGAAGACCTGCAAGGGCACGAGGAGTGACTCCACATCCTCCGTGGCAATCGCACTCTCCCGGTGGTTCGCCACTCCACCCAGCGCTGCCTCACCAAGGACGTCACCAGCGCCTCGGTAGCCCAGTGAAAGCGTTTTTCCATCGCTCAGCCCACGCGTCAGCCTCACCCGCCCAAGGCTGATCATGGCAATTGAGGTCGTGGCTTCTCCCTGGCTGACCAGCGGCCTCCCCTTGGCAACGCGCTGGATGGTCCCCGCCTCGGCCAGTACATTCTGTGATGCTGGCGAGGCTGCATTCCCGAGCGCTCCCCGCCGGATGATCCGGCGTTTGCGCGCATCGAGATCGAGACTTCCATCTGCTGCTAGCGCACCTGGCTGCACCCGGACACTCCGTGCCATCGCGTCCTTACCGATCATCATCACGTGCTGCTCCTGCTTGCGGTGTCACGACAACGGTCACTTTGGGGATCGCTCCGGGGCTCTTGTGTCCGAATGCCTGAACGTCTCTGGAGTTCCTTGGACCTCGGATAGCCATGGCAAGGATGCAAACGGATGGCCTAGCTCAGCCCCTTGAGGGGTCTACTTCGCCCACCAGCGTGCATCGATCTTGCATAAACTGCATTTGACATCCCCGGAGCGCGGCTCGTACCTTTCGAACGAGCCGGGCTGCACTCGAAAGGAAGGTTCCTTCCGAGGCAGGCCGGTTCGACCGCTCTTCAAAAGTTACGGACGTTGGATGCGCCTCTTTAGCGGTAAAGTAGTCCCCCTTTCGGAAGAACTGATCAAAGCACTCATGGACAACAAGGACATCGAGTGCGACTCCAGAGAGGAGGCGACCCTCGATCTCCAGGCAGTCTTCAACAGCTTCCTGCAGTCTGAACGAGAAGCAACGGAGAAGGCCAAGGAGGTTCTCCAGTCTCGCGGCCTTCCCCAGGGCGAGTTCAGCCGGATCCGGCGCATGCTCGCCGAGCAAAAGGGGATCAAGGTCGGCGAGGACATGCTGGACCACCTCCTGGACCAGCTCATCGAGATGCTCCTGCACTCCAGCAACATCGAGGAGGTATTTGGTGAAGATCACGATCTTCGCCGTCGCATGCGCCCGATCCTCCGCAAGTACCTGGAGATAGATGACACCCTCGACGCCGAAGTGCGGAGCAAGCTCCGCCACGTGCAGGAGGGCACGCGGACCTGGGAGGTCGAGTACCGCCGCGTCATGGATGACATTCAGCGTCGAAAAGGGCTAGTCTGAAGAGTCACCGGCGCTATCGGGAGCAGCAAGCTTTGCGTCCTCGTCGAAGGACCTCCCTTGAGCCGCTCTGGATGGAGTGCGCGATGCTTACGAAGTTGCGCCCCATCTCTGCACGGTAGGCGCTATGAAGACCGGAAGCCGCAGCCCGGGAGCGCCTTGAAGCCTTCTGGGTCTGTCCCTGCAGGGAGCGCGGCGCCGGGTTGAGGGTATAGAGGATGAGCTGGATTCCCAAGGTCGAGGAGAAGCGGCACTTCTGCCACAAGTGCCGAAACGAGCTGGTTTTCGAGGTGAAGCTCCAGCGGGCAGATACATGTCCGCACTGCGGCGTTGACCTCCACTGCTGCAAGAACTGTCAGCACTGGGATCCGTCCGCTCATAACCAGTGTCGAGAGCACATCGCCGAATACATCCCTGACCGGGAACGAGCGAACTACTGCACGTTCTTCACCTTCAAAGACGGCGTGCCAGAGGATGCTTCGGCCCGCATCAACACAGCGCGCTCGAAGCTCGACGCCCTCTTCAAGAAGAAGTAGTCAAGTTCTCGGAGGCTCAAGCTCATCATGTCGACACAGCCCCGCTACTTGGTCACCGGCGGTGCCGGCTTCATCGGGAGCAACATCGTTGCTGCGCTCACCGCAGCCGGTGAGCGCGTCCGCGTTCTCGACAACCTCTCCACGGGGCGCTGGGAGCACCTGGACGGCATTCCGCAGCAGTCTCACATCGAACGCATCGAAGGTGACATTCGCGACGCCGATGCTGTCGCGAGAGCTTCGCGAGGCGTGGAGGTCGTTTTCCATGAGGCAGCTCTCGGCTCGGTCCCGCGGAGCGTCGAACGGCCCATCGAATCTGACTCCGTCAACACCAACGGCACGGTCACCGTGCTCGACGTCGCACGCCATCAAGGCGTCCGCCGGGTGGTCTTCGCAGCCTCCTCAAGCGCCTACGGCGAAACGCCCGAGCTGCCCAAGCACGAGGGGATGACGCCGATGCCGCTGTCTCCCTACGCCGTGACCAAGCTGGCCTGCGAACACTACCTCAAGGTGTTCGCTGGAATTTACGGTCTGGAGACCGTCAATCTTCGCTACTTCAACGTGTTCGGGCCAAACCAGACCCCCGACGGAGCATACGCTGCGGCGATCCCGCGCTTCGTGGAAGCAGCCCTCTCCGAGCGTGCCATCCCCATCTATGGCGACGGGGAACAGACACGTGACTTCTGCTACGTCGACAACGCGGTACTCGCCAACCTGCTTGCTGCCACCGCACCACGTCGCTTTGCGGGCGAGATCATCAACGTCGCTGGCGGCAGGCGTATTGCTCTGAACGCTCTCGTGCGTGAAATCTCGCGGGTGGTCCACCGCGAGCTCGCGGTGGACCACCTTGCCCAGCGACCGGGTGACATCCGGCATTCACTCGCGGACATCTCTCGCGCCAAGGAACTCCTCGGGTACGAACCGCGCGTTCGATGGGAAGACGGGATCCAGCCAACGGTTGCCTATCTATCGACGCTGCGCACGCAAGGGCCGGCCGCGGCTTCCACGCAGCTCACTTCCGCCCGCGTGGAGCTACCGAAAACGCCGACGTCGGCGGCAACCTAGAGCGGCGGGGTCGACGGTCGTGCGCAGCATGACCGGCTTCGGGCTGGCAGACGCGCCTTTCGGTAGCGGAAGGATGGTCGCCGAGATCCGTACCGTGAACCAGCGCTTCCTCGACGTACGGGCAAAGCTGCCCCGGGAAATCTCGGACCTCACCATGTTCGCCGAGCAGGTAACCCGAGAGCGCCTTCGTCGTGGTCGCGTGGAGATCCAGCTACGCCTGGAAGGACTTGCGGCCGACACAGGCATTCTCAACCGAGAGCGAGCCCGCTCAGCCTACAGCGCCCTTTGCGAGCTGCGCGATGAGCTCGCTCCTGGAGCTGAGGTTCCTCTCTCTCTTCTCGCCGCAGTCCCCGACCTGTTCGCGCCCTCGCACACGCCCGACCTCGAGGTCGCCCGCGAGTCTGCGCGAAATGCCATCGAAGGCGCCATCAGGGAGATGGACGCCATGTGCCGCCGCGAAGGGGAGAAGATCGGAGACGACATGCGTCAGCGGGTGGCCCTCCTGCGCACTGCGACGGAGCGCATCGTCGCCAGGAGGGAAGGGGCGCAGCAGGAGTTTCAGCGGCGCGTGCAGGAGCGCCTCACTCATCTCCTCGAAGAGCGAGCGTCCGGCATGGATGCCCAGCGCCTCGAAGCAGAGGTGGCCCTGCTTGCCGAGCGGAGCGACATCACCGAGGAGGTCATCCGGCTCGGGAGCCACCTCGACCAGTTCGAGCAAGCGCTCACGGCGGAACCAGGTGAGCCATGCGGGAGGAAGCTCGACTTCCTCCTGCAGGAGATGGTACGCGAGGCGAATACTCTGGGCGCAAAGGCCCAGGATGCCGTCATCTCCCAGCAGGTGGTGGCCATGAAGGTCGAGCTGGAACGCCTGCGCGAGCAGGCGCAGAACGTGGAGTGAGCCCGGTGAACTCCGTCCACTCTGCGGCTCAGCACAGGATCGCGTGACGAGGGACAGCATGTCGAGCGAAGGTGCAGACGACGGTTTTCTCCTTTTGATCGTCTCGTCCCCCTCCGGCGCCGGGAAGACGACCTTGTGCACCCGCCTCAGGAAAGAGTTCCCGGAGTTGCGGTTCTCGGTGTCACACACCACCCGCAAGCCGAGGCCCACCGAGGTCGATGGTCGCGAGTACCACTTCGTGGATACGCAGCACTTCGAGCACATGGTCCGCGACAATGCCTTCGCGGAGTGGGCCCGAGTCCACGGCCACCTCTACGGGACGAGCCTGAACGAGATCGAGATCGCCCGCGGGAGCGCGCGCGGCATCCTGTTCGACATCGATCACCAGGGTGCCCGGCAAATCCGCGCGGCCCTCTCGGAGGCTGTGTGCGTGTTCATCCTTCCCCCTTCCATGGCGGAACTCGAAAGACGCTTGCGGGGACGCGGGACCGAAGATGAACAGGCGACTCTCCGCCGCCTCCAGAACGCCCGCGGCGAGATCGAGCACTACGGCTTCTTCGATTACGTGATCGTGAACGACGACGTCGACCAGGCCTACGAACAGCTCCGCGCCATTGTCTTCGCGGAGCGCTGCCGACGGCCCAGACGCTCGGGTCTCTGCGAGCGCCTGCTCGCCGAACGACGGGGGGAGCGATGAAGGCCCAGACGCTCGCGATCATCGGCGGCAGCGGCCTCTACGAGATGGGCTGGCTGGAAGACATCGAGGAAGTCTCGGTCGCCACCCCCTACGGTCTCCCGAGCGACGCCATCCTCCGTGGTCGGGTGCGCGATGGCGAAGCGACGGTCCTGTTCATCCCGAGGCACGGCCGTGGCCACCGCTTCTCCCCCTCGACCATCAACTACCGGGCGAACATCTGCGCCTTGAAAATGCTGGGGGCTACGCACGTACTCAGCGTGAGCGCCGTGGGCTCGCTGCGCGAGGAGATCGCCCCCGGAAGCCTCGTCATCGTCGACCAGTTCGTCGATCTCACGAAGCGCCGCACCTCCACCTTCTTCGATGAAGGCATCGTGGCGCACGTCGCTTTCGCCGATCCCACGTGCCCGATCCTTGCGGATGCCGTCCAGCAAGCTGCCCAGAGCAGCTCGGTGCAGGTGCACAAGGGTGGCACGTACGTGTGCATCGAGGGCCCCCAGTTTTCCAGCCGCGCCGAGAGTCAGATTTACCGCGGCTGGGGAGCCCACGTCATCGGGATGACCAACATGCCCGAAGCGAAGCTCGCGCGCGAAGCCGAGCTGCCCTACGTCACCCTGGCGCTGGTCACCGACTACGATTGCTGGAGCGCCGACAAGGAAGCGGTGAGCATGGAGGCCGTCGTCGAGGTCCTGAACCGCACCGTCGGCCATGCCCGCGAGATCGCCCGGGCACTCGCCCACACCTTGCCTGACGTGTCCACGAGCCCCGCCCAGCACGCCTTGAAGCGCGCCATCATCACCACGGCCCCCGCGACCGGACCCGACGCGCGCGCCCGCCTCGAGTGGCTACTCGGCCGCCGCGCATGACTGGCAGCCGCTCTGTGAAAACCCCTGCAGGAGTCTCATCGTGACCAGCGCATCTCCCATCCTGATCATCGGCTCGATGGCCTTCGACGACCTCGAGCTCCCGACCGGCAGCGCACACAACGTCGTCGGAGGCTCTGCCACGTACTCGGCCTTCGCCGCCTCGGTCTTCGCCCCCGTGCGGGTGGTTGCCGTCGTGGGTGACGACTTCCCGGAGGAGATGCTGGGAACGATGCGCGGCCGTGGCATCGATGTCGACGGCGTGGAGCGGGCCTCTGGCAAGACCTTCCGCTGGGCAGGGCGCTACGACACCGACCTGATCCACCGCACCACCCTGGACACCCAGCTCAACGTCTTCGCCTCGTTCAACCCCAAGCTTCCCGAGCTGTACCGCGACACCCCCTTCGTCCTCCTCGGGAACAACCACCCCGCGCTCCAGCTCGATGTCCTCGAGCAGACCCGCGCCCCCCTGTTCGTCGTGGCGGACACGATGAACTTCTGGATCTCCGGCGAACCCCAGATCCTTGCGTCCATGCTGCGCAGGATCGACACGCTCGTGGTGAACGACGAGGAAGCCCGCCAGCTCTCCGGCATCTACAACATCCGCCGCGCAGCCCGGGACATCCTCACCCGTGGCCCCCGTCGAGTCATCATCAAGCGCGGGGAGCACGGAGCGCTCCTCTTCGACGAGGACGGCATCTTTGCTGCTCCGGGCTTCCCCCTCGAAGACGTGATCGATCCGACCGGAGCGGGTGATTCTTTCGCCGGCGGCCTCCTCGGATATCTGTCCAACCAGCAACAGATCTCGGCCCTCTCTCTTCGCCGCGCCATGCTCCACGCCACCGCGACCGCCTCTTTCTGCGTCGAAGCCGTGGGCACCCAGCGCATTGCCACCATCACCCGCGAAGACGTCGCGCAGCGGGTCGACCAGATCCGCAGCCTCTACGAGTTCGGCGCCAGCACGATGTAGACGCTCCCAGCCAGTGCATAGGCGTGCTAGGGCTTCGTCTATAGAAACATGAAGCCCAACTTCTGGAAGTCTGCAGCGCTCGCTTTGCTCGCCCCCACCCTCTTCGGCTGCGCGTCGCGCACTGCGCCGTTCAACGAAATGGATGAGGCGTCGATCACGGTCCTCCGGCTCCAGGGCCAGTACACCCCGACCGCTGTCGCGACCACGACCGCGGCCACGGGCCTTCCCCAGCTCATCCCTGGCCTCACCATCCCCCCCGAGCTCCAGCAGATGGGCCAGCAGGCCATGCAGGGCTTGCAGCAAGCGCTCCCCGGCCTGATCCCGCCTGGCCTCATCCCTGGCCAGCCGCAGACGACCACCCCGACTGCCGTCACCCCTCCTCCCCTGTTCAAGAACACCTACGTCATTGCCACCTCGCGGCAGCTCACGACCGACGCGGCCGACGAGGAGCTCCGCGAGCAGATTCTCGACATCTTCGGCGACGAGGACAGCTTCTCGGCCGACAAGGGGAACTGCTTCTCTCCGGGTCTCGCCATCTCCATGCAGAGGCCGACCAGCCCGGTCCCCGTCGAGCTGCTCATCTCCCTCTCCTGCAACCAGGCGGTCGGTGACGGCTTCCGGTGGCCATACCCCACGAACGGCTTCACGGGAGAGACGAAGCAGAAGCTGCTCACCATCTACCAGCAGCTCTTCGGTGCCGTGCCGCCCGACGCCTGATCGGGCCCGAGCTCGGCCGCAACTCCCTCCTTCGCGCCTCCCTTCAAACGTTGGTCGATCTGGCCAGCCCATGTAAGCTCTTCATGCCGTCATCCCGACGCATGATGTATCCTGCTGCGCGAGGCCTGACGCCACGGCGTACCTCTCGCCGAGCCGGGTCCTCCCCCTCGAAGCCCCGATGAGCACCAGCCAGAGTCTAGCGCCAGGGAAGGAGCTGGGACGCTACGAGCTCCTCCTGCCCGTTGCGCAGGGTGGAATGGCCACTGTCTGGGCAGCCAGGCAGAAAGGTTCACGCGGCTTCCAGAAGACGGTCGCCATCAAGACGATGCTCCCCGCCCTCTCGGACGACGCGATGTTCGAGCGGATGTTCCTCGACGAAGCGGCGCTCGCGGCGCGCATCCACCACCCCAACGTCGCCGAGATCCTCGACCTCGGCGAGCAGGACGACATCCTCTACATCGTCATGGAGTGGATCGACGGCGAAGCCCTCTCCGTCCTCGCCCGCGCCTCCAAAAAGAGCGACATCCTCATCCCCCCGCGCATCTGCCTCCGCATCGCCGCGCAAGCTTGCATGGGCCTCCACGCCGCCCACGAGCTCGCCGACGAAAACGACCAGCCGCTCGGCATCGTCCACCGCGACGTCTCGCCCCAGAACATCCTCGTCACCTACGACGGCCGCGTGAAGCTCGTGGATTTCGGCGTCGCCAAGGCCACGAACCGCGCTGGCGGCGAGACCTCCGCGGGACAGCTCAAAGGGAAGATCCCGTACATGTCTCCCGAACAGGCCAAGGGGGGCAACGTCGATCGGCGCACCGACATCTTCGCGATGGGGATCGTCCTCTACAAGCTCACCACCGGCATTCACCCCTTCGCTGGCGATACCGACCTCGCCACCATGACGAAGATCATCTCCCAGCCGGTGCTCCCCCCCCGTGCGCGCAACCCCCGCTACCCTGCCAACCTCGAGCAGGTGCTGCTGAAGTGCCTCCAGAAAGACCCTGACAAGCGCTACAGCACCATGCTCGAGATGGAGCGCGCAGTGCAGGAGGTCCTCATCGGCGAAGGCGCCACCACCGACGAGGACGTCGCCACCTTCGTCCGCACCCTGATGGGCGACCGCGGCCAGAAGCGCCGCGCCCAGCTCCGCGACGCCGTTCGCCTCCTCGACGAGCGCGCGACCACCCCGACGCTCTCCGAAGGCCCCCTCGTCCACGAGAACGTGAGCGAACTCGTGCTCACGCAGATGCGCTCCGGCGTTGGCAGAGACTTCCCCCCGCCCCGCCCCAGCGGCTCCGGCCTGGAGATGCTCGCCGACTCTGCCGTCCTCACCTCTCCCACGCACCTCCCCGTCGAGGTCCCCAACGCCAAGCGCCGCCGCTCCGGCGTGGTGGTCGTCGCCGCTGCAGCCATCGCCCTGACGGGATTGCTCGGCGCCGGCTTCGTGCTTAGCACCAAGAACACCGCCACCGCCCCCGCCGCGCCTCCCGCTGCCCCGACCCTCGACCCCGCACCTCCCGCACTCGCCCAGACGGCAGCCGCTCCAACCACCTCGGCCAGCGTGGAGCCTGCCGCGCTCGACGTCAGCGCGCTCCCCTCGCCCACCCCCGACGCTCCCGCCGACGCGCGCTCCGCCCGCCCGGACCCCCGCTCCGCGCCGCCTACCAGCACCAAGCCATCCGCCACCCCCAGCAGCACCACGGCCACCAAGCCGTCGACGAAGTGGGTCCCAAGCGTGACCAACCCCGGGTTCTGAGCGCCCGCAAACGCCAGGCGCGCGACACCCTGGTGCTCCTCGCCAGCGGCGCCGTGGTCCTCATGGCCCTCGCGGGTCGCAGCACCCCCCGCGCCTCCGAGCGCCCTCCCACCCCTGCGCTCCCCACCGCAGCCCTCCCCGTGGGGGCCCCCTCCCCCCTCCCGAGCGGCGCCACCCCGGACCGGATCCCCACCCCCGATCCCGAGATGGACCCGAGCTGCAGCTTCGCCGACCGCGGCTTCGGCGCTTACGGCACCTACCAGCCCCTCCCCCTCGGCAAGGTCCTCGTCCCCCCTCCCGGAGCCATCCCCCCTGGCACCGGCTACAACCTCCTCGTCCACTTCCACGGCGCCGAACCCGTCCGCCGCGAGGTCGCCCCCCTGGACCTCGGCCTCGTCATCGCCGTCGTCGACGCAGGCATCCGCTCCAGCGACTACGCCCGCGCCCTCCGCGCAACCTCCTGGAAGACCCTCCTCGGCACCATCGACCACGCCGTCGCCGAGAGCACCGGCATCCCCGACCTCCATCCCCGCCGCATCGCCGTCTCCTCGTGGAGCGCCGGCTCCGGCGCCATCCCCACCATCCTCACCGCAGACCGCTCCCCCGACGCCCTCGTCCTCCTCGACTCCCTCTATGCCGGCTACGCCCCTGGCCAGCACGCGCTCGTCCCCGGCCAGCTCGCCCCCTACCTCTCGCTCGCCCAGGCCGCCACCCGCGGCGGCCCCCTCCTCTTCCTTACCCACACCACCGTTCCCACCGTCGGCTACGCCTCCACCGAGGAGACCGCCACCTTCCTCCTCCGCCAGCTCGGCGCGAGCGCCGTCCTCGTCACCCCCAACGACGGCGACCCCCTCCGTCTCGTCCGCATGTACGACGGCGGCAGCCTCTACATGCGCGGCTACGCTGGCGCCACGCGCGAGGACCACTGCGCGCAGCTCCGCCTCCTCCCCAGCATCCTCACCGAGCACGTCCTGCCCGCCTTCGAGCAGGGCACCTGAGCGCCTCGGAACCTCCCCCCCTCGCAACCTGCGAACCTGGCCCTCCCCCCCGGGCCACCTCGCTCCCCCGAGACCTCGCTCAGTACGACTTCGCGAACACCACCCGCTGCGGACTCGGCTGCCCCGTGAAGATGCAGCGCCCTTCCCCGACCAGCGCATCGGCCCACGGCGCCCCCGCGAACCCACCGCTCGGAATGCACCGCACCGTCACCTTGTAGCGGTCCTTCAGCTCCGCCTCGACCCGCGCATCCCCGGCCCAGTGCGCCAGCGCGAACCCACCGTGGATCTCCTTGTCCCCCTTCGCCTTGAAGAAGGCCTCGAACGCCGCCTTGTCCTCCACGACGTGCGTGTGCTCGTCCCGGAACGCGCTCGCCCGCGCCAGCAGCCCTGCCTGCATCTCCTCGAGGATCTCCACCACCTTCGCCACGAACTCCCCCCGCGGCAGGCTCGTCTTCTCCTTCACCGGCCGATCCCGCCGCGCCACCATCACCATCCCCCCTTCCACGTCCCGCGGCCCGATCTCCACCCGCAGCGGCGCCCCCTTTTTCACCCACTCCCACTGCTTGTCCCCACCGCGGATGTCCCGCCGATCCACCTCCACCTCGACCCGCCGCTCCCCCAGCCGCTGCCCCCGCAGCTCCGCGGCCAGCGCATCGATGTACGCATCCACCTGCGCCCGCGTCTCGTCTCCCCGGTACACCGGCAGCAGGATCACGTGCGTCGGCGCGAGCCGCGGCGGCAGCACCAGCCCATCATCGTCCGCGTGGCTCATGACCATCGCCCCCACGAGCCGCGTCGACACCCCCCACGACGTCGTCCACGCGAACTCCTCCGTCTCCGTCTTCGTCTGGAACCGGATCCCGCTCGCCTTCGCGAAGTTCTGCCCGAGGAAATGCGAGGTCCCCGCCTGCAGCGCCTTCCGGTCCTGCATCATCGCCTCGATGCAGAACGTGTCCACCGCTCCCGGGAACCGCTCGCTCTCCGTCTTCTTCCCCTCGAAGACCGGCACGGCCATGAAGTCCCGCGCGAACGTCGCGTAGACCCCCAGCATCTTCATCGTCTCCTCGCGCGCCTCGGCCTCCGTGGCGTGCGCCGTGTGCCCCTCCTGCCACAGGAACTCCGTCGTCCGCAGGAACAGGCGCGTCCGCATCTCCCACCGCACCACGTTCGCCCACTGGTTGATGAGCAGCGGCAGGTCCCGGTAGCTCTGCACCCACTGCGCGAACGCCGCCCCGATGATCGTCTCCGACGTCGGCCGCACGATCAGTGGCTCCTCGAGCTTCGCCTCCGGGTCGGGCACGAGCCCCCCGTTCGGCCCCGCCACGAGCCGGTGGTGCGTCACCACCGCGCACTCCTTGGCGAAGCCCTCCACGTGCTCCGCCTCCTTCTCCATGAAGCTCTTCGGGATGAACAGCGGGAAGTAGGCGTTCTTGTGCCCCGTCTCCTTGAACATCGTATCGAGCTCGCGCTGGATGTTCTCCCAGATGGCGTAGCCCCACGGCTTGATCACCATGCATCCGCGCACCGGCGAGTTCTCCGCCATGTCTGCCGCACGCACGACCTGCTGGTACCACTCCGGGTAATCCTCCGCGCGGGTGGGTGTGATCGCGGTCTTCGCAGTCCCCTTCGCGGCTTCGTTCTTCGCCACAGCTCTCTCCTTGCCTTCTCCACGCCGGACCTATCAGTCCCCCCGCCCCCTGTCGAGCGCCGCCCCTCCGTCACGCGCGTGCAACCTTCACCGGTCGCGTCCTCGCCCCCGTGGTAACCCAGCACCGTGCTCCCTCCCCCCGAGCCTGCCGTGACCCGCACCCCTGACGCCCTGGTCCTCGGCGCCGGCCCCAACGGCCTCGTCGCCGCCGTGAACCTCGCCCGCGCCGGCCTCTCCGTGCTCGTCCTCGAAGCCGAGCCCACCCCTGGCGGCGCCGTCCGCACCCGCGAGACCACCCTCCCCGGCTTCCACCACGACCTCGGCGCGGCCTTCTTCCCGTTCGGGCAGGTCAGCCCAGCCTTCGTCCCGCTCGACCTGCCCGGCGCCGGCCTCGTCTGGCGCCACTCCCCCATCGACAGCGCCCACCCCGCCCCCGACGGCACCTGCGCCAGCATCTCCCGCGACGCAGCCCTCACCGCAGCCTCCCTCGGCCCCGACGCCGCCCCCTGGCAGCGCATCGCCACCTGGCACGCCCGCACGCGCGACCGGATGCTCGACGCCCTGCTCTCCACCCTGCCGGCCCTCGGCCCCATGCTCCGCTTCGGCCCTCTGAACCTCCTCCGCCTCGCCCAGGTGGCCCTCTCCAGCGGCCGCGGCTTCGCCACGCGCACCTTCCGCACCGAAGCCGCCCGCCGCATGCTCCCCGGCCTCGCCCTCCACACTGACGTGGGCCCCGACGATCCCTGCGGCGCCATCGTCGGCTTCATGCTCGCCGTCCTCGCCTCCAGCGCCGGCTTCCCCGTCCCCGAAGGCGGCGCGGGCTCCATCACCCGCGCCCTCATCCACCGCCTCGAAGAGAAAGGCGGCACCCTCCGCTGCAACGCCCGGGTGACCGAGATCCTGGTCCGCCAGAACCGCGCCGTCGCCGTCCGCCTCGCCACCGGCGAGGAAATCCCCGCCGGCCGCGCCATCATCGCCGATCTCGCCGCCCCCACCCTGTTCCTCGATCTGCTGCCCGAGCCCCACGTCCCCGACCGCATCCGCCGCGCCATGCGTCGCTTTCCCCACGGCTTCGGCACCTTCAAGATCGACTGGGCGCTCGACGCCGCCGTGCCCTGGCGCCACGAAGACGCCGCCCGCGCCGCCGTCATCCACGCCGGCGACAGCCTCGACGATCTGTCCACCTTCACGCGCCAGGTCCGCTCGGGCGCGCTCCCCGACAACCCCTACCTGGTCATCGGCCAGCAATCCGTCCCCGACCCGACCCGCGCCCCTCCCGGTCGTCACACGCTCTGGGCCTACTCCCGCGTGCCCTCCTCCCTCGCCGGCGGCTGGCAAGCCTCCCGCGAGGCCTTCGCCGACCGCATCGAGCAGCGCATCGAGCAGCTCGCCCCCGGGTTCCGCAGCCACATCCTCGCGCGCGCGCTCTGGTCCCCTCCCGACCTCCAGGCCATCAACGCCAACCTTATCGGCGGCGATCTCGGCGGCGGGTCTGCTGACATCCGCCATCAGCTCTTCTTCCGCCCCGTCTTCCCCTGGTTCCGCCACCGCACCCCCGTGCGCGGCCTCTACCTGGGCTCCTCCTACGCCCACCCCGGCGCCGGCGTCCACGGCGCCTGCGGCCGCAACGCCGCCCTCGCCGCCCTCCACGATCTTTGAAGCAGGGGCCGCGCGGCCCCTGCTCCAGGGTACGCAGTACCAGTACCTATTTGCCGGAGCCGGAGCGGGAAGGCGGGGACTCGCCGCTGCGGTAATCCGCTCGCCGTAGCCCGTGCACCGTCATCTTTTCCTGCAGCGTTCGCAGGGGCATCCGGAGTCGCCGCGCGGCCATCGCCAGGTTCCCGTTCGTCGCCCGCAGCGCATCCAGGATCAGCTCTGCTTCCAGCCGGTCCATCTGCGCCTTCAGCCCGATCATCGGCGGCGGCGTCGGCAGGAGCGGCTCCGTCGCCGACCTGTCGGGCCCTGGCCGCGGCGTCCTCCGGATCGTCGTCCCCGTCCGCACCGGGTCCGGCAGATCCATCGTCGTGATCACGTCCCCTTGCGTGATCAGCACCGCCCGCTCGATCACGTTCCGCAGCTCCCGCACGTTCCCCGGCCACGGGTACGCTTCCAGAAGCTCCATCGCGTCCGGCTCGATCGACTTCACGCTCCGGTGGTTCACCCCCGCCGCGTGCTGCAGGAACCGCATCGCCAGCGGCCCGATGTCCTCCCGCCGCTCGCACAGTGGCGGCACCCGCAGCGGCACCACGTTCAGCCGGTAGTACAGGTCGGCCCGGAATGTCCCGGCGTCGCACATCGCCTCGAGATCCCGGTGGGTCGTCGCGAGCACCCGCACGTCCACCTCCATCTCGTGGCTCGATCCCTGCCGCGCCACCCGCCGCGTCTCCAGGAAGTGCAGAAGCCCCGCCTGCGCCGTCAGCGGCAGGTCCGACACCTCGTCGAGCAGCACCGTCCCACCGTTCGCGGACTCGAACACCCCCTCCTGCACCTGCGACGCGCCGAGGGACCCGCTCGCCGCCCCGTCCGCGTCGTGCCCGAACAGGATGCTCTCCAGGAGTTGCGCCGGCACCCCGCTGCACGTCACGCACACCAGCGGCTTCTTGTGCCGCGGCCCGGCCTCGTGGATCAGCCGCGCCAGCATGTCCTTCCCGGAGCCCGTCTCCCCCTGGATCAGCACCGGCGCGCTCGACCGCGCGAGCCGCATCGCGGTCTCCATGATCGGCCGCATCACTGCGCTCCGCATCACGATCCCCGCATCGTCGGGCGGCGGCACCGCGAGCGGCGTCGGCCCTGTCGGACGCCCATCCCCTTCGTCCTGCCGGGACCCATCCACCACGCCGCGGAGCGCGTCGATCGCCCCCAGGTTCAGCACCGGCGTCTCCGTCGTCGCCAGCACCCGCAGCGACGCGGTGATCTCCCCGAGCATCACCTCCTCGCCGGCCCGCAGCACCCCGCGCTTGATCTGCTGACCCGCGAGGAACGTCCCGTTCGTCGACCCCAGATCCTCCACGAGCACGTCGCTCCGCTCCAGGGTGAAGCGCGCATGCCGGCGTGACAGGCTCCGCTCCGGGATCACCAGATCCGCCGACGGATCACGCCCCACCACGACCCCGGACCCTTCCTGCAGCCGCACGGTCTCCGTGCCTTGCCGGTGGTACACCACCAGCATCACGTGCGCATGCGGCGACCGCGCGCTCAGCACCGCCTCCCGCACCTGCGCCACCGCGATCGGATCGGTCTCTGTCGCGGCGCCTGTCAGCGGCGGCGGATCGATGTGCAGCGGCGCAGGAGGAGGCTCCGTTGGCGCCACGGCGGCCCGACGTGCCTCGGCATCCTGCTCGGAATGCGGCTGCACCCCGCCAGCGTCCTCGCCTTCGCCGAGAGGCGGACTGCCCTGGCCGGTCGAGCGCGCTTGACTCATCGGTGTCCCCTCATCCGGCTCGAACTCCCCGCGCGTCGCTCCCCCGCTTGAATGGCACATCCTACGAGCGGTCCGCGCTCCACGACCGGAAGCACGCATCCGCCAGATCTTTCCTGCCCTGTCGCGACGATATGCCGCCTGCCCACCCCGGCGCAAGGCCACCGGGTGCCGACCCCTCACGGACCCACATTTCCTGTCAGATGTGGCCCGGGCGGCCGGCGAGGAGCCCGCCGGTCACCCCGGCAGCGAAAACGACAAAACGCCGGGAGCGCCGCAGATCTCGAGGCGCTTCCGCCGTCCACCGTCATGCTCGGCTCATCCCCGGATGCGCGCCGCCACCGTCTCCGGCAAGAACCCGAACTCCTTCTGGAGCACCTTGTCCGGCGCCGACGCCCCGAAATCGTCGCGCCCCACGACGAGCCCCTTCTCCCCCACCACCGCGTGCCACGGGTACGTCACCCCGGCCTCGATGACCACCCGCCGCACCCCCGGCGGCAGCACCGCGTCCCGGTAGCTCGCGTCCTCGCGCTCGAACTGCTGCCAGCACAGCGCCGACACCACCCGCACCCGCTGCCCCTCGCCGTCGAGGATCTTCTTCACCGCCACCGCCACCTCGATCTCGCTCCCCGTGGCGACGATCACCAGCGTCGGATCGCTCGCGTCCGCGATGGTGTACGCCCCCCGCAGCATCACCTTGGGGTCGAACCCCTCGGCCCGCGCGATGTTCGCCACCTTCTGCCGCGTCAGCGCGAGCACCGTCGGCCCATCCTTCCGCTGCATCGCGTACGCCCACGCCCCCGCGCACTCCAGCGCATCGCACGGCCGCACCACGTCCACGTTGGGGATCAACCGCAGCGCCCACAGGTGCTCCACCGGCTGGTGCGTCGGCCCATCCTCCCCGAGGTAGATGCTGTCGTGCGTGAAGATGAACAGCGAGCGCAGGTGCGTCAGCGCCGCGATCCGGATCGCCGGCCGCATGTAGTCGCTGAAGATCAGGAACGTCGACCCGAACGGGATGAACCCATCCGACGACGCGAGGCCGTTCACGAACGCCCCCATCGCGTGCTCGCGGATCCCGAAGTGGATGTTCCGCCCCTCGAACTTCCCCTTCCCGATCGCCGGCGACCCCTCGATCAGCGTCTTCGTCGACGGGTTCAGGTCCGCCGATCCCCCGACCAGCGAAGGCACCAGCGCCGCCACCCGCTGCTCGATCGCCCCCGAGTGCGCCCGCGTCGCGCCCTCCTTGGTGGGCACCACCTTCACCAGCTCCTCCAGCAGGTTCTCCGGCACCTCGTGCGCCATGAGCTTCCGGTAGAGCTCCGCCTTCTCTCCCCCGGCCTTCTGCAGCTTCTCCAGCTCCTTCTTCCACGCCGCGTGCGCCGCCTTCCCCTCCTCCGCGCGCCGCGTGAAGATCTCCCGCACCTCGTCCGGCACGAAGAACGTCGGCTCCAGCGGCCAGCCGATCGCCTTCTTCGTCGCCTCCACGTCCTTCTCGCCGAGCGGCTCCCCGTGCGCCTTCTCGCTGTCCTGCTTCGGCGACCCGATGCCGATGTGCGTCCGCGCCACGATGAGCTTCGGCTTCCCCGTCACCGACACGGCCGTATCGAGCGCCTTCCGGATCTGCTCCTGATCATGCCCATCGATGTGCTGCACGTGCCAGCCGTACGCCTCGTACCGACGCCCCACGTCCTCCGAGAACGCGAGCTCCGTCTTCCCATCGATGGTGATCTTGTTGTCGTCGTAGAAGAAGATCAGGTTGTCGAGCCCGAGGTGCGCCGCGAGGCTCCCCGCCTCCCCGCTCACCCCCTCCATCATGTCCCCGTCCGACGCGATCCCGAACACCCGCCCCGTAGCGATCGACGCCACGTCGTCGAAGCGCGCCCCGAGCATCTTGATGCTCGCCGCGGTCCCGACCGCGCTGGCGATCCCCTGCCCGAGCGGCCCCGTCGTCGTCTCCACCCCTGCCGTCAGGTGCGACTCCGGGTGTCCCGGCGTCTTGCTCCCGAACTGACGGAACTGCTTGAGCTGCTCCATCGGCAGGTCGTACCCCGCGAGGTGCAGCATCCCGTAGAGCAGCATGCTCGCGTGCCCGCACGACAGGATGAACCTGTCCCGCCCCGGCCACGACGGATCCTGCGGGTCGTAGCGCAGGTGCTTCGTGAAGATCTCGAACGCGATCCCCGCGAGCGCCATCGGCGTCCCTGGGTGCCCCGACTTCGCCTTCTCCACCCCATCGACCGCGAGCATCTGGATGGTGTGGATGGCCTTCTTGACGAGCTCCGGGGAATCGTGCGCCTGCTGGTTCATGGAAGGGGTCCTCCTGGGCTGCGCCAGACCTGTCAGCCCGCGCGCCGACGTGGCGTAGGCGATGTCCGGGCCAGACGCCACCCGTACCAGGAAGAAATCCCTTCCTTCCCTCCCCCCTCGCCCCTTCCCGCCCCTTCTCCGTCTCCCTCTACGCGCTCGCCCCCTCCGCGCTCGCCCCCTCCGCGCTCGCCCCCTCCGCGCTCGCCCCCTCCGCGCTCACCCCTTCCGCGCTCACCTCTTCCGCGCTCACCCCTTCCGCTACGCCAGCAGATCCTCCGCCGTGCGGGCCGTCAGTGCATTGTCGATCCACCGCTTCAGCATGTCCGCATCACTGCACGCCGCGATGCGCTCCCGTGCCGGAGCCGTCAGCGTCACCCCTGTCCGCGCGCAGAACTCCATCAGCGCTTCGCGCAGCCCTTCAGCCCTGCCTTCCCGCAGCCCCTCGGCCTTGCCTTCCCGCAGCCCCTCAGCCTTGCCTTCCCGCAGCCCCTCGGCCTTGCCTTCCCGCAGCCCCTCGGTCTTGCCTTCCCGCAGCCACTCCACGCGTCTGCGTTCGACGAGTCCTTGCAGGAACGGCGGCGTCGGTATCTGGGATAGATCGACCCTGTTCATGAGCAGCGCCTCCAGCGCACGGCGCACCGGTCCGCGGAGCGCCCCATACACCACATGAAAGTAAACCCCTGCCCTCTCCTCGTCGAGTCGTTCCAGCCCCATCAGCGCCGCCATGATCACATCGAGCCCCTCCGGCCCATTGCCATGCGCGAGCGCAGAGAGCACCCCTAGCTCCGGAGCACACGCTGCGACAGCGCTGTCCGTAATACGCGGAAGCTGCGCGGGCCCCAGCACCCGAGGACGCACGATACCGTCCCCATGCGTCACGCCCAGTGCAATGGGCATTGCCGCCCACGAAGCCACGTTCTCGTAAGGCGTCACCACCAGCACGATCGCCGGACAGCGTTTCCGTGCGCGCAGCACCGTCGCGTACACCGGCCAGGAGTACTTCTTCCCGGCATCCTCCGCGAGTTGCACCTCCACCACCACCGCCAGCACCAGCGCCCCATCCGGCGCCCGCACCTCGACCACCAGATCGGCCCGATACTCGATGGGAAGGAGCTGATCCAGCCCCGCCTCCACCACGCTCACCGCCGCCCCCTCCGGAATCTCCATCCCCAGCAGCTCCGCCAGCAGCCGCGGGACGAGCGTCGGCCTGTCACGAAAGAGCTGCACCAGGGCGTTGTGCTCGAGCGAGGGCATGGCGAACGAGCCCCCCCGCCGGAGACCGCGCAGATCGCGGCCCAGCCCTGCACGCGCCGCGCGTGGGGGAAGTGCTCCTCGATCCTTCCATCGGGTGCAGCGCACTCCCAGTTGCGCAGAATCGACGTCCCGCCCCCTGAGCGGCTGACGTCGCGGCTACCCATCTCACATGCAGTCGTACACCCAGACGTAGACCATCTCCTCGCGCAGCACCTCCACGGTCACGTCGAGGTTCGCCGCGATGGTCGCGAGGCTCTCCTCCGTCGCGCCGCCGATGGTCACCACCTCGTGGGTCCTCGCCAGGCCAGACGCACACGCCGACGTGCTCACCGTGCAGCCCGTCTTCGGCATGCCCCCGGTCTCGCACATGTCCTCGTCGTCGCCGAAGGCGTCGCCGAAGTCCCACACGCCGTAACAGGCAAGCTCCCCGGGAGGCAGGTTCAGCGACGGACGGGTGCTGCAGCGCATCGCGTTCGTGTGCGGAGGGGTGGTCGAGGGCGGCTCGTCAGGCTCGTCGGGAGGCGGCTCGTCAGGCTCGTCAGACGGCGGCTCGTCGGAGGGAGGGGTCTCGCCGGGGAACGGCTCCGTGGTGCCGCTGCCGTCACCCTCGTCGGGGAGCGGGAGCTCCACCCGGCTGCCGCAAGCCGTCGTGCCGACGAGCAAGGCGGCCACGGCGAGGGCAGCAATCACGAGGCGTGAGGCGGGCGCGCGGGTCGCGTGGACCTCGGTCGTCATGACCACGCAGTGTATCCGGCACGCGTGGTCGCCAGCCAGGAGTGAGGTGGGCTCTCGTCGCGCGGGCTCAGAAGCTGGTGCAGTTGTACACGTAGACTTCCACCATCTCCTCGCGCACCACGGCGGGGGTGACGTCGAGGTTCTGGGCGATGGTCGCGATCTCTTCGCTGCTCGCGGAGCTGATCGACACCACGCGGCTCGACTTGGCGAGGCCGCTCGCGCAGGCCGGCGTGGCCACGGCGCAGCCCGTCTCGGGCGCGAGGTAGTCGCCGCACATGTCGATGTCGTTGCCGAAGGCGTCGCCGTAATCCCAGACGCCGTAGCAGGCCAGGGCACCTTCGGGCAGGTTCAGGTCAGCCTGCTTGCTGCAGTCCATCGCGTTCACGCCGGGCGCGCTCGCCGCGGGAGGCTCGTCGCCGTCGGAGGGTGCGCTCCTCGGGGACGTCTCGCCCGAGGGGGGGGGCGTGTCAGGCTCGGGGGGGGGATCGGGCTCCACGTCGGGCTCGGGGGGAGGATCCGGTTCTGCCTTCTCGTCGCCATCCACGGGGTCGGTCTGGAGGACCGTGTTGCCACAGCCGGTGAGACCGGCGAGCAACGCGGCTGCCAGGACAGAAGACCTCAACAACGTGATGTACAGCTTCGTCATCGTGAACCTCGCTCCTTCAGCCGGCACATGACCTTCGCACGGTGTGCGGGGCCATGCGGCCGAGTACAAGCTCGATACAAGCAGCGGACATTACCGCGGTCGGGCCCCCTCGCGCATCCCTTGAGAAGCGTACCTCGACATTCATTTACGAAGCGCTGCGAGGCGCTGCGAGGTGCGAACGCTGCGTGCCGGTGCAGATGGCGTGAACCGGGCGTCCATGGCCTGCGAACATCGCGCAGCACCCGCGAAGCTCGGTGCACTTACGGTCTCGGTTCAGGCGTGTCCCACCCGCGACGAGCGGCCGTCGGCACAAAGACCACCGTGACCTGACCCGCGACGAGCGGTCGTCGGCACAAAGACCACCGTGACCTGACCCACGACGAGCGGTCGTCGGCACAAAGACCACGCTGGGACGCCCGGAGATTGCCGGATTTCATCTCGACGGAAACGGGATGCTGGCTCCGGTGGCGCCAGATCTCCTCTCGACGGAACTGGGTGCTGACCTCGATCAGGGAAGCATCCTCACGGAGAAGAAAAGTTCGGGAGGGCCGGGATGAGGGTGCGGGCGCCAGGCGTATTTCCTCTGAGGGCACGCGGTAAGTCCCGGGTGCCTGGAGAGGGACACGATCATGAGAAGGTACAGAAACAACGCTGGTTCTCCCGTCCGCACCGATTACGGCATCGGGCTGCAGACAGGGCTCCGAGCTTTTCCGGAGACGACTCCCCTCGCGACGGCGTTCGAGGTGCTCAACGACGGGCTGGAGACGGCGCATCTCGAGCGGCAGGCGCGGCGGAAGCCGATGGTGCAGGCGCGCGCGCGGGTGCGCTTCGGCAACTACCACGTGGATCAGGCCATCCGCATGACCCACAACGCGGCGCAGAACGCGGATGGGGGGCGGCGGGGACCGCTGACGATCGCGCTGTTTCCGGAGGGGCTGACGGAGGTCGTTGCGCCGAAAGGGGCTGCCCAGATCGCGCCGACCGAGGAGCTGCTCGACCGGTTCGCGAAGAGCAAGCTGCCCGCGATGGTGCCGCTCCGGGCGGAGTGGGTGCCGCGCATCGAGACGGAGCTTGCGCGCCTGCAGCAGGCGGCAGCGACGTACGAGGCGGCGAGGAAGGCGTACGTGGATGCCTACACCGAGGAGGTCGCGCAGCGGGCGGAGCACGCGCGCCAGGTGGACCGGCTGATGGGCCTCGTGCGGGCGGAGTTCCCGCGCGACAAGGCGAAGCAGGACGTCATCTTCCCGGACCTGGCACGCGACAGCACAGTGCCCAGCGAGGATGAAGAGGAGGACGAGGAGGAGGTCGAGACCTCCTCGTCGGTGCCGGCGACGTCAACCTGACGCGGCGCCGGTCGAAGGACGCCGTCTGGCCGGGTGCGATGCGGTCAGGCGGCGGACTCGGTGCCCGTCGAGTCGGGATCGTGGTCCCGCGACGAGGGGACCAGGAGCTCGCTGCTCAGCGGTGGGATGTCGCGCGGGATGTCACGGTGCCAGACCATGGCAGAGCCGATGCGGCAGGTCTGCAGCGCGGCGAGCTTGGCGTTCACGTAGGCGGCGAGGCGGGCGATGGACCCGAAGTGGGTGTCGTCGATCTCGTCCTCGTGCACGTCGATGATGAACTGTTCCTCGACGAGGTTGGCGAGGGTGCGGAGGTCGACGGCGTTGACGCCACCTTCGAGGAGCGGGGCGTCGTCACTCAGGCCGAGATGGCCTGACCAGACGCTGCGCACCAGTTCACGCACCTGGTCCTGAACTGCCTTCACGATGACTCTCCCCGTCAGGAGCGGCGCGGCCGAGGTGAGACGTCCTCCGGATCTACCCGCCCCTGGATCCTTCTTTCGATGCAGGCCGAGGACGAGGCATCGCGTCGAAAGACGCAGCCGTGCGTCAACGCGCAGGGACGCACGCGATGGGTCGGCCCGGGCGATCGAGGCTCACGTCGAGGGTGTGACGCTCAAGGAGAAGGCAGCGTGCAACGGGATAGGATGCAAGACGCGCGCTGGCGGTGACGATGCGACGTGCGCTTAGGCGCCCGAGGGGGCGGCGAGGTTGGCGGAGGGAGGGGTGCTCGGGCGGGGCGGGGTGGCGCTCATGGCGGTGCCGCCGGGGGCGAAGCGCTCGGGGATGACGTCGGGGACAGGGGGGAGGCCGACGTAGTCGCGGTGAGGGGCGAGGAGGTTGAAGCGGCGCGTGAGCCAGCCCGGGATGAGCAGGGTGTAGGTGCGGGCGACGCGGCGGGGATCGTCCAGGGTGCGGAGCATGGCCTGGTAGGTGACCTCGCCGTAGGTGGCCTTGAAGGCGGCGGCCTGCTCGGGGCGGGAGATCCAGTTCACCACGCCGGCGCGATCGGCTTCGGGGTGGAACTGCACGGCTTCGATGCCGGGGGCGATGTCGACGCCGAGGATGGCGCGGCCCTTGGAGATGCCGTCGCGGCTCTCAAGAGCAAGGAGGGATCCGCCGAGGGAGGCAAGCTTGCGCTCATCGAGGTCGACCGCCTCCCAGTTGCGGTGCTCGAAGGCGAAGAGGCGGTCGCCAAAGGGTGCGAGCAAGGGGTGCGTCTGTCCGGCGGGGGTCATGTACACGGGCATGATCCCGAACTTGCGATCGACACGCGGGGCCATCTTCGCGAAGGCGAAGTGCTGCACGGCCATCTCGAACGAGTGGCAGATGGCGAACATGGCGCGCTGGTCCACGCCGCCCTTGATCGTGGACTCGACGGTCTCGTCGAAGAAGCGGGCGAGGTCGAAGGTCCAGGGGTCACCCGCGCCGTCGAAGGGAGAGCCGGGGCCGCCGGTGCCGATGTAGAGGTCGCAGTCGCGCGGGATGGGGTTGTTCGTGTCGCGCGGGGAGACCTCGACGAGCTGGCAGTCGAGCTGCGGGTTGTAAAGGCGCACGCGCTCGAAGAACGTCGCCACCATGCCGCGCAGGCAGCGCATCGCCTGGTTCACGTGGCCGTTGTTCATGTCCACGATGCACAGGCGCAGCGGCCGGATGTCGTTCGTGGAGGTGGGCGCGCTCGGGCCGAGGTGTTGGGAGTGCTGCGTCATCGTTCGCGGTGTCAGGGCTGTATCAAGTGTGCATCATGAATGCGGCAAAAGCCCCCCGTAAAGACTTCATACCACCCCTCGGGAGGGTGGAGAAGCAAGGGATCCGCAGGTCCGGGGGCAGGCGTGTCACGGATGAGTTACGTGCCAGCCTTTCCGGGCCAACCGCGGCTGCCGTGAGAGCGCAAAGCTCGCCCGACATGGACGGTATCTGGTAAAAGCCGCCGCGTGAGCGGCAAGGGCCTGGCTTCTGTACGTGCCGCTTCCGCGCGTGCGGTGGTGAGGGAGCCCGTGTGGTGAGGGAGCCTGCGGAGAAGGCACCAAAAGTCGAGGCACCGGCAGTCAAGGCGCCTTCGGGTGGGCGCTCGGCCGCGCTGGTGACGGCGGGGATCCTGCTGTCGCGGCTCGCAGGGCTGCTGCGCCAGCGGGTGATGGCGCATTACTTCGGCGCGGGGGCGCTCGCAGACGTGATCGCGGCGGCGTTCCGGATCGGGAACATCACCCAGAACCTGCTGGGCGAAGGGACGCTGTCCGCGTCGTTCATCCCGGTCTACGCGAAGCTGCGGGGCGGCGGGCGCGGGCGAGAAGCGGCGCGGTTCGCGTGGTCCTCGCTGTGGCTGCTGGCGCTCGGGGTGGGCGCGGTGTCGGTGCTCGGGGTGCTGTTCGCGCCCTGGCTGTCGGCACTGCTGGCCGCAGGGTTCGACGCCGATCGGCTGGCGCGGACGACGCAGATCGTGCGGGTCGTCTTTCCGATGACGGGGCTGCTCGTGCTGTCGGCATGGGGGCTCGGGGTGCTCAACGCACACCGGCGGTTCTTCCTGCCCTACGCAGCACCCGTGGTGTGGAGCGCAGCCCAGATCGCAGCACTGTGGGCACTCGGGGGGAGGCTCGGGTGGCGCGGTGAGGCGCTGGCCGAGGCGCTGGCGTGGAGCGCACTGGTGGGTGCAGCGCTGCAACTCGGGCTGCTGCTCCCCGCAGCGCGGCGCTTGCTGGCCGAGGTGGGGGCGGGGTCAGGGACAGGGGTGGGGGCAGGCAGCAGCGTGGAAGCGGGCGCCGATGCTGTCGGTGCAGACGCACGCGCCGGGGGCCTGGGGCTCGGTGATCCGAACGTGCGGGAGGCGGTGCGGCGGTTGCCAGGGGCGCTGCTCGGGCGCGGGGCGATCCAGATCTCGGGTCTGCTGGATACGCTGCTGGTGAGCTTCCTGGGGACCGGCGCGAACGCGGCCTTCGGGTACGCGCAGACGGTGTACCTGCTTCCGATGAGTCTGCTGGGGACCGGCGAGGCGGCAGCGTCATTGCCAGAGATGGCCGCAGACACGGCCGAGGCAGACAGGGCGCGGCGGAACGCGGCCATCCAGGCGCGGCTCGGGGCGTCCCTGGGGCGGCTGACGGTGCTGTCGCTGCCAGCCACGGCGGCACTGGTGGGTCTCGGGCCAGAGCTGATCACGCTGCTGTTCCAGACCGGAAGCTTCGACCGGGAAGCGACCGCGCGGGTGGCGCCCCTGGTGGCCGCCTACGGGATCGCGCTGCTCGGCAACGCCTCAGGGCGGGTGCTGGGAGCGACATGCTTCGCGCTGGGAGATACGCGGACGCCCGCGCGTCTGGCCGTGGTGCGGGTGGTGGTGAGCACGGTGCTGTCGGTGGCCCTGATGCAGCGGCTGTCGGTGCTGGGGGTGGTGCTCGGGGCCGTGATCGCAGGGTGGGTGGAGGCGATCCTGCTGGGGCGGCGGGTGCGGGCCGAGGTCGGAGGTCTGGGTCTCAGGGCCGTGCGGCTCGGGCGGGTGCTGGCACTGACGGCCGTGTCCCTCGGAGCCGGGCTCGGAGCCCGCGCCGCACTGCCGGAAGGGCTCACGGGGAAGCCCCTGGGCGCGCTGCTGGTACTGGGCGCATTCGGAGGCGCGTTCGTGGTGGCCGCCCCCGCGCTGGGCCTGCTCAACGTGCGCTCCCTCCTCCGCCGCCGCTAGGTACTGCGTACCCTGGAGCAGGGACCTGCGGTCCCTACGCTCCCGTTGGTCGCTACCCCCCTTTTGAGGCGCGAACGCGGGGCCGAGGAACCAGGGAAGAACCACGAACCAGGGACGAGAGGACCAGGGCTACTGGGGTAGCTTCGCCACGAAGGCGGTCCAGCCGGGCCACGCGTCACCGCGCGAGGTGGGGCCGGTGCCGAAGTCGGCGGTCCCGGCGAAGAAGCCGGTCATCACCAGGTTGCTGGTGCCCGACATGGCCATGTCCTGCACGTTCAAGCAAGACGAGACGCCCTCGTTGGCGAAGGGCCGGCTCCAGAGGGCGTTGCCGGCAGCGTCGAGCCGGGAGGCAAAGCCGGTGCTGCAGTCCCGCCCGACGATCGCGGCGCCGCCGAGGTCCATGCTCACGTCGAAGATGCCCGCGAGGGCGATCTCGTCACCCACCGCCGCGACGCCAATGCCGCGCGCAGCAGCACCGTCGCCGAAGCGCCGGGCCCAGAGGGGGGTGCCCGAGGCGTCGAGCTTCGCCACGAAGCCGTCGTAGTCGGTGGTGCCGGGTTCGAGAGGCGCGCTCGAGAGCGCCTCCAGGGTCAGGCTCCCGATCTGGAGCGTGCTCCCGAAGTGGCCCGTGACGAGGACGTTGCCGTCGTCGTCGCACGAGACGCGGTTCGAGAGGGTGTCGCCGAAGGCGCCCGCGATGTCGCGGCTCCAGACGTCGGCACCGCCAGGGTCAAGCTTCACGATCCGGTAAGGGAAGGCGCCCCCGATGGCCACCACGATGCCGCCCGTGCGGTCGACGGCGATGCCGTCGGGATACGGGGTGTCGGCAAGCACCCTGCTCCAGGCGTGGTTGCCGTCGGCATCGAGCTGCGCGATGAGCGTGCCGCCGGTGCCACTCTCCAGCGGTCCGCCACCGAGGTCGATGGTCCCCGCAACAGTGCCGGTGATGACGATGTCGCCGGTGTCCTTGACCGCCACGCTCGTGCCCTGCTGCGAGCCTCCAGCACCGAAGGCCTTGCTCCAGAGGTGGCCGCCTTCCGGGTCGAGCTTGACGATGAAGAGATCGGTGCCGTCGGCCGGTACGAGCGGTCCTCCCCCGAAATCCTCCTCGCCCGTGAGCTTGCCGGTCACGACCATGTTGCCCTCGCGGTCGAAGGCGACGCCGAAGGGAAGCGCGGTGGAGAGCCTCCGGCTCCAGACGTGGTTCCCCCGGACGTCGAAGCGCGCCAGAAAGCCCGACGACGCCGTGGCGCTGCCGAAGGGTCCACCGCCGAAGTCGAGGATGCCCGTGGCCATGCCGATGAGGGCGACGTTGCCGGTGGGATCGACGTCGAGCTTCAGCCGGCGGCTGAAGTCGTTCTCGGCGAGGTCGCCGTAGGCACCACTCCAGGGCGTCGGGTCGACGGGAGGCTCGGGAGGCAGTCCAGAGCCGCCTGTGCCACCCGCCCCGTCCGTGCCACCTGCGCCACCCGCTCCGCCGGTGTTGTCTGGGCCGCCGGTGGCGGAGGGCTTGGTGTCGTCACCGCCGCACCCGACCAGCAAGCCGAAGGCGAGGGCCGTGGCCCAGAGGAGCGGTCCAGCGTTCGTCCCTGTCTTCACATTCATCTCGCTTCTTCTCGCGTCCTTCCCTGCACGGAATCGGCAAGGCTACCAGAAGCGCTCGGGGAAGCGTCGCGGGTACGGCGCCAGGCGACGTACTCGTGGATGAAGGCGCGCTGGAAGGGGCGGAGCTTGATGCGGGGACGAAGGCGTTGGAGGTGTCCGAGGACCTCGTCGACAGGCATGCCGTCATGGATGGCGAGGTAGCAGGCGGTGAGGACGACGCTGCGGCCGACGCCGCTGGCGCAGTGCACATAGACGCGCTCGCCACGGCCGATGCAGGCGGCGAGGAAGCGGACGCCCGCGTCGCAGTCCTCGAGGGTGGGGGCGCGCATGTCCCAGCACTCGACATGGTGGTAGGCGATGCCAGCAGCGCGAAGGGCGGTGACGGGGTCGACCAGCTCGTGGGAGACGTTGATGACGGCGCGGATGCCGAGGTCCTGGAGGACGGCGACGTCGCTCGGGAAGAGGAAGCCGCCGAGGAGGATGTGGGGGGTGGTCCAGGTGCGCCAGGCAGCGCCGGGCCTGAGGGCGGCAGCCGCGCGGCGGGCGGCGATCATCGGGTAAAAGACGAGGCGGTACGGGACGAAGAGGGCGGCGCGGAGGGACGGAGGGAGGGCCAGGTTCGGGGGGAGCGAGAGGGGCACGGGGCGATTCTTGGCGCCTCCGCGGGGAGAGCGCCAGGGGGCTCGAAAGTTGGCCCGGAGGAACGGGGTCGGGCATGCGTCGGTCGATGACGTCGGGAAGCTCTCGTCCCTCCTGCTCGCGGTCGCTGTCACGACGGCCGCGCTCGCGTTCGCTGTGCTCGGGCGCGCTCCCGATGGGTTCATCCCCACCGGGGTCCTCTCCGCCGGGGTCCTCTCCGCCAGGCTCGTCCCCGCTGTCGTGGGCATGCACGGCGCTTCAGGTGATGGCGCTCGGGGCGCTGGGATGCACGGGGGCAGACGCGGGGGTGGGGCTGTCGAAGGGAACAGCGCAGGGACCCTTGGAGGTGCCGGAGCTGTCCGCCGAGGGGCCGAAGCTCGTGGCGGTGCGGCCCGGGGTGCCGGTGCTGGAGCGGCCCGAAGCAGGGGCGCGGAAGCTCGGGGAGCTGTCGGTCGGGGCGCTCGTGACGCGGTCGGTGGAGGCGTACGGGAAGGCGACGTGCGCCGGGGGGTGGTACGCGGTGCGGCCGCGGGGGTTCGTGTGCAACGGGGATGGGGTGACGCTGCGGGTGGATCTCGCGCCGCTCCTGCCTGCGCCGCCAGAGGTGTCGCGTTCCCTGCCCTACCGGTACGGGCGGGCGCGGACGCAGGGGACGCCCGCCTACGTGGGGCTGCCCGATCCGGCGGCGGTGGCGGAGGCGGAGCCCGATCTGGGGCGCTGGTTGGGAAAGGCGGGAGAGCGCGCAGGGACGCTGCTCGGGGCAGCCGCGAACGATGTGCCGCTCGACGGGCGCGGGGTGCCCTCGGGGCCACCCGTGCTGCTGCCGACGGGCGATGGGATCGGCGAGGAGGGGAAGCGGACGGAGGGGTCGTTCTTCGGGTTCGGCGGGGGGAAGGCAGGGGCTCCGCTGGTGCCGCTGCCGGTCGTGGGCGGCGAGGTGGGCGCGAAGCTGGCGGCGCTGCGCAAGGGGAGCGGGGTGGCGGTGACGCGGAGCTTCGAGGTGAACGAGGGGGGCGAGGGTGAGGGGCGGCGGTTCGGGGTGACGCCGGATGGGCGGCTGGTGCCCGCAGACCGGCTGCAGGCCGCGCCAGGGTCGACGTGGCACGGGGTGGACCTGGAGAAGGTGGCGCTGCCGCTGGCGTTCGTGCACCGGTACGACGTGCACACGTGGGAGATGGAGCGGGGGAAGGCGACGGAGGGTGAGGAGGAGCTGGAGCGTCACGCGCCGGTGCCGCTGACGGGGAAGTTCCGGACCGTGGACGGGGTGCGCTTCGAGGAGGCCCGCGAGGGCTTCTGGGTGCGGGCGCAGGATCTGGTGGTGGTGGTGAAGCGGAGCAAGTTCCCCGAGTTCGCGCGGGGGACGACGCGGTGGCTGGACGTGAGCGTGGCGAACCAGACGCTGACGGCCTACGAGGGGCAGAAGGCGGTGTACGCGACGCTGGTGTCGACGGGCCACGATCAGCTCCAGGACCCGGCATCCACGGCGTCGACGCCGCGGGGGGTGTTCCGGGTGCGGAGCAAGCACGTGACGCGCGGGGTGGATACGCGCGAGGTGCAGGAGAGCTTCGACGTGGCCGACGCGCCGTGGGTGATGGAGCTCGATCCGGGGGTGTCGCTGACGGGGATGTACTGGAGCGACGGGGTGGGTGAGCCGCGGACGTTCCACAACGTGGCGCTCCTGCCCGTGGACGCGCGGCGGATCTTCGGCTGGGCCGAGCCTGCCGTGCCCGAGGGCTGGCACGCCGCCTACAGCGCCGAGGGCGAAGGCACAATCGTCAACGTGCGGCCCTGAGTACTGCGGTACTGCGTACCCTGGATCAGGGGCCTTGCGGCCCCTGCGCTCCCGATGGTCGCTACCCCTGTTTCCTCGCGCGAGCGTCGCGCCAGGGACCAGGGACCAGGGACCAGGGACCAGGGACCAGGGACCAGGGACCAGGGACCAGAGACGAAACCGGGAAGAGGAACGTGAGGGATCGGTCCCCGGTCGTGGCGGCGTCGCTCGACCGGGAGGCATGTCGCCAGAGGCGACGTGATGGTGGTGCGGAGGTCTGAACGCTGACTCGCTCGTCGCGAGGATCAGTGCACCAACAGGTGGTGCCGAAGGAGGGAATCGAACCCCCGACCCGGCGCGTATGAAACGCCTGCTCTAGCCAACTGAGCTACTTCGGCGGCAGGGGCGCGGAGCGCCCCCAGGCACAAGCGGGGGCGGACTATGGCGACCTGAATCGGGTCTGTCAAGCGCGTGAAGTGCGCGCGTGATCGATCAGCCAGGGAGGTGGAGACGGCGGCGGGTGTTCTCGGCGGTGCGCGCGGCGACGGCCTCGAAGGACTCGCCGCGAAGGTCGGCGATGAAGCGGGCAGTGTGGGCGACGTGGGCAGGTTCGCAGCGCTTGCCGCGGAAGGGGATGGGGGCGAGGTAGGGGCTGTCGGTCTCGACGAGGATGCGGTCCGGAGGGGCCCAGGCGGCGACCTCCTGGATGGCCTTCGCGGTGCGGAAGGTGACGATGCCGGAGAAGGAGAGGTCGAAGTCGAGGGCGAGGGCGCGCTCGGCGAAGGGGCGGTCCTCGCTGAAGCAGTGGATGATGCCGCCGACCTCGGAGGCGCCCTCCTGTTCGAGGAGGGCGAGGGTGTCCTCGGGAGCCTCGCGGGTGTGGATGACGATGGGCTTCTTCACGCGGCGGGCGATCTGGATGAGGTCGCGGAAGACGCGGTGCTGCACGTCGCGGGGCGAGCGCATGTAATGGTAGTCGAGGCCGATCTCGCCGACGGCGACGACCTCGGGGCGGGCGGCGAGCTCGGTGAGCTCGGTGAGCATGGCGTCGGTGACGTGGGAGGCGTCGTGGGGGTGGACGCCGACGGCCGCGCTGACGTCGGGGCGGCGCGTGGCGAGGTCGGCGGCGAAGCGGGCCGGCCCGAGGTCCTCGCCGACGCCGATGACGACAAAGGCCGAGACACCCGCCTCGCGGGCGCGGTCGAGGACGGCGTCAGCGCCTTCCTTGAAGTAAGCGGGGTCGAGGTGGCAGTGAGAGTCGATCAACATGGAGTGCCTACCCTAGTCGTTCCGGCCCCTTGGCGCCGCGAGCTGCGCTAGCAACGGGGGTAGCGACCATCGGGAGCGTAGGGGCCGATAGGCCCCTGAGCCAGGGTACGCAGTACCGGGAGCGTAGGGGCCGATAGGCCCCTGAGCCAGGGTACGCAGTACCGGGAGCGTAGGGGCCGATAGGCCCCTGAGCCAGGGTACGCAGTACTCAGGTGACGAGCTCGGCGTAGCGGGCGCGGAGGAGGGCGGTGGCGGCGTCGAGGGCGCAGTTGTCGCAGTAGCCCATCTGGCGGAGGCGTTCGAGGGCGGCGCGGGCGTTCCGGCGCTGCTCCTCGCGCAGCTCGCCC
This sequence comes from Chondromyces apiculatus DSM 436, assembly GCF_000601485.1. GTDB lineage: Bacteria > Myxococcota_A > Polyangia > Polyangiales > Polyangiaceae > Chondromyces > Chondromyces apiculatus. Next base: position 166,774 of record NZ_ASRX01000006.1, read on the forward strand.
CAGGCAGGGTCGCGGGGGCGCTGCTCCTTGCCGTCGCGCAGGAAGGTGCAGAGGTCGCGGACGACGAGGGCGACGCCCTGCCTGCGGTCGCGGAAGACGGTGTCGCGCAGCTTGCGGAGGAGGTGGGGGAAGACGGTCTCGTTCACGACCTTCTCGCCGGGGTGGTCGATGGCCCAGGCGGCGATGGAGGAGATGAGGCCGCGGCGGTGATCTTCGTGCCGGCCCTGGGTGCCGAGGAGGCCCTCGACCTCGCGCATCATGCGCTCATCGGGTTGCTCGAAGTCGCCGGTGTGGGGGTTCCTGATCTTCTCGCCCTTCACCCACACGGTGACGTGGTGGATGTAGCGGTCGAACAGCTCGGCATAACGGCCTTCCTCGACGAGGCCGCTGGCGGCGCGCATCTCTTCTTCGAGGAGGTCGAGGAGGCGGCGGCGGGCGATGTCGCGGAAGAGGCGGTGATCGTGGTAGCCGCCGGCGAGCTGCTTCTCCTTGAGCCAGTCGAACTCCGACTGGCGCTTGCAGATCTCGTCGAGCTCGGCGAGGACGGCGAAGGGGGAGAGGCAGGCGTGCTCCGGGCTCTGGGCGGCGTCGAGCAGGACGGTGCGCACCTCGCGCGGGGAGATGCCGAGGCGGCCCTCGTAGTCTCCGGAGGCGTCGCTCTCGTGGTAGAGGGCCTCGACGCTGGCGCGGAGGAGCTTCTGGGCGTCGGGATCGAGGCGCTCGGGGGGCGCGCCAGTGGCGTAGAGATCCACCTTCTCCTCGGCGGTGAGGGCCGAGATGATGGGGGCCAGGGCGTCGGGGTAGCGCTTGGACTCGGGCTGGCGCATGCGGGTGAGCACCGCGAACTGCGCTGCGACGCGCGTCGCGTGGGGGGCGACGTGGCGGGTGACGAAGGGGACGATCTGGGCGTCGTAGATGGCCTGCTCGTCGGTCCAGGAGCGGAGGTAGGGGGCGCGGATCAGCTCGAAGCGGCCCCGGAAGCTGGGGAACTCGTGGTGCTCGCGGAAGGCGGCGAGGTGGATCTCGTTGGCGCTGCCGATCATCACCACGTTGGTCTGCACGGTCTGCTGGGAGAGGCTCACCTCGCCGGTCTCCAGGGTGAGCTGGAGGTAGCGGAAGGCGTCGATGGGGCGCTTGAGGAGGTCGCTGAACTCGAGGACGCCGCCGGCTGCCTCGACCAGCTCGCCGTGGGCCTCGAAGAGGGTGGTGGCCTGGAGCGAGGTGGGGAGCGAGGCCAGGGAGCGGTCGGCGGTGATCTGGCGCTCGCCAGCGTCGACGGAGAGGGCCGGGCCGACGGTGACCGCGCCGAGGCGGTAGCGGCGGGAGATGAAGTAGCGCTCCACCTGGACGTGGCGGAGAACCTCGACGAGGGAGCCGTTGTTCGCGGCGAGGAGGGCCTCGAAGACCTGCTGGTTCTTGTGGGAGAGCTTGCCGCTCATCAGCCACTCGGGCGGGGGCTCGGCGGCGCTCGCGTCCTCGTAGAGCTTGAGGATCATGGCGCGGCGCTCGCGGAGGGGCAGGAGGAAGAGGGGGTGGTCGCGCAGCTCGATGACGAGACGGGAGTCGATCTGGTCGTCGCTCAGGTGGGCGTAGCTCACCGTGTCGGCGGCGCTGGCCTTGACCTCGCCGCCGAAACCGATGGCGCCGCGCATGGTCTTCCTGCTGGGGAAGACCCAGTGGAAGCGGTAGAGGGCGCCCTCGTCGAGGGTCGTGTAGTGCTCGAGAGCGCGGAGGATGCAGGCGGCGACGGTGCTCTTCGCGGAGCCGTTGGGGCCGTGCATGAGGATCAGGCGGTTGGCGCGGCCCTCGCGGACGAAGTTGCAGAGGGCGCGGTAGGTCTCGGCCTGGATGTCCTCCTGGCCGATGAGCGCGGCGTCGCGGCCGTGGTAGGTGGCGGCGTGGCGAGGTTCGGCAGGCGCTCGGGGCTCGCCCTCGTCGCTGGTGGGACCAGGGGGCGCCGCGCCGGGAGTCTCGGCTTCCCAGGGCAGGTCGAAGAGGTTGAAGCGGGTGAGCTCGCCCCACGGCCGCTTCACCTTGCGGGTGCCGTAGTGATCGAACATGTCGCGCACGTACCGGGCGGCGTCGCGGCCCTGGCGGATGGGATCGGACGCGAACAGCTCCAGGTACTGCTGGAACGACAGGACGCGCCGCTCCTCGTTGAAGCGGCGCTCCATGGTGGAGGCGATGGCGTCCAGATCCGAGAGCGCGATGCGGGTGCGCTCCGCAGCGTTGCCTACGGAGCGATCGGGGTCGTGGCTGGCGGTGGAGGGGCCGGCCTTGTCGCCCCGGCTGGCGGAGGATTCGCTGGTCACAGGGGGCAGAGTGTAGCCCCGCTGCACCGCGAGGTCACTCGACGTCGACGCTCGCCTCGAGCTCCTGCTTGTCCATGATGCAGTTGGCTTCGCTGCACACGCTCATGTAGAGCGTGCCGGAGACCTTCGTCGGACCGGCCTTGGAGACGACGAAGGGGACCTTGAAGAGGGCCTTTTTGTCGTCGACAGTGCCGTCCTCTTTCTTGAGGACTGCCTTCGGGTACTTGATGCCGTCAGGCGCCGGCTCGGTGGGCTTGAACTTGATCGGGTACTTGTCGTTGATGTGATAGGGCGCCTTGGGCACCAGGGTGACCTCGACCGAGCCTTCCTGACCGGCCTTGTACTTGCCGGTGGGCTTCATCTCGATGGTGTAGGTCTCGCTGTCGACCTTGGGTCCCTTGGCAGCAGCAGGCGCGGCCTGGACGTCGGAGCCCGGCGGCGGGGTGGCTGCCTCGCTCGCCGTGCATCCGGCGAGCGCGCCCGTGAGGGCGAGCGCCGAGAGCGCGGTGAGGGCCGCGCGCGAGGCGCGGGACGGGGACGACGGGAGGGAGGCCCTGAGCGATGGCGCGTGAATCACGCTCCGTAGATACCACGCTCCACGGTCACCGGGCGATCAGGAACGCGATGACCACCCCGACCAGGACGGCGGCGGTCGCGACGGTGGGCACGAGCCAGCGGGCCATGGGCCTCGGCATCCCCATCACCAGGTCGTCCTGGAAGGCGACCGGACCACCGAGCGAGCCAGCACGGAACAGCTCGTCCGAGGCGTCGGCGGGCTTGCCAGGGGGTTCGCCTCGGGCCGCTGTCGCTTCGTCGTGCGCGGTGAGCGCGCCAGGGAGGCCTGCAGCGATCCGCTCGGCAAGCTCTTCCTGCGCGACGTACGCCCACTCCTGGTGATCGCCGGTGAGGCCGTAAGCATGCCCGAACTCGTCGGCGAGCTGCGCGGCGGTGGCGGTGCGCGCCTCGGGCTCCTTCGTCATGCTCCTGGCCATCACCGGGTCGAGTATCCGCGGCACCGAACTGCGGACCACGCTCGGGGGCATCAGCTCGTCGGTGAGGATCGCGAGGAGGATGGCGGGGCCGGTGGTGCCGCGGAAGGGGACGGTGCCGGCGAGGCACTCGTAGATGATCGCCCCGATCGACCAGATGTCGGCGCGGTGATCCAGGGTGGGCAGGGCCTGGGCCTGCTCGGGAGACATGTAGAAGGGCGAGCCGATGGTGGTACCGATGGCGGTGAGCTTCTTCGCGCCCTCGCTGTTGTCGCGGACGCTGCCGAAGTCGAGGATCTTCACCTGGTCGCCCTCGCGGGTGCCGACGAGGAAGACGTTGTCGGGCTTGAGATCGCGGTGCACGACCTTGCGCGCGTGCGCAGCGGCGAGGCCGAGCGCGAGCTGCGAGACCATGCGGATGACCCGCTCGGGAGGGAGGGTCTTCTCGCGCTTGAGCAGGGAGCGCAGCTCCTCGCCTTCGAGGTACTCCATCACCAGGGCGAAGCTCTGGTCCTCGGTGCGCTCGAAGGCGAAGACCTTGATGATGTGGTCGTGGAGGAGCGCGGAGCTGACCTCGAACTCACGCCGGAAGCGGTGCAGGGCGATCTCGTCGCTGACCACGTCGGTGTGGAGGATCTTGAGGGCGACGCTCCGGCTCTCTTTGAGATCGAGGGCCTGGTACACGCGGCCGGTGCCGCCATCGGCGACGACGCGCCGGATCTGGTAGCGGCCTCCGCAGAAGGCCTTGCCGACCCGGGGGTCGTCGGCGTCGGTGGGGACGGGTGCCTCGGCGACGGACAGCAGGCGCTCGCCGTCGATGGGGCAGTAGCTGCCGTCATCAGGGAAGAGCCGCTGACATGACGGGCAGGCTTTCAAGCTGAGCTCAGGCGCGCGATGGGTCTGCCGAGGACGCCGTCTCCAGAGGCACGTGGTAGTAGATGATGCGGATGCAGCTCGGGCACTGCTTGAACTCATCCATGTGGCGCATCTGCTGGAACATCATCGGCGGGATGGACATGTGGCAGCCCTGGCAGGTGCCGTTGGTGACGCGCGCGATGGCGACGGGGCGACGGGTGCGGATCGACTCGTAGCGGCGGTAGAGCGTGGAGGGCAGCTTGCTCGCGACCTTGGCCCGCTCTTCGAGGCGCACGGCCTTCTCGGCTTCGAGCGTGGCGAGCGACTCGGTGGCGCCAGGGGCCGTGCCTTCCAGGGCGCGGCTCACGTCGGTCAGCTTGCCATCGGCGTCGGAGATGGAGGTGCGGGCTCCGTCGGCAGCTCCGGTCAGCCGCTCCAGCTCCTCCTCGCGGTCGCGCACGAGCTTGCGGAGCTCCTCGACCTCGCGCTGGGCCGCCATGGACTCGCGTTCGTTGCGGGAGCGGTTCAGCTTCTCGCGGGAGCGCTCGATCTGGTTCGCCATCTGGCGAAGCTCGATCTGCAGCTCGCTGCGGGTCTTGTCCATGGCGCTCAGGGACTCTCGGTCGACCTTGAGCCTGTCCTCCAGCGACTTGACCTCCGACCGCATCCCCGCAAGCTGGCCTCGGTGTTTGCCGAGCTGCTCTTCGATGCGACGGAGGTCGACGTCGATCGCGGACAGCTCCTCCAGGGGCGGGATCTGGTCGCGGATACTCACGTGTTCCTTCGTCTCCTTGTTGCTGGGTAGGCCCACCTGGACTCGAACCAGGAACAGCCCGGTTATGAGCCGGGGGCTCTGACCGATTGAGCTATAGGCCCGTGCGACGGGCCGACCGGACTGTCCGAGAGGTCCCGCGTTGCTCCACGATGTGGAACGACCGTGACAACGTAGTCCATGAGGACCGCCGTTGGAAGGGATTGGCGCCAGGTCGCTCCGCGGAAACCACGCACGAGGCGGGTCAGCATGCTCGGAGCGGTCGTTCGAGCGCCGTTTTCAACAGAAAACCAGGGGCCGCGCTGCGGTGGGCGGACGTCCGGTGGTCCTCATCCCCCCGCAGCGGCGCCGAGACAGACGCACATGGAGCAGCTCCCGATGCCGAGGACGAGCAGGCTGACGAGCACGATGAGCGCGATGGTGGAGGGATGAAGGGTGCCCGATCTTCCGTGGGGAGGCGGCTGGCCGTAAGCCACCGGGCCCTGGGGGTACGGGGGTGGGGCCGGAGGATGGGTGAGCTGCTGGCCGTAGCCGGGCTGGAGCGGGGGGGCGTAGCTGGGCCCGTAGCTGCCGCCCGGGTGCATGCCTGGTCCCTGCGGGGGGGAACCATGAGGCGTGGGCCCGTGATGGGGGACTCCGTGCATCGGAGGAGGGGGATAAGACACCATGGGCGGCCCGGGCGCCTGGGCATGCGGGTGAGAGATGCCCTGGTGAGAGATGCCCTGGTGAGAGATGCCCTGGTTGAATTGCGGCGAGGTGCCGGGGTGCTGGGTGGAGGGCGCCGTCTGCGCGAGCTGGGCCTGGGGAGCCGGCGGTGCGTGGGCAGCGGAGACACTGGAGGCGGTGGTCGCGGTGCGGGCGGCCGTCGCGGTCGCACCTTGCGCGCCGGCAGCAGCGGGCGGCGGAAGCGCGACCTGGGTGGCCTGGCCGTTCGACTGGAGGACCCGCAGCACGCGCTCGGCGGAGACGCGCTCGTGAGGGGCAAACTCCGCGAGGTCCACGGCAAACTCGGCCACGCTGGGGTAGCGGCGGGCGGGCTCCTTCTCCAGGCAGCGGAGGATGGCTGCCTCGATGCCTGCGGGCGCGTCGGGTCGGCGGGAGCGCAGCGGGGGCGGCGGGTGGCTGAGGATGGCCATGCAGAGCTCGGCCATCGTCGAGGCGAGGAACGCCGCTTCGCCGGTGAGCAGCTCGTGCAGCACGACACCGAGGGCCCAGATGTCCGTGCGCGCGTCGACGTCACGGGACGATTTGAGCTGCTCGGGTGACATGTACTTGGGAGAGCCCATCATCGCGGCGGTCTGCGTGAGGGGCGCCGACGCCGGACCTTCGCCGCTGAGGAGGTTTGCCTTGGAGATGCCAAAGTCGAGCACCTTCACGAGGGGCGAGCCGTCGGCGCGGCGGGTGAGGAAGAGGTTCGCCGGCTTGATGTCGCGGTGAACGATGCCAGCGACGTGGGCCTCGGCGAGGCACTCGCACGCCTGGAGGATGTATCCGGCTGCCTCGGCGGGCTCCAGGCGGCCGCGGGCGCGGACGAGCTGCTGCAGATCCTGCCCCTCCAGGAACTCCATCACCATGTAGGGCGCGCCGCTCTCGAGCACGCCGGTGTCGAGCACGCGGGCCACGTGCTCGCTCTGGATGCGCACGGCGGCGCGCGCCTCGCGATCGAAGCGGGCGACGATGTCCTGTCGGGCTGCGAGGTCGGGCAGCAGGAACTTGAGGGCGACGCGCTGGCCGAGGTGGGTGTGGGTCGCGGCGACGACCACGCCCATGCCCCCTTGCCCGAGGACGCGATCGACACGGTACTTGCCGGCGAGGAGGTCGCCTGGCTTGACGGGGGCGTTCGCGGGCGTCTCGTCAGTCACACCCGCATCTATACCTCAACGCCCCGAGGGACGCGCTATCCGCCACTCCCCTGCCCCCGGCGCGCCCCGGCGGGTCGCCGCGGCCATGAGGTCGTCATGGCGACGACCGTGGGTCGGCCATGCGCTGGCGCTTCGGGATCCGTGTCGTCGGGGGTGCCGCCGCCCGGGCGCGGCTGCCGTCGAGAGGGTCGGCGCAGCAGCGGAAGCCGACCTGGTAGAAGCGGAAGTCGGGTCCGTGGGAGGTGGTGGTGAGGCGGCAGGTGTTGCGCACGGGCCCCCAGTACCCCCCGTTGAGCGTGGAGGGGTGGAGGGTCGCCGGGTCGTCGGCGAGGTTGTCCGTCCACTCGTCGACGTTGCCGGACAGGTCGTAGGCGCCGAAGCTGCTGATGCAGTCGGGGTGCGCGCCGAGGGGGTCGGCCTGCCAGAGGCGCGCGAGCTCCTCGTCCCGGGTGCTGTCGCGGAGGAGCGCGGAGGCGTCGGCCGGGATCGAGGCGCGATCGACGTTGCAAGGGCTGGGCGATCGGACGAAGCCCCACGGGTAAGGCAGGCGCTTCGGGCCTTCGCAGGCGAGGATCCACTCGGAGCGCCTGCAGAGGTGCTTGCCGGCGCCCGCGCAGAGCGCGCGCGCCTCGTGCCAGTCGACGTAGACGCGAGGCAGCTCGCCGATGCGGTTCGGCCACTCGTATCGATCGATGCAGAAGCGGCGCGGGTCGGGGGGTTCGAGGCAGCGCTGGCCGCGGGCATACTCGGCGCAACCGAAGCCATGCTCCTCGCCTGGCCGGGCGCAGCGGTACGGGAGGGCAGGGCAGAACTCCCCGTCGACCAGGGTCATGTCGGGAGGGCACGCGGCAGCCTGGGTGGGATCGCTGGAGAAGCGATCCTGAGGGCCCGGGGAGCGATGTGGCGCGGGCGCTGGGAGCTGCTCGGTCGAGGAAGACGCGGAAGGAGCTGCGGAGGAAGGCCCGACAGCGGTGCGAGGTGCGTCGGGAGGGGGCTGGGTAGAGGTGTCGCCGTTCATCGCCCGGGCGCGCGCGGGGACGATGCTGGGGCGCGCGGCTTCGTAGGCCACCAGCGTGGCGGCGCCGAGCGCGATACCTGCGCCGCATGCCACGACGATGCTCCTGGTCCGCGCGCGCTCCACCGTCCGAGGGTGCCTCATAACCCAGGTGGGTGGGCGACGGGCGGGGAGAAACACCCGCCAGTGTCCCGAGCACCCACGAGCACCCGCGCGAGCCCGCGTGTGCTAGCTCTTCCAGCCACGCATGGATCGATTGATTGTCCGGGGTGCCCGGCAGCACAACCTGAAGAATGTCAGCGTCTCCATCCCGCGGGACAAGCTGGTGGTGATCACCGGTCCGAGCGGGTCTGGCAAGTCCTCGCTCGCGTTCGACACGATCTACGCCGAGGGCCAGCGCCGGTACGTGGAGTCGCTGTCGGCATACGCGCGGCAGTTCCTGGAGCAGCTCTCCAAGCCGGACGTCGACTCCATCGAGGGCCTGTCGCCGGCCATCGCGATCGAGCAGCGGGCGCTCGCGAAGAGCCCCCGCTCCACCGTGGGGACGGTAACCGAGATCTCGGACTACATGCGCCTCCTGTTCGCGCGGGTGGGCACGCCTCACTGCCCCGCCTGCGGCAAGCGGATCGAGGCGCAGACGGTACAGCAGATCGTCGACCGCATCCTCGGCCTCGACGAGGGCGCGCGCGCCACCATCCTGGCGCCCATCGCCCGCGCCCGGAAAGGTGAGCTGAAGCTCGACATCGAACGGCTGCGGCGCGAGGGTTTCGTGCGGGCGCGCATCGACGGAGAGATCGTGGATCTCGGGGACGAGCTCGTCCTCGATCGGAGCCGGCCGCACGATCTCGATGTGGTGATCGATCGCATCGTGATCAAGGAGGGGATCAAGGGGCGCCTCACCGACTCCGTGGAGCTCGCGCTCAAGCTTGGGGATGGCCGGCTCCTCGTCGACATCTCCAGCGAGGGGGTGAAGGTCGAGCCGTTGTGGATGAGCGAGCGGTTCGCCTGCATCGACTGCGGCATCTCGCTGCCACCCATCGAGCCACGGATGTTCTCGTTCAACGGGCCGCACGGCGCATGCCCGGCCTGCGACGGGATCGGGGCACGCACCAGGATCGATCCGGACCGGGTGGTGCCCGACGCGCGCCGGACGTTGCGAGAAGGCGCGGTGGTGGCGTGGGGGCGACGCGGCTCGCTGAGGCTTTCCACGGAGACGGAGCGCGCGGTGACGGCCCTCGGAGCGGACCCGGACGTGGCCTGGTCCAAGCTGCCAGCGGCGACGCGCGAGGCCATCTTGCACGGCTCCGAGGCGCAGACTGGCCGCGGCAAGAAGCGAGGGGCCTACGAAGGCATCATCTCGCGGCTCGAGAAGCTCCTCGCGAACGGCGAGGCGCAGGTGGGCGGCTCCGAGGACGACGACGACGGCTTCGACGACGACGCTGGCTCACTCGGGGACGAGCTGGGGCGCTTCGTGGTCACCCGCGTGTGCGACGCCTGCGAAGGGCGCCGGCTCCGGCCGGAGGCGCTGGCCGTGCAGCTCGGCAGCAGGAACATCGCCGACGTCGGGACGCTGGCGCTCCGCAACCTGCGCACCTTCCTGGAAGACCTCGTGCCCGAGGGGAGCGCCAGCGGCGGTGAGGCGGTGCTGATGCCGCGCGAGCGGGCGATCGCGGAGCCCCTCCTCCGCGCGGTGATCGCGCGCCTCGGCTTCCTCATCGACGTGGGTCTGGATTACCTGACGCTCGATCGATCGGCGCAGACGCTCTCCGGCGGCGAGGGTCAGCGCATCCGGCTGGCGACCCAGATCGGCGCGGCGCTGGTGGGGGTGCTCTACGTGCTCGACGAGCCGTCGGTGGGGCTCCACGCGCGCGACAACACGCGTCTCCTCGAGGCGCTCCGGCGCCTGTGCGACCTCGGCAACACCATCATCGTGGTGGAGCACGACCGCGACGCGATCCTCGCAGCGGACCACGTGATCGACATGGGCCCCGGCGCGGGCGTGCACGGGGGGACGGTGATCTCCCAGGGAACGCCGGCCGAGATCTCCGCAGATCCGACCTCGATCACCGGACCTTACCTGTCCGGCAAGAAGCAACTGCCCATCCCGACGAAGCGTCAGCGCCCCGACGGTCGGTTCATCCGGGTGTCCGGCGCGCGCGCCCACAACCTGCGCAATGTCACTGCCGAGATCCCGATCGGGCTGTTCTGCACGGTGACCGGCGTGTCTGGTTCCGGCAAGTCGAGCCTCATCGTCGACACCCTGCTGCCAGCCGCGAAGAACGAGCTTTACCGGAGCTCGGCGCCGGTGGGCGCCTGCGACGGCATCGAGGGACTGACGCACATCGACAAGGTGATCTCCATCGATCAGGCGCCCATCGGGCGAACACCCCGCTCGAACCCGGCGACGTACACGGGGGTCTTCAGCCTGCTGCGCGAGCTCTACGCCGGCCTGCCCGAATCACGCACGCGCGGCTACAAGGCCGGACGGTTCTCGTTCAACGTGAAAGGCGGGCGCTGCGAAGCGTGTCAGGGAGACGGCGTACTCCGCATCGAGATGCACTTCCTCCCCGACATCTTCGTGACCTGCGAGACCTGCGGGGGGCGACGGTACAACCGCGAGACGCTGGAGGTGCTCTACAGGGGCATGTCCATCGCCGATGCCCTCGCGCTCACCGTGGAGCAGGCGATCGAGCAACTCGACGCCATCCCCCGCATCCGCGAGCGCCTGGTGGCGCTCTCGCGGGTGGGGCTCGGCTACATCACCCTCGGTCAGCCGGCCACCACCCTGTCGGGTGGCGAGGCTCAGCGCGTCAAGCTCGCCAGGGAGCTGGCCCGCAAGGCCACGGGGCGCACGCTCTACGTGCTGGACGAGCCCACCACCGGCCTTCATTTCTCCGACATCGAGGTCCTCACGGCCAGCCTGACGAGCCTGCGCGACGCCGGAAACACGGTGCTCGTGATCGAGCACAACCTCGACGTGATCGCGTGCAGCGACTGGGTGATCGACCTCGGCCCGGAGGGGGGCGAGCGCGGCGGGACCATCGTCGCCACGGGCACACCCGAGGACGTGGCCCAGACGGACGCATCTCATACCGGTCAGTACCTGCGCGAAGTGCTGGGCAGGAGGAAGAAGTCGGCAGCGCCGGGGGCCAAGGGGCGACCGGCAGCCAAGGCGAAGTAGCCCGAGGGCGCGCTCAGGTCAGCCGTAATCCTTCTCGACGCGTTCCTGGTCCTCTTTGCAGCGGATGCAGAGGGTGGTCTCCGGACGCGCCTCCAGGCGCTTGACCGTGATCTCCTCCTCGCACTCCTCGCAGTTGCCGAACGTGCCGTCCTCGATCTTGGCGAGCGCCTTGTCGATCTTGTCGAGGAACGATTTCTCCCGGCCACGCAGGCGGAACGTGAACGACTGGAGGTACTCGCTCGACGCGAGGTCCATCTCGTCGGGGAGGTCGTTCGCATCGAGCGCCATGTCCTCGTTCAGCGTCTGCTGGGCCTTCTTGAGGATCTCGTCACGCTTCGTTTCGAGCAGGGTCTTGAACTTCTTGAGCTGGACCTTGTTCATGTGTCCTCTCGCGTCGTTGACGCCTCTGCCTGGGGAGGGTGGCCCCGATCACTGTGAGCCCCGGGAGGCCTCCGCAGACACCCCGGATGGGTCGACGCGGCTCAGCAGCATGTCCGGAGAGTAGAAGACCTCTCCGGGTTCAGGGCGTGAAAATCGATGAATGCCGTTTGTGGACACGCACGCCACGCGCGCCACGCGCGCCACGCGCCCCTGGCGTGAATGTGCACATCAGGGACTGGTCAGGGCGGTGCGCAAACACGAACAGGGCCTTCCCTGAACCAGTCGCGAACACGGGCAGTTTCCCGTTCGCCACCATCTGCAGAGAGGCGGGACAACTTGACGGAAGAAAGCTCACATGGAAGATATTTCTCCTAGATTGCTGGATTTTGATCAGACTCGAATTGGCGCAGAACCCAAGGATGCCGCCACCATCATCGTCCTCCGTGAAGATGGGGGCCGGCTGGAGGTTTTCTGCGTGCAGAGGCATGCACGCTCGGCCTTTCTGGGGGGAGCGGTGGTGTTCCCTGGGGGCAAGGTGGACCCCGGTGATGGCGGAGAGCACTGGGCGGTGAGGACGGCCGCGTTGCCGGCGCGCATCGAGGAGTTTGCCAGCGAGCGGGCCACGGCGCGGGCGCTCGGGGTGGCGGCGTGCCGGGAAGCGCTGGAGGAAGGCGCGATCCTGCCTGTGGATGGGCCACTCCCCGATGCCGAGGTGGTGGGCATCCAGCGCGAGTTCCTGGCGGGTACGCCGCTCGAAGCGTGCCTCGGGCGGCGCGGGCTGCGCCTCGATCTGAGCGCGCTCGTCCCCTTCTCGCGGTGGGTCACGCCCGAGGCCGAGGCGCGCAGGTTCGATGCCCGCTTCTTCCTGCTTGCCTTGCCGGCTGGGCAGGTCGGACGACACGACGACCACGAGACCACCATGAGCTTCTGGGCGGCTCCGGCCGACGTGCTCGAGCGCGCCACCCGTGGCGAGATCTTCCTCGCACCCCCGACGTCGCGGGCGCTGGAGCACCTCTCGGAGGTCTCCGATCTGCGGGGAGCGTTCGCGCTCGCCGCGCAGCAATGCCTCGCGCCCATCTGCCCCCGTTTCGTCGCGGGAGAGCCGTCTTACCTCGCCTTGCCTGGCGATCCGTCGCACGAAATTCGAGAGCGGCGCAGCGCAGGGCCGACCCGGTACGTCCTGCGCGAGGGACGGTTCATCAGTGAAGACCCGCCCCCACCCGGCAACCCCTGACCCGAGGAGTGGAGAGAAGCCATGGAGCCGAACCCGAAAGAGACGACGACACAGCAGATCCCCGAGCTGTTCACGGCGAGCGACGTGGCTCGCTTCTGCCAGGTGGATCTGAAGACCATCCACAACTGGGCCGACAAGGGAGAGATCCGGCACTTCCGGACCCCCGGGCGACACCTCCGCTTCCGGAGGCTGGACGTGCTCGATTTCCTGCGGAAGTACGGCTACCCGATCCCGGAGGTGCTCCGCCAGGGCAAGCCCAAGGTGGTGGTGGTCGACGAGGATCCGGCAGTGCTCGCGTCTCTGCGCAAGGTGCTCTCGAAGCGCTTCGATCTGACCACCTTCCAGGACCCCTTCGATGCGCTCGTCGCGGTCGGCTCGTTGCAGCCCGACGCGATGATCCTCGACGTGAAAATGCCCGGGCTCGACGGGATCCGCTGTCTGGAGCGCATGCGCTCGCTCGAAGCCACCTCCCACATCCGCTGCATCGTCTACTCGGACGCCGAGGACATGAGGAAGAACGCGACCGATGCGGGCGCGTACGACTTCATCAAGAAAGGCGAGATGGGCGAGCTGCGCGACTCTCTCGAGCGGCTGATGGGGCTCGAACGGCCGTAAATGAGGGGCTTACTTGCCCTCGCGGAAGGCGCGGATGGCGTTGACCACGGCGTCCGCCATCTTCTGACGGAAGTCGGCCGTCGCGAGCCTCGCCTCGTCCTCGGGGTTGGAGATGAATGCGGTCTCGAAGAGGACCGCCGGCATGTCGGCGCCGACGAGCACGTAAAAGCCTGCCGACTTGACGCCCTGATCCCGGATGTCCGGGTAGCGAGGCGTGAGGGACGAGAGGGCAGAGCGCTGGAGGAGGCCCGCGAAGTGGTGCGATCGGTCCGCCAGATTGCCCACGTTCAGACCGGAGAGGATGGCCGAGACCTCGGCGACGAGCGCAGGATCGCTCGCGACGCCGCGGGCTGACGCATTCTCTCGGGCTGCGACGCGCGCGGCGGATCGATCGGCCTCGCGTGCAGCGTCGATGGAGAAGGTCTGGACACCACGGGCGAGGCCATCCTCGCTGGCATTGCAGTGGATGGAGACGAACAGATCGGCGTGAAAGGCATTGGCCCGGGCCGCCCTCATGTCGAGCGGCACGTACACGTCGTTGTCGCGCGTGAGGAGCGTCTCGATCTTGAGGTCACGCGCGAGGATCGGCGCCACGCGGTGAGCGATGTCCAGGGTGATGTCTTTCTCTTTGAGCCCGGTCGGCCCGACCGCGCCTGCATCTGCGCCTCCGTGCCCTGGATCGATGGCGACGCGGCGCACCGCGCGCGGGCCAGGCTCCTGGCTGGATTTCCCCTCACCCGTGGGGGTCCTGGTGCTCACATCCACGACGATGCGAAACGGATCCGGAAGGTAGTAGATGCGCCTGTAGAGCGAGGCGGCGAGATCCAGCACCACGCGGGTCCCCTCCGCCTGTGCGCCGACACGGATGCGACGGAGCGCGCCGCCGACCTGCGTTTCTCGAGCAATGCCTCGCGCTGTCGCGCCCGCGATGTCGAGAAAGACGCGCGCATCCTTGCCCGAGGCTTCGTCCGCTGGCAGCGAGCCGACCTTGAAGGTCGTCGGCCCGGTGAGCTGGATGATGACGCGCGCTCCCATCTCCGATCCATGCCGCTCGATGGCCGCAATCTTGATGGGACCCGCCGGCTTGTCGGCGACCCGCGGCGCGAGCACCAGATCGGCGCCCGGGTCGGCCGTGGAGATCGACACCGGGCTCGCGGCGCTGGCTGCTACCGAGGCGGATGGGGCCGCGGAGGACAGCACCGGGGATGACGCCGGGGCGCTGCCGAGCACGGACTGCTCGGCACGGTGGCCCTCTTGCTCGAGAGCGCGCAGGTACTCACCCGAGGGACGGTACGCCACCGCGCGTGCGAGCGTCTTCTCGACGACGTCGAGGCAAGCAGAGCGGGCTGGACGCGGCGATTCTGCGGCGGCCGCGGAGGCGGAGGGCGAGGCGCCACGCCGTCCTTCATGCGCCGCGTGACGACGGGAGACCAGGTAGAGCTCCCGGTAGGTGACGGCTGCATCGCCGGCGAGGTCCCCGGCGAACAGCGCCCTCTGACGCTCTGCTTCGCACGCGGCCTCGGCGTCGCCGCTGGTACGGAACGCGGCGGCTGCGGCGCCGTGGAGTTCGAGGGCCTCGCGGCCATCGCTCTCGACACGATCGAGGCGGTAGAGCCGCACCCGAAGCGCAGCCGCCAGCTCCGCCAGCTCCGCGCCGCGGGCCGTGGCTCCGGCGTGCGAGGAGGCGATGGCGACGGCATCCGCAAGCGCAACGGTCTCGGCGCGCGACGGGAGCGGGGCCTCGGGCGCGAGCAAGAGGCGGGCACGTTCCTCTGCGGTCGGCGCCGTGGGCCCGGGCGGAGCCTCGCCCCCGCCGCACCCGAGCGCCGCAAAAACCACCACCGCCGAGGCGCACAGGGCGTTACGATACGCCGGCGCTACGACGCCAAGACCCGCCGGAGGCTTCACGTGTCCAACCCCACGTCAGCACCCACGTCAGCACCCACGTCAGCACCCACGTCAGCTCCCACGTCAGCAGCCATATCTGAGCCCATCTATGCCGACCGGTTGTCCGGAGAGAAGTTCGCCGACGCCGTGACCATGGTCAACGCGTATCTCGCCCGCTATGTGCGGCAGACGCATCAGGAGCCCGTGGCGCTCGACGAGAGCGGGTACGCACAGCTCCACCAGGGCACCACCACGGTGGGCGTCAACGTGCTCGAAGATCGCGGGGTGCTGATGCTCTTCGCCCCCGTGATCCCCGTCCCTCCCGTCGGGGTGGAGCGCCTTTACCGCCGGCTCCTGGAGGCGAGCTTCGTGCAGACCTCCGACGCCGCATTTGCCATCGATCGTACGCGGGACGAGGTGGTGGTCCGCAGCCTGCGACGCCTCTCCGCGCTGGACTACGAGGAGTTCGAGGACCTCGTGGTGACCGTAAGTCAGGTCGCCGATAGCTGGCATGACGAGCTACGGCGCGAGTTCGAGCGCTGAGCATCGACCTGGCAGCATTGCAGCGCCAGGCTGCCGGGTGGTAAGGTGCGCCCCGGCAATGGCCGGACAGAGTGGAGTAGCTGCTGCGAGAGGGAGCGCCCTGTCCGTCGAGGATGCAGAGCGGTTCGCCGCGCTCATCGTGCCGTCCTGGGAACTCGACGAAGTCCCCTCGGCGGCGCGTGCGCCTCAGGATGCCCTTCCGGCGGCAGCCGCGGCCCCTGCGTCTCCCGCCGAGGAGCGCGAGGAGCGCGAGGAGCGCGAGGAGCGCGAGGAGCGCGAGGAGCGCGAGGACGACCAGGCTCGTGTCGACGTCGCCCTGGACGCGGAGAGCGCTCTCAGGACCGGCGACCCTGCGGGCGATCCAAGCGGACCAGGTTCCCCGACGGAGGACAGCGTCAGCCCTTCGCCAGCTCCCCCGGAGGCAGCCCCCGCCGAAGCTGCTCCCCAGGCTGACGAAGCCTTCACCGCGCCCGCCCAGGCTCCTCGGAAAGAAACCGCAGCTTCGGCCTTCTCCGACGAGGGTGCACGTTCGCCCCTCACCGCAGCGCATGCATCACGCTCGGCCAAGACGGCGACGGCGTCCCCTGCCCCCGTCGCTGCCCTCTCGCCGACCAGCGCTCCGGACGAAGAATCCGTGGAGCTCCCGGTCACCGGTGGTGGAGCTGGCACCGTGCTCAAGATCGTCCTCGTGGCAGCAGCCCTGGCCGGGGTGTTCCTGGGAGGGCGCGCGCTGCTCGGGGGAGCGGCGAACGAGACGACCGAAGCTCCAGGCCCTGTCGCCCCGTCCACCACGCCAGTGACCATCGCCCCCACGGTGCAGGCAGCAGCGGCAGAACAACCGCCGCCGGTCGCCCTCACGGTCACGCCTCCCTCTCCGCCTCCCTCCCCTCCCGAGACAGTGACGAGCCTCCCTGTCGAACCAGCGCCTCCCACAGGGTCCGCGGAGGCCGCTACCAAGGCCCCGGAGCCGCCTTCCACGGCCACGCGCGCGACTGCGCAGCCGAAGGAAGCCACGCCCGTGGCGACTCCCGCGAAGCCGACCACGACGGCCAAGCAACCCTCGACATCCACACCCGTGTCGGCGAGGAAGCCGACCACCCCGACTCCGAAGGGGCCGTCCCCAGGGGCCGGGAGCACCAAGAGCGGCAGCGGGATCATCCGCGACGCTCCTTTCTGAAGGGCTGCGCTCCCCGAGGCGGGAACGCGACAGGGCATGCGTTTCGGTGTGCGCTCCGGGCGACCACCGCTGTTTCGAGTGAGGATCCATGAAGCTACGCGCTGGCGTCTCCGTACTCTTGTTTTCCTTCGTCTTTCCCGCCGCGCTCACGGGCATGGGGCAGGGGTCGCTCCCCTTCGCCGAGAAAGAGAGCTTTGCTCAGCAAGCCGACGCCGTGACCGAGGTGGCGCGACAGCGCTACGACGACGGGGTGAAGGCCTATGACGCAGGCCGTTTCGAAGATGCCCGCAGCGCGTTCCTGCAGGCTTACGCCTTGAAGCGCCACCCTGCGGTCCTGCTCAACCTCGGCCAGAGCGAGATCCGGGCTGGCTACCATCCCGACGCGGGGAACCACTTCCAGCAGTTCCTGCGGGAGCACAAGGCTGCGACGCCCGAGCAGAAGGCTGCCGCCGAGAAGGGCATTGCGGACGCGAAGAAAAAGGCAGGCTTCATCGTCGTCATCGTCGACGCGGAGGGCGCCGAGGTGAGCGTCGACGGCGTGGTGACGGGCAAGGCGCCTCTCCTCGATCCGCTCTTCGTCAAGCCCGGCAAGCACACGGTGGCCGCGTCGTACGGCGGGAAATCTACCTCGACGCAGGTGGACGCGCGGCCGGCAGCGGCGGCAGCCGCCAACCTGGTGCTCGGTGTGTCCGGCGCACCCCAGGCAGCCCCCGTGCCTGCGCCCCAGCCCTCCGGCCCCGCGACTGGCGCCCCCTCCGGAGGACCTGCAACCGCGCCTGCGACATCGTCTGCACCTGCCGCCGGTGACAACGGGTTCACCCTCTCCACCTCCGGCGACCTCGCCTCGGGCGATGTCCCCACCGGCAAGCGCGAGCCCATCCTGAGCTGGTACAAGCGCAAGCCCATCGCCTGGGCAGGCACCGGCGTCGCGGGTGTCGGTCTCATCACCGGGACCGTGTTCTCGATCCTCGCGGCGGGTTCCAGTAGCCGCGCCGCGGATGTGGCCAGCGACATCGACAAGTTTGCGAAGGACCACCCCGAGTCCACCCAGGGGAGGGGCAGCGGCTACTGCGGACCTCGCGACGCCCCCTCCCGCGACCTCCCCGGTTACGAGACGGCCTGCAATGCGTTGCGTGATGATCTGGATACTTACGACACCCAGTTCGCGCTGGCGGTGACCGGCTGGGTCGTGTTCGGCATCGGCGCCATCGGGACGGCGACGTACGCCATGCTCGACTGGTATCCGAAGAAGGTGCCTGAATCGGCCTCGATCGCACCTCGGGTCACCTCCATCGCTCCGCTGATCGCCCCCGGTCAGGCCGGCCTCGGCATCGCTGGCACCTTCTGACGGAGCGGCAAACAACCGCCGCAACCCACCGCCATCACAGCGCGCCAGCCGCGCGGAGGAGGTCACGCATCGTGGTGCGTGGCATCTCCGCGCGACGCGCGGCCGCGCTGATGTTCCCGCCGACCTCCTCGAAGACCTTCAGCGCATCTGCGGGAGTGACCCGCCGCTTGAAAGGTGGCGCGCGCTCCACGAGGACGGCAGAGATGTGCTCCGGTAGCACGCTGCCGCCATCCGCGAGGAGGGCAGCCTGGACGAGCACGTTGCGCAGCTCGCGGACGTTGCCCGACCAGCGGTGGGCGCGCAGTGCCGCGAGGGCGCCTGGCGAGAGCGTGCAAGCTCCGATCTCGGAGTGCTCGAGCAGGTGGCGGGCGAGCAGCGGGATGTCGTCATCCCTTTCCCTGAGCGGCGGCACGAGCAACCGGCACACGGCGAGTCGCTCGTAGAGGTCGGCGCGGAACAGCCGCTCGCTCACGAGCGCTTCGAGGGGCTCGCAGGTGGCGACGACCAGGCGGACATCCACCTTGCTCGCCACGTCCGTGCCCAGCGGGCGCACCACCCCCTCCTCGACGACGCGCAGCATCTTCGCCTGGAGCTCCGGCGACATCGTGGCGATCTCGTCCAGGAACAGCGTTCCTCCGTCGGCTGCCTGGAAGGCCCCGCGCCGATCGCGGAGCGCGCCCGTGAAAGCGCCGCGCTTGTGCCCGAACAGCTCCGACTCCGCCAGCTCGCGCGAGATCGTCGCGCAGTTCAGCGCCACGAACGGCCCCCTCCTGCGATCGCTCTCCTCGTGGACGGCCTGGGCGATCAGATCCTTGCCGGTCCCCGACTCCCCCCGCAGCAGCACCGGCAGCCGGAGCGGCGCGACCTTGCGGACCGATGCCGCGAGCTGACACATGACGCGCGAACGCCCGACGAGCTGCTTGAGGGGCGGCGCGTCGTCGCCCACGGGGTTCATGCGCGCCGCGTCGACCCGCACCAGCGTATGCCCGATCTCGAAGGCGCCTCCCGGATGGAGGCGCGCTTGCTGCACACGCACCCCGCCCACCCGCACTCCGTTCCTGGAACCGAGATCCAGGACCTCGATGGAGTCACCGCGGTGCACCACCCTGCAATGCCGGCCGCTGATCGCCGGATCGATCACCCGCATCGGCGCGACCTTGCTGCTACCAAGGACGATCTCCTCGCCGGGAGCGAGCGGCGTGCGCGCAGCGGGAATCGCTTCGGTCTCGCCACTCTCGACGCGCAGCCAGATGGCCGCAAGCGGAGCCCCGTCGGCCCCGAGATCCAGGGTCGGATCGCGGCTCGACCACGCCACGCTCACAGCGCGCGCCCCGGTGGAACCGCTGACGGTCCGACCTCCCAGCGGCAGATGGGGTTCCGCACCGCGCTCCACCATGCCGGCAGCGCCAGCGCGCTCGCGGAGGGACGGCCCAGGGAGAGGAAGGCGAGAGGAGGAAGAGAGAGAAAGGGAGGGGAGGGAATCGTTCATGGTGCCTACCTGGGTTATCGGCAGGCACACGGGGCCAGTTGCGCGGCATCTTCAGGGCCGGACCATTTTGTTCGGGAGGACCAGCTCACTTCCGTAACGGCATCTTCTTTCCCCTTCCTTCCCCACGGGTCCCGTTTGCGTTGGCGACGCGCCTGTTCTACAGGCCTGCTGTGCGATCGCGCGTAACCAGGTGGTCCCTGCCGGTGGTCGGCCTCGTGATGGCGGCAGCGCAGCTCACGTCGAGCACCGCGCGCGCTCAGACCCCGCCCCCGCCCGACAGCACCGACGCGACGGGTGCCGCCCCCGCGGATGACGAGGAAGGCCCGGAGGCAGGCGTCAAGAGACCGCCCGCCCCGGACCAGCGCGCAGGGCACGTGTTGCTCCAGCCACGGATCTCCCTCGCGGTCCCTTTCGCGGACCTCGCGGTCGATCTGCCGGCCAACGTGGTCGTCGGTGCCGGTGTGGCCTTCGGCGTCAATGCGGGCGTAGGGCTTGGGCGCTCCGCGGTGCTCCAGGCGACCGGAAACTATGCCCTCTTGCCGGGCTCCGCCCGGTGCAACGACTGCTCGGGGCAGAGCCTCGACCTCGGCTTGGGGCTTGCCTACCACCTGACCCAGGGGCTCGCCTTCGACCCCTGGATCAGCTACGCCGTCGGTTACCGTCGCTCCTCCTTCGAGGGCCAGGCCCAGACCAGCCGCCTTGCGTTCAACGGTGGCGTCTTCCAGGGGATCGACGCCGCCCGCATCGCGCTCGGGGGTGATTTCTATCCCCTCCCCTGGCTGGGCTTCGGCCTCTTCCTGGGCCTGGACGTGGGCACCTACGTGGTCCGGCCCGAAGGCCTGGGCCGCTCCACGTACGGGAATTTCACGGCCGGCTTCCAGATCGCGCTCGACCCCATCCGCCAGCGGCTCGAGGCGCCGACCCGGACAGGGAATGGCGCCCAGAAGGCGACAGGGATGCGGAGCGCCCCTGCCGGAGGAGCCACCGGCCTGGACCTCCAGGCGGAGTCGAGGCGATCCTTCGCAGGAATCTAGGCGGCGGGCCCGTTCAGCCCGCTATAATCCGCGACGAATGGGCGAGATGAGGACGAGCGGCGGCACCAGACCCGCGGCTGCCGCTGTGACCGACGTCGGTCGCCAGCGCAAACACAACGAGGATCATGTCCTCGTGAGGCCGGAGCTCGGCCTGTTCGTGGTTGCCGACGGGATGGGCGGGCACAATGCGGGCAACGTGGCCAGCGCTCTCGCTGCCACGTCGCTCGACAACTTCTTCGAGGCCACGCAGACCGGGGAGCTCCCGGGGCCGGCGCCCGACGAGGTCGACCTGCCACCCGAAGCGCGACGCGTGGTCGCCGGGATCCGCAAGGCCAACCACGATGTCTTCGTCATCTCCAGCACCCACAGCCAGCACCAGGGCATGGGGTCGACGGTGGTCGCGGCGCACCTGGCGCTGGATCACATCCACGTCGCCCACGTGGGCGACAGCCGCTGCTACCGGATCCGCAACGGCACCATCGAGCAGCTCACGAAGGATCACTCGCTCATCAACGATGCCCTCGCGCTCAAGCCCGACCTGACGCCCGAGGAGCTGGCGCGTCTCCCGAAGAACATCATCACCCGCGCCCTCGGCATGAAGGACGCGGTCAAGGTCGACATCCGCACCGAGCCCGTCCAGCCAGGAGACCTGTTCCTGCTCTGCTCCGACGGCCTCAGTGGGATGGTCAACGACGAGCAGATCCTCGACGTCTTCGAGTTCACCCGCGAGCCGCAGGAGGCTTGCGAGCTGCTCATCGCCATGGCGAACGAGGCCGGCGGCACCGACAACATCTCGGCGCTGATCGTCCGGATCGACAGCGATGAAGAACCCTCGGTGCGCCCTGCGAGCAGCGCGGAGACGTACCAGCTCGATGAGCTGGGCATGTTGCTGCCGCGCACCCCCGGCACGCCCGGTGACGCGCAGCACGAGCAAGACGCCTTGTCGAGCGACGACGGGGGCGACGCCGAGGACATCCCCTCTGCTCCGCCGACGCCAGGTCAGGAGCGCGAAGACACCCGCCGCACGCCCTGGGGCTCCCCGCCCTCCAGCGTCGTTCAACAATCGGATCGCCCCCCGCCCTCTGCAGGTCGCTACGTCGCGGTCTCCGCCCGCTCCGCGTCGTCGCCTCCGCCGGACGACTCGTCCCGGCGCCGCAAGCACGTCGAGGTGCGCGTCGCGCGCTGCGCCAACTGCGGCTACGAGCTGTTCATCGGCAACAACTTCTGCGTCGAGTGCGGCGCGCCCCTCAAGCTCTGAGGCTGTCGGGATCCGGGTTCTCCCGGTTCTGTGGGCCTCTGGGGCTCCCGCGCTCACCCGTCTCCGGGGCGCCGCACGTCACGTTCTCACCCGAGAGGAACACCTACGGGCACCCCGCAAGCTGGAGTGCCCGGGGCCTCACTTGACCTCGAGGAGCTCGACCTCGAACAGCAGCGTGGAGTTCGGCGGGATCACCGGAGGAAACCCGCGCGCGCCGTACCCGAGATCCGGCGGGATCGTCAGCTTGCGCGTACCGCCCACGCGCATCCCGGCGACGCCCTGGTCCCAGCCCTTGATCACCTGCCCACCCCCGAGCTTGAACGAGAACCCTTTGCCTCGGTCACGGGAGCTGTCGAACTTGCTGCCGTTCGTCAACGTGCCGACGTAGTGCACGGTCACCGAGTGGCCTGCCTTCGCCTCGGCGCCCTGTCCCACCGTGACATCCTCGATCCCCAGATCTGCTTGCATCATGCGCTCCTTTCGCGCGCGCATGGGAGGGGAGGCAGGGTTGTGCGTCAAGCGGAACCCGAACGGGAGGCATGCGCGATGGGCATGCGGGGCAAGAGCGCTATAGTCCCGGCAATGGCGCAGCCCGCGCACTCCACACGGTTCCGGTTCACTGCCCGCAAGGAGGATCAGGGTCTCCGTCTCGACCAGGTCCTCGCGGCGAACGTCCCTGGCCTCTCGCGACGGCAGGCGCGCGTGCTCCTCGACCTCGGCGGCGTGTTCGTCGATGGCGCCCGGGTCAAGGTCGCGGGCCGCACCATGCGCGCCGGGCAGGAGATCATCGCCCACCTCGGAGGAGCGCTGCGCCGCGCCACCAAGGACGTCGGCGAAGCGGCCCGGGCCCGCGACGAGGCCTCCCTGCCCCCGCACCGCATCGTCTTCCAGGACGACGACCTCGTCATCGTGGACAAGCCCGCCGGCCTCGTCACCGCGCCCACGCCGGAGAGCGACCGCAACAACCTCGCCGAGATCCTCCGCCGCGCCCTCGGCGGTGAGATCTTCGTGGTGCACCGGCTCGACCTCGACACGAGCGGCCTGCTCGTCTTCGCGCGCACCCCCGCGGCCAACCGCGATCTCAGCGAGCGCATGCGCGTGCACGCCGTCGATCGTCAGTACCTCACCGTCCTCCGGGGTGCGCCGCCCACCGAAGCGCGCACCATCGACGTCCCCGTGGGCGGTCGGCGCGCGGTCACCCACCTCTCCATCGTCGAGCGCCTCCCGGTGGGCGCGACCCTCGCGCGGTGCCGCCTGGAGACGGGCCGCACCCACCAGATCCGCATCCACATGCAGCACCTCGGGCACCCGGTGCTCGGCGACACCCGCTACGGCGTGCCGTCTCCCTTCGACCCTCCGCGCCTTGCGCTCCACGCCACCTGCCTCGGCTTCCCTCACCCCCGCACCGGCGATCCCCTCGCCTTCGAGAGCCCCTTGCCGGCAGACCTCGCGGGGTGGCTCGACGGCCTGCGCGCGGCGCGCGTGCCGCGCGTGCCGCGCGTGCCCACCGACGTCAACCCCGACTGAGCCCTACTTGCAGCAGCGAAACCCGGTCGAGTAGTCGTGGTAGCTCGGCGCGTGCGCGGTCGTCTTGTACGCGCAGCCATCGCCGTTCTGGGTGGTGTCGAGGTAGTAGCCGCCGCGGAACGTGCCGCCCTTCGCGGCCGTCCACTCGTGCAGGTTCCCCACCATGTCGTAGACGCCGAAGCTGCTCTTGCACCGCTTGTGCGCGCCCGTGTTCGCCAGCGTTCCCTTGAGCTGGTTCAACCGGCCATCGTTCATGTTGGCCCACGTGTACGACGCGAGCGGCGCCTCGGCCCCGTCCTCGCCGTAGTAGTGGTTGAACGACGAGACCCCACCATCGTTGCAGTAGCCGTTCTTGCGCTCGTCCCCGTATGGAAAGCTCGTGGGGCGCTTGCCCTTGCAGGCCGTCAGCCACTCCTCGTCGGAGCAGAGCCGCTTGCCGGCGCTCTGGCAGGCATCCTCCGCCTGATCGCGGCTGATGTACGCCTGGGGCTTCACCCCCTTCTTGCTCACCGCCTTCACCTTCTTCCCCGCCACGGGGCTGAACGGCGAGTGCGTGCGCGTCTTGCCGCGCGGGAGCACCTCCACGGTGCTCGCTTCGTAGGCATCAATGCAGTAACGCCCCTGCACCTGCACCATGCCCTTCGGGCACCCCTTCCCCTTGGCAGACGCTGGCCGCAGGCTGGGGAAGCCGAACGCGCCGAATGCCACGAGAGCCACGGCAGCCAGGATCAAGGGGAGCGGACGACGCGGAAGGGAGGGCATCCTCATGACACTGCGGGAGGGGTCCCCCTGGCCAGATACCCCATCCTTGGTGCTCCTGGCAATGAAGAGCCCTTTCCAGGATGGCTCCAGGCGCTGGCGCCTCCGGCCACCTGCCCGTGGGACGCCTTACCCCAGCAGGTGTCATCGGTCCCATTTCCACGCTGGACGCCGCAGCGATTTACGTCACGCTCCGCGCCGTGACGACTGCCCCCGACCCACGCGCCTCTGTCCCCACCCTGCCCCACGGCGTGATCCGGCGCTCTCCCGAGGATTTCATCGTCGACGAGATCCCCGCCTATGCGCCGAGCGGTCGCGGCGAGCACGTGTTCGTCACGTTCCGCAAGACGCGGCTCAACACCCCGGACGCCGTGCGCATCCTGGCCCGCGCCCTCGGCGCCGATCCTCGCGCCGCGGGATATGCCGGCATGAAGGATCGCCACGCGATCACCACCCAGACGGCCTCCTTCCAGCTCCCCCTCGGCGTCGACCCCGAGCCGCTCCTCGCGGCCGCGGAGTTCCCGGGCATCGAGGTCCTCTCGGTCGCGCGTCACGACCACAAGCTCAAGCCTGGCCACCTCGTGGGCAACCGCTTCCGCGTCGTGGTGCGCGACGTGACCGAGAGCGGCGCAGCGGTGGCCCTCGAACGCCTCGCCGAGGCAAGCCGCACCGGCGTCCCCAATGCCTTCGGCGCCCAGCGCTTCGGCCGCGATGGAGACAACCCCGAGCGCGCCCTCGCCTGGGTCTCCGGCAAGTCGCGCGGCCCGCGCGATCGGCGCGAGCAGCGGCTCCTCTTCTCCGCGTTGCAGTCACGCTGGTTCAACGAGGTGCTCGCAGCGCGCGAGGCAGACGGGAGCTGGACTGCCGTGCTGCCGGGTGATCTCGCCAAGCGTCACGACAGCGGCGGGCTCTTCCTGGTCGCCCTCGAAGGCCCGGAGCTCGACGACGCCCAGGCCCGCGCGGCGTCGGGCGCCCTCTCCGCCACGGGCCCCATGTTTGGCCGCAAGATGCGCTGGCCCGCGGGCGCCGTCCTCGATCTCGAGCGCGCGGTGCTCTCCCGAGACCTCGACGACCCGCACCGGCTCGATGCGTTCGCACACGCCGGCGAGGGTACCCGGAGGCCGCTCCGCATGATGGTCGATGGCCTCGAAGCGAGCGTGCTCCCCGACGACGAGCGCGCCATCGCAGCGACATTTGTGCTACCGAAGGGGGGCTACGCGACGACCCTCCTCGCCCGTGCCTTCCACCTCCTCGACGCCGCCGCGCCGCCTCGCGCTGCCGGTGGTGCCGGGGACGCGGAAGCCGGGAATACAGAGGCCGGAAACACGGAGAATGAAGAGGAGGTCGAGACAGAAGCCCCTCCTACCTGAGGGGCGCACGGTGGTGAACCCGCTCTCGCTTGCATACTCGTTTATCCGATGCCCCGAGCGCCCGGTCCGCGCGGCGCTCCACCTCAGCAGGACACAGCCCGAAGGAAGAAGATGAACCTCGTCGAGTGGCTTCAGCGCATCATGGTCGGCTTCGGCGCCGCCTGGGTCATGTGGCTGATGATCGGCCTCAGCGTGATCTCGGTCGCCATCATCCTGGAGCGCGCCTGGTTTTTCTGGTCGCTGCGTGACGACCTCTCGGTCCTCGCCCGGGACCTTCGCACCTCGCTCGATGACTCCATCGAGGCCGCCCGCAAGCGCATGGAGGCGTCACCGTCGGCCGAAGCTGCCGTCGTCTCGGCAGGCCTGGCAGTCGCCCACAAGGGCCCCGAGGCCGCGGAAGAAGCGATGGGTGGCGCCACCGCCCTGCAGCGCATGAAGCTCGAGCGGCGCCTCGCATACCTCGGTACCCTCGGCAACAACGCCCCGTTCATCGGCCTCTTCGGCACCGTCATCGGCGTCGTCATGGCCTTCGAAGCGCTCGGCAAGGATGCCGTCACCACGGCGGGCGCCCAGGCCACCCAGGTCGCGCAGACAGCGGCGCCCCAGGCGGTCATGTCGAGCATCGCGGAAGCGCTCGTCGCCACTGCCGTCGGCCTCGCGGTCGCCATCCCGGCCGTCGCCTTCAACAACTTCTTCCAGCGCATGATCAAGGCGACCCTCGCCAACACCGAGGCGCTCACCCGCATCCTCCTCTCCCACCTGAAGAGCGATCTCGCCTTCGAGGTCCCCGGTGAAGGCGTGGCTCCGCCCCCGGTCGTGGAGAAGCCCCGCAAGGCCGGGAAGATCGCCGAGGCGCGCGCCACCGCGAGCACCACGGTGAGCACCACCGCAAAGAAGAACGCGAACGACGCACCTCCCGCGTCGGCTTCCGAGGAGGAGAGCTGATGGCCGCCAGCAGCAACAACAGCGACGACGACCTCATCAGCGGGATCAACGTCACCCCGCTCGTCGACGTCACCCTGGTGCTGCTCATCATCTTCATGGTGACGGCCAAGATCATCGTGTCCCAGTCGCTCCCCATGGATCTCCCCAAGGCGGCGAAGGGGCAGGAGGTCCAGCAGGTCTTCGGCGTCGATCTCCACGCGAGCGGCGACATCTTCGTCGACGGGAAGAAGCTCCCCGGCGAGGAAGGTCTCCTGCCCATCGCCCGCGAAGCTCAGGCCAAGAACCCGGAACTCCGCGCGGTGATCCGCGCCGACACCACGGTCCAGCATGGCCGCGTCATCCGCGCGCTCGACCTGCTCAAGCAGGCGGGTGTCTCCAAGATCGCCTTCGGCGTCACCCCCACCACGCCCGAGGGCGGGGCGGTGGCGCCTGCAGGCAACGCCCCCCAGCCCGCTCCTGCTCCCGCTCCTGCGGAGAAGAAGTGAGCGTTTCGACCGCCCGCGCCACCTCGCCCGAGAGCGCTGCCGAGCGCGGTGGGCGCGAGGAGGACGAGCGCCGTGATCCGCTCGCCGCGGTCTTCGCCATGGGCAACCGTGCCACCCGGGTGGGCGCCGCGATCGGCCTCACCCTGGCGCTGACCACCCATGGCGCGCTCTCGGGCAGGGCGATCCTCTCCGGCTTGCTGCGCGAGATCCGGCTCGCCACCGAGCACATGCGGTACGAGGTGCACGATTTCCTCTGGGCGACCTACGAGATCGAACAGCCTCCTGCGCCCCCCAAGGAGCAGCCGCCAGAGCCAGAACCGGAGCCAGAACCGGAGCCAGAGCCGGCGCCCGTCCCCAAGGCCGCTCCGGATGCCCCCCCGCCTCCTGAAGCCGATCCTTACGAACCTCCCCCTGCTGCGGCCGCGGCCCCCAAGGTCCTGGTCCAGGAGCCTGACCCCAACGAGATCGTCGACATGACGAGCTTCGGCATCGCCACCGGCGAGGGACAGGGGCCTGGCTACGGCATGGTCGCCGGTGAAGGCACGGCCAAGACCCCGACCCGCAACCCGAACGCCAAGGTGGGCGGCACCGTGGGCGGCAAGGGCACCGGCGATCCGCGCCCCGCGGCACCTCCGCCGGGCCCGGATCGGTCCCGGGCCCCTTCCCTCGTGGGCAGCAGTTCCTGGAATTGCCCCTTCCCGCCTGAAGCCGACGCCGAGCAGATCGATCGAGCCCGGGCCGTGGTCATGGTCACCGTGCGCCCGGACGGGTCTCCCCTCTCGGTGAAGGTGGTGAGCGATCCCGGCCACGGTTTCGGCCGCGCCGCGCGCCTGTGCGCCCTCGGCAGACGCTACCAGTCCGGGCTCGACCGGGAAGGAAAGCCCACCACGGGCACCCTGGGCCCCATCAACATCACCTTCACGCGCTGACGCTCCGCGGTAAGCGTCGCCCGCTCAGTCCCCTCAGTCCCCTCAGTCCCCTCAGTCCCCCCAGTCCCCTCAGCCCCGCAGGCGACGTGGGTGCCTCCCCACCGTTCAGCCCCGCTCACGCTCGCGCCCTCACCATTCATTTCCCGGGCCCGCGCCTCTTGGCTATCCTCCCTCCCTCCCGTGGAGATAGACGAGCGGATTGCCCAACTCTCGATGGTCCCCCTGTTCAAGGGCCTCACCCCGACGGCTCTTGAGCTCATCTCCAGGGTGGCCAGCGAGGAGTCCCACGCCCTCGGCACGAAGATCTTCGAGCACGGCGATCCCGGGGACAAGCTCTACATCATCGTCGACGGCAAGGTCCGCATCAGCCGTGACATCCCGGGCATGGGCGAAGAGGCCATCACCATCCTCGGTCCCGGCGCCGTCTTCGGCGAGATGGCGCTCCTCGACGAGGCCCCGCGCTCTGCCGATGCGCGCGTCCACGAACGCTGCCGCCTGCTCACCGTCTCCAAGGACACCTTCGAGGACCTGCTCTTCCTCCACAAGGACCTCGCCTACGAGGTCCTCTGGAGCGTCGTCCGGATGCTCACCCAGCGCCTCCGCGCCACGACCGACAAGCTCACGTTCCTGACCGTCACCGGCAAGTTCGAGTAACTTCACTTCGGGGGGACGGCACGCCGCGCAGCAGCCTGCCAGCACCACGCCCCTCGCTCTTTCTTTGCGCGTTCGTTGCGCGCTCATCGCGCGCTCATTTCAGGAGGACCGAGGACCATGGCTCCCACGTTCAAGCATGCAGCGCTCACCCTCGCGCTCTCGGTGAGCGCCCTCGTCGGCGCGTGCGGCCCGGCCACGCCGCCCCCCGCGGACCCTGGCGCGCAGGGCACCATGCCCGCTCCCGAGCCGGTCCCCACCCTCCCAACGCACGACGGCACGGCCCCGAGCGAGGCTCCCTCGGCAGCGCCGACCTCCCCGATCACACCTCCTCGCCCCGGAGAGCCGGCCCACTCCCGCCCGCTCTCGCCCACGCAGATGGAAGAGGGCCTCAAGAAGATCGGCCTCGACCCGATGAAGCTTCCCCTTCTTGAGAAGATGCCGCTCGCCCAGAAGAAGAAGGTGATGCCTCTCCTCCAGAAATCGCTCGGCATGGAGAGCTGCCTCGGCTGCCACAAAGAGGGCGACTTCCAGACCGAAACCCGCAACATGAAGGTCGCGCGCGAGATGTGGCGGCACTTCGTCGCCCCGTTGCGCACCGAGGCCGGCGGCGCCGTCTTCTGCGATAGCTGTCACGGCGGCGACGAGCACGTCCTCGCCCGCGCCGACCGCAAGGCCCTCGAAGCCTTCATGGACGCCGAGTACGTGCAGAAGCTCTCACGCGCCGACAAGAGCGACATGGAGTGTGGCACCTGCCACGGCGACACCATGGAGCTCCAGATCATCGAGAAGCTCTGGAAGATCCCGGAGGGTTGATCGCCCCTCCGCGTCCTTTAGAGCGCGTCGCTGGCCGCGCCGGGCGTGAGGCCCTTCTCGGTGGCGAGGAGTTGCAGGAGCTGCGCCCGCTCCTCCTGGTTCACCCGGCCCAGCACCAGGTAGCGCGCGTACCGCTCCACCGCTTCCTCCTTGGCCCCTGACGCATACTCCCGATCCGCGCTCGTCTTGAGCTGTTGCCGGTAGCGGTCGTAGGCGAACAGGATCCTGTCGCGCACGCCCCCGATCGCCTTCGTCAGCAGCGCGTGCTTCAGCTCCAGCTCTGCTGGCAGCACCAGCGGATCCCCCTCCGCCACCTCGTCACACCGCCCGGGCTGCGACGGAAACGTCTCGTCCTCCTCGCGCTGCTCGTAGAGCCGCGCGTCCCTGTCGAAGACCACCGCCCCGTCGTGCAGGCTCTCCGCCGACACCGTGACCGTCACCACCGCGCGCACCGCGTGCTGGTTCACCACGTAGCTGTGGCTGCAGTTCCGCGCGACCTGCACCGTGCGCGGCGTCCTGTCGAGGCGCCGCGCCGCGGCCTCCACCGCCTCCCGCGCCGTGGACAGCCGCCCATCCGCCTGCGTGAGCCGCCCTCGCGCATCGGTCAGCCTCCCCTCGGGCGCGCCGATGCGATCCTGCTCCGAGCGGAGCCGCTCCTCGGCCCTCTGGAGCCTTTCGTCCTCCGGGCGGCACCGCGACGGATCGCTCCCTGGCGTGGGCCCGGGCTCCGGCTTCGCGCGGCACCGATCCAGCTCGGCCCGCGCCCGATCCACCTCGCTCCGCGCCCGGTCTGCCGCCCGCCGCGCGTCGTCCACCTCGCGCTCGTACCGCGACACATCGGACCGCGCGTGATCCACCTCCGACTCTGCCGGAGAGACCCGTGAGCGCGCCCCCTCCAGATCCGACTCTGCCGCCCCGTACTCCGGGTTCGCCACCGTGCTGTAGCCGCAGACGTAGAGACAGGACCGCGGCGCCGTCGACTGGTCGTGCCGGTAGGCGTACTGCCCGAGCCCACCGCTCACCCGCACCCCGAGCGCGGGCGCTCCCCCCTCTGGCTCCCGCTCCACCACCTCCAGCGGCAGCGACGGATCCAGCGCCTGCCGGAGCCGCACGGCGTCCACCCCCGTCGCCAGATCGGACGCGCTCTGGTCTCCCGTGAACGGCTGCACGATGGCCGTGAAGATCATCTGCTCCCGCAGCTTCCGCTTCACCTCCCCCATCCGCGCCGGCACGTCCCGGTAGCCAGGCACCACCATCGCCGCCACCGCGAGATCCAGGAGCGCGTTGCCGAGCTGCCCCTCGCGCGCGAACGTCTCCGCCCTCGCGTAGGCCGCCGCCGCGATGTGCTCCCGGGCCTGCGTGTCGAGCGTGCGCGCCCGCGCATCCGCCGGCAGCGCCCTCAGCACCTCGCCCGTCAGCACCAGCGCCTCTCGCGCCTGATCCGCGGCGAGCAGGTGCTCGGCCTGATCGAGCACCCGCGCGGCTGCCTCCGCCACGATCCGCCGTGCCTCCGTGTTGTGCGCGTCGAGCCACGCCGCCTCGTAGGCGAGCTTGAGCGCGCCCCGAGCGTCCCCCTTCTTCAGCAGCGCGTCCGCGCGAACGACCCGCGCCGCCGCCTGGCTGCGCCGCGCGATCCCCAGCCGCTCCCTCGCTTCCTTGTCCTCCGGATCGAGCTGGACTGCGCGCTCGTACTCGGCCGCCGCCTCGTCCCACCGCCCGTGCTGCGCTAGCAGATCCCCCCGCGCCATGGCGTCCGCGAACGCCCCCCCGCAGCCCAGGGCGAAGATCAACGGGAGGATCAGGAGAGCTTGGCGTGCGCGCATGATGAGCATCCGACGAAAGTTCCTCCCATCGTATTCAAACCCAGTGGGGAGCGTGCCGGTTTCGTACTAGACCTCCGCCCATGTGCGGCGTGTTCGGGATCTTCGGGCACCCAGAGGCGGCCAACATGACCTACCTCGGGTTGCATGCGCTCCAGCATCGCGGTCAAGAGTCGTGTGGCATCGTCTCCACGGAGGGGGAGCGGCTCTACAGCCACCGCGCCATGGGCCGGGTGCAGGCCGCCTTCGACTCCGCGACCCTCGGCACGCTCCGTGGCGATCGCGCCATCGGCCACGTGCGTTACTCCACCGCGGGCGGGTCTCACCTCAAGAACGCCCAGCCCATCGGCGTCGACTGGGCGCGCGGCTCCCTCGCCGTCGCCCACAACGGCAACCTCACCAACTTCGAGTCCCTGCGCGAGCGCCTCGAAGCGCGCGGCTCCATCTTCCAGACCGCCAGCGACACCGAGTCCGTCGTCCACCTCATCGCCCTCAGCGAGAGCACGGACCAGGAAGCGCGCATCGCCGACGCCCTCCGCCAGGTCGAGGGCGCCTACTCCATCCTCTTCCTCGACGAGCGCAGGCTCATCGCCGCGCGCGATCCCCTCGGCCTCCGGCCCCTCTGCCTCGGCGTCCTCCAGCACGAGGGCCGCACGGTCCACGTGGTCGCCAGCGAGCCCAACGCCTTCGACCTCATCGGCGCCCGCCTGGTCCGCGACGTCGCGCCCGGAGAGCTGATCGTCATCGACGAGAGCGGCCTGCGCTCGAGCTTCCCCTTCGCTCCCGCCGTCCGGAAGATGTGCCTCTTCGAGTACGTCTACTTCGCGCGGCCCGACTCCATCCTGGAAGGCGCGAGCGTCTACGAGGTCCGCAAGGCCCTCGGCCGCCGCCTCGCCGACGAGGCCCCCCTCCCGCCCGGCGACGGCGACACGGTGGTCGTCCCCGTCCCCGACTCCGGCGTCCCCGCCGCCATCGGCCTCGCCGACCGCGCCCGCCTCCCCTTCGAGATGGGCCTCATCCGCAGCCACTACGTCGGGCGCACCTTCATCGAGCCACAGCAGTCGATCCGCCACTTCGGCGTCCGCCTCAAGCTCAACCCCAACCGCGCCGTCATCGAGGGCAAGCGGGTGATCATCGTCGACGACTCCATCGTCCGCGGCACCACCAGCCGCAAGATCGTCAAGATGGTCCGGGACGCCGGCGCCCGCGAGGTCCACGTCCGCATCTCCAGCCCTCCCACCCGCTGGCCTTGCTACTACGGCATCGACACCCCGACGCGCGCCGAGCTGATCGCCTCGACCCACGACGTCTCCGAGATCGCCCGTTACCTCACCGCCGACAGCCTCGGCTACCTCTCCCTGGAGGGCCTCGTCGACGCCGTGCGCACCGTCGAAGCACGCGCGCGCGCGACCACGTCCGCTGCCGCTTCTGACCCCAGCGCGGCCGATGCTCCGGCCCCCGACACTTACTGCCACGCCTGTTTCTCCGGCAACTACCCGGTTCCCTTCTCGCCCGCGAGCGGACCCCGGCACCTGCGCATGCTTCCCTGATACATGCGGCCGGGGACATTGTCCGCTTCCCGCGGCGACGGGCGTCAGGCCCGAAGCGGCAGAGCGCTCCGGGAGCCGCGAGTGGATCGCGGAGTGGGGGGCCCGACGAGCTTTGCTCGACGGGGGGCGGGGGCGCGAGCCCCTGCCGTGTGAATGAGAGGCAGAACGGCCGTTGACAGGGCCCCCTGGCGGCGCTGAGCTTCGGGGCATGACGCAGGAAAGCGCCACGGTGGACCCGCCCGGGGACGAGCTTTTCGCCCGCGTCCCGACCGAGGTCTCCGTCTACGAGGTGAGCCCGCGCGACGGGCTCCAGAACGAGTCCACCCTCATCAGCCTCGAAGGCAAGCGCCGCCTCATCAACGCGCTCGTCGCCGCCGGGCTGCGCCGCATCGAGGTCACAAGCTTCGTCTCTCCGAAGTGGGTCCCCCAGCTCGCCGACGCCGAGGAGCTTGCGCGCGTCCTGCGAGCGCCCGAGGGCATCACCTTCAGCGCCCTCTGCCCGAACGCCCGCGGTCTCGAGCGCGCCCTCTCCGCGGGCCTGAGCGAGATCGCCGTCTTCCTCAGCGCCAGCGAGGCCCACAACAAGGCGAACATCAACAAGACCATCGCCGACACCCTGGCGGTGTTCTCGGAGATCGTCCCCCCGGCCCGCGAGGCGGGCCTCCTCGTGCGCGCCTATGTCTCCACCGTCTGGGGCTGCCCCTACGAGGGCGCCGTCGATCCGGCCCGCGTCGTGAAGATCGCCGAGAAGCTCCTCGATCTGGGCTGCTACCAGATCTCCCTCGGCGACACGATCGGCGTGGGCAACCCCCGGCAGACCCGCGAGATCGTCCGCCGCTTCCTCGACGTCATGCCCCCCGAGCGCTTCGCGCTCCACATGCACGACACCCGCGGCACCGCCCTCGCCAACGTGCTCACCGCGCTCGAGATGGGCGTGCGCGACTTCGACGCCTCCGTCGGCGGCGTCGGCGGCTGCCCCTACGCCCCCGGGGCCGCCGGCAACCTCGCCACCGAGGACCTGGTGTTCATGCTCCAGAGCATGGGCATCTCCACCGGCATCGACCTCGACAAGCTCATCGAGGCCGGCAACGTCGCCGAGCAGGTCATCGGCCGCGCCCTCCCCGGCAAGGTCCACAAGGCCGGCCCCTTCCGCCTCCGCCGCTCCCCTACCCGCGCCTCCTGAGTCTCCACGCGGAGACGCGCGTCGCCCTCACGGCGGCGGCGGTGACGGCGTCTCCGCCACGCACCCGAGGCGGGTGAAGAACACGTGGTTCGCGCCCAGCCGATCGTCCCGGAACAGGATCCCGAGCTCCCCTGCCGGACCGAACGAGGCGATCGGCGAGATGCTGTTCTCCTGCGCGAACGTGATCCGCTGCTCCGGCGAGCGCGGTGACAGATCGGCCCCGACCACCGTCGAGTAGATCTCGTACCCCGCGTTCTGATCCCGATCGTCCGCGTACACCACCAGCACCCGATCTCCGAGCGGCCGCAGGAACGGATACCGGGACCTCGCCGAGCCCGGGTTCGTGATCGGCTGCGGCGCCACCAGGACCTCGCCCCCTTCGCCGATCACCGCCGCGTAGATCGCCGTCGGGAACCGCGTCTTGTCGTACCAGGCCACCACGAAGCGATCCTGGTTCCACACCACCGTCGGGTACACCGCCTGGCTCGTCCCATCCGTCAGGTCCACCGGGATCCCGATCGGCAGAAGCTCCGGATCGAAGAGCTGCACCCGGATTCGCGTCGAGAACCCGTCGCTCGCCGTCCACGCCACCGCCATCCCCGGTCCCCCCGCGGCGACCGATGGCCCCTCGTTGCTGTACCCCGAGAACGGGTCGAGGAGCGGCACGTCGGTCCCGATGAGGTTCGCCCCCACGTCGAGCCGCTGCGCGTAGAGGTTGAACAACCCCTCCCGCTCGTCCTGCCACACCGTGATGAACTCCGCCCCGTTCCACGTCAGCGACACGTTGATGGAGAAGCCCGGGAAGCTCGTGAGCTGCCGATCGCCGCCCTCCACCTTGTTCCCGTCCGCGTCGAGCAGCGAGAAGTACACCTCGTAGTCGCCCGTGCGGCGGTCCTGCCACGCCACGCCGTACCGATCCCCCACCCACACCACCGGCCCACCCGACGCATCGCCGTTCCCCGCCGTGATCGCGCCCTCTCCGGGCGGGAGCGGGCTCCCCTCGGGATCCAGCATCGTCCGGTACACCGAGAACCCCTGCTGCGTCCCCGAGTAGATCGCCGCGTACGAGGTCCCGCTGAAGGCGAGCCCCCCGGGCCCTGCGGGCGCCACGTCCCCCGACACCCGCACCGCGTCTCCGCCAGCCAGCGGCACGAACTCCGCCCCGTTGTCGACGGTGCCGTCGCAGTCGTTGTCGACCCCGTCGCAGACCTCTTCCCCGCCCGGGAACGCCGTCCCGTTGGTGTCGTCGCAGTCGTCCCCGCACGCATCCACGTCCCCGGGCTGCGTCCCCGGCCTCGGCCCCAGAAACCCATCCCCGTCCTGATCGAACGTCGCCGGCCCGTAGCTGCACCGCCCCGTCTCCGGCGCGCACGTGTCCGCCGTGCAGGGGTCCCCGTCGTCGCAGTCCACGGGTTCGCGCGTGGTGCACACCCCGCCGCGCGACACCACCCCACCATCGGGCAGCGTCTCCGGCGGCAGCAGCTCACACACCACGGGGTTGCACAGATCCTCGGCCCCCTCGCAGTCCGCGTCCACGTAGCAGTCGGGGGCGGGAGGCGGCACGGGCACCGCCGATCGCGCGCCGCACCCCCCGCCGAGCCACGCCGATCCTCCCATCACCACCGGGACCAGCAGCCACCTCGCACCCCGCAGGCTCACAGGCATCCACCGTACCCATCGACGTCGATCGGCTCGCACACCAGGCCCGCCGGGCACCCGTCGTTCCCCGTGAGCGGACAGAGCTGCACGCACTGGTTCCCCGAGCCGGTCACCACGCACACGAACCCGCCCTGACACTCGAAGCTCCCGAAGCAGGGATCCCCCTGCCCGGACGGTCCTTCGAGCTGACACAGCGCCCCGTAGATCTCCTGCCCGCAGGGCTCCGCCGGGTACTGCACGTAGATGAAGCACCCCTCCTCCGGCGCGCAGTCACCGTTGTTCTGGCTGTAGGGATCGCACTGGAAATCGACGAGCGGCGGAGGCTGATCCGGGCACCCCGGATCGACGTACTCCTGCAGCGCGTCCGCGCCTCCGTCGACGTGGCTCCCCCCGGTGCCCGCGTCAGGCTTGCCCGTTCCCCCCTCGCCTCCCCCGCCTTCCCCGTCCGGGTTCATGACGATGGTGTCACCGCATCCCGCCGCGAGACCCAGGGTCGACGCAGGCGCACAGAAGGCCACGAGCAGGAGCAGGGCACGCGGGCGCATGGCCGGCATCGTATCGGTTCCGCGCTCCCCCGCCACGCCCAAGCAGCAGCCGGACGCGCTTCAGGGCTTCCGGTCCACGATCCGCATCAGGAAATCCACCGTCTGCTTCTTCGGGTCCACCAGCGTCTCCGGCTCCACGTCCACCGTGCGGCCTTCCTTCTGCATGGCCTCCTGCACCCGCCCGATGTCCTGGAGGAGCTGGCTGCGCACGAACACGTGCCCACGCCGCGCCTGGAGCACCCGCTCGTAAGCCCTGTCCTTCGCGCTCCCCACGATCGCGATCCGCCCGATCCGGAACACCGGCCCCTCTTCCACCGGGATCTCCAGCGACACGTGGCGCTGGTCCTCCGAGACCTTGACGGCGACCGGCCCCACGCGCGCCTGGATCATCCCCCGGTCGTAGTAGTGGGCGTTGATCACCAGGAGATCGTGCTCCGCCCGCAGCTCGCTGTAGATGCCGCCGACGGCGTTCATCTTGCCGCCTTCGGTGTTCATCATGCCCCGCAGCTCGGCCTCGCTGACGACCTGCTGCCCGGTGAACGTGACCCGATCGATGGTCACCCGCGGCCCCTCGACCACCCGCAGGCACACGTCCATCACCTCCCCCACCCGCCGCGCGAACGTGTCGACCTGCGCGAGCCGGTAGCCCTCCTCGCGGTAGCGCCCCGCCACCGCAGACCGGGCCCGGTGGAGCTGCGCCGACTCGAACCTGCCGCCCTTCGCGTCGAACCCCGCGAGCGCCAGCACCTCCGCCGCCGGGACCACCTGCGCGCCCTCCACGAAGCGCTGCCCGAGCCACGGCCGCTCCGTCACCGCGTACCGCACCGCGAGCTTTCCATCCGGCAAGGTCTCCACCAGGGCCGACATGTCCTTGAACAGCCCGAGCGCCCACAGCCGCCCGAGGTCCGCCCGCACCTGCGCCGCGTCGAGCACCACCCCCGGCTTCACCGACAGCCGCTCCACGAGCTGCTGCGCGCCAGGGGCCGAGCTGCCCGTGATCTCCACCCGCGCCACCTGCTTGCCGGCGGGGATGTCGAGGGGCAGCCCACCCGTCGCCCGGGCCGCAGCACCCCCCGCCCCTCCGGGCGCCGCAGTGCCGATGCCCGACAGCATCCCCAGCCGCACCTCCGGGGTCTGCGTGGTTCCGCTCTTCGGCGCTGCCTGCTTCGGCGCTGCCTGCACCGGCGGTCGCCGCGCGCTCTGCGGCTCCACCTTCGGCGCCGCCTTCTGCCCCCCCTCGCCGTTGCCGGCGGGCTCCCCTTCCTCCGCGTCATCGAGCCCGCCGCACGCCGCCGTGCGCCGGTCGATGGCCCGCGCGGCCGCCGTTTCCTTCGTCGGAGCCTGGACCGCCTTCGCCGGTCCCGTCGCCTGCGGCGCCGCTCCGCCGCAGCCCGCGAGCCAGAGCCCGAGCGCGATCACCATGGTCCGCTTCACAGCCTCACCTCCACGAACGTCGTCTCCCGCAGCTCCGCGAGCATCGCCCCCCGCGCGAGCGTCGCCTGTCGCGCGTAGTCTTCCGGGCTCATCTCCGAGGTCCGCTGCGTCTGCTGGCGCGAGAGCCGGAGCCGGACGAGCTTCTGTTCGAGGAGGGTCGCCCGCAGCTCGACGCGGTAGAGCGCCTCCGAGAACCCATCGCTCTCGAGCTGGGTGAGGAGCTGCGCCACCGTCCATTTGTTCTGCGCAGCCACCTGCTTCATCGCCGCGTCGAGCTCGTCGGAGGCGACCACGATGTTCTCCTTGGCTGCGGCCCGCTCCATCAGCGCTTCGTCGATCATCTGATCGAGCAGATCCCGTATCATGCCGGCCCGCGCCGTCTCGAGCTGCACGGGATCCTCCACCGAGGCTTCCAGCCGTTTCTGCCGGGGCGCCGCCCGCTCCCGCAGCGACGAGGCGAAGATGGGGACGTCATCGATCACGGCCACCACCCGATCGACCACCCGGGTCTCGCCGAGGACCGGCCCGACCACCGCCCCCGCGGTGAGCCCTGCGGCGAGGGCGACGACACGAACGAGCTTCATGCGCCCGGACCATACGCCGCCCACCCGGCCAGTGGAACCGCACGCGCGACCTGCCCCTCCTTCCCGCGGGCCCTCCCTCCGCTCTCCGCTTGCCCGTCGGCCGTGAGACCCTGTTTATTGGATCCCATGCTGCTGACGGCCCGCCGGACCTCCCTTGCGCTCGTCTTCCTCACCGCCCTCGCCAGCGCCGCCTTCTCTGCCTGCGGCGGCGACGACGACGGGAACAATCCGACCGGTTCCGGCGGAGACACGGGGGTCGGCGGGGCCGGCGGGGCCGGCGGGGGCGCCTCGGGAGCCCCCGAGCACCTGCTCATCAGCGAGGTGATGCTCAGCGTCGACCCGGCGGAGTTCGTCGAGATCTGGAACCCGACCGACGCCGAGGTCGACCTGACGGACCACTACCTCTCCGACAACGGCACCTACCACCGCATCGCGACCGGCACGCCCTTCACGCCAGCCGGGAGCCCCGGCCTCGATTTCCTGGTGCAGTTCCCCCCCGGCACCCGCATCGCCGCGGGCGCCACGCTCACGCTCGCCGCCCACCCCGACTTCGAGGCCGAGCACGGGCGCTGCGCCGATCTCGCCCTCACCTCGGCCCCGGTCTCCTGCAGCACCGGCACGCCCACACCGCCGATGATCGCGCCCGAGAACGGCGCCCTCGGCAGCATGCCCGGCCTGCTCACCAACGACGGTGAGATGGTGGTGCTCTTCACCTGGAGCGGCGTCGAGGACGAGCCCGTGAGGGACGTCGACTACGTGGCCTGGGGCGCGGACCTCGGGTCCTCCGAGATCGTCGACAAGAGCACCCTCCCCGGCTACTCCGGCGACACGCCCGCCGAGAACCAGAAGCTCGCGCCCCTCGCCGGCACCGACGAGAGCCTGGAGCGCTGCCGGCTCGAGTCGGGCGAGACCACGAAGGGCGGCAACGGCATCACCGGCCACAACGAGACGAGCGAGGACTTCGCCGCGTCCTTCGTGGTCACCGCAACGCCGAGCCCCGGCGCCGTCAACCCCTGTCTCGACGCGCTCTGAGTCTCCACGAGGGGACTCGCGTCCCCTCGCCCCGTCGGGAGTGAATCCCGACGGGGCCCCACTCCCCTCGAACCGCTCTCGCCAGCCGCCACGCCGTGCCCCTTGGCAAAGCCTCGCGCCCCGGGGTTTCCTTAGAGCCTCCCTCCACCCCCACGACGCACCTCCGCAACCCACGCCCACGCCACCGCTCCCACAGCCGCCGATCCCCATGCCCACCACCCTTCGCTGGCCTCACCACGCTGCCGCCCTCGTCCTCGTCGCCGCCGCCACCTCCATGGGCTGCAGCGAGGTGGGCCTCGGCAACCTCGGCAACCTCGGCAACCTCGGCGCCGCCGTCTGCCCCGAGGTCGCCGGCCCCGGCGAGGTGCTCTCGACGCCCTTCTCCAGCGACATCCGCGCCAGCGCCAAGGTCGCGACCTTCGTGCAGGCCGCGAAGGACATGACCGCCGTCTCGGAGGCGATCGAGGCGCAGGTCACCGAGGCCTGCCGGCGCATCGGCACCGACATCGGCATCCCTCCCGCACAGATGCAGCCTCAGGACGGCGCCGGAGGCGCTGCCAAAGGAGCCTGCGAGCCCGTCGCCGCCGCCGTGGACAGCATCCTGCGCCAGGGCATGCAGATCCAGGTCGCGGTGACGCCGCCAAGCTGTCAGGCCAACGTGCAGGCCGAGGCCCGCTGCAACGGCGCCTGCGATGTGCAGGTGGACCCAGGCCAGATCGTCGCCCAGTGCGAGCCCGCACGGCTCTCGGGCTTCTGCCAGGGTCGCTGCACCGGTCAGTGCGAGGGCCGCTGCACGGGGACCTGCCACGGTCAGTGCACCGCCACCGATGCGCAAGGCCGCTGCGTCGGTCAGTGCAACGGCTCCTGCGACGGCGGCTGCGACGCGACCTGCCACGCCGGCTGTCAGGGGACGTGGCAAGCCCCCCGCTGCGAGGGGACGGTGCGTCCCCCGAGCGTCGACGCGGAGTGCCAGGCGAGCTGCAAGGCCCACGCCGATGTGTACGCGACCTGCACGCCCGCCCTGGTGAACGTGAGCGGCTCGGCAAACACCGACGTCGCGCTGCGCCTCGGGAGGAGCCTGCAAGCCAACCTGCCCGCCCTCCTCCACGCAGAACTCGCCCTCGGTCGGCGCCTCCTGAACGACGCGCAGGTGGTGGTGCAGGTCGGCGCGGAGCTGCCCAGGGTGGTCGGTCAGGCAGGCGCCCACGCACTCGCCTGCGCCGGCGCCGCCGCCGAGGCCGCGACCTCCGCCTCGCTGCGCATCCAGATCAGCGTGCGCGCCAGCGCCAGCATCTCCGGCCGCGTCGGCGCCTCCGGCGGCTGACCGCGCTGCTGGCCGGAAGGCCACAGCTCCCCTCACCACCCGTGCTAGGAGAGGACATGCGCTCCCCCCGCGCTGTGACGCCGAGCCGCCGCCCTCTCCTCCCCACCCCGAGTGCGCTCCTCACGCTCTCGCTCACCCTCGCGCTCGCCGCCGCGAGCGGGTGCAGCCGGCGCGTGGAGGAGGCCGCGGTGCAAGGGAGCTGGGTGGGCACCACGGCCACGCCTCCAAAGAAGCCGATCCGCGGGCCCTGCATCAAGCCCACCCCCGAGACGCCGGCG
Organism: Chondromyces apiculatus DSM 436; assembly: GCF_000601485.1. Taxonomy (GTDB): domain Bacteria; phylum Myxococcota_A; class Polyangia; order Polyangiales; family Polyangiaceae; genus Chondromyces; species Chondromyces apiculatus. Next base: position 207,617 of record NZ_ASRX01000006.1, read on the forward strand.
CGAGCCCTCAAGCCCGGCCCCGATCCGCGCTGCCCCGACGATCCCCAGGGGAACTTCGATCTCCGCACCGGCAAGGTGATCTTCACCGAGGTGTCCGCGCCCGACGTGGCCGTGGAGGTCGCCGAGACCGATCCGCACCGTACGCGGGGCCTGATGTACCGGAAGAGCATGCCCGAGAACCAGGGGATGATCTTCGTCTTCGAGGGTCGCGAGAACCACACGTTCTGGATGCGCAACACGTGCATCCAGCTCGACATGCTCTTCATCGACGCCGACGGGACCATCGTGGGCATCGAGGAAAACACCACCACCATGACCGACCGGACCTTCCAGGTCGGCTGCCCCTCCACCTACGTCCTCGAACTCAACGCCGGCTGGACCCGCAAACACGGCGTCAAGCCCGGCCAGAAAGTCCGCCTCGAAGGTATCTGATGCAGGGACCTTCGGTCCCTACGCTCCCGTTGGTCGCTACCCCCGTGACCTTGCAGGGACGCCAGCGCAAGGACCCGGGACGAAGGGGAACGGCCCCTCGCTGGCCCCTGGGTCCTCCCTCCCGCCTCGGGAGAGCGTCCTCCGGCCGACCACACGTGCCCTGTCTGCCTCGCGATCCCCGGCCTCCTTCGCCTTCTCCCCGCTTCCCGGGCCGGCATCCCCCCCTCGCCAGCCTCTCCGGGCCTGCGTCAGCCTGGAACAACGCCGTTCGGTCGCCCACCAGCGCTGTCCCGGTCCGGAACGAGACCGGTCGGCCTCCGACCCAGACGCTCCCGGGCCGGAACAAGACCGGTCGGCCTCCGACAGACCCCCTTCCACGGCCGGAGCGACCTCGTGGACCTCCGCGGCGGGGGTGCTCGCTGCCAGTCCAGAGGCTGCAGGGCGCCACGGGGCGGGCTCCGCGGCTTCTCCTCCCGGAGTCGACGCCTCGGCAAGGCACGCAGCCGCCGCTCAGCCCGCGGACGGCAGGCTTCAGTCCGAGGGGAACAGGGAGAGCTGCAGAGGGTTCTGCCCGCTCTGAGGGGCGCGCCGCACGCCCGGGTCCAGGCGCGGCAACGCTGCCGCGTCGATCACCACGGGTCCGCGCGGGGGCGCGGCCAGGATCTGGTGGCGCGGGCCCAGGGCGTCGCGCGCGACGTCGAGCGCGAGATCGGGGTGGTTGTTGGTCTCGGACAGGTGCATCAGCGCCACCACCGGCGCCATGGCCCGCTGGCGCACGAGGGCGCGCAGGAGGGCGTGGGTCTGCAGGTTGGACAGGTGCCCACGCGCGCTGAGGATGCGCCGCTTCAGGAACGGGGGGTAAGGGCCGCGCTCCAGCAGCTCCTCGTCGTGGTTCGATTCGAGCAGCAGGACGTCACACCCGGCGAGGTGCTCGGTGAGGCCCGCGGTCACCTCGCCGAGATCAGTCACCAGCGCGGCGCGCCGGGTGCCGTCCGAGACGACGAGCGCCACCTGCGCGGCGTCGTGCGGGACCGGCTTCGGGAAGAACGTGAGGCCGCCAATGGCGAACGGCTCGCGCGACGAGTACCGCCGCGCCCGGTCCGGGTGGCCGAGCCGCGCAGCGCGCGCGGTGGCCTCGGTGGCCCACACCGGGATGCGCAGGCGGCCGGAGTAGCCCGCGGCGCTCCCCACGTGATCGCTGTGCGCGTGGGTGATGATCACCGCGTCCGGGGGCCAGGCATGCGGCATCCCCACCGCCCCGAGGAGCCGGCGCGCCACCACGGGGCCGACGCCTGCGTCCACGAGGACGCGCGTCTCCCCCGACACGAACAGCGTCGCGTTGCCGCTGCTTCCGCTGGCGAGGATGACGATCTTCATCGAAGGAGCGCGGCCCTGGTCGGCTGCGGGAGGAGCCGGAGAGGTCCCGGAGAGGTCTCCGAGGGGTAGCGCAGCGGAATGCTCCTCCGCAAGCGGGTCACGCCGCGCGCACGTCGTCACGTCGCAGGCGCGCGCAGGCTCACGCACCCCCGGATCATGGGACCCCCCCACGGGCCTTTCTTCCACGCCAGCAGCGCCCACGTGCCGGCACGCTCGCCGGGCGCCGCGCGCAGGGGTACAGGATGGCGGTGACCGTGCCGACCGTGCCCGAGTTTGCGCCCCCGTCGCCCGGGTTGCCTCTGTCCCCCGCCCCTGCCCCGTCGCCTGGTCCTCGTCAGGCGCCCGCAGCGCGCCCGCCAGGTTCCCAGCGCAGGCGCTGGCCGTGGGTCGTGCTCGCGCTCGTCGTCGTCGTCGCGGCGTGCGCAGGACTCGTGGCGCTCTTCCTGCCGGACCTGGTGCGCGCCGAGGTGGTGCGGCAAGCGCGGGCCCGCGGCATTCTGCTGGATCCGGGCAAGGTGAGCTTCACACGCGAGGCGGTGACGCTGCGGGGCGCGCGCTTCTCGCTCGTGGACGTGACGGGGACCGAGGGCACGATCCAGCGGGTGGTGATCCGCCTCGACGGCCTCGCGCCACGCGACATGCAGGCAGAAGGCGTGACGTTCCTGGTCACCGGCTACGAGGCGCTCCCCGCGCTCCAGGCCTGGACCGCCGCGCGGTACGCCGACGTGGCGTCAGTACCGCTCGCCGCGCGCGAGGTGCGCCTCGGGTTCAGGGAGCAGCAGAGCGCTGCGGAGACGGCGGAAAAGGCAGTCCTCGCCGCAGCGAGCCTGACCCTCGCGCCCACCCAGGGAGCCGCCGAGGTGGCGCTGAAGCAGGCGCGGGTGATCGTGGCACAGCGCGAGGTGGCGACGGCCGAGGTGACGGGGAAGCTCGACGCCGAGGGGGTGATCGCCACGCTGCTCGCGACGCTCCCGGGCGCAGGGGCGAAGCCCTCGGTGGAGATCGCGCTGCGGCGTCCGCCGGAGCCAGACGTGCGGGTGCGCCTCTCCAGGACCTCCCTCGACGCCCTCGCCACCGCGCTCGGGCTCACGCTCGGCGCCCCCGGGGTGGTGGTCGGGGGGACGGCGGAGCTGCGCCTGCCCACGGTGGCGCGGGGTCCGTTCGCGCTTGGCGTCGATCTCGCGCTCGACGGCTACGTGCCGCCTCACCCGCGGGAACTCGACGGGATCCTGTTCGGGAAGACCACCTCCGTGAAGGCCCAGGTGCGCATCCCCTCGGGGGGCGACGGCGCGCGGCTCCCCGACGCAGATCTGCACGAGGTCGAGGTGAGCGCGGGCGCCTTGCAGCTCCGGGGCAAGGGCAGCGTGCGCGGCGAGGTCGCGGACGCGGTGCTGACCCTGAGCCTCACGGGCGCGGTGCCGTGCACGCAGCTCACCACGTCCGTCGTGGCCGCACACCTCGGTCAGGGCCTGGGGACGCTGGCAGGTCGCCTCGCCCAGCGGGCGCTCGCAGGATCGGTGGCCGTGGCCGTGCGGGTGGAGGGGCGCGCGAGCCGCTTCGATGCGCCGCGGGTGGAGACGAGCGCGCAGGTGGGCTGCAGGCTGAGTTTCTGAGTCGCCACGGGGGAACCCGGGGCCCCGCTCTCCTTCGTTCAGCTCAGATTCTTGCCGGAGACGTCGTCGCGCAGACCCATGGCGCAGATCTCGGCGAGGGCGCGGGCCGACACCGCATCCTCGTCGAGGACATGTCGGACGACGCCGGGCCGCTTCCCCGAGGTGCCCCAGCACTCGAGCACGACGACGCCGTCGCTCAGGCGGGCCACGGCCGTGAGCCCGAGCCCCATCTCCTCGATGAGCACCGCCGCTTCGCCGGCGATCCTGAGCTGCTCGGAGGTATCCACGCGCTTTTCCTTCCCCGGTTCCATGCGAGGCTTATAACTCGCCCAGGGCCGCGGAGGGGATCGGCGTCGCAGGACGTCGCCGCCGCGCCCTGCTGGCGATCGACACCTCCACGACCACGCCGCACTGGCCGGCGCTGGCTCAGAAAACCCACACGATCACGGGCAGATGACATGAACCAGAGCAGGGCGCTGCGAGGGCTCGGAGCAGCCTGGATGGCTGTCTCGGTGGGCTGCATGGCGTGCACGAGCACGTCCGAGGAAGGGCCACAGGGCGAGGGCGGGAGCGGGGCCTCGACGGCCCATGGCCCCGCGTCGTCCGGGGGCGGGGAAGGAGGTCCGGGAGGCCGCGGGGGTGGGGGCGGCGTCGGGGGTGAGGGCGCCGCGGGTGGCGCGGGTGGCGCGGGTGGCGCGGGTGGCGCCAGCACGGACGGCACGTGGAACACGCACTTTCCCTTCGACTTCCCTCCCTGCCCGGACGACATGGCGCACGTGGAGGGCTTCTGCGTCGACAGGTACGAGGCGCCCAACGTGGCGGGCGCGATGCCGCTGGTGATGGAGAGCGCCCTCAGCGCCGAGGTCTGGTGCGAGGAGCGGGGGAAGCGGCTGTGCACGGAGCACGAGTGGGATCAGGCGTGCGACGGTTCCAGCGAGACGCAGGCAGGCACGGTGTACCCCTACGGGGAGGTGCACGACGTGGACGCCTGCAACGACGCGAAGACCTGGGTCGCGCCGAACGAGGCGGTGCTCGCCACGTGGCCTTCTCCGGAGGCCGAGTCCGAGACCGAGCGGCTCTACCAGGGTACGCCGAGCGGCGCCCACGGGGGCTGCGTGAGCGCGCACGGCGTCTTCGACATGACCGGCAACGTGGAGGAGTGGGTGGTGCGTACCAAGCCCCACGTGAACAGCTACCCCCACGTGCTCAAGGGCTGCTACTGGTCGGGCTGCTTCGGGGGCGCGAAGCCGCGCTGTGCGTCCACGAACCCGGCCCACGCGAGCGCCTTCAGGTTCTACGAGACGGGCTTCCGCTGCTGCCGGGACGCGATTTGATTCCCGTGGCAGGGGCTCACGCCCCCGCCCCCCGCCGAGCAAAGCTCGTCGGGCCCCCCCACGCCGCGATCCACCCGCGGTCTCCAGAGCGTTCTGCCGCTTCGGGCCTGACGCCTGTCGCCTCGGGAAGCGGACAGTATCCCCGACCGCATGTATGAGGGTCCTGAACGATGGCTTCACCCCCACCCGATCCCGCCTCGCCCGCGCCAGCTTGCCCACCTGACCCCGGCGTCGCCCTCGGCTCTTCCCCAGGCACGGGCGCAGACGCAGACGCAGGCGCCCGCGCGCCGACGCGCGAGATCTTCGGCTGGGCGATGTTCGACTTCGCCAACTCCAGCTACACGACGGTGATCATCACCGTCGTCTTCAGCGTGATTTTCCCGAAGATCATCGTCGGCGACGCGCCCGATTACCGGCAGGGCAACCTGCTCTGGAGCGTGGCGCTCAGCGTGAGCTACGGGCTCGTGGTCCTCACCGCGCCGCTGCTCGGGACGCTCATGGATGTCCGCGCCTCGAAGAAGCGGTTCCTCTTCGCGAGCTGCGTGCTCACCGTGCTCAGCACGGGGGCGCTCTACTGGGCCACGCCGGGGCGGGTCGGCCTGGCGATGACCATGCTCGTCGCCAGCAACTACGGCTTCGCGGTGGGCGAGTCCTTCGCCGCCGCCTTCCTGCCCGATCTCGGGCCAAAGGAGGCGCTCGGGCGCATCTCGGGGTACGCCTGGGCGCTCGGTTACGTGGGGGGGCTGGTGAGCACGGCGCTGGTGGTCTTCACGGTGGGTCCGCAGGAGGCCTCGAACCTGGAGCGGCTCCGCTGGGTGGGTCCGATGACCGCGCTGTTCTTCTTCCTCGCGGCGCTGCCGACCTTCGCCTTCCTGAAGGAGCGAGGCACGCCGCAGGCACTGCCCCCGGGAGAGCGCCTCGCTCAGGTCGGGGTGGCGCGCCTCCGGCGCACGGCGCGGGAGCTCGGCGACTTCAAGGACCTGCTCTGGTTCTTCGCGGGCCTGTTCTTCGCGACGGCCGGCCTGTCCATCGTGATCAGCTTCGCGTTCATCTACGGCGATCAGGTGGTGCGCTGGCAGCCGCGCACGCAGCTCCTGATGTTCGTGCTCACCAACCTCTCCGCAGCCGGAGGCGCGGCGCTGTTCGGCCTCTTGCAGGACCGCTGGGGCAACCTCAAGACCTACCGCCTGACCCTGCTCATCTGGGGGATCGCCGTCCTCGGGATCCACCAGACGAAGACGCTCGCCGCGACGCTGGGCAGCGCACTCGGGTGGGCGTGGGCAGCGGAGGACGTGTACCTCCTCGTCGGGACGCTGGCCGGCCTGTGCCTGGGGGCGACGCAGTCGGCGGGGCGCACGGTGGTGGCGGTGTTCGCGCCGGCTGCGCGGGCCGGGGAGCTGTTCGGGCTGTGGGGCGTGTGCGGGAAGCTGGCGTCGATCGTGGGCCTGCTCTCGCTCGGCCTCCTCCAGAACGCGCTCGGGCTGGAGCGGGCCATCCTGGTGTGCGGTGGCTTCTTCCTCGCGGCGTGGGCGCTGAGCCTGAAGGTGAGCGAGACCAGGGGGGTGGCTGCCGCGCGCGCGCACCAGGCGGAGTCGTAGGGAGTCCCGTCGCTCAGCGCAGCGGTAAACGGCTTCCCCCCGGCCCGGGCGCGGGGTAGTCCCGGCACCACGGTGCTGACCATCCCGAGAGAGCCCCGCCCGCGCCTCGACGCGGTCCGCGACGCGCTCGCCGCGCTCGCGGCGAAGCGGGGTGAGTTCCCTCGGCCCGACGATCTCGACGCCCGGGATCCGCGCTTCATCGCGCGCGTGCTGCCGCTCCTCGGGCTGCTCTACGACGACTACTTCCGCTGCGAAACCGAGATCGAGGCGGAGATCCCGGCGGGCCCGTTCCTGGCCGTCGCCAACCACAACGCGATGACCGGCACGCCCGACATGTTCTGCCACATGGTGGCGTTCTGGCGGCGCTACGGCACGGTGCGGCCCGCCTACGGGCTGATGCACGATGTGCCCTTCCACTTCCCGTACGCGGGCGCGTGGCTGAACGCGGGCGGGGCCATCGCGGCGAACCCGGAGAACGCGCGCCATGCGCTCGCGAGGGGGGCCGCGGTGCTGGTGTTCCCGGGCGGAGACGTGGACGCCTGCAAGCCCACCCGGGAGCAGTACAGCATCCGGTTCGGCCGACGCCGCGGCTTCCTGCGCCTCGCGCTCCGCGAGCAGGTGCCCATCGTGCCGGTGGTGAGCGTGGGGGCGCACCAGTCGCTCTACATCGCCACCGACGGCCGCCGCATCGCCGAGCGGCTGCGGCTGCCAGATCTGGTGCGCTCGAACGTGGCGCCCATCGGCCTCGCGCTCCCGTGGGGCCTCATCCTCGGGGTGCCGCTCCCGCACCTGCCGCCTCCCGTGAAGGTGCATACCCGCATCCTGCGGCCGATCCGCTTCGACTTGCCGCCCGAGGCCGCCGACGCGCCCGGCATGGTGGAGGAGGCCTTCGAGCGGGTGGTGGGCGTGATGCAGGCGGCGCTCGACACGCTCCGCGCCGAGGGGCGGCACGGGATGTTCCCACGGAAGGGGAGCGGTTCGGGCAGGAGCGCAGACGGCCACCCGGATGGCAGAGATGGGGAGAGCAGCACGCGGGGGCGAACTCCAGCAGCGCGGTGAAGGGCGCGACCACGCCGACGCGCGCAGTCCTACCAGGGCCCCTCCTGCCCACCACCGGCGCCACCTTGCCCACTGCTCGTACCGGCGGTCTCCGCCACGCTCTCCGCGCCCTGTTCACGTGACGCTGCGTGACGCTGCGCGCTGCGCGAGCAGGCAGCTCGGTCCGCCCTGCAGGCCGCGGGGCGCTCGGCTCCATGCTCAGGTGCCCGTACACCGCGTCGTGCTCTGGAAAAGTGCCCCTGTTCGGGTAGTCTCTCGAGCATCCCTGTGTCGGTGCCGCTCACTTCGTTGGCTCAGCCTGGCGACCTCGTCGCCGGCAAATACCGCGTCGAGCGGCTCGTCGCGACGGGAGGCATGGGCGTCGTACTCGCAGCCCGCCACGAAGATCTGGGCCAGCCGGTGGCCATCAAGCTCCTCAAGCAGGAATCGCTCAGCAACACCGAGGCCGTGACGCGCTTTCTCCGCGAAGCGCGCACGGCGGCCCGGCTCTCGGGGGAGCACATCTGCCGGGTGTTCGACGTCGGGACCACCGACAAGGGCATCCCGTTCATGGCGATGGAGTACCTCGCCGGGAAGGACCTGCAGCAGATCCTGGAGAGCGAGGGGCCGCTGCCGGTGCGCGACGTGGTGGGCTATGCCTTGCAGATCCTGGAGGCAGTGGCCGAGGCGCACGCCGCCGGAGTGATCCACCGCGACCTCAAGCCCTCGAACCTGTTCCTCGCCATGCGCCCCGATGGCTCGCGCCACATCAAGGTGCTGGACTTCGGCATCTCGCGCGGTCAGGGGCTCGACGCGCCCTCCGACGGGCAGGTCTTGACCCACACCCGCCAGGTGATGGGCTCTCCGGGGTACATGTCGCCCGAGCAGATGACGCGGCCGCGCTCTGTCGACGGTCGCAGCGACGTGTGGTCGATCGGCGTCGTGCTCTACGCGCTGCTCACCGGGGAGCAGCCGTTCCTCGGCGAGACCGTGGGCGCGGTGATGGCGAGCATCCTCCACGAGCCGGTGCCCAGGGTGCGGGCGAAGCGCACCGACGTGCCCGTGGGCGTGGAGCGCGCCATAGAGCGCTGCCTCACCCGTGATCTCGCCGCGCGTTACGCCAGCGTGGCGCAGCTCGGGCGCGCCCTCGCGCCCTTCGGCCCGGAGCGCGCCCACCTGTCCGTGGAGCGCATCGAGAGCTTGCTCGCGGCGGCGAGCCCCGCGGGGCAGACGCTGCTCCGCATGGCCGAGGCCAAGGCGGAGGAGTCGGACCCGATCCAGAGCGCGGCGTGGTCAGGGACGGTGCTGAGTCACCGGTCGCGTCGACGGGTGCTGGCGGTGCTCGGGGCGGCGGGCGCGCTCGCGGCGGCCGTTGCGCTCGGGGTGTGGCTCGGCGGCAGGCACGCCCGGAGCCTGGAGGTCGTCGAGGAGAGCGAGCACAGGTCGTTCCCTGGCCTCGACGAGGACACGGCGAAGGGAGCCGAGCCCGCGCGGTACACGGAGCACGCGCGACCCGCCGCGACCCAGGCCGCACCGGACGGCGTACCGGCAGCGGTGCAGGCCACGACCGCCGGGAGCGGTGCGCCCGCAGCGAGCGGTGCGTCCGCAGCGAGCGGTGCGTCCGCCGGGAGCGGTACGCCCGCAGCAAGTGCCTCGCCCACGGCGGATGGTGCGGTGAACAGGCCTGTGACCTCTGCCCAGCCAGCTCCTGGCGCCCCGGCTGCGCTCTCGGGCGCGACGAGCGCGGCGAGCGCGACGAGCGCCGCAGTGGCCACCTCGTCGAAGCCCAGGGCCACCTCGGGGCAGGCCCCCACCACGCCCGGTCCCACGCGACAGGCGGAGGGCGCGCCCACGGCGCGGCCTTCCACCGGGAAAGCTCCTGTCAGCGCGCCGGAGGACGAGGAGGACTTCCTGAAGGAGCGCAAGTGAGCCTGCCGCGCAGGCGTCCGACGATCGTGGCGATCCTCGTGCTCTCGCTGGCGACCGCGTCGACCTCCGGCGCCATGGCGCAGCAACCCGCGGTCAGGGCGCCCAGCCCCGCCGACAAGGCACTGGCCGAGGCCCTGTTCCTGGACGGTCGCAAGCGGATGGATGCGGGGGAGATCGCCGAGGCGTGCCCGAAGTTCGCGGAGAGCCACCGGCTCGATCCGTCGGCGGGCACGCTGCTGAACCTCGCCGTGTGTCACGCCAAGGAGGGCCGCACCGCGAGCGCCTGGGTGGAGTTCAAGGAGGCCGCTGCGCTCTCCGAGGCTGCCGGCAAGCCCGACCGCGCGGTTTACGGGCGGAAGCGCGCGGCGGAGCTGGAAGCGGAGCTGTCGCGGCTCCAGATCACGGTGACGGCGACGTTGCCAGGGATGGTGCTGCGCCTGGATGGCGCGACGTTGAGCGCCGTCGCCGCGGTGGGAACCGGGATGCCCGTGGACCCCGGCGAGCACACCCTGGAGGGGGTGGCGCCCGGGAAGAAGACCTGGTCGGAGCGGGTGATGATCGCGCCAGGACCCGCCACGAAGGTGGTGGTCGTGCCCGCGCTCGAGGATGAGCCCGCGGTAGCGCTGCCAGTGCCCTCCGAGACTGCGCGAGGACCCACGGCATCGGGCCCGCAGGGGCAAGCGGGGCGCGCGGGGGGCGCGACGTCTCGGGGCGGCGCATCCGGCGCGGGTACAGGGGTGGCGGGGCGCGGCGATGCGTCTGGAAAGGGCGACGCGCGGGGGCGCGGGGGCGCGGGACAAGGAGGGGGCGCTCAGGGCTCCGGCGGCTCCGGCGGCTCCGAGGGCAGCGGAGACGAGCGCGCGGGTACGCTGCGCACGCTGGGCTTCGTGGCTGGAGGGGTGGGCGTGGTCGGGCTCGGGCTGGGCGCGGCGTTCGGGCTCGTGACGTTCGGGCACGCAAGCGAGGCAAGCAAGGCCTGCAACCCTGGCGACGTGGCGTGTGGCGCCGAGCGGCAGGAGGCCTATGACAGCGGCAAGATCACGGGGGTGGTGTCGACCGTGGCCTTCGGCGCGGGCGTGGCCGGGCTGGGCGCGGGGCTCGCGCTGCTCCTGCTCTCGCGCCCCACGGCACCAGCGGCGCGCAAGGGGCGGCTGTGGGTGACGCCGGAGATCGGCCCGGGCGGGACGCAGGTCACCGTGGGGGGTCTCTGGTGAGGCGCGCCCTTCCGGCTGCGCTGACGCTGGCCCTGCCTGCGATGGGCGCGTGGGGATGCGCGTTGATCGCCGGCCTGGAGGAGCCACCCGCCGTGGAGCCGACGGGCACCGCCACGGGCGGGGCAGGGCCCGGCGGGGCTGGCGGAGGTGGGGGCGGTCAGGGCGGCGCGGGGACGGGCGGAGAGGGCGCCGGCGGGAATGGCGCGGGAGGCGGGGGAGGCAGCGTGCCGCCGTGCCACACGGAGGTCTTCGCGGTGACGTCGCTGCCGAACACCTCCGAGCAGCGGCCTCTCGCCATCGCCACGGACGACGCCGCGGTCTACTGGGTGAACGAGGGGTTCGATGTCGAACTGCCGAGGATCCGCAGGTTCGATCGGATGACGGGAGCGGTCAGCACCCTCGCCGAGACATTTCCGAAGAAGCCGGCTGCCACCATCGTCCTCGACGATCTGCACGTCTACTGGGCGGACAGCGAGCAGACTCCGTCCTGCAGCGGCACGCCCGTCCCGGAGCGCGACAGGGTGATGCGCGTCCTCAAGGACGGCACCACGATCGCCGCGCAGATCTGGACGGGCTGCGGACGCGCGGAGAACCTCGCCCTGGACGATCCGCAGCTCTACTGGACCCGCCCGACCTCGCACCAGCTACGGCGCAGCAACAAGAGCGGTGGGTCGTCCCAGATCTTCCACGACGACCCGACCGATGCGGCAGAGCCCTTCAGCGTCGCGGTGGACGGCGCCAGCGTGTACTGGAGCGATGTGAACGAGATCATGAACGCTGGGTCCATCATGGTCTACGACAAGGCGAACCAGTCGGTCACCACGTTCAGCGCGGCGCCACTGGACGCGAGCGTCCTGAAGGAGATCTGGCTCGCCGTGGACGACAGCGCGGTGTACTGGTCGACCGCGCAAGGCCTCTACCGGAAGCTCAAGAGCGCGCCGCCGGACGAGCCGCCCACGCAGCTCGCGCCGGCCATGGGCGTGCGGGGGATCGCGCTCGACGAGCACGCCGTGTACTTCACCGACAGCCTGGAGGGCACCGTCTCGCGGGTGTGCAAGGACGGCAGCGCGCTCCAGATCATCGAGCTGGGCCAGCAAGAACCGCGCGGCATCGCCGTCGACGCGACCGGCGTCTACTGGGTGAGCCGCGGGACCGGCGCCATCATGCACGCGCAAGTCCTCCCCTGATCCCGGCGCTCCCCTGATCCCAGCGCTCCCCTGATCCCGGCGCTCCCCTGATCCCAGCGCTCACACCGACGGACGGACCACGCCTCCTGCGCGTCCCCTCGCCCGTGCTCCGCGTGTCAGTCCACCTGCAGGTGGTAGTGCGGCGGCCGCGTCTCCTCCAGCGCCGTCACTCCCCCCACCTCCAGCACCGCGTCGAGCAACGCCCGCTTCTCGGACAGGCTCATGTCCCGGTTGCGCACGTCCACCGCCCCCGACCGGAGGTGCGCCGAGATGTACACCCCGCTCTCCACCTGCCGGCGGATCACCTCGCCCATGGCGGCCACCACCACCCCCTCGGGCCGCGAGGCTGCCCTCCCCGCATTGTACGCGCGCTGGATCTCCCGCAGCGCCCCCTTGTTGCGGTACAGCGTGTCGACATCGGCCCCGAGCCGGAACAGGTCGTACATCGCGTCTGCCTGCGACACCGCGTCGCGCACGCCGCTGGTGACGACCAGGGGCTTCCCGGTGCGACGGAAGTAGCCGTCCGCGATGCGGGTAACCTTCTCCTTCACGCCAGGCGGCAGCGTCACCCCTGGCAGCAGGGTGAAGCGCATCGAGAGCGCCTCCTCCGGCAGCGCGCCTCCCGGCAGGCTCACCGGCTCCGCGGATGGCGCCGGTGGCGCGGGTAGCGCGAAGGGCGTGGATGGCGATGGCAACGGCAACGGCAACGCCGTGACCAGCGCGGGATCGTCGTTCGATGCCGCGGCCGCCGCGGGCCCCACGGGAGCCACGTGCGGCAGCACCGGCGTCGGCGACACCCGGGACCGCACCGCTGCGGCGCCGGTCACGGGAGCCGCGGAGGCCTGGCGCACGCCTGGCTCCAGGGAACGGGAGCAACCCGCCGCCAGGATGCCTGCCAGCACGGCCAGAGACAGCCGTAGCCGCCTCGCGCCGGCGCCTGACCTCACCGTGTGCTCGTTCGTGGTCCTCCCCATCTCACCTCACCTCGTCACCGTGAAGGATGAACGCCCCAGCACGGCGCCGCCAGCATCCGAGATCGTCACTTGCCAGGCGCCAGGCGCCTTCACCCGCCGGGTCGTCGCCCAGGTCCGCCACCGCCGCTCCGCGCCGATGTTGAGCTTGATGCGCTGCGACGTGCTCCCCGAAGGGGACACGAAGCTCACGAAGATCTCGCCCGCGGCCCGCGCCTCGTTGGTCAGCTCCACGAACACGTGGAGCTGCTCGATCTCGCTCGCCGCGAAGGTGCGGGCCACGCCCACCGGCTCGCGCCCCGACACGCCGCGCGCCACCTGGAGGCGCGAGACCTTGTACGAGGCCGCCGCGACATCCGCCTGCTCCGCGGAAGCCTCGGCTCCGCCCGAAGCGTCCCCCTTCTCGGCCGACGCCGAGCGCCGCCGCCGCTGCGGGGTCTTCGCAACCGCCCGGCGCTTTCCCGAGGGGTTCGCATCCGCGGCCTCCCCCTCGGCCGCCGCGCCGTCGTCGATCTCCGGGGCCGCCGGATCGCTGGGCGCCTCGGGCCGCGCGCTGGCCTCTGCCGTGGGCCTGGCGGGAGCCTGCGCAGGTCCCTCGCCAGGGCGGTTGTCGGCGCCCCGGCTCAGCGCCGCGGGCTCCTCGCGGGCGATGTCCTGAGAGGCTTTCTTCAGGTCATCGCAGCCGAGCGCCGCGCCGCCACAGCCGACGACGACCAGCGCCCACACCAGGGCGCCCCGTGTGTTCCGATGGGGTTTCACGCCCCCGGTGGTGCCATGAAAGGGCGGACCGGGTGAACAAAGTGGCAAATTGACGGACATCGCCAGGACAGGTGTTGGACCTGCGACCAGGGCTCCCTCCCGGGAACCTGGCTCTGGAGATGCACTGTTACGACGGTCTACGCAGCGCCTGGCATGCGCGGCTCGATGCCCACCGCCTCGCCGCCTCGCCGCCTCCCGTGCCGTTCAGCGCGGCAGAGGGCGCCGCGGCCCTACCCGGCGGACGCTCTGGGAGCGATCCTCGGTGGCCGCAGAGCTGAACACCCCTGCCTGTTTGCTGTCGTCGATGGTGAGGATCAGCAGACCCCCATTGGCGCCTCGTGACGTCGTCGGCCGGCTCGCGCCACTGGTGCCACGCGCCGGACGATCCGAGTGCTGAGCTGCGCTATGCCTCATCGCCGAATCCCTTTCAGAAACACCAGGCGTGGCGACCCTGCCTCGTATCCCCGGCTGGGCTGCCCCCGCGTCGGACTCGTGGAGACCGGCTCGAGGTGTGCGCGGGGGAGGGCATGGTGCAGATTAGTCATGCGTCCGAAAAATTGTCACCGGCAAACCGAGGCTCACGATCACTTTCTTCCTCAATCGCTCCGAACCGCAATCGTTCACCGCCGCCTGTTCCCTGCTCGTTCCATCGTTCCATCGCCTCGTCGTCCGAGAAGGTGCGGGCTGTGTGGCCCCTGCTTACGCGCGTCACCTCGGTCACTTCGCGGGGTGTTCTGACGTTCCACACCCACCGAGGCAAGCGTACCCCGCGACCTCCCACGCGCAACCACAACGGAATGCTCCGGGTCGCCTGCAGGGCGACCGCCCCTGCAGCGAGGAACCCGACAGGGGCACATTTCCGGGCATCAGGGGCGGCACGCCAGCCGCAATCGGCCGAAGCCCCACAGCCAGGCGCAACGGATGGCTTCCACGTGAATCCTGGAAAGGCGGTCGTGAGCTCTGCAATCACACGACCAGCACGCCCGCGCGTGTTCTCTCGCAGGCGAGGTGCCCGTGGGATTCAAAATGCGGCAGTCAGCGTCCCACCCGCGCTGATCATGGTGCCCCCCGCCCGGAAATCGCCGATGAAGTCGGCGGGGTTCGCTTTCTCGGTCACCTGCTCGGGCAGCACGGAGAGCTGGCCGTGCACGTCGAGGCGCAGCGCTCCTTGCAGCACGGCCCCCGGGCGGTTCCACCACAGGCCTGCGCCGAGGGACATCGTGTGCCGGTCGACGTCCACGTAGTTGGTGGCGCCGGTCTGCGGCGGAATCGGCGAGCGCTCGTACACGTACCCGGCACGCAGCGGCACTTCCAGCGCGCGGCGCGGCGTCGCCTCGCCGGAGATCTGGCGCATCGGCCCCGCCACCGGCCACACATACTCGACGCCCACCCGTGGCACGAAGCGGTCCCGGAACTCGAGCGGGATCGCCACGGTCGGGCGGGGATCTTCGGGCAGGTCGATGTCGAGCCCCGGCGGCGTCTCCACCGCGAGGTGCGCCCTCGTCCGCGCCACCGGGCTCTCGTAAGCCGACCAGTTCACCCAGGTCAGGTCCACGTTGATCTTGAGCCGCTCGATGCGTTGAAAACTCAGGCCGAGGACCACCTGCTGCGGCAGGAACCCATCGATGGTGCGCGACTCCAGCGCGTAGGCGAGCGGTACCTCCACCCCGGCGAAGT
Organism: Chondromyces apiculatus DSM 436; assembly: GCF_000601485.1. GTDB lineage: Bacteria > Myxococcota_A > Polyangia > Polyangiales > Polyangiaceae > Chondromyces > Chondromyces apiculatus. Next base: position 222,746 of record NZ_ASRX01000006.1, read on the forward strand.
CGATCACGCCATCGAGGTTCGCGTCGATCGACAGGGGGAGCTGCGCCTCGCCGCGGTAAGTGAGCCCCACGAACCCGAGATCCCCCGCCTTCACACGCAACCCGAGCTGCGGGTAACGAATGGTGGTGAGATCGGCGTCGACCTCGTGCTCGAGCTTCGATTCGTAGGGTGACAGCACGCTGGCGCGCCCCGTCACCTGGAACCCTCCGCGCGTGGAGGCGAGGAACGCGAGGCCGCCGCCCACCTCGAGCCACGGGAACGGACGGACCGCCAGGTTCGCCGCCAGGAACAGGATGGAGAGGCGGTCGTCGTAGAGCTCCCAGCGCGGCGTCTCCTGCCGGAGCGCCTTGATGCGGGAGAGCCCCTCGTCCGGGATGAAGGTGGACAGCCCGAACGCGAACGGGATCCCCGCGACCGCGCCCGGCGCCACGAGCCCCCCGGCCAGTCCATGCACGTCCCGCGTGCCGCTCGGAGCGCCATTCATGCGCAGGTCGTTCGAGGTGTACGCGTAGCCGAGGGAGAGCGAGAGCCCCGTCGCGCCCACGAGGCCGGCAGGGTTGTAGTAGCCCGCCGAGAAGTCCGTGGCGTCCGCCGCGACCGCGCTGGCCATGGCCGCCCCGCGCGAGCCAATCCCGTACGCGCCCGGCGCATGCGCCAGCCCGCGCTCCACGATCAGCGCGGCGGCCAGCGCCGCAGCGATCGAGACGAGCTGCGCCGCGCGGAGCATCAGAACGACACCCCCGCGGTCAGACCGCCCGCCACGATCACCCCACCCGTACTCACCCCGGCCGCGCCAGGATTGGTGGCGGGCACCCCCGCTTCCTTGTCGTGCGTGCGCGGGAGGAGCACGTGCGCTTGCCCGAAGAGGTCGAGGTCCACCGGCCCCGCCGAGAGGCCGTATCCGAGCGTCACCGCCAGCCGGTGGTTGTCGAAGAGGTTCGCCTCCCCGGTCTGCTCCGGCGCAGGTGACGGCTCGAAGAACGCGCCCCCGCGCACCCTGGCCGTCACGCGCGGGTGCAGGGGGATGGCGCGCTCCGCCCCCGCGCGCAAAACCACGGTGTCGCTGTAGCCGGGATCCTCCGGCACCAGCGGGTCGCACGGGTCGGAGAACGGTAGCCCAGTGTCGGGGTCGAGCACGGGACAGCGGACGGTGGCCTCATGCGGCCCCGGGTAAGCCGACCAGTGCTTGAAGGTCGCGCCCAGCGCCAGCCGCCAGGGGCCGAGCGTGCGCGCCACCTCCAGCGCCACCTGGAGGGGATCGTACTGCGCGAGCCCCGAGATGCTGAGCGGCGGTACGGTGATCGATCCGAGATCGCGGACGGAGATGACCACGTTGAACCGCCCCTCCAGCGCTCCCCGGAAGGTCGCGCCGAACCGCCACGGGCCGAGGTCGTAGCTCGCCCCCACGATGGGCGCGTAGCTCGCCACGAGCGAGTTCTCCACCACGGTCCCCACGCGCCCCGTGGCATCCGTCGCCACCTGCACCGAGCCGCTCAGCGCCGCGAGCGCCGCGAACCCGCCACCAAGCCGGATGCCGCGGCCCAGGTCCACGCCCACGCCAACCTGCACCGCCACCGACTGCACGCGATCCGCAAGCAGGTACTGCGGTATCTCGGAGTCGAGGATGCGGCCACGCACCACCACGTCGAACGGCGTGAAGAACCCAAGCCCGAGGGTGATCCTGTCGGTGAGGAACCCTCCGAAGGGAACCGGCAAGGTGGCACCAATGACGCCCCCTCGGAGCGGTCCGTAAGGCAAGCGGCCACTGTCGGGCAACCCCGTGGCGCCCGCTGCACCATCCGCAGGCTCGGCGCGCACGTCGAAGGTCGCCGCCGTCATCCCCACAGTGAGGCGACGGACATGGGTCGCCGAGAGCAGGGCCGGGTTGCCGTAAACAGCCTCGTACCCCTCCGCCACCGCCGCCCCTGTGGCCCCCATGGCCTGGGTGCGGGCCCCATAGCCGAGCACGTCCTGCGGCGACGCCAGCGCCTCCGCCGGAGCCGCGAGCAGCAGCCCTCCGAGCGTTGCAGCAACCAGGCCGCCCCTCCTCGCCGTGCCCCTCACCCCGCTCCCCTCATCTGCCTCGACCCTAGACCGGTCCCGAACGCCGCATCAAGGTCCTGGGAGGCGCCCCAAGAATCAAGTACTGGTACTGCGTACCCTGTCTCAGGGGCCTTCGGCCCCTACGCTCCCGATGGTACTGCGTACCCTGTCTCAGGGGCCTTCGGCCCCTATGCTCCCGATGGTCGCTACCCCCGTGCTGCGTACCCTGGATCAGGGGCGGGGAGCGGCGTCCTGGCACGGCATCCCCCTCTGCGCTCCATGATCGAAGCGTCACCGAACCCGCCCCTCGCCTTGCAAGGCCTGCTGCCCGACGAACTCGCAGCCACCTGCAGCATCGAGCTCGCCGACGCGCGCCGCATCGTGTCCCTCGCCCACCGCCGCGGCGAGCTCCCCACCCGCGCCCCGGCAACCATCCGCCGCGCCGCCCTCGACGCCGCACGCGCCCGCTGCCACGTGCCCACCCTCGAGGTCGTCGAGCGCCGCCCGAGCGCCGTCGACCCGTTCGTGAAGTACGCCTTCCGCCTGCACGACGGCGCCATCATCGAGAGCGTCCGCATCCCCCTCGAAAAAGCAGGCCGCTACGCGGTGTGCGTGAGCTCCCAGGCCGGCTGCGCCCTGGCCTGCGCCTTCTGCGCCACAGGCCGCATGGGCCTCACCAGAAACCTCGAAGCCTGGGAGATCGTGGAGCAGGTGCGGCTCGTCCGCCGCGACCTCGAGGCGGAGCACCCCGGCGCCCGCGTGCACGGGATCGTCTTCCAGGGCATGGGCGAGCCCCTCGCCAACGCCGACCGCGTCCTCCGCGCCATCCGGGTGCTCTCCGAGCCCAGCGCCCAGGCCATCGACCGGCGCAACATCACCGTGTGCACCGCCGGCCTCCCCACCGGCATCCGCCGCCTCGCAGAAGAGGCCCCCGGCGTGCGGCTCGGCGTCTCCCTCGGCTCGGTGAGGCCCGGCGCCCGCCGCGCGCTGATGCCCATCGACAGCGCCCACCCCCTCGCCGAGGTGCTCGCTGCCGCCGGCGAGCACGCCCGCACCACCGGCTACGCGCCCATGTGGGCCTACACCCTGCTCCTCGGCCAGAACGACACCGACGAGGACGCCGGTCACCTCGCCACCCTGGCCCGCGACTTCGCCAGGACCCACGGGGTCCCCCCGCGCATCAGCCTCATCCCCTTCAACTCCATCGGCGACGACGCCCTGCAGCGCTCCGACCGCATGGAGGCCTTCCGGAACGTGCTCTTCGCAGCCGGCGTCGGGTCGATCGTCCGCTACTCCGGCGGCGGCGACGTGGGCGCCGCGTGCGGGCAGCTCGCCCGCACCGACCTGCCCCGGCGGGGGGCGGCCTCGCCCCGGGGGGCGAGGGTCACGGTGGATCCCGGCATCTCACCGCGCTAGCTTGCGCCCGTGCTCGGCTTCAGCTTCGGCGAGATCTTGGTGCTCGTCATCGTGGGCGTCGTCGTGGTGGGCCCCCGCAAGCTCCCCGAGATGATGCGGACGCTCGGCCACTGGGTCTCCAAGCTCCGCCGGATGAGCACCGACCTCCGCGCCCAGAGCGGTATCGATGACCTCATCCGTCAGGAGGGCCTGGAGCGAGAGATCCGCGAGCTGCGGTCACTCTCGCGGGTGAACGTGATCGAGACCCTGGTCACCCCGGTGAGCGGCTCCGCCACCGCCGGCGCCGTGGCCTCCGCCGCCCCCAAGCTGCCAGCGCGCGCAGCCCAGCCCATCCCCGACGACGACGACGACGACGACGACGGGCCTACCCCGCTGCGCGAGCGCGAGTACCCGGCCCTCGGCTGCGACAGCTACGGGGCCTACCCCGACGACGCGCAGCCCTACGCAGGCGAGACCTACGCAGGCGAGACCTACGCAGACGCGCCCGCCGCCGTCCCCGTCACGAGCGCCGCTCCAACCGCCCTCGCGCCGGCCGGGTCCCCTCCCCCCGACGCCGCCCCGCCCGCCGGCAGCGAGGCCGCATCCACCCCCGGCAACGAGACCGCGAAAGACACCGGCAAAGACACCGGCAAAGACACCGCCGCGACCACCACCACGCCTGCCCCCGCCACAGGTGAGGGGGCATCGACGTGAGCGAGGACCGCACCGTGCCGACCCCGACCAAGCCCACCGGCGCCACCGCTTCCTCCACCACCCCGAAGGTCACCCCCGCACCGGGCACCGCCCCCAGGGCCGCCACAGTCCCCACCCCGGCCAAGAAGCCACCCCCCGCGGCCAGCAAGGAGGACGAGGAAGACAGCGAAGACGCCGAGGCCGACAAGCCCATGAGCTTCTGGGAGCACATGGACGAGCTCCGCTCCCGTCTCGTACGCAGCCTCATCGCCTTCTTCGTCGCCACGATGGTGACGTGGAACTACCACCAGGAGCTGATGCACATCCTCTCCACCCCCTTCCGGGTGGCCTGGAAGGAGCAAGGTCTCCCTGGCGAGGGCACGCTGCACTTCGGCGCCCCCGCAGTCCCCTTCTCCGTCTACTTCAAGCTGTCGATGATCGGCGGCGCGCTGGTCGTCTCGCCCTACCTCTTCTACCAGCTCTGGTCCTTCATCGCGCCCGGGCTGTACGCACGCGAGAAGAAGTTCGTCATCCCCTTCGTCGCCGCGTCGACATTCCTCTTCGTCGGCGGCGCCGCCTTCGCCTACTACACCGCAGTCCCCCTCTCCCTCAGCTTCTTCCTCGGCCTCTCCGGTCAGGTCGGCGAGGGCGGCATCGTCATCACCCCCACGGTGATGATGGGCGACTACGTGGAGTACATCGGCTTCATCCTGCTCGGCTTCGGCCTCGTCTTCGAGCTGCCCCTCCTGCTCCTCTTCCTCTCCATCGCCGGCGTGGTGAACTACCTGCACCTCCTGCGCTTCGGCCGCTGGTTCGTGCTCGTCGCCTTCATCGTCGCCGCAATCCTGACCCCGCCCGAGGTCATCAGTCAGCTCGTGATGGCCGGCCCGATGTGCCTCCTCTACCTGCTCTCCATCGGCCTCGTGTACCTCTTCGGCAAGAAGCCCACCGAGGAACAGAAAGCCGAATACCGCGCCTCCCGCGAGCGCGACAAAGCCAAAGCCACCGCCTCCTAGGTACTGCGTACGGCAAATCAGGGGCCTGTCGGCCCCTACGCTCCCGATGGTCGCTACCCCCGGTGCACTGCGTACGGCAAATCAGGGGCCTGTCGGCCCCTACGCTCCCGATGGTCGCTACCCCCGGTGCTTCGCGCGAGCGTCGAGCGGAGGACCCGACACGAACCTGGGAAGTCTCCTGCGAGCGTCGCGCCGAGGACTTGGGGCGAACCTGGGAAACTCAGACCGCCGCGGGCACGGCCTTCGCAGCCTTCGCGGCGCGCTGCCGGTGGATCAGCAGCGCCACCCCCACCAGCACCACCCCGATGAGCTGCGACGTCGACAGCCCCAGGAGCCCACCCCGATCATCGGCGCGCAGGAACTCCAGCACGAACCGCCCGATCGCGTAGAGCGCCAGGAACGCCACGAACACCTGCCCGTCGTACCGCTTCCGCCCGTGCACCCAGAGCAAGCACACCGCCGCAATCGCGAACGACACCGCCGACTCGTAGATCTGCGTGGGATGCACCGGATGCGACGGCATCCGCGCGGCCGCCAGCTCCTGTAGCTTCCACTGCGCCTCGCTCGCCGGACTCCCCGGCGGGAACGCCAGGCCAAACGGCCCGTCCGTGCGCAGCCCGAAGCAGCACCCCGCCAGCAAGCACCCCATCCGCCCGAAACCCAGGCCGAGCGGGATGGCGAAGCCCGCCATGTCCGCCGCTTTCCAGAACGGGAACCTGTCCCGCTTGAGCAGCCACCACGCCGCCGCCGACGCGCCGAAGAACCCGCCGTAGTACGCCAGCCCGCCCGCCCAGAACTTCGCCCACGCGAAGCAGTCCCGGTTCTTCGGGTGACACACCCCCTTCAGCTCATCCCAGACGCCCGGGAACCGATCCGTCCCGCACTGCGCCTGCTCGATCCTCCAGTCGACGAGCATCGGGTCCGTGCAGAGGTGCACGTAATCCCAGAAGTAACCATCCGCGATCACGTGGAGGAGCCGCCCCCCGATCACCCCCGCGAGGATGCAGGCCAGCCCCAGATCAACCACCACGTCCGGATCCTTGCCGATCCGGCGCGCCCACATCGCCCCGATCCCCGTGGCAAACAGGAAGCCCGCGACGAGCAGCAGGAAGTAGGCCGGAAAGCCGACCTCCCCCCACTGGATGGTGTCGAGTCGGAACAGCTCGGGGCGCATCTCAGCCCTCGTCCGCCGTGGGCTTCCGCTCTCCTGCAGCCTCGGTCACCGCAGCCGGCGCGTCGCGGCGGGGCTCCTCGGCCACGGCCTTCTTCGTCGCGTCGCCATGCTTCCACGAGATGAACATGTCGACGAACATCAGCCCGACGCCGACCACGATGGCAATGTCCGCCACGTTGAACGTCGGCCACGTGTACGACTTCGTGACGTGCACCTGGATGAAGTCGACCACCACCCCGTAGCGGATGCGGTCCACCAGGTTGCCGAGCGCTCCCCCGAGCACCAGCGGCAGCCCCCACTTCAGCGTCCACTGCCAGGGGTGCGTCTTCCGGTACAGCCAGACGATGACCACCACCGCCAGGACCGAGATCAGCACGAACAGGGGCCTGCGCAGCGACTCGTTCTCGTCCTGGAAGAGCCCGAAAGCACCGCCCGGATTCTCGGCGTAGATCAGGTTGAGGTGGTTCTTGATCACCTCGAGCTTGCGCTCGGCGTAGGGCCTGGGCGGCCCGAGCCGGTCCTTGGCCCACGCCTTCGAGCCAAGATCGGCCGCGAGGGTGAGCACGGAGACGATGACCAGGAACGGATACCCCGGGTGCAGCCGTGCAGAGCGGCTCGCGACCTGGTCGACCTTCTCGGATTCTCGCGGCGGCGCGTCGTCGGACATGAGGGGCTCGTTCAGTACGACAAACTCGACGGCGGCGCCAGGCACGCCCGCAGCCCCCGCACCCGGAGCAGGGTCAGGCTGCGGAGTGCGGCTCCCCGGGCGCCCCTCGCCCCGCGGTGACGCCCGCCCCGACCGGCTGGGAGACCCGACTGCCCTCCCCCACCGCGGGCACCTCCGCCAGCCCCACATGCGGCTCCACCACCCCCGCCGCAGGCTCCCCGGCCTGCTCCGCTTCCCCCTCCGCCGCAGGCTCCCCCGCACGCGCACGGCGCGACGAGGTGATCATGTTCACCCCCATCAGCGCCACCCCAACCACGATCGCCACGTCGGCGATGTTGAACGTCGGCCAGTGATGCTCCTGCGCGCCGCGTCGGAAGTACACATCGATGAAGTCGACCACCCACCCGAACCGGATCCGATCGACCAGGTTGCCGATGGCCCCCCCGAGCGCGAGCGGCAACCCCCACTTCATCGAGGTCTGATCCCGGTGCACCCGCCGGTAGATCGAGACGATGAACACGATCGCCGCCGCCGAGATGAACAGGAAGAAAGGCCGCCGCAGCCCCTCCGGCAGCTCCCTCGCGAAGCTCCACGCGCCGCCCGGGTTCTGCGCGAAGATGAGGTCCAGATAGCCGTCGATGACCGTGATGCTCTTGCCCACCGGGCGCCGGCCATCCACCCCACCCGCGAGCCGCGCCTGCGCCCACCCCTTCGACAGGAGATCCGCCGCGCACGACAGGCCCGCGACCACCACCAGGAACAGCGTCGACGCCCGCTCCCCGGGCGGCAGCTCCTCCCCGTCCTCCATCAGCCCCCCGACCGGCTGCCTCGCCCGCGCTGCAGGCCCCTGAAGTCCCGGCCCGTGCGGCTCGGTGGATACGAGAGGCAAGGACACCTCGGGCTCCGTCGACATGCCGCGACTTGTACGCGATGGGGACTGCCAGGGCAAACCCGGCAGCCCCCTCGCGCACCTTCACGACGCATCTTGCATGACGCGCTTCATGACGCGCCCCGCCCCGACCTCATCACCCCCGCATGGGGTCCATGCCGGGCATCTGCACGTCCGGCTGACCCGGCTGTACCATCGGGCTGCCCGGTGGCTCCTGGAACTCCGGCGAGCGCCCCGGCAGATCGATGTCCGGCCGCGTCGGCGGCTCGATCTCCGGCTTCTGCCCCGGCAAGTGGACATCCGGCTTCGGCGGCTTCTCCACCTCCGGCTTCGGGTGCCCCGGCTCGATCTCCGGCTTGGGACGCGGCCCGCCCGGCGGCTCCTCCACCTCGGGCTTCTCCGGCGACCCCGGCGGGACCGCCGGCTCCTCCACCTCAGGCTTCGGCTTCGTCGGCGTCACCTCCGGCTGAGGCTTCGTCGGCTCCACCTCGGGCCGCGTCTGCCCGGGCCCCTCTCCTCCTGGGTTCGGATCCGTACTCGCTGCCACGGCTACTCCTGTCTGTGCACCCATGATCTCTCCCTGTGGCCCTCGTTCACACACGCGCACGCACGCGCCACTTCGCGCGATGCAGCACATGAACGCGCTACCTCTTGAACTGCCGAGCTTGGATGGCCTCGCTCCCGCTCCCGTCGCGTGTTCCCCCCGGGACATGCGCTGAAACAGGAGATCCCGCACTCAACGGAGCTGCTGCCCGAACACCGGCGTCGTCGGCGATCCCCGGCGCGCGGATCCTTCACGCTGCTCCTCCTGCACCAGCGCGAGGGATCGGTTCGCGTCCTGCCGCGCCTGCCGCAGCACATCCGCCGCCTCCTCGTCGTCCCCCGCCTCCATCATCTTGCGCGCCTGGTAGAGCCGCTCCCGCGCCACCCGCAAGTGCAGCGACGCCCGCTCTCCCTCGCTCGCGCCGGCCTCCTCGGCCGCTCCGATCGCGGCCTTGGTGACCACCATCTCCCGGGACGCCACCTGCGCGCCCACGCCTGCGCCCGCGCAGCCCACGAGCCCGCCGATCAGCACCACCCCTGCCGCGATCCTCCACGTCATCACCCACCTCCGCCGTGTTCTGCTGCCCTCGTGAGCGCAGCCGGGACGCCATGCTCGGCGCGACCTTGTCAGGACCGGAAAGCAAGCAACACGCGCACCACCTCCACGTCCCCGAACCTGCACGCGCCCTGCACGCATGCCCCCGCACGCTCAGCCTCCGCAGCTCCCCGTGCCCTTGAGGCTCCACCGGACATCCGTTTAGTATCCGCCGCCATGCCCGCGCCCCCCTGGAAGGTCGAGACCGGCGTCGACGCCGTCATCCACCGCTGGCTCGCCTCCGGCGCCGTCCGACCGTGCTTCACCGCCGACCGCGAGCTACCGCCGGTCGAGCCCTCCTACGCCCCCTTCCCCGGCGACCTCTCCCCTGCCCTGCGCGGCGCCCTCGAAGCCCGCGGCATCACCCAGCTCTACGCCCACCAGGCCCACGCCATCGCCGCCGCCCGCGCCGGCCGCCACGTCGTCGTCGCCACCCCCACCGCCAGCGGCAAGAGCCTCTGCTTCCACCTGCCGGTGCTCGACGCCATCGCCAGCGACCCCGGCGCGAGCGCCATCTACCTCTACCCGACCAAGGCCCTCTCCCGTGACCAGGAGGCCGGCATCCACGCCCTCATCCGCGAGGCGGGCCTGAGCATCCCCGCCGTCGTCTACGACGGCGACACCCCCGGCGACGCCCGCCGCGCCGCCCGCGAGCGCAGCCCCATCGTCATGACCAACCCGGACATGCTCCACGCCGGGATCCTCCCCCACCACGCCCACTGGGCCCGCACCTTCCAGAAGCTCAAGTACGTCATCCTCGACGAGCTGCACACCTACCGCGGCGTCTTCGGCTCCAACGTCGCCCACGTCCTCGCCCGCCTCCAGCGCGTCGCCGCCTTCCACGGCTCGAAGCCCGCCTTCCTCTGCGCGACCGCCACCATCGGCAACCCCCGCGAGCACGCCGCCCGCATGCTCGGCGTCCCCGAGGACGACCTCGAGATCGTCACCGAATCCGGCGCCCCCCGCGGCGCCCGCCGCTTCTTCCTGTTCAACCCCCCCGTCGTCAACGAGGAGCTCGGCATCCGCGCCAGCACCCCGAAGAGCGCCGTCCGCCTCGCCGCCGATCTCGCCCGCGCCCGCGTCCCTTCCATCATCTTCGGCCAGTCGCGCAACAGCGTGGAGATCATGCTCAAGTACCTCCGCGAGGAGGTCGGCAAGGAGGTCGGCGAGGAAGCCATCATGGCCTACCGCGGCGGCTACCTCCCCGACGCCCGCCGCCGCGTCGAGCGCGGCCTGCGCGAGGGCGACATCCTCTGCGTCGTCGCCACGAGCGCCCTCGAGCTGGGCATCGACATCGGCGACCTCGACGCGGTGATCTGCGCCGGCTACCCCGGCTCCATCGCCGAGACCTGGCAGCGCTTCGGCCGCGCCGGCCGCCGCGGCGCGCGCAGCATCGCCGTCCTCTGCGCCTCCAGCGCCCCCGTCGACCAGTACCTCGCCAGAAACCCCGAGCTACTCCTCGACAGCGAGGCCGAGAGCGCGCGCATCGATCCCGGCAACACCGAGATCCTCATCCAGCACCTCAAGTGCGCCGCCTTCGAGCTGCCGTTCCTCATCGGCGAGCGCTACGCCGTCCTCCCCCCCGACGACACCACCGCCGCCCTCCGCTTCCTCGTCGATCACCAGGTCGTCCACGAGTCCGGCGACCGCTTCCACTGGGCGACGGACGCCTACCCCGCCAACCACGTCAGCCTCCGCGCCGTCGGCTGGGACAACTTCGTCATCATCGACAAGGCCCATGGCCGCACCATCGCGGAACTCGACTGGCGCTCCACCCCCACCATGCTCCACGAGCAGGCCATCTACCAGCACGACGGCGAGCAGTACCAGGTGGAGCGCCTCGACTACGAGAACCACAAGGCCTACGTGACCCGCGTCGTCCCCGACTACTTCACCCAGGCCATGACCAACCGCAAGGTGGCCGTCATCGACGAGACCGCGAGCGCTCCGCTCGGCCGCGGCAGCGCCGCCTGGGGCGAGGTGAGCATCGTGGAGAAGATCGTGGGCTACAAGAAGATCAAGTTCTACACCCACGAGAACGCCGGCTACGGCGACGTGCGCCTCCCCGACATCCAGAAGCACACCACCTCGTTCTGGCTCACCGTCCCCGAGGCCCTCTGCGACGCCCTCGGCATGGGCAAGCCCGCCGCCATCGAGGGCCTCCGCGGCATCGCCCGCGCGCTCGAGACCGTGTCCACCATCGCCCTGATGTGCGACCCCCGCGACCTCGGGCAGACCCTCGGCGACGCCGAAGGCACCGGCGAAGGTGACGGGAGCGATGCCAGCAGCGAGATCCCCCACCTCCTCGGCGGCGACGAGGTCGCCGCGCGCGGCTCCACCCGGCGCCACCGCCCCCCGCAAGGCGGCCGCGGTCCGCAGCCGGGCTACGATCCCACCCTCTTCCTCTTCGACAACGCCCCCGGCGGCATCGGCCTCGCCGAGCGCATCTACGAGCGCCGCGAAGAGCTGCTCGCCCGCGCCCGCAAGCTCCTCGTCGGCTGCGGCTGCACCGCAGGCTGCCCCCTCTGCGTCGGCGCCGTCGAGCAGACCGCGGGCTCCGTGCGCAAGCAAGCTTCTCTCGGCCTCATCGCGCTCATCCTCCACCAGGCCTGAAGGCCACGTAACCGCCCCGATGTGGACACCTTCCGGGCGTGCATGCGATGGTCCCCGCCCTCAAGGAGACGATCGCCCATGAAAGCCTGGCTTGGATTTGCCCTTCTGACCCTTGGCCTCGCCGCTGCCTGCGGCGGTGACGACGACGGCGGGACCCCCGCCCCCGCCGGCTGCAACGAAGACCCCTGGAGCTGTCCCGCCGGTCAGACCTGCTGGCCCAACAGCGACCGCGTGTTCCAGTGTCTGAACAGCGGACAGGGCGACATCGGCGCCACCTGCCAGCTCGTCCTCGGCCAGCCCTCGTGCGGCGACGGCCTCGTCTGCTTCATGCTCCAGGGCGAGACCCAGGGTGTCTGCACGCCTTACTGCAACACGACCGACGCCGCCCGCGCGTGCCCCGACAACGCCACCTGCCGTCAGCTCCAGCTCAGCTCCACCGACGATCGCTTCCAGGCTTGCGACCCTCCGGCTCCGGGCACCGGGGGTGCCGGCGGTGAAGGTGGCGCTGGCGTCGGCGGCGCTGGTGGAACTGGCGGCGCTGGTGGAACTGGCGGCGCTGGTGGAACTGGCGGCGCTGGCGGCGCTGGCGGCGGCGTGGGCGGCGGCGCCTGACCCCGGCCCCACGAACCACACCCCCTTCTCCTCACACCACTTTTTTCTCCGGTCCCGGGGCTCTGCTCCCGACCTCCCCAGCCTTCCACCGCCTGCGCAGAATTTCGCGCCCGGTCCTTTTCACCTTTGCGGGACCTCCGGTGTCCATCAAGCGCCCGGCAGGTGCACACGAAGCGTGGCACCATGGGCGCACGTCCCCCATGCCGTGGGGGGCCCAGGAGAAACAGCATGCTCACGTGGCGCGGCATCCTCACCCTCACCGCGGCCCTCCCGCTCGCCCTGCTCTCCGCGAGCTGTGGCGACGACGAGACGCCCGGCAGCACCGGCAACTCGTCCACCAACGGCTCGACCTCCGAGCAGCCCGGCGACGGGCCCACCTACTACAAGGACGTCGCGCCGATCCTCCTGGAGAACTGCGCGAACTGCCACCGCGCCGAGGGCATCGCCTCGTTCTCGCTGCTCACCTACGAGGAGGCCAAGACGGCCGCTCTCTCCATCCGCAGCGCCACCGAGGCGCGGCGCATGCCCCCGTTCGTGCTCGACAACACCGGCGAGTGCAACACGTACAGCGACGCCCGCTGGCTGACCGACGCGCAGATCGCCACCATCGGCGCCTGGGTCGAGGCCGGCACGCCCGAGGGCGACGCGAAGGACGGCCCCGCGCCCCCCGAGCCCGTGGGCGGCCTCGATCGGGTCGACGTCACCTTCGACATGGGCCTCGACTACACGCCCGACGAGTCCCTCGTCGACGACTACCGCTGCTTCATCATCGACCCTGGCCTCACCGAGACCGCCTACATGATCGCCTCCGACGTGAAGCCCGGCGATCAGCGCGTCGTGCACCACGCCATCCTCTACGCCCTCGACAACGCGAACGCCGAGGCGGAGGCCGCCGCGCTGGACGCCGAGGACGCGACCCCCGGCTACCGCTGCTTCGGAGGCGCCGGCGTCAATTCCCGCTGGGTCGTGGGCTGGGCCCCGGGTGGCGGGCCGACCACCTACCCCGAGGGCACCGGCATCAAGCTCAACGCGGGCCGCAAGGCCGTGCTCCAGGTGCACTACAACCTCTCGAACGGTGCCTTCCCCGACCGCACCCGCGTCGAGCTGAAGCTCGCCCCCACCGTCGCGAAGGAGGCCGTGGTCACCCCGCTCCCCGCACTGAACCTCAACCTCCCCCCCGGGCAGGAGCTCACCGAGGCCACGAACCAGTACACCATCCCCGCCCAGGCGCCCGAGGTGACCATCTACGGCATCGGCCCCCACATGCACACCCTGGGCAGGACCATGCACGTCCGCGCGGAGACGGACTCCGGCGAGACCTGCCTCGGCCGGGTGAACGACTGGGACTTCCACTGGCAGAGCAACTCGTTCTACACGACCCCGCTCACCGTGCGCGGCGGCGACACGCTCCGCATCACCTGCGGCTACGACACCCGCACCCGCAACCAGACCACCACCTGGGGTGAGGGCACCGAGGACGAGATGTGCATCGCGTTCCTCTACATGACGTACTAGGTGCTGCGTACCCTGGATCAGGGGCCTATCGGCCCCTACGCTCCCGCTGATCGCTACCCCCTGGTGTCTTCGCAGATCGTCTCACCAGGAACCCAGGACGAATTTCCGCGCGACTTTCCCTCCGCACGGCGCCTGGCGTAGGGATCGGGCATGGTTGACAGCGCCTCCGACGATCGCCTCGAGACCCGCCTTGTTCATGCTGGTGAGCCCACGCCGCGCGCAGACGGCGCGGTGGCGATGCCCGTCTTCCAGTCGTCGACGTTCACCATCGACCGCGCCCGCGGCGAGGCGGGCTACCACGACCTCCGCTACATCCGCCTCAACAACACCCCGAACCAGCTCGCCCTCGCCGCAAAGCTCGCGGCCATCGAGGGCGGCGAGGCGGCCCTCGTCACGGGCAGCGGCATGGCCGCCATCTCCACCACGCTCCTCTCCTTGCTCGGCGCCGGCGACCACCTCCTCGCCCAGCGCGAACTCTACGGCGGCACCCACGCGCTCCTCACCGACAACCTCCCCCGGCTCGGCATCGGCGCGACCTTCATCGACGCCGGCGCCCCCGCCTCCTGGAAGGCAGCCCTCCGCCCCACCACCCGGGTCCTCTACGTCGAGGCCATCTCGAACCCCCTCCTCCGCATCGGCGACCTCGCCGCGGCCGCCTCGTTCGCCCGCGCCCACGGCCTCGTCTCCATCATCGACGCCACCTTCGCCACCCCCGTCAACCTCCGCCCCATCGACCTCGGCTTCGACCTCGTCCTTCACAGCGCCACCAAGTACCTGAACGGCCACTCCGACATCGTCGCCGGTGCCCTCATCGGCCGCGCGGTGCTCGTCGAGAAGACCAAGCACCTGCTCGACCACCTGGGGGGTTCCCTCGATCCCCACGCCTGCTTCCTGCTCCAGCGCGGCCTGAAGACCCTCTCGCTCCGGGTGCGCCATCAGAGCGCCTCCGCACTCACCCTGGCCCGCTTCCTCGAAGCCCACCCCGCCGTCGCCGCCGTCCACTACCCCGGCCTTGAGAGCCACCCCGATCACGCCCGCGCCCGCCCCTGGTTCTCCGGCTTCGGCGGCGTCCTGAGCTTCGAGCTGCGCGGCGGCGTCGAGGCCGCCGACCGCCTCATCGCCCGCGCCCGCCTCCCGCTCCACGCGCCGAGCCTCGGCGGCCCCGAGACCCTCCTCACCCGCCCCGCCACCGCCTCCCACGCCGGCCTCACCCCCGAGGACCGCGCCCGCGCCGGCCTCCCCGACGCCCTCCTCCGCCTCTGCGTCGGCCTCGAAGCCCCCGAGGATCTCCTCGCCGATCTCGACCAGGCCCTGCGCTGAAACGGACGCGCGCGACGGACGCCACACCTCCCGCGTGGCGGTAGTAGTCTCCGCCCCATGTCCTTGCTCGGCGCGCTCCGCGCCCGCATTCCCGAACGTTGGACGCAACGCTGGACCGCGGCCTGGCCCACCCTCCGCGCGGTCCTCGTCACCTTCCACGTGCTCACCGTCTTCGTGCTGTCGTTCCCGTCGCCCGGCGCGGTCATGCAGCGCTCGTCGTGGAACAACCCCACCGTGCAGAACGAGTTCCGCCTCTGGACCCAGCGCGTCCAGGACTTCGGGATCGACCTCACCCAGAAGGAGCTCGAGGACCACCTCTGGGAACTCGCCACCCGCTACCTCGCCGTGCGCAGAGAGACCGACGCGCCCTTCCGCCCTTACGCCGAGTACTTCGGCGTCCGCCAGAGCTGGCGCCTCTTCGTCGCTCCCCAGCGCTACCCGGTGCGCGTCGAGGTCTCCATCCGGAGCGGCGAGGGCGACACCTGGCGCCTCATCTACCAGAGCCGCTCCGACGAGCACACCTGGCGCGCCGGACAGCTCAACCGCTACCGCCTGCGCCGCGCCATGTTCCAGACCGCCTGGGAGCGCGAGCGCGCCGCCTTCATGACCTTCTGCGACTGGATCGCCGACCAGGCGGCCCACGACTTCCCCGACGCCACCGAGGTGATGGTCCGCCAGCTCCGCTACCGCACCCCCGCCCCCGCCGAGGCCCGCGCTGGCGAGACCATCCTCGAGCCCACTTACCTCTCGCGCGAGATCCGCGACCTCCGAAAGCACCGCAAGTGAAGCGCATCGCAAGACTCTGGGCCGCGTGGGTGCGCCTCCTCGACCGGCGCGAGCCCGGCGACGTCATGGCCCTCTTCCGGATCACGACCGGCATCGTGATCCTCTCCGCCCTCGGCGCCCTCGTCGCCTACGACATCCTCGACGTGGTGTGGGTCGACCGGAAGTGGGGCGGCTACCGCGCGCTCGGCAGCGGCCCGCCCCTCATCGCGCTCCTCGGCGGCCCCCGCCCCGACGTGGTCTGGAGCGTGCTCATCGCCACCATGCTCCTCGCCGTGCTCCTCATCCTCGGCCTCGGCGGGCGCCTCACCTCTTTCCTCTGCCTGCAGGGCTACATCGCCCTGAGCCGCCTCAACCACAACACCAGCGGCTCCTCCGACATCCTCGTCACCAACGCCCTCTGGCTGCTCACCCTCGCGCGCTCCACGGCCACCCTCTCGCTCGACTGCCGCATCCGCACCGGGCGCTTCCGCTCCGACGAGGAGATCAGCGCCTTCCCCCGCTACCTCGCCATCCTCCAGCTCATCGCCGTCTACAGCACCACCGGCCTGCAGAAGGTGAGCGTCTACTGGTTCCCCGCGGGCTACTACTCCGCGCTCTATTACATCTTGCAGCAGCCCGCCTGGCAGCGCTTCGACATGGCCTGGGCTGCGCGCATCTACCCCATCACCCAGCTCGCCACCGCGACCACCTGGATGTGGGAAGTGAGCGCTCCCCTCCTCTTCCTCGTCTTCTACTGCCGCTACACCCGCGAGCGCGGTGGCCGCCTCCGCCGCTGGGTGAACCGCTTCGACCTGCGCAAGCCGTGGATGCTCGTCGGCGTGATGCTCCACATTGGCATCTTCGTGGCCATGGACGTCGGCCACTTCTCCACGATGACCCTCTGCTACTACCTGTGCCTCTGGCAGCCCGAGGAGCTGCGCGCCGCGTGGACCTGGACGAAGGCCAAGCTCACGCGCCGCCCGCCCTCACCCGAGCCGGAGGCGGCGTCCCTGGAAGGCGACCCTGCCGACGCAGCCCCCGCGGACACCGCGAGCGCCCTCGCTCCCTCCGCCCTCGCCCCGGGGCGACAGCGATGATAGCCTTTCGCCGCCATGTCGGCCGCCGCCGCCAAGCAGCTCGACCGGGACCCGACGGTCTACCCCATCGAGGATGACGTGGGCGAAGGCTCGCTCCAGCGCTTCATCTCGGAGCTGCTGCGCACGCTCATCGCGAAGTGGGTGGCGGAGCGCGGCCAGGTGGCCTTCGTCGGCGCCGACCAGTTCTTCTACTGGGAGCAGTACAACCCCTCCGAGGGCATCGCCCCCGACGTGTACGTCCTGCCCGGCGTCGCCCCCGAGACCCGCGTCGGCGCCTGGAAGGTGTGGGAGACCAAGCAGCGCCCCTCGTTCGCCTTCGAGGTCGTCTCCCAGGACATCCAGAAGGACTACCTCGGCGCGCCTGCCAAGTACGGCCGCCTCGGCGTCAACGAGCTCGTCGTCTTCGACCCCGACTACCACGAGAGCCCCCAGCGCATCCGCTGGCAGGTCTTCCGCCGGACCACCCGCGGCTTCCTCCGCGAGGAGTCCACCAACGACGACCGCGTCTACTCCGAGCGCCTCGGCTGCTGGCTGCGCATCGTGGGTGAAGGCAATACCACCCGGGTCCGCCTCGCCACCGGCCCCGAAGGCGAGCACCTCTTCCCCACCGACGCCGAGGCCCGCGCCGCCGCCGAAGCCCGGCAGCGTCAGCTCGAGACCGAGCAGCGCGCCCTCCACGCCGCCCTTGCCTCCGAGCAGCACGCCCGCGCCGCGCTGGAAGCCGAGCTCACGCGCCTCCGCGGGCGCCGCGATCCCACCCCGGTCCCCACCTCGACCGAGCGCCCCACCCGCCGCAAGAAGCGCTGAAGCGCAGCGCACCTCGCGGGTGACGCCGAAGCGCCCCACGCACGCCGCAGCGACGTAGCGCCGCAGCGCCGCAGCGCCGCAGCGCCGGAAGCGAGGAAGCGAGGAAGCGAGGAAGCTCCCGACGTTTCATGAAGCGTCGAACCCCGTCATGCGCACGAGGGCGCCGTGCGCTACAACGCGCCCATGCGCTTTCGCCCCCGCTCTGTCACGGCGCTCCTCCCCGCCGTTCTCCTTCCCGCCACCCTCCTCCTCGCTGCCTGTGCCTCGTCATCTCCGCAGGAACCCCCGCCCTCGACGGCCGCGTCTTCGACAACCGCGCCGGCTGCGGCGACGGGGACGACCGAGGCAAGCGTCGCGCCCCCCGCGGCGCCCGCGGCCGTCGAGCGCGTGGACGTGCCGGCGTACATCCGCGAGGCCGTCGACGCCACCGATCGTGCCGACGCCGATCGCAAGCTCGATGCGGGCCGTCATCCCGCGGAGACGCTCGCGTTCTTCGGCATCAACCACGGCATGAAGGTCGCCGAGCTGGGCGCGGGGGGTGGGTACACCGCCGAGCTGCTCGCGCGCGTCGTCGGGCCCAGCGGCGTCGTCTACGGGCAGAACGCCAAGTTCATCCTGGAGCGCTTCGCCGAGAAGCCCTGGAGCGAGCGGCTCGCCAAGCCGTTGATGAAGACCGTGGTCCGCGTCGACCGCGAGTTCGGTGACCCGCTCCCGCCCGAGGCCAAGGATCTCGACGCGGTGATCCTGATCCTCTTCTACCACGACACCTACTGGATGGATGTCGACCGGAGCGCGATGAACCGCGCCGTCTTCAAGGCGCTCAAGCCTGGTGGCGTCTACGGCATCGTCGACCACAGCGGGCGTGACGGCACCGGATCGACCGAGGTGAAGACGCTGCACCGGATCGAGGAGAAGCTCGTCCGCGACGAGATCACCAGCGCCGGCTTCCGCCTCGCCGCCGAGGCGAGCTTCCTGCGCGTCCCTGCCGACACCCGCGACTGGAACGCCTCGCCCACGGCCGCGGGCGACAAGCGCGGCCAGAGCGACCGCTTCGTCCTCAAGTTCGTCAAGCCCTGAGCCCGTCATCGCGGTGAGCCCGGAAACATCTCCGAGCCCACCTGGCGACCACTCGCGGCGGACCTGGCGACCACTCACGGCCCACCTGCGACCACTCACGGCCCACCTGCGACCACTCACGGCGGACCTGGCGACCACCCAAAACCCACCTGGCGACCACCCAAAACCTACCTGGCGACAGCCCAAGGCTCACCCGCCACCAGCCAAAACCCACCTGGCGACGCCTCGGGATCCAGGGGCGACGTCCCCTGGATTCCTTGGCGATGCCTCAAGTTCCAGCCGGGCGTGCAGCGCGACGGCTCCCGCGCGGCGCTTCGTGAAGACGATACCGAAGGGGGTAGCGACCCTCGGGAGCGTAGGGACCCTGGGTCCCTGCGCTAAAAACGGGTGGCGAGGATGCGGGTGAGGGCGTCGCCGAGGACGCGGGCCAGATCGTCCATGGTGCGGGTGCCGTGCAGGGTGTTGTCGAGATCGTCGGCGACGAGGACCAGCACGGCGCGGCCGGCGACGCGGACGGCGACGGCGGCCACGTCGGCGCTGGCGGCGCCCATCACGGAGAGGAGGGGCTCGTGGGCGGGGGTGCCGGGGATGGGGCCCAGGTACATCCCGGTGGCGGTGGCGGTCGCGAGGATGCTGGGGAGGGAGGTGGGGATGGCCACCTCGCGCAGCGCGTTCTCGTAGCCGAACTCGGGGGTGCAGGTGTAGCCCTGGAAGGCGCCGCGCTTCACCGTGAACAGTGCGGCGCGGGGGGCGACGCGGCGGATGCCTTCGAGGGCGAGCATCACGATGTCGTCGCGGGTCCGGGCGGTGTTGATGGCCTCCATGATGCGGCGCAGATCGCCGCCGGAGTGCGGGGCGGAGGGGGGCGCAGGCGGAACGTGGCTCCCGCGGGAGGAGTCGCGGGACCGGGAGGGGCCTGGCGACGTGTGGCGCGAGGGGCTCGGAGGGGCGTAGGGATCTGAGGCCGACACGCGGAGCCTGCCCTGGGGGAGCGTGGTCGGGGCGTGCTCGCCGACGTTGCCGGAGGAGGTCGCGGACTCCTCGGCGTCCGGGGAGGGATCCCAGGCGGAGGGCGGGGGGGTGGAGGGGAAGGAGATGGCGGGGCCGGCGTCGTTGGCGTCGGCCACGATGCTGCTCCCCGCGGCGCTGCCCCCCAGGCGGGCCCCGGCGCCGCGCAGGGTCGCGGGGGCGGCGGGGCGAGGGTCGGCGCCTTCGTGGCTGCGCGATCGGGCGGTGGAGACCGGGGTGGAGGCCTGCTCGGGAGGTGACGTGGCGGCCGAGACGCGGCGCACGAGCGGGATGGGGATGTCCTCGGAAGGGGGCGGCGGGATCGTGGATTGCGGCGCGCCGTGGGGGAAGGCAGGGGTGACGCGGCGGGGCCGGAGGCGGGTGCTCGGGGCCTGGCGCTCGTCGAGTTCCAGGGTGCGGATGGCTTCCTCGATGGCGGCCATGGGCGCGCGGACCAGACGCACCGGGGTGCCGAGGTGAAAGCCGAGCTCCGCGGCGAGGTGCCGGTCGAGGGGGTCGGCGACGGCGATGTCGACGGTGCCGCTTGCGGTGTCGAGGCGGGTCGGGACGGCGCCGAGGCGGCGGCAGAGGGCCCGGGGCAGGCGCGTGAACAGCTCCCGCGAGCCCAGCACCTGGCGGAGGGCGAGGCCGCCGCGTCGATCCAGCTCGGCTTCCAGGGCCTGCTCGGTGATGGCGCCCCGATCGACGAGCGCCCGGGCGAATGGAATGCCCCGCACCACCGAGAGGAACAGCGCGGCTTCTACCTCTGCTGCCGGCAGAATCCCCGTCTCGACGAGGACCCGGCCCAGGTCAATCGACACGGTTCAGACCATACCAGGTACTGCGGTACTGCGTACCCTGGTGCAGGGGCCTGCGGCCCCTACGCTCCCGAGGGTCGCTACCCCGGAGATGAGGCGAGGGGCGAGCGCTGCGAACAGGAGGGGCGCGGCGGGTCAGCGCGCGTTCGGGAAGGAGGCGGCGCGGCGGGGCGGGTCAGCGCGCGTTCGGGAACTGGAAGACGACCTCGGTTTGCCGGACGAGGCCCAGGTTGTCGCGCGCGATGCGCTCGACGGCGGTGGGGTCGTCGCGGAGGCGGGAGACCTTGCCGCGGAGGGCCTCGATCTCGCGGGTCAGCTCGGCGTTCTCGTCCTCGACCTGGGTGAGTTCTCGTTCGAGCGAACGGAGGCGGGGGAGGCCCTGGGGGGCGAGGATCATCACGGGGGCCCCGACCACGGCGATGACCAGCATGGCCACCGGCAGCACCCGCTCGATCCATCGGGGAAATCGACCCACGGGGCCCTCCGTCCCATGGAGGCCGTGGGGCTGTCAACTTTCTCACCCTCCCGGACTTCTCAGCCCTGGCGCCCTCCATGCCCCTCAACCTCCCCGTGCCCCCCCACCCTCTCCATATCCCCCACCCTCTCCATATCCCCCTGACCCCCCTTTCGGGCCGACCCCCTACCCCGCTAGCATGCGGCCGCCCCGACCCCCGGGAGCGCCCGTGCTCAGGCGCTCTGGATCAAGCGCCACGGGAATTCTGGGCCGGTTGCCGAGGAGATCCATGTCCATCGATATCGTGCGAGGCGAGCTCGAGCGCCTCTTCTCCCTCGAAGAAATGATGTCGCTCTCGACCGAGCTGCTGGGGATCGACCCTGGTGAGATCGGCGGGGGTGCGTCGAAGGCCTCGTTTGCGCGGGCGCTGACGGATCGGTGCATCGAGCTCGACGCGGTCGACGCGCTCCTCGACGCGCTCACCGCGTCGCGGGGGAGCGTGGATGCGCGGGTGCGCGAGCTCGGGGCGCGCGGGGTGAGCTTGCCCGAGGAGCTCGAAGCGGGGGCGACGTTCGGCGACTTCACCATCGTCAAGAAGATCGGCGAGGGGCCGCGGGGCATCGTCTACACGGCGAAGCGCGGCGAGGTCGAGCGCGTGCTCAAGGTGATCAGCCGCGACGCGGCGCAGGGGTCGCGGGCGGCGCGGCGCTTCGTCACGCACGTGCGGCTCGCGGCGCGGGTGCGGCACGAGAACCTGCCCTCGGAGCTGGAGGCGGGGTTCGTGGGGAACCTCCCCTGGGTGGCCTACGCGCCGGTGGAGGGGCAGCCGCTCGGGGCGCGCATCGCCAAGAGCGGGCCGCTTCACTTCAACGAGGCGCGCGCGTTCCTGCGCGGGATCCTCGGGGGCCTGGCGGCGCTGCACGAGGCGCGGCTGTCGCACGGGGCGGTGCGCATCGAGAACGTGATCCTCGCCAAGGGCAATGACGGGCAGCCGCGCCCGGTGCTGGTGGATGTGGGCGGTGACCGGCTGCGGGGCGGCTGGCAGAGCCGGCGCATCGCGCGGTCGTCGAGCCCGGAGCAGCTCCGCGGGCAGGTCGCGGATCTGGCGGGGGACATCTATGCGTTCGGCGTTCTGCTCTTCGAGGTGCTCGCGGGCAAGTCGCCCTTCCCGGGGTCGAACGCGGTGGACATTGGCATCGCGCACCTGACCGCGGCGGCGCCCTCGATCGGGGCGACGGCGCCGAAGGGGTGGGTCCCCAAGGAGCTCGACGAGCTGGTGCACCGGCTGCTCCTGAAGTCGGCGGACAGCCGGCCGAAGAACGCGCACGCGGTGCTGGAGGCGCTGGAGAACCTGAGCCGCCCGGCGGGCGAGGGCCCGAAGAAGACGATCACGGACGAGCAGTTCGATGACCGGGTGGCGCTCCTGCTTGCGGATCCTGGCGACGGGGACATGGCCCTGTCGCTGGAGGCGGCGCTCGAGCAGGGCGCGGAGCCCGGCAAGGTGGCCGAGGCGTTCGTGATGGCCTCGGATCAGTTCGAGGAGTCGGACGACGAGGAGGCGAAGGCCAAGGCTCAGGAGGGCAAGAAGCTCCTGCTCTTCCGGGCGGCGCGTATTTACGAGAACGCGAAGGAGCACGGCAAGAGCGAGGAGATGTACGCGGCGATCCTCACGCTCGACCCGGACGACGACATCGCCTTCACGGCGCTGGAGGAGCTGCGCAAGCACCTCGGCAAGCACGAGGAGCTCGTGGAGATGCTGCTCGAGCGCAGCGAGAAGGCGACGGAGGCGAGCGAACGCGCCCGCGCCCTGAACGAGATCGGGCACCTCTACGTGCGCGAGCTGGAGGACAAGGACCAGGGCGTGTTCGCGTTCGCCCAGGCGCTGGCGCAGGGGCCAGAGAACGACGACTACGCCGTGGACCTGGAGCGCGCGGCGGGCAGCGACATGAAGATCTGGGCCGAGGCGCTCCAGATCCTGAGCCAGGCGACGACCAGCGAGGCGATGGGGACCGACGCGAAGCTCGCGCTCTTCAACCGCCTCGGCCCCTGGTACGCGGAGAAGATCGCGCGTCCGGACATGGGGCTGCCGTGCTTCCAGTTCGTGCTCGGGCAGGATCCCGCGAACGAGCGCGCGCTGGAGGGCGTGGCGCAGCTCTACCGCCGCGCGCAGCAGTGGCAGGAGCTGGGGCAGGTGCTCCTGAGCCGCGCGGACCGGGCGCCCACGCCGGCGGCGGCGCGGGATCTCCGGGCCGAGGCGGCGGAGCTGCTCGACACCCGCCTGAACGAGCCGGGGAAGGCGCGGGACCTGTACGAGCAGATCTTCACCGAGGATCCGGGGCACACCCGGGCGGCCGACGCGCTGCTCGGGATCTACCGGCGGGCGGAGGATCACGCGGGGACGGCGCGCATCCTGGAGCGGCGCTCGGAGGCGCTGCGGGGCGAGGAGCGCGTCGAGGTGATGTGCAAGCTCGCGGAGCTGTACGAGGACCAGCTCAACGATCTCGCCGAGGCGACGCGGCGCTACGAGGCGGTGCTCGGGGTGGACGCGCAGGCGCTCACGGCCCTGCGGGGGCTCGACCGGATCTACAGCCGCTCGGGCCGGTACAAGGAGCTGCTCGTCAACCTGGAGCGGCAGGTGGCGGTCGCGGCGACGCCGCGGCAGCGGATCAACCTGTACGAGCGCATGGCGGGGATCTGCGACGAGGAGTTCCTCGACCACCAGCGGGCCTCGGAGGCGCTGGAGATCATCCTCAAGATCGACCCGGCGCACGAGGGCGCGCTCACCGGCCTGACCCGGCACTACCGGGCCCTCGACCGGTGGGAGGACGTGGTGGAGCTGTATGACCGGCAGCTCGCGCTGGCGTCGGACGACAAGCGGCGCGAGGAGATCTTGCTCGCCTCGGGGCGGGTGCTCCTCGAGCAGATCGGATCGCCGGAGCGGGCCCGCAAGGCGTACGAGAAGGTGCTGGAGCTGAACCCGAACCACGCGGGCGCGCTGGAGTCGCTGGCGCACGTGCGGGCCGCGACGGGCGACGCGGTGGCGGCGCTCTCGGCGGTCGAGTCCCTCGCGGAGAAGGCGCAGGCGCCCGACGCCAAGGCGGAGCAGTGGATCCGCGCGGCGAAGATGCTGGAGGAGAAGGGGGACCGGGACGGGGCCATCGAGCGGTACAAGAAGGCGCTCGACGCGCAGCCGCAGAACGCCGTCGCCCAGACCTCGCTGCGCGCGGCCTACCTGGCCCGCGGGGACGCGACCAGCGCTGTCGAGCTGATCAGCCGCATCATCGAGGTCACCGACGGCAATCTGGCCAAGGCGCGCCTCTACGGGGAGATGGCGGAGATCCTGAAGGAGCGGCTCAAGGACGACCAGAAGGCGGGCGAGGCGGCGACCAAGGCCGTCGACCTCGACCCCACGAGCGTCCTCGGTCTGCTCATCTCCGGCGACAACGCCTTCGAGGGCGGGCGCTACCTGGAGGCGGCGAAGAGCTACGAGTCGCTCGCGAACCGGGTGGACGCGATGCCGAAGGCCCAGGGCCTGCGGATGCTGCTCCGCTACGTCGACTCGCTGAGCAAGACCGGCTCGACGAGCAAGGCGATCGGCACGGTGAAGACCCTGCTCACGCTGGCGCCGGACGATCCGGCGGCCCTCGGGCGCGCGGCGAAGGTGAACCTCGACGCCGGCAACGCCAAGGAGTCGGCGGCGCTCTACGACGACCTCCTCAAGCGCTTCGGGGCGGAGCTCTCCACGAGCGAGCGCGCCGACGCGCTGATCCACCTCGGCGAGGCGCGGCTCAAGGCGGGAGACCCGGACGGCGCCATCGAGCCGCTCACCGACGCGGCGGACCTGGTGCCCGAGTCGCCGCTGCCGCTCCAGCTTCTGATCAAGGTCTACGAGACCAAGGGCGACTGGGAAGAGGTGGTGCGGCAGCGGAACCGGCGCCTCGACATGGTGGTCGGCGAGGAGCGGAGCGCGCTCCTGCTCGAGATCGGCGACATCCTGGGCGGGCAGCTCAACGACCGCACCCGCGCGGCGAAGAGCTACGTGGCGGCGCTCGACGAGCGGCCCGACGACCGGAAGATCCTGACCAAGCTGATGCAGCTCTACAGCGAGGAGAAGGACTGGGGGAAGCTCATCGACGTGGTGCTGAAGCTGGCGTCGAAGGTCGACGACCGGAAGCAGAAGGCGAAGTACCTGCACACGGCGGCCATCGTCAGCGCGCGGCAGCTCGGGGATCTGGACCGGGCGGTGGCGTTCTACGACGAGGTGCTGGAACTCGACCCCTCCCTGACCCGGGCGCTGGAAGAGGCGATCGAGCTGCGGGGGGACAAGGGCGACCACGAGGGCGTGGAGCGGCTGCTCAACGTGCAGCTCGAGCACGCCACCGAGGCGGGCGACAACGCCAAGATGCTCGAGACCTTCGACAAGCTCGGCTACCTCTACAAGGACCGCCTGGGCCTGACGCCGGAGGCCATCGACGCCTTCGAGGCGGCCCAGACCCTGGACCCCGACAACGAGACCCGCAACGAGCTGCTCGCCGGCATCTATGCGAGCAACCCGGCGCAGTTCCTGGACAAGGCGGTGGCGGCG
Organism: Chondromyces apiculatus DSM 436; assembly: GCF_000601485.1. Lineage (GTDB taxonomy): Bacteria > Myxococcota_A > Polyangia > Polyangiales > Polyangiaceae > Chondromyces > Chondromyces apiculatus. The sequence goes on from NZ_ASRX01000006.1 coordinate 248,432, forward strand.
CAGCTCCCCATCCTGCGGCGCAGCCCGTACAAGCCCGACTCGTACCGCCTCCTCAGAAAGCTCTACACGGAGTCGAAGCGCGCCGACGCGGCGTTCTGCGTGTGCCAGGCCCTGGTGGTGCTGAACGCGGCGGAGCCGGACGAGGAGCGGTTCTTCCGGCGGATGCGGCCGGAGACGGTGGCGGCGGCCCAGGATCGGCTGAACGAGGACGACTGGGCGCGCCTGGTGATGCACACCGAGGCCGACCCGCTGCTGACCGCGGTGTTCGCGGTGATCGAGCCGGCCGTGCTGCGCAAGAACGGGCAGCCGCTGGAGATGCTGGGCTACCAGCTCGCCTATGCGGTGGACCTGATGCGGCACCCGTATCCGATGTCGCAGACCATCTATTACGCCTGCGGCGTGATGGGCATGGAGCCTCCCCTCACCTTCCAGAACCCCAATGACGGCGGCGGGGTGAACTTCCTCCACGCCCATACCCCGGCCGTGGTGCTGGGGGCGGCGGCGCTGGCGATGGATATCCCGACCCAGGCGGCGGCGTTCATCGCGGCGCGGCACCTCACCTATTACCGGCCGGGCCTCTACCTCCGGCACCTGGTGCCCACCGGGACCGGCCTGCGGGCCTGGCTGTTCGCGGCCATCAAGCTGATCTCGCCGACCTTCCCCATCTCCAAGGACCTGGAGGGGCCGGTGCGGGACAACCTGGCGGTGCTGGAGCCGACCATCGTGGGGCCGGCGCGCGACCAGCTCGCGAGCGCGGTGACCAAGCTGCTCCAGGCGGGCGCCATCGACCTGAAGCGCTGGATCTCGGGAATCGATCTGACGGCGGACCGCGTGGGCTTCCTGCTATCGAACGACCTCGAACTGGCCCAGGAGATGATCAAGGCCTCCGACGAGGCGAGCGCCGCGCTGCCCCACAAGGACCGGCTGAAGGAGCTGCTCCTCTATGCCGTGAGCGAGGAGTATTTCGCGCTCCGGCGGCGGATCGGCATCAACATCGATAGCTGAGGGGCCCGGGAAGGTTCCGTCGAGGGATAGCGGGCAGACCGCCAGCGGGCCGCCCGCGCTCCGCCGTGCTGCACTCCCACCGCGGGCTCGCCTCGACCCTTGCCCCGAGCACGCCGCAAACGCGCGAAAAACCAGGCCAATGGGCCGCCGAGGCCCCCGAAAGCGACCGGGGTGGATCCGTATGGGTCCATCCCGGTTTTGCGCCAAAGGGGCAATCCGTGCGCTGTATCGGTTGACGGACAAATCTCCAAATTGCTAGGCTGACGCCGCATTGGACCCTTTTTGGGTCGAATGAAGGCACGTTTCCGGCGCCCACTTCCCCGTGGATCGGGGGGGAGGACGGCGTAGACGTTCGAGATTTCACCATAGCCCCGACGCCGAGCAGCTTCGCGTCCCTGTGAAAGCACGCCTATGGCGGCCAAGAAGACCCGAAAAGCGACCAGGAAGGCCACGAAGAAGGGAACCAGGGGCAGGGCAGCGAGTTCCTCCCGGAAGTCGGCCACTGCAGCGCGAGCGCGCAAGGCGAGGCCGGCAGCCCGGAAGACGGCCCGAAAGACGAGAAAAGTGGCCGCGAAGCGCACCAAGGCGACGCGGGCCCGGCCGGCGGCAAAGCGACAAGCGGCGAAGCGCGTGACGCGAAAAGCGGCGCCGGCGCGCCGCAAGACGACGGCCAAGACGGCCAAGACGGCCAAGACGGCCAAGACGGCCAAGGCCGCGAAGAAGAAAACGGCCAGGACCCAGCGCACCGCGGCCAAGAAGAGCCCGCGGAAGACGGCGCGGAAGGCCCCGCGGAAGGCCCCCAAGAAGGCCCCGCGGAAGGCCCCCAAGAAGGCGCTGAAGCGGGCAGCGGCCCGGAAGACCACGGCGCGCAAGGCAGCAGGCAGGAAGGCCGCCTCGCGGACCACGGCGCGCAAGGCGGCAGGCAGGAAGGCCGCGACCCGGAAGACCGCGGCGAGGAAGCCGGCCAGGAAGGCCGCCCGGAAGACCACGGCGAGGAAACCGGCCCGGAAGACCACGGCACGGGCCACGGCGCGCAAGGCGGCAGGCAGGAAGGCGGCCGGGCGAAAGACGATCAGCCGGAAGGCGACGGCCCGGAAGGTCGCCCGCAAGCCGCGGGTGGTCCGCAAGGCGGTCGCGGGGCGGGCCCGCAAGGCGTCGAAGCTCCGGCAGGCGGTCAAGAAGACGCGGGCCGCAGGTGGGCGCGCTGCCAAGGCGGCACGCTCCACGGCACGCAAGGTGACGCGGGCGCGGGTGACCCGGCCGAAGGCGTCGAAGGCGCTGAAGACGCCGAAAGCGCTGAAGGCGAAGAAGCCGGCGCGGACGGTCGTGCGGGCGCCGAAGCGGGTCGCCAAGAGGCGCCCTGTCGCCGAGGTGGTCGAGCCGCGCCGGGTGGTCCGCGAGGCCGCGGAGAAGCCCCGGAAGAAGAAGCTCACGGCGCTCAGGGCCGAGGAGGGCACCGAGCGGCTGCGCCAGACGCGTCAGGCGCGCCAGGACAGCGAGGCGCCGGACGCCCCGAAGTCGGGTGAGCGCATCACGGTGGGCGGCGACGCACTGGAACGTGGCGAGCGCGCCGAACGCGCCGAGCGGGGCGAACGCGCCGAGCGGAGCGAACGCGCCGAGCGTTCGGGCAAGGCGAAGGAGCGCGCTGCCAAGGGCGAGCGGGCCCCCGACGGAGCCAAGGGCAGCGAACGCACCGGCGAGCGTGCCAGCGAGCGCACGAAGAAGAACGGGGAGCGCGCGCCGCGTGCGACGAAGGAGCGCCCGCTCAAGACGAGCGACAGGCCCGCTGCCCGGTCGGGGCGGGGCTCGACGCCGCCCGGACGCGCCGCGGCGCGGGAAGTGCCGCGGGTGGTGACGCTCCCGCTGCCCATGCTGCCGCCGCAGCGGCGCGCGAGCATCGAGGAGCGCGCGGCGCTCATCGAGAAGCGGCTCGAAGCGCAGACGGAGGACTTCCGGCACCGCTACTACGAGAGCTTCGACATGTCGTGGATCTACCACGACAGCGCGCTCGAAGGCGTGGTGTACACCTACGAGGAGCTGACCACGGCGCTGCGCAATGGGTCGCCCCCGGCGGACTCCAGCCTGCAGCCGACGTACGACGACATCCGCCGGCACAAGGAAGCGATCGCGTACGTGCGCGATTACGGTGCGCAGAAGCGGCTGCCGATAACGATCGATTGCCTGCGGAAGGTCTACCTCATCCTCCATCCGGAGGAGGGGGACATCAAGTCGGTGAAATACCGCAAGGACATCCCGCAGCACCGGCTGTACTTCCACGAGTACACGCCGCCCGACAAGATTGCGTACAAGGTCCGGCAGATCGCGGACTGGCTGAACGACCCGGAGACGCGCAAGACGCGCAATGGAATCCGGATCGCGGCGAGGGCCCACTACGATCTCCTGCGGGTGTACCCCTTCCCGGTGGACAGCGGGAAGGCGTCGCGGCTGTTCATGAACCTGATCCTGATCAGGTCCGGGCTGCCGCCGGCACTCATCCATTCGACGGAGCGACAGCGCTACTACGAGGCGCTGAAGGGCTCGGCGACCACCGTGCTGCAGATGGTGCAAGAGGCGGTGGAGAACGCGCTGTCGAGCGTGGAGAAACTCCTCGACGAGCACGAGTCGCGCAAGCGTGCCTTCGTCAGCTGAAAGGCCGGCGGGGCGCGCGCCTCAGGCCACGACGAGGGCCACGACGAGGGCAGCGCGCTCCGGGGGGGCAGGGGCAGAAGCAGGGGCAGAAGCAGGGGCAGAAGCAGGGGCAGGAGCAGGGGCAGGGGCGGCGAAAGTAGCGAGCACAGCCGAGGCGGCGAAGGCGGCGAGTACGTATGCACGTCTGAGGGCGCTGCACCCGGACGCCCACTGCGAGCTCGTCCATCGCTCGGCCTTCGAGCTGCTGGTCGCGACGGTGCTCAGCGCCCAGACCACGGATGTCCTCGTGAACAAGGTGACCCCCCACCTGTTCGCGCGTTACCCGGACGCGGCGGCGCTCGCGGCCGCCGAGCCGTCGGAGGTGAGCGGGCTGCTCCAGCGGCTGGGGATGGGGATGTACAACCAGAAGGGGAAGAACATCGTGGGGCTCGCGCGGGGCCTGGTCGCCGAGCACGGCGGAGAGGTGCCGCGCACGCTGCCGGCGCTGACGGCCCTGCCGGGGGTGGGCCGCAAGACGGCGAACGTGGTGCTGGGGGTGGCCTTCGGGATTCCGGAAGGGGTGGTGGTCGACACCCACGTGCAGCGGCTCTCGCAGCGGCTGGGATGGACCGCGCAGAAGACGCCGGAGGAGATCGAGCGTGACCTGTGCGCGCTCTTCCCGCGGAGCGCGTGGGACATGCTCTCGCACACGCTGATCTTTCACGGCCGGAGGATCTGCCTGGCCCGGAAGCCGGCGTGCGCGGCGTGCGGGGTGAACGATGCATGCCCGAGCGCGTTCCACGCCGAGCAGGTGGGCCGGAAGCCACCACGACGGCGGGAGCCGGGCGGCGCGGGCGGCGCGGGCGGCGCGGTCGGTAAGAAAGCCTTGAAGACGGTGACGGGTGTGCAGGCGGTGAAGGCCGTGAAGGCTGCCCGGGCTGCGAAGGCGGTGAAGGCGGCGGGGAGCGCGAAGGCCGCGAAGGCCGTGAAGGTGGCCAGGGCCGCGACGGCGCCGGAGTCCGCGCTCAGGAACCGCAAAGCGCGCCGCTGAACCGGGTGCCCTCGCACGCTGCGGGGGCGTGGTGACGCGCGATCGGTGCGCAGCGGTGTGGTGCCCCGGAGCGCGCGGGTCGGTTCAGGGCTCGCGGTCGAAGCGGGTCCAGTGGCCGTCGATGCGGCGCTCGTGGGGGAGGTAGGCGCTCTTGTAGACCATGCGCGGGCACTCGGCGACGTAGAGGCCCAGGTAGAGGTAGGAGAGGCCCCAGGAACGGCAGAGATCGATCTGGGTGAGGATCGAGAAGACCCCGGGGCTCAGGTGCTCAAGCGCAGGATCGAAGTAGGTGTAAACGGCCGACAGGGAGCGCTCGCCGCGATCGACGACGGCGAGGCCCGCGAGGCGACCTTCGATGCGGTAGCGGATCTCGAAGGTCTGGCAGCAGGTGTCGACGAGGAAGGCGTGGTAGCCGTCGGCGCCGAGGACGCCGTCGTCGCGCATGAGGTTCCTGCCGCGCTTGTGACGGTTGTAGAGCGCGAGGCGCTCGCGGCTGAGCGTCGGCGCGCCCATCTCCACCGAGAAGACCTCGGCGCCACGGCGCTGCACGCGACGCTGGGTGCGGCCAGGAACGAACTCGTCGACGAGGAGCCGGATGGGCTCGCAGGCCACGCACGAGGGGCACTCGGTGCGGTAGAGGAGCCTGCCCTGGCGGCGGTTGCCCTCGTCGAGCCGCCGTTCAAATTCCGCGGGGGTCAGGCTGCGGATCGGTACGCGCAGCGGGGTGCGCGCCACCTGCTCGGACAGGTACGGGCAAGCCCCGACCTCGTCGTGAACGACCAGCTCTGGAGGTGTTTCCAACGTGTCGATCCGTGACGGAGCGAGGGTATCCCTGCCCTGCTCCTCTCGAAGCCCGTTTCGTTCGCTCGACATGTCCATGGCGCTCCCCCCCCGACACGACCCGCGCGTATGCCAGCGCCTACCAAAACACGCTGAAAGCTCGCCGTCGTCAAGAGTCACGCAGCGTCACCACGTCCGGAACAGCGATGGTCGTGCCTGGTCGTCGCGCCATGACGCGATGCCCGCTGGGATCTCCGCGCCGGATTGCCGCAGCCCGCATGGACTCGCTCTGGAATCGCCGACGAGGGGAGACTAGTACTGCGTCCCCTCGGAGTGCCGAACGAGACCGGAGGTTTCGGGAGTCACTCTCGGTCCAGGGACCTTCGGTCCCACGTGAAAGGGCAGTCCTTGAGCCTCACCGGAAAGCAGCGGCGTCACCTTCGGTCCCTCGGCCATCACCTCGAAGCGCTCGTGCAGCTCGGAAAGGGCGGGCTCTCCGAGAACGTGACCACGGCCGTGGGCGATGCGCTGGAGCGCCACGAGCTTGTGAAGATCCGGCTGGGAACGGAGTGCCCCGACGACCGCGAGGAGGTGGCGGAGGCGCTGGCGGGCTCGCTCAAGGCCGAGGTGGCGCAGACCCTGGGGCGGACGATCCTGCTTTACCGGCGGCACCCCAAGGAGCCGAAGATCACGCTGCCGGGCGAGAAGGTGAAGAAGAGCGCCTGACCCAAGGGGGGCGAGGGGACGCGCGTCCCCTCGTGGAGACTCAAACGCGGAGGAGGCCTGGGGTGTGGGCCATCATCTGCTCGAACCAGGCGTTTGCCAGCTTCTCCTGGGCGGAGTTCAGCCGGAGGCGCGAGGCCAGGTTGCGGAAGTCGACCCGGTCGAGGGGCTGGTCCTGGTTGTAGCAGGTGAACACCACCGTCTCGGCGCCGGTCTCCGGGTCCACGTGCTTCTGGAGGCACTGCGCGCAGATCTCCTTCATCATGCACTGCATCGGTGAGTTGATGCTGGCGATGGCCAGGTGGCGCGGGTTCAGGTGCGGGGCGAGGATGCCGTGCCGCGCCTCGCGCACCGCGTTCATCATCCGGTCGGAGCCGATGGCGATGATCCGGTTCACCTCCGAGAGGCGCGCGGCTTCACCGCCGAGGCGCCCCTCCGCGTAGGCGACCATGGCCTGCACGATGTTCCCGCGGAAGTGCCGATCCGCGGGGCGGCGGGGCGTGATCTCCTTTCCGGCGTCGGTGCACCAGATCACCTGATCGGTCGCGACCTCGATCTCCTCCTGCTTGAAGAGGTCCTCGCCCATCCGGTAGCCGGCGAAGTAGATCACCCGGTCGCCGCGCGCCCGGAGGGCCTTGGCGATGGAGAACAGCACCGCGTTGCCGAGGCCACCGCCGGCGAGCAGCAGGGTCTCGCGCTCCGGGATCTCGGTGGGGGTCCCGGTCGGGCCCATCACCACCACCTCCTGACCTTGCTTGAGCATCGCGATGAGGCGGCTCGACACGCCCATCTCCAGGGCGATCATCGAGAGCAGGCCCTTCTCCTTGTCGACCCAGGCGCCGGTGAGGGCCAGGCCCTCCATGGCGAGGCGGGTGCCGTTCACGAAGGGCGAACTCGCCTCGAAGTTCTGCAGCCGGTAGAACTGGCCAGGCTCGAACTTCCGGGCGGCGGCGGGGGCGCGCACCACCACCTCGATGATGGTCGGGGTCAGGCGCTCCACGCGCTCGACCACCGCGACGAACTCGTGGTCGAGGCGCGCGAACAGATCACGGCGACGGGCGTCGCGCGCGGCCTGGGGCTCGGCATCCTCGGCGTCGAGCCGCGCGATGTCGTGGCGGAACAGCTCCACCACCGACGGGAAGGCGTCCTTCGCGCTGGCCATCGCCTTGACCACGCTCCCTGCGTAGAAAGGGTGGTTGTCCCCGTAGAAGCTCACGGCGTGCTTGCCGTCGTTGTAGCTCGTGAAGAAGCCCTTCTGGGGGTCGGACGGCTCGACGTGGAGCGCACCGGCGTCGTCCACCCAGGCGCGGTGGGCCTGGAAGAACTGCTTCCACTTGTCGAACGTGAAGTGGCCCGGGTACTCCTTCTCGTAGGTGACGTTGGGGCTCGTCCCCGCGGCCACGCACACCGTGCGCGCGGGCATGGTGACGTGCTCGCCGGTGCTCCTCCACTTGCCCTCCACCAGGGCCTGCCGCTCGAAGATCATCCCGTTCACGGCGCCATGGGCGTCCAGGGTCGCCTCGATGGGGGCCATGTTCTCCACGTAGCGCACGCCCTCCTCCAGCGACTTCGCCACCTCCTCGTGGTTCAACCGGTAGGCGGGCGAGTCGATGAGGCGCTTGCGGTAGACCAGCGACACGCCGCCCCAGCCATCGAGCAGCGGCTGGAGCCGCGGGGCGCGGCCCTCGCGCGCGGCGAGCGCCCGCTCTTCCCGCAGGGCCGCAGCGTGGGCGAGCTGCTCGGTGACGAACGCGCGCTCTTCCTCGTCGAACAGCGCCATCACCGAGGCCTCGCCGCGCTCCTTGATCAGCGCTTCCACCCGCGCCGCCGTCTTCTCCACCTGGATGACGTAGTAGGCGAGCAGCTCGGTGCAGGTGTCGATCGCGGTCAGGCCGCCGCCGATCACCACCGCCGGGAGCCGCACCTGAAGGTTCGCCAGCGACGAGCGCTTGTAGGCCCCCGAGAGCTGGAGGGCCATGAGGAAGTCGCTGGCCTTGCGGATCCCGCGCGACAGGTTGTTCTTGAGCTGGATGAGCGTCGGTCGGCCCGCGCCGGCCGCGATGGCGACGTGGTCGAACCCGAGGCGCCAGGCGTCATCCACGTCGACCGTCCCGCCGAAGCGCACGCCGCCGTAGATGCGCAGGAGCCGCTGCCGCGCCAGGGTGATGTAGAGGACGGTGAGGAAGTTCTTGTCCCACCGCACGGTGATGCCGTACTCGCTCACGCCCCCGAAGCCGAGCAGCACGCGCTCGTCGAGCTCCACGTAGAGCTTGCGGAAGTCGCGCACGGGCCGCGGCGGGTGGGTCTCGTCGCCGATCAGCTCCGCGGGGAGGGGCTCGATCTTCAAGCCGTCGATGGCGGCGACGGCGAAGCCCTCGCGGGACAGGTGGTGCGACAGCGTGTAGCCGGCGGGGCCGAGCCCCACGACGAGCACGTTCTTGCCGTTGTACGGCTTCGCGTGGGGCCGGAGCACGTTGAGCGGGTTCCAGCGGGTGAGCAGCCCGTAGATCTCCAGCCCCCAGGGCAGCCCGAGCACGTCGGTGAGCACCGCCGTCTCGATCTGCGGGATGTTGACCGGCTCCTGCTTCTGGTAGACGCAGGCCTTCATGCAGTCGTTGCAGATCCGGTGGCCGGTGCCCGGCAACATCGGGTTGTCGATGCAGACGAGGGCGATGGACGCGACCGAGTCGCCCCCCTGCCGCATGACGTGCATCTCGCTGATCTTCTCGCAGAGAGGGCAGCCGTTGAGCGGCACGCCGAGCGGGTTGGGCTTGATGGCGCCGGTCTTGTTGTCGCGCAGGCCCTTCGAGCACGAGTCCTTGTCGCGATCGTGGCAGAACAGGCAGTAGTCGACCTCGCTCTCCACCTCGCGCGGGGGCGCGCGGCGATCGGTCAGGGCGAAGCCTTCGCGCTCGCGGCGCTCGTGATCGGGGCCGACGAACAGCTCGGGGAGCGACTCGTCCTTGCGGCGGAGCTGCACGAGCTGCTGGTAGTCGAGGGTGTGGGGTGCCTTGAGCGTGGGCCAGCGCCGGGCCGGATCATGCTCGTCGCCACGGCGCCGGCCGAGCCACGCTTCGAGGGCGTCGAGCGCGAAGGTCACCACCGCCGCGTCCTCCGCGTCGCTCGGCGTCGGACCCGCGGTCGCCACGGCGGAGACTGTGATGGTGGCGAGCACGGGGTCGGCCCCCAGCGCCTCTCGCACCTTCGCCGCGCGGGCGTGCAGCTCCTCCGTCCAGGCGGCGCCGCCGGCCTTGGCGGCCTTGCGGGCCACATCGTCCACCTCGAGCAGCAGCAGCGTCGCGCGCGCAACCGCCAGCTCCTCGTCCTCCGAGCCGCTCTCCAGGAGCGCGGGCATGGCCCCCATGGCGGCGAGCGCCCTGCGGGCAGCGTGCGCGGCCTCGACGGGGCTCCCCGGCCAGGACCGACCGACATTGGCCTTGAAGAGGCGCTTCTTCGCGAACTCCTTCTTGAACTGCCAGAGCGGGCTCCGCTCACCCGCCGCATCCTTCATCGCCTGCACCTCCCGCTCTACCCCGAAGAGCCGGGCGACGAAGCGGGACACGTGGGGTGCCGCGGCGAGCAGCGCCTCCGAGGTCTGCTCGGGCGGCACCGCCACCCCGCGCCGCACCGCACCGCGGTACGTGTCGAAGCGCGCGAAGGCTTCTGGATCTGCTTGCTGGAAGGCCGCGTCGAAGCGCTCGCTCAGCTCGGCGAGGCGCGCCGGCGCGAACAGGTCCGGGTACGTGAAACCCGGCAGGCCGAGGATGAGGTCGGAGGGTTCGGAGGTGGACTGCACCCACGCGGAGAAATCGGTCTGGAGTCCAGGAGTTGCTTCCATGTCAGCGTCGACAGCGAGAGGCTCTGTAGTTTGCAGGAGGACACGCCTTGCCCCCCCTCGCCAGCGCGGGCGGAAGGTAGCATCGGGCCGGCCTTTCACGCTGACTTTTGACGCATGATGGCGAAGCCGTCCGCCCGGCAGCATGACGCCCCGAGCAGCGCATCACCCGTTACGCGGCGGTGTGCATCACGCGAAGCAGGCCGCTTGATCGGGACGTAGGTCAGCGTCGCTGCGCGCGGCAGGTCTGCATCGTCCACTGCGGCTTCCCTCACTGCGGCGTCCCCTCACCGCGGCATCCCCTCACCACGGCATCCCCTCACCGCGGCATCCCCTCACCGTTGCAAGCGCTCGAATACGAACGCCTCTCACATTGCATTCGCCTTTGTGCAGCCGGGCTCCATGCGGCGTCTCTCTGCGCTGCGCCCTTCGGTGTGCAGGCATTGTTTGTATTACGCGCGTGATAACGCCTGGACGCGTTCAAATCACACACCAATCACTTCCAGGGCCTCTCAAATGGACTGCATGATCGGCCATCGCCGCATTATGACGAGCGCCTGAACCGGCGCATCTGCGTGCACCTCTGGGTCGTTGGTTGGTCCTCGCTCAGCGCCGCAAGCCATTCTTTCACCCATTCTGGCGAGTGCTTTTCATCGCGGTCGCGATTCCGAAATGGTGCGTCGACGCAATACACAATCGAGCAGTGAACGGAAACAGCATGGTTCCGGAAATCATGCACTCTCCTCTGCACCGAGGTCGCTATACCCCACGCCCCAGGCGCTGCTACAGCACCGGGCCGCCGTCCGGACGACGGTGATGGCCTGCGGCGTGCCTCGCCGGGAGGTCGATGACGTCACTTCGGAGTGCATCATCGCGGCGTGGATCGCGATCCAGCGCGGCGGATTCAAGGTGCACGCCTGGGTGGAACCGACGGAGGCGCTGCGACGGTGGCTCTATGGCATCGCGTGGCGCCTCTCGGCGCACGAACGAGGGCGTGCCAGGCATCGGCGCGAGGTGCTCGCGGCCGAGCCCTGGGAGCTTGGGGCCGAGGAACCCGCGAGCGATACGCAGGCGCAGCTCCGCGCCCGCACTCTCCTGCGTGCCCTCGACCGCCTGCCGCCGCACCAGCGGGCGCTCTTGCTGGCCACCGCCGAGGGGCATACGCCTGCCGCCCTGGCAGCCCCTCAGCGGATCACCGCCCGGGCGGTGCTCCACCAGCTCGTGCGCGCGCGGGCGGCGTTACTCGACGAAGGGGATGAGGAGGGCGACGGGTGACGCCTCCGGCCGACCCATGCTCAGAAGCCGCGGGCGATCACCCGCTCGATGGTGCGCGTGGACATCCGCCCCTCGATCACCTCGGGCTCCCGGAGGAGTGCCTGGTGCAGGGGGATGTTGGTCCGGATCCCGCCGATGACGAACTCGTCGAGCGCGCAGCGCATCCGCGCGATGGCCTCCGCGCGCGTCGCGCCGTGGGTGATCACCTTGGCCAGGAGCGCGTCGTAAGCGCTGGGCACGCGCCAGCCGCCGTAGACGCCCGAGTCGACGCGCACCCCGCCGCCACCCGGCGCGTGGTACTCGGTGATGAGGCCCGGCCACGGCGTGAAGGTCCTGGGATCTTCCGCGTTGATCCGGCACTCGATCGCATGCCCGCGGAAGCTCCAGGGGCGCGTGTCGGGGAGGCGCAGCCGCTCGCCGGCAGCGGCGCGGATCTGCTGCTCCACCACGTCCACCCCGGTCACCATCTCCGTCACCGGGTGCTCGACCTGGAGGCGGGTGTTCATCTCCATGAAGTAGAGCTCACCGCCTTCATCCATCAGGAACTCGAGCGTCCCCAGGGTGGTGTAGGCCGTCTCCCGCATGGCGTGGCGGACGATGTCGCTCATCCGGATGCGGCGGTCGTTGGTCATCGAGGGGCTCGGGGCCTCCTCGACCACCTTCTGGTGCCGGCGCTGCAGCGAGCACTCGCGCTCGCCGAGGGTCCACACCTGACCGTGCTGATCGGCGAGCACCTGGAACTCGATGTGGCGCGGCTCCTCGATGTACCGCTCCAGGTAGATGTTCGGGTTCTTGAACGCCGACGACGCCTCGCGCGTGGCGCTGTCGAAGGCGCGCCCCAGCTCGTCCGCGTTGCGCACCACCCGCATCCCGCGCCCACCACCACCGCCGGCGGCCTTGAGGATCACCGGGTAGCCGATCTTGTCGGCCTCGCGCACCGCCTCGACCGCGTCCTTCAGCACGCCGGTCCCCGGCAGGAGCGGCAACCCGAAGCGGACCGCGGCCTCCCGAGCGGCGACCTTGTCGCCCCAGGTCCGCATCGCCTCGGGCGTCGGGCCGATGAACGTGAGCCGGCACTTGCGGCACACGTCCGCGAAGTGCGCGTTCTCGGAGAGGAAGCCGTAGCCGGGGTGGATGGCGTCTGCGCCCGTCACCTCGGCGGCGGCGATGATCTGCGGCACGTTGAGGTAGCTCTTCGCCGCCTCCGCGGGGCCGATGCACACCGCTTCATCCGCGAAGCGAACGTGCAGCGCGCCCGCGTCTGCCTCGGAGTGGATGGCCACGGACCGGATGCCGAGAATGCGGCACGCGCGGATGACGCGCATCGCGATCTCGCCCCGGTTGGCAATGAGGATCTTCTTGAACACGAAGTCCTCGCTCGGTCAGGTCTGCCGCACCTTGAAGAGGCGCTGACCGAACTCCACCGACTTGCCGTTCTCGACGAGGATCTCGACGATCACCCCGGCGTGATCAGCCTCGATCTCGTTCATCAGCTTCATCGCCTCGACGATGCAGAGCGCCTGTCCCTCGCGGATGGTGCTGCCGACATCGACGAAGGGCGGCGCGTCGGGCGAGGGAGAGCGGTAGAAGGTCCCGACGAAGGGCGAGGTGACGTAGACGGCACTCGACTCCTCCACGACGACCACGGACTCCACCATGGGTGCCGGGGCGGCCGGCGCTTGCGTGGCGACGGCCAGCGCCATCGGCACGTCGCCGCCTGCGCGTCGGCCTCCGCGCACCAGGCGGATGCGGGAGTGCTCGTCCTCGTACTCGAACTCGCTCACGTCCCGCTTTTCGAGGAGGCGGAGCAGCGCCCGGAGCTGCTGAAAATCGATGTTCATGGCTGAACCACGCGTCGGCGGGATACCCGGGACAGCGCAGATTTCTCCGCGCCGTCCGACACTCTGACGAGCACCCTGTCCCGAGGCGACCCCCCTTCAACCAGAGAGGCGCTTCACCTTCAATCTCTTTCTTCCGGCGCAGTCCTGTCGTCCGTGTGCGCGACGGGGCCTACCGGTGCGCAGCCAGGCACCAGGGACCAGGCACCAGGGACCAGGCACCAGGCACCAGGCACCAGGCACCAGCGCCGCAGACCGGAAGCTTCATCACACCCGCACGGAGCCGAGGCGCGTCGCCCATCGTCGCCACCGTCACGGCGCGGCAGGAGCCGCTCCGGTGACCACGCAGCGCGCCAGGATCGTTACGTGAGTTCCTTGAGGAGCAGGGGCACCTTGGTGCGCAGCATGTACCGCGCCTTGCCGATGTTCGCGTCGGGCGACATCGAGAAGGCGACGAAGTACGAGCTGTTCACCACGCGGATGAGGGTGGTCACCTTCTCGGCCTGGATCGCGACCTCGGTGGTCGGACCTGCCTCGAGCATCTCCGCGGCGCGCTGGATCGACTTCAGCACGACGCTGAACTCGGCGCCGATGGTGCTGATGTCGAACTCGGCATTCGACCTGGAGTAGCTGTCGACCGCAATGCCTTCGAAGTCCATGAGGAGCGTCGCGATACCACCCTCGGTATTCTCGACGACCTCCTTGAGCACGGCCTGGAACATGGCGCCGAGACTACCCAAGAGCGGCGAGATTGGGAAATGAACCGAACGGGGTGACGACGCTCCCTTCTCACTTCCCTCTCCGCGGCCACCTCCGCGCCAACCACGGCAGCCGCGGCCCCGAGGCTTGCCAGCGCGTGTGTCGCGCGGGAGGGGGCGTCGCCGGAAAAAAAGAGAAGGCACCGGACGAGGCACCGGACGAGGAAGACTGCGCAGGCAGGGGAGCTTTGTCTCTTGCATCCTGACCCCAACCGGGCGATTGCCCCCCCAAGGGGCCCGCTCTAGCCGGCATGCCTTGACCCTCCTCCCGGCGAGCGGCTAACGTGCCTGCCGTCTCCCCTTCCCCCCGGCGAAAGCGCGGGCGGCAGGTGGATGACCCCTCCGGCCGGACGGTACGGCGGGTTGCGCTTTGTCGCTGCCATTTCTTCTCGTTCACGGACGAAGAACAGGACGGCCCACTTTCTATGCGCGCACGAGCCGGGGATCCCCCCCGCACGATGCCCCAGAAGATCCTCGCCGGGCGAGCGACGGATCCTCAGCTCCGCGGTGACCTGGTTCAGGTCAAGGTCGACCAGGTGATCCTGTCGAGAGCGCCGACCCGGGCGCTCTCGGAGGCCCTCGCAGCCGGCATGAAGAAGTCGCCGGTCGAGGTGGCCGTCGCGTACGACGGCACCTGCATCACCGATGCAGCCTCCATGACGGACGCCGAAGCGGGCCACGCCCAGAGTGTCTCGCCGGACTTCCCCGCCTACAACGTCCCCATCGCCCGCCCAGGCATCGGCTTCCCGGCCCAGGTGCACCTCGAACGCTTCGCGGCGCCGGCGCGGCTCGCCCTCACCGACGATCCCCGCCTGGCCACGGTGGGCGGCATCGGGATGCTGTCCCTCGGGGTCTCGGCGAGCCAGCTCGGTCAGGCGCTCGCCACCGGATCCGTGTGGCTCAGGCCACCGCGCAGCGTCCAGGTCCACCTCTCCGGCAAGATCCGGCCCTTCGTGTGTGCCCGCGACGTGGCCCTCGAGCTGCTCCGGCGCGGCCTCGACGAGGTCGTCAAGCGCATCGAGGGGGAGTTCTCCGCGCCCGTGGTGCTGGAGTTCGCGGGACCGAGCGCGCGGCTGCTCTCCGTCGGCGATCGGGCCGTGCTCTGCGGCCTCGCGCCCCAGGTCGGCGCCGCGGCAGCGCTCTTCGTCAGCGACGAGAAGACCGAGGTCTTCCTCCGCGATCAGCGCCGCTCGAAGGCCCACCGCGCCCTCGTCCCCGATCCCGGCGCCCCCTGCGAGGAAGTCGTCTCCCTCGACCTCGGCGCCGTGGACCCGCTGCTGCTCGACGAGGAGGGCGTGGTCCGCCCCGTGCGCGATCTCGCCGGCAAGCCGGTGGGGCAGGTGGTGCTCGGCGGCGACTCCGGCGCGACCTTGCGGGACATGCTCGCCGCGGCGCTCCTCCTCAAGTCGAAGCGGGTCCCCTCCCGGCTCGATCTCCTCGTCGCTCCGCCCTCGCGGCAGGTGCTCGAGGTGCTCGCGCAATCCGGCGCCCTCGTCGACCTCGTCGCCACTGGCGCCCGGATCGTGGAGCCCGATCGCCGCGTGGTGACCTGCGAGATCTACCCGCCCCCTTCCGGCACCATCTCGCTCCGCACCGCCGATCCGGAGCCCCGTACGCCCCGCACGCCGCCCTTCGTGGTGGCCTCGGCGGAGACGCTCGCCTACGCAGTGGCCACGGGCACCGTCGGCGATCCCCGCTCCTTCAAGCGCCCGGTGAGGGTCACGGTGCCGCGCGCGCTGCCCACCGACGACGTGCTGATCCTGCGGGACAAGAAGGGCTCGGACCAGACCTCCTCGAAGAAGCCGCCCTCCCCTCCCGCCGCCGTCTCCTGGAAGGGCCCGCTCACCCTCGAGGTGCAGGAAGGCCTGCCGCGCGCGCTCACCGCACCCCAGCCTGCCCTCCCCTCTCCGCGACCGGCTGCTGCCGACGCCGCAGCCCGCCCCGCCGACGAGGCAGGCGTGGCGCTGCTTTTGTCGACGCTCGACGAGGTGCGCATCGCCGTCGATCGCGCCCGCGACCTCGGCCCCGTGCGTGCGGTCCTCGGGACCTTCATCCCCAGCACTGCCGTCAGCGTGTTCGCGAGCGAAGGCATCGCCGCTTTCCGCATCGCCCCCGAGCAGCTCGGTGCGCTCAAATCCCAGAAGAGCCTCGCGCTCCCCGCGCCTGCGCAGTGGGGCGACACCGTCTCCATCACCTCCGGCCAGGAGAAGCTCGACCTCTCCTGGCTCGCCGTGGGCGCCGAGCGCACCTGGACCCTCTCCGGCACCGCCCGCGAGCCAGCTCCCCCCCCGAAGCCTGCCCGCTGACTCACGCGGCAGGGGCACGCGCCCCGCCGCTCCGTTACGGAGTCGCGCGCACCGGGCTCGGCGGTCGTACCATCCGGATCGCCTGCGTCAGGTCCCGGAAGCGCACCTCCAGCTCGTTGATCTGCATCTCCAGCACGATGAGCCGCTTTGTGATCTCGTCGAGCCGCGCCGACGCCTTCGCCAGCCGCTCGGTCAGATCGCGCCGGAGATCCTCCGCCGTCTTGTTCTTCTCGATGGCCCGCAGGTTGCGCCGCAGCTCCTCGCTCTGCTGCGAGAGCCTCGCCTGCTCGTTCCCGAGCTTGTCGCGCTCGTCGACCGCGGGCCGCAGCTTCCCCCGCATCTCCCACGCTTGCCCGAGCTGCTGCACCACGGCCGCCTCGGACCGCGGATCCTTCAGGTAGCCCTTCACCGCGTCGTCCGCGAGCTGGCTCAACCAGTCCACCTGCTGCCGGTACGTGCGCCGCTCGTCCACGTCGAGCACCGCGCTCCCACGCGCCGGCACCGCGATCGGCAGGAGCGCGCTCCCCGTGCCGAGGTTGTCCTCCGTCTCCTTCGGCACGTTGTGCAGCCGCGTCCCGTGCAGCCGCGGGTGCTTCACCAGCGTCTTCGCCGCATCCTCGCTCCCGTTGCGGATCGCGTACTTCGTGTGCACCACCCAGTCGCGCTCGATCTCGATCATCCCCGACTCGATCTTCGCGAGCCGCGAGCCCTCCTGCGTCTCTTCGCGGTTCCTGTCCACCGCGAGGGCACGCTCCAGCGCGAAGGGCACGGTCGTCGTCGCGCCGGGCGGCAGCGGATCCACCATCCCCTGCCCCAGGAACGCCCCGTTCTCGAACACCGCGATCGGCCCCCGTTCGAGTAGCCCCTGCGTCTCGTTCTTGAAGCGCGCCACGCGGAACGGATGGGTCGACGAATCCGGCACCCCGCCATCCGGCGCGTACAGGAAGATCGACTCCCCCGTCACCTCGCGCGCCATGAGCAGCACCATCGTCGCGCTCTTGTCGGGCACGTCCACCGTGAACGGCAGCTCGTACCGCGTGTTCCCCGCCTCGACCGCCACCGCCGCCAGCGCGCTCATGTTGCGCGGCGCGGCCGGCATCGCGGGCTTCTGCTCGGCGAGATCGTACATGTAGCCGTCTCCGGTCGCCGGGCCGCGTTGAACCGGCATCCCACTGGCAGCACCCGCGGGGGGCGCCATCGGCGCGTACGCCTTCTTCGGCTCGGGGCGTGTGACCCGCCCCCGGGTCGTCGCGGGCCTGTCGGCTTTCCCTTCCAGCTTGCCCGCCTCGGCCCGCAAGCTCGAATCGTCCGCGTCCATCTCCGCCTCGTGCTCCATCGGCATGCTCGGCGGCGGAGGCGGTGGCGGCGGCGGCGCTTCTCCGCCCTGCGCCAGCGACGTCTCGCTGGTGGGCACCGACGCGATCACCTCACCCTGATCGGTCACCACCGGCCGCACCGGGATCGACGGCTGATCCAGCGTCGCCTGGAACGCCAGCGGCGCGCCCGCCACCAGCGTGAGCTTCACGCCCTTCCAGTCTTCCCCGGAGAGGTTCTGCACGATCCCCCACGCCTGCAGGTGCGCCGTCTTCCCGCCCTGCCGCGCGCTTCCCTTCCCGCCGCTCCCCCCGCTCCCCGCGCCGCCCGTGCCGGAAGCGCCCCGCTGCTCACCCAGCACCAGCCGGTACGACGGACGCCACACCGGCGTCTCGGCCACGTACCCCACCACCAGATCGTGCTCGCGCCCGTCCAGCGTGAGCCGCACCGTCTCCATCCGCTCCTTCTTCTTCGCCGCTCCCTTCTGCGGCGGCGGTGGCTTCAGCAGCACCTCGAAGCGCGGATCCGTGGGCTCTTCGTCTCCCTCCTCGCCTGGCTCGTCCACCTCCACAGGGAACGACGCGCTCCGCACGCTGCTCCCTCCGGCCTCCATCACCGCGAGCGTCGCCAGGAAGTCGCCGACCTTCTCCTTGCGCACCCGGAAGGTCACTTGCTCGGCGTCGATGCGCCCCTCGCGCTCGAAGTAGGCGACGCCGTTCCGGTAGATCACCACCCGCCGGAGCCCCAGGCCCGAAGCCTCCACGTCCGGTCCGCGCGCGCACCCCGTCGCCGCCAGCAGCGACGCCAGCACCGAGAGCGTCGCCAGCGCCGTGCGCGCCTTGCCCACGCCACCACGCACCCGACGCGCCCAGCGCGAAGAACCCTGATCTCTCATCATTGCCACGTACCTCGTCTCTCCAAGCCAAGTCTCCGAGCAGAACCTCTCGCGCGAACCCCTCGCGCGCTCCTCTCGCCCGAACCCCCCGCCCGAACTCCCCGCCCGCGCGTCAGCCGCCCTGGGGCGCCGCGGAAACCACACGCCAGTCCGGCGGCAGGTCGAGGAACCCCTCGTTGCACAGGATCTCGTACATCCCGTCGCACAGCTCGCCGCAGATCATGCTGAACACCTGCGGATCGGTGATGAACTGCACCGTCTCGTCCCGATCGGGGCCCGCCGTGTCGGCCAGCTTCGCCACCAGCAGATCCTCCATCGCGCCGACCAGCCGCACCATGAGCGCCCGCTCCATCGCCGCCCTGAAGCGCGGGAACGCCTCCTCCGCGATCTTGTAGGTGTACGACCGCCCCTCGTTGGTGCGCGCGCGCGTCACCACCTCGGCCGCAATGGATCCCACCTCGGCCGACATCACCCGCCGCATCACGTGCACCAGCACCGCGTCGAACGCCTTGACGATCCGCCGGAGCTCCGTCGAGCGCCGCGACAGGAAGGCGTCCTGCATGTCCTTGGTCAGCTTCGCGAGCAGGTCGAACGAGCGCTCCCGCACCTCCTCGGAGGCGAACTCGAACCCCCCGAGTTCGGCATGGAGCCGGTTCTTGTAGCGCGAGAGCAGGTAGAACATCGCCTGCTCTCCGTGCTGGATCACCTTCGCCGCGCCCTCGCGCCCGCGTGTCTTGCCGTGCAGCTCCGACTGGAAGAAGAGCCGCGCGAGCTTGCGGTGGATGCGCTTCAGCCTGCTCTCCACGAGGAGCGACAGGCTCCCCTGCGGGAACACCCGTTCGAGGAGCTTCCGCAGCGTGCGCTCGTGGGCCGCGCGCGTCGCCTCCCGGTCTCCGCTCGTCCTCTCCTGGGCCGCCGCCTGCAGCTTGTGGAGCTGCTCCACCACCGCCGCGGTCACCTCGTCGAGCTCCGGGTTCGTCGCGAGGTCCGCCCGGTAATGCACGATGCGCGCCTCGAGCTGCTGCTCGAGGATGCCCAGCGCCATCTCGGTGACGTGCTCCTTCAGCTCCTGGCTGACGTGCTCCCCTACCCGCGGAGGGGGCGGCGGCACGGACAGGCCCACGGCCTCCGAAGGGCCTCGGGGTGCGCCGTCCGCACCCCCCGCCTGCGCGCTCGCCGGCGGCCTAGGCGGTGCTTTCGCGGCGAAACCGCTCATGAGGAGGACAAGCATAGCGGATATGGGACCGGCTGTACGCTTTTGGCGCTCTCGCCGGACTCGCGGTAAGAGGGACCCCATGCGTACGGCTCTCCTGTCCAGGTCCCTGCTTGGCGCGCTCGCGCTCGCCGTCCTCTCGACCGGCTGCTCACGCGAAGGCACGAGCGCACAACCGACTGGCCCCTCGACGGCCAACCCGCCCTCCGGACCTGCGCCCGCCGGCACGGGGGCGTCACAGCCCGGCGCCTCGGCGGCAGCCAGCGACGCCCCCGCAGCGACGTCCGGCGCGCCTGGCGCACCCGCCGCTCCCGGCACACCCGCCGCGACCGCGCAGCCTGGTGGTGCCCCTGGCAAGCTCAACGTGCTCGTCATCTCCATCGACAGCATGCGCGCCGACATGCCCTGGGCCGGCTATCCCCGCGACATCGCCCCGAACCTCACCAAGTTCGAGAAGGAGGCCGTCAACTACACCCGCCACTACGCCGTCTCGTCGTACACCGCGATGAGCGTCGGCGGCTTCCTCTCGGGCCGTTACCCCGGCGAGCTGCAGCGGAGCGGCTACTTCTTCAGCGCCTACCCCGCGGAGGAGACCTTCTTCCCCGAGCTACTTCAGAAGGCTTCCGTGCGCACCATGAGCGCCCAGGCCCACTTCTACTTCAACAAGGAGAAGGCCGGCTTCCACCAGGGCTTCGACGTCTGGGAGATCACCCCCGGCATCTCCGCCGACAACACCACCGACCGCAACATTACCAGCCCCCAGCACCTCGAACTCGCCCAGAAGCACCTCTCGGACAAGGCGAACACCGGCGGGACCTTCTTCGCATTCTACCACTTCCTCGATCCCCACGACATGTACATGCAGCACGAGGGCATCGAGAGCTTCGGCAAGAAGGCCCGCGATCTCTACGACGGCGAGATGAAATTCACTGACCAGCACGTCGGCAAGCTCATCGACTTCGTGCACGCGCAAGGGTGGGGCAAGCGCACCGCGATCATCATCACCGCCGACCACGGCGAGGGCTTCGGCGAGCACAAGATGTACCGCCACGGCTTCGAGCTGTGGGACATGCTCACCCACGTCCCCCTCCTCATCCAGGCCCCCGGCATCAAGCCCCGCCGTATCGACACCCCGCGCAGCTCCATCGATCTCGCGCCCACCATCCTGGAGCTCACCGGCACGCCCCTCCCCACCGATCCCAAGTTCCAGGGCACGAGCCTCGTCCCCGAGCTGTACGGCAAGGAGCCCGAGCCGCGCGATGTGATCATCGACCTGCCCCGCACCAGCGACAACGATCGCCGCCGCGCCCTCATCCACGATCGGTACAAGCTCATCGCGTACGGCGACGACGAAGCGTTCGCGCTCTACGACCTCGTCGACGATCCCGGCGAGACCAAGGACCTGCAGCGCGACAAGACCAAGAAGGAGGCCTTCGAGCAGATGATGACGCGCTACAAGGAGCGCGTGTCCACCATCAAGGACATCTGCCCGAAGATGCGCGAGAAGCTGAAGGGCCGGAAGAAGTCGAAGCCCTGCTGATCCTCCAGCCGCATCGTCGGAGCCATCTTTCGCCGCCTTTGCCCCCCGTGGCGTGCCGTCGCGTGGCGCGCCGGGGCGACGTCCACATCATGGATTTCCCCTACGTGCACCGGGAGATCCCGAACCCCTCTATGCGCATCGGCGCCGTGGAATCTCCCCCGCCCGAGGTGGCCTGGTCCGGGACCGTGGGTTAGCCTACGGACCATGACGAGTGCCGGACTATCCTGGACGCTCCTGCTCCTGACCATCGCTGCGTCGACAGCGGTGGGCGGGTGCGCGGACGCTGAACCCGAAGACCTCCCGCCGCCCCGCGGTGGCGACACCACGCCCATCGGCGGCGGCAGCGACGATCCCGACGACAGCTCCTCCTCCACCTCCACGACGGCCAGCGGAGTCGACTCCGGCGCCGGCGGAGCCGGCGGCCTCGGTGCCGGTGGCTCCCCTGGCGTCGGCGGCGGCGGCGTCGGCGGCGGTGTCAACGTCGGTGGTGGCTCCGGTCTCGGCGGAAACGGTCCCTGACCGTCACGGAAGCGGCGCGATGACGATCCGGTCGTCGTCCCCTGCTTCCGTCGCCGGTCGCACCTCGACCCTCACGCCCGCGCACCCCAGCGCGAGCACCATCGGCGCTGCGGCCTGCTTCCGGCACGCGGGCGCCGCGTTCACCCGCGCCCCGAAGGCCTCCTGCGCCATCGTCGCGGCCAGCGCTGCGCCCTGCGTCCGCGCCGTACTGTCCTCCGCCGTGAACGCCCGCACCGCGCGCGCCTCCTCCAGGCGCAGGAACAGATCCGGCCCGCTCACCGCAGCCGACAGCGGCTTGCCCGCCGCGTCCTGGACCACCGAGATCTCGAGCGTCACCTCGCGCGCCTCGCTCCCTCCCTCGACGGGTACCACGTAGGGAAGGCTGAGAAGCTTCGCGCACCGCATCCACGCGGCCTCGTCCCCTGGGGGAGCACCGCCCATCGCGCTGCGTGATGCTTCCTCACCGACCGCCTCGACTTCCTCCTCGATAGCCCGACACACCGGCCAGGGCAGCGCCAGGCTGAAGGGGACCAGCACCTCTCCCGGGGCTTGGCTCATCGAGGCTGCGCGCCACAGCGCAGGATCCATCATCCGCCGCAGCCACGTCTCCACCTCGCGCAGCGCGCGCACGCGCGCTGCCTGTTCCCCGGCGATGCGCGCTTCTGTCTCCACGCCCGACGCCACCACGTCCGGCGCCTGCGCGCTCTCCATCCGCGCCAGCGCGCGTCGCGCTTGCGCCGCGAACACGCCGTCCGGCAACGCCTGCAGGTACGCCGTGAGCCCCGCCGCACTTCCCTGCTTCGCCGTGAAGTAGATCGGCTCGGCCCGCTGCAGCCAGGCCTGCACCTCGTCCGCGAACACGCCGTCCGGATAGGCCTTCAAGTAAGCGGCTGCCCCGGAGAGCCGGGCCTCCAGGGAGGGCTCGACCCGGTGCACCCGGTATGCGGCATATTCCTGGGGGCTCGCCACGAAGCGCTCTCCAGCGGTGCAGCCCGTGAGCGATGCCGAGGTCGCCAGCGACACCAGCGCCACCACGCAGGCAGCCTCCCGCAGCGCCCCGCGCAGCACCGCCCCGCGTGGCGCGGCGCGGCACGAGCTCACACTGGATCCCACCTCCATCAGCGCGCCTCCGGCGGGCAGAAGTTGCACTCCGTGGGGGTCGTCGCCCCCTCGTCCGCCATGTACTCGGCGTAGGCGCTGCAGCCCGCGAAATCGAGTGCGTTCAGGCAGACCTCCCCATCATGGGCCAGCGGGTAGCACCCTGCCGGGAAGGCGTCGTCTTCCGGCGTCGCGGCACATGCCTGCGCACACGCTTCCGTGAGCAGCCCGCACTCCTGGCACTTCACGCAGTCAATCTGCGCCTTGATCGCGAAGAACTTGAACGCGTCCAGATCTTCCGGCGTCTGCCCGCAACTCCCGATGTCCCCTGCCACGGGCGCGGCCACGAACAAGGCAAGGAGGAGGCAGAGCCGTACGACCTCTCCCAAACGCGGAACCCTTCCCGGCGCTCGCTCCTGGTTCATGGCAAGATCTCGTAGTCGACCATCAGCCCGAGCTGCGCGGACAGCAACGGATAAACGGGGAGCTGCTTTTCCCAGGTCGCGGCTCCGTAGAACAGGTTTCCGACGAGTTCCCCCATCAACGCAAACCTGGAGGTCAGAAAGTAACCCACGCCGAGTCCCAGCTCTCCGCCGACGTTCGGATCGGGCGTGATCAGCACCGAGGCGCCGAGCCGCCCGAAGCCGAGCACCCGCCCCGGACCGCGGTAAGCGATCAGGTACGTCGGCGCGAACGCCTGCTGCGGCACGCCGGTGAGGCCGATGGACAGGCGGAGCGATCCACCGTGCTGCAGCCCGTCGGCGGGGCCAAAGAGCGCTGCGGCGCCGAGATCAAAGTACGGTGACGTGAGCGAGAGGGACTCGCCCGTTGCTCCGAGCTGCGTCTGCAAGCGGTAGGGGTTGTTGAACCGCAAGCCCTGCCCGAAGCCCAGCGTCGCCAGGAGCCGCGCCGCGCTCCCAGGCTCGCGCGCGAGCCTCCGGTAGGCAGCCGCCATCGCCGGATCCTCGCCGCTTCCCGCAAGGACTTCGGGATTGCCTGCTGCCGATTCTTCCGTTTGGCCTCCCCGCGTCTCGTTCTGCGGGAGCCTCCGTGACGCATCCCCTGAACTCCCGGGCGCTTCTCCGGGAAGATCGACCGACTGTCCCAGAGCGGTCCACGTGAAGGTCAGAAGAGGCACCAGGCCGCCCACCAGGAGCGCGATCCGACCTCTCATGATCTTGCCTTGTACCCCGGCGCGGGGCCTTTTCGCACGCCCAAACACTGATCGGGCGCGGAGCGGAACCTGCATTACGGCCTCTCGTGAGCCAACGACGCACATCAACCAACAAGTCTTTGTCCTCCTGGGCGTCGGGCACCTCTGCCGAACAGGCTGGTTCCCCCCCCAGGTCCAACCCCCAACCGCGGACTCCCCGGGCCGCGGCTCCGGACCTGCGCGCCGCCACCCATGGTGAGCAGCGCGCCAGGCCGAAGCACTCCCGGGTCGATGCGCTCGACGACCCCTTCACGGGCAGCTTCGTGGCGTTCAGCGAGAACGAAGCTCCCCCGCTGCGTGGCAAGGAGAACTTTGGCCCCGAGCTGAGCGACGCCGTGCCCACGCTCGATGACGATGTCCGCTCCTACCGGCATCACCCCAACGAGGCGGGGAGCATCGTGTTCGACGTCAATCCCCACGCCGGCGACGCCGCGGCCGATCTCGCCAGCGAGCTCGGCGCTGAGTTCCTTGAAGGCGCGACGCGCGCGCAGGACGTGAGCGACCTGCACATGATGCACGAGGAGATGGATCCCGAGACCGCCTACATCCACGAGGAGGAGCTGCTCAGCGACTCCGACGAGCTGGCGGCATCCGACGCGAGCAACGACATCGCGCTCGACATCGACGTCAGCGATTTCGATGAAGGCGTCGAGGTCGGCGACGAGGTGGAGCTCGGGAGCGACATCCGTGTCGCCGGACAAGCGGTGGGTCAGAACGAGCGGGTCACCAACGTGCACGTGCTGAAGCGACCGGCAACGATGGGGACGCCAGCCACCGAGCCGTCGCTCTCCCCGTACCATCGCCGCGCTTCAGGTCAGCGCTGAAGGCAGCGTACGTCGGTCACGAGGCGCGTGGCTCGCGCAGCCCGCTGGAGCAATCCAGCCGGCTGCGCGGTCCAGGCTCTCGCTCCAGCGTCACTCGCTTGTTTACACCGCAGGGGCTCGCGCCCCCGCTCTCCGACAGGTCGCCAACCTCTCGGGGCAGGCTGCTGAGGTCCGTCCCTTTGCCCTCGTCTGACCCCTCAGCTCCACCCTGTAGACTTGCAAGCTCTCAAGATGCAATTTCAAAACTGCAAACCACAACGCAGCAATCCACTCTAAATGATGGATAGCTGGCTCCAATCCACCTGGCACAATGGCTGCATTATCCTAGGCCAGCGTCGCACCGAGGCCTCTTCCCCCCCCCGAGGCCCGTGTGGCGCGCCTATCTGCACGCCGTGAACCTTCCCCCCCCCGGTTCACGGCGTGTTGTCTTTTGTCCCTCCGCAACGCCTCCTCCTCTGGCGCTGCCACGCCCCTCGGTCCGCGGCTCCAGTCTGGAGGCACGCCTTCTGCTAGCTGCCGGCCATGATCCCAGCCCCCTCTCTCGCTCCGTGGCGCATCGTCGCGGGAGCCATGACCAGCACCGTGGCCCTCGGGGCACTCTCGCTCACCGCTTGTGGCGAGACCGTGACGCCCGCCGCGGAGACCTGTGCCCCGCTCGAAGCGGCTGTGGTGGTGGGAGACTGTCCTCGGACCCGGCTCCTCGATGCTGCATGCGCGTGCGGTGAGGAGCGCTTCGAGCCGGCCATGGGAGAGGCGTGGGCCTGCGCGGGCAATACGCTGGTGAACAAGGTGGCGCTCCCAGGGGTCGCCGAGATCTGCAACGGTCTCGACGAGGACGGCGACGGCGATGCATCCGACAGCGCGGTGTGCGCCACGCGATGCTCGCCCGAGGCGGTGAACGCAGCAGCGGCGTCGCTCAGGCTCCCGACCGGTCAGGATCAGACCACGGTGGACGGGGCGCCGCAGGTCATCGGTCTGCTCACCAACGTGCCTGCGTGGTGCATGGATCCCCAGAGCACGCCAGCGCCCACGGATGGCGTACGGGTGCAGTGTGGCGAGGTCGTCGACGTGGAAGGAGCGCAGCTCTCCACCGAGAGCCTGCGCGTGGCGCCTGGTGGCGTGCTGCGCCTGTCGTCAGACGTCACGCTGGACGCTGGAGAGATCCTGGTGTGTCCCGGCGGCGTGGTGCAGGGCACGGGGGGATCGGTGTCGATGCAGGCGAACACCTGGCTGCACTACGGGGAGTTGCACACGCGAGGCGGCGCGCTCTCGGTGCGCGCGGATCGGTTGCTGCTCGCGGGCGAGGTCACCACGGGTGGACGAGCCGGGGCTCCGGGGAAAGGCGCCGAAGAGATCGATGCGGAGCCGGCGGGCGATGCCTACGTCGAGGCGGTGACCGAGTCGTTCCTGTCGGGAGTGCTCTCGACGTCTGCCGGCGACGGCGGGGCACAGCTCGCGTGCGGGCCTGGCGGAGCAGGGGGAGCGGCAGGCGGGATCCATCTGGTGGTACCGGTGTGCTGCCATGATGTGGCGCTCGCGAGTGGGGGCGGCTCGGGCGGGACCGGAGGGGTCGGAGAGGATGGGAATGAGGGGCGCGTGCCGGAGCTCTCGCGCGAGACTCCGCTGTCAGGATCGCTCTGCGACGCGAGCGACAGCTTCCGGGTGAACCTCGACTGCGAGGCATGGGTGTGGGTGGAGTTCGAGCCTGTGCCCGGAAGGGACATCGACCTGCTGGTGACAGAAGGCGACGCTGGACAGGGATCCCTCGTCGCCGCAAGTCTCGGGGTGACCGGTCGCGAGGAGGTACTCGTGCCTCCCGGCGACTACACGCTGACCGTGAGAAGCTTCGACGCGCACGGCTCCAGCCGTGGGGCAGGCGCATACACGGTCGGCGTGGACTAGGTACTGCGTACCCTGAATCAGGGGCCTATCGGCCCCTGCGCTCCCGATGGTCGCTACCCCCG
Organism: Chondromyces apiculatus DSM 436; assembly: GCF_000601485.1. GTDB lineage: Bacteria > Myxococcota_A > Polyangia > Polyangiales > Polyangiaceae > Chondromyces > Chondromyces apiculatus. The sequence goes on from NZ_ASRX01000006.1 coordinate 275,211, forward strand.
ATGCCTCGAAAAAGCGTAGCACCAAGGACCCGAAGCGAGCACGGGAGAATGGAGCACCCGGAGGTGGCCCCCACGAGGGTCACGCCAGGACCCGAAGCGCGCATGAGGGAACGGACCACGGGAAGTCGCCGAGCGACGGTACTGAGGCTTTCAAGGTTTCACGGGAGGACTTTCACAACTGAAATCCTCGACCGTGCGACAGCGCTCAACCTTCTGAGATCACGTCGAATACAACGTGGCACAAGGGGTGCAACAAGAGTAGCCAGCGCCGCGCGGAGGCCTTTCCCCCCCCCTAGGCCCGTGTGGCGCGCTAATCCGCACGCCGTGAACCTCTTCCCCCCCGAGGTTCACGGCGTGTTTCTTTTTGTCTTTCGCCTTTGAAAGGCCACCCCGCATCCCTCACGAGCGCCTGAACGCTCCGAGGAGGCAGTGCCCGCCGGGCGAGACATAGAGGCACGTCAGCGCGTCCCGGGGTTCCAGCGGCGCGGCGTCCTGAGATCTACTCACGCCGCCGCGAGGAGCACGCCGCGGTGTTCGCCTGCGACGCAGGGAGCGATGGCCACGACCTTTCAGGCTTTCAGAAGAGCATTGCAGGTATGCAATGCTCTCCTGGACAGGCTCCCGTAAGTTGCTGAAACCACCACTGCTGCCCATGGCACAAGGGGTGCAATGAGGCTAGCCAGCGCCGCGCGGAGGCCTTTCCCCCCCCCTAGGCCCGTGTGGCGCGCTAACTCGCACGCCGTGAACCTCTTCCCCCCCCCGAGGTTCGCGGCGTGTTCTTTTTTGTCCTTCGATAGCGCGGGACCCGACGCGTCGTGAGAGCCTCGCCGCGCAGGCTCGACCTCAGCGTCGGGCGCAATGTCGAGGAAGCTCGGAGGCCGTCCGCACGACGGAGGCGCTTTCGATAGGGCCCCCCGCTAGAGGCCCTTTCGATAGCGCCCGCATGGCGCAGGCTTCCCAGGTCTGCAGGTCTGGCCCAGGGCTTCCGGGGATCGGGCTGCTTCCCCGGTGGCTCCGGGTCAGGCCTGGCCCGCCACTGGGAGCTCGGCCACGACCTCGCCGTCGATCCGCAGGAAGGCCAGCAGGCCTTCATCCTGGTAGGCGAGCACATCGAGCACGATACGCTCGCCGAGCGCCATCACGTAGAGGGCGCCATCGTCCGCCATCACGCTGCCGTCATTCTCCGTCTCCCGCGGGAGCGCAGGCTCGCGCAGCTTCTTCTTCGGCGCTGGCGCTGCGGTGGTCTTCTTCGGTGTCTCGGATGTCGCCAACTCGGCGACTGCCCGTCGTCGCTCAGCCATGTCGTGCTCCTATCCGCTCCCTGGTTTCCGAACGGAGGCAACCTCCCCGCAGGTTGTCGGGGGCTGCTCTCCGGTAAAGCGCCTTTCATGCCAGCCGCTGAGAGGGTGCTTTCTCGCCAGACGTTCTGCCGCGGGCACACAACACGCCGTGGAGACTGGCTGTTCCGGGACACATCGAGGTCGAGCGTGTCAGGAGGAGTCGCGCCAGGTCTGTCCGCTGTCGCAGCCTCGCTCGGTCAGCGACGTGTGACCTCTGCCCGGGCTGCCGGGGGCGATGACATAGACAGGATCTTGCGTGCGAGCCGGGAGACACCGACCTCGTTCGCATCGGGATCCAGCCAGGATGCCCTCTCATAAGGGCTGGCAAGCTTTGCTCGTCCCCGAAGAGCGGCCGGCACCTCGGCGCGCGCGACGGTGACCTCAAGGCGGCGGTGCGTGAGGATGTGGCGCACCCGGCCCACCTCGCGCAGGACGATGCGCTCCGGGATTCCAGCTTCGGCGAGGGAGGTGCGGGCTTCGTCGAGGGAGTCGGCTTCGACCATGGGTGGCTCCCAGAGGCCGCCGAACAGGCCGCCTTCGGTGCGACGGGCAAGGTAGACGCGGTGTCCCGCCCACAGCACGGCGGCGACCATGCGGACGGAGGGAACTTTCCGCTTGGGGGCGAGGACGGGCAGGTCTTCTTCGCGGCCCTCCGCGCGGGCGATGCAGAGTCCGTTGACGGGGCAAGCGGTGCAGCGCGGCGCCCGCGGGGTGCACACGGTGGCGCCGAGTTCCATGAGGGCCTGGTTAAAGCGCCCGGGTCGGGCCTCGGGGACGAGGCGCGCCGCTGCTGCCCAGAGCGCGCGCTGGCCAGTGGTGCTGCGGATGTCGTTGTCGATGGCGTCGAGGCGAGACAGGACGCGGGCGACGTTGCCGTCGACGAGGGGCTCGCGGAGGTCGAAGGCGATGCTGGCCACGGCCCCCGCGGTGTACGCGCCGACGCCGGGGAGCGCGCGGAGCGCCTGAGCATCGCCAGGGAAGGCGCCGCCGTGGCGCTCGGTGACCTCCCGGGCCGCGAGGTGCATGATCCGGGCGCGGCGGTAATACCCGAGGCCGCTCCAGAGGGAGAGGACCTGGTCGAGATCGGCGCGGGCGAGATCGCCGACGGTGGGGAACCGGGAGAGGAAGCGATCGAAGTAGGGGATGACGGTGTCGACTCGGGTCTGCTGGAGCATGATCTCGCTCAGCCAGATGGCGTAGGGGTCGCGGGTGCGGCGCCACGGCAGGTCGCGGGCGACGGCATCGAACCAGGCGCCGAGGGCCGTGGCGATCTCGTGGTCGCGCTCGGAGCCTGGGACGATGGGCTCGGCGAGGGGCGCGCTGCGGGCAGGGATCTCGAAGGGCAGGGCGATCTGACCTCGCGCTTTGGTGCTCACCTTCGCGCTCGCCTTCGCGCTCGCCTTGCGGCTCGGGCTCACGCGGTGCTGGCGCCACGGCAGGCGCGTTCGACGTCGTCGATGGTACGGGGGATGTCGTCGGTGAGGATGCGGTGCCCCTCGGCGGTGACCAGGACGTCGTCCTCGATGCGCACGCCGATGCCACGGTACTCGGCGGGCGCCGCGACGTCGTCGGCACGGATGTAGAGGCCGGGCTCGATGGTGAGGACCATGCCGGGCTGCATGGGGCGGGGCGCACCGCCCTCGAAGTAGGTGCCGGCGTCGTGCACGTCCATGCCGAGGTAGTGGCTGGTCCGGTGCATGTAGTAGCGGCGGTAGGTACGGTCGCGGAGCACGTCGTCGAGGGTCCCCTGGAGGAGGCCGAGCGCGACGAGCCCCTCGGCGAGGACGCGGACGGTGACGTCGTGCACGTGGTCGACGGTGACGCCCGGGCGGGTCGCGTCGATGGCGGCGCGCTGGGCGTCGAGCACGAGCTGGTAGATGCGCCGCTGGGGCGGCGAGAAGGTGCCGCTCACCGGGAAGGTGCGGGTGACGTCGCTCGCGTAGTAGCCGTACTCGCAGCCGGCATCGATGAGCACGAGCTCGCCGTCCTCCATGCGGCGGCTGTTCTGCCGGTAGTGGAGGACCGTGGCGTTGGGGCCGCTGCCGACGATGGGCAAGTAGGCGACGCGCTCGGCGCCGTGACGGCGGAAGGCCTCGCGCATCACGGCCTCCAGCTCGTACTCGTGGCGGCCAGGGGCGGCGAGGCGCATCGCGGCGAGGTGGGCGTCGCGGGTGATCTCGGCCGCGCGGCGCATGGTGGCGATTTCGTCGTCCGTCTTGAGCACGCGCATGGAGTGGAGCAGGGTGCGCGGGTCGACGATCTCGGTGGGCCACACGTCGGGTGTCCGGCCGCGGCCGCGCACGCGCTGGACGGCGTCGAGCACGCGGTCGTCGTTGCCCCGGTCGACGGCGAGGCGGTGGTAGACGCGGGTCACGCCCGTGAAGTAGCGGGGGAGCTTGTCGGCGAACTCGCCGATGGGGTAGGCGGCGTCGAAGCCGAGGCGCTCGACGGCGCCGTCGACGCCGAGGCGCTCGCCGTCCCACATCTCGTGCTCGCGATCGCGGGGACGCAGGAAGAGGACGGCGCGGTGGTGCTCGTGCTTGCTGGTCAGCAGCAGGACCGCGCCGGGCTCGGTGAAGCCCGTGAGGTAGTAGAAGTCGGAGTCCTGCCGGTACTCGTGCGCGACGTCGTCGTTGCGCAGGGTGACCGGCGCGGCGAAGAGGAGAAGAGCGCCGTCGATCTTCTCAAGCAGGCGCATGCGGCGTCCGTGGAACACGTCGCGAGGAGAAGCCATGCGGGCACCGTAGCGCAGGAGATGCGGGTGAAGGAGGGGCTTGCCGGCGCCAATCCGGTGCGCGCTAAAGCGTGCAGTGCCTCGCACGAGCGCGTGGAAAAAGCGTCGCTGCACCGGGAATCCAGAGGTAGAGGGGTCGGTCGTGGGCGAGCGTCGGTGGCGGAACCATGCGGGGGCGGGGCTCTGGCTCGGAGTGGCCTGGCTGGGAGCGTCGAGCTGCGAGGAGCGTCACCGTCCCTGGGAAGGGCAGGAGGGGCCGCCCACGGTGCTGAGTGCGCCCGCGGGAGGGCTGCGAGGTCCGGGTGCAGGTCGGCTCACCGCGCCCGGCGAGGGCGCAGGCACCGAAAGTGACAGGCCGTCCGGAGCCACCGGCAATCTCGGCGAGCCTGGCAGCAATGCCGTGCCTGGTCCCGCAGCAGCAGCCGGGGAGGCCGCAGGCGCTCCGTCGCCAGGCGGTGAGAGCGAGGCCGGCAGGGATGGGGGCGCGGGCGATGGAGGAGAGGCGCAGGCTGGTGCTGAGGGGCCAGTGACGCCGCCGGTGCGGGTGGGAGGCCCCTGGGTGCGCTGCTACGGCAACTTCCGGCTGTCGGGCACACCGCTGCAGGACGTGACGCGGCTCTCGCTGCTGTGCGGGCCCTCGAACGGGATGCGGCGGTACTCGAAGGAGGCCGTGGTCGGGGTGGTGGGCGCAGGGAAGCCTGCGGTCACGGCGCCCGTGCCGCTGCGGCGGGGGGCTTGCTACCGGGTGTTCGCCGTGGGGGATGGCGGCATCGGGGACCTGGAGGTGGTGATGCGGAGCAGCCGCGGGGTGGCCATCGCCACCGATGCCGGTGAGGATGCGTGGCCCATCGTCCAGCCGGACCGACCATTCTGCGCCCTGGACGATGACGACGCGGTCCTGGAGGTCTCGGCCAGGAAGGGCGCAGGCCGCTTCGCAGCCGAGGTCTGGGTGCTGCGGAGTCCGGGGGTCCGGTGAAACAGAAAGGTGCTTTGGGGGGGGTCCAGGTAAAGTTGCCCCGGGGACCGTTGACATGGCCCATGCAGCCCGGTAGGGGTCGCGCACGATGGCCGACGCCGACGACGATCTGCGCGACGACGAGAAGCCGGAAGGCGAAGTCGAGAAGAAGCGCTTGATCGAGCGGGCCCTGGAGCGCGCGGTGCCGGAGATCTTCAAGCGGGCCGTGGAGCGGGCGGTGGAGACCGGGATGGACCGGCTCAGCGAGGGGCCCGAGAACCTGCGTCAGTTCGTGGGTGACCTCAAGCTCCCGAAGGAGCTGCTCCAGCACCTGTACGGCCAGATCGACGAGACCAAGAGCGGCCTGTACCGGGTGGTCGCGAAGGAGATCCGGGACGTCCTCGAGCAGACCAACCTCGCGGACGAGATCTCCAAGGTCCTCACCAAGCTGTCGTTCGAGATCAAGACGGAGATCCGCTTCATCCCCAATGAAGCGGCCATCCGGAAGGAGGAGGCGTCCGGGGACGAGCCGCCCAAGAGCAGCGGCCTGCCCAAGCCCGAGGTGAACGCGCAGGTGACCGTCAAGGATCGCAGCAAGGAGGCCGGCCGGGAACGGCGGCGCGAGGAGAAGTGAGCACGAAGAAGCCCAAGACTGGCGGCGAGATCGATTCGTGGTGCACGAAGTGCAAGCTCGATCTCACCCACCGGATCATCGCCATGGTGGGGGACGAGGTGAAGAAGGTGGAGTGCAAGACCTGCGGGTCGCACCACCTCTACCGAGCACCGAAGAGCGAACGCGAGCGCGCGAAGGCTCAGAAGACGGTCACCCGGGAACCGAAGGCCGCGAGCACCCGCTCGGGATCGTCGAAGAGTTCGGGGTCCTCGAAGAGCTCGAGCTCCAGCAAGGAGCGCGATCTGACGGCCGTGTGGGAGAAGTCCATCGCGGGGCAGCCCTCCGCGGCGTTCAAGCCCTACCGGATCACCGTCGTCCTCCAGGAGGCCGAGCTGGTACGGCACAGCAAGTTCGGTGACGGGGTCGTCGTCCGGGTGATCGATCCCGGCAAGGTGGAGATCCTGTTCAGCGACGGCGTGAAGGTGATGGCGCAGGGGCAGCAGCTCCCCGGCTGAGCCAGTGAGCCACCGCCCGAGCAAGGGCGACAAACCTCGGGAAGTTGGGCCCTCAGCGGCGATCAGGTACGCTCGCCGCGTGGGGCTTTCTTCGACCCAGATCGATCCGACGACACCCGACAGCGCGCACGTCGCTGACGAAGCGAGCTCGCCCTGGGCCGCTTCGACACCGCCCAAGGCCTTGCCTACGTCCTCGACGCGCCGTCGTTCGCGCTGGCTGCGGCGGCTCGGGATCCTCGCTGGCGTGGGCGCCGTGGCGACCGGGGCGCTGTGGTACGCGATTCACGAGGTGCCCGGGTTCGCGCCCGCCGTCGTGGACGGGGTGCGCTCCGTGGTGGGGCCGGAGCCCGTGGCGTGGATCGAGGACGTGGCCTACGGCGTCGCCGACCGGGTGAACCAGGTGCGGTTCGGCACCGCCCCGCCGAAGACGTTCTGGGAGCCCGAGGTCGCGCCGGGAGCCGTGGCGCCCGGCGAGGGCGCGGTGGTGCCGGCCGTCGCGGCGGTCGTCGAAGGCGCAGGCGCGCGGGTCGGGCCCCCGCCAGCGTTCACGCCTCCGTACAAGGGCGTGGCGACGCCGGGCGATGGGTCGTGGATCCCGATGGTCAGCGGCAGCGCCGAGGGCAACGCGCCCGTGCTCTGGAAGAGCGTGGTGCATCCGGATCCGCGGCGGGGGTTCGCGGCGGTCGCGGTGGTGGCGATCGACCTCGAAGGCGCCGACGTGCGGCTCGTCGCCGGGACCCACGAGCCAGTGTCCGTGGACAAGCTGCCGGAGGAGCAGCGGCCGGGCCTCGTGCCCCGAGAGCACGCGGACGATCTGCTCGCCGCGTTCAACGGTGGGTTCAAGGCCATGCACGGGCACTACGGGATGATGCTCGACGGGGTGAGCTTCCTGCCGCCGCGCGGGAGGGCCTGCACCATCGCCTTCGACCGCGAGGGCAAGGTGCGCATCCGCACCTGGTCGAAGCTGAAGGAGCACGCTGCCGACTTCCCCACCTACCGGCAGACGCCGCCGTGCCTGGTCGAGCAGGGGACGCTGAACACGGCGCTCTCGGAGTCGAACCGCGACTGGGGGGCGACGGTGAGCGGCGAGACCATCATCCGGCGCTCGGCGCTCGGGGTGGACGAGAGCGGGAGGTTCCTGTTCTACGGGCTCGGGGAGGCCGTGTCCTCGCAGGCCATGGCGCGCGCGATGAAGGCGGCTGGCGCACGCGACGCGGCGCAGCTCGACGTGAACCACGCCTACCCGCGCTTCCTCATGTTCAGCCGCAACGCTCCGGGCGAGACGCCGGTGGCCGCGGCGTCGCTCATCCCCGACGTGAGCTTCAAGCCGACGGAGTACGCGACCGACCCGGCGCCACGCGACTTCTTCTACGTGGCGCGGCGCAAGGCGCGCTGATTCAGGAGACGCGCTCCGTGGTGCTGGACTTGAGGTCGATGGCCCAGCACACGCCGCCCTTCGGGGGCTCGTCGCCGGGCGGCCCCACGGCGACCTCCACGCGGCTCGGGCCGATGGCACGCAGGTAGAGGCGCTGCCCCACGGCGGAGGGGCCGAGGGCGCAGCTCGCGCGGTGCACGCGCGGGTCGTCGGCGGCCACCTCGCCGTCGTCCTCGGCGACGAGGAACAGGATGTCGACGTCCGGCTTGGTGCAGGCGCCGAGGTCGCGCCACTCGTCGTAGTCGCTCTGCGGGTCGAGGACGTCGTAGAGCTGGCCGTGGCGCGCGCGCCCCACGCGGTAGCGGAAGTTCTCGCGCTTCTCCACCCGGAGCATGGCGGCGATGCGATCGAGCCGGAGGGCGAGCGTGCCGAACGCGGTGCTCGTCTTCGCCGTCGGGGCGGTGACGTTCACCTTGTCGGGCTCCCTGAATTTGTGGATGTGCACCCCCTGGGGGAGCGCCTCTTCGAGCAGCTCCAGGAAGAGCGGGTGCATGCCGAGGCGGCCGCCGATGACCACCCGCAGCCCCTGGTAGGGCTCGGGCTCACGGCCGATCTTGGTGATCGCCGCGGCGAGGGTCTGCTTGATCTGCTGCACGCCCTGGAGGAACCAGTCTTCGAGGGCGGCGCCCAGGTTGCCGCGGTCGACCGTGACCACGATCTCCACGGGGCTACCGTCGGTGCTGAGCAGGCGGAGCGTCTCGGGGAGCTTGGCCTTCATCCCCTGTTCGAGCAGCGGACGGAGGTGGTCCTTCAGGAGGACCACGTTGGCGCGCCCTTCCGGAGAGGGCGCGAGCAGGTCCTCGCGGACGTCGAGATCCGGCTCCTCGACGGGGCGCTCGAAGACGATGCGTGCCTCCTGCATGCGGGGAAGCGCCGCGTACACCCGGTACGCCATCCGGTGGAGGAGCCGCTCGCCGCCGAGCCACGAGACCGCAGAGGGGTCGAGGTACTCGATGACCCGCTCCAGGCCATCGGCGCGCTCGTCGGGCTTGGCCGAGCGGAGGTTGCCGAGCACGATGCCCGTCTCGCTCGCGCCCGCGTCGATGGCGCAGAAGGCGACCGGCGCGTCCTTGGGCTGGATACCGAACACCCGGAAGGCGTGCGCGGCGAAGGCGAGCGCCGAGGGGCCACCGTCGGCGACCACCAGGTCCTTGAGGTCGTGGTACTCGCACAGCCCCGCCGGCAGGCTCCGGTAGAGGCCACGGCGGAAGGCGACGAGGACGCTGGTGCGGCGCTCCGCCGACCAGCCCGTGGGCATGGTGATCGCGTAGCGCGTGTGCAGCCCGCGCTGCCGGTGGTTGACGTGGAGCCCGATGTAGTAGGCGTAAAGCTCCAGCGGATCGAACGGATCGTGCGCGCCGATGCCGTCCTCGTCGATGATGGGGGGCGCCGGCTTGCGCAGGTTCTCCACCGCGTCGGCGTCGCTGTTCCCCCGCATGCGGAAGGGCTCCTTGCGCTCCAGGCGCTCGCGCAGGAGCGGCAGGGCGGTGAGCGTGGAGGCCGCGCGCGTGTGCTGGTCGGGGCCGGGACGGCTCCGCGCGGCACGCGCCGCGTGGCCGACCACCACGTCGCTCCAGCGCGTGAGCGGCTGGATCACCCGCTCGCGCCAGGCCTTCGTGACCCGCCCGAGCGCCTCGAAGCTGATCTCGCTCGGGTTCTCGTTGTCGGCCGCGACCTCCAGCGGACGCTCCGCGCCGATGCGCACCAGCTCGGCCTGGCTCCGCTCGCCGCGCAGCGCCACCACCGTGGTCGAGGCGCCCACGTCGATGGCCACCCACTCGCGGAGCACGTCGAGCCGCGGATCGCGCCGCTTCACCTCGGGAGGCACGGGATCCTTGTCGACCTTCCCGGAGCGCTTGAGGAGCCCCACCACCTTGCCCTGGCGCAGGATGGCGATGGTCGTGGTCCCCACGTAGCGGCTCCCGGTCCAGAAGCCCTGCGCGGCGTCGGTGAGCACGCTGCCCTTCACCGGATCGAGGTCGGCCACGATGGAGGGGAAGAAGTCCGCGAGCAGATCGGGCCCCGGCACCGCGTCGTAGCGCTCGATCTTGATGGGCGGCGAGTAGTAGTCCTGCAGCCCGTTGCCGTAGATGCGCGGGCTCACCTGGATGAGCTTCAGGTAAGGCACCGGGCACGACTGCTCGTCGAGGCGGTACTCCTGGTAGCGGCCCGAGGGCGCGACGGTGTTCTCCATCTCCGGCGCGACGCGGGGCACGTTCGCGCTCATCTCGGTGCCGAAGTACATGAACTTCGTCCCGGCGCCCCCGGTGAAGGCGGCGATGCGCACCTCGTTGAACACCGCCTGGCCGACGATGAGTGGCGGCAGGGCGATGAGGTAGTCGAGCACCAGCGTCGTGGACCAGGTCTGGTCGAAGAGCCGTGACTCCCAGCGCATGACCAGGGTCGGGTATCCGCGACCTTCGAGCGTGGCCAGCCGCTCTGCCTCGCGAACCAGCGGTTCATCGATTGACAGCTCGTAGAGCGTCATAACGGGGGCGACGTTACCATGAAGAACCTCGGTTCCGCGCAGAGCTGCACACAAAAAGGCGAAGGGGTCCGGTCCCCCCGCGCCGCCCGCGTCCCTTGCTTGGCCCGCGGCGCCCGCGGCGACCGCGCCGCCCGCGTCCCTGCATCGCGCCGCGCCGTCGTCCTCGTCCCCACATCACGCCCCCGGGGTCCCTCCCTGGCGCCCTTGGCCGTAGGAAGGCCCCGAGGGTGCATGGTACGCTCACACCGTGCTTCCTCTATCGAGTCGAGGGCCCTCCTGGTGAGCCACGCTCCTGGCGAGATCATCGACGGGAAGTACCGCATCGTGCGCCTGCTCGGGCAGGGCGGGATGGGCGAGGTTTACGAGGGCGAGAACGTCCGCATCCGTCGCCGCGTCGCCATCAAGGTCCTGCACGCGAGCGTGTCGGCGCAGGACGAGTCGGTCACCCGGTTCGAGCGCGAGGCCCAGGCCGCCGCCCGCATCGGCTCGGACCACATCTGCGAGGTGCTCGACCTCGGCGCGCTCCCCGACGGCGCCCGCTACATGGTCATGGAGTTCATGGATGGCGAGACCCTCGGCGCGCGGCTCAAGCGCGTGGGGAGGCTGCCTCCGGAGCGCCTCGTCCCCCTCGTCACCCAGGTGCTCGACGGCCTCGGCGCCGCCCATGCAGCCGGCATCGTCCACCGCGACCTCAAGCCCGATAACGTCTTCATCCTGCAGCAGAAGGCGGGCCTCGCGGACTTCGTCAAGATCCTCGACTTCGGCGTCTCGAAGTTCTCGCAGGCCGGCGACGAACTCAACGTCACCCGCGCTGGCTCCGTCGTGGGGACCCCGTATTACATGTCACCCGAGCAAGCGCGCGGCATGGTCGTCGACCACCGCAGCGACCTCTACGCGCTCGGCGTGGTGCTCTACCAGGCGGTGACCGGCCAGGTCCCCTTCCAGGCGAACACCTTCAACGAGCTGCTCTTCAAGATCGTCGGCGATCCGGCGCCGCCCCCGCAGCACTACATCCCCGACATCGACCCCGCCTTCGCCGCCCTCGTCCAGCGCGCCATGGCGCGGGACGTCGCGCACCGCTACCAGACCTGCGCCGAGCTGAAGGACGCGCTGCTCGCCTGGGCTGCCGCGCGCCCCGCCCTCGCCACGGGCGCTCCCCTCTTGCAGGCCGCCATCACCCAGCGCCCACAAACCCAGGCCCTCGCGGCGACGCCCATGCCGTTCGCCCACACTCCCGGCCACACGCCAGCGCCGGGGCAACTCGGCGCCCAGGGCTACGGCTCCTCACCGCAGCACCCCGGCATGCCGTACGCCACGCCCGCGCCCGGCAACATCAGCTCCCCTCACCTCACGCCTGGCAACGTCAGCTCCCCCTTCCTCCCGCAGCCCGTGCTCGGCCTCACCCCGAGCCCCGGCGCGGCACCGCAGCCCGGCGCTTCCGGCAGTGGCTGGGGCAATGCCTCGACCCCGGCCGGCGCCCCCGTGCCGCAGACGTCGAGCACCTGGGCCGAAGCGTCGACCAGCACGACGCCGCGCAAGCCTTCGCGCGGCCTGGCCATCGCGCTCGCTGGCCTCGCTGGCCTCGTGATCACGGGCGGCGTGACGTCCTTCCTGATGCTCAGCGGGCGCACGACGAGCACACCCACCGGCGCCGCGCCCAGCGCCAGCGCCACGCTCACCGTGCCCGCCACCGCCTCGCCCCTCCCCCCGACCACCGGGGCCCCCAGCATCGCTCCGGTCGACACCGCAGCCCCCACCGCGAGCGCGCTCGCCACCGCAGCGCCCTCCACGAGCGCCGCGCCGACCGCCACGCCCTCCACCTCTCCTCCCCTCCCCTACGCGCCCCCGAGCACGCCCTCCACCGGGCGCCTCCCGCCCCCGAGCACGGCGAAGCCCTCGCAGCAGCCCACCGCGACGACGCCCAAGCCCAAGCCAGGCGGCGCCGCAGATCCTGGGTACTGACGCCCGCTCCGTTCCTGAAGGGCCCTCAAAACGCGCCGCGCACGCCGCCACCACCCGGCGTCACGTAGGGCATCACCCAGCCCTGCTGCGCATCCTTCGGCTTCGATCCCAGCCCGATCACGGCCAGCGTCACCCCACCCGCCAGCAGCACACCGCCTCCGATCAGGCCGATCACCCCGATCGTCTTCTGCGACGCCGCGTCCTTGTCGAGCTGGGTGATCTCCCCCTGCTGCGACGACGTGCAGCCCGCGGGCTGGCAAGCCGTGAACTGATCATCGGCATCGCCCTGCGTCCCGCCCCCGATGACGGTGAACGCCACCCCCACCCCCAGCCCGGCCAGCCCCAGCGCGCCCGCGCCGATCCCCACCCACGTCAGCGCGCTCCCCCCCTTGCTGCTGCCCGTGTCGGGACCTCCCCCGGGCGGCCCCCCTGCGTCGCCCTTTCCGGGCTCCCTCCCCGCACCTGCCGGACCGTCCGAGGGCGCGGCCGCTTCCGGGATCACCAGCGTCAGCTCCTTTTTCTCTCCATCTTCCAGGGTGAGCGGCTGCTCCACGGGAGACAGACCCGGCGGGTGTGCCGACACCCGATGCTGTCCGGGGTCGAGAGGACGGTACACACCGACCAGCGCCTCGGGCACCTCGTGGTCGTCGATCTTGACCGGCACCTTGCGCCCGCCCGCGCCTTGCAGCGTCACCTTGACCGCACCGATGCGCGGCTCGATGGCAGCGAGTTCCTCCCGGGCCGTATCCTGCGCCCCCTTGAAGGCACTGCTCGCCGTGGCCGCCAGCTCTTCGCGGGTGACCTTCAGGTACGTCTCCTTGGCCTCCACGAGCCGGCCGAGCTTCGCCTGAGCGCGCGCGACCAGGAGCAGGTGGGTGGGCGCGTGCACCAGCGCCTCGGCACGGCCTGCGAGATCGATCGCCTCGGCGTACTTGCCGGCCGACAGCGCCTCGCTCGCCTGCGACCACAGTGACCGCGCCGCAGCCTTGTCCTGATCCGACTGAGCGCTGGCAGCGCCCGCCGACATCATCAGCGACAGCATCAACGCCGCAGGAGCGAACCATCTCGAGCCCACACGTGCCTCCTTCAGGCGACCGTACCATAGCCGTCAGGAGCGGAACCATCCCACTGACTTTGCAGGGTCCTCCTGCTTCCGGCGTGAGCCTCGCACGCTCGGACCTCCCGATCCGTGCCGCGCTGTGTCTTTCGCGCCCAGCTTGCCTCGCCTCCGCGTCGCTCCCGCGCATACGCACGCCGCTGCGTCCACATTCTCAGTGCAGCCGGACACCCTGCCTGTCCGAGGGGTGCGCGAGCCACCCATCCAAGCTCGGCACAGGGTCTGCAATGCCCTCGCTCGAACGGATTGCCGAGCAACGCGCTCGCGGCACCTCCCGCAGCCGACTCGGGGGAGAGAACCATGTACATTCTGATGTGGATCGTGTTCGGTCTGGTCGTTGGCGTCATCGCGAAGCTGCTGACCCCTGGCCGTGAACCTGGTGGCTTCATCCTGACCACCCTGCTCGGCGTCGGCGGTGCCGTCGTCGGTGGCTTCCTCGGCCGCGTGATCGGGCTCTACCCGACGTACCAGTCGACAGGCGGCTTCTTCATGTCGATCCTCGGCGCGGTGATCATCCTGGCGATCTACAACGCCGTCACCAGCCGCAAGTCGCTGCGCTGAAGCTCACGGTGCGAGAGCGAGGCTGCCCTGCGCAGCCTCGACGCCTCGACACGCACAAACAAGAACCGCGGGGTGTGGCGAAGGGAGGGAGCGCCACTCACCCCGCATTCTCATTTTGTCCTGCGTAGTACTGCGGTACTGCGTACCCTGGAGCAGGGGCCTGTCGGCCCCTACGCTCCCAGTGGTCGGTACTACAGTACGTTAGCGGCGCCAGCGGCGCCTGCTGAAGGCACCTGCGGTCACGGCGAGGGCAGTCACCAGCATTCCTGGCGCCCACCACCATGACGATGCGCGGCGTACCGCATCTGCGTGCAGCACGCAGGCCCGCACGGTGGGTTGATCCCTGTCGGGTGCGGTGGCGGCTGGCGGCACCGAGGCGCGCGGACGCCCCGACACCCTGGCGCCACCTGAGACCCGCGACACACGCGGAGCCTCCCTCATGGCTTCCCGCACCATCCCCGCGAGCGTCCGGCCAGCATCGCGGTCTCTGCCCTCCTCCATGTCGAGGGAGACGAGCACCTCGGCCAGGGCTTGCTCCATCTCGGCGGCGTTCGCGAAGCGCTGGTGAGGCTCGGGTGCCAGCGCCCGCCGGACCACCCCTTCAAGCAGCACCGGGCATCCTGGCCGCAGCGTCGACAGTGACGGCACCTGCATCAGCAGCGCTGCCCGCATCAGCTCGTCGCAGTCGCGCCCTCGGAAGAGCCGCTTGCACGTCACCAGCTCGAACAGCAACACGCCCACTGCGAACAGATCCGTACGCGCGTCGACTGGCTTTCCGAGGAGCTGCTCTGGCGCCAGGTAGCCCGGCGTCCCTTTCACCAGGCCCGAGCTTCCGGCGCGCCGCGCGCCTGACGCCACGCCCTCCCCCTCCTCGTCCGTCTTCTGCGACGTGCCTGTCGAGGGCGACGATCCCACCCCTGAGCTCGACGACGCGGGGCTCGACGACCACGGACTCGACGACGCGGGGCTCGACGACGCGGGGCTCGACGACCACGGACTCGACGACCACGGACTCGACGACCACGGGCTCGACGATGGCCCCGACCCTGGTGCCACCTCGTGCTCCTCGCAGAGCCCCGTCGCCTTCGCCACACCGAAGTCTGTCAGCTTCACCTCGCCCTCGATGGACAGGAGCACGTTGCGTGGGCTCACGTCTCGGTGCACGAGCCCGAGGGGCTGCCCCTCTTCGCCCACCAGCGCGTGGGCTTGCCCCAGACCTCGCAGGAGCGAGATCGCGATCGTGAGCACCAGCCGCAGCGGGAGCGGCTGCCCCTGCGACGCCCGGAAGCGCATCAGCGCCGACAGGGTGCATCCCTCCACGTGCTCCAGCACCAGGTGGTCGCGCCCCTCGTGGTTCACCACATCGAGGAACCGCACCACGTTCGGGTGCCTCAGCCGCGACGCGATCCATGCCTCGGCCAGGAAGCCTTGCACCGCTTCCGGGTCTGCCTGCATTTCCGGGAGCAGACGCTTGATCACCACCGGCTGAACGATGCCGCCGGGGGCCACCCGCCGCGCCAGGAACAGCTCGGCCATCCCCCCGGTCGCCAGCCGCGAGACCACCTCGTAGTGGCCGGCGCCTACTGGCAGCGTCTCGCAGCCCGACCTGCGACACGACGCAGGCGCCACTGCCGCGCGCAGAGGCGTCCTGAGCCCCGCGTCCCGTCGAGGCAGCCACCTCTGCAACCGGTCTCCCGCGCCTCGTGCTTCATGACCCTCACGCCCCTTACGACCACGGAGCCCAAATTCTCGCGACATTTGCGAGACCCCGTCACGATCACCAAGTGTGCCATCACGATGGACGGAGTGTTCCACGTGTGGGATGAGAGAAAGCTGCGCGCTGCCGTGGCGTGGGGGCCGTGCACTGGGCTCGCCGCGCTCCTACGTCGTCGAGGCTGCAGGGCGCGGGCGAACGCTGGATGGAGACAATGTCTCACGTTCCATGTTCTCGGCAGAGGGCCTTGCCCGTCGCGTCTCCTGCGTGGGCCCTCCGCCCGACGAGGACCGGGACGACAGCTTCGAGATCTCTTCCGGCGTCAACGGCGGCGGCGGCACGCTCTCCGTCCCGCGCCCGGCCAGGGACCGCGGCGGCACGCTCGCGGGGCTCCCTCCCTGCACCGGCTGCGGCGGCAGGCTCGCGGGCGGCTGCCGCCGCAGGAGCAAGCGCAGATCGTCGAGCGACACCGCCCGCAGTGCCAGCGCGAGCCCCGCGTACGACGCCGTGCCCACCGCGATCGCGATCCACATCCCCCCGATCATCCGCGCCCCGTAGGCAGCGACCGTCATCAGCGCCGTGGCCAGCACCATCGCCAGGATCTGCCGCACCGGCACGAGCCGCACCCAGCGCCACGATTGCCACACGCACCCTGCCAGGGTGAGCGTGGTCGCCGACATCGCCCCGTAGGCCGACCCCTTCGCCCCCCAGATCGGGATCAGCGCCACGTCGACGACGACGTTCACCACCAGCGCCCCGAACAGGATCTTCACCAGCATCCCCTCGCGGCGCGCTGCCAGCAGCGGCAGCGACGCCACCTGGAACGCGAACGCCAGCGGCACCTGCATCATCAGCAGCGGCAGCACCCCCGCCGCGGGCGCGTAGCCAGCGCGCGACCCGTAGACCAGATCGATGACATCCGGAGCGAGCAGCGTCGTCCCCGCCGCGAGTGGCAGGCCGAGGAGCAGCGCCGCCACCATGCAGTTCTTGTAGAGCTCCCCGAACCCCCGCTGATCGTTGGTGTGAAGCCGCACCGCCGCCGCGAACGCCGCCCCCAGGAACACGTCCGGCAGGAGGCGGAACTGCTCGCTCAGCACCCACGCCGCGCTGTACAGGCCCACCTCCCGCTCGTTGGCCAGCGCGTTGAGGAGCACCCGATCCGCCTGCTGCAGCGCCATGAGCAGCGCCCCGACGAGGCCGATGGGCACCGCGAGCCGCGCGATGCGCAAAAGCTCCTTCACCCCCAGGCGCAGCACCGGGCGGTAGAAGTGGGCCCGGAGGAAGTACCAGCTCAGCACGCACTGCAGCACGTTGCCGAACGCCAGCGCCACGGCCGCCGCGATGACGCCCCCGCCGAGCGCGAGCAGGCCCATCGCCAGGGCGATCACGAACAGGCGCGCGGCCAGCTCCGAGTAGGCGATGAACTTGAGGCGCTCGTGCGCCTCGAAGGCCAGGTAGATCGTGGTGTAGAGCAGCGTCGCCACCTGCGACGCCGCCGCGATCGCGATGAGCACCGCGCCGAGCGACGACGTCATGAAGCACGCCACGATCGCCGTCACCGCGAGCAGCAACGCCCCCATCCCGCCCCGGATGGCGAGCGCCGAGCCCACGTGCTCCGCCCCGAGATCGGGCCGCACCGCCACCTCGCGCGCGAGGTAACCGCGCACGCCGATCCCGGCGACCACCGCGATCATGCCGGTGACGGCGAGCGACGCCTGAAGCTCGCCCCAGACCGAGACGCCGAGCTTCCGGGCCAGGTAGCCCACGAAGGCCAGGCTGATCAGGGCCGTGAGGACCTGCTTGCCGACCATCAGGGCCGTGTTCATGGCGACTCGTTGACCTGCGCGCATCCGTCCCCTTTCGATGCTCGGCGTCAGAGACCGGATGCGATGGGCTGATCGCCACACGCAGGATCGGTTTTCCGCGTCTTCACGCCCGTCCCGGGTGTGCTCATGCGCTCCAGCCCGCTTCCAGCCCGCCTGAGGAATTCCACACCCCTTTCTGTCGATCCGGGTGGAAAGCGCTTTCTGTCCATGTCGAGGCGCGCTAGCTTACCTCTCAGGTATGCGGTCCTCGCACCCCGGCTCTTCGTCTCCCGAGACGAGTTCTCCGGAGCCTGCAGGATCTCCCTCCACGCCTTCGCCGCTGCAGAGCGCCCAGACGCCCCCCCAGAACGACGTGCTATCGACCCACCCACCCCCGCGCCCCCGCAGGACGCCCTCGACGACCACCCTGCTGTCGCCAGCCGCGTTCCCGCGCGGTCTTGAGCAGTCCTCGCCGGCCGAGGGCGCGTCCGCACAGCCCGCGCGCACAAGTGCCACCCGCGAGCACCGCCTCCCGCACGGCGGCTTCGAGCTCATCGCGCCCAGCAATGGCGTCCTCGTGCTCCGCACCTGGGGACACTTCGACATGGAGCTGAGCGAGAGGGCGGTGGCCATGGTCGAACCCCGCCTCAGCATGACTTCCCGCTGTTTCACCCTCTTCCTCGACCTGAACGAGCTGGACAGCTACGACACCCCCGCCCGCGTCCGCCTCACGGCCTGGCTCCAGAGCTTGCGCCAGCGCACGGACGCCATCCACGTCTCCACCCGCTCCCGCCTCGTCTCCATGGGCGTCGCCGTCGCCAACCTCGCGCTCGAAGGCGCGCTCCTCCGCTACGGCCCTGACAACCGCGCCCGCTACGACGCCGCCCTCCAGCAGGCAACGCACCGGAAGAGCGCCTGACCCGCTCAGCGCGTCTTCCTCCCTCTCTTCGCCCTCACCACCGCCGCCTTCCCCGCCGCTCCCTGCGCTGACGCCTTCGTCACGCGCGCCCTCGTGGCCGTGTGCGCCTCCCCCGTCTTCTCCGCCCCCTTCGCCGACGCGCGCCTCGTCCGCGCCTTCACCACCGAGGTCACCGCCTGCGCCGTCGCTGCGGCCTTCCCTCTCGGCGGCACCACCGGCACCTCGCGCACCACCTCTCGCGCCGGCTTGTCCTCCCGCAGCCCCTGGAAAGACGGATGCCGCATCTGCCCGCCCTCGGTCCACTCCGTGAACTCCACCTCGGCCACCAGCACCGGCTCCACCCAGTGCATCCGCCGCCCCCCGCGCGACGGCACCCGCTCCACGAACGGCGACGCCTCGCGCTCCAGCGGCTCGAGCTGCTTCCTCAGGGCCCGCAGCACCTCCCCCGTGAACCCCGTCCCCACCCCGCCCGCAAAGTGCAGCGCGCCTTGCGCATCGTGCACCCCGCACAGCAGCGACCCGAGGCCCACCCGCCCCGCTTCCGGATCGGTGAACCCTCCGATCACCACCTCCTGCCGCTTCGAGCACTTCGACTTCTGCCAGTCCCCACCGCGCCCGGACCGGTACGGCGCGTCGATGCGCTTCGACACCACGCCTTCCAGCCCCAGGCGACACGCCTGGCGCCGCACCTCTTCCCCGAGCCCCTCCAGGTGATCGCACAGCACCACCCGGCTCCCCTTGCGCGCCCCTTCCAGCGTCGCCCCCAGCGCTGCCTTGCGCTCCTCGAGCGGCGCCCCCATCAGGTCGCGCCCATCCAGGTGGAGCAGATCGAACGCGAAGTAGCGCATCCGCGCCTCCGGGCCGCCCTTCAGCGCCCCCTGCAGTGCCTGGAACGACGTCCGCCCGTCCTCCAGCACCACCGCCACCTCGCCGTCGAGCAGCGCCGTCTCCACCGGCAGCGCCGCCACCGCCGCCGCGATGGCCGGGAACTGCGCGGTCCAGTCGCGCCCACTCCGGCTCAGGAGCCGCGCCGATCCCCGCTCCACCCGCGCCAGGATCCGGTAGCCGTCGATCTTGATCTCGTGCACCCACCCCGGCCCTGCCGGCGGGTGCGACACCAGCGTCGCGAGCTGCGGCGCGACCCACGCCGGCAGCGACGCCTTCCCGCGGCCCTTCTCCTTCCCCTTCTCCTTCCCCTCTGGCCCATTCCCTTTGGGTGGGGCGCGCTTGCCCGACGATTTTTTCGCCGCTGCCGCTGCCGCCGCCGCGGCCGCCGCTGCCGCCGCTGCTGCCCTTCCCTTCGCCGCGACCGTTTTCGCTGCGGGAGCAGACCGCTTCTTCGAGAGCCTGGGTGCTTTACGAGCTTCCATGCCGTTCTTCCACCCCATCCGTGGTGGCGAGATCGGCAACCGTCAATGCATGGACACAATGCACCCCAGGCCGCTGGCGGCACGTTCAGGGCGCCCCCTGATCAACGTCAGGCAGCGCCTAACCGACGATGGACTTGACGGAGCGCCCGAGCGCGCCCCTGTGAGGCGGGACGCTCAGCCTGCCGCGAGCTTCTTCGCGATCTGGGCGACGTACTTCCCCTGGAACCGCGCCCCGGCCAGCTCGTTCTCCGACGGCTGCCGCTCCCCCTTGCCGCCCGCGATGGTGCTCGCACCGTACGGTGAGCAGCCGGTCACCTCGTCGAGCCGCATCTGCCCCTGGAAAGCGTACGGCAGCCCCGCGATCACCATCCCGTGGTGGAGCAGCGTGGTGTGGAAGCTCAGGATCGTCGCCTCCTGACCTCCGTGCTGCGTCGCCGTCGACGCGAACACGCTCCCCACCTTGCCCACGAGCGCCCCCTTCGCCCAGAGCTGCCCCGTCGCGTCGAGGAACTGCTGCATCTGGCCGCACATGTTCCCGTACCGCGTCGGCGTCCCGAACACGATCGCGTCGTAGTCCGCAAGCTCGTCCGCCGTCGCCACCGGCACGTGCGCGAACGCCTTCTGCGCGTCCGCCGCGTGCATCTTCTCCAGCACCTCTTGCGGGAGCGTCTCCGGCACCCGCTTCAGCACCACCTCGGCCCCCTCCACCTCGCGCGCGCCCTCGGCCACGGCCTCCGCCATGCGGTGCACGTGTCCATACATCGAGTAGTAAACGACCAGGATCTTCATCCCCGCGAACGTACCCCAACCCCATCGCCGGGAAAAACCTGCTGCAGCGCCTCCCGCTCCCTCGCGCACCCCGAACGAAGGGCGCTACCTTGTCCCCGTGGGTTCCTGCCTCGGCTACGCCTTGCTCGACGGCTGCGACGCCGCCTTCTCCATCGACGCCTCCAGCGTCACCTTCGGACGCGGCGCCCTCTCCGAGATCGGAGAGCACGCCCGCGCCCTCGGCGCCCGCCGCGTCGCCCTCTTCACCGACCGCACCCTCGCCGCCCTCCCTCCCGTGGACACGGCGCGCCGCGCCCTCCTCGCTGCTGGCCTCGACGTCGCCGTCTACGACGACGTCCGCGTCGAGCCCACCGACGCCTCCTTCCTCGACGCCGCCGCCTTCGCCCGCGAGGGCGGCTTCGACACCTACGTCTCCGTCGGCGGCGGCTCCGTCATCGACACCTGCAAGGCCGCCCTCCTCTACGCCACCTACCCGGCCGACCTCGCCGCCTACGTCAACCGCCCCCTCGGCGAAGGCCGCCCCGTCCCGGGCCCCCTTCCCCCGCACCTCGCCTGCCCCACCACCACCGGCACCGGCAGCGAGTGCACCGGCATCGCCATCTTCGACTTCCGCGCCCACCACGCCAAGACCGGCATCGCCTCCCGCGCCCTCCGCCCCACCCTCGCCCTCGTCGACCCCACCGCCGCGGCCTCCCTCCCTGCCGGCGTCGTCGCTGCCAGTGGCTTCGACGTCCTCAGCCACGCTCTTGAGTCCTTCACCGCCCGCCCCTTCAGCGCCCGCGCCCGCCCCGACTCCCCCCGCGCCCGCCCCATGAGCCAGGGCCGCAACCCCTGGAGCGATCTCGGCTGCCGCGAAGCCCTCCGCCTCACGGGCCGCTACCTTGTCCGCGCCGCGCGCGACGCCGCCGACACCGAGGCCCGCGACGCCATGGCCTGGGCGGCCACCCTCGCCGGCATTGCCTTCGGCAACGCGGGCGTCCACCTCCCCCACGCCATGTCCTACGCCCTCTCCGGCCTCCGCCACGACTTCCACATGCCCGGCTACCCGGCCCCCTTCGTCCCCCACGGCGTCGCCGTCATCCTCGGCGCCCCCGCCGCCTTCCGCGCCCTCGCCGCCACCGACCCTGCCCGCCACCTCGAAGCCGCCACCCTCCTCGGCGCCGACCCCGCGGACCTGCGCGCTTCCGCTGCGGATCCCCGCGCCATCGGCGACCTCCTCGCCGATCACCTCGCGCGCATGATGCAGGACGCCGGCCTCCCCAACGGCGCGTCTGCCGTCGGCTACGGCGAGCCCGACCTCCGCGACCTCGCCGCGGGCACCCTCGCCCAGGCCCGCCTCATCGACAACGCCCCTCGCCCCATCGCCGAGGACGAGCTGACCGCCCTCTTCCGCAGCGCCCTCACCTGCTGGTGAGCCTGGCCCCGATGCATCTCATGACCGACCCTGCCACGCCCGCGACCGACCCTGCCACGCCCGCGACCGACCCTGCCACGCCCGCGACCGACCCTGCCACGCCCGCGACCGACGCCTCCGCCCCCCGGCGCGACCACTACCCGCACCGCGTCGTCGTCCCCACCCGCTGGCTGGACAACGACGTCTACGGCCACGTCAACAACGTCGTCTACTACGCGTACTTCGACGCCATCATCAACCGCTACCTCATCACCGAGGGCGGCCTCGACATCGCCACGGGCCCGATCATCGGCCTCGTCGTCGAGTCTCACTGCCGCTTCCGCCGCCCCCTCACCTTCCCCGAGGACATCGACGCCGGCCTCCGCATCGGCAAGCTGGGCCGCACCAGCGTCCGCTACGAGCTCGCCCTCTTCTCCCAGGGCGAGCCCGACGCTGCCGCCGAGGGCTGGGTCGTCCACGTCTTCGTCGACCGCCAGACCCGCAGGCCGGCGCCCCTCCCCGACCCGATCCGCGCCGCCCTCACCCGCCTCGTCGCTCTCGCCCCGCCGCAACCGTGACCCGCCGCCATCCGCGCGACCTGCGCGCGACGCGCATCACCAGGCATCGAGCAGCGCTGCCAGCTCCTCGTCGGTGACGAAGATCTCCTCGATCCCCGCCTGCTTCTCCATCCAGGCGCACACCGCCGCGGCCTTCTTCTCCGCGCTCCCCCGCCTCGCCAGCAGCTTCCCCAGCCCTGCCGCGAGCGCCTCCCGATCGGCGGGCTCCGCGAGCACCAGGAGTTCCTTCTGGAGCAGCAGATCGATCAGCCTTGCGCCCTCCTCGTCCACCGCGCTCACCGCCGGCGCCACCTCTTCTTCCTGGCGCGGCCGGATCGCCCATCCCTCCGTGTCGACCCCCTCCTCACGGAGGTTTTCCAGCCGCTCCGGCGGGTAGAGCCCCTCCAGGTGACCCTGAGGGTCCTCGATCGCCACGATCGTGCCCTGTTCGAGCCCATTGGCCAGGGCCCCGAGCCATGCCCCGAACCCCGTCGCGATCACCTCCCGGTGCTCGTGATCGTGCAGGTAGCGCAGGACCTGCCCCCGCGTGCCCCCCTCTGCCGGGCTCAGGTCCACGCACAGGTGATCCCCTGCCCCGTTGCCGGCGACCGGAATCCACCCCCGCGTCCACCACGTCGGCACGAGCGGCCCTACCACCGACCCCGGGGTCAGCTCCCCGTGCGGGAAAACCCCGTCCTCCGCGAAGCCCCGCATCATCGTCCACGTACCGAGGATCATCGCCGGCGGGTGCAGCTCCCACTCCCCGGACAGCGCCCTCGTGCTCCCCGCGTGCCGCTTCAGCGACGCGCGCAGATCCTCTGGCAACGACGCCCCGATCTCGCGCTCGATGCGCCCGAGCCCCTCCTCGCCCACCCCCGGCAGGAGCGACGCCAGCACCTCGGGCGCCCGCTGCCCGAGCCACCGCTCGATCCGCGCCCACGTCGCCTCGATCGCCTCGCCCCCCGTGCTCCCGTCCTTCACCGCGCCCATCGCGCCACCCTCGCGCATCCCGGGCGCGAAGAACAGGCGGGAGCGCCGCGCGGCCTCGCCCCAGGCCGGGAGCGTGAGCCGTGCGGCAGCCCTGATCGCCGTCGGCGTTACGGCGAGACCGTGAGGTTGTAGGTCATGTCGATCGTGAACGGCCCGTAGGTCACGTGGGTCAGGGTCGCGGTGACGTGGAGCGTGTGCTCCCCGGGTGACAGCGGCTTGAGCATCGCCCAGTACCCGGTGCTCGTCGTCGGCCGCAGCGACCCCACCGGGATCCCGCACGCATTCGCCCCCACCGGCCCGCTCGGCGCCGGGAAGAGCTGCTCCGACGGCACCGCCGACTGCCGGTCCCAGAAGACTCCCGTGTACGCCTCGTGGTCCTCGATGTCCGGCACGCTCAC
>NZ_ASRX01000007.1 GCF_000601485.1 Chondromyces apiculatus DSM 436
GTGCTCCCGTCCTTCACCGCGCCCATCGCGCCACCCTCGCGCATCCCGGGCGCGAAGAACAGGCGGGAGCGCCGCGCGGCCTCGCCCCAGGCCGGGAGCGTGAGCCGTGCGGCAGCCCTGATCGCCGTCGGCGTTACGGCGAGACCGTGAGGTTGTAGGTCATGTCGATCGTGAACGGCCCGTAGGTCACGTGGGTCAGGGTCGCGGTGACGTGGAGCGTGTGCTCCCCGGGTGACAGCGGCTTGAGCATCGCCCAGTACCCGGTGCTCGTCGTCGGCCGCAGCGACCCCACCGGGATCCCGCACGCATTCGCCCCCACCGGCCCGCTCGGCGCCGGGAAGAGCTGCTCCGACGGCACCGCCGACTGCCGGTCCCAGAAGACTCCCGTGTACGCCTCGTGGTCCTCGATGTCCGGCACGCTCACCCCGTCCACCTCCACCGACAGCCCCGAGGCGCTGACGATGTCGTTGTACCCGTCCAGCGGATAGTCCTGGATGAACGCGAGGTCGTGCTTGCAGTTCGCCTCGAACCGCGACTGGAACAGCGTGTTCACCAGCGGGAAGAAGATCGGCTTCCCCGCGGGCAGCGTGCAGGAGCGCGTCTCGGGCTGCCCCGAGGTGTTGCCCGTCAGGAAGAACGCATCACTCGTCTGGTTCTGGTCGCACGCGCCGCCGTTGAAGGGGTGCGTCACCTTCGGCAGCGCGAGCGCCCACTCCCACCACGCCGCGCCCCACTGCCCGAGCGTCTTGCCCTCCACCACCGCGTCCGGCGGGAAGACCAGATCGGGCGTCGCGCCACCCTGCCCGCCTGCACCGACGTCGCCGCCCGCGCCGCCCGTGCCGACATCGCCGCCCGCGCCACCCGGACCGGTTTGCCCGCAGTTCGCCCCGGCCCCTCCATCACCTCCCGTGCCTGACCCACCGCCCCCGTCACTGCATCCAGCAAAGAGCACCACGCTCGACAGCAACACCACGCCACCCAGCAGAGATTTCATGTCCGCGTCCTTTCCAGTTCCTCTGGCGACGAGCCCGGCGTGCACCACGCACACCACGCCCAGCGCCGACATCTGCGTGAACCTCACGGCGTCGCGCGCGATTGCGCTCGGTTTCATTCAGCAGCGCGCAGCTTCGACGCTCGACCCTCGCGCTTCGTTCGTCTCTCGCGGCTCTCTGCGATTGCAAGACGCTGGCCACCCCGCAATGCCGCGCCTCACCGCGCAAGTGCGCGTCCGCCCCGCTCCTCTTGCGCACGAGCGGCGCAACTCGGGCCACCCCTGCCTGATTGACGCAGCCGGCGACGCCCCGCAGCCCGAGCCCGCGACAGAGCCCCTGCGCTCAGCGAGACGCCGCTGCCTGCGCGCGGAACGCCTCCGGTGTCTGCCCCGTCCAGCGCCGGAACGCCCGGTGGAACGCGCTCGGCTCCGGGTAGTCCACGAGCCACGCCACCTCCGCAATCGCCGCCCCACCTCCGAGCAACCCGAGCGCTTGCTCCCGCCGCACCTCGTCGACGAGCCCGTGCAGCCACAAGCTGGTCCGCGCCGACGCCGGCATCGCCGCCTGGCACCGCGGCTACCGGAAGCGCCTCCGAGCGCAGGCGGCGCGGCGAGGACGCATCGCTCACGCGGAGCGGTGACGGCGCTGCGCAGCGGAAGGTGGTTGGCGGAGAGCAGTCCTGGAACCACTGGCCAAGACGGTCAACGGAGCCGCCGTCAGCCGATGGCTCTGCGCAGCCAAGGGGCGAAGCTCCCGAGGCGCGTCTCGCTCACGGTCAACACGTTCTCGCTGACGGCATGTCCCGGCGGCAGGCCCGGCCGCTTTTGCCATGCGAGCCAGGAGCGCATCCGGGCCTTCTGAATGTACTTGAGTGGGAAGAGTCTGCTGGGGAGAGCGTCGACCACGGTCTCGGCATGGCCGAGCAGCGCATCACCGTCGGGGACGAGCCTCTGGAGAACGAAGTCTTCTATGGCGCCCTCCGATCGGCAATCGGGGAATAGCCAGACGGCGACGCGACGGCCATCCGCGAGATCGTGAATGAGGCCATCCTCGGTCGAAGCGTCACCAGGGATCTCGATCTCCGCGGCGCGGAACGCATCGAGGACTTCTTTCCAGCGGCGCTCCGGGCCTCCAGATGGGGCGCAGTCGGCATCGAGCACGAGCACGATACGCTCCCAGTCCGTCTTGACGACGTTGCCCAGCTTCTTCTTCAGCTTGGGCCGGTCGTAGCCCTTCAGGGACGTGGGCTTGTCCTTGAGCTCGGGCAACCCCAGACGGCGCGCGAGTTGTCCAAAGAGGTGCAGGTCGTCCTCGTCCTCGAACAGAGAAGCGATGTTCATCAGCGGACCTCGAGCTCGTCCTGGCTGACCATCTCGAAGGCGTCCGGATCGTCGAAGATGAACGCCTGGAGGGGCCCTGCGCCGCGTCGGCCCAGCCGGATCACCTGGGCCAGGGCCGCGCCTTCTTCCGCCACGCGCAGGTCGCCTCGACGCGCGACCTCGGCGAAGGCGCGCACGCAGTCGAGGCTGTGGGTCGTGGCCACGATCTGGACGTCGAACTGAGCGGACCACGCGGTGAGCAGCTCCCACAGCTTTGTCTGCACGGAGTAGTGCAAGCCTGTGTCGATCTCGTCCACGAGGAGCAGGCCCCCGCGGGCGCCGTGGCAGGCGAGCAGCAGCCCGAGGAAGCGATGCACCCCCGCACCAAGTGCGGTGAGAGGCCGCGGTTTGCGACCTTTCTGAAAGGCCACATGCGCTCGCGGAAGGTCACCCCGAACGTCACGCACGAAGGCGAGACGGGTAATGGTGGGCTCAAGAATCTGGAGGGCTTCGATGACTGCCGCATCGTCGCCGTCGAGCACCGCTTGTTGCCAGATCCTGTCCATGTCCTGCACCGATACGCCTTGCAGGCCGACGAAGGACGAAGGGTAGTGAGATTCCCATGTCGCGTTCGGGTTGCGGAGGCTGGCCCAGTCCGCACGCGTCCGTTCCTCCCAGCCTGGGCCCTCGACTACCAGAAAAACCTCGCCTTCACTGCGATCCTGGCTCTCGATCCAACGTTTGCTGCGGTCCTGGCGGTACCGCCGCAGCTTCATGCTCAACGGGCCTCCCCGGGGGCCGAGCGTGCAGGTCCTCTTCATCGCCTCGGCGGGGCCCTCTTCTCCGAAGATCGTCGCCAGCGCCGCAGCGGCATCACCATCGGCCGACTCGCCGCGCGCATCGAGCATGACGGAAATGTCGTCGGGCGAGGCCGCGCAGGCGTAGACCCGCAGTGCTTCCAGCAGGGTTGTCTTCCCAGTGTTGTTCTTGCCGGTCAGGAGGTTGAGGCGGCTGAGATGGGGGATCTCCAAGAAATCGAAGCACCGGAACCTGCGCACCGTGAAGTCCGAGGGTGGGCGCTGCGGTAGCTGCAAGCCCAGGTAGCGAACCAGGGTGCTGCGCTCCGCCAGAAAGGTGCGCAGTTGCTCGTCATCCTCGGCGGGTGGCGCGATCTCCGGCGCCGGTTCGAGACTCCACCCGGTGACCGGCTCCTCGGCAGGGACGTCATAGGCAGCGCGCAGGCGTTCGGACAGATTGCGGTCGGTCACCACGGCGAGCGCACAGCTCGGATCGAAGCGGGCATCGCCGGGATCCTTGACGCGGAAGCTTCCGACGAGCCGCGGCTTCCGAACGGGTTCCCGCTGCCGGTGATAGACATGGATGACGTCGCCTACAGCCACGCTCCAGACGAGGTTGACCTTCCGATGTGTCCGCCGTGAGAACGCGCTGCGGCACAGGATGCCATCACGCACCGCGAAGCTACTCGTCGCCTCGAAACCAGGGCGGCGGTGGCCTGCATCGTTCTCTGTGTCGGTTGCCTTGTAGAGCCACTGCATCGCCCCGCGACTGTACAGCGTTCGTTTCTGCACCCGCAACGGAGCGCTGTCCCACTGTCGAGCGCCGAAGCCATGGCAGCATGAGGCGCCACAGACGACCACGCGCGCGATCAGCAGCCACGCTCGAAGCTCGCTGGAACGCACACTTGCATGCAAAAAGGGCCGCGCACCTCCCGGCACGCGGCCCTCGCTCCGACGTCAGCGCGTCAGCACCTCGACCCTCGGCGACCTACCGCCTCGGCACCTCGGTGCTGCCGCACCTCACCGCCTCACCTCACCCCGGCGCGCTGGCCGGCGGCGCCTCGGCGACCTCGATCACCGCGGGCGCCGTCACGCTCACCGTGGCCTTGGTCGGGCTCCCGGTCGTGGTCGCGTTCCCGGACGTGGTCGTCGGTGCCGGCGTGGTCGGCTTGCTGGGCCCCGTCGGCGTCGTGGGCTTGTCCGGCACCGGTTTCTCCGGTCCCTCTCCCGAGGCGGCGGCGGGCCGGGTCTTCGGGCGCAGCCGACGCAGCGCCTTCCTGAAGGACAGCCCCTCGAAGCGGACCCGCACCTCGGCCTTCCCGAAACACGCGTTCACCCCGGCCGCGCGCGCCTCGCGCCCGAGCAGGATGGTGTAGGTCAGGATGGCGTTGCGCAGGGTGATGGCGTCGTCGTGCTGGCGGATGCCGAGCACCCCCAGCAGATCCCGCTTCTCGGCGTTGTCGAGCAGCGCCTCGCCTTCGACGAGGAATGCCTCGGTCACGCCGACGGCAGAGAGCTGCTCCTGGCGGGAGCGCGCCTCGCCCATCAGCATCCGCAGATCGGCGATCTCCTCCTCGACGGTGCGCGAGCTGTTCACGTCGGCGAACCTCGCGGCGATGTCCGGCTCGAACACGAACGCCTGCGCCGCGTACGCCTTGAGCCGCGCCCGGAAGGGACGGCTCGCGGCGACGAGCTTGGCCACGTTCAAGGCCCGGAACGCGCCGGTCCGGGCGCCCTCTCCGAACCAGAGATGCGCGGTGTCGAGCAGACGCAGGCCGGTGCGGAACGCCTCCAGGCGCGCCTCGGTGTAGCCCACGCCTTCGAGCACGACAGCGTGCTGCACGGCGGTCAGGTACAGGTCGCGCAGCTCGATCAGGGTGTCGTCGATGGCCTGACTCGGCGCCATCACCTCCTGGACCACCTGGTTCATCTCGGTCCGGACGGTCGCGAGCAGCGCCTCGAACTCGGCCGTGGTGTCCACGGCGCGGGTCTGTACGAGGACGGCTTGCTGTTCAGCAGTTAATTCGATGCCCATGTCACTCCTCCTTCGTGTTCAGTCCTGAACGGGATATTCCGGTCAGGGGGGATGCCTCAGGTGTAAATCCCCGTCGGGCGGAGTCAACGGGCGGCAGTCGATTTTTCCAGGTCGTCCCTGCTTCCCCTTTCCGGGGTTGCCTCTTCGAGGTTTCAGGCAGTCCTGGGCCCCCCAGAGCCGCCCTGTGCATCCCTGGTTCCGAGATCGCGGGGTCCTGGGCGTTGAGGAGCGCCAACGCGGGACTCAATAACGTCCCTGCTGTTCGTAGCGTCGTGCCACCTGGTCGTGGCGCCCGCCCTGCTAGCCGTGGGGTCGTGCCACCCGGTCGTGTTGCCCGCCCTGCTGGTCGTGGCGCCCGCCCTGCCGACCGTTTCACCGGTCCTACCCGTCGTGGCGCTGGCCCTGCCGATCGCGGTGCGCGGTCTGCCGACCGTTCTGTCGATCCGGCCAGCCGTGGCGCCAGCCCTGCCGATCGCTTCGTCGGTCCTGCGGGTCGTGGCGCCCACCCTGCCGCCCGTGGTCCTCGTCCACAAATCGTGGCGCGGCAACACGACCAGCAGGACGGGCAACACGACCGGCAGGGCGGGCAACACGACCGGCAGGGCCAGCGCCACGACCGGCAGGGCCAGCGCCACGACCGGCAGGGCGGGCGCCACGACCGGCAGGGTCGGCGTTACGGCTCGCAGACTGCGCACCACGACCCGCAGGGCCGACGTCACGGCTGGCCGGATCGACAGAACGGTCGGCAGGGCTGGCACCACGACCCCCAAGGCCAGCGCAATGCCCCGCAGACGCGCGGAGATGCTGGCCATGGCCGACGCGGGTCACACCTGGCCAGGGCCCATGTCGGCTACCTGGCCATCTCTGGCCGTCATCCCGCCTCACCACGGAGCCACCACAGACACGCTGGACGATGGCTCGCCGAAGTGCAGCGCCGATCACGCGCGTGGATGGGCGCGTGAGGCGTCGCCCCCCGCCGAACGTCGCCCTCGACGGGCGGGGGCACACCGCTCGCATGGAGCGACGGGAAGGCCGTCTCGCGCGTCGCGACGTGGCCCGCGGAGGACGCGATGGATACGGGCGTGGTGCTGGGGATCTTGTTGCTGGTGGCGATCGCGCTGGGGATCGGCCTGGGGATGTACGCGCGCAAGCTCCGGGCCGAGCGGGACGAGAACGCGCGCGCGCGCGCGCATCTCACCACGCGTTTCCAGACGGTGGTCGACGCCGATCTGGAGCGGCAGCGGGTGCTCGCCGCCACCGAGGCCGAGCGCCAGCGCATCACCGCGGAGACCGCCGCCGAACGCCACCGGGTGCTCGCCGCCACCGAGGCCGAGCGCCAGCGCGTCACCGCGGAGATTGCCGCAGCGCAGCTCTCCGCCAGGCACGCCATGGCCCAGGCGCGCGTCTCCCACGAGCAGGCGCTCCACGCCCTCGGGCAGCAGCGCGCCACGGCGGAGGCCGAGCTGGGGACACTCGGGCCCCGCATCGAGAAGCTGCGGGCGGAGTTCCGCGCGCTCGACGAGGAGGCGAACCTGCAGTCGTTCGGGTTCTACAAGCCCCGGTACGACTTCGCCTCGTCAGAGACCTACCAGGCGCGGCTGGAGGTGGTGCGGGACCAGCAAAAGCAGCGGCTCAAGGACAGGACGGCCGCGGTGGGCAAGGTGGAGTGGACCGTGAACGGGAGCGTGGTCGAGGGGCGCAAGCAGATCAACCAGACCCTGAAGCTCATGCTGCGCGCGTTCAACGGGGAGTGCGACGCGGCCATCACCAAGGTGAAGTACAACAACGTGCAGGTGATGGAGGCGCGCATCCGCAAGGCGCGCGAGGCGATCGGCGCGCTCGCCGAGGTGCAGCAGTGCGAGATCACCAGGGGCTACCTCGACCTCAAGCTGGAGGAACTGGCCCTCGCCCACGAGTACCAGGAGAAGCTCGAACAGGAGCGGGAGGCGCAGCGGCGCATCCGGGAGCAGATGCGCGAGGAGGAGGTCGCCCAGCGGGAGCTGGAGAAGGCCCAGGCAGAAGCGGAGCGGGAGGAGCGTCGCTACGCCGAGGCGCTGCGCAAGGCGCGCGAGGAGGTGGACGGCGCTGCCGGCAAGAAGCAGCAGAAGCTGCTCGGGGAGATCGAGGAGCTGCAGCGCAAGCTCGCCGAGGCGCAGGTGAACAAGCAGCGGGCGGTGTCGCAGGCGCAGCTCACCCGGTCGGGGCACGTGTACGTGATCTCCAACGTGGGGTCGTTCGGGGAGCACGTGTACAAGATCGGGATGACGCGGCGCCTCGATCCGATGGACCGGGTGCGGGAGCTGGGCGACGCGTCGGTGCCCTTCACCTTCGACGTGCACGCGGTGATCTACGCGGAGGACGCGCCTGGCCTGGAGGCGCAGCTCCACCGCACCTTCCACCACCGGCGGGTGAACCGGGTGAACGAGAAGAAAGAGTTCTTCCGGGTCTCGCTGGAGGAGATCGTCGCGGTCGTCCAGACAACGCACGCGGCCGAGGTGGAGTTCGTGACCATGGCCGAGGCCGCGGAGTACCGGAAGACGCTGGCGATGGGCGAGGGAGCGCAGCAGACGACGTGATGCACCCGAGGCTCGCGCCCGTGCCCGTGAGGCGCGATCACCGTCCCCCATCACCTCACAGGGGAGTCAAGCATGCTGCCCGGTGGAGGCCCTCGCGGCGCGCGGCTTCGCGAATATCGCGAGGTACTTCGGAGCGAGGAGGCGGCGCAGAGGACGCTGGAGGAGACCATCGCGCATCCGCCGCGGGGTGCCGTGCACCTGGAGCCTCAGCTCCTCGCCAGCGAAGGAGAAGTCGAGCAGGTCGCATCCTTCGGCGTCGGGCGCAAGGCCGCGTACGAGACCAGGCGTGTACGGCGCCCCGAGTTCTGCCTCCTCCAGCACCGCGAGCCGGGGGCTCAGCAGAAACAGCTGCAGGCACTCGTCATGCGGGACGTCGTCTTTCACGAGCAGGAGGACACCGGGGTGAACGGTGAACTGTCCGTCGAGAGAGACCCCGGGCAAGCGCAAGCCGGTGGGTTTGCCATGCTGCACCAGCTCGCTGCAGGGCAGCCCGTCGGGACCGGTGGATGACAACGGCGCGAGCGTGAATGTGCTGATGCAGTGCATGCAAGAGCAGCTTCGTCACCTGGCATCACCCGGAGGACCACGTGTAGAGGAACTCGCCCCCGAAAGCGCCCGCGATGCCTCCGAGGAAGGCACCGACAGGCACTGCAATGACGGCGCCCGGGCCGAACAGTAAGCCCGCGGCAGCGCCACCGGCAACACCACCGAGGAATCCTCCACCAGCGACGAGGGCCTCGCGCTTGGCGGCCTCAACTTTGTCCTCCGCCGTGGTAATATTGTAAATCGCGATCCCGGCGGAGATCACGAGCAATCCCTTGCCCAGCCTATTGAGGCCCTGTGCCCGCACGTTGACGGAGGGCCGGCTACGCCCCGACGACTCAACGATCTCCAGAAAGACTCTGTTGCGCTCGACCTCGGTGAGGTTCGCGAATTCTTTGTTGAACAGCTCCTTCGCGTACTTTTCGAGCAGCGCGGTGAGCCCGAGGCCCTGCGGCTTCATCTTCTCAACGCCGGCCCGACCGATGTCGCTCGTGCGGAGTCGCGCAATATCCATCAGGCGATTTCGCGTCTCGTTCGCAGCTTGCGCAGCCTCGCGTGCTGTCAGATCGCCACGCTTTACCGCCTCACGCAGTTGCTGCGAGTAGGCCCTAATCACGTGGAAATATTGCTGCCTTACCCGCGCATCGTTGGTGAACCGGGCACCAAACCCCAGCGCCTGCGTCTCTAACTGCCGAAGTGCCTCGTCGAGTTGCTCGCGGTCCGACATCCAGTTTCCTCTGTGCTGCCCTGAGAGCAGGTGCCGCACCAAAGAAGCACGGTCGAACGCCGATGCCAATGCCTGCATCGCGCTAGGCGCGTGGCTCACCAGGGCTGTGAGGACAACGCAAAACGGGGGTGTCCTCGTGCTCGGAGAGGCGACGGTTCCTGGCCGACCTGTACGGCCGCTCAGTTAGGTATTGAAGTGGGCGCCACGCCGCGCGAAGGCACCAACGGCAGAGGAGGCCAGCATGGGTCTGAAGACGGAGTGGGTCCACTACGGTGAGGGGCAGAAGCGCCTCGGGTACTTCTGCGTGCCGGAGGGGGTGACGAAGCCGCTGCCTGCGGTGCTGGTGCTGCAGGAGGCGCTCGGCGTGGACGAGCACATCGAGGACGTGACCCGGCGCTTCGCGCAGGCAGGCTACGCGGCCCTCGCGCCCGACCTGTACGCGCCCGAAGGAAAGCGGCTGCCGGAGCTGACGCGCGCGCGCGTCGCGGAGACGATGGGCTTCCTCGGCGGGGCGCCGCGCACGGTGTGGCGCGACGCGAAGGCGCGCGCGGAGGCGCTGTCGAGCCGCCCGGAGGAGGAGGCGAAGCGCATCGAGGCGTCGTTCGTGGCGATGATGGCGCACGTGGTGAACATGGATCTGCTGATCCCCGCCCTGCTCGACGCGACCCGCTGGCTGCGGGAAGAGTGCCCGCAGACGCGGGGGCAGAAGGTGGGGAGCGTGGGCTACTGTATGGGCGGTGGGCTCTCGGGGTTGCTCGCGACGCACGATCCGGAGCTGGCCGCGGCGGTGATCTACTACGGGCGCTCTCCCGATCCGGCGCGCGCAGAGGCCATCCGTTGCCCGGTGTTCGGGTTCTACGGGGGCGACGACGAGGGCGTCAACGCCACCGTGCCCGCCTTCGCGGAGGCGATGCAGAAGGCCGGCAAGCGCTTCGAGCAGCAGGTGTACCCCGGGGTGCAGCACGCCTTCTTCAACGACACCCGCCCGAGCTACGATGCCGGCGCCTCGCGCGACGCGTTCTCGCGCACGCTCGACATCTTCCGGGCCGAGCTGACCTGAGCTGCGCGTCGCCGGTGCATGCCGTGGCGGTGGCGTTCGATGGCAAGCAGGTGCGGGTACGGGTCGGCGGCGCGGAGGCCTGAACCACGCCCCGACGTGACGCGGGCGCCCGCGCGGTGTACCCCTGTGGGGAGGCAATCGTGCGGTACACGGGGCAGGCGCTTGCGGTGGTCGTCGGGGCGTTCCTCGCGGGAGCCTGCGGGGGAGGAGCGGCGGGTCCGGCGGGTTCGCCTGCGGACGGCAGTCCGGCGTGGATGCACCGGGCGATCACGCCGCAGATGATGCGCTCGAACTACGACGCCTGGGCGTATGTCCACGGGGTGGCGCCGTACGGGCCTGGCGGGGTGGGCAACGGGGCGGTAGCGACGCGGGTCGGGGTCCCTCCGGCGCTGCAGGTGGGGATGCCCGGGGCGGGGATCGGGACCGTGGTGGGCGTGGAGGGAGGCGCGACGATGCCGACGCCGGCGCGGGCGCGGCTGGAGGCGGCGGTGGTCGTGAACCTGTCCTGCGAGAGGTGTCACGCGGACGTGGCGCAGGAGTGGCGGGGATCGCTGCACCACGCGGCGAACACGGAGCCGGCGTACCGGCGGGCGTTCGCGATCGAGCCGCTGCCGTTCTGCCGGTCGTGTCATGCGCCCGAGGCGGTGCCGACGGAGGTGGAGTCTTCGCTGGTCGGGGGGCTCGGGGTCGGGTGCGTGACGTGCCACGTGACGGGCGACGGCGCGGGGGAACTCGCGCGGAACGCGGCGTTCGGGGTCGCGGTGCTGGCGGCGCCCTGGCGGGGCGCGGGGAAGCCGCCGGATGCGCCGCACGGGGTGGTGCGGGAGGCGCGGTTCGGCGGCGCCGAGGCGTGCGCGGGGTGCCACGAGTTCGCGTTCCCGACGGCGCGGGGGGGCGGGGTGGAGTCGCTGATGCAGTCGACGATCACGGAGCACCGGGCGTCGGCGGCCGCGGGTCAGTCGTGCGCGTCGTGCCACATGCCGGCGGGGAAGACAGGGCGGCGGAGCCACGGGTTCGTGGGGTCGCGGGACGAGGCGTTCGTGCGCAGCGCGGTGACGGTGACGGCGCGGCGGATGTCGGCGACGCGCGTTGCGGTGACGCTGACGCCGGCGAACTCGGGGCATGCGTTCCCGACGGGAGATCTGTTCCGGAGGCTGTCGGTGTCGGCCGAGGCGCTGGGGCCCGACGAGATGGTGATGGGCGAGCAGGAGCGGTTCCTGACGCGCCACTTCGTGCTGAGGCCAGGGCAGATCGGGCGGCGGCTGGTGGCCGACGATCGGGTGCACGGGGAGGCGGTGGTGGTGGAGCTGGAGGTGGGTCCCGGCGGGGTGGGCCGGACCATCGGGTGGCAGGTGGCGTATCAGCGCGTGGCGCACCCGAACGGCGTGGACGAGCGGACGGCGACCATCGAGGGCGAGGTGCGGGTGGCGTCGGGCAGGCTGCCGCCCTGAGTGACACGGCAGGGTTCACGCCCTGGCCACCTCGCGGATGGTCAGAGCGTCCGGCGCGGGTCCGCCTCGGAGGGAGCGGCGCAGGGACGAGAAGGCACGGCGGCTCCGGCGCGGTTCATGGATGAGATGGGCCGCAGGGATGCACCTCGGGGCGTGACGAAGCACGTCACGAACGAAGCGGCGCGCGGGCGGGGCGTCGGGGGCGTGCGCGTGCACGTCACGAACGCTGCGCCGCGCGGGCGGGTGCGTCGGGTGGCCGGGCGTCGTTGCGCCGGGCACCGGAGCGAAGACGGCACAGGGGGGCGAGGCGATGAACGGGCGACGAAGGGGGACGAGAGGGCTGTGGGGCTGCGGGTGCGCGCTGGTGATGGTGGGCTGCGGCGCGGCGCAGGCGCCGCACGCGCGCGAGGGACTCCGCGCGCAGGGGGCCGTCTCCGAGACACGTCAGGCAGGCACGCGTCAGGCAGGCACGCGTCAGGCAGGCACGCGTCAGGCAGGCGCGCGTCAGGCAGGCGCGCGTCAGGCGGGCGCGCGGGGGGCCGAGGCGCGTGAGGCGGAGACACGCTCGGAGGTCGGCGCGGATCGGGCGGTCCAGGGGACGTCGCCGGAGGCAGGCGCGGACGCGGTGAGCACGAAGGCAACACCGAGGGCGGCACAGGGCACGATGGTGACGGTCGGGGACGCCCCGGTGGGGCGCGAGGTGACGGTGGGGAGCACCGAAACAGCGGGGGCGGCGGCGGAAAGCCTGCGCTTCACGCCGGTGGCGCACGTGGATTCTTCCCACCACTTGCGGGTGCATCCCATCGAGGGGGCCGTGCTGGTGTCGACGTACGACGTGCCGTCCGCGCGCGAGGTGGCGGGGGGTGAGGGTAGGGCCAGGAGGCCCTACCAGGGCATCTCCATCGGGGTGCTGGAGGGCGGGAAGGTCGCGTTCCCGGAGCGGCTGCGGATGGCGGGGTGCTGCAGCCGGGTGTTCACGGTGGTGGGGCGCTGGCCCGATCAGGTGGATGCGCTGGTCACCGGGTACACGGCGAGGGCGAGCCTCGGGGAGCACTGGGCGCTCGGGGCGCAGGGGTTCCGGCGTCGCGATGCGGACCTCGGGAGGTCCTACACGGGGGTGGCGCAGGTCGGGGCGTCGCTCGTGGGGCTCACCGGGCCCAACGTGTTCGAGGTGAGCCGGCTGGTGACGCTGCGGGGGCCGCTGACGAAGCTGCGGCTCGCGTCGGTGCCGAAGGGGACAGGTGCGCTCCGGGACCAGTCGCCCGTGGATCCGACGGATCTGCGGCCGGAGGCGTTCGGGGCGACGCGCGACGGGACGGTGGTGAGCTACGGGGCGCGCTACGCGGGGGACCGGGCGCTGGAGGTGTGGGCGCGCGGGGAGAAGCAGTCGACGTTCGTGCCGCTGCCCGGGCTGCGCTGGGGGAAGCTGCCCGACGACGCGCGGACGCAGGTGCTGCAAGGGGCCGGGGCGCGCGAGGCGTGGATCGTGGACGGGGTCGTGCTGCGGTACCTGAACGGGAACTGGGAGCGGGTCGATCTGCCGGTGCCAGGCGCGATGGTGAGCATGGGCGCGGTGACGCCCGACGGAGCGCTGTGGGTGGTGGTCGAGGGCGCGGTGTTCAAGCGCGGGGACGGGGTGTGGAGGCGGGCGTCGCTGCCGGAAGGGATGAAAGCCGAGGACCTGGCGGCAGGGAGCGAGGGTGCGGTGTGGGTGGTGGCAGATGGGGTGATCCTGCACCACGGGGGCAAGGAGAAAGGGAAGGCCGCGGAGAAGAGCGCTGCAGGGCCGGGGGGAAACGGCCGGCGTGGAGAGCTGCGAAGCAAGCACGCGAGGAGCGACAGCGGCGACAGCGGCGACAGCGGCGACAGCGGCGACAGCGGCGACAGCGGCGACAGCGGCGACAGCGGCGACAGCGGGGTGAGCACGCCGGGGGGTGGTCGCGACAGGACACCCACGGCACGGGCGGCGCGGGAGGCGTTCCCGAAGCCGGGGGGCGTGAAGTGCGCGCAGAACCTGGTGGTGCTCTCCATGCTCGGCAAAGGGACGCCGGAGGCCTACGATTTTCCGCTGACGCGCAAGGCGCTGAAGGGGCACACGGAACTCGCGGGGGTGCGGTTCGTGGTGACGCAGGACAGGGGGCACCGCTTCCTTTCGGCCTTCACGACCAGCTTCGAGCAAGCGATGAAGCTGCAACGGCTGGTACGCTCGGCAGTGACGGGGTCGACGCCGCGGGTGGTGTGCGCGAAGCCGGATGTGGTGCGGGACGTGGCGATGCATCTGTAGGCGGGTGAGCACGGGCCGGAAGTGCGGGAAAGGCGGCAGGATCCACTTCCCGAAATGGCTGCAGATACCCGGGTACCTGCACCTCGTGGTCGCCGTGCAGGGGCGCTGGCCCGATCAGCTCGAGGTGATCGCCACCTCGACCGATGGGCGGGTGGGCATCGCGGAGCACTGGACGGTGTCGCGCAAGGCGTGGTCCACGCGGCGGGCGGACCATGGAGGGACGTTCTCCGGGGTGGTCTCGGTGGGGAACTCGCTCGTGGGGATGGAGGTGCCCACCATCCTGGGGCGCGGCAAGATCGCGACGCTGCGGGGTCCACAGGTGCCGCTGACGCTGGCGACGGGGCCAGCGGACGCGCAGTGCCGGTTCTGGGATCCGGGGATGAGGGAGCGCCACGACGAGGTGATGAGGCGCTGGTGCGGGTGCTGACCGGGCCCGGAGAGCGGGAGGCGTGGATCGTCGACGGGGAGGTGGCGCTCTACCGAGACGGGACGATCCGCATGGTCGACGCGCCGGTGTGAGGTGGTGAAGGGAGGCTGAAGAGCGGACCGGGAAGGCGGGGAGACGCTTTCCCGGCCAGGTCTTGCGCGGCGCAGATCAGCTCTTGTGCGGCGCAGAGAGGAGGTAGGTCGCTCAGGCGGTCATGATCACTCGTAGGCGCCGAGGGCGATGACGGCCGCGGTGGGGCGGGCGGCGGCGGTGCCGGTGGCCTGGATGGTGGCGGGGGGCGGGAGGAAGAGGGCCCGCGCGAGGGGGGTCGGGAAGGCGTGGCCCGAGATGGTGGTGGGCGCGTTGACGCCGACGCCGCGGAGAGGGCTCGTGGCGGTGAGGCGGACGTCGCGCGCCGCGAGGTTGACGAAGCCAGGGGTGTCCTGGGTGATGCCCTGGGTCAGCCCGGAGGGGATGGTGGAGCCCGCGGGGGTCGCGTTCTTGACGCCCTTGATGAGGGCGCTGCCGCCGGCCCAGTCACCGTCGTCACGGACCACCTGCACGCTGCCGCCGCCGACGCGGTGGAAG
>NZ_ASRX01000008.1 GCF_000601485.1 Chondromyces apiculatus DSM 436
CCCTCGGCGCGCGGGGGCTTGCGGGCCGGGAGGTGGGCGGTCGTGGGCTCGGCGGACGCGGGGCGCGCGCGGCGGGGGGCGCGGAGGTCATCGCCGTCGTCGCCGTCGTCGTCGGGCATGCCGTGGAGGTCGAGGTCGCTGGTGTCGAAGGCGTCGTCGTCCTCCTCGATGCGGCGGGTGCGGAGGAGGGGGGCCTCGGCCTCGGGGCGGCGCGGGGCGGGGCGCTCGGCGCGGCGCAGGCCCGGGCGCTCGTCACGGCCTTCACGGTCGGGGCGCGGGGCGGAGGCGCTGCGACGGGGCGCGGAGCGGCCTTCAGAGGCATCGCGCGCGCCGCGGGTACCCCGGGTGCTGCGCGAGGTCTCCTCGGTGCCCGCGCTGCTGGAGCGGCCTGCGTGCGAAGAGCGGAGGCGGGGCGCCGGGATCTTGGCCGGACGCTTGGCAGCGCCGCCGGTGCCGGTCCTCGCGGTGCTCCTGCCGCCGCCCGTGGGGGCTCCGGCGCGGGCAGAGCCAGTCTTGGTGCCCGTGCGGGAGGGGCCGGCCTTGGTGCCGCTGCGGGCAGGGCCGGTGGACTTGGTGCCAGGGCGGGCAGGGCCGGACTTGGTGCCGCTGCGGGCAGGGCCGGACCTGGTGGTGGGCCGCTCGGGCTTGCCAGCATCCGATCCGGTCCGCTTCTTCGTGGTCGCCAACGTCGTCTCGCTTTCTCGGGCCCGCGGGCCTCGTGGTCTCCAGGGGGGCGTTCGGGCTCCCGCTCCGGAGGCTCGTCTTCAGCAGTTCGGGTCTCGTAGCCTTTTCCCTGAGGGCCGTTCCCCGGGTGTCTGGCGCGACGCTGGCGCAGAGACGGCGGGGTGCGACCCTCGGGAGCGCAGGGGCCGAGAGGCCCCCTGATGCAGGATACGCAGTCCTACGCAGTACTACGCAGCACCACGCGGTGCCAGCCCCCAAGTGCCCGCGAACGTGGTCCCGGGCGCCGGAGGGGAGGCCTCAACGCACCTGGCCGTCGCCGTGGGCGATCCACTTGAGGGTGGTCAGGCTGGTGAGGCCCATGGGGCCGTAGGCGTGGAGCTTGGTCGTGGAGATGCCGATCTCCGCGCCGAGGCCCAGCTCGCCGCCGTCGTTGAAGCGGGTGGAGGCGTTGACCAGGACGCAGCTCGCGTCGACCTCGCGCAGGAAGCGCTGGGCGTGGTCGTAGCGGGTGGTGCAGATGGCCTCGGTGTGGTTCGAGCCGTAGCGGGCGATGTGGTCGAGGGCGTCGTCGAGGCCACGGACCACCCGGACGGCGAGGATGGGGGCGAGGAACTCGGCGCCGTAGTCGTCGTCGGCCGCGCGGCGGGCGGCGGGGACGAGGGCGCAGGTGGCCTCGTCGCCGCGCAGCTCGAGGCCCCGGGTGTCCACCAGGGTGGCGACGCGGGCGAGGAGGGGGGCGGCGACGCGCTCGTCGACGAGGAGGCACTCCAGGGCGTTGCAGACGCCGGGGCGGGAGAGCTTGCCGTTCTCGACGAGGCGGAGGGCGAGGTCGAGGTCGGCCTCGGCGTCGACGTAGAGGTGGCAGACGCCCTTGTAGTGCTGGATGACGGGGACGCGGGCGTGCTCCGAGACGAAGCGGATGAGGCCCTCGCCGCCGCGGGGGATGGCGAGGTCGATGAGGCCGGTCATGCCGACGAGGAGCTTGGTGGCCTCGCGGTCGAGGGAAGGCAGGATCTGCACGGCGTCGGGCGGGAGGCCAGCCTCGGTGATGGCATCGCGCACGAGGGCGCCGAGGGCGGCGTTCGAGCGGGCCGCTTCCTTGCCGCCGCGGAGGATGACGGCGTTGCCGCTCTTCAGGCAGAGCGCCGCGGCGTCGACGGTGACGTTGGGGCGCGACTCGTAGATCATGGCGATGACGCCGAGGGGGATGCGGACCTGGCCGATGAGGAGGCCATTCGGGCGGTGGCGCATGCCGATGATCTCGCCCACCGGGTCGTCGAGGGAGGCGATCTCCAGGACGGCGTCGGCGAGGGCCTGGAGGCGGGCGGGGGTGAGGACGAGGCGGTCGACGAGGGCGTCGGAGAGGCCTGCTGCGCGGGCGGCGGCGACGTCGGCGGCATTCTCGACGAGCAGCGAGGCGCGCTCCCCTTCGGCGGCCACGGTGCGGAGGCGCTCAGCGACGAGGCGGAGCGCGCGGTCCTTGTCGGCGCGGCCGCGGGGCGCGAGGGCCCGGGCAGCCGCGCGGGCACGCTCGCCGAGGGCGCGCAGCTCGCGGGCGAGATCGGTGGGGTGCTCGGCCGGTGAGCCGGAAGGCGCCGCGGAGGCGGAGGTCGGAGGGGTGGACGACGACGAGGCCAACGCGTGAGGGGCAGGAGGGGCGGCCAGCGGTGACGCGGGCGCGGCGGAGGCTACGGGGGTGTCGAGGGTCGCGCCGTGGTGCTGCGCATGGGGTGAGGTCGACGTCTGCACGGGGTGGACGCTAGCTCGCCTTTCTGCGGGGGCCAACCGGTGTGGTAGGGTGCGGTCGTGGTCGATCGTGTCATTCCCTGCCCTGCTCCCGGGGACGCTGGGCCGAGCCGCGGGTCCGGTGGCAGTGTCCGTGTGCTGCGGCTCGTGAGGCTCGGCGTGCTCAGCGGGTTTTGCGTGGCGTCGCTCGCCGGCTGCGGTGGGCCGCATGCGTCCGAAGATGCACCCGCGCTGCTGGGCACCGCGATCCCCGCAGCGGCGCAGGGCGCGCAAGGGGTGGACATCCCGCAGTTCACAGGGGTGGCCGTGGCGGCACCCTCGGAGAGCGTGGAGATGCCTGTGCCTGGTATTCCGATGCCCTCTCCGATCCCTTCTCCGATGACGCCAACGCCAACGCCGACGCCGACACCGACGCCAGCACCGGTGGGAGGTGGCTCCACCTCGTCGGGAGGGATGGCGCTATGAGGGATGGCGCGATGAGGGCTGGCGCGACGAAGGCTGGCGCGACGAAGGCTGGCGCGACGAAGGCTGGCGCGACGAGGAATGACGCGATGATGAATGGCGCGCTGGGACGCTTGATCCTGCCGGTGGTGTTCACGCTGGGCGCGGTGGCGTGCGGCACCCCGCCGCCGCCCAAGCCGTTGCCCGGTGGACCGCCGCCGGAGTACGAGCAGCCGCGGGCCTACCAGGGCGATCTCGGTGAGCCACCGGCAGCGCCCTCCCCTGCCCTGCCAGCGCCGCCGGAAGAGGCCCCTGCACCTCCCGCCGCGCTGCCCGCACCGTCGAGCGAGATGCCCGCGGCGCCTTCTGCCGCGCCCACGCCGCCTCCGCCGTCGTCACCCGCGCCCGCCTCCTCCAGCAAGCCCGCCCCCTGACGGCAGCGGGCGTCCGCGCCTGGAGCCTGGCGCTCAGGGCACGAGGCGGTCGAGCAGGAAGCCCATCGCCGAGGTCGACGAATCGATGTTGTAGGCGGGGATGTCGGCTTCGAGTTCGGCGCCCACCGCCGCGGCGCGGTCGCGGAGCGCCATGGCGTGGAGGGGGTGGTGCAGGAGGTCGAAGCTCGCGTCGGTGGGCGCGCTGTTGGGTCCGGTGTTCTGGATGTATGCCCCGGGGTCGTCGGAGGACATCAGCGCGAGCATGTCTACATCGGCGCGGTACGCGACCATCTCGGGTGTCTCGAGCGCGGCCGCGATCCCGTCAGCGTCGTTCACGAGCGCGCCGTCGAGGCCGTAGAACCGGACGATCATCGCGCGGAGCTGCGCCTGGCTGAGCAGGAGGTCGTTCGTCACGTACGCATAGCTGTCCGCGAAGACGTCCGGCGCCCAGCGCATGACATCGTAGGTGGACTGGGTGGAGTTCGCCGCAGCGGCGAGGGGCCGGGTGCTCGCGCGCGCGACCATGTCCCCCCCGCCGGGGATGGCCATGTCGTCGTGGAACGCGAGCCACAGGCTGGTGCCGGCACCCGCCGAGCCGCCGTAGACGCCGACGCGCTCGGGGTCGAGGTTGAAGACGTCGGCCCAGCGGCGCACGAACTGCAGCGAGCGCTGGCAGTCCCGCAGGCTCTTGATCACGCCCTCGGTCTCGACGCCAGGGTCCTGAAGCAGCCGGTAGTCCACGCCGATCCACGCGACGCCAGCGTCGGTGACCTGGCGCAAGGCGCTCGCGCTCCCGGAGTAGGCCGTGGTCCGGCTACCGCCCGTGAAGCCGCCACCGTGGAAGAAGAAGACCGCTGCCGTGGGCGTGCCGGACTCGGGCAGGAACACGTCCATGACCTGCGCGGGATCGGGGCCGTAGGGGACCGCCTCGGCGAACCGCACGCCGTCGGCGAGGTTCGCGACAGGCGGGTCGCTGAACGCCAGCTCCGGGGGCACATCGGGCTCGGCCGTGCTGCCGCCAGTACCGCCAGTACCGCCGGAGCCACCCGTACCGCCGGTGCCGCCGGAGCCACCCGTACCGCCGGTGCCGCCGGCCCCTCCGGCAGAGGGCTGCTGGGTGCCGGTCGATCCGGCTTCGCCGCCACCGCCCCCTGAATCCGAGCCTCCGCACGCATAGAGCGGCCCCACGCCGAGGACGAGGGCGAGCGCAACCGATCGTGAGAAGGAGGTCATGGCAGGCTTCTCCAGTGCAGCCGAGCAGGGACGCTACCGGGTTCGCCGGTCGACAACAACGCCACCGGGCGGCGCGGGCGGCCGGTCAGACATCCCGCCGCAGCTCCCGAGCCCGGGTACGCAGGACTGGCGGGGGTCGATGGACCGTGGTAGCGGCACGCATGCATTCGACCTCTGTTGAGGCGCGCGACGCGCGCGACGAGCACGGCGCGGCCGTGGGCCACCCGCGGGAGATGGTGGCCATCCTCGACTTCGGATCGCAGTACACGCAGCTCATCGCGCGGCGCGTGCGGGAGGCGGGGGTCTACTGCGAGATCTACCGCTACGACGTGCCCGTCGCGCAGCTCCGCAGGCCGAACGTGAAGGCGCTCATCCTGAGCGGCGGGCCGGCGAGCGTGTACGGTGTGGACGCGCCGCACGCGTCGCGGGAGGTGCTGGAGCTGCCGCTGCCGATCCTGGGCATCTGCTACGGCCTGCAGTTCCTCGCCCACCAGCTCGGCGGCAAGGTGGAGCGCGCGGCGGAGGGCGAGTACGGCCCGGCCAAGGTCGAGGTGCAGCGCACGACGGGTGTGTTCTCGCGGTTCGAGAAGGGCGAGATGCTCGACGTGTGGATGAGCCACGGCGATCGTCTCTCCGAGCTGCCCGCGGGGTTCGAGCCGCTCGGGGCGAGCGCGAGCTGCGAGTACTGCGCGATCGGCAACGAGGCCTCGCAGATCTACGGCCTCCAGTTCCACCCGGAAGTGGTGCACACGAAGCGCGGCAAGGACATCCTGGAGGGGTTCCTGTTCGACGTGGTGAAGCTCGGCCGGAGCTGGACGCCGGCGTCGATCGTCGATCAGGCCGTGGCGGCGGTGCAGGAGAAGGTGGGGCCCGACGCACGGGCAGTCCTCGGCCTCTCGGGCGGGGTCGACTCGTCGGTGGCGGCGGTGCTGTGCCACCGGGCCCTCGGCGATCGGCTCACCTGCATCTTCGTGGACAACGGCCTGCTCCGCGAGGGCGAGGGGGAAGCGGTGGAGCGGATGTTCGGCGAGCACTTCCGCCTGAACCTGATCCACGTCAAGGCGGGGGAACGCTTCCTCGACGCGCTCGCGGGCGTGAGCGATCCGGAGCAGAAGCGGAAGATCATCGGGCGGGTCTTCATCGAGGTCTTCGAGGAAGAGGCGCGCAAGATCCCGGGGGCGAGCTTCCTCGTGCAGGGGACGCTGTACCCAGACGTGATCGAGAGCGTGTCGTTCAAAGGGCCCAGCGCGGTGATCAAGAGCCACCACAACGTGGGGGGGCTGCCGGAGCGGATGCAGCTCGGCCTCGTGGAGCCGCTGCGGGAGCTGTTCAAGGACGAGGTGCGGGCGGCGGGCGAGGCGCTGGCGATGCCGCGGGAGGTGCTGTACCGGCAGCCGTTCCCCGGGCCGGGGCTCGCGGTGCGCTGCCTGGGCGCGGTGTCCGCGGAGAAGCTCCGGGTGCTCCGCGAGGCCGACGCGATCTTCGAGGAGGAAGTGCGGGCGGCAGGGCTGTACGAGGTGCTGTGGCAGAGCTTCTGCGTGCTCCTGCCGGTGCGCACCGTGGGCGTGATGGGCGACGAGCGGACCTACGACGAGGTGATCGCCCTGCGGGCAGTACACTCGACCGACGGCATGACCGCAGACTGGGCGAGGCTGCCCTACGATCTGGTGGGGCGGGTGAGCGCGCGCATCATCAACGAGGTGCGCGGGGTGAACCG
Organism: Chondromyces apiculatus DSM 436; assembly: GCF_000601485.1. GTDB lineage: Bacteria > Myxococcota_A > Polyangia > Polyangiales > Polyangiaceae > Chondromyces > Chondromyces apiculatus. Next base: position 6,256 of record NZ_ASRX01000008.1, read on the forward strand.
GGTGGTGCTCGACGTCTCGTCGAAGCCGCCGTCGACCATCGAGTGGGAGTGATGCGGGGAGGCTTGGAATCGACGATGCTGCCGCAGGTGATCCGGAGGAAGGTGGCCGCGCTGGCGCTGCTGGTCAGCGCGCTCGGCGCAGGCATGACAGGGTGCGTGGCGCAGACGCCCGATACAGTCTCGCTGCGGGTGCAGGGAGCCGACGCCGATGCATCGGTGACCGTGGACGATCAGTACCTGGGAGCCCTCGCCTACGTGGCCAAGCGCGGGGTGGCGCTGCCGCCAGGGCAGCACCGGGTGACCGTGGAGAAGGCAGGGTACTTCCCGTGGGACCGGCTGGTGACCGCCAGGAGCGGCGTGGGCCCGATCGTGCTCACGGTGGAGCTGCGGCGGATTCCGGACTGACGTCAGCCTTCCTGGTCGCCGAGGAGGCGCCAGAAGAAGATGCCGGCGCCGACGACGAAGAGGGCGCCGGCGACCCAGAAGGCGCGGAGCGGTCCGAGCATCAGCCCAGCGCTGGCCGAGGCGTCGTCGCCGGAGGTCTTCATGATGACGTCGACCACGATCAGCACCGTGGCCAGGGCGATGGCGGCGATGGCCACGCCCACCCGGCGGAGCTGGTTCGGGCCAGGCGGGGGCACGGCGAGCGGAGGGCGCTGCGGGATGACGTTGTGCACCGGGCGAGGCGGCCGCAGCGCAGGGTGCCCCTGCGGAAGCTGAGAGGTCGCGTCTGCCGAGGGCAAGGCGCCCGGCGGGACGGAGAGCGGGGCCTGGCGGGTCGAGATCGGGGCGAGGGAGATGCGCCCCGACGCAGGGGGAGGGAGCGAGCCGCGGGCGGTGCGCGGAGGGGCGTCGATCTCCGCGTCGAGGGGAGGCGGGGTGCTCAGCTCGCGGGTGCGCGGGGCCAGCGCGGAGGAGGCTCCCCAGGCCTGGTCGCCGGCCGGGTCGACGCGGTGGCTCCGGGGCATGGGGTCGCTCTGCGGCAGGTCCAGCTCGACGCCCGGGAGCTCCAGCTCCGGGGTCGGAGGCCGGATGCTCAGGGGGGCGCGGGAGCGAAGAGAGGAGGGCTCGACGTCGAGCTCAAGGCCGACAGGGGCGTCGGGCATCTCCAGCCACACGTCGGCGCGCTGCTTGATCTGCGGGCGCGCCGCGGAGGCCGGCGCCGAGGGGGGCGGGACGGAGAGCGGGCCGTAGCCATCGTCCGAGGGGCGGTTGCCGAACGAAGGCGAGAAGCCGAGGGCCGATTCCAGCTCGGTCCAGAAGGTCTCGATGTCCTTGGTGCGGTCGCGCGGGTTGACGGCGAGCGCGCGCTCGAAGACGGCGTCCACGTCCGCGGCCACGTTGCACCCCTCGGCCCGAGGGGTGGGGCGACGCTCCGGGTCGAGGGCAGTGCCCATCATGGCCTGGGTCTCGCCGTCGATGATCTGGTGGCCGACGAGGGTCTCCACCATGGTCAGCGCCAGGCCCCAGACGTCGGTCCAGGGGCCCGCCTGCCCGTAGCGCTTGGGGACCCACTGCTCGGGGGCCGCGTAGGCGGGCGAGAAGGCGTTGAGCTGGTCGGAGCTGGTCACCTTGCCCACGGCCTGCTCCGCCAGGCTACGCGCCTGGGCGATGCCGAAGTCGAGGATACGGGCGCGGTCCACGCCGTCGTGGGTGACGATGAAGATGTTCTCCGGCTTGAGATCGCGGTGGATGACGGAGATGGTCGTGCCGTCCGCGCCCGAGAAGTGGTGGGCCCGGGCGATGGCGTGGGCGATGGGCCGGAAGAGCTTCATCAGCTTCTGCAGCGCCATGGGCGCCTCGCCCTGCATGCGCCGCCGGTCGATGAGCCGGTCGAGTGCCTCGCCTTCGAGCCATTCCATGGCGAGGAACGGGACGAACTGCCCGTTCTTGAGGTGGAGAACGTCGATGTGGAGCGGGCGCACCACCTCGGGGATCGAGGCCGAGAGGCGGAAGAGGAGCTGGGCTTCTTCCCGGAACTTCTCCAGGAACAGCTCCCGCTCTTTCGGGGTGCGCGCCTCCGAGACCTTGAGACACTTCAGCGCGACGGGCGCGCGGAACCCACCGTGCAGCGCACGGTACACGACGCCAAATCCACCCTCGGCGACCACCTTCTCGATGTGGAAGTTGCCCGCCTGCGTGGTTCCGACGATGCCGAAGACGTCGTCTGCCATGCCAGCAGACCTGCAATAGCGCAGAGGATGCCCCGATCGGAAGTCCTACCGTCGCCATGGTGGCCATGAACACGCACAAGCAACCCCGACCGTGGAGGCTCTGTCGGGAGCTTCCCCGGGGTGATCGAGGGCTGAACGGAGGGGGCGGTTGGGCTGCGGAGAAGGGCGGGAGGGGCGGAGTGCGACCTCAGCCCTTGAGGTGCTGGGAAGCGTCACGCTCGGCGCGGCGCGCTTCCTTCTCGGCGCGATCGTCCTCCTGGAGGATGGAGAAGACGAGGCCCGCGCCGATGATGGGGACCAGCCAGATCAACTGCGCCTGCCACACCTTCTGCTTCTGCTCGTACATGCTGCTGCGGAAGACGCGCACGGTGAGGTAAAGCTGGAATGCGACGATCACGAGGACGGCCGCGGCGATGGTGATCTCGAAAAGTCCCATGGATCAGCGCAAGACTAACCACGCCATCGGCGGCCGCAAGGTGCGTTTTGCAGCCCTGCTCGTCGGGGTGGCCGCGTGCACGCCGCCCTCCTCGGAGGTCGAAGGAGGCGATCTGCTGGGGGTCTTCGATCGGGACGCCGGCGCGCGGGACGCAGCGGCCGAGGGAGGAGCCCCAGGCCCTCGGGATGCCGGCAAAGCAGCCACGGGCTCCACGTCGCAGCCGGAACCTGGGCCATCGCCCACGGCTTCTGCCATGGTGAGCGCGCCGCGAGCACCGCGCACGCCTCCCGAAGGGAGCTGTGTCGCGCCCGAGGGAGAGCCGCTGCGCGAGCTGCGCCGCACGCTGGGGCGCCCGCCATGCCGTGGGGCACAGATCCTGGAGCACCGCGACGCAGAGGGCTCGCCGCGGTACGCCTGTGTGTTCGCGCCTCCCGGGGTGGAGACGCGGGCACCGCTGCCGGTGGTCGTCTTCTTTCACGCAGAGGACGACAACCCCACCGGCGTCGAGAAGCGAACCAGCCTTCGCAAGCTCTCCAGCCAGACCAACCTGACCGGGGATCCCGCCCACACCGGGTTCATCGTGCTGGCGCCCCAGGGCCGCACGTTCAAGGGCAAGCCGGGATCGCAGTTCGACACCGGAGCCACCGGGCCGGACAACGTCGATCTCGCGGTGGTGGATCATTTTCTGGAGCAGCTCACCGCCCGCGGGCTGGTCGATCGCAGCCGCGTGTACACGCTCGGGATGGGGGCCGGCGGCCACATGGCGGCCACGTACGCAATGATGCGTGCCGACAAGGTGGCAGCGTTCGCCACCTTCGCAGCGGACGCCCCGCCGGCCACCTGGGCCTGCCCGGGGCCACCGCCGCCAGCGATGGTGCTGTACCGAGCGTGTGACGCGGCCGTGTCCTGCGAGTCGGTGGAGCGCTGGCTGCGGGTGCGGGAGACGCAGGGGGCAGAGACGCCCTCGCTGCGGCTCGGCGAGGATCGGCGGGAGGAGCCGCACTGCACCCTGAAAAAACGGTGCTCCGAGAGCAAAGGCATGATCCACCACAACCGCTGGCCGAAGAGCCGGGAGGCGGACCTCCTGCGGTTCCTCGGCGGGCACGCGCTCGCCGTGCAGCGGTGACGCCGTGACCTGAAGGTGTGCGAGGTGCGTGCCGGTGTGCTGCAGTGGCTGCATGGCGCGCAGGTGAGCGCAGGGGGAAAGGTCGCGGAGGTCGCGGAGGTCGCGGAGGTCGAGGAAGCGCAGGGCTGAAAGAAGGAAGCCACGGAGGCCGCTGGAAGCCGTCGGAAGCCGCCGGAGGCATTGAGCCACGGGGACCTTCAGCGTAACCTGGCCAGCCCGATGAACCAGGCTCAGGCCATCCTCACCCCTCTCCCCGTTGGGACTTCCCTCATTCCCGGTACGCTGCGTGCCGAGATGGATGCGCGCCGCGCCGCGGGGCGGAGCTTCGACGTGCGGGAGGCGCTCCGTATCATCGTGCCGCTGTGCACCCAGCTCGCCGAACTGCACGGGCAGGGCGCGAAGCTCTTCGTCAACCCCTCCTCGCTCGGCTACACGCCGGAGCGCGGGATCCGGGTGATCGAGCACCTGGCCGGCACGGCCCCCTCGCTGCCACGTGACCGCGCCTGCCTCGCGCCGGAGGAGCGGTCAGGGGCACCCGGGGATGCGCGCGGCAGCGTCTTCGCGGTCGGCGCGATCCTGTACGAGCTGCTCACCGGCGCCAGCGTGGGCCCCGGGATGCGCAGGCCCGCCGAGGTCATCCCCGATCTGCCTCCCACGCTGGAGGGGGTGATGGGCAAGGCGCTCGTCGCCGACCCGAAGCTCCGCCCAGCCGACCTCGGGGCGCTCGCCCAGGCGCTCCACAACGTGTCTCCGGCTGCCTCGATGCGGCCGCCGATGGCGAGCGACGTGCTCCTCGACGAGGACGGCATCGAGGTCAACGTGTCCATGTCGATGATCCCGCCCTCGGTGGCGCCCGTGGGCGGTGTCGGGGCGCCTGCCATCCCCTCGGCCCCGGCGCTGCCGCGGTTTCAGGCGGTGAGCAACGAGGGCCCCTACGCGGTGGCCATCCCGGCGGCGCGGCCGCCGGTGCGGAACGCGAACGATCCCACGCAGAAGCTGGCCGACCTCAAGGCGAGCCTGGAGTCGGACCCGCGCCCCCGCTACGTGGTGGTCAAGGGCGGCATGGATCACGGGCCCTTCTCGGCCGTGGAGCTGCTCCAGCAGGTCGCCTCGGGGCAGTTCGCCGGCACCGACGTGCTGCGAGACAGCTTCCTGCGCGAGGAGCGCGCCATCCAGGACTGGGAGGAGTTCGCGCCCTTCGCCGAGCAGGCCAAGCTGAACCGGGACATCGTCCAGGAGAAGAAGGCCTTCGAGGAGGTGGTCCAGAAGGAGCGCCAGGGCATGCAGTACAAGGCGCTCATCGGCGTCGCGCTGATGGGCGTGATCCTGGCTGCGGGCGGCGGGTTCTGGCTGCGGCGGCGGGCCACCCAGCAAAAGGAGCTCGCGGTGCAGGATCGAAGCGGCACCATCGAGGTCGACGTGAAGAGCGGCCTGACGAACCCCAACAAACAGGGCGGGCCCGGCGCGGGCGGGACGCGCCCGGCGGGTGGCGGCAACTACCCGGTCCTCGGGGGCGGCATGAGCTGCGAGGCGGCGCAGGCGCGGTACGTGGAGGAGTACAAGATGGGCAGCAGCGGCACGCCGGCAGACCTCACGGCCGGCGCCTACGGCGCAGTGCTCAACAAGGGCAGCTACCTGAACTCCTGCGGGGTCCCCTCGAGCATGTCGGTGAACATCTGCGCGGCGGTACAGAACGGGCGGGCCGTCGGGGTCACCGTCTCCACGAACCCGTCGAACCCAGGCATCGCCTCCTGCGTGGCTGGCCAGATCCGCGGGATCGGCTTCCCGTCTCACCCTCGCCTCGACGTGACCCGTACCACCTTCGCGGCGAACTGACGTCGCAGCGACCTGAGCACGACCCGCGTCGCCACGAGATCCGCGCCATGTCCGCCGAGCCGATGATCCGCATCGAGGGGCTCACCAAGAGCTTCGGCGGGAGATCGGTGCTGCAGGGCGTGGACCTGGCGATCCCCCGCGGATGCCTCTACGGGCTCATCGGCCCGGGGGCCTCGGGCAAGAGCGTGCTGCTCAAGATGATCACGGGGCTGCTCCGGCCCGACGGCGGCCGGGTCGTGGTCGACGGCAAGGACGTGCACGCGCAGAGCGAGCTTGAGCTGCAGCAGTTCCGGCTCAAGTTCGGCATGCTGTTCCAGAACAACGCCCTGTTCGACTACATGAACGTGGGCGACAACATCGCCTTCCCCCTCAGGCGCCTCAACCAGCTCTCCGAGGAGGAGATCGCGGCCCGCGTGGCCGACCGGCTCAGGGTGGTCTCGCTCCCCGGCTTCGAGGACCGGACGCCGGCCGGCTTGTCGGGTGGGCAGAAGAAGCGGGTGGGGGTTGCCCGGGCGACCATCACCCGCGGCGAGATCGTCCTCTATGACGAGCCGGCGGCTGGCCTCGATCCGGTGACCTCGCAACGCATCTTCGACCTGCTCCGCCGCGAGCAGCAGGCAGCGAATGCCACGGTCGTCATGGTCTCCAGTGACCTGGACAGGCTGCTCACGGTCACCGATCGGGTGGGGATGCTCTACCGCGGACGTCTCCTTTTCGACGGCACCACTGGTGAGGCGAAGGCGAGCCAGGATCCGCACGTGCGTCAGTTCGTTCACGGGTTGACCGACGGTCCCCTGTGACCGCTCCAGGCGCTCGCCGCCGCTCAGACGGCTCAAGGTGTGGGTGCGTGGAGCGCGGCGTGAACGCGTGAGACACGACGCCGAGATTTCGTCTCGGAGTCGCGAACAGATCACACAGGCCCAGTGATTGCCTGGCATACTGCGTGGTTATGCTGTGGCGTGTTCTGAGCGCTGCACGACCCGCGGCGATCGCGGTGTTGCAATGTGCAACCCAGGCCGCTGCGAACCCCGGAGGAGTCCCACCCTATGAGCCGTCTCCGCTCGCTGGTCCTCGTCGCCCCTGCCCTGGCGCTCGCTGCAGCCGCAAGCCCCGCATCGGCGCAATCGCTGGATCGGCGCCCCTACCTGCAGCTCGCGACGCCCACCTCGGTCACCGTCGTCTGGACGACCGACGTCGCGTCGAACACGCGGCTCCGTTATGGAGCGAGCCCGGCTGCACTGAGCACCACCGTCGACAATGCGGCGGCGGTGACCCAGCACGAGGTGACCCTCACCGGCCTCACCCCCGGGACCCGCTACTACTACAGCGTCGGTACCACCGGCAGCACGCTGGCGGGCGCCGACAACGACCACTACTTCGAGACGGCGCCGGTCGTGGGCAGCGCGAAGAAGTTCCGGGCGTGGGTGCTCGGCGACTCTGGCTACAACGCGCAGGTGGTGCGGACCATGCGCGACGCCATGCTGAGGAACTTCGGGGATTACCGCCCCCAGCTCCTCCTCCACCTCGGGGACATGGCGTACAACAGCGGCACGACCAGCGAGTTCTCGGTCAACTTCTTCAGCAACTTCCAGTCGACCCTGCGCAACACCATCACCTGGCCGACCTTCGGCAACCACGAGGGCCTGAGCGCCTCGTCCGCGGACCAGAGCGGCCCCTACTACACGGCCTTCGTCCTGCCCACCCAGGGCCAGGCGGGCGGCGTCCCCTCCGGGACCGAGGCCTACTATTCCTACGACTACGCCAACGTGCACTTCGTGGTGCTCAACTCCTACGACGTGCCCAAGGGCCACAGCAGCCCGATGCTGACCTGGCTGCAGACGGACCTGGCGGCGAACAACCAGGAATGGACGGTCGCCTACTGGCACCACCCCCCGTACACGCGGGGCACGTACAGCTCCGATCAAGACGCGGCCATGATCGAGATGCGCGAGAACGTCCTCGAGCTGCTCGAAGCCGAGGGGGTCGACCTGGTGCTGTCGGGGCACTCCCACGTTTACGAGCGGTCCCACCTGCTCGACGGCGCGTACGCCACCCCGACCGTGGCCACGGGGCACATCCTCGACGACAGGGGCGGCAGGCCGCTGGTCAACGGGCCCTACCGCAAGGCCCCGAACCAGGCAGCGCACAACGGCACGGTGTACGTGGTCGCTGGCCACGCCGGGTACGTCGGCTCGCAGGGCGTGCACCCGGTCATGGCCAAGACCGAAGCCTTCTCGGGCTCCTGCCTCCTCGACGTGCAGGGCAACCGGCTCAGCCTCATGAACGTCCGCAGCGACGATCGGGTGAGCGACCGGTTCACGATCCTCAAGGGCAGCGGCTTCGTGCTCAGCGCCCCCGAAGGCGGCGACAAGGTCGGCTACGGCGTGCCTTACACCGTCAAGTGGTCGACCGCGGGCGACATCCCCACGGTCAACCTCGCCTACACGCTCGATGACGGCGCCACCTGGACGAGCATCGCGCAGAACGTGAGCAACACCGGTACGTATAGCTGGACCCCGCCCGTCGTAGGCACGACCCGCGCCATGGTGCGCGTCTCCAGCGCCAGCAACCCCGCGCTCTTCGACGAGAGCAACACGGGCTTCACGCTGCAGACGCCCGTGGACGTGCCGATCCAGTTCGGAGACTACTGGGCCTACGACGACAGCGGGGTTGACCGGGGGACTGCCTGGCTCAGCGCGTCCTACGACGACAGCGCCTGGAAGGCCGGCTACGGGGAGCTCGGCTACGGCGACGGAGACGAGGAGACGGCGCTCGCCCGCAGCGTGCCCTCCCGCCCGTCGGCGTACTTCCGGAAGGTCATCCCGGTGAACAGTCCGATCAGCGCGGCATCGCTCAGGGTCATCCACGACGACGGGGTGGTGGTCTGGGTCAACGGCGTGCGGGTCTTCTCGAAGTACATCGGGAGCACCGACTACGCCGCCTTTGCCACCTCGGGCGGCGCCGACAACGAGCTGAGCACGGGCACCATCTCCCTGTCGCCGAACCCGTTCGTGGTGGGCAGCAACGTGGTGACCGCCATGGTCAAGCAGATCTCGGGAGACTCGGACGACCTGTCGTTCGATCTCGAACTCTCCCTCACTCCGGGATCCAGCGGCGGCAGCGGCGGGGCCGGCGGTAGCGGGGGATCCGGTGGCAGCGGCGGCAGCGGTGGTAGCACCAGTGCCAGCTCCACGAGCGCCACGACGTCCAGCGCCACGAGCGCCAGCTCCACGAGCGCCAGCTCCACGAGCGCTTCGACCGCCAGTTCCACCACCGTCAGCGCCAGTTCCTCGGCGTCGGGCAGCGGCGGCAGTGGCGGTAGCGGCGGCGGATCGAGCAGCGGCGACGCCTGCATGCAGAATCTGCCGAGCTGCCTCGTGATCAAGCGTGGCACCTTCGGGTCGGTCCGCGACGCCACCATCTGGCAGAGCAACCCCTCGTACAACGACGGCGCGAGCGCCTCGCTCTACTCCGGCATCGCCAGCAACAACGGCGGGAACCGGGTCGGGCTGGTCCGGTTCGACCTCGGCTTCATCCGCAACCACGCGCCGGTCTGCTCCGCAGTCCTGAAGCTCACGCAGGGGTACCGCGGCACCTCGGGGCTCGTGCGCCTGCACGAGGTGCTCATCCCGTGGACGGAGCAGTCGGCCACCTGGAGCAGCATCCAGCAAGGGTGGGATCCCTTCGTGCTCGGCTCCATTGTGGCCGCGAGCGGCGCGGGTGGTGACCGTGCCGTGGACGTGACGGGCATGGTCCAGGACTGGGTGAACGGCGTCCCGAACGACGGCTTCGCCTTCGAGGAGGCTGCGACCGCGGATCGCACCTCGTTCTACAGCAGCGAGTACACCACCGCCGCGCGACTCCCCCGCCTCGAGATCTGCTACGTGCCCTGACGCTCCAGCCCCCCACCCTGCCGGCGCGTCCGACGCGCGCCGGCCGGATGTCTCATCCACACAGCCGAGAACACTGTCCGCTTCCCGAGCCCCTGCCGTGGGAATCAGGAGGTGCCGAGGAAGCGCACCACCACGCACGTCACGTTGTCCGGACCCCCGCGCTGGTTGGCGAGCTCGATCAGCAGGTCCACCGCGGACTCCACGTCGGGCGCCGCGGCGAGCACGTCCACGATGTCGTCGTCGGGCACCGGCCCGGTCAGCCCGTCGGAGCAGACGAGGAAGGCGTCGCCCGCCTCCACGCGCTCCATGCGAAGCTCGACCTCGACGGTGCGCTCCATCCCCAGCGCGCGCGTGACCACGCTCCGGGCGATGATGGGGTCGATGCCCTCGGGCAAGATCTCCCCGCGCCGCGCGAACTCGTTGTGGAGCGAGTGGTCCTCGGTGAGCCGCGTGAGCTGCCCCGACCGGAAGCGGTAGACCCGGCTGTCTCCCACGTGGGCGATGTACGCCATGCCCTCGGCGACGAGCATCCCCGCGAAGGTGGTCGCCATGCCCCGGTGCCGGAGGTCGCGCATCCCGGTGTCGAAGATCTGTTTGTTGGCCTGCCAGAGGCACGAGAGGAGGCGCAGCTCGATGGGGCTCTGCGACTCCTTGAGGTCCGAGGGGCGGGTGATCTCCACGTCCTGCTCGTCGGCGCAGCAGCCATGCACCACGTCGACGGCCATCTTCGAGGCCACCTCGCCGCTGGCGGCGCCGCCGATGCCATCGGCCACGATGAAGAGACCGAGGTCGGCGTCCGAGGCGAAGCTGTCCTCGTTGTGCTCTCGCTGGCGTCCCACGTCAGTTGCTCCGGCAGCCTCGATGCGGAGGAGCCGGGTCATAGGTACCTCGTCAGGGGTCGGGTCATGGATGCTGGGGCGAGTCTGCCACGGGTACGACACGGGTGTAAAACGCGCGGTTCTTTTCCGGCAGCTCCCACGCGCCCCATCCCGCAGGAAAACCTGTGATGACCTCGCGCGTGGGTGCCGCCGGAAGCGCCGCGCCGGTGCGGGCATGGCCTGCAGGAGCGGAGGAGATCCTTCAGGGTCGCGATCCCTGAGGTAACCCCTGCAGAAGTACCTCAGAGGTTGGTCACAAACCCCAGAAAGCCAGCATGAAACCGGCCCGCATTTCTTCGAGGTCCGGGCCTGGCGCCAGGCGCCACGATCACCGCGCGGGAGTTGGCCCTGGCGCTGCCGCTCGGCCAGGATGCATCGCGGGGAGCCCGGATGCGCGACTCGGCCGATGACGCGAGCGGCTCCACTGCCGAACGCGCAGTGGAGGTGGAGCGCACCCGCAATGCGCGGCAGGTCGTCACCATCCGGTTCGTGGGCTCCGCCCTCATCCTGCTGCTCTCGCTCGGGATCACGTACGGCGCGGGGCTCGCCGACTGGGCGCCTTACGCGCAGGCCTTCGCCCTCCACACCGCCCTCAGCGCGGTCCTGCTCGCGGTGACGCAGCGCTCACCACGGAGCGCGCGCTGGTCGGGCTGGGCCGTCGTCCTCGTCGACCTGCCGCTCATCCACTGGGCGCAGATGCGTTCGCTCCCCGTCTCCCCTTCCCCGGGCGGCGTCGCGGCCTTCTCCCTCGGGATCTACAGCGTCTTTCTGCTGTTCTCGTCGCTCTCCCTGAACACCCGCCTCTGCGCCGCGGTGGCCGTGGTGGGCGCCGCGTCCGTGGTTCTCCAGCAACAGGCCGCCGGCATCCGGGTGGGCGCCCAGGTGGCCGCGGTCATCGTGCTCGGCCTTGCGGCGACGGCCACCGCCCACCTCATCCGCCGCACCCGCTACCTCGTCGGCAACGTCGCGCGCGAGGAGCTGAAGCGGGAGCGCCTCGGGCGCTACTTCTCTCCGACCGTCGCCGCGCGCCTCCTGGAGACCGAGGCCGGCACCCGGCCCGAGACCCGCCAGGTCACCCTGCTCTTCTCGGACATCCGCGACTTCACCGCCCTCAGCGAGGACCTCACGCCGGTGCAGGTGGTGGCGATGCTCAACGAGTACCACACCCACATGGTCGACGCGGTCTTCCGCAACGGCGGGACGCTCGACAAGTTCCTCGGCGACGGCCTCATGGCCTATTTCGGCGCCCCCCTCGACGACGCGGCGCACGCCGAGCATGCCGTCCACTGCGCGCTCGACATGGTCGCCGAGCTCGACGACGTGAACCGCGACCGCGCCGCGCGCGGCGAGATCCCGCTCCGGGTCGGCATCGGCGTCCACACCGGCGACGTGGTCGTGGGCGACATCGGCTCGCCCTCACGGCGCCTTGAGTACACGGCCATCGGCGACGCGGTGAACCTCGCCTCCCGCATCGAGGGCCTGACCAAGGTGCACGGCAAGGACGTGCTCGTCTCCGAATCGACCCGCACCCTCTGCCGGGAGAAGTTCGGCTGGATCGAGGCTCCCCCCATGGCGGTGAAGGGCAAGACCACGCCGGTGCGCACCTTCGTCCCCCTCCGCCTCGGCGACCCCCGCGCCGAGCGGCTCTCCGTGGTCGACATCACCGTGCCACCCCAGGCGCTCTGAGCCGCCCTGAGCGGACACTCTGGGCGCCGCGCCTCAACGCTGGTCTCCTTGACCCATGATCCACCTGCTCCGTCGCCTGTTCGCCGACGCGCCGGCCCTTGATGCGTCGTCCTGCGTCTCGCTCCACACCTTCCGTGTGGCGCACGCCGCGCGCACCGCGGCGATCCCTGCGCCCATCGATCGCGCCATCCTCGGCGGGTTCGCCGCGGACCGACTCGGCTACGCCTTCGCGGCCGGCTACGGGGCTGCGCTGGACGCGCTGCTCTCCACGGAAGGAGCCCTCCCCTCCCCTGCCCCCGTGGCTCATGGCGAGGTACGGGTGCTCTGCGCCACCGAGGAAGGAGGAGCCCACCCGAAGGCCATCCAGACCACCCTCACCCGCGATGCGTCCGGCGTGCTCCGGCTCTCGGGGCGCAAGCGCTGGGCCACCATGGCCACCCATGCAGACGCCCTCTTCGTCGTCGCCTCGACGGGCGTGGATGACGCCGGCAGGAACCAGCTACGGCTCGTGCGCGTGGCCGCGGATGCCCCAGGCATTCTCGTCACCGCGATGTCGTCGCCCTCCTTCACGCCCGAGATCCCCCACGCGGAGCTCACCCTCGACGAGGTCGCCGTGCGCGACGCCGACGTGCTCCCCGGCGACGGCTACACGACCTACCTGAAGCCGTTCCGCACCGTGGAGGACCTGCACATCCACGGCGCCCTCCTCGGCTACCTGGTGGGGGTCGGCCGTCGCCATGGCTGGCCGCAGCCCTTGCTGGAGCGCCTCGCCGCGCTCATCGTCACCGTGCGGACCCTCGCCGCAGCGCCGACGGATGCGCCAGAGACTCACCTCGCCGTCGCGGGACTACTGAGTGCAGCCGAGGCCCTGCTGCACGAGACCGAGCCGCACTGGTACCAGGTGGGTGAGGACGAACGAAGGCGGTGGATGCGGGACTGGTCGCTGCTCGTGGTGGCCGGCAAGGCGCGCGAAGCGCGGCGGCTACGGGCGTGGGAGCTGCTGAGCAGCAGACGGGAGACGGGCGAGAGCGCCGACTGACACGGCAGCCCCTCAGCGGCGACGTCGCCGCCTCACCGAAGCGGCCACGGCCACCCCGACGAGTCCCAGCGACGCAAGCCACGGGGTAGCGCCGGTCGAGGGGACGCCTGCCGCCTTGCAGGAGCAGTTCGCCACCTCCGGCGGCAGAGGCGCATCGACGCACGCTCCCGCCGCGTTGCAGGCCTTGCCGCCCACGCAGTCGCCGATGGACGCGCAGGTGGTGGGGCACGCCCCTTCCCCCAGCGGGCAACGGTAAGGCGAGCAATCCTGGTCGTCCGCCGCCGCGATGCGCAGCGTGTGATCGCCATCGCACGCGGGACCGGTCGCGTTGAGGTCTGCGCAGACACGCTCTCCGTCCTGCTCCTGGCAGATGAAGTCGGCGATGCAGTCGGTGTCGGCGGCGCAGGTCGTCTTGCAGCTCGTGCCGTCCTCGCACCGGAACCCGCCCTCGGTCCCCCCGCAGCGCTCGGGCTGCGCCGTGAAGCTGCCCTGCCCATCGCAGAAGAACCGCGTGAGCACGGCAGGCTCGGAGCACCCTTCGTCCGTGCAGGCGCACTGGGGTGCCTGGTAGAGCTGATCGACCTCGGGGAAAACGCAGAGCGCGTCGGCGTTCCCGATGCACTTGCCAGCGCAGTCCCCTTCGCCCGGGCACGGCTCCCGACGGGCAACGCCCGCAGGATCCAGCGGATCCGGGTTGGGGTGAGGCTCCTCCGGATTCTGCGACGTCCCCACCGCCGTGCACACGCCGACGTTGTTGATCACGTCACAGGCCTGGCACTGCCCCTGGCAAGGGAGGTTGCAGCAGTAGCCATCCACGCAGTTGCCGGAGACGCACTGGCGGTCGTACGTGCACACCGTGCTGTCCGGGAAGCGCGGCTTGCATGAGCCGACATACTCGGGCTCGGTGCTACCCCCGCCTGTGCCGCCTGCACCACCTGCGCCGCCTGTACCACCGGCCCCGCCGCCCCCGACAGCGCCGCTTCCGCCGCTTCCGCCGCCTCCACCGCCAGCGCCGCCACCGGCACCTCCGCTTCCTCCTGCGGCCCCCGCCCCACCCATACCTCCCACCCCACCGGTTCCCCCGGCGCCGCCAGCGCCCATGCCACCCGCACCGCCCGCCCCCCCCGCGCCTCCGCTTCCCCCGGCGCCTCCGGTACCGCCAGGCGGGGTGGTGAGATCACACCAGCCCGTGAGCGAGCAATCCGCGTCCGAGTTGCAGCCCAGGATGCAGACCCCTGCGGGGCCGCACGTCCCCGGCTTGCAGTCGCGCGTTGCCACGTCCTGCCGCGAGTTCCCGGCGCCGTCGCACTCGTTGTGGACCTCGATCTCGTTGAGGCACTGCACGGGCAGCGGCGTGTCCGCCCGGCTAGGACCGCACGTGCCGTTGCTGGCAGGGGTCGCGTCCTCCTTGCGGGCCGCGGAGCACGAGTAGCACTGCTGGTCGCACGGCTCGTTGCAGCACACCCCTTCGGTGCAGTAGCCCGAGGCGCATTCCTGACCGATGCCACACACCTCCCCGAGCGCCTTCACGAGCGTCTGCGCAGTGTTCAACGGCACGCCGGGGACGTCGGGCCCGACGCCACCGGTGACCAGCACCGACCTGCCCGCCGCGAGGTCGCCCCCCGCGTTGACCAGAATGGTCGCGTGATCGCGGCGGGTACCGAAGTTGAGGAGGCCCCCCAGGTTCGAGAACGAGCGCGCGACGGGATCGTAGATCTCGATCGCGAACGGCTGCGTGGGCGCCGTGACGCCGATGTTGTTCACGCCGTTCCACCCGCCGGTCACCGCCACCTGCCCCGTCGGCAGGAGCGTCGCGGTGTGGTGGGCGCGCGCCGCGCCCATGGTGATGGGCGTCGGCTGGAACTGGAACCCGCGCCGCGCCGGCTCCTGCACGCCATCGTGGTAGATGTCGACCGTGTTCGTGAACACGCCGCCCGTGATCTGGGTCGTGCCCCCCGTGATGAGCACCTCCCCGGAGGCCAGGAGCGTCGCGGTGTGGAAGCCGCGCAGCGCTGTCATCTGGGCCGTCGAGGGCGAGATGGCGGTGACCGGGGTGAACGACCCCGGCGGCGGCAGCGGCTGGTAGATCTCCGCGCCGGGGAGCGCCGTGCCAGAGAGGACGAAGCCTCCCGTGAGCAGCACGTTGCCTGTCGCCAGGCGCACGGCTGCGTGGGCATGCCGCGACGAGGCGAGGGAGTTCGTCGTGGCGGACAAGGTGCTGCTGGGGACGCCGCTCACGAACCCCGTCAACTGGTACACGTAGGCGCTGCCCGTGGGCTGGTTCAGCGGCAGGGAGATGCCGCCCGCGAGCAGGACCCGCGTCCCCTCGACGAGCGTCGCGGTGTGGTTGAAGCGCGGCGACGCCATGGCGTCGTCATCCGTCACGAACTGCCCCGTCGCCGGGTTGTAGACCTCCAGAGATCCGAGCGGGGTCGCGCTCGCGAGGGTGCTCGTGGTGCCCCCGCCAGCGACGAGCACGGGGCGCGGCTCGGCCAGGTTTGCGCTCGGGACCGGCAAGCTCACGAGCGAGGTCGCGGTGTGGGCCCCGCGCGCTGTGGCCATCGCCCCGGTCGCCGCGAACGTGCGGCTCAGCGGCTCGTAGAGCTCGGCAGAGCTCAGCGCGTTTCCTGCGGCATTGAACCCACCGGTCAGCAAGATGCGGCTCGCCAGGGCTCCCGGCTCCACCTCCGCCACGGCGTGCCGGGTGCGGGCCACGATCATCGCATTCTTCGTGGAGACCCAGCTCGGATCGACCAGCACCGGATACCGCAGCCCCGACCCGTCCCAGCCAACGATCACCGTGCACACGGGGGCACCTGGCGGTGTCACCGCGCGTCCCCACGGCGCTTGAGGGCTCGTGTCCGCGTCACAGCCCTCCACCGCGAGCGACGCCGGGCGGCGCTCTCCGCCGGTCCCCACGAGATCCGGCGGCGCCACGCGCAGCCGCGGGGTTCCCGAGTCATCCAGGAACTCGAGCGTGCGCTCAACGAGCCGGAGGCCAGCGACGCGCCCGACATCCACCCGGTAGCGGACCTCGGAGCGCTCCGGCGCTCGGTCGAGGACCACGAAATCCTCCGTGCCGCCCTGGTGGACGCGGTGAACCACGTCGAGCGCCCGCCCGCGGCCATCCGGGAGAGCCGCGCGGTAGAGCGCGAGCCCTCCCTCCGTGACACCGGCGGGCACCGCAGCCGCGCCCTCCAGAGAGAACCGGATGGACAGTCCTGAGGCCTCGTCCGCGAGAGACACCTCGCCCCCGGCGTGGGCCGGCAGCTCGACCGTCGCCGTGGCAGGACCGCTGGATACCGCCCGGTACGCACCCGTCCCCCTCCTGGAGAGGTCGACCCCCGGCGTGCGGTGCAGCGTCTCCGGAAACGCCGCGGAGAGCGCCTGGAGCCGGGCCGTCGCCTCTGGTGCCGTCGACGCGTTCGCCTGGGAGGAGCGCGCCCGGGAGGGAACACCCTCGCTCGCCGAAGGGGACGGATCCGAGCACGCCACCGCGAGGAGCGGCGCGGCCACGACGACGAGCTGCGCGAGGTGCTGGTGCGGTGATGAGGTTCGATGCAAGCGACGCACGCGGCTCCTCCGGCTCACTGCCCGTTCCATGGGCAGAGAACGAGTGCTGGGTTTATCCACGAGAGCGGAAAGATAACAGAAGCGGAAGGCGCGACGGTCGGACAATCACGCTCGGGATCGGGGGATCGCGGGGCGCGGAAACGCGCGCCTCGGTCTTGCGGCGACGTCGGATACCGGATGTAGTGGGGCGAGGCGTTTCATGCGCCGGAGGGAGCTTGGGAGATGCGTAGGACGTGGGCTTGCTTGGTCGCGCTGGGGCTCGTGACCGCGACGGTGGGGCTCGGAGGCGCGGGCTGCGACGGTGACAGCGACGGCGACGGCGGGAGCGGCGCTGGTGACACGGGGACCGGCGCGAGCGGCGCGGGAACGCCAGGCAGCGGTGGATCGGGCGGGAGCGGCGCGGGCAATACTGGCGGATCCGGAGGGACCGGCGGCCAGGGCGGCAGCGTGGCGACCGACGGCTACTGCGCGCTGGGCTGTACGACGCCCGCGGACTGCTGCCAGCCGGGGCAGGCCAATTGCCCGAGCACCCAGTACCCGACCAACTACACGTGCGACGCCGGGATCTGCGGGCCCCCGCGGTGCGCGGTGAAGAGCGACTGCACGGCCAACGGGCAGCTCCCTGACTACGACTGCCTCACCGTCGGCGGCAACACCCAGTGCGCCGAGCCTTGCACGAGCGATACGGATTGCACAGCTCCAGCCACGTGCACGGGAGCTGCCGACGACGGCACCATGCTGTGCAAGGCCACAGTGGCTGCATTCGTGTGCGACGACGACACCGATTGCAATGGCTTCGGCGTCTGCAATGCCGCCGGCAATGCTTGCATCTGCGATGAGAGCAGCCAGTGCACGAGCGAGTACGCGAACACCTGCGTGCTCCCGTAGCAGCACAGTGAGTGCAGCGCTGACGAGGCGCAGCCGTGAGCGCCCCAGGAGATCTGGGGCCCATTGACAGCCGACCGATGAGTGCGACCCAAGGATCCGGAGAACCCGCGATGACACGCTCGAACTTGAAAGCCCGACTCCTCATGGGGCGCGCTCTCCGCAGACTCCTGGTCGTGCTCATGGCGTGCTGTGCCTTCTTCTTCCTGGCCCTCGCGCCGAGCATCGCCTGGGCGCAGGATGCTGACGGCGACTCCATCCCGGATGCCACGGACAACTGCCCCAGCGTCCCCAACCCAGGCCAGGCCAACGGCGACGGGGACTCGTTCGGCGACGCCTGCGACCGTTGCCCGACCCTATCCAATCCAAACAACCAGGACTTCGATGGGGACCTTGTCGGCGACGTCTGCGACAACTGTCCGTTGCAGTCCAACGCGAGCCAGACCGACACCGACGGGGATGGGCAAGGCGACACTTGCGATCTCGACGACGATGGCGATGGGATCGCGGATGGCCTCGACAACTGCCCGCTGACGGCGAACAACGATCAAGCGAACAGCGACACCGACAACTACGGAAACGCCTGCGACAACTGCCCCTTCGTCAACAACCAGAGCCAGGCCGACGTCGATGGCGACGGTGTCGGCGACGTCTGCGACAACTGTCCGGCTGACATCAATCCCACCCAGACCAACAGCGACGGCGACACGTTCGGAGACGTCTGCGACAACTGCCCCACCGTCACCAACCAGAACCAGAACGACAGCGACGGCGACGGCGTCGGCACCGTCTGTGACAACTGCCCTACCACCTCCAACGCCAACCAGAACGACAGTGACGGCGACGGCGTCGGCAACGCCTGTGACAACTGCCAGACCACCTCGAACGCTGCCCAGACCAACAGCGACGCGGACACCTTCGGGGACGCCTGTGACAACTGCCCCACGGTCACCAACCCGGGCCAGGAGGACGGGGACACCGATGGGCGCGGCAACGTCTGCGACAACTGCCCTACGACCTCGAACTCGGACCAGAACGACACCGATGGGGATGGCCGAGGCAACGTCTGCGACAACTGCGCCAGCATCAGCAATCCCAACCAGCTCGACACTGACGGAGACGGCGTCGGCAACGTCTGCGACATCTGTCCAGGCACCTCGGACTCTGGCCAGATCGACAGCGACGGGGATGGTCTCGGTGACCTCTGTGACAACTGCCGCTTCGTCGCCAATGCCAACCAGCTCGACAGCGATGGCGATCTGGTGGGCGATCTCTGCGACAACTGCGTCGCCACGCCGAACAACAACCAGCTCAATGGCGACGGCGACACCCTCGGCAATGCCTGCGACAACTGCCCCACGGTGACGAACCAGAGCCAGACCGATCTCGATGGAGACGGCCTCGGCGACTCCTGCGACTCGGACCGCGACGGCGATACCTTCCCCAACACCACCGACAACTGCCCCGACGTCTTCCAGGCCAACCAGGACAACAACGACGGCGACGCGCTCGGCGACTCCTGCGACCCCGACGACGACAACGACGGCGTGCTCGACGTCGTCGACAACTGCCAGTTCATCGCCAATGGCCCTGCCGCCTCGGTCAACCCCGGCGACAACCAGCGCAACTTCGATGGCGATCCGCAGGGTGACGTCTGCGATCCGGACGATGACGGCGACGGCATCCTCGACTTCCAGACCACGGCGCCCTACGCGCCTTACGACCCGTTCGACAACTGCCAGTTCGTGGTCAACCCGAACCAGGCCAACAACGACGGCGACGCCCAGGGTGACTCCTGCGACACCGACGACGACAACGACGGCGTCCTCGACACCACCGACAACTGCCAGTTCATCGCCAACGGCCCTGCAGCGTCCGTGCTGCCGGGCAACAACCAGCTCAACAACGACGGCGACGCGCAGGGTGACGTCTGCGACACCGACGACGACAACGATGGCGTCCTCGACTTCGTGGTCGCCCCTCCGTACACCACCCCGTACGCCCCCTTCGACAACTGCCAGTTCACCGCCAACACGAACCAGGCCAACAACGACGGGGATGCGCAGGGCGACCTGTGCGACACCGACGACGACAACGACGGCGTCCTCGATACCACTGACAACTGCCACTTCATCGCCAACGGCCCCGCCGCCTCGGCGCTCCCGAACGACAACCAGTCCGACAACGACGACGACGGCATGGGCGACGTCTGCGACACCGACGACGACAACGACGGCGTCTTCGACTTCCTCGCCTCGGCGCCTTACAACGTGCCCGTCAACGCGGGCGCCTTCGACAATTGCCAGTTCATCGCCAACGGACCCTCTGCGTCGGTCCTGCCCAACGACAACCAGCGCAACAACGACGGCGATGCGCAAGGCGACGTCTGCGACACCGACGACGACAACGACGGCATCCTCGACTTCATGGTCGCCCCGCCGTACACCACCCCGTACGCCCCCTTCGACAACTGCCAGTTCTCCATCAACACGGACCAGGCGGATCAGGACCAGGACCTCCTCGGCGACGTCTGTGACACTGACGACGACGGCGACGGCCTGACCGACGCGCAGGAAGCGCTGCTCGGCACCGACCCGCTCAGCGTGGACACGGACGGGGACAACATCCTCGATACGGACGAGGTGGAGAACGTCGGGAACCCCAACCACCCCCTCAACAACACCGACGGCGACGCGCTCATCGACGCGCTGGATCCCGACAGCGACAACGACGGGGTCCCCGACATCGAGGAGGCCGGCGACACCGACCTCGACACCGAGCCCTTCGACACCGACGGCGACGGCACCCCTGACTTCCGCGACACCGACAGCGACAACGATGGCGTGCTCGACGCCACCGACAACTGCCGCGAGGTCAGCAACCCCACCCAGACCGACACCGACGGCGACGGCATCGGCAACGACTGCGAGGACGGCGTCGATGACGACGGCGACGGCTGGGACAACGTCGACGACAACTGCCAGAGCGACCCGAACCCCGGCCAGGAGAACAACGACGGCGACGCGCAGGGCGACGTTTGCGACGCCGACGATGACAACGACGGTGTCCTCGACGTCGACGACAACTGCCCCCTCAACGCCAACGGCGCCGATGAGGACAACCAGCTCGACACCGACGGCGACGGCGACGGCAACGCCTGCGACACCGACGACGACGGCGACGGCATCCTCGACGCCACCGACAACTGCCCCCTCGTCGCCAACCCCGATCAGACCAACGACGACGGCGACGCCTTCGGCGACGTCTGCGACCCCGACTACATCGACACCGACGAAGACGGCATCGTCGACGCCACCGACAACTGCCCCGCGGTCGCGAACGCAGACCAGGCCGACACCGACAACGACGGCGCCGGCAACGCCTGCGACAACTGCGTCGACGTGGCCAACGCGCCGGATCAGCCAGGCGGCGCGCAGGTCGACGGCGACGACGACGGGCTCGGCGACGCCTGCGACAACTGCCCCGAGATCGCCAACGCCGACCAGGCCGACGACGACGCAGACGGGGTGGGTGACGCCTGCACCCCGGAGGGCACCGGCGGCGCCGGGGGCGCGCCCGCCACCACGACCAGCACCTCCTCGGGTGGCGTGACGCCCCCCGAGTTCGAGGGCGGCTGCAACTGCAGCTTCGCCGACGGTCCGAACACGCGCGCCGGATGGGGCCTGCTCCTCGTCGCGGCGCTCGCGCTTCGCCGTGGTGGCCGCGGCAGCCGCGGTGGACAGGGTGGCCGTGGTGGCCGTGGTGGCCGCAGCCATCCTCGGTCACGCCCCGCGACCGGCTCCCCTGCCGACCTCACCCCCATCACCGGCGACACCACCGGCGACACCACCGACGACGAAGAACGCGCCGCGTGACCCTCGCGCTGCGCATCACCTTGTTGCCCCGCCTCACGCGCCCTCGCTAAGGTGCTCCTTCCATGAAGCCCTCTTCCCTCGCGGCGACGGCCACCGCCGCCGCGCTGCTGGCGACGACGGCCGGCGCGCAGGCGCAGGGCTTCGCCCTCGACCAGCTCGACCCCACGCCCGCAGGCGACGTCTTCTTCGGCGTCCCCTCCCCCGCGGCCCCCGGGCACCTCGAGCCCCGCGCCTACATCGCCTTCGATTACGGCGCCCAGCCCATCCACCTGCGCACCGAGGACGTCGACGTCGTCGCCGGCCAGGCCTTCCTCCGCGTCGACGCCTCGCTCGCCCTCTGGAACCGCGTCCTCCTCTCGGTGGACATGCCCCTCGCGGTCCTCCAGTCCAGCAACGACCCCGGCCTGCCGGGCATCACCTTCACCGCCCTCGAAGCCCCGCAGGTCGGCGATCTCCGCCTCGGCCTCCGCGTGCGCCTCCTCGGCGAAGACGCCGGCCCCTTCCAGCTCGGCCTCGGCGGCTACGTCTTCGCCCCCACCGGGAACGCGGCGCAGTACACCGGCGAGGGCGCCGTCCGCGGCGCGCCGCACCTCAGCCTCGGAGGCCGCGCCGGCTCCAGCGTCGGCTTCGCCTGGACCGCCTCCGGCGGCGTCGAACTCACCGGCGCCGGCAACCCTCACGTGGCCACCTTCGGCGCGGGCGTCGGCCTCCTCCTCGGCGGCGACACCTTCCAGATCGGCCCCGAGGTCTACGGCACCGCGCCCCTCGGCGGCGGCGACCTCCGCCTCTCCGCCACGCCCGACACCCGCACCGCCGCCGAGCCCACCGCCGAGCTCCTCATCGGCGCCAAGCTCCGCGTCCTGCGCGGCCTCACCTTCGGCGCCGCCGCCGGCCCCGGCCTCACCCGCGCCGTCGGCACCCCCTCCCTCCGCGCCATCGGCCTCCTCGGCTGGGCCCCTCCCGCCGAGCGCGCCGCCGCGAAGCCCGCCGGCCCCCCGCCCGGCCCTCCCGACCGCGACGACGACGGCATCCAGGACGGCATCGACGCCTGCCCCGACACCAAGGGCCAGCCCTCCCCCGACCCCACGAAGGATGGCTGCCCCCCCGCAGATCGCGACGGCGACGGGGTGCTCGACGTCGACGACGCCTGCCCCACCACCCCTGGCGAGCGCAGCGGCGACATCACCCGGAACGGCTGCCCCGGCGACACCGACGGCGACGGCTTCCACGACGGCGTCGACGCCTGCAAGACCACCCCCGGCGTCTCCAGCGACGACCCCGAGAAGATGGGCTGCCCCCCCGACGGCGACAACGACGGCGTCCCCGACGACAGCGACGCCTGCCCCACCGTGCCCGGCGCCCGCACCTCCGACAAACGGTACAACGGCTGCCCCGAAGACCCCGACGGCGACGGGGTGAAGTTCGGCGCCGACGCCTGCCCCAACGAGAAAGGCGTCCCCGACCCCGATCCCAAGCTCAACGGCTGCAAGCGCTTCGTGCGGGTGACCGAGTCCGAGATCGTCACCTCCCGTCCCATCCAGTTCGTGATGAACGGCAAGGAGCGCTGGCAGACCGTAGATCGCATCTCCGACGAGATCCTCTACGAGGTCCGCGACGCCATCCAGCAAGACCCGAGCATCGAGCAGGTGGAAGTGCAGGGCCACACCGACGACGAGGGCACCGAGCAATACAACCTGGACCTGTCCCAGCAGCGCGCCGACGCCGTGCGCAAGTGGCTCGTCCAGGCCGGCGTCCCCGAAAGCAAGCTGATCGCCAAGGGCTACGGCTTCGAGAAGCCCCTCGGCGACAACCGCGTCCGCACCGGCCGCCAGAAGAACCGCCGCGTCCAGTTCATGATCACCAAGCGCTCCCAACGCTAGTACTGCGGTACTGCGTACCCTGGATCAGGGGCCTGCGGCCCCTACGCTCCCGATGGTCGCTACCCCCGATGCCACCGTACATCGAAGAGCCAAGGATCAGAGCGGCCTTCGAGAACGCCGTACCAGCCCGCGGTTTCCTGTGCGCGCCCCGGTGCTTTGCCACCTCGCTTTGCGCTGGCAACGGGGGTAGCGACCATCGGGAGCGTAGGGGCCGATAGGCCCCTGCTTTAGGGTACGCAGTACTAGAAGTCGTAACGGAGGCTGACGCCGGGCGCGATCATCAACACGAACTCGCCCATCAGCGTCTCGTCGGGGTAGCGCCCGATTCCATCCGTGGAGGCTCCGAGCTCGATCGACGAGTTCCACCGCGGCTGGCTCGCGGCGATCAGCAGGAGCGCCTGCACTCCCGCGCTCACCTCGAAGTGCTGCGCGAAGCGCGCGCCGACGCGCACCTCGGGATCGACGTAGAAGTAGGTCGCGGACTGGAAATCGGCGACGGGATCGACGTCGAACGTGTCCCCGCCCGAGGTCCGGAAGTGTCCTCGCCGCTCGTCGCGCATCTGCCCTGCCATCACGCCCACGCCGAGCCGGAACAGCGCCGGGAAACGCTCGCCCAGGTGGTAGCCCACGGTCGCCCCGCCGAGGAACCCCGTCAGCCGCAGCGCGTCGTCGGCCGTCCCGCTCTGCGGCCCGAGCCCGTTCGGGGTGAAGGTCGCCGAGCGGCCCGTCACCTGCTGCGCCACCACCAGCATCCCTGCCTCCAGCCCGAAGCCGAGCCCCGAGCCCAGCTCGTAGCCACCGTGCAGGAAGTTCAGCGCCCCGAGGCCCACCGAGCGCGAGCACTCGCTCCCGCACCCCGCCGCCGCGTCGCCGCTGAAGGTCGGCGCGAGCAGCAAGGACGAGCTCACGTCGAACGTCACCCTGGCAGGCTTCTTCCAGAGCGCCGCGTCCTCGTCGCGCTCCAGCGTCACCGTCACCGTCTCGCGCTGCCCCTTCGCGAGCGCCACCGTCCGCACCACCGGCACGAACCCCTCGGCCTTGACCTCCACCCGGTGCGACCCCGTCTTCAGCCGCCCGATCCACACCCCGTTGCCCACGTTGACGGCGTTGATCCACACGCTCGCCCCCGGCGGCGTGGGATCTACCCGGAGCGATGCGTCGAGCTCCTCGGCCACCAGGGCCAGGCTGGTCAGCTCCTGGGACTTCACCCGCGCTGGCGTGGGCTGCGAGCCGAGCTTGCCCTCGCCGCGCAGCACCACCATGTGGTCGCCGACCCCGAGCCTCCCCTCCCAGGGCGTGCGGCCCACGACCACGTTGTCGACGAGCACCTCGACCGACTTGCCGGTGCGCTCGGTGATCCGGAGCTGCCCCGACGCCGAGAGCTTGCGGAGCTTCGCCGTGACCGAGGCCACCTGCCCCCCGGCCACCGTCACCCGCCCCTCGAACGGCTCGTAGCCTTCCTTCACCACCCGCACGAGGTGTGTCCCCGCGGCCACGCGCAGCGGCTTCACGGGCGGGTACTCCCCGCGATCCTCGCCGCTCACCACGATGGACGCCCCGGGCTCCGCGCCCGCCACGTCGATGGTCCCCACCAGCGCCCGCAGCTCCGAGAGCTCCCGCTGCGCCGCCGCGCGCTCCGCGTCGGGGACCTGGAAGTCGCGCAGCAGCGTCTCGAACATGTCGAGCGCCTCGTCGTACCGCTGCAGCTTGCGCATCGTGATCGCCGCGTTGTTGGTCGCGGCGCGCGTGGGGAACAGCTTGCGCGAGAGCAGGAACTCCGCGAGCGCCGGCGCCCACGCCTCCTCGCGCAAGAGCGAGAGACCCCGCTGGAAGTGCGACCGCGCCTCCTGCCGGATCTCCTCCGTGATGATCGGCCCCCCATCGGCGGGCGTCCCGTCGGACGCCGGAGCGGCGGGCGTGGTGGGCGTGGTGGGCGCGGTAGGCGCCGCGGATGGCGACGCCGTCGGGGGAGGTGTCTTCGGCGGAGGCGCCGCCTGTGGGGGTGGTGCCCCCTGCGGGGACGCGGCGGGCCCTGCAGGCTGCGCGAGCGCAGGCCCGGCAGCCAGGGACGCCGACAGCACGGCGCCCAGGATCCTCGTGGAGTGAACGCTCACCTTGCGCCGGGGGCGTCTCGCGTCGCGCACCGTTCCTGGACCCTGCCCTTCAGTTGCCGAACTCGCCGGTATCCTCGATGACGCCGCCCTGAGGCTTGGGCGCGGGCGCCGGCGCAGCCCCGCCAGGCGTCGCCGTGGCAGCGGGCTTCGGTGCTCCCGGCGGCCGCAGCTCCAGCCGCGGCGGGTTCGGCCCCGACTCGCCCATCACCACCGTCTCGACGGACTCGTTCTTCGCCTTGGAGAGCTTCACGCGGTACTCGCCGCCGAGCACCCCGTTGAACTCGAGCAGCCCGTTGCGGAAGTCGACGTCCTTCACCGGCACGCCGTTGCTCTCCACCACGACAGTCACGTCCTTGGGCTCCACCGTGAGCCGCACCCGCCGCGGCTTCGCCTCCACCTCGGGCGTGGGCGTGGGCGCGGGCGTCGGGGTCGGCTCGGGCTTCGGAGCCGCCACGGGCGCCTGCGTCTGCGCGGGCGGGGGCGCCGTCTGCGCGGGCTGCGGCTCGGTGCGGGAGAAGAGCAGGAGCCCCCCGACGACCACCGTCGCCAGCGCCACCAGGCTGATCACCAGCGGCGCCTTCGACGACTTCGCGGGCGCGAGCCCCTGCGATTGCGTGAGCGCCTCGGTGGTGGTCGCCCCCGCGTGCGCGTAGCCCAGCCCCGGCGACGAGCCCAGCGCCGGAGACGACCCCCTCGGCGGCCCGGACACGAGCCCTGGTGACGAGCTCATCTCGGGCCGGGGCGGCGGCATGCTCAGGGGCAGCCGCGGCGCCGCTTGCTGCCGCATGCTGTCCTGCAGCGAGATCAGCATCTCCTCCTGGATCGCCCACCCGTAGGGAAGCAGCGCCCGGATCGCGGCGAGGAGCTGATCGGCGCTCTGGTAGCGGCGCCCCGGATCCTGCTGCAGGCAGTTGTGGACGATCGCCGCCACCTCCGGCGGCACCCACGGCGCGAAGTCCTGCACGGGCGGCGGCGGCACCGAGCAGATGGAGATGATCAGCTCCCCGAGCGCGTTGATGTGGTGGTACGGCGTGCGCCCGGTGAGCGCCTGGTACATCACCGCCCCGAGCGACCAGATGTCCGTGCGCGCATCGATCTCTTTCTGACCGCGCGCCTGCTCCGGCGACATGTAGAGCGGCGATCCGAGCAGGTTCCCGGTGCGGGTCAGCTCGGCGTTCTCCGTGTCGTGCGCCTGGTCCATCTTGACCTTGGCGATCCCGAAATCGAGGAGCTTGACCACCACCTCACCCGCCTCGCGCCGCGCGAGGAACAGGTTGTGCGGCTTGATGTCGCGGTGCACCACGTTGGCCGCGTGCGCCTTCTGGAGCCCCAGGCACGCCTGCGCCCCGATGCGCAGCACGAGGTCCGGCGACAGCGCCCCCACGCGCTTGATGAGCGCCATGAGGTCGTCGCCGACCATGTACTCCATCACCAGGAATGGCAGGTTGCTCTCGCGGTCCACGCCCGCGTCGAGCACCTGGGTGATGTGCTGCGTCTCGATCGCCCCCGCCGCCCGCGCCTCGCGCTGGAAGCGGCTCACCACCTTGGGATCCTTGGTCAGGTCCGCGGAGCTGATGACCTTGACCGCGACGCGCCGGCCCGTGGCCGTGTGCTCGGCCTCGTAGACCGAACCCATCGCGCCCTCACCGAGGAGCTTGCGAATCTGGTACTTGCCGTCGAGGGTAGTGCCGATCACGGTAATTGTGGTCCACTCTACCGGAACGGTCTCTCAGGGGCAACATGACCAGGGTGCGCGATCCCCTGAGTCCAGGCTTGGAGTGCCCCCCTGACGGGGAATGACGTCGAGGCTCCTCACCCCGCCTCGCGCAGCCCCACCACCTCCGCGAGCGGCCTCCCCGTCCTCTGGGCCTCCTTGAGCTGCGCGTACCGCCACCATGTGTAGACCACCGGGATGATCTCCAGCGTCAGGAACGCGCTCGTCAGCAGCCCCCCCACCATGGGCGCCGCGATGCGCTTCATCACGTCGGCCCCGCTCCCCTCGGCCCAGAGGAGCGGCGTCAGCCCGATCAGCATCGTCGAGACTGTCATCAGCTTCGGCCGCACCCGCATCACGGTCCCCTCCATGTGCGCCCAGATGATGTCGTTCAGGTCCCGGATCCTCCCCGCGCGCAGCCGCCGGAAGAACGCCTGATCGATGTACACGATCATCACGATCCCCGTCTGCGCCGCGAGCCCCAGGAGCGCGATGATCCCCACCCACACCGCCGTCGAGAGCCGGTAATCGAGCAGGTAGAGCAGCCACACGCTCCCCACCAGCGCGAACGGGATGGAGAGGAGCACGATCAGCACCTCGGTCACGTTCCGGAACTGCACCCAGAGCAGCACCACCACGATGGCGAGCGCGAGCGGCACCAGGATCGACATCCGCTCCCGCATCTCCTCCAGCAGCTCGTACTGACCTGTCCAGGTCAGGTACATCCCCCCCTCGAGCGTGAGCTCTCCCCGGTCCATCGCCGCCCCCACCGCCGCCCGCGCATCGGCCACGTACCCCCCGATGTCCCGCGCCGGATCCACGTCGATGTACACGTAGCCCACGAGCTGCCCTGCCTCGTCGCGGATCATCGGCGGCCCCTCCACCACCGCCACCTCGGCCACCTCCCCGAGCGGGATCGTCCTCATCCCCATCCCCGCCGTTCCACCTGCTCCCGCCCCCGGCGCCCCCATTCCCGCGCCCTCTCCCCCGCGCGTCGCCGCCTCGGCCCCGGCCCGCTCCGGCAGCGGCACCAGCACCTCGCGCAGCCGCCCGGGCGACGACCGGAAGTCCTCCTTGTACCGCACGTTCACCGTGAACCGCCCCCGCCCCTCCACCGTCCCGGCGACGACTTCGCCCCCGATCGCGCCCTCGATCACCGCCTGCACGTCCTCCACCGAAAGCCCGTAGCGCGCGAGCGCTGCCCGGTCGGGCGTGATGTCCACGTAGGCTCCGCCGAGGGACCGCTCGTAGAGCACGCTCCGCGTCCCCGCGACCCGCCCCACGGCTGCCTCCACCTGCTTCCCCACCCGCTCGATGGCGTGCAGATCGTGCCCGAACACCTTCACCCCCACCGGCGTCCGCACCCCGGTGGTGAGCATGTCGATCCGCGCCCGGATGGGCATCGTCCAGGCGTTCGTGAACCCCGGGAGCTGCATCGCCGCGTTCAGCTTCGCGACCAGCTCCTCCCAGGTCTCTGGCCGCTCCTCCGGCCACACCTTCCCCAGCACGCGCCTCGCCCCCTCCGGCGCCCACGACGAGTACCACCGCGCCTCTGGCACCTTCGGCCAGGCCTCGCGCGGGTGGAGCTGGATCACCGTCTCCGCCATCGACAGCGGCGCCGGATCCGTCGCCGTCTCCGCGCGCCCCACCTTCCCGTGCACCGTCTTCACCTCCGGGAAGCTCTTCAGGATCGCGTCCTGCCGCTGGAGCTGCCGCTTCGCCTCCTCGATGGAGATCCCCGGCAGCGTCGTCGGCATGTACAGCAGATCGCCCTCGTTCAGGTTGGGCATGAACTCGCTCCCGAGCCGGAGCCCCACCGGGATCGCCGACACCACCGCCAGGACGCCGATCAGCACCGTGGTGATCGGCCGCCGCAGCGCCACGTACACGAAGGGCTGGTACACCGCGATCACCGCCCGCGAGATGGGGTGCTCCGACTCCGGCCGGATCTTCCCGCGCAAGAGCAGGTCCCGCAGCGCCGGCGCCAGCGTCACCGACAGCACCGCCGCCGCCAGCATCACGAACGTCTTCGTGTACGCGAGCGGCCGGAACAGCCGCCCTGCCTGCCCCGTCAGCCCGAAGACCGGGATGAACGACACCGCGATGATCAGGAGCGACGAGAAGATGGCCGGCGTCACCTCCTCCGCCGCCTTCGCGAGCAGCTTCGCCCGCTCCTTCGGGGACAGATCCTTCGGCGCGTGCTCCAGCCGCTTGTGGCACGCCTCCACCATCACGATCTCCGCGTCCACCGTGGCCCCGATGGCGATCGCGATCCCCCCGAGGCTCATGATCGTCGACGGCACCCCGAGCCACCACATCGGCACGAACGCCAGGAGCACCGCCAGGGGCAGGCTGACGATGGGCAGGAGCGCGCTCCGGAAGTGCAGCAGGAACAGCACGATCACCACGCTGACCACCGCGATCTCCTCGACGAGCGCCCGCTTCAGCGTGTCCACCGAGCGCTCGATGAGCCCCGACCGGTCGTAGGTGGTGACGATCTCCACCCCCTCCGGCAAGGCGCGCCGCAGCTCGTCGAGCTTCGCCTCCACCCGCTGGATCACCTCCAGCGCGTTCTCCCCGTAGCGCATCACCACGATCCCGCCGGCCACCTCCCCGAGCCCATCGAGATCCGCCGCCCCTCGCCGCGCGTCGGGCCCGATCCGCGCCGCCCCCACGTCCCTCACCCGCACGCTCGACCCCTCGGCGCTCGACCGGATCACGATCGCCCCGAGGTCCTCCACGCTCCCCACGTACCCCCGCCCCCGCACCGCGTACTCCCGCCCTGCCAGCTCGAGCACCCGCCCCCCCACCTCGGAGCTGGACCGCCGCACCGCCCCCGCCACCTCCTCGAACGTCACCCCGAACGCCCGCAGCCGCTCCGGATCCAGCGTCACCTGGTACTGCCGCTCGAACCCGCCCACGGCCGCCACCTGCGCCACCCCCGGCACGCTCTCCAGCGCGTAGCGCAGCGTGAAGTCCTGCAGCTCGCGCAGGTCCGCCGCGTCCTTCCGGCCCGACCTGTCCACCACCGCGTACTGGTACACCCAGCCCACGCCCGTCGCGTCGGGCCCCAGCGCGGGCGACACCCCCTCCGGCAACCGCTGCTGGATCGCGCTCAGGTACTCCAGCACCCGCGACCGCGCCCAGTACACGTCCGTCCCCTCCTCGAAGAGCACGTACACGAACGACATCCCCTGCATGGAGAAGCCGCGCACGTCGGTCACCTTCGGCGCCGCGAGCAGCGCGCTCGCGATGGGGTACGTCACCTGGTCTTCCACGAGCGTCGGCGACCGCCCCATCCACTCCGTGAACACGATCACCTGCGGATCCGAGAGATCCGGGATGGCATCGAGCGGCAGCCGTCGCCGCGCCGCCTCCGCCCCGATCGCGAGGAGCGCGAACATGGCGATCACGAACCCCCGGTGCTTCGCGCACCAGGCGATGATCCACCCCATCATCGCGGCGCCTCCCCGCTCAGCGACGCCGACAGCCGGCTCTCCGCGTCGATCAGGAACGTCGCCCGCGCCACCACCTCCTCCCCTTCCGTGACCCCCTCGGTCACCACCACCCGCTCCCCCACCTCCGGCCCCAGCGTCACCGCGCGCGGCACGTACCGCCCCCCCTCCTTCACCACGAACACGTAGACCGCGCGCCCCGTGTCCACGACCGCATCCC
Source organism: Chondromyces apiculatus DSM 436 (assembly GCF_000601485.1). Lineage (GTDB taxonomy): Bacteria > Myxococcota_A > Polyangia > Polyangiales > Polyangiaceae > Chondromyces > Chondromyces apiculatus. The sequence continues at coordinate 37,040 of NZ_ASRX01000008.1, forward strand.
GCGGCACCGTCAGCGTCTCCCCCTCTCCCGCGTGCAGCTCCGCCATCCCGAACTGCCCGGGCCGCAGCGCAAGCTCCGCGTTCTCCACCTGGAACCGCACCCGCGCCGAGCGCGTCGCGAGATCCACGTCGGGGTACACGAGGTCGACGCGCGCCTCGAACCGCTTCCCCGGCAAGGACGGCGTGGTGAACGTCGCCCTGTCCCCCACCCGCACCCCCGCGAGCTGGCTCGGGTGAACGCTGGCGATGATGTACACCTGCGCCAGATCCACCACCTCGAACAGCGGCGCCTCCGGCGTCACCCGCGACCCGAGCACCACGTTCTTCCGCACCACGTACCCGCTGATCGGCGACGACACCCCGACGGCCCGCACCGGCTCCCCCTTCTCCAGGATGCGCGTCACCGTCGCCGCCCCGAGCCCGAGCAGCTCCAGCCGCTTCCGCGCCGCCGCGAGCGGCGGGCTCACCGCGGCGGCGTGACCGTCACCCGTACCCGGCTTGCCCGACATGCCCGGTACGCCAGCCACACCCGCCACCCCCGCCGCGCCCGACATGCTCGGCAGGCCCCCGAATGCTTTCATGGCGAGCAGCTCCTGCTGCGCCTGGAAGATCTCCGGGCTGTACACCGAGGCGAGCAGCTCACCCGCCTTCACTCTCACCCCGGTCTGCTTGACCCGGATTGCCTCCACGAACCCCTCGGCGCGCACGTTCACCTCGGCCCGCCCCTGCTCCGGCGCCTCCACCGCGGCCGTCACCCGCAGCGTCCCCCCGCGCCCAGCCTTCTCCACCCGCGCCGTGCGCACCCCGATCGCCTGCGCCCTGTCGAGCGCCACCGTCACCTCCGTGGTGCCCTGCGGTGGCTTCCGCAGCGCCTCCCGCGCCGCCGCCTCTCGCTCCTCCCGCGTCGGCACCGGGACCAGCACCATTCCCCCGCACTTCTCGCAGATCGCGCCCGGCGTCTCGCTCCGCACCTCCGGGTGCATCGGGCACCAGAACCCCGTCTCCGGCGGGGTCACCGTCGCCGCAGCCGCCGCGTGCGCACCCGACCCATGCGCATCCGACCCATGCGCGCCCGACCCGTGCGCGCCCGACCCGTGCGTCTCACCTTGCCCCGCGCCGTGCGCGTGCGTCGACGTCGTCGACGTCGTCGATGCGCCCGTCGCGCCTCTCCCCTGCTTTCGCCCTTCCGGGATGGGCTCCAGCGCCATGTGGCAGATCGGGCACTCCCCCGGCCTGTCCGAGGTGATCTGCGGATGCATCGGGCAGTAGAACTGCGCCGCCTGCGCCGTTTCCATCCACCCGAGCTTCGGCGCCACGTAGCTCACCACCGACGCCACCGCGGCGAGCGCCATCACCGCGAGCAGCACCCAGCGCACCACCGCCATCCCCTTCACCCCGCGCGGCGGCGCCTCCTCCCCCTCGTGGAAGTGCTCCTCGGGCGCAGGCTCGCGCGAGCGCTCCTCGACCGTGCCCTCCTCGCACCCGCCTTCCTCGCGCGATGCCCCGCGCTTGAGGGCTCCCGGCTCGTCCTCCTGCGTCATCGCCCACCTCCTGCCGCCCCGTGGGCGCGGTCGCGGACCAGCGCCGGCAAGGGCGCCCGGGGGGCCTTGCCGCCCACCGCGAAGTCCAGCTCCACGAAGGCCCGCTCCAGGTCTCCCCGCGCCTCGGTGATGTCGAGTTCCACCTCCAGCGCCGCGTGCGCCGCGTCGAGCCACATCAGGAAGTCGGACCCGCCCGCCGCGTAGCCCGCCCGCGCCGTCTCCATCGCTTGCCGCGCCACGGGCAGCGCCCCGTCGCGCAGCGCCACGAGCCTCCTGCCCGCCTCCTGCACCGCGATCACCGCCTCCGCCGCGCCTCCCCGCGCCCGCGACCGCGCCGCCTGCGCCGACGCCGCCTCGCCCAGCGCCTTCGCCGCCTCGCCTTCGGCCTTGCGCGACCCCTTCCCCCACAGCCAGGGCAGCGACATCCCCACCGACGCGCCCCACCCCGCCTGCATCCCGCCGACTGGATGGAAGTAGCTCAGCCCCACCAGGAATGACGGGATCGTCGCCTCCCTGTCCGCGGCCTCGGCCCGCTGCGCCGCCGCGCCCTTCATCGCCTCCGCCGCCGCCACCGTCGGGCTGCGCGACGCTGCCAGCGCCGCTGCATCGGCGGGCGAGAGCCGCGTCCCCATCGGCGCCACCTCCTTCGGGGACCCGAGCGGCGCGTCCACCGCCCGCAGGAGCAGCGCGTTCAGCGCCGCGCGCGCCGCGTCGAGCCGCCCCTGCTCCCGCGCCAGATCCGCTTCGAGCAGCGCCCTCTCCAGCTCCGCCTTGACCAGATCCGCGGCCGGCCCCCCCGCCGTGTACCGGGCCCGCGCCGCGGCCGACATCTGCTCGTAGATGCCCGCGTGCGCCCCGTGGGCCCGGTGCCGCGCCGAGGCCTCCACGTACATCGCGTAGGCCCGCCCTACCTCCCGCGACAGCTCCCGCGCCGCCTCGGCCACCATCGCCGCGCCCGCCTTCGCCTCCAGCGCCATCGCCTGCGCCGCCCTGTCGAGCGACCCTGCCGCCGGGATCTCCTGCGTCACCGAGAGCATCAGCATCCCCGCGTCGTTCACGGCCCAGGGCCGCGCGAGCGGCACCTGCCACAGCTCCGCCATCAGCTCCGGCGAGGGCAGGCTCCCCTCCGACCGCGCCCCGAGCGCGAGCGCCTTCACCCGGTGCGCCGCCGCGACGATCTCCGGGTGCCGCCGGAGCGCCACCTCCTGGAGACGCGCCAGCTCCACCTCCCGCCCGAGCTCCCGCCCGAGTGCCGCGTCCTCCGCACCGTCCGCACCGTCCGCACCGTCCGCGCTTTCACCCCGGGCCCCCGCGCCGCGTCCTGGCGCCGTAGCGGTTCCTGCACCACCGGCGCTCCGCTGCGCGCGCGCGTCCTCACCGCCGCCCACCGCGACGGGCGACCGCTGCGCGCGCGCGAGCGCTGCCACCGCGGCGGGCGAGGCTGCCCGTTCCGCCGCCTCCAGCGTGTCCCGCGTGGTCCCCGAGACGCACCCTGCAGCCGCGAGCGCCGCGATCCCGAGCCCTGCCGCCAGCATCCCCCGCTGCACGCACGTGTCCTTCACCATCGTCCACCTCACCGCACCGAACCCGGGGTCCAGGGCAGACGGGCAGCGCGTCCGACGGGCGGCTGGCGAGCGCCGCGCTCCTCCTCGGTGCCCCGCGGGAAGACCCGCGCGCAGCCTGGAGGACCACCGACGCCCGAGCGCCGCGCAGCGCACGCTGCACGCAGCCCGGTAGGTCAGAGGTGACGGCGCAGACGCGAGGCGCCCGCGCACGTCACGGCGGGCGGCTCAACAGCGGTAGACCTGAAGGAGGGCGCAGCTCTCGGAGGGACGCCCTGGCCCGGCGCGGATGGGATCCTGCCGGGTCGCCGCACGCCGGGTCGCGGGGGCCGTGGCGAACCGGTGGGGCACGGGCGCGAGCACCGGCCCCGGCGGCAGCACCGCGACCACGGCCGCGGGCGGCACCTCGGGCACCGGCACACCGCCGTGGACCTCGGGCAAGGTGTCGAGCGCCTTGCCGTCACAGCAGGCGTAGCGCACCTGCTGCTCGCCCGGGTCCACCACCACCGAGTCATCGGGCGTGGGCGTGCAGCAGCAGTGGCTCATGGCCTGCTGCATCGGCGCGCACCAGAAGTAGGCCCTCCCGGCCACCAGCGCCGAGACCAGCACCATCGCCGCGAGGCAGGCCGTCAGCGCTGCGCGGACGAGGGCCTTGCCCCGCCTCCACAGCCCGCCGGTTCTGTCCAGACCCCGCATGCTCCGGAGGAGGATAGGCGGCGGGCTGCATGCTGTCGAGCAGGGGGTCACGCGGCGAGGAGCAGGCGTTCCCCCGGATAGGGCCAGGCGGCGGCGAAGGATCCGGCGAGAGCGCGTGAGCATCCGGTCCCTGCAGACGCAGCGACCCCGGGAGCCTTACAGCGGAGGTGGGAGACCGGCCGACCAGCACCGCAACGGGTGACCTCCGCGCAGGAAAGCACCTCGGACCGTTCCCCCCCGCCGTTCTGCTGGAAGGAAGGCGACTCGGACCGTTCCCCCTCGACGTTCTGCTGGAAGGAAGACGACTCGGACCGTTCCCCCTCGACGTTCTGCTGGAAGGAAGACGACTCGGAGCGTTCCCCCCCGCCGTTCTGCTGGAAGGAAGACGACTCGGAGCGTTCCCCCCCGCCGTTCTGCTGGAAGAAAAGCTCCTCGGAGCGCTCCCCCCCGCCGTTCTGCTGGAAGGAAGGCGACTCGGAGCGTTCCCCTCCGCCGTTCTGCTGGAAGAAAAGCTCCTCGGAGCGCTCCCCCCCGCCGTTCTGCTGGAAGGAAGGCGACTCGGACCGTTCCGATCTGTCTTCCTTCACAAGGAAAGGTCATCCGGACCGTTCCGACCTCTCTTTCCTTCACCGAGAGAGGCGTTCCGGACCGCGCCTCGACCGTTCGGTGCGCTGCACCACCTCACCAGCCTGGGTCCTCCCGACAGCGATGCGCGGGAACAATCAGTATTTGAAAACCATTATCAATATGTCAAGGTGGAGGGATGGTGCAGGTGCGGTCGGTCGAGGCGCTGGAGCAGGTGGTGGGGTCGCGTCCCCTGGGGGTGATGATGAAATCCCTGGACGCGCTCGACAGGCACTGCGTCCGGTTGCTCGCGCTCTCCCCCTTCGCGGTGGTCGGCTACGCGGACGCAGAGGGCCGCGCGCGGGCGATGGCGGTGGGAGGGACGCCGGGGTTCGCGAAGGTCGCGGGCGGCACGCTGCGCATCACGCTCCATCAGCCCGCGGCGGTCGCCTCGAACGTCGGCTGCGGGCTTCTTTTTTTCATCCCCGGGCTCGGGGAGACACTGCGCGTGAATGGAAGGGGAAACGTCGAGGGTGACACCCTGATCGTCACCGTCGAGGAAGCCTTCGCCCACTGTGCCAAGGCGCTCCTGCGCTCCTCGTTCTGGGCCGCGCCCCCGAAGGAGCCGCCGCCCGCGCCGGTGCCGCCGCTGGCCGTGAGCGCGGTGCAGGCAGGGCCGCTCGCCGATCCGGAGGTGCTGGCGTGGATCGCGCGCACGCCGTTCGTCGTGCTCACCTCGTGGGACGCGGGAGGGCTCGCGGACGCCAGCCCCAAGGGAGATCCGGTGGGCTTTCTGCGCCTCCAGGGAGGGCGCCTATTGGTCCCGGATCGGCCGGGCAACCGGCGTACCGACACCTTCCACAACGTGATCGAGCAGCCGCGCCTCGCGATGCTGGCGCTCGTGCCCGGCGAGGAGCGCGCCCTGGAGATCTCGGCAGAAGGATCCTTCACCACCGAGCCGGCCTTGCTCGCGTCCATGGCGGTGGCTGGCAAGACGCCGAAGATCGCCCTGGTGCTCGATCCGAAGGAGGCGCGCCTCGCGCCCGCGCCTGCACTTGCCGCAGCGAAGCTCTGGGATGCGTCACGCCACGTGCCGGCGGCGGAGCTGCCCAGCATGGCCGAGGTGTTCATCGACCACGTGAAGCAGAACCGGCAGCGCGGGGCTGGCGCAGCCGTGGTGCGCGCGCTGGCGTCGAAGCGGGTGATGGGCTGGGCGCTCGCGAAGGACTACGAGAAGAACCAGTACTGAGGCGCGACGCCCTCACGTCTCGGCGGTGGCGTAGCGCGCGAGGGGGCTGCGCATGTCGTTCTTGATGTTCCGGAGGATGTCGTCGAAGAACGCCTCCCACCCGGGATCCTCGGTGGCCTTCAGCGTCCGGCGCGCGCCGAAGCACGCGGCCTCGTAGTCGGGGCCGCGGGGGGTGAGGCTCACGGAGAGCTCGTAGGCGTCCTCGTCCCGGCTGATGGTGAGGCGGAAGCCGCCGACCATGTGGCCGTCCTTGTCGCGCACGTACTTGCTGCTCGTTACCTTCGCCTCCGCGGCGAAGGGCTTGAGGTCCTTGATGTGGAACGCGCCCTCGGGCGCGCCGAGGTACTGCTCCAGCGCCTTCAGGAGCGCGTCGAGGAACTTCACCTCCAGGGCTTCCTTCTCCGCCAGCGTGGCGACCACTTCGTAACGGGTGTCGACCAGCTCCTTGTGCCTGCTCATGGAGGGGCGATGATTGAACGACCCCCCGCGGCCTTCAAGGCGGAAAGGTGGATCATGTCCCGAGGGGCGCAGGCTCACCCTGGCACAGCGTCTTGGACGCAGATTTCGCCCTGGATCTACAGGAAGTCGACGCGTAGATCACACGGGGGGCGTGGCTCCCGGGGCGCGCGGGGAGTGGCCCTGTTCTTGCGAATGTCGAATGTGCGAGTGGGGGCGGGGAGTTCAGAGCGCAGCGGCAGGCGTCCTTCGCGACAGCGCCGCCGCGGCACAGCACAGAGGGCTTCACAGATGCGCACCTTCGGTTTGCTTGCAGGATCCTTGCTCTTCCTCGCCGGTACGCTCCACGCGCCCGACGCGGAGGCGTGCGTGCCGCTCCCTCCCGGGGTTTACGGCACCTTGCCCGACGCCACGACGGCCACCTGGCCCGTGAACGCGCCGCTCTCGTTCTACAACATCGGCGCGCTGCCGAGCGATGCCTCGGGCCCGCTCCACCACGAGGTCACCGTGGATGGCACGCCGGCCACGCTCGTGGAGGTCGCGGCCGATCCGCAGATCATGCGCTACCACATCCGGGCGCGCATCTCGCCCGAACCCGTTCCGGGACAGGAGGTGCACATCTCCGGGACGTTCTGCCCGCCCGAGGATCAATGCCCGGAGGTGGATCTGCGCTTCACGGTGGGGGAGATGGACGAGGTGGCCCCGGAAGGGACGCCGTCCGTGTGGTTCGACCTGTACGACCATGCGGACGAAGAGCCGGACAACAACTGCGTCGAGGCGCGGGCGTTCACCTGGAAGGCGCACGTGGAGATGCCGCCCCAGGCCGCGGGTGAGGGGCCGCTCCTGTACAACATCGTCGCGCTCCGTCGCGACGAGGCCAACGGCGGGCAGCTCGTTCCCTTCAGGCAGTGGCTCCACGAGGTGCCCGAAGCCACGGCGAGCGGCGGGATCGAGGAGACCTTCACCCTGGAGGGCGGCGTCGGGCTCGCGATCCCGGACCTGGCCGAGGGCTTCTGCTTGCAGGTCTCGGTCAGCGACGAGGCGCGCAACTGGGGGGAGGAGCCGACCACGGTCTGCGCGCCCTGCCACTTCCGGCAAGACGACGCGCCCTACAGCGAGGGGGCCACGTTCAGCGACGCCAACCTTTACCTGGGGGGGCTCTGCGCGGACGGGCACGTGGTCACCGAGGAAGACGAGGTCCCGCCGGACGAGGTCCCGAGCGACGGCTGCCAGATGGGTGCGAGCGCGGGCGCGGCGGGCGCGGGAGGCAGCGGGCTGTGGCTGGGGGCGCTGCCCTTCGCGGCCTGGCTGGCGCGGAGGCGGCGCGCCGCGCGCAGGACGACGTGAAGGGTGATCGCGGTCTCGCCAGTGCGGACCGCTCCGTGTCTCAAGGATCTGGAGGATTGTTCATGCGTGCTCGGAAGCTGGCTGTCTCTTCGCTGCTCACCCTCGGCCTCTTCGCGGCGGCGCCGGCCGCGGAGGCGTGCACCTACGTCACGGGTGTGCTCGGGCTCTCACCGAGCGAGGAAGTCTCGACCTGGCCCGAGGGCACGCCGATCTACATCCTCGCGGTCGATGAGGTGACGCTGGAGAGCGGGGGAGCGCCCCTCTACGAGGTGACCGTCGACGGTGAGCCGGCGTCGCTCGTGCTGGCCGATAACGCGACTCCGACGTCGTGGGACAAGGTCAAGGTGCAGGTCGAGCCGCTCCCCGTGGCGGGGCAGGTGGTCGACCTCCGGGGCACCTTCTGCGAGGGCTGCACCGAGGAGTTCGCGAGGCACTTCACCGTCGGTCCAGCGGACACCGAGGGGCCCGCGGGCGAGGCGCCGTGGCTCTGGTTCGACCTCCACGATCACTCCGACGAGATGTTCCCGACCAACTGTGGAGGTTACGCGGGAGAGCCGTTCACGTGGTCGTTCCACGTGGAGGGGCTCCCGCCCTACTCGGAGGAGAGCCCGTACATCTACACGCTCACCGCCTTCAGGAGCGATGATCTCACCACGGAGGTGACGCGCTGGAACTTCACGCCGTGGGACACCACCATGGATGTTCCCCTCGGGGGCGAGGACACGCTCGTGGTGAGCGATCTGCCGGAGGCCTACTGCTTCCGCGTGGACACCTTCGATCTCGCAGGCAACCCGGGGCCCTCGTCGAACGTGGCGTGCGCGCCCTGCCACTACCGCGTGGACAACAGCGTGGATTACCCGGTGGAGTCGTTCAAAGCATGGGAGATTTACCCGGGCGGCGCGTGCGCGGACGGGGCGGTGAACCCGGGAGGCCCGGAAGCGTGCGCCACGGCCGACTGCGCGGGGGCCAGCGGGGACGACCCGATCCGGATCGAGGGGTGCCAGTGCAGCACAGGGGTCGGCGCTGCGGCGACAGGCAGCGGGATGGCCTGGCTGGGAGCGCTGCCCTTCGCGGCGTGGCTGGCGCGACGCCGGAGGAGCGAGGGACGCCGCGCGCGGTGAAGGGCAAGGGCGCGCCGCCAGGGAGGGGCGCGCAGGGGGAGCGATGCGGGGAGCGATGCGGGGAGCGATGCGGGGTGATCGCACCGATCGCCCCGAGGGCGCGGCGGGACAGTAGGGGGTGATCCAGGAGATCACCCCCGCTGGCGCGCTGCCGTCGGCCTCGGGAGAGGGTCTTCTGCGTTCAGTACGCCGGGTTTTCGCCGCGCTGCGGCGTTGCAGCGCGCCACGTAGGCCACGGGCGCGGGTGATCGGACAGATCACCCCCCGGCCCAGCGCAGGGGGCGCGGCGGGCGGCCGGATTTCCCGTGATGTAGGCCTGACACGCACGTTGGAGGTGCGTGGTACGGCGCCTGCAATGGGGGGAGGTACGGGCGGAGAGGCAGAGCGCGGCGGGTGCTGCGCGCCGGAACCGCGAGGAGACGATCATGATCCGTGAGATCGCATGGGGTGGCGTGTGGCTGGGTGGTCTGTCGCTGCTGCTGACCGGGTGTGTCGTCGCCGACGAGACGGCCATCGAGGAGGAGAGCGAGGACGAGTCGGTCGCGGTCATCGTGTCGAACGTCACGGAAGGCGATTACGTGATCCGGTCGGTGGCGACCGGCAAATGTCTCGACATCGCCTCGTCGAACACGGCCAATGGCGGGCGGGTGCAATCGTGGACCTGCAACGGGACGAACGCGCAGAAGTTCCACGTGTCGCCGACGGGTGACGGGTTCTTCAAGATCGTGAACGTGAACAGCAACAAGGCGCTCGACGTGAAGGAAGTGAGCACCGCGGCGAACGCCGAGGTCCAGCAGTGGGAGTACGGCGGCGGGGCGAACCAGCAGTGGCGGTTCGTGAACCGCGGGGGCGTCGAGATGAGCATCCAGGTGCGGCACACGGACATGGCGCTGGACCTGTACTGGGGCAACGCGGCCGACGGGACGGCGATCCTGCAGTATCCCTACCAGGGGACCTCGAACCAGCGGTGGACGCTCGACAAGATCAGCGGGGGCGGGGGTGGCGGGAGCAATCCGCCGGCCAATGGCAAGCGACAGCTCAGCATCCGCAATCAGTGCGGGCACCCCATCTGGATCGCACACTCGAACAACGTGCAGGCGGAGCAGAACAAGCGGCTGAACACGGGGGAGTCGTTCGTGTACGACGTGCCCGACGGGGGCATCAACGCGACGCGCTTCTGGCCGAAGACGGGGTGCAATGCGAGCGGGCTGAATTGCACCATCGGCGACAGCGTGGCGCCGTGCCCCTCGGGGGGGTGCCAGCCGCCCATCGAGTCGAAGTTCGAGGCGACGTTCGCGCCGAAGGGCGGCGCGGAGCAGACCTGGTACAACCTGAGCCAGGTGGACGGGTACACGCTGCCGTTCAAGGTGGTGCCGCAGGGCCAGGGGGCGGAGGCGGGGAGCTGCGTGACCTCGGACTGCTCGGGGCTGTCGCTCGCGCAATGCCCGAGCGGGGAGTACATCCAGGGCTACGGGGACCAGGATCTGCGGGTGCGGGACGGGTCCGGGAACGTGATCGGGTGCATGGCGCCCTGCAAGAAGTGGAATTACCCGGCGCCCTGGGGGCTCGGGCGGCCGGAGCACCAGGATCCGGGGCTGCACCTGTGCTGCCCGACGCCCATCGATCCGGCGACGGGGCAATGCACGGTGCAGAATGCCTGCATGTCGCCGAATGCGTGCAGCAATGCCGGGGACCCGCAGAGCGTGGTGCACACCGATTACGTGAAGGCGATGCAGCAGATGTGCCCCTCGGCGTACAGCTATGCGTACGACGACGCGGCGGGGCTGCATGCGTGCCCGTCGACGACGAGCTTCGAGGTGACGTTCTGCCCGTGAGGGTGGGGCGGCCGCGGCGCCTCCGGTGAGCTTGGCGCGCTGGGGCGTCGGGCGCGCCGAGTTCCTGAAGGCGACGGACGTCAGGCCCGAAGCGGCAAGGCGTGGTGGCACTCTCGGGTGGTTCGCGGGGTGGGGGGCCCCGGCGAGCTTTGCTCGGCGGGGGCGGGGGCGCGAGCCCCTGCCGCTGGATCAAGGACACCCGCTGCTGACTTCCAGGGCGTCGTAGGCCATCCAGCCGTTCCGCTTGGTGCCGGTGGCGGCGATGACGTAGCCGTAGATGAACTTCATGGTGCCCGACTGCTTGCGGTAGCGGCCGACGCTGTCCTCGATCCAGAGCGGGATGTCGATGGAGGGGGCGCCGCCGTCGGTGGGGACGTCGAGGCGGCGGAACTTGGTGCCGGCAGGGAAGTGGTCGATGGCGGGGCCGCCGAGGCCGAAGCCGGGGACGTTGAAGGCGAGGTTCGCGGAGCGGACGCCGTTGGCGCGCACGAGGGGGAGGTAGTCGCCAGCGCGCTCGTGGGTGGCGTCGCTGTCGTAGACGACCTTCTTCAGCTCCAGGGTGGTGTCGTGCGAATTGCGGATGGCGTAGCAGGCCATCTCGGCGAGGCCGACGCCCTTGGCCGAGACGTGGCCGACCTTGCCCTCGAAGGAGGTGGCGCCGAGGATGCTGGAGAGGGGCATCCAGCCGGCGCTGCTGTTCGAGGTGGAGACGGAGAGGACGTACTTCTCGCCAGCGAACTCGCGCATCTGGCCGTGGTTGAAGGTGGAGCGGGTGCGGTTCGAGGTGCCGACCACGGTGCCGTGGCCGTTGCGGATGGGAACGCCGGTGATGAGGCCCCAGGAGTCGTCGTCGTCGGGGTCGTTGGTCTCGACGCGGTTGCCGCCATCGACGCGGAGCTTGCAGTTGTAAGGGCTCGCGGTGCACGCGCCGCCGTTGACGCCAGCGTAGAGGGCGTGCTCCGCGGTGCCCACGCGCTCCACGTCGGAGGCCTCGTCGGCGACATCGGTGACGTCGGCGTCATCGCCGAGATCTTCCGCGGTGGGATCGATCTCGGCGAGGCAAGCCGAGGACAGGAGGGCCACGAGTCCGAGAGGCAGAAAGGTGATGCGCATGGTCGGGATCGAGCGGGTGGGCCGGCGAGGCGTCAATGCGATCCGCGGGCAGCGTATTCGTGCGGGGATGTGGATCGTTCAGGGCTGGAAGCGGCGCAGGCGGAGGGAGTTCAAGATGACGGAGACGCTGGACAGCGACATGGCGGCGCTGGCGAGGACCGGGGAGAGGAGCCAGCCGGTCCAGGGGTAGAGGGCGCCGGCAGCGATGGGGATGCCGAGGGTGTTGTAGACGAAGGCGAAGAAGAGGTTCTGGCGGATGGTGGCGAGCGTCCTGCGGGAGAGGCGCAGGGTGAGGGGGACGCCGAGGATGCCGCCGCGGAGGATGGCGACGTCGGCGGCCTCGACGGCGATGTCGGCGCCGGTGCCGATGGCGATGCCGACGTCGGCCGAGGCCAGGGCGGGGGCGTCGTTCACGCCGTCGCCGACCATGGCGACGCGACGGCCGGAGCGGCGGGCATCGGCGAGGATGCGGGCCTTGTCGGCGGGTCGCAGGGCGGCGTGCACCTGGGTGACGCCAAGCTCGCTGGCGATGGCGCGGGCGGTGGCCTCGCGATCGCCGGTGAGGATGGCGACGTCGACGCCGAGCGCGGAGAGCTGCGCGAGGGCCTCCCTGGCAGAGGGGGCGGGGCGATCGGAGACGGCGACGAGGCCGGCAAGGCAGCCGTCGAGGGCGACGAAGGAGGGGGTGCGGCCGGCGTGGGCCAGGCGGGAGGCGTCGGGTTCGAGGGGCTCGGGGTCGATGCCGGCGTGGGCGAGGTGGTCGCGGGTGCCGATGCGCACGGTGCGGTCGCCGATGCGGGCCTCGATGCCGTGGCCGGCCTCGGCGCGCAGCGCGGTGGGGTGGTCGAGGGTGAGGCCGCGGCGCGCGGCGCCCTCGACGAGGGCATGGGCGATGGGGTGCTCGCTGCCGCGTTCGGCGGAGGCGACGAGGGCGAGGAGGGCGTCGTCGCCGAGGCCGGAGCGATCGAGGACGTCGGTCAGCTCGGGCTTGCCGGTGGTGAGGGTGCCGGTCTTGTCGAGGAGCACGAGGTCGATGCGGCTCGCGGCCTCGAGGGCGGCGCCGCCCTTGACGAGGATGCCGAGCTCCGCGCCGCGGCCGGTGCCCACGGCAACGGCGGCGGGGGTGGCGAGGCCGAGGGCGCAGGGGCAGGCGATGACGAGCACGGCGACGAAGCGTTCGAGGGCGGTGGCGAGGGCGTCGTCGCCCGGGGAAAGCCAGAGCCAGGCGCCGAAGCTCGCGAGGGCGATGCCGACCACGACGGGGACGAAGACGCTGGCGACGACGTCGGCGAGGCGGGCGATGGGGGCGCGCTCGCCCTGGGCCTCCTCGACGGCGCGGGTGATGCGGGCGAGCGCGGTGCCCTCGCCGGTGGAGGTGACGCGGACGGTGAGGGCGCCGCTCGCGTTGAGGGTGCCGGCAGAGACGGCGCTGCCAGGGGCCTTGTCGACGGGGAGGCTCTCGCCGGTGAGCAGCGACTCGTCGACGCCGGAGGTGCCGCGGACGACCTCGCCGTCGGCGGGGATGCGCTCGCCGGGGCGCACGAGGATCAGGTCGCCAGGGGAGAGGTCGGCGACAGGGACGTCTTCCTCGGAGGAGGGCGAGGAGGGCGAGGAGGGCGAGGAGGGCGACGGGCGCGCGGGGTGTGAAGGGGTTGTGGGGTGGGACTCGTCCAGGAGGCGGCGGGCGGTTCGCGGCTGGAGGGCGACGAGGCCGCGCACGGCGTCGCCGAGGCGGGCGCGGGAGCGGCCTTCGAGGAGGCGCCCGAGGAGGACGAAGGAGAGGATGGCCGCGGCAGCCTCGAAGTAGAGGTGCGGGGGGTGGCCGTGGGCCGCGTGGGGGAAGAGCTGGGGGGCGACGACGCCGAGGGTCGAGTAGAGGTACGCCGCGCCCGCGCCGAGGGCGACGAGGGTGTTCATGTCGGCCGAGCGACGGCGGAGGGCCTTTCCGGCGAGGTGGAAGAAGCGGCGGCCAGGGCCGAGGACCACGGGCGTGGCGAGGCCGAGCTGGAGCCAGCGGCCGAAGGGGCCGTCGAGGCCGGGGATGGCGCCGTGGGACATGGCGACGGCGAGGAGGGGGACGGTGAAGGCTGCCGCGAGGATCACGTCGCGCCGGAGGCGGTGGTGCTCGCGGAGGTCGGCCTCGCGCAGGGCCTCGGCCTGGCGGGCGGGGTCGCGGGAGACGTCGCGGAGGGCGTCGGTACTCTGCGCAGCGGTGCCTTGCGCGCCCTTGAGCGTGGGGGCCGCCGGGGCGTCGTCGCCAGCGCCTCCCGGCACCTCGTAGCCGGCTTCCTCGATGGCCTCGACCAGGGCTCCGACGGTGGCCGCCGCCGGGTCGAAGGTGACCGTGGCGCGCTGGGTGACGAGGTTGGCGGTCGCTTCCTGCACGCCAGGGACGCCGCGCAGGGCGCGCTCGACGTGGCGCACGCAGCTCGCGCAGGTCATGCCGCGGACGGGCAGGTCGCGCCGCGCTGCGGGGTCGCGCGGTGTGCCGCCCGGTGCGCTGCCGGATGCGCCGCCTGATGCGCCGCCTGATGCGCGTTCCACACTGGCGTCGGCCGTCGTCATGCCTGCTCCGTCGTCATGTCTGCATCCCTGAACCCGTGGTCCCTGCGGAGGTCTGCGGGGGCCGTGCGGCGCGGTCCACCGGCACGATGCACCCGCTGGCCCGCGCCTCCCGCTGACGCACGCAGGCTTCGTCCCTTACATGGCCGCGGGGAGCATGCCAGTATCGGCGCGAGGAGATGGACATGGGTGAAACGATATCCTTCGAAGTCTCGGGCATGACCTGCCAGAACTGCGTGCGCCACGTGGGCACGGCGCTGCGCAAGATCCCGGGCGTGCGCGACGTGGAGGTGAACCTCGACCAGGGGACCGCGCGGGTGATGCTCGCCGAGGGGAAGGCGGGGGAAGCGACGGCCGGGGCGATGCTCGCGGCCATCCAGGACGCGGGGTACGAGGCGAAGGTGCTGTGAGCAGGGGCTGCACGAAGGAGCTGTAAGAAGCGCGCGGCGCGCGCGTCAGCGAGGATCATGCAAGACCTCTCTCCCGACAAGGCACGCACCGCGGCCGTCTTCAGCGCCGCCGCGGACCACTTCGATGCCCCTCCGCTCGCGTTCTGGGCACGCATCGGCGCGCGGACGGTGGACCGGATCCAGCTCGTGCCCGGGCAGCGGGTGCTCGACGTCTGCTGCGGGACGGGGGCGTCGGCGCTGCCCGCGGCACAGGCGGTGGGGCCCGCGGGGTCGGTGCTCGGGGTGGATCTCGCCGAGCCGCTGCTCGCGCGCGGCAGGGAGAAGGCGCGGGCGCTGGGGCTCGCGAACGTGGAGCTCCGCTGTGCCGACGTGGAGGCGCTGGAGGAGCCGGAGGGGTCGTTCGACGCGGTGGTGTGCGTGTTCGGAATCTTCTTCTTCCCGGACATGGAAGCCGCTGCGCGCAGGCTGTGGCGCTGGGTGAAGCCCGGGGGGGTCCTGGCCATCACCACCTGGGGACACGACGTGATGGCGCCAGGGGACGGAATCTTCTGGCAAGCCGTCGGGGCCCGTCGTCCCGAGCTGGTGAAGACCTCACGGCCGTGGGATCGCATCGCCACGCCGACCACGCTCGGTGACTTCCTCGTCGGTGCCGGCGTTGCGGAGCCGACGCCGACCATCGAGGCCGAGACGTCTGCCCAGAAGCTGGAGGCGCCAGAAGACCTGTGGACCATCGCGCTGGGCTCGGGTTACCGGGGCACCATCGATCAGCTCGACGAGGCGTCCCGGGAGGCCGTGAGGCAGGAGACGGTCGGCGCGCTCCGCGCACAGGGTGTGCAGACGGCGCAGACCAACGTGATGTACGCGCTGGCACGCAAGGGTCGGGAAGTCTTGCCCGAGGCGTCGCGCGAGAACGGCTGACGGCCCCTGGATGTGAGCCAGCACGGGCGATGACCGTTTCGTGACACGTGGAGGGCTAAAGGTTCGCTGGGCCGGAGCCGTAGTGGTGAGCGAGGGGGAGAGGCGGGGGAGGTTACGGGGGAGAGCGCGCGGGTGCGGAGGCGCCATGCACGGTGGCGTCCCGGATGCGGGGATACGTCGGAGATGCATGGGGCGTGCGGGACGTTGCGCCCTCGGACGAGGCGCCCGGAAGTGTCCCGGAGGCATGTGGGCACCCTCTCCATCTGCCCGCAAGCCTTGAGGATCGGGTAGCCTCGGGGGCTGCTCTGGCCCTCGTCGAGGCCCCTTCGTCCTTGTTCCGCAGTCGAGGAACGCTCCTTCATGGCACGCCTGAAACACTGGACTCTTCTCCTCACCACCTCCATCGCCGCCGCGGCGCTCGCGGCAGCCTGCGGGAGCAGCGGCGACGGCAGCGCGGATGGCAGCAGCAACACCCCCACCGGCGACGCTGGCGGCCCCCCGGGCACCGGCGGCGCGGGCGGAGACCTCTTCGGGTCGACCAGCTCCGGCGCCCAGTCGGTGCTCACCATCTCCCCGCAGGATCCGGTGCTGGAGGTCGAGGGGACGCCGGAGAGCCTGCAGTTCCAGGCGGCGTTCGGCGACGGGTCGCCCGCGAACAACGTGGCCTGGGAGGTGAGCGACATCGTGCTCGGGACGATGGACGACACGGGCACGCTGACCGCGAAGGGGCTCATCGCAGGCGTGGCCACGGTGACCGCGCGGACCGGCACGCTCACGGCCACCACCACGGTGACGGTGAGGGTGCGCATCGTGGACAACGCGGGCGGGATCTCCGCCGATGATCAGGTCGATCTGCAGAACGGCGGCAGCGCCGATCCCGATCTGCGCTTCCTCTACCCGTACGACAACACGGTCTTCCCGCGCGGCCTGCGCGCGCCGGACCTGCAGCTCGGCGGCGCTCCCGCGAGCGCGACGTACGTGCGCATCACCCAGCCCAACTTCTCGTACGAGGGCTTCTTCGGGCCGTCGAGCCCGACGCGGGTGGCGCTCAGCCAGGAGATGTGGCGCGCGGTCACGCTGAGCGCGACCGCGAACGATCCGGTGACGGTGGAGGTGACCACGCTGTCGGGGGCCGGCATCACCGGACCGGTGACGGAGACGTGGCGCGTCGCGCAAGGCGACCTCAAGGGGGTCATCTACTACAACACCTACAAGTCGGCGCAGACCAGCACCGGGGCGGTGATGCGGGTGCGGCCCAACGTCAACGCGGAGGTGTTCATCGGGGGCTGCACGGTGTGCCACTCGGTGAGCGCCAACGGCAACGTGCTCGCCGCGGGGGTCAACTGGGGGGACGCGGGCAACCCGCTGGACAGCGCCACGTTCAACCTGCTCGCCGACGGGACGTACACGACGCGCGAGCTGTCCTCCGAGGGGCGAAAGATGTCGTTCGGCGGGCTGACCCCGAACGGCGACATGATGCTGAGCAGCGGCGTCCCCGCGGGCTCGCCCGTGCGTGGGCTGGCGGGTCCCCTGCCCTCGCGGCTCTACGACACCGCGTCGGGCAACGAGATCGCGGCGCCGAGCTTCACGAACGCGGTCCAGTACGCCCTCACCCCGGCCTTCTCGCCGAACAACGCCCGGGTTGCGTTCACGCAGTACGAGCAGGGGATCAACGCGCTCCGGATGATGGACTTCAACCCCGCGGCGGCGCCGCCGGAGTTCACCAACCTGCAGACGCTGGCGACGTCGGCGCGCGCGGTGGCAGGGTGGCCGAGCTTCCTGCCCGATGCGGCGGCGGTGGTCTTCCACGACGGCGACGCCTTCGACACCAACAACGGCAACGGCGGGGCGCGCTACGCCGAGCTGCGCCTCGTGGACGTGGTGACCAAGGCCGTCTCCGGGCTGAACCTGCTGAACGGGCGCGACGCCGCGGGCGCCAACACCCTGCCGTACGGTGAGGGCGAGGAACTCAACATGAACTACGAGCCCACGGTGCTGCCGGTGGCGGTCGGCGGTTACTACTGGGTGGTGTTCACCAGCCGGCGCGCGTACGGGAACACCATCGCCCCCGGCGGCACGGTGCCCGGCGGGAGCGACAAGTGGGGCACGAACGGGCCCCAGGGCGAGGTCCCGAGCGTGCGCAAGAAGCTCTGGATCGCGGCCATCAACATCAACTACCAGAACCAGCCAGACCCGAGCCACCCGGCGTTCTACCTGGGCGAGCAGGAGCTGGAAGCCGGCAACATGCGGGCGTTCATGGCACTCGATCCCTGCAAAGACGAGGGGGGCACCTGCGAGTCCGGCGCGGAGTGCTGCAACGGGCTCTTCTGCCGGCAGACCGGCGACGTGAACGACAACGGCGAGCCCATCACCGCGTGCGTCCCGCCGCAGACCGGCGAGTGCGCGAACATCGACGAGACCTGCGAGACGGCCGCCGATTGCTGCGACACGACCGCGCTCTGCATCAACAACCGCTGCGCCGTCCCCCCGCCCCAGTAAGCGCTCCCAGGGCCGCCGTTGCAGGCACCTGCCGCGGCCCACTGCGCTCCCGGTCTGTTAAGGTACGCCGCCATGGACGACGATTTCCGGAAAGCGGCGCTGGATTACCACCGCTTGCCCAGGCCGGGGAAGCTGCAGATCGAGCCCACGAAGCGGATGGCGACGCAGCGCGACCTGGCGCTGGCGTACTCGCCGGGGGTGGCGGCAGCTTGCGAGGCCATCAAGGAAGACCCGCGCACGGCGCGCGACTACACGGCGCGCGGCAACCTCGTGGCGGTGATCACGAACGGGACGGCGGTGCTCGGGCTCGGCAACATCGGGGCGCTCGCCGGCAAGCCGGTGATGGAGGGCAAGGCCGTCCTCTTCAAGAAGTTCGCGGGCATCGACGTGTTCGACATCGAGGTGGACGCGCAAGATCCCGATCGCTTCTGCGACGTGGTCGCCGCGCTGGAGCCGACCTTCGGCGCCATCAACCTGGAGGACGTCAAGGCGCCCGACTGCTTCGTCATCGAGCGCAAGCTGCGGGAGCGGATGCGCATCCCCGTCTTCCACGACGACCAGCACGGGACGGCGATCATCGTCGCCGCCGCGGTCCTGAACGGGCTGATGATCCAGGGCAAGCAGCTCGCAGACGTCAAGCTGGTGACCTCCGGCGCAGGTGCGGCGGCGCTGTCCTGCGTGGATCTCCTGGTGGCCCTGGGCCTCGACCCGAAGAACGTGACGCTCACCGACATCAAGGGGGTGGTCTACGCGGGGCGTGAGCCGGACATGCCGCCGAACATGGCCGCCTACGCGCGCGAGACCGAGGCCCGGGCCCTCTGCGACGTGCTCGCGGGGGCCGACGTGTTCCTCGGCCTCTCCGCGCCGCGGGTGCTCAAGGCAGAGTGGCTCCACCTGCTCGCCGACAAGCCCCTGGTGCTCGCGCTCGCCAACCCCGTGCCGGAGATCCTCCCCGAGGCCGTGCACGCGGCGCGCCCCGACGCCATCGTCGCCACCGGGCGCAGCGACTTCCCCAACCAGGTGAACAACGTTCTCTGCTTCCCCTTCATCTTCCGGGGGGCGCTCGATGCGGGCGCGACCACCATCAACCAGGCGATGGAGCTCGCCGCGGTGGAGGCCATCGCGGAGCTGGCGCGCGCGGAGGCGAGCGAGGTGGTGGCGGCGGCCTATGGCGGCGCCGCGCCGCTGTTCGGTCCGGAGTACATCATCCCCAAGCCCTTCGATCCGCGCCTCATCCTCCAGATCGCGCCCGCCGTGGCGCGCGCGGCCATGGAGAGCGGCGTCGCCGAGCGCCCCATCGAGGACTTCGCCGCGTACCGGCGGGAGCTCGAGCGGTTCGTGTTCCGCTCGGGTCAGCTCATGCGGCCGGTGTTCGAGGCGGCGAGGCAGGCGACGAAGCGGGTGGTCTACGCGGAGGGCGAGGACGATCGGGTGCTGCGCGCGGTGCAGATCGTGCTCGATGACGGCATCGCGGAGCCGGTGCTCATCGGACGCCGCGACGTCATCCGCGCGCGGGCGCGGACCCTGGGCCTGCGCCTCGACCTCGACAAGCGCGTCCAGCTCCTCGATCCCGGCCACGACCGCGAGACGTTCCAGGCGCTCGTCGTCCCTTACCAGCGCATCGTCGGCCGCCGCGGGGCGCCGCCGGATCTCGCCGAGCGGCGCGTCTTCAACCGCCCCAACGTGGCGGCGGCCATGCTGCTGCACGAGGGGAAGGTGGACGCGGCGATCTGCGGGGGCAACGGCGAGTGGAGCCGGCACATGTCCTACGTGCTGCCGATCGTGCCGCGGATGCCCGGCGTGGAGCGCATCTACGCGCTCTCCGCCCTGATCACCGGCTCCGGGACGCTGTTCTTCTGCGACACGCACGTGAACATCGATCCGACGGCCGAGCAGGTGGCCGAGATGACGCTGCTCGCCGCCGACGCCGTGCGCTCCTTCGGGATCACGCCCAAAGCGGCGCTCCTGTCGCACTCGTCGTTCGGCGCCAGCAGCGCGCCGCAGCCCCGCAAGATGCGCAAGGCGCTGGCCCTGATCCGCAAGCAGGCGCCAGACTTGGAGGTCGACGGCGAGATGCACGCCGACTCCGCCCTCTCCGAGGTGATCCGGAACCGCGCCGTGCCCGACAGCCGGATCTCCGGGACCGCGAACCTCCTGGTGATGCCCACCCTCGACGCCGCGAACATCGCGTTCAACCTGCTCAAGGTGGCCGCGGACGGGCTGCCGGTGGGGCCGCTCCTGCTCGGGACGGCGCTGCCCGTCCAGGTGCTGGTGCCGAGCGTGAGCGCGCGGGGCATCGTCAACGTGACGGCGCTGGCGGTGCAGGAGGCGCAGGCGAGACGCTCGTCGCCGCTGGCGGGGCCGTCCAGCGTGGCAGCAGACATGAGGATCCCTCACTGACCGACCGCAGCAAGCCCGGGGCGGCGCGTGGACGCATGCGCCGGCCAGGTCCACCACGAAGGATGAACCGAGATCATGGAAGCACTCCTCAAGTCCTTCGCGCTCGTGGCGGCCTCGGAGATGGGCGACAAGACCCAGCTCCTCGCGCTGGTGCTGGCGCTCCGCTACAAGCGGCCCTGGATCATCATGGCCGGCATCCTGGCCGCGACGATCCTGAACCACGGGCTCGCGTCGTGGGTCGGCGGCTACGTGTCGTCGCTCGTGTCACCCGACGTGCTGCGCTACACGCTGGCCGCGATCTTCGGGGCCTTCGCACTCTGGATCCTCATCCCGGACAAGGACGAGGACGGCCCGCAGAACGAGCGCTTCGGCCCTTTCCTGACCACGCTCGTGGCGTTCTTCCTCGCCGAGATGGGTGACAAGACGCAGCTCGCGACCGTGGCGCTCGGTGCCCGCTTCCAGGCGCCCGTGCTGGTGACCATCGGCACCACCCTGGGGATGCTCTTCGCAGACGGGCTCGCGGTGTTCTTCGGAGAGCGCCTGACGAAGCGCATCCCCATGAAGTGGGTGCGCATCTTCGCCGCCGTGCTCTTCGCGGCCTTCGGCGTCGGCATCCTCGTCGGGTTCTGAGCGCGGCAGCGATGGATCGCAGCGCGAAGAAGATCGGAGATTTCATCCGCAAGTTCTCGCGCAGGGCAGACGTGCGGGTGGTCACGTCCGAGCTGCGGCCGCCCGCGCCGGCAGAGGCGCTGGAGAGCGCGCGGGGGAAGATCCCGGGTGAGCTGCTCTCGTTCTACGCCGCGATGAACGGGGTGCACTTCGCCTGGGCCTTCGTCGAGCCGCCCGGCGGAGGGTGCATCCAGATCCCGCCACTCGACGCGCACCAGCGGTTCGCGACCGACGAGGTGCAGCACACCGCCTTCGGGGAGGGGCGCCGTTCCCTGCTGCTCGACTGCATCGAGCCGGAATGCGCGACGTGGTACCTGCTCGGCGGAGGGGGCGTTCCGGACGAGGCGGTGCTCTGGTTCTCGTCGTCGAGCGGGGTGAGCGGGGGGAGGCTCGTCGCGCGGTCGCTCGCGGAGTACGTCGACCTCGCCATCGCCCACGCCTGCGTGTCGTGGTGGCCAGCGCCGAGCGGGGACATCCCGGCATGGATCGCGCGGGCCCAGGCGGCCCCCGTGAAGCCTGGCCCGATCCGGATCGGCGCACGGATCGAGACTTCGTACTACAGCGAGCACGCGCGCGGGGTGGTGCAGGAGGTCCACCCGGTGTCGCTGCCCGAGCATTCCTTGCTGAGGAGCTACGGAGACCGCTACGCGCTCGTCGCGCTCGACGAAGGCGCGACAGCGTGGCTGCCCTTCACGTCGATCAAGGCCGTCCGTGCGAAGGATGTGTACGAGGAGGCCCTCACCCGCGGTGATGCGTTCTGGGAAGCGCTGGAGGCACTGCCGATGCTGGAGCGGATCGCCCAGGTGGCCCGCGCCATCGGGCCCGTGGAGGGGTACTCGGCGACGTGGGGCGGGCCCAGCAACACCCGCCGCGCGGCCGGGCTGCTCTCCCCGCTGTCTCTGGCGCGCACCGTGGAGCGGATCGCCACGCTCTTCGGCGACGCGGCGCGCGCCGTGCCGACGCTCGCGGAGCTGCACCCGCTGCCGAAAACAGGGGGCGAGTTCGCAGTGAGCGCGTGGAAGGCGCGGGGGTTTCGCTTCGTTCCGCGCGATGCACTGGACGGGCTGCTGTCGGGGTTTGCCCGCCGGATTTCGCGCGCCAGCGCCGCCGCCAGGGTCGCACCACGCGCGCTTCTTCCAGAGCACACGGAGGTGGCGCTCCGGTGGGTCCCGGGCCGCGCGCACCTCCAGGCATTGCTCGCGCAGGAAGGCCCCGCAGCGGCCCCCGAACTGCGCGTCGACGCGGAGAGCACGCGCGCGGAGCTGGGACTCCCCGGGGTCCACGGCGTCGGGCTCGGGAACGGGTTCTGAGCGGCAGCGGCGCGGCCCGCAGCGCGCCCTCGGCGTGGGATGGCGGCGCGCCTCGGCTCAGGGGCTCGCCGCCGCCGCAGCGAGGCGTTCGTGGAGGCGGGAGAGCTTGTCGGGGTTGCGCATCATCCAGACCAGGGAGGCGCCTTCCGGGGTGACCTCGAAGCCGAGGGCGACGACGAGCTGCCCCCCGAGGTGACCGAGAAACGCGGGCCCGCCGTTGAGCGAGGCGAGGGTGACGGCGAAGCCCTCGGCGGCGCCCTTGCGGGCCGTGCCGGCGAGGAAGCGGCTCACGCGGTCCCGTCCAGTGATGTCGCGGAGCGCGGCCCTGGCCTTGCCGCCACCGTCGGACATGGCGACGACGTCGGCGGCGAGGAGAGGGGCGAGCGCCTCGGCGTCGCCCGCGGCGAGCGCCTGGAGGAAGGCGTGGAAGAGCCGTTGCTGCTCGGCCTCGGTGGCGCGGAAACGAGGTTGGCGGGCGGCGAGGTGCTGGCGGGCACGGTGCACGAGCTGGCGGCACGTCGCAGGCGATCGTTCGAGGGCCGTGGCGATGGCGTCGAACTCCCAGTCGAATACGTCGCGCAGCACCAGGGCGGCGCGCTCCAGGGGTGAGAGGGTTTCGAGCAGGACGAGCAGCGCCATGGAGACGGACTCCGCGGCATCGAGGCGCGCTCCGGGTGGGGATGGGGCGTGGAGGCTCCCGGCGTGCAGGCCAGAGGGTGCCGGGTCGATGTCGAGCACCTCGGCCGTGAGCACGGGCTCGGGGAGCCAGGTACCCACGTACGCCTCCCGGCGGGCGCGCGCGGATCGGAGCACGTCGAGGCAGAGGCGGGTGACGATGACGGCAAGCCACGGGCCAGGAGCGTCCGGGGGCTCCTTCGCGGAAGCGGCGCGGAGGTAAGCGTCCTGCAGCACGTCCTCGGCCTCCGCCGCGCTGCCGAGCATGCGGTAGGCGATGCCGAAGAGGGTGCGCCGGTGCTCGGTGAAGTGCTCGGCGGCGAGACCCATGGCAGCCATCATCGTACGGTCGCCGCTACGGTCGCCGCTACGGTCGCCGCTACGGTCGCCGCTACGGGCGCCGCGCTGCGCGACGCTGGCTGCGGGGACGTGGGGGCGCGCGGCGCCGGCTCGGGAGCCGAGGCGGAGGTGCGGCCCGGCCAGCGGAAGATCCCCGGGAAACGGCGCTCGGCGCGCAGGGAGGCGATGGTGTAGAGGCACACGGCCTCCTTGAGCCACGCGCCGACCCGATCGAAGGCGAGGCGGTCGAGGGGGCGGTCGTCGCGGTCGACGAACTGGACGAGGCCGCGACGACGACCGAGGCTGATGCACCGGGTGGCAAACGCAAAGCCGAAGGTGGGGAGCGGCTCGTCGAGGAGCGAGGCGAGGATGGAGTCCGCGGCGTGGGCGCCCTGTGGCATGGCGGTGGCGCATGCCATCCGCAGCGGAGCGCCGTCCGCGCCTGGCACGGCCACGGCGTCGCCCGCGCCCCAGAGCCCAGGGTGCGCTGGCGCCTGGAGCGCGTCATTCACGACGAGGCGTCCATCCGCCGTGGTCACGAGCCCGGAGGCCGAGGCCAGGCCAGAGGGACGGAAGCCGGTCGCGAGGACGACGATCTCGGCCGGGAGGAGCTCGGAGGAGGCGTCGGGGGGGTGGCTCGCGCGCGCGCCGGGGTCCTGGCGCGGTACACGACGCTCCGGGGAAGCGCCGGCGCCAGGATCGGGGGCGAGGCGTACACCGTCCGGCTGGAGCGCGAGGGCACTCACGCTGGTGCGGAGGGTGATGCCGAGCGCCGCGAAGGTGCGCTCAAGGTACGCGCGGCCGCGTGGCGATAGGTCGGCGCCGGGCTGGCCACGGGTTGCGAGGGTGACCGAGAGGTGGGGGGCCACCTCGGCTATCTCGGTCGCGAGTTCGATGGCCGTGAGGCCGCCACCCACCACCACCACCCGGTCGCCCGAGCGTGCCGCGGCGAGGCGCTTGCGCAGGGCGAGGGCGCCCTCGGCGTCGTCCACCTGGAAGGCGTGCTCGCGACCTCCGGACACCACCTCGGGCGCCGCAATGCTGCCCGGTGCGTACAGGAGCGCGTCGTAGGGGAGCCTGCGCGGCGCACTGCCATGTCCAGGGGCAACGTTGGAGACGGCGACGTCCACGGTGCGAGCCTCGGCATCGATGCGGCGGGCCCAGCCCACGATGAGGGTGACGCCGCTGCCCTCGAGGAAGCCCGAGAGGGGCCGACTCGGGCTGGGGTGGCCCACCGCGACCTCGTGAAGGCGGACGCGCTCGGTGAAGCTGGGTGAGCCGTTGAGGAGGGTGATGGACAGCGGGAGGTGCCGCCGTCTGGCCTTGCCCGCGAGGCGGAGGGCCGCGAGGACCCCTGCGTAGCCGCCACCGAGGATGATCACCCGCGCAGGCGTGCCCGCGCCCCGCTGCTCACCGTGCTGCCCTGTCTCGTTCATCGCGCGCCACCTCCGGCCCCCTCCATGGGGGCTCTGGCGTGGAGACGAGATGGGGGGCGGCGTTGTGACATGCGCCGTGATGGCGCGAGAGCGCGGGCACGCCGATGTGTGGGCGTCAGCGGATCTGGGGACAGGATCGCGGTGCGGGTCAGCGGCTCGACGACATCAGGCGGTAGCCGGCGACGCCGATGGCCACGAGGATCAGCAGGGCGGCGACCCAGAGCAGCTTGATCGGTCCGAGGCCGAGGTGCTCGCCGCTGAGGAAGAGCGCCGAGATTGCGATGTCGATCACCCCGAGCCCCACCCCGGCGCCCGCGATGCGCAGGGGGAGGGAGAAGAGCGCCTTGAGATCCGCGCTGGTGCTCGGGCGCTCCAGCGGGGCGAGTGTCGTGGTGCCGAGGTGCGGGCGCGCGCGGGGACGGCTGGCGTCGCCGCTGAGATCGAGCGACATGGGGACGCCCAAGCCGGTCGACGGCGGGGGCCTGTCCGGCATGGCGCCGATGGGCTTCCGGAGCTGCGGCGTGAGGGGCAGCGGGCGCTCTTGCGTGTTCCGCGGAGAGGGAGGCCCGCGGCGATCGGGGGGACGCGCGCCGCCGGAGGCCAGCGTGTCGCCGCCCGACAGGGGCAGATCGAGCTCCATCGGGTCAGGCTCGGGGCGCGGGCTCGGGACAGCGCGGGACGAAGGCACGCCATGCACGACGGAAGCAGGTCCGGCGCTGGAGCGAGGGCCCTGGGCGCGGCTGCCAAGGCTCGAAGGCCCCCCTCCCGGGACGCGCACCACCGGATGGCGCCCGGTGCCGCGGCCGATGGGCGACTGGCTGAGCGGCATGCCGAGCGCGCGCTCCACCTCGTCCCAGAAAGCCCCCGCGTCCTTCTGGCGGTTGCGCGGATCCAGGGCGAGCGCCCGCTGGAGGGCGAGCTCCAGCGCGTCAGGCACGTCGATGCCTTCGCTGCGCGGCGTGGGGCGGCGACGCTCGTCGAGCGCGGTGCCCATGATCGCCATGGGATCGCCTTCGAGGATCGGCCTCCCGGCCAGCATCTCCACGTAGGTCAGCGCCAGACCCCAGACGTCGGTCCAGGGGCCGGTCGCGCCGAATCGCTTCGGCGCCCACTGCTCTGGCGAGCCGTAGCGCGGAGAGAAGGCCATGGTGGCGCCGCCGGTGGTGGTGGCGCCGGCGATCACCGAGGCCACGTCGCGCGCGCGGGCGATGCCGAAGTCGAGGATCTTCACCACCTGGGTGCCGTGCACGTCGGCGAGGAAGATGTTCGCCGGCTTGAGGTCGCGGTGGGTCACGCAGATGGGGCCGGTGGCGCCCGGGAACGAGTGGGCTGCCTCCAGCGCGCGCGCCACGGGCGTGAGCAGCGCCGCTGCCTCGGCAGGTCCGAGTGGCCGCTCCCGCTGACGCGTGCGCCTGGCGATGAACATGTCGAGCGTCTCACCGTCGAGCCACTCGAGCGCGATGAAGGGGATGAACCCTCCCGACGAGGTGGAGATGACGTCCTGGTGCAAGGGCCTCACCACCGCGGGGATGGCGGCAGAGAGGCGAAAGAGCATCTCGCCTTCCTCGCGGAACTGCTCGAGGAAGCGCTCCCTCAGATCGCCCGGGATCTCGCCGGGGATCTTCAGGCACTTGAGCGCCACGGGAGCTCGGAAAGCGCCGTGGTAGGCCCGGTAAACGACCCCGAAACCGCCCTCGGCGACAACCTGCTCGACCGAAAAGGGCCCCTGGGTGGTGCCCACGATGCCGAAGATGTCGCCCATCTCCAGCCTGTCACCCTAGCCCAGGCCGTCTCATTCGAGAAGGGATCGTCCACGCCGTTACGACGAATACGAAGAACACCTCCGAACGCCTGGAAACCGCGCGCCGCGCGCCTTGGTGCGCCCTGGTGCGCCTCGGTCAGCGAGGCGCTACCGTCTCCTTCATGGTTGCTCGTGCAGGGATCGGCGCCACCGCAGGCGCCTTCGGGCTCTCGCTCATGCTGGGTTGCGGCGGTGCATCCACTTCCGAACGAGGGGAGGTGGATGTGGGACGAGGCCATGCAGCGTCCACTGAGGAGACCAGCGCATCCTTCAGCGCCACCACGGGTGAAGCCGTGCAGGCAGGAGAACCGCAGGGGGGGACGGCGCAGGCAGGTGCTGCGGGGAGTACGCAGTCCTCGGGCGACGCGCGCGGCGCCGCGGCGGGGGGCGGGGTGCAGCGGCCGAAGGGAAAGCTCACCCGCGCGGAGGCAGAGCAGTACGTGCTCGCCCTCGTCAACCGCGATCGCGCGGCAGCGGGCCTCAAACCCGTGGTGTGGGACGCGACGGCCGCGAAGGCGGGTTTGCGCCACGCGGGCGACATGGCGAAGCACGGCTTCACGGCCCACCACGGCACGGACGCCTCGGTGCCCGAGGAGCGCTACACGGAGGCCGGAGGCAGCGGCCTCTCCATGGAGAACGCGGGGTGCTTCGGCGACGCCGAGGCGCGCGAGCTGGATCCGGATCCGCGCTTCACCCCGGAGAGCGTGGAGCGGGTGCAGGCCGCGTTCATGGCGGAGGTTCCCCCGGCCGATGGCCACAAGCGGAACATCCTCATGCCGCGCCACACGGGCTTCGGCGTCGGCCTCGCCAAGGCCAAGGGGCTCGACGAGGTGACGTGCATGGCCCAGGAGTTCGTCGACGACTACGGGCGCTACGATCCCCTGCCCACGCGCGCCAAGGTGGGCGACGTCATCCGTGTGGCCGGTGAGGTCCGCGCGCCGGCCAGCATCGCCGGGGTGGGACTGTCGAGGGTCGACCGCCAGAAGCCGCGCACGCCGAAGGAGCTGCTCACGACGGGGGGCTACCCCATCCCGGCGCCCTTCGTGACGTACTTCCCGAAGGGGTTCAAGACGCCGAAGCCCCTCACGGTGAACGGGAACCGCTTCGAGATCGACGTGCCTCTGGACGACAAAGGCCGGGCAGGGCGATATGGGGTGACGGTCTGGGCCACCTTTCCCGGTTCGAAGGACCTGCAGGTGATCTCGCTCCGGACCATCACGGTGGAGAAGAAGTGATGACGACGCGCGCTGCTGCGCCCGAGGACTACGATGCGGTCGCGGTGCTCGATCACCTGGTGCGCCGGGCGGTGTCCATGGGCGCGAGCGACATCCACATCGAGCCGAAGCGCGAGGGCGTGCGGGTGCGCTACCGCATCGACGGCGTGATGACGGCGCAGGGCTCACTGCCCGCGGAGCTGGCGCCGGCGCTGGTCAGCCGGGCCAAGGTGCTCGCCCGGATGGACATGACGGAGCGGAGGCTCCCTCAGGACGGTCAGTTCGCCCTGGATCTCGCGGGACACCCTCCCGTGCACCTGCGCGCCTCGACCTTCCCCGGGATCCACGGCGAGAAGCTGGTGATGCGCGTGCTGCTCAGCCAGAAGATCATCACGCTCGAGAAGCTCGGCCTCGGGGAGAAGGACTTCGACCGGGTCCAGCGGCTGGCCGACAGGCCCTCCGGGCTGATCCTGGTCTGCGGCCCGACCGGATCCGGAAAGACCTCGACGCTCTACGCGATGCTCAAGGTGATGAACACCACGGAGCTGAGCGTGGTGACGCTGGAGGATCCCATCGAGGTGGAGATGCCGGAGATCACCCAGGGACAGGCCAACCCCCGCCAGGGCTTCACCTTCGCGGCGGGGCTCCGGTCGATTCTCCGGCAGGACCCCGACGTGATCCTGGTGGGCGAGATGCGCGACCCGGAGACCGCGCAGATCGCGCTGCAAGCGAGCCTGACGGGTCACCTGGTGCTGTCGACGCTCCACACCTCGGACGTCGTGGAGACCGTGGCGCGCCTCATCGATCTCGGGGCCGAGTCGTGGATCGTGGCGAACGCGCTGCTCGCGGTGGTGGCGCAGCGGCTCGTGCGGGTGCTCTGCGAGGAGTGCGCGGAGAGCTACGATCTCGAGGAGGATCTCGTCGACGAGGAAGACGGCATCGTGCTGATCGAGGAAGGCACCCGGCTGAGGCGGAACAGGGGCTGCCCCGCTTGCCACAACACCGGCTTCCGCGGCCGGATCGGGATCTTCGAGGTGCTGGAGGCGAACGACGATCTGCGGGAGCTGGTGAAGGCCCGTGCCGGCAAGCGCGAGCTGCGCGATGCGGTGCGCCGGAGCGGCCTGCTCCCGCTGCGGGATTCGGGGATCGTGAAGGTGAAGGCGGGCGTCACGTCGCTGGAAGAGGTGCTGCGGGTGACCTGAGCGCTCCAAGGAAACCCAGGGCGAGACGCGCTCAAAGCGTGGCGCGGCGCCCGGCGGCCTTCGCAGGCGGCGTGAAGCGGCGGTCTCCGTTGGCATCGATCAGCACGGGGTTGGTGAGCGCGAAGGGCCAGACCTTGAACCGCGTGGCGCCGCCCACCACGGGCGCGAGCGGCTCGTCTCCCTCCACGCGGGCGACGAGGAAGGCGTCGCGCTCGGTGGACAGATCGAAGCTCGCCTGGAAGCGCTCGACGTCGCCGCTCGGGGACACCCGGAAGCGGCGCACCTCCACCCCGTCCAGGTAAAGCACCACCCTGGAGACCGACACCCAGGGCGCTGCCTGCACGCTGATCTCGCCGTGGATCCTGCCGCCGGGAGCCTGTGCGAGGTCACCCAGCGAGGCGCCTCCCACGCTGAGCCGCACGAAGGGGGCCGTGGTGAAGGTCGCGTGCAGTCCGCGCACGGCGCGCGCGACCTCGGCAGGGCGGGCAGCCGCGGGGGTGTCGCGGGTGACGCGGATGTAATTGCGCGGGTAACCGCCGATGTTGCGGTCGAGAGAATGGGTGTCGGAGTTGCCTGTCGCCGCCACCATGTGGCCGTGGCGCAGGAGCGCGAACCAGTCGGCGAGCACGGCCTCCACGCTCTCGTGGTTCTCGAGTTCGAGCCCGTTCAGCACCTCCAGCGCGTCGAAGTCGAACGAGAAGGACGCCCCAGCACGATCCTCCTCGGCCACGAGCTCGCCGATCTGGAAGAAGCCCATACCCCAGTTGAAGCGTGGGTGATGCACCGAGATCAGCGCGCCCGGCCCCCGCGCGCGCACGTCCCGGAAGATGGCCCCGGCCGAACGACCCTTGGTGAGGACCGCCCCGTTCCCGGTAGCGCCGCGCTGGGGCGTCAGGGGAAAGGCGCCGAAGTGGCCCATCCCGTCGACGGTGATCTCCTCGCCCGTGGCGGTGGCGAGCACGTCGGTGGCATCGAGCTTGGCGACCACGGGGCCGTAGTCGGTGACCACGTCGTGATCGGCGGCCACCAGCATGTCCACGCCGTCCGCCACGAACTGGTGCACCCGCGCGCCGAGCGGAACCTGTGAGTCGTACGAGGGCTCGGAGTGGACGTGAAAATCCGCCGAGATCCAGCCTCTGGTGTCGACCACCTGGGCGAGCGCGGGGCGGATGGAGGCGCCCTCGGCGCCGATCACCACGCCGCGGGCCACCCAGAGGTCCCACTCCGGTCCGCGGCTCGCGTAGATGTCGTACCGGCCCCGGGGCACCTCGAACGAGCCGTTGCCCGAGAGGGTCATCACGTAGTTGTGAGCGGCAATGCCGCCCTTCACCTCGCGCGGTACGTCGCCATAAGCGAGGTCGGGATCCGGGGTGCCTGCCGCGCCGAACAGCGTGATCTTGGCGGGGATGGGCTCGCCGCGCGCGACATCACGCACCTCGAACGCGAGCTGCACGGGCGCGACAGGCTTGCTCGGACCGGCCATGGAGGCCACCGGTCCGATCAGTTCCTGCTCGGGATCCCGTTGCACACCCCCGGAGGGGTCCTCTGGCCTGCACCCGCCGACCCCCACGGCGAGCATGGCCATGAAGCTCACAGAAACCGAAGCGTTAAGCATGAAGCATGAAGCATTGTGCCCAAACGATCTGGAAGCGCAACTTCCCCGTCTTCAGGGGCGACGGCCCGATCCTCCGCGCCCTCGAACGCCCCCGACCTCACTGCAACGCGCCAGCCTCGCCTCGCGATCATGGCGTGCTCGCCGGGGCCACGGTGCGGAGCGACGCGCAGGAAACCCTGCGCCGAGGGTGGATCTCAGAAGATCCCGGGAGAGATCCCGGTACCCGCGAAGGCTACGCCGTGCTCAAACCGGGCATGGACGAGCCGCGGAACCACGGCGTACACTCCGGACTTCTTCTTCCCCTGCGCGCCCCGTGACCAAGGAGCCTTTGCCCCCCATCACCGTCGGAACGATCATCAACGATCGGTACGAGGTCCAGAAGCACATCGGTAAGGGAGGCATGGGTGAGGTGTTCCTCTCCTATGACCGGTCGACGCAGCAGCCGGTGGCCCTGAAGCTGGTCCCCGAGTCGCAGCGGATGCCGGGTGACGACGAGGCGCTGCGCCAGGAGGTGATCCTGGCCCAGAAGGCGCGGCACCCCAACGTGTGCCGGGTCTTCGATCTGGCGCCCAGCCTGTGGGGCCCCATCATCGTGATGGAGTACATCCCCGGGCAGACACTCCATCACGTCATTCGCCGCCGCAGGCAGTCCGCTGGCTTCAACGCCGAGGAGTTCCGCAAGATCGCGACCGACATCTGCGCCGGCCTCGCCGCCATCCACCGGGAAGACCTGGTGCACGGCGACCTGAAGCCCGGCAACGTGATGGTCTCCGACGATCGGGCCGTGATCCTCGACTTCGGCTTCGCCCAGGAGCGCGCCCGTACCGCGGCGAGGCGCCCCGGCTCGCCCCCCGACGGCGGCACGCCCCACTACATGTCTCCCGAGCGCCTGCGCGACGGCGGCTCGAGCCCCGACGACGACGTCTACGCGCTGGCGCTGACCCTCTGGGAAATGTGGACCTGCCGCGTGCCCGAGCCAGGTTCGCGGCCGCGCGCCCGCCCGATGCGGCAGCAGATCGTGTTCGACGTGCCGGCCATGCTCACGCACGACGAGATCCGGCAGATCTTCCGCGCACTGAACGAGGATCCGGCGATGCGCCCGCAGGCGCGTCACATGCGGTTCTTCAGCCCGCCGCAGACATCCACCATCCCCCTCAACCTCTACCGGGAGCACCTGAACCCCGGTCCGACCCCCGGCATCGCGTCGAGCCAGCACTTCACCCCGGGCGCCCAGGCGCTGCTCATCACCTACGCCACGAACGCCCCCGAGATCGTGGGCTCACTCGTCCCGCTGGAGCGGCCAGAGCTGACCCTGGGGCGGAGGAGCGATCAGGAGCTGCGCCTCGGCGAGCCCACCGTGTCCTCCGTGCACGCAATCCTGCGGTGGCAGGCTGGCTCGTGGATCATCGAGGATCAGGGCAGCACCAACGGGACGTACGCGGACTACCCCTTCGAGCGTCGCCGGCAGCTCTCGCTGCGGCACGCGAGCGACGTGCAGGTCGGCGAGTGCCGGATGAAGCTCGTGTCGTTCAAGCCGGAGTCGCCCCACCACCAGCGCGCGCGGCGCTACCTGGCGAAGCGCGACGGGTTGACCGAGCTGTTCGTGCGCGAGCACCTGATGAAGGCCATCGACGAGGACGGCCTCTACGCGGAGTGGGCCGAGGCGCCGATGCAGGTGGCCGTCTTCCAGCTCCGCGGGGCCAACCGGCAGGTGAATGAGCGCCCCACCATCCTGGAGATGCTGGCGCTGCGACGCGCGGCGCAGGGCGCCGTGGAGAAGATCGAGGCGCAGCTCCTGAGCCTGGTGCCACTCACCGCCGGACGGACAGGCCCACTCCGCTTCGCCGTGGCGATGGTGGGCGTGAGCCAGGAAGAGGCGCGCCAGGTGCTGGAGCAGGTGCTGCCCCAGGTGCAGGACTCACTGCCCAAGACCCTGGAGCTCATCGCCACCCTGGTGAAGCTCGAACCAGGCCGCCCCGCCCGCTCCCTCCTCGGTTAATTGAATGGGGCATACCCGGATCGTCCGGCGTCGGGGAGCTACCCGGCGCTGCTGGGGCGGGTGACACGGCAGCGGGCTCCGGGACGGACGCGGGAACGCACTGCACTGGCGCGTCGTTCGGGGTGTCGTGCGCGGCAACGATCGGCGGCGCGTCGGCTGCAGGGCCACACAGCGCGTTCCCGTCGCGGGGCGTGACAGCCGGCGCAACAGGAGCGTCATCCGCGGCGCCGGTGCTCGTCGATGCCGGAGCGATGTGGAGGGCGACCGGCGAGGGCTCGGCAGGGGTAGAGCGCACCACGCGCCAGAGCACACCCGAGCCCGCGACAAGCCTGTGCGCTTGACCCTCGACGAGCCCGCGGTCGACCACGTAGAGCGCCTGGCCGTGCGGATCGAAGCGGGCGTCGATGGGGCGCTCCAGCCCTCCGTTGTCGCCCCGAGACGCGGGTCCCGGAGCCGCCCGGTTCACGGCGAAGGGCGTGACGACACCCGTGTCCAGCGCCACGCGCACCACCTGAGCGCCGGTGTCCAGTGCGGGCTCTCCCGCCTGCGCGACGAAGGCCTCGCCCACGTAACCGAAGGCGGCGCTGCGCGAGAAGTCGAGGCGACCCGGGGTGGACCGCGGACCGAAGCGCGCGGCCGGGGTGGGAGGAAGGCCCGGGTGCGTGGCCAGGAGTCGCGGCGGCCGTTCGAGCAACCTCTCCTCCGGCGACTGCGGCAACTGCGGCGACTGCGGCGACTGCCACACCGGCTCCCCCGCGGCGAAGTCGGGGAAGCCGTACCAGCGCCCGGGTTCGATGAGCCACAGGACGTCGGGCGCATTCTTCACCGGGCGGCTCCCGCGCGGCTGCATGCCCGTGTCGGTGGCGACGAGTCGTCCATCGGGGGTGAAGGCCAGCCCGAACGGGTCGCGCAGGCCCCAGGCCACCAGCTCCGGCGCGCCACCGGCGGGGCGGACACGCAAGATCGCGCCGGTGCAGGGCACCTGACCTCGGATGTTCTCGCCGGCGTCCACCCGCTCCCCGAAGGCAACCAGGCCGCCCGTGGTCGACTCCTGGCCCGCGGTCCCGCCGAGCGTGTTCGGCGTGCGGTAATTGTCGCCCATCAGGCTCAGGTTCTTGCAAGGGACGTCGTGGAAGGCCGGGAAGCGGCGCACCCACCCTCTGTCGACGTTGTCCTCGCCCACCACACCCGCGTTGGTGGCCGATCCGATGCCGAAGTAGAGGAGGCCGTCCGGGCCGACCACGGGTCCGCTCGCGGGGTGATCGCCCACCGTCGGCAGGTCGCTCACGATGGGGACCACCTCCCCGGCCAGGGAGACCCGGAGGATCTGCCCGGCCCCGTCCCGCGCACCGCTCGCCGCGACGAAGAACGCGCCCTCGTGCCAGGTGATCCCCGTCCACGGCGCCCGCGCGAGATCCGCGCTTCCCGCGCCGACGGCCCCCATGCTTCCCGCGCCAGTCGCCACGGTGCGAAGCGCTCCTCCCTGCCCCACCTCCAGCAGCCGGGGCGGCCGCGCATCTTCCGTGGAGTCACCCGACTCCAGCACGTACACGCGTCCCATGTCGTCGAACACCACGGCCACGGGCGCGGTCAGGCCAGCCGCGACGACCTCCAGGTGGTAGCCCGCTGGAACGGAGACGTCGTCCGCGCGGATCTTGCGGAAGATCGTGCTTTCTCGCGCATCCTGCGCCGGGGAACCTCCCAGGAGGCCGGAGAGGCAGGCGCCATTCGTGAGCGCGACGGCGGCCATGACGGCCCCCGCACCTGCGGAGCGTATCCAGTGCTGATTCATGTGGCTTCCCCCCGAGTGCATCCGCCCAGGCGCTGCGGCGTGCAGGGGGCGCGCAGCGGTCCAGGCGACGACGACGAGCAGGCACAAACCCGACCAGCCTCTGCGGTAGCCCCATCCGCCGTGGCCGTGCGGCGCTGGCGTCCGTCCCGACCTCGGGGTTAGCCTCCCGTCCGCCGACACAACCAAGCCCGTTTGCTGAGGAGGCCGGGGTCCGTGGACAAGCATGCCGTCATCACCGCGCTCCGCGCGCGCATCGCGGAAGAGATCGCCACCATGACGCGCCTCGCGGTCGAGGCTGCCGAGGCTGCCTCCCACGAGGAGAACAAGCCCGAGAACGACAAGGACATGCGCTCCACCGAGGCGTCGTACGTGGCCCGCGGCCAGGCCGGACGCGCGCGGGATCTCGAGCGATCCCACGGCATGCTCGGCGCGCTCTCCCTGCGCGACTTCGCCCCCGGAGACGGCATCGAGCTGTCGGCCCTGGTCGAGCTGCGCCACCGCGGGAGCACCATCCGCTGCCTCGTGGTGCCTGCCGCGGGCGGGCAGCGGGTGCAGATCGACGGGGTCGAGGTGCAGGCGGTGACCCCCACGAGCCCCCTCGGAGCGGCCCTCCTCGGCCTCGCGGAAGGCGACGACGCCGAGGTCCCCACCCCGCAGGGGACGAAGGTCTACGAGGTCGTGAGCGTGCGCTGATGCGCGCCGCGAAGGCTCACACGAGCCCCGGCATGCGCGTGCCCACCCAGACGTCCTGCGTCTGATCCCAGGCCAGGTAGCTGTCGTCGAGCCAGGCGTGTCCGTCGTCGCCCCAGGTCGAGCCCCAGGAGTTCCGCACCAGGAACCGCCGCCCGTAGCCCACGTCCACGCCCGTGAGCACCATCGCGTGCGCGCCCACCCACTCGTCCTTCGGCGGGATGAACTGCACGTGTCCCCCTCCGGCGTAGGCCTGGAAGCCGGTGCCGATCATCGTCCCGAAGATCACCGGGTGGTTTGCGCGGATGGCGAGCTCGATCTGGCGCAGCCGCTCCGGTCCCTCGCCGGTGATGCGGTAAAACCCGGTCAGCCGGTTCTCTGCCGCCATGGGGTAGCAGCTCGTCGGCGGCGCCTTGAGCACCTGGGCGGCGTCGTAAGGCCAGAACTGCTCCTCGCAGATGCCGAGCTTGCGGAGCTGCTGGGCGCCCGCGCGGATGAACGTCCCGGCGTCCTTGCCCGTCGCCTCGTGCAGCCGGCGCGCGTTCCAGTACACGAAGAGGCGCGAGAGCTGGATCACGCCCTCCGGCTTCTCGAGACCCCTCAGGATCTCCATGGCGTCGCACCACGAGTTCGCCACGCACGCGCTCAGCGCGCCCTGATTCGAGAGCGGCGTGTACTCCGGGATGACGTGCCTCCCCTGCGACACGCCGTTCCATCCGGAGCGCTGGAGCAAGGACGTCTCCGCCACGACGAGGCTGCGATCCCGCGGGTCGGGATCCTCCCTGAGCCAGCCGCCCACCTTCGTCACTGCTGCGGACACGCGTCCACCTCCGAGCAAGCGTTCACCTTGGCGATGCACCCCGGGTTGAGGAACACTCCGCCTTCCTTCTGCGTCACGCGGCACGTCTCGCCGAAGCGCTCTCCGAGCCGGTTCACCCACATCGGCTGACCGCGCGGATCCTTGCACTGGAGCGCCTCCAGCCGCGCCTCTGCCGCGCCGCACAGATCCGTGTCGGGCACGACCGGTGGCTGCATCTCGCCATCCTGGCGAGGTCCGCACCCGAGGAACAAGGCGGCGAGCACGACGACGATCCGCATCACCCCGAGCATACCGCGCGAGGCCGGGACGCTCCACCCGGTGGCCTCCCCGGCGGCCCACACCGCCCCCTCACCCCCTCACGCCATCCCCTCGCCCAGCCAGTCCCGGGCCAGCGCGAGCACCCGCGCGTTCGCGCTCACCGCCTCCAGGAAGCTCCGCCGCAGCGTCGGGTCTGCGATGCGCCCCGCGCGCGTCAGCACGTCATCGCGCGCCGCAGCGATCACCGCGCACGCCCCTGCCCGGTCTCCGAGCGCCGCGAGCGCCTCCGCCAGGACCGCGCGCTCCCCGAGCTGCAGCACGTGCGTCACCCCCAGCGCCTCCGACCGATCGCGCGCCGCCCGCGCGAGCTGCGCCGCCTCCCCTGCCCTGCCCTGCGCGAGCCTCACCCCGGCCAGCACCGCGTCCGCCCACGCCGCGTCGACGGGGCTCGCCTGGGTCAGGTCCGCGCCCGCGAGCGCCGCCTCCTCCGCCTCGACCACGTCTCCGCGCCGCGTCAACAGCGACGCCACCAGCAGGCGCGCGTTCCCCTGCACCAGCCTGTCGCCGCGCGCCCCGAGCGCTGCCGCGAGCGCCCGCGCCTCCTCCACCGCCTCGTCGAGCCTCCCCTGCTCGGCCAGCGCGAACGCCAGGTGCAGCCGCCCGATCGTCGCCTGGATCGACCCTCCCCCGCTCGCCGCGCCCGCCGCGAGCACCGGCCGCAGGAGCGCCTCCGCCTGCACCGGCGCCCCGAGGTGCACATGGTCCGTCGCCATCCGCACCCGCATCAGGTCCTCGTAGCGCCGCTCCCCGGCCGTCGCGAAGGCCTCCGCCGCCTCCCGGTGCAGGCGGAGCGCCGCCCACGGATCGCGCGCCGATAGCCGCAGGTAGTTCCCGTGCGCCGCCCGCTGCCATCCCACCACCAGCGCATCGCGCCCTCCCAGCGCGTCCGCGAGCCTGTCGAGCCGCGCCCGGTGCGCCGCCGACAGCTCACGCTGCGCCAGCACCGCGAGCACCTCCGAGGCGATGGACAGCGTCCACGCGAACGCCCCTGCCGCCTCCTCCGCGGGCGTGATGTCGAGGAGCTGCCCCCCGAGCAGCGGCAGCATCGCCCCCGGTTGCCCCAGGAGCAGCGCGTTCGCCACCTTCCCGGCGATCGCCACGCAGTACGCCCGCGTCCCTGGCGCCGCGAGCTGCAGCACCTGGTCCACGCGCGCGTCTGCCGCCGCCGCATCCCCGCGCCACCCCTCCACCTCGGCCTGCACCCGCCGCAGCTCCGCCAGGAGCTGCCCGGAAGCGCCGCACCCCACCCCGCGCTCTGCGGCCTCGGCTGCGCCCGACAGATCCCCGCCTTGCAGGAGCCCCTCGGCCGCGCGCAGGTAATACACCGCGGCCCGTCCCCGCTCTCCCGCGCGTGAGAGGTGCTCGGCGAGCACCGCCGCGTCCCCCTCCCCCACGCCCTCCAGCCACGCCGCCGCGAGCCGGTGCCCCAGGCTCCGATCGCCCTCGGTCAAGCTCGCGTAGGCCCCCTCGCGCAGCAGCGCGTGCCGGAATCCGAGCTCCTCTTCGCCCGGAAAGCGGCTCCGCTCTCGCCGCGCGATCACCTCCTTCGCCACCAGGGATGCGAGCGCTGCGCTCACCGCCTCGGTGGCCACCTCGCCGCCGAGCAGCCGCCGCACCCCCCCTTCCCAGAACACCTGTCCGAGCACGCTCGCCGCGCGCAGCACGCGCCGCTCCTCGGCGTCGAGGGCCCCGAGCCGCGCGTCCACCATCGCCAGCACCGTCTCCGGCAGCGCCTCCCCTCGCCCCTCGGCCACCGCGCGGATCAGCTCCTCCAGGTAGAAGGCGTTCCCTGCCGCGCGCTGCACGATCTCGTCCACCTTCCCGGAAGGCACCTCCTCGCCGAGCACCCGCCGACACAGCGCCTCCGCCGCCCGCCGCGGCAGCGCCCCGAGCCGGATCTCCTGCGCGTCGCGCTCCGCGAGGAGGCGGGGAAAGCGGTCGTGCACCTCGGGCCGCGCCAGCGCCAGCACGAACCAAGGCCGCTCCCGGTGCCTCCCCAGCGCCTGCTCCACGAGCCGCACCGAGGGCGCGTCCCCCCAGTGCAGATCCTCCAGCACCAGGAGCAGCGGCTGGGCCGAGACCACGGCCCCGAGCAGCTCCTCCCAGGCCCGCCGGATCTGCTCCCCCATCGCCTGCGGGCTCTGCCGCGCCGCCCGCAGCGCCGGGTTCTCCTCTTCCGGGAACGGGATCCCCGCGACCTCTCCCAGGAACGCCGCGACCCGCCCCGCCTCTGCGCCTGGCGCCAGGGTGCGCACCCACGCCTGGAAGCGCGCCCGCCGCGTCTCCAGCGGCTCGCCTCCCAGCACCCCGGCCGCGCTCCGCAGCACCCCCCCGAGCACCCCGAACGCTGCCTCCCGCCCGAACG
Source organism: Chondromyces apiculatus DSM 436 (assembly GCF_000601485.1). GTDB lineage: Bacteria > Myxococcota_A > Polyangia > Polyangiales > Polyangiaceae > Chondromyces > Chondromyces apiculatus. Next base: position 75,557 of record NZ_ASRX01000008.1, read on the forward strand.
CCACCCCGCGCCCGCGCCACACCACGATCTCGGGCCGCGACGTCCGCACCCGCTGGATCGCCTCGTCGCGCAGCCGCGACTTGCCGATCCCCGGCGGCCCCAGCACGAGCGCCGCCCGTGCCACCTCGTCCTCGACGCACCCCTCCACGAGGTCCACGATCGCCCGCAGCTCGCGGTCCCGCCCCACGCAGGGCGAAGGCCTCCCGAGCAGCGTCCGCATCCCTTCCTCGCCCTCCCGCTCTCCGACCAGCTCCCAGGCTTGTCCCGCCGCTCCCGCCGCTCCTGCACTCCCCACCGCCACCACCGCGAAGCGCGCATCCAGCAGCGCCCGCGTGGTCTCGTCGATCCACACCGCGGTCCCCCCCACCGTGGGGCCCGCCAGCATCGCTGCCGCCCGGTCCAGGAGCTGCCCCACCGGCAACCGCCCCGCGAGCTCTGCGCGCCCCGTCACCAGCGCGATCTGCCCTCCCCGCCCCCACTCCACGAGCAACGGCTGGATCCCGAGCGCGCACCGCGCCGCCCGCGCCGCCTGATCCGCGGCGCCGACCCCCGCCGCGCCCTCCAGCATCACCAGCACCGCCCCGCTCGCGAGCACCTCCACCCGCGCCCCGAGCGCCCCCACCACTGCCTCCAGCGCCTGCCGCCGCGCCGCGTGCGCATCCGTGGGCACCGTGTCGTCCAGCGTCGTCCGCGGGGCCTCCGGCATCGCCACCACCACCGAGAACACCCGCTGCTCCCCCGTGGTGAGCGCCACGCCCTCGCGGAGCCGGGAAGGCGCCGTCGCCCCTCGCCCCAGCGCCTCGGCCGAAGCTTCCACGCCGCCCGTCGCTGCCCCACCCGTCCACTCCCCGCCCAGCGCTCCCCCACCCCACGCTCCCGCGCTCCCGATCTGCCGCAGCGCTGCCACCACCGCCGCCGCGCTCTCCGGACGCCCTTCCCGGTCCTTCGTCAGCATCCGCGCCACGAGCGCCTCGAACGCCAGCGGTACCCCGCGGCGCAGCTCCCCGAGGCGCGGCACGTCCTCCAGAAGGAGCCGCGCCAGCAGCGCCATCGCGTGCTCCCCCGCGAACGCGCGCTGCCCCGTCACGCACTCAAAGATCACCGCCCCCAGCGCGAACACGTCCGCCCGCCCATCCGTCGGCTCCCCGCGCGCCTGCTCCGGCGCGATGTACCCCGGCGTGCCGAGCACCACCCCCGTCCTGGTGAGCGGCAGCGGCCTCCCCCCGAGGCGCGCGATCCCGAAATCGAGGAGCCTGGGCCGACGCGGATCCCCTCCTTCCAGGAGCAGGTTGGAGGGCTTGATGTCGCGGTGCACGATCCCCCGCGCGTGCGCGGCCGCGAGCGCCTCCGCCGCGCCGAGCGCGAGGGCGACCGCGTCGTCGAGCGAGAGCGCTCCCCGCGACAGGCGCGCGGCGAGATCCTCCCCTTCGATCCACTCCATCGCGAGCCACGGCTGACCGCCCCCGGTGACCCCGTGGGCCACGTAGCGGACGATCCCCGGGTGCCCCAGCTCCGCGAGGATGCTCGCTTCCTCCGCGAAGCGCGTCACCTGACTCCCCCCCATCTCCAGGAGCACCTTGAGGGCCACCGGCGCGTCCCCGACCCGATCGTGCGCGCGGTAGACCGCCCCCATCCCTCCGGCCCCGGCGAGGCTCGCGACGACGAACCGTTCGGCGAAGATCTCCCCCGGAGCCATGGCGACCGCGTGCGCGGAGGCGACGGCGCTCACCCCCGCCGTCGCCCTATCTCGGCAGACACCGAAGCCCGGCTCCGCGCCACCTCGTCCTCGATCGCCTGCACGGCGGCCGCCGCCCCCTCCGGTGTCCCCGCGCGGGCCTGGCGCATGAGCCGCGCGCAGGGATCCACGAGCCGCAAGAGCGACAGCCGCGACGCCTGATCGTGAAGCTCCTGCCCGAGCGCCCCGAGATCATCCATGCGCCCGTCTGCGAGCGCCACCCGCATCCGTGCCACCAGAAACGGCGCCCGCGCCGCCACCAGATCGATCACCAGCGACACCACGTCCTGCTCTCCGGCCGGGGGCGGCGGCGCCGAGCCCGTGCCCAGCGTGCGCCGTCGATCGCTGCCCGGCAGGAACGGCGAACGCGGCACCGCCTCCGCAGGAGCCGGCGGCGCCCAGGAGGCCTCCGTCTGCGGCGCCCCCGTCTGCGGCATCCCCGTCTGCGGCGCCCCCGTCTGCGGCATCCCCGTCTGCGGCATCCCCGTCTGCGGCATCCCCGTCTGTGGCACCCCCGTCTGCGGCCCCGCCGTGGGCACGGACGTCCGCCCCTCTTCCCGCCGCACCGCCTGGTAGGCACCGGACCGGTGCGGCGGCGGGTGCACGGTGTCGGGCGACGACGGCAGCGGCGCGCGTGATCGCGAGGGCCGCGCCGGGGCAGGCCGCTCTTCCGCGGGCGGGAGCAGCAGCGTCCGCAGCGTGGTGTGAAGCTGCGCCACGCGCACCGGCTTCGTCACCACCAGCGCATCGCCCGCGCGCGCCGCGGCGCCCGGGTAAGCCAGCAGCACCACGCGCGTCCTCCCCGCAGCGGCCACCCCGGCGACCCGCCCCGACCCGCCCAGCGGGAGCGCCGCATCGACGAGCACCACGTCGTAAGGCGCGCCTCGCGTCGCCGCGACCCGCATCGCCCGCAGCGCCTCCGCCTCGCTCGCCGCGACGTCCAGGTCCACCGCGAGCAGCTCCAGCATCGTCCGCACCGCGGCCCGCGTCGACGCGCTGTCGTCGACGAGGAGCACCCGCTTGCCCCCCAGATCCACGCGCGGCACCAGCCCGCGCGTCGTCGACCTGCCCCGCCGCTCGAAGGCCACCTCGAACCACAGGACCCCCCGGCCCTCCGGATCGGTCGCGCTCTGCAGCACCCCACCCAGCACGTCCACGAGCCGCTTCACCAGCGCGAGCCCCAGCCCCGCGCCGCCGAGCCCCGCCGAGAAGGGATCCCGCCGCGGCCCCCCCCTGCGCTCCCCGGCTCCGGCCGTGGACTCCCGCCCCGGCACGTAACTCACCGACATCCGCGTCGAGACCGTGCCCGCGGACTCGCCCAGGAACTCGACCCGCAGCGTCACCTCGCCGCCTGCGCGCCCTTCCGCTTCCACGCGCGCATCGACCCGCACGCTCGCGTCGCTGCCCACGGCCGACGCCAGCGCGAACGCCCCGAGCCTCCCGAGGAGCTGCCGCAGCCGCGCCCCGTCGCCCCGCACGCCGCCGGGGATCTCGGGAGGCACCACGAGCACCAGCTCCACCCCGAGCTGCTCCGCCTCGGCCGCGAGCGCCTCTCCGGCGTCCTCCACCGCGCGCCGCAGGTCGAAGTCCACCCGCGCCGGCGCGAGCGCGCCTGTCGACAGCGCCGAGAGCGCCTCCAGCGCCCGCATGTCCTCCAGGAGCCCCAGGAGCGCCCCGCCGTTCGACCGGATGCGCTGCGCAAGATCGAGCTGCGTCCCGTCGAGCGCCGTCCCGAGGAGCTGCTCCGCGAGCCGCACCACCCCCCCCGCCAGCGTGCGCAGGTCATGGTCCACGCCCGCCAGCCAGGGCTCTGCTTGCACCGGCTGCAGGGCGGGATCGATTCCCGCCGGCAACGATGGTGGGAGCGGGAGCGGCACCCGCGCATCCGCGCCGTTCCGGGGTCCCTCGCTCGCCACTCTTGAAGCTTCTTCGCGCGCGCTGCTCACGGCTGTCCTGCCCTCGCCCGCCTGCGGCAGCCGATGCTAACAGACCGTCAAACGCCGAGGTGAGTTGACCGACCAGTCACCAACGAACTGTCGAACCGCTCGGATCTCGCGCCAGGCGCTCACCCCCCCGCGAGCGCCGATGCCGGCTCCACCCGCGCCGCGCGGCCCGCCGGGCCCCACGCCCCCACGGCCGCGAACACCGCCCCGAACGCCACGCCCCCCAGGGCGAGCCACCAGGGAAAGTCGAAAAATGTCGAGGGCTTGAAAGGAAAGTCCGGCAGCCGGTGCGCCGCTGCCCAGTCCGCGAAGAACGCGGCCACCCGCGCCGCCACCACCCCCGCCGCGCCCCCGAGCACGCCCACGGTGAGCGACAGCGCCATCATCCACGACCGTACATCCAGCGCCGTCGCCCCCACCGCGCGGTACAGCGCAATCTCTGCGCGCCGCTCCGTCACCAGCACCCGGAACGTGTAGGCGATGTTCGAGGCCGACACCACGAGGATCACCCCCGCCACCAGCGACAGCAGCGCCATGATCCCGTTGATCAGCACGCTCACGTCGCGCGCCCGCGTGTCGCGCGGCGACAGGCCCATCGACGCCCCCGCCGTGATCACCGCGCTGGTGTCGATCCCGCTCCCCACCTGCACGATCACGCTGGAGTACCGCGTCGCGGAGCGCGCCCCTGCGAACTCCGCGTTCCACCGCCGCACCACCTCCAGCGGGAACGTCAGCCCCAGATCGATGGCGCGCCGCGACACCCCCACGAGCTTCACCCGCACGCTGCGTGGCGTCCCCGAGCGCGCCTTCCCCAGCAGCGAGTCCCCGAGGCGCATGTCGAACGTCACCCCCTGCGCGCGCTGCACCATCGTCGCCCCCACCGGCGGCAGGTTGTGCGCCGGCGCCAGGCTCTTGTCGAAGATCTCGACGAGGTAGTGGCTCACCAGCACCGGCACCGGCTCCGAGCACCTCCCTGTCGTCGTGCCCGCGCCCGCGCCCGCTTCCCCCGTTTCCGCGCCCGCGCCCGCGCCCGCGCCGCCGGTCATCTCGCAGTACTGCGGCACCGCGCACCCTGCATCGTTCACGCACGCCGGCCCCGGCCGCGCCATCGGATCGGCGAACACCGAGGTGTCCTTCAGGTCCCCGTCCCCTTCGAGCAGCGACGGCGCGATCCCGTCGCCGATGAGCTCACTGGTCCCCACCTCGCGCCCGAGCAGCTCCTTCCCCCCGCGGGCGCTCGACGGAAACGCGAGCTTCAGCTTCGGGTACACCCCGGTCACCCCCGGCAGCGCCGCGAGACGCTGCACCTGCTCCGCGTCCACCCCTGGCGGCTCTCCCCCGCCGAGCAGCATCCCGAGCAGCCCTGGATCCTGCGCCTTGGGCGGCTCCAGCTCGATCTGATCGATCGGGAACACCCGCCCCAGCACCACCGTCCTCACCCCGAGCCCCAGCGCCAGGAAGAAGATCATCGTCGCGGTCCCGGCAGCGATGCCGAACCCGCTCGTCGCCAGCGCCCCCCGCGTGCGCCCGAGATCCCGCCGCACCAGCGTGAGCAGCGCCCCGATCCTCACGACCCCACCTCCACCTGCCCGCCCTGCTTCCCCTGCCCGCCCTGCTTCCCCCGCCCGCCCTGCTTCCCCCGCCCGTCGTGCTCCACCCGCCCGTCGCGCAGCCGGATCACCCGGGTCGCCACCTCGGCCAGCCGCTCCTCGTGCGTCACTGCCAGCACCGTCAGCCCCTCCTCCGCGTGCAGTTCCGAGAACAGCGCGATGGTCCGCGCCGCCATCTCCGTGTCCAGGTTCCCGGTCGGCTCGTCGCACAGGAGCAGCGCCGGCCGCTGCAGGAGCGCCCGCGCGATCGCCACCCGCTGCCGCTGCCCACCCGAGAGCTGCCCCGGCGCGTCCTCGGCCCGGTCCGCGAGCCCCAGCCGATCGAGCAGCTCCATCGCCCGCCGGCGCAGGTCCGGCCACTCCGGATCGAAGAGCGCCGGCGCCAGCACGTTGTCCAGCACCGAGAGGTGGCCGAGCAGGTGAAAGGCCTGGAACACGAACCCGATCTGCCGGCAACGCAGCCGCGACAGCTCTCGGTCTCGCATCTTCGCCAGGTTCCTGTCGAACAGCTCCACGCGCCCTTCGTAGCCGCGATCGAGCCCTCCCACGACGCCGAGCAGGGTGCTCTTGCCAGACCCGCTCGGCCCCAGCACCGCCACCAGCTCTCCCGCCTCGATGGTCAGGGTCACCCCGTCGAGCGCGTGCCGCACCGCGCGCGCATCGCCGTACGACCGCCGCAGCCCCTCGGTGCGCACCACGGTCCCCGAGGGCGCCGCACCCCCGCCGCCCTTCTCACCCCCGCCACCCTCCCTCCGCCTCCCTGGGCGGGCACGCGGGCTCGCCGCGTCGAGGACCTCTGGCACACGGGCTTCGACATGCTCGCCCACCGCTCTGGCGGGCGCGGGATCCGAGGGCATCGCGCCTCCTGTTACCCCCGAGGACGCCGTCCGACAACCTGCATCGTCCACCTCGCCTTTCGATGCGCAGCCGCGCCTTTCGATGCGCCGCCTGGTAAAGTAGGCTCCGGAGAGCGTGGCCTTCGAGCAACTGGACCTGCCGCTCGGGGGAGTCTCTCCTCCCACCGAACCCACCCGCATCCCCAGGACGCGCCGCGTCTTCGTCAACCGCCACCTCAGGCTCGGCCAGATCGACTGGGTGGGGTTCGACATGGACTACACCCTGGCCATCTACAACCAGACCGAGATGGACACCCTGAGCATCCAGGGCACCCTCTCCAAGCTGGCGTCCCGGGGCTACCCCGAGGACGTCCTCCGCCACATCAGCTACCCCGTGCACTTCCCCATGCGCGGCCTGCTCATCGACAAGCGCCATGGACACGTCCTCAAGATGGACCGCTTCAAGGTCGTCCAGAAGGGCTACCACGGCATGCGCGAGCTCTCGAAGGAGGAGATCCGCAGCCTCTACCAGCACCGCAAGATCCGCACGAACACCGGGCGCTACCACTGGATCGACACCCTCTACGCGCTCAGCGAAGCCACCCTCTACGCCGGCATCGTCGCGGCCCTCGAGGCGCGCGGCACCGAGGTCGACTACGCCCGCCTCTTCACCGACATCCGCGAGTGCATCGACGAGGCCCACCGCGACGGCACCATCGTCGACGTGGTGATGAACGACCTCCCCCGCTTCATCGAGCGCGACCCCCTGCTCGCCCCCACCCTCCACAAGCTCCGCTCCGCCGGCAAGAAGCTCTTCCTGCTGACCAACTCCCGCTGGGAGTACACCGAGAAGATGATGACCTACCTGCTCGGCGACGCGATGCCCGAGTACCCGAGCTTCCGCCACTACTTCGACGTCATCATCGTCTCCGCCCAGAAGCCCACCTTCTTCCAGGAGCGCCGCCCCCTCATGGTCCGCGACGGCGCCGAGATCCGCCCCGCCACCCTCCCTCTCGAGCGCGGCGCCATCTACGAGGGCGGCAACCTCCTCGACGTGGAGCGCTTCCTCAACGTCTCCGGCGACCGCGTCCTCTACGTCGGCGACCACATCTACGGCGACATCCTCCGCTCCAAGAAGGAGAGCGCCTGGCGCACCGCCATGATCATCCAGGAGATGGAGGCCGAGGTCCTCGCCCACGAGGCCTGCCGCGACCACTACGCCCAGAGCGCGCAGCTCGAAGCCCGCCGCGAGGAGCTCGAAGACCAGCTCCGCTTCTACCAGCAGCGCTTCAAGGACCTCACCCGCCAGATCGACGAGTCTCCCCGCACCATGGGCGGCGCGAACGGCTCACCCGACGCCACCCCGCCCGTCCGCATCGACTATGCCGTCTCCTTCCTGGAGGCCGAGCGCGCCCGGGCCAAGCGCACCGTCGAGCGAATCCGCGGCCAGCTCCGCGCCGTCGACGCCGATCTCGCCCGCATCGAGCGCGAGGTCGATCGCCACTTCCACCCCTTCTGGGGCTCGCTCCTCAAGGAGGCCAACGAGGTCTCGAGCTTCGGCGACCAGGTCGAGGAGTACGCCTGCATCTACACCTCGCGCGTCTCCAACCTGCTCGGCTACTCCCCCCTGCAAACCTTCCGCAGCCCCCGCGACCTCATGCCCCACGAACTCTAGTACTGCGTACCCTGGAGCAGGGGCCTGCGGCCCCTACGCTCCCGTGGGTCGCTACCCCGCAGGCACCACGGACCCGCTGGTCGCTACCCCGCCAGGCACCACGGACCCGCTGGTCGCTACCCCGCCAGGCACCACGGACCCGCTGAGGGCGCCGTATCATTGGCCGAAGATGTTGGGGAACTGGAAGCCGCCGCCGGTGGCGCCGCCGGTCAGCCGCCAGGTGTTGGCGGTCTGCTGCACGATGGGCAGCCGGATCGACGGGTGCGGGTGGCTCAGCTCGAACGCGAACACCACGTGCGCTGGCGTGAGCTGATCGAGGGACTTGAAGAAGTTCAGGGTGATCAGCGCCCCGCCCTCGGTCCACCGGTAGGCCTGCTGCTTCGACCCCGCGGTCAGCAGGTTGTTCACCCCTGCCACGTCGCACGCGATCTCGTTGGGCTGGTTGAAGATGGGCGCCACCTTTCGCAGCATCCGCCCGAAGTCTGCGGGGTTCAGCCCCCGGCTCCCGCCCTGCCCGTTCGCGCAGCCCGTGTGACCCAGGTAGTGATGCGCCAGCTCGTGGCCCAGCACGAACGCGAGCTGCTCGTCGAAGATCTGGTGCTGGCGCGCCACCTTCCGGCTGTCCGTGTGCTGCACGGCGTCGATGAACCCCGCCGGCGGCCGGACCAGCGGCTGACCCTCGCGCTGGTTCTGCGCGAGCAGCCGCAGGTAGTCGTCGAGCTTGTGCGTCCCGAAGATCTCGTCGGTCGCCTTGAGCTGCGCCATCTGCGCCTGCATCTCCAGGAGCCCATCGGTCACCGCCATGAACGGGAGCCCCTGATCGTCGCAGCCCGCGAACGCGTTCACGTCGCCGCCCGCCGGGTCCGAGAAGAACGGGATCCCATTCACCTTCGACTGGTTGCCGGCCGCGAGCGATCCGACCAGCGCCCCCATCACCACCCCGGCCTCGTTCCGCAGCCAGTCAAAGTTGATGTCGTTCAGCGGATCGTTCGTCACCGGCAGCCCCGCGGGCGGCACCTGCGGCACCTGCGGCGCCGGCTGAGGCGTCTGCGGCACCGTGGGCTGCTGCGGGTAGCCCTGCTGCGGGTAACCCTGCTGCGGGTAGCCCTGCTGCGGGTAGCCCTGCTGCGGGTAGCCCTGCTGCGGGTAACCCTGCTGCGGGTAGCCCTGCTGCGGATAGTTCTGCCCGTAGCCCCCCTGCACCCGGGACGACCGCTGCGTCTGACAGCCAGTCGCGCACACCAGAGCCAGGAACAGGGCGCCCAACGCGCTCTTTGAAGTCATTGCCCCGAGCATAGCGCACCGCTGCCTCCCGGCCCCACCCGACCCGACGGGCAGCACGATCCTTCCTCGACCACCCGCACCACCCGCACCACCCGCACCGCCCGCACCGCCCGCACCGCCCGCACCGCCCGCACCGCCCGCACCGCCCGCACCGCCCGCACCGCCGCCGACGCTCCAGCCCTCCCTTGCCGCCTCCTCGCGTACCACTGCAAGCTCCTGCCTCCCTCCTCCGTTCTTGCCCATGGGGGGCATCCCATGAGCCAGATCCCCCTCCCCGCGCGTCAGACACGTCAGGAGCACCAGATCCCATGACCTCGACTCCCTTCCGCCGTACCTCCCGAGCGGTGCTCGCAGCGCTGGCGCTGACCGCCCTGGCCGCCGCGTCGGCCCTCACCGGTTGCGGAGCCTCGGCGCAGTACCCGGCGGAGGCGCCCGCAGCCGAAACCGCCGCCGGAGCCGCTGCCCCTGCGGGGAGCCCTGACGAAGCCTTGCACCGGCTCGATCAAGCCGAGTTCGAGCTGGCCCAGATCCTCGGCGGCCCCGCCCCCTCCTTCGCGACCCCCCCGGCTGGCGCCGCCCCCACCAGCGCCGCCCCCATCACCGCGAGCGGGCCTCCTCCGCCTCCTGCCGCTCCCTACGCGCCCCCCACGGAGCCCAGGGAAAGCATCGGGCAGGAGGTTGCCCGCAAGGACGCGACCGCCCAGGCCTCCGACGATGGCTCGCGCGCCACCTCGCACTGCTCCATCGCCTGCCGCGCCCTCGCCTCCATGAGCCGCGCCACCGACCAGCTCTGCGGCCTCGCCGGCGAGGTCGACGGCCGCTGCCTCGGCGCCCGCACCCGCGTCCGCAGCGCCACCGAGCGCGTGCAGACGCAGTGCCCCTCCTGCGCTCCCTGAGATCCGGCCGGGCCCACCTCCCGCGCCCACGGCTCCGGTACACTGCCCGCAGTTCATGGCCAGGCACCTCGACCAGATCCTCGTCGTCGACCTCGAATCCACCTGCTGGGAGGGCACCCCTCCCGAGGGCGAGGAGAGCGAGATCATCGAGATCGGCGTCTGCCTCCTCGACGTCACCACCCGCGAACGCCACGACAAGCGCTCCATCCTGGTGCGCCCCGAGCGCTCCCGCGTCAGCCCCTTCTGCACCACCCTCACCACCCTCACCCAGGCGCAGGTCGACGAGGGCATCCCCTTCGCCGAGGCCCTGACCCTCCTCCGCAAGAAGCTCAGGTCCGACGATCGCCCCTGGGCGAGCTACGGCGACTACGACCGCCGCATGGTCGAGCGCCAGTGCCAGGCCCGCGGCCTCCGCTACCCCTTCGGCCCGGGCCACCTCAACGTCAAATCCCTGCTCGCCCTCTGCCTGGGACTCCCCCGCGAGGTCGGCCTCGACGAAGCCCTGCGCCTGCTCGGCCTCCCCCTCGAAGGCACCCACCACCGCGGCCACGACGACGCCTGGAACATCGCCAGGGTGCTCGCCGAGATCCTCGGCGCCGCCCGCGCCGGCCTCCCCGTCCAGCGCTGACTCACCGCGCCCGCCAGGTTCACCGCGCGCCGACCTCGCTGTCGAGCGTGGCGCTGTCACCGGCGCGCGCAAGCACCGAGCGCACCGTACGGCTCGTCGCCCAGCGAGGATCGGTGGGATCGAGCGTCCACACCTCCGCCGTGTCCGTCTCCTTCATGAACACGCTCCCCGAGACGATGCTCGGGTGGTGATCGAGCGAGATGGAGAACCTCCCCGGCTGTGACAGATCCAGGGTCAGCCCTGCCGGCGCCGACGGCACCACCTCCTCGCCCGCGCGGCGGCCCGTGACCCGGATGGAGCGCAGCGCGAGCCTGTCGTCGACGAGCGTCGCCTCCAGGATCTCGTCCGGAAACGTCGAGGACGACGACCTCCGCCGCAAGGTCAGCACCTCGCCCACCGCGAGGATCTCGTAGCGGTGCTTGTTCCCCAGGTGGTCCTGGTACACCCACGACTCGTCCACCTCCAGCCGCCGCGGCGCGCGCGTCTGCCGCAGCTCCAGGTGCCCTGCGCGCACCACCCCGATCCGGAAGTCCCGCGTGTACGCCCCGCGGATCGGGTGGGGCAGCGCGGGGTTCCCGAGCATGTACGACGTCGCCCCGATGACCACCGAACTCTCCGGCGCCGCGTGCGTGCTCTCTCCTGCCCACATCAACGGCAGCGATGAGTTCCCCGCGTGCGCCCCAGGGTCGATGAGTCCCCCGAGCTTCGCGTCGGGCGCGCCGAGCCCCTTGAAGGTCAGCACGATGTCCTCTCCCCGGTACGAGGCGAAGCACAGCCGCACCTCCGGCACGCCGTTCACCGTGGACGCGCTGTACGCGCAAGGCCGATGCACCGTCCGGCGGTCCGTGAGCAGCGCCGACATGATGTGGGCGGAACTTGGCTCACTCACGTGGTCAACCTGGAATCCCCCGCGTCTGGAGAGGATGGACCGGATGAACGGCGGCAGCCCCGGCCTCCGGGTGACCATTGCCTCGATCGCCTCGTATTCCGGATGATCTGCGAGAAAGACGATGACATGTTCGTCGTGCCTGTCGTACCGCAGGAGGAAGGGCTCGAAGAAGCTCTCCCATGGCGGCCCGATCCGACGCCGCATCTGCGGCTTCCTGAAGCTTCGCGGCGGCGCCGAGGTGCCGCCCTCGATGCCGGACGGGCGCGAATCCATGGCATACCGACTTCGGTCGGAAATCATCCTGTCTGTCCTCCCCTCTGCCGTGATCGGCGGGAGCGAATCGCAATGCGTGTGCCGCCCCCCGCTGTTCACCTGCCGCCCCCCGCGCGCTGCCTGCGTGTTCCCCGCGCGTCCCCCGCGCGTCCCCCGCGCATCCCCCGCGGGACCCCTGCGCGTCCCCCGCGCGTCCCCTGCGCGCTTCCTGCGCGCTCGCAGCAGGCGACGCCGGCCGGGATGCTAGGCTCCCCCGCATGACCACCATCCACGAGCGCGCCCGCCGCTACGAACAGGCCCACGACATCAAGGAGAGCGTCCATGGCACCCACCGCTGGCGCTACGCCATCGGCAAGGGCACGGGCGACGCGGTCCTGCTCCTCACCGGCGGCATGGGCCTCGGCCTCGGCTGGCTCGATCTCGCCCTCGCCTTCGAAGGCGACTACCGCCCCGTCATCGTCGACTACCCCCCCACCGTCACCTCCCTCGACGCGATCGCCGAGGGTGCCCTCGGCGTGCTCGACGCCGAGCGCATCTCGTGGGCACACGTCATCGGTCAGTCCGCGGGCGGCATGGCCGCCGAGCTGCTCTCCCGCCGCGCCCCCGATCGCGTGCGCACCTTGACCTTCAGCGGCTCGGGCCTCTACGGCCCCGAGGACATGGAGCGCCTCACCGGGCGCAAAGACGCCGTCTCGGCCCTCTCCCCCGAGGTGTTCCGCGCCGAGACGCTCGCCTCCTTCCGGGCCACCTGGAAGGACAGCCCCGAGGTCCCCTTCTGGCTCGCGCAGATCGAGGCCCTCCTCGACAGCGGCGCCGCCCAGGAGGCCTCCAGCGGCATGCTCGACGCCCTCGTGGACCTGGCCCGCCGCCTCCCCGACCTGGAGCGCCAGACAGCGTGGCAGGGACCCACCCTGATCATCCGCGCGAGCGACGACCCGCTCATCACCGAGACCCAGGCCCGGCGCCTCATCGACCTCCACCCCGACTGCGAGCTCCTCACCTTCCCGAGCGGCGGCCACTCCCTCCTGCTCACCCGCCCCGACGACTACATCAAGGCCGTGAAGGAGCACCTCGCCCGCCACCGCGTCGGCGCCGGCCACGTCTGAAGCGCCGGAGCGCTCATCCTCGGAGCTGGAGCTGCGTGAGCAAGAGATGGAGCGCGTCCAGGGACGGCGGAGGCACGCTGCCCTTCGCGCTCCAGCGCGCGAGAAGGTGAGGTACCAGCTCCTCGGCGCGCGTCACGTGACCGAAACGCGTCCCCCCGAAGACACGATCCTTGACCGTGTGTCGGACCAGCGCCTGCAGCATGCAGACCCGGCACCGCGGCTCCTGATGTCCCATGACATGCTCGGGCGTCTCATCCGCATCCGCATGGATCAGCAGAGCGTCGTAGTGACCGAAGTGGGCGGCGCGCACCACCTCGGGCACGAGACGGAGCACCTGCTCTATCCCCCGGGCCGGGAACACCTTGCGGTCGATGTCGGCAGCCGCGAGGCCGCACCAGGTGGCGCACAGCGCGCCAAGGACGACATCGTCCACGGGACCTTCGGTTGCGAGCAGGAAGCGCGGCATGGTCTCAGTCCAGGAGCCCCATCGCCCACACTTCCCCGATGGGCGCACTGGTCTTCTCCTCACCCAGCCGACGGCGAACCTCCTCGTCCATGGCTGCCACGGTCGTCGCGCCGCCCGCCGTGCGGCTCACGAGCCGCAGGTCGTCGAGGCGATCCTGGAAGTGCGAGACGAGGCTGGGACTGTGGCTCGTGGCCATGATCTGGAGGGGACCGCGGCCTCCCACGCCCTGATACGCGGCTTCCGAGAGCAGCTCGACGACTGCCTGGTAACGGGAGGGGTGAAAGCCCCGATCGATCTCCTCGAGGCCCACCACACTGCCCGCCTCGGCGGCGAACAGAACACACAGAATGCCCACCAGCATGCGGTCCCCCCAGGAGAGGAGCGGTGCCGGGTAAATCCACTCCTGTCCGCGCTGGTCCTCGATACCCCAGAGAAACTTGCCCGCGGCTCCACCCCAGACCCGAAGCCGCTTCGTGCCGGGCCGGAGCCGGCGTACGCGCTCCTCGATATCCGCGAAGCGCTCGGGAGCTTCCTCCTGGAGCTTCCCGAGAGACGCGCCCACGCCATGCCCGTCTCGCTTGACGCCCGAGTCTCCTTCTTCGGAGGGCCGCTCGATGGCGCGCGGATCGAGATCGAAGATCCGGACCGATCTCAGATGCGACGCCACCCGTTCGACGCTCGGGTCTGGCGCGTCTGGCCTCAGAATGGTGCCAGACGCTGGTCTCGCAGCGGCAGACCAGACGGCCACGTCGTCGCCAGACGCGCGCACCAGACGTTCTTCATCGACCTCGACGTGACCAGCCCTCTCGGCGAGCGCCAGCCTGTAGCGGTAGCGCTCCACGCCGAAGCCCAGATCAACCTCGAAAGACGTCGCGGCGATGTCCCCGTACCCCCGTGATCGCATGAACCCGAGCGAGTAGGGAGGCGGCCCGAAGGCTCGCTCAGCGCCCCCGCGCGCGTAGCTCCCCAGGCGCTCAAGCGCGCCAAGTAGCGCTGACTTGCCGGCACCGTTGCGGCCGAGCAACACCGTCATTGGTGTGAACCGGATCTCGGCATCCACATGGCCAACCGGTGGGTCGAGAGAGCGGGATCGGCCAGGCGAGCGCCGAGGACGGGAGCACATCGGGCCATGGCACGCGGGCGAGCATGGATCCGGATCCGCCGCCGTGGAGGTCGAGGCCGTCGCTCGTGCTCGCCGGGCTTGCATGGCGCGCGCTGCCTGCTGGACCATGAAGAGAGGGCTGCACCATGAAGCGTCTCCTTCACATCGCCGACCCCTGCCACGAGCACTGGGACGCCATGACCGGCACGGAGCGCCAGCGCCACTGCGAGGGCTGCGGCAAGCAGGTGCACGCGCTCTCGCAGATGACGCTGGGCGAGGTGGAGCAGCTCCTGGCCTCGGCGCCGCCCGGGATCTGCGTGCGCGTCGAGCACGACGAGGCGGGACGGGTGCGCTTCCGGAGCGAGCCGCACGACCCGCGCGACCCCCCGAAGCGCGCCCCGGCGCTGCTGCGCGCGCGCGCTCTGCGAGTGTCTCTGAAGCCCACGCGCCCCTCGCCGTCCCTGGTCGACCCTCGCTGACCACGCCGACGACGCCCTCAGGCCCTCCTCCACCTCGCCAGCGACGCCCTCAGGCCCTCCGCCGCCTCGCCGACGACGCCCTCAGGCCCTCCTCCACCTCGCCGACGACGCCCTCAGGCCCTCCGCCGCCTCGCCGACGACGCCCTCAGGCCCTCCGCCACCTCGCCGACGACGCCCTCAGGCCCTCCGCCGCCTCGCCAGCGACGCCCTCAGGCCCTCCGCCGCCTCGCCAGCGACGCCCTCAGGCCCTCCGCCGCCTCTCGCAGGGATTGCCTCGGTGTCCCCCATCACAGCGATGCTGCCAAAAAGCGCGTGCAGGTCAATTTTTCTCCGAATTCTTGTCCGGCCCGCTTCGTCCAATCCGCATCTTCAGAACTTTGTCGCTTCTCTTACTTGCTCACGACCGTGATCCCCGATCACCCGACCCACAGACCTGACCACTCAAGGAGGATCCCATGGACATCGTCTCGAACCTCGACATCTCGCGAAAGATCATCGTCGGCAACACGCTCTCCGTCTCGCACACGGCGACCCGCGCCGAGCCCCTCACCACGGCCACCCGCGAGCGCATCCAGGCGGTCGTCACGGCCACCGAGGGGCTGCAGATGTTCGCCAAGTACCGCCCGCTCCGCGTCGATCGCGCCACCGATGCGAGCGTGAACGGGTGTTACCGCACCCTGAAGGCCATGGAGCGGTCGTTCGACGACGCGGTGGTGCCGCTCGGCGAGGCGCAGCGCGCGACGGTGGCCCAGGCGCGGCGGGTGCGGAACCACCTGTTCCCGGAGGGGACGACGTTCACGCAGCTCAGCATGGATCTGCAGTGGGGCGCGCTGCTGGCGCTGCGGGGGCGGGTGACGGAGCCGGAGACCGTGGCGGACGTCGCGGCGCTCGGGATGCAGTCGCAGGTGGAGCACATGATGGCGCACATCGATCTGTACGGGCGCATCCTCGGTCAGGAGGCGGACAAGGCGCGCGCGGGTGAGGAGGAAGCCAGCGCGGCGTGGACGCGGGCGCTGCGGCTGCTCGTGGCGCAGGTGCTGCTCGACTACGACGGGGACGAGGCGACGCGGCAGGAGCTGCTCGGGCCGTACGAGGCGCAGCTCGCCCAGCAGCGCGCGGTGGTGCGCGCGGCGAAGAAGGCGCAGTCGAAGGGCGACAAGCCGGAGACCACGCCGACCAAGCCGGAGACCACGCCGACCAAGCCGGAGACCACGCCGACCAAGGCGAGCCCGGTGATGACGGCGCCTGTGACCACCGCGCCCACCAAGGCGACCACGACGCCCACCAAGGCGACCACGACGCCCACCAAGGCGACCACGGTCCGAGGCACGGCGAGCGCGCGCGCCTGATCAAGAAGGCGCCCTGACGTCCTGCCTTGCTTCGACCTGCCGGCGGAAGCGCACGCTCCACGCCGGAGGCTGACGCGCACCCTCCCTCCTGCACCTGCTCCGCGACGCCGTCGCGCCGTCCCGAGGATCGTTCTCGGGCGGCGCGCGGCGCGGCGCCTTTTCCCTCGTCGGACGGCGTGGACCGCCTTGCTTCAGGCCCGCGGTTCGAGGC
Organism: Chondromyces apiculatus DSM 436; assembly: GCF_000601485.1. Classification (GTDB taxonomy): domain Bacteria; phylum Myxococcota_A; class Polyangia; order Polyangiales; family Polyangiaceae; genus Chondromyces; species Chondromyces apiculatus. Next base: position 92,039 of record NZ_ASRX01000008.1, read on the forward strand.
GGTCGCGGAGCATTCTCCCTCGCCGAGCGGCGCGCCTCGGCTCAGGTCGACGTCAGGTCAGCAGCTCGAGTCGGTCCTCGACGATCTCGCCGTCGTCCGTGGACCGGACCGGGGGCGCTTCCACCTGCTCGGCGGGGGGCGGCACCAGGGCGGAGGCGGCGAGGTAGATCAGGGCGGCGAGGAGGAGCACGGCGCTGTAGCCGAAGTGCAGGGCGAGGAAGGTGCCGGCGGCGATGGCCACCACGCTGGCGACGCCGTTCAGGCCCCAGCACCAGGGCAGGAGGGTGGGGGCGCGGGTGGCGACGAGCTTCACGCCGAGGGGGGCCTGGGCGCCCATGAGGAGGCCGAGGGGGACGAGGATGCCGGCGGCGAGGGCGAGGCGGGCGTTGAAGGGGAGGTGCAAGCCCCAGCCGAGGAGGCGCCCGAGGCCGAGGGCGGCGGCGGCGAGGAGGAGGACGAGGAGCTGGGCACGCCACGAGGCCGCGCGCGCGGCGAGGTGGGCCGGGATGCCCGCGGTGAGGAGGCTGCCGATGCCCGCGGAGAAGAGGAGGATCACCAGGACGGCGGTGAGGGCGTAGACGGGGTGCCCGAGGAGGAGCACGAAGTGCTGGACGAGGGCGATCTCGACGAGGACGAAGCCAGCGCCGAGGCAGGGGAAGAAGAGGAGGGCGCGCACGCGCGGGCCGCGATCGGGCGGGAGGGGACGCGCGGGGCGACGTAGAAAAACGGGGAGGACGAGGAAGAGGAGCGCGAGGACGGCGCTCACCACGAAGAGGGTGGCGAGGGTGAGCAGGCCGTTCTGCTCGGTCTTGAGGAGCTTCACGTCGCGCAGCACCTGGAAGAGGCGGCGGGGCGGGACGTCGTAGAAGAAGAAGGGGCGGTCGTCGCTGGGCGGGGTGAGATCGGTGGGGGCGCTCTCGGCGGCGGCGCGGGCCTCGGTCGGGGTGACCAGGCGGTGGCGCAGATCGGTGCGGGCCTGGTCGGGGGAGAAGCTCTCGGTGAAGCGGTTCTTGCGGCAGTAGGTGCGGAGGGCCTGGATCTCCTGGCGATCGAGGGGGGAGCGCTTGAGGAGCACGGTGGTCGCCTGCTCGTGGTTGCAGGCGAAGAGATGGGCCTTGGGGTCGGCGGCGCCGCTCTGGTGGAGGGCCGCGCCAGAGAGGGCGAGGAGGCGATCCAGCTCGGTCTCCGAGCGGGTGACGACGAGGGTGCCGTCGGGGGTGAGGCGGCCGAGGAAGTCGCGGAAGGCCTCGACGGTGTAGAGCGGGGTCTCCCGGAGGGAGAGGGCGCCGACGGCGGTGGCGGCGCGGCTCTCGGCGTGGGAGAGGACGATGCTCTTGAAGAGGAACGTGGCGCGGCGGGCGTAGTTCCGGCCATCGGCGACGGCGACGTGGACCTCGGGCCTGTCGAGGAGGTGGTCGGTGAGCCCGGCGTAGCGGTCGCGGAGGACGCGGGTGACGACGTCGCCGTTGATCTCGGAGACGTGGATGTCGGTCTGGCCTGCCTTGAGGGCGTCGCGGATGGGGCTGCCGCCGAGGGCGCCGATGAGGAGCACCGGGCCCGCGGCCTTGTGCAGGACGTATCCCAGCTCGTCGGTGTGGGCCGGAGGGTTGGTCTTGGCGTCGAAGATGGGGGTGGAGTCGGTGCCGTCGAAGCGCATCCAGGCGGCGCCGCTGCGGAGGCGCTCGACGGTGATCAGGGCCTGCTCGTTCCAGGCCTGGTACTCGACGCGGCTCAGGGCCTGGAAGCGGAGGTTGGGGAGCTTGAGCCAGGGGGCGCCGAGGTCGCCGAGCAAGAGGACGAGGCTGCCGAGGACGAAGGTGGCGACGAGGGCGCCCGAGCCGCGCCGCTCGCGCGGGGAGATCAGGCCGCCGGAGGCGCGGGCGCCGAGCCAGAAGAAGACGCCGCCGAGGGCGAAGAGGATGGCGATGAGGAGGCCGGCGCGGGGAGCGCCCACCTTGAGGGCCGCGAGGGCCGCGACGCCGCCGACAGCCGCGGCGAAGAGGTTGACGAGGTAGAGGCGCGCCATGTCGCGCGCGGCGTGGCGGATGGCGGCGGCGAGGATGATGCCGCCGAGCACGAAGGGGATGGAGGAGACGAGGTAGACGGCCGCGATCTGGAGGAGCGCGCGGGGCGCGAGGTCCTGGATGGGCTTGAGGTAGAGGAGCACGATGACGGCGGCGAGGGTGCCGGCCGAGGCGAGCGCCGCGAGCGCCGCGAGGCGCGCGAAGAGGTGCGGCGGCCGCGCGAGGGAGGGGGCGACGTAGAGCAGGACGCCGCCGAGGCCGACGCCGAAGAGCGAGAGGGAGATGGCGAGGAAGGCGAGGTGGTTGCCGTAGATCGCCGAGAAGAGCCGCGTCAGCACGATCTCGAGCAGCACGGTGGCGCCCGCTGTCAGGGCCACTCCGCCGAGGAGGCCGCTCCGCTGGGAGAGCTGCATGGGGGGCTCCCTCTACCACAGGGCGCGCCGGCGCTGGCCGGGGAAGCGCCGGGATGCGGCGAGATGCGGCGAGATGCGGCGAGAGTCAGAGGCCGCGGGCGGTGGAAGGCGCGAGGGGCGCGAGGGGCGCGAGGGGCCAGGCCGTGAGGAGGGGGACAGGGGCGGCGGGGCCGCTCTGGCGGAGGGCGCGCACGCACTCGTCGACGAGGAGGCGCCGGGGGCCGTAGGCGGAGGGGTTGGCGGCGTCGGCGTCCATGAGGCGGGTCGGGGTGTCGATGCCGTAGAAGTCGGGGTGCGCTGGATCGTCGAGGAGGACGTGGCCCAGCTCGTGGGCGAGGGCGAAGGCGGCGCGGTCGACGCGCAGGCCGGCGCGGTCCTCGATGATGGTGTTCCGGATGGCGCCGCCGTCGGCGTAGATGAAGGACTCGCCGATGCGGCCTCCCTCGGCGAAGCTCGGGACCATGAACACGTCGATGGTGGAGGGGTCGCCGTCGTCGTAGGCCTTGATGAGGGCGCGCTCCTCCACGGTGCCGGCGATGGCGTCGATGTCGCCGAAGTGCTGCAGCCCGTCTTCGAGGTCGACGGCGCCGACGCAAGCGGTGAGGGTGCGGTCGGTGGAGAGGCGGCCGCTCACAGGGGGCTCGATGTTCACCAGGGCGCCACCCTGGCGGCGGATGAGGAGGTCGGTCGCGCCGTGGGCCGAGGCGGCGGTGGCGGCGTTGTCGGAGACGCGCACCACGTAACCGGCGGCGGTGACCGCGGAGGCGACGACGCGCGCCGCCGCGAGGGGGAGCATGCCCGGGGTGGTGCGGGCGGTGATCTCGCGGCCGTCGACGCGGAAGCGGATCTCGCCGCCGCTCGCGGGCAGGCCGTGATCGCAGCCGAGGGCGAGCAGGTGAGGGCGCGGCGGGTCGACGACGCGGGCGTCGAGGGTCTCGGGGGGGCCGAAGCTGATGCCGCAGGCCCCCCAGAGGGCGTTGGCGCGCTCGACCTCGCCGCGCACGAGGGCGATGGCTTCGGGGTCGGTGCCGCCGATGGGGGGAGGTCCGCCAGGGCGGCCGCGGACGAGGAGCATGCGCAGGCGGGCGCGGTAGCGCTCCAGGGGGCCGAGGGCAGAGATGCGCGGGCCGGCGATGCGGATCATCTGGAGCTTGAGGCCGGAGGAGGTGGCGACGACGAGGGCGCCGCCGAGGCGGGCCTTGATGGAGCGGTCCGCCACCACGGGGTGGTTGCGGTCGATGTCGTCGGCGACGACGCGGATGGGCCGGGTGGAGCCGCACACGAGGGGGGGCGGGGCGTCGGCGGGGCAGGAGACGTGGCCGAGCGGGATGTCGGGCAGGCGGTCGAGGACCTCGCCGGAGGGGGCGAGGGAGAGGAGATGGACGGTGGTGGGGAGGTCGTCGGCCACGCCGATGAGGAGGAAACGCAGGGCATCCGGATCGGCGAGATCGGCGAGGGGGTCGTCCGCGAGGCGATCGGGAGGGGTGCGCTGGAAGGAGGCGTGGGAGCGCGCGAGGTCGATGGTCCGGCCGGCTCCGTCGAGGGCGCGGACCTCCACGGCGCTCACGCGGAGGGGCTCGCCGGAGAGGCGGAGCTCGTGCCGGCCAGGGCGCAGGGCCTGCAGTTCGAGGCGGCGGGTCGCCGGGGGGATGGCGGCGCCCTGGGCGAGGGGCTTGCCCTGGGCGAGGAGGCGCAGGCCGGAGGGCAGCTCGAACGAGGCGGTGCCGGCGCCGGCCCGAGGAGGCACGGGCAGGGAGAGAAGCTCGGGGGCGCTGGGGACGAGTTGCTGCTCTCCATCCGGGATGCGATCGCCGTCGTCATCGTCGCGGTCCACGACGAGGAGGGGGGGCTCGCCGGGTGTGGCGCGCGCGGCCAGCGCGACGGAGGTCGTGGGCAGGGGCGCGAGGGCTGGCGCGAGGAGGAGCAGGGCGGCTGCGGCGCGGGCGCGGAGGGACATGGTGCGGAGGGCTCGCCTCGGAGTGTAGCGTCTCAGGGCTCGATGCGAGGGCCGTATCAGGAATTTACCCGCTGGCGGGGAGCGTGAAGCCGGGGCACTGGGCATCCATGGTGAGCGCTGTCCTGTTCGACATCGATGGAACCCTGGTGGACTCGGTGGATCTGCACGCCGAGGCGTGGCGCGAGGCGATGCTGCGCTACGGAAAGGATGTGCCGGCGGAGAAGCTGCGCTGGGACATCGGCAAGGGCGCCGACCAGCTCCTTCCCAGCTACTTCAGCGAGGAGGAGCTGTCCCGGATCGAGGAGGAGCTGACCAGGCAGCGCTCGGATCTGTACATGGAGAAGTACTTCCCGCAGGTGCGCCCTTTCCCGGCGGTGAAGGCGCTGTTCGCGCGGCTCAAGGCGGACGGGAAGCGGATCGTGCTGGCCTCGTCGGCCAACGAGAAAGAGCTGAAGGCGCTGCTCGATCTGACGGGCGTGAAGGAGTTCGTGGAGGGGACGACGTCGAGCGACGACGCCGAGAAGAGCAAGCCGCACCCGGACATCTTCGAGGCGGCGCTCGACAAGCTGGGCGGCGTGGACCTGCGGGAGGTGGTGGTCATCGGCGACACGGCGCACGATGCAGAGGCCGCGGGGAAGCTGGGGCTGAGGACGATCGGGGTGCGCACCGGCGGCTGGTCGGACGAGCGGCTGCTCGAGGCGGGGTGCGCGGTGATCTACGACGGCCCGGAGGACCTGCTGGCGAACTACGAGGCGTGGACGCTCTCGGTGGAGGAGCGGATCAGCCAGCCGACTTGAGGGAGCGGCGTGCAGGAGAACGCGTTGCGGGTGACCTCTTCCTCGCAGGAGGGCCTTCCGGGCGAAGCTCTGCACGTTTCCCGGTCTTCTCGCCAGAAGCACCCTGGGGGCGGAGCGCCTTCCGCTTCTTGACCGCCGCGTTGCCCGGTGAGGGGTCGGTGGGCGCCAGCGACGACGATGGGCGTGCCCAGGCCACGGAGGGCATACTCGACCACGAGCCGGTCCTTGGAGTGGCAGAGCAGCAGGCCGATGCTGGGGCGGTCTTCGGGGTGCCGGAGCTGCGCGTCCACCGCGGAGAGATAGAAGTTCATCTTGCCGGCAAATTCCGGCTTGAAGGGGACAGCCTTCAGCTCGATGACGACGAAGCAGCGAAGCTTGAGGTTGTAGAAGAGCAGGTCGAGGAAGAAGTCTTCCTGCCCCACCTCGAGGTGCACCTGGCGGCCCACGAAGGCGAACCCGACGCCCAGCTCCAGGAGGAAGCGCTGTACATGCGCCACGAGCGCCAGCTCCAGCTCGCGCTCCTGGACGTTGGGACCGAGGGAGAGAAAGTCGAAGACGTAGGGATCTCTGAGGGCTTGCTGGGCGAGAGCAGCCTGAGGTGAGGCGAGGGTGGTGGAGAAGTTGGAGAGGGCTTTCCCCTGCCGCTTGTGGAGACCCGATGCGACATGGATGCTGAGAATGGAGCGGCTCCAACCTTGAAGAACTGCTTGCTCCAGATACCAGAGGCGTGCGGAGGGCTCCGATACGCGCGCCAGGAGGATCAGGTGGTGGCCCCAGGGCAATTGTCCAACAAGCTGTTGGACCGTGTCTCCCATGCCTGACCAGGCCCCGTAGACCTGACGCATGTAGAAGAGATTGGTCCGGGAGAAGACTCTCATGGACGGGAAGGCGGTGCGCAGGTCGAGGGCGAGGCGCTCGACGACCTTCTCGCCCCAGCCGCGCTTTCCTTCGTGCTCCGAGAGCCGCTGGCCGATGTAGAGGTAGATCCTGAGGAGAGCGCGGTTGACGGTGAGCGCAGCTCGCGCCTGGGTGGAGCAGATCTCGCCCTTGAGCTCGCGAAGGAGCTTCGCGTAGCTGGCGGGGAGGGCCAGGGGGCGCCTGGCTTTGGTCCTGGTCGAGGAGATCGCCCGGATGCCCCTGAGGGGAGCGCGAGCCTCAGGCGCCGCGGGCGAGGACGATGACCAGCGCTTCGCCGTCGACGTTCAGCTCGCGGCGCTCGCCGTCGCTGGCGCCGGGGCCCACCTCGACCGAGGTGGCGAGGGCCTCTTGCATGAGGGTGTCGCGGAAGGCCTCGGTGACGCGCTTCACGCGGTCGCTTCCGTCGATGGTGAGGCGGACGCGCTCGGTGAAGCCGAGATCGAGCTCCTTGCGGAGGCCCTGGACGCGGGAGAGGAGTTCGCGGCCGAGGCCCTCGTCGCGCAAGGCGTCGGTGAGGGCTGTGTGGAGGACGACGACGCCCACGCGGCTGCCCGCGGCCGCGAAGCCCTCGGAGGCCTCGACGGCGACCTCGATCTCCTCGGGGCCGAGGTCGAAGGCCTCGCCGTCGAGGTCGAGGGAGACCTTGCCTTCGACGGCGAGCTTCGTGCGCAGCGCGGCGGCGTCGGCCCTGGCGAGGGCCTGCTTGGCGAGCTGGACCTTCTTGCCGAGCTTGGGGCCGAGGGCGCGGAAGTTGGGCTTGAGGACGTAGCGGACCTCGGCGCCCTCCTCGCCAGGCGCGAGGAAGCGGAGTTCCTTGACGTTCAGCTCGTCGCGGATGAGCCAGGCGTTCTCCTCGCGCTGGAGCGCGCCGGTGAGGGCTTGATCGCCGAGGACGATGTCCGCCCGGGCGAGGGGCTGGCGCACCTTGAGTTTGTGGGCCGTGCGCACCTGCAGGCCGAGGGAGACGAGGTCGCGGACCGCGCGCATCTCGCGGGCGAGGCCCTCGTCGATGGCGGCTTCGTCGGCCTCGGGATAGGCGCAGAGGTGCACGCTCTCGGGCTGCGAGGTGGGCCAGGGGCGGCGGACCAGGTTCTGGTAGAGCGCCTCGGCCTGGAAGGGGGTGAAGGGAGCCGAGAGCTTGGCGATGGCGACGAGCACTTCGTAGAGGGTGAAGTACGCGTCGCGCTTGTCCTGCTCCGCGCTCGCTCTGGAGACGCCGCCCGCAGCGGAGGCAGCACCCGCGGCGCTCTCCACGCCTTCGGCGGCCCAGAAGCGCGAGCGGCTCCGGCGGACGTACCAGTTGGAGAGGGCGTCGACGAGGTCGACGAGGCACGTCGCCGCCTCGTAGAGGTGGTAGGCGTCGAGGTGCGCCCGCACCTCGCGCGTGGCGAGCGACAGCTCGCTGAGCATCCAGCGGTCGAGCAGGGAGCGCTCCCGGGCCAGCCGGTAGCCGGCGCTCTTCGCGAGATCCGCGGGGGCCGTGCCCTTCGCGTCGGGGTTGCCCTCGGCCGGCGAGAAGCCGTCGATGTTCGCGTAGATGGTGAAGAAGGAGTAAACGTTCCGCAGCTTGACCGCGAACTCCTTCTGGTAGCCGCGCACGTTGGTGAGCGAGTGGCGGGTGTTCGTCCAGGGGGGCGACGCCGCGTAGAAGAACCAGCGGAAGGCGTCGGCGCCAGGGGCGGGGGTGGAGGAGTCCTCGACGAAGACGCGCTGCTCCGGGGCGAGGCGCGGGACGTCGTTGGGCATCACGGAGAGGGGGTTGTCCTTCGGGGTGAGGCCGAGCCGCGCGAGGTCCGCGTCGGCGAGGGCGACGATGCGCCGGGGCATGCCCTTCTGGGGCCGGATCTCCATCACCACCGGCGCTCCCCCGACGTCGGACGCCCGGTCCGCGCGGTAGAGGTGCACCCTGGCGGCCTCGCCGGTGAGGTCGAGGCCCTCGTAGTCCTCGCGGGCGATAAGCGCCACGCCGTCCTTCGGCTGCGCGCCCTTCACGTCGCTCGTGCGCGCCGCCGCGAACTCCATGCGCACGCGGTCGAGGATGACCTCCGGGGGCGTGTAGTTGCCCTTGGACTTGCTCTCCTTCTTGCCCTCGCGGTCGCTCACGTGGCCGAGCACGACGCAGGTCTGGTAGGGGTGCGGGTAGCTGCGCAGGCGCGAGAGGCCGAGGCGCGTCTGGGTCTCCTCGTCGAAGACGAGGGTGGAGATCATCAGCAGCGAGTAGAACCAGCCGCGGGTCTGGTCGATGGCCTCGCTGATGAAATCGGCGGGGAAGGCGCGGTCGAACAGCTCCTTCGAACCGGGGGCGTGCGGGAACCCCCACTGGGCGAAGGGCATGGCGCCGCTGTCGAACCAGGCGTCGATGACCTCGGGGACGCGCCGCATCTCCGCGCTACAGGTGGGGCACGGGAAGGTCACCTCGTCGATCCAGGGCTTGTGGACGATGAGGTTGTCGTTCAGCGAGGGGTCGGCCCGCTTCGCTTCGTGGAAGTGGGCGAAGGCCTGGGGGTTGAGCTTCTCGATCTCCGCGACCGAGGTGGGGGCGTGGCGGTGCTCGCGGTCCTTCGTGCAGATCCAGATGTTGAGCGGGGTGCCCCAGAAGCGCTCGCGGCTCAGAGCCCAGTCCACGTTGTTGGCGAGGAAGTCGCCGAAGCGGCCGGTCTTGATGTGCTCCGGCAGCCACTGGATGGTCTGGTTGTTCTCGATGGCCCTGTCGATGAGCGCCGTGGTGCGGATGTACCAGGCCGGGCGCGCATACTGGATGAGCGGGTCCTCGTCGGCGCGCCAGCAGAAGGGATACTCGTGGCGGTAGGTCTCGGCGTGGACGAGCAGGCCGCGCTCCTTGAGCTCGGCGGTGAGCTCCTTGTCGCACGCCTTCACCCACCGGCCAGCGTACTTGCCCATGGCGTCGATGAAGGTGCCGTCGGGCTTGACCGCGTTGAAGAGGGGAAGCGATGGATTGCTCCTGGCCTGCGCGCGGTGGGCCGCGTGGTCGTCTTCGCCGAAGGCCGGCGCGACGTGGACGATGCCGGTGCCGGCGTCGAGGGTCACGAAGTCGGCGCCGATGACGCTGTGGATGACGCCGAAGCCCTCGGCGCGCGCGCTGAAGAGGTCGAAGGGAGGGCGGTACTTCTTGCCGACGAGGTCAAATCCCTTCAGCTCACGCGCCACGGGGAGGGGGCGACCGAGCTTCTTCTCCAGCGGTTCGCGGAGTTCGGCCGCGAGGATGAGGCGGCGCACGCCAGGCAGAAGGTCACCAGCGTCGACCTCCACGTACGCGAACTCGGGCCTCACCGCTGCGTACATGTTCGACGACAGGGTCCAGGGCGTCGTGGTCCACACGGCGAGCGCGGTCTCGGGCACATCGACGAGTGGGAACGCCACGTAGACGCTGGGGTCGTCGACGGTCTTGTAGCCCTGGCCCACCTCGGCGCTGGAGAGGGCCGTGCCCCCCTGGGCCCACCACCAGACCACCTTCTCGCCCTGGTAGAGCAGGCCCTTCCGGTGCAGCTCGCCGAGGGCCCACCACACGCTCTCGACGTAGCTCTTGTGGTAGGTGACGTAGGCCTGGTCGAGGTCGACCCAGAAGCCGATCTTGCTGGTGAGGTTCTCCCAGGCTTCCGTGTAGCGGAAGACGGAGGCGATGCAGCGGGAGATGAAGGGCTTGACGCCGTAGGCCTCGATGTCGGCCTTGCCGTGGATGCGCAGCTCCTTCTCGACCTCCACCTCGACCGGCAGGCCGTGCGTGTCCCAGCCGGCCTTGCGGGGGACGTCGTAGCCGCACATGGTCTTGTAGCGGGGGAAGACGTCCTTCACCGCCCGGGTGAGCACGTGCCCGTTGTGGGGCATGCCGTTCGCGGTCGGGGGGCCCTCGTAGAACACGAACGTCCCGCGGGAGGGGCCGGTGGCGCGCGTCTCGGCGCGCAGCGTCTTCTCGAAGATGCCCTGCTGCCTCCAGAACGCGAGGATCCTGGACTCCTCGGCCGGGAAGTTGATCTCGGTGCCCACCTTGTCGAAGAGGGCGTTGGCGCGCGGGGCAGAGGGGGTCGAAGGATCGCCGGACATGGGCGGCTAGTAGCAAGGTGGGCCGCGAACGTCGAGAAACGAGCGAGGGCGAAGGGGGGATGCCCGGGTGCCGGGGGTTGCGCGCCCCCATGACGGCGGTGTCGCGATCCGTGCCGGACCGTTCGAGGGCGCCGCGCTGCCCCTTGGCACACCCCGGACACGCCGACGGACCGGGCCACGACAGGGACGGCGAGACGGGGGTTCTGGAGCGCCACTTGCAAAGGTACGCTCCCTACCTCTCGTGCAGGAGCACTTACCCATGCGACGAACCCGACGAGCTTTCGCCCTCGCTGCCGCGACTTCTCTCCTGGCTGCGCCCCGCCTCGCAGACGCCTGTGGTGGCGTCTTCAGCTCGGATCTGCCGGGCCAGTCCGAGGTCGTCACCGTGACCTCGCAGCGCATCGCGATCTCGATCTCCTCCGAACAGACCGTGCTCTGGAGCCAGATCGCCTACGAGGGCGACCCCAGCGACTTCGCCTGGGTGCTTCCCGTCGGCCCAGGGGCCGTCCTCGAAGCGTCGAGCGATGCCTGGTTCGAGGCGCTCGAGGCCTTCACCGCGACCCGGGTGAGCTCGCCGTCGGTCACCTGCTACGACGGCTCTGGCTCTGGCTCCGGCTCCTCCTCCGGGGGCTGTTGCGGTTCGGCGCTGGGCGACGGGCTGGCCGGCAGCGCTCCCGACCGCGGCAATTTCGGCCAGGGGGGCGAGGTGACCGTGGTCCACGAGGGCTCGGTGGGGAACTACCAGACCGTGACCCTCAGCTCCAGCAACGGCGAGGCCGTGCAGCAGTGGCTCGTCGACAACGGCTATGCCGTGCCGGATACGGTGGTGCCGGCGCTCGAGGCCTATGCCGCGCAGGGGCTCGACTTCATCGCGATGCGCCTCAAGCCCGACACGTCGATCAAGCAGATGACGCCGGTGCGGGTGCGCGCGCCGGGCGGCTCGACCATCGTCCCCATGCGGATGATGGCCGCTGGCGCGGGGGCCTCCGTGCCGCTCACCCTGTACGTGCTCGGCGAGGGGCGCTACGCGCCCAGCAATTTCCCGAATATCGAGGTCAACACGTCGGATCTCACCTGGGACTTCGCCACGGAGAGCTCGGACTACGAGGCGCGCCGCGCAGAGGCGCTCTCCACGATGGACGGCCGGACGTTCCTCACCTCGCACGTCTCCAGGCAGGCGCTCCACATCCGCAACGAGCGGCGCGCGCTCACGCCTGAAGGGTTGGCGCCCGCGCCGGAGAACACGGCGGACACCATCGCCGACCTCTACGCCCTGCAGGGGACGACCACCGCCACCGGAGAAGGCACCTCGTGCGACCTCTCCGCCATGCTCGAAAGCTACCGCTCGCTCACCGTCGTTGAAGCCTGCCCGGATGGCGCTACCAGCCCGGGGCCCTGTGACGACGGCGAGACGGTCACGGCGAGCACGTTCGAGTGCGGGGGGCTCACGGACGTGAGCACGGCGCTCCTCGGCATGCGCCCCCGCGATCTGACGCTGGCGCGCCTCGAAGCCAACCTGCCCCCGAGCGCGCTGAGCGACGAGCTTCAGCTCGGGCCGGCCGACGACCAGGACGCCGTCTCCAGCGACCTCAAAGCCGCCGAGGCGGAGAACGTCCCCTGCTCCGACTACGAGGTCTACCCCGACGGCACCGAGCCCCTCAACATGCGCCCCCGGACCACCGCGCCCGCCTTGATGATGCTCGGCTTCCTCGGGGTGACCCTGCGCCGCCGCCGCCGCTCCGCCCGCGCCTGAAGCCCCGTCAGCGAACCGCGGCGATCGCGCCCACCTGCGCCCTCACCGCGCGCAGGTAATCCGTGGGCGCGATCAGGATCTGCGTGCCGCGCACGCCCGCCGAGATGGACACGACGTCGAACAGCTCGAGGGTCTCGTCCACGTACACCGGGTACGCCTTCTTCGCCCCCAGCACCGTGACGCCCCCGCGGATGTAGCCCGTCAGCGGCTGCACCTCCTTGAGGGCCACGGTGTCCACCTTGCGGTCACCGGAGAGCTTGGCCAGGCCCTTCAGGTCCAGCTCCGCCGTCGCCGGCACCACCGCGAAGCAGACGCCGTTCCGGTCGCCCCGGGCCACCAGCGTCTTCCACACCTGCTCGGCAGGCATGCCGATCTTCGCAGCCACGGTCTCGGCGCGCAGATCCTCGGGATCCACCTCGTACTCGCGCAGCTCGTAGGAGATCCCCAGCGCATCCAGGATGCGCGCCGCGTTGGTCTTCATCGGTCTCTCGCCCCTTTCTCCCGGGAAGCCGCGCATCACTCGGAGGGCGTGCCCTCGGGAAGCGCCACACCGAGCGACTCCAGGTCCTGGCGCGCCATGCCCGCGAAGCGGCTCGACGGGTAGCGCTCGATCAGGAAGCGCAGCGTTTCGACGCGGCCCTCCCGATCCCCGCTCGCCTTGAAGCGCTCGGCCAGATCGAAGAGCACCTCGCTCGCGTCCTCGACCCTCCGCCTTCGTGGGTCAGGCTCGCTGCTGCACTGGAAGGGCGCGTGGCTGCTGACGGCCGTCACCAGGGCGACGGCGGCGAAGGCTGCGCGGAGGCCGGGGATCACGGGGTGATTCGTCGGCACCTCGACGGCCCTGTCAAGCCCCGAGGCGCGGGCCGGGCGAGCCAGGCGTCGGACTTGCGCCCCACCTGCAGATCGGGCTTGTTGCCGGCATGTCCGACGCCCGTTCGCCCGTGCTCGACCCTGCCACCGTCGAACCCTACTCCGGCTCCAGCTACCCGGCCCCCTTCAACCTCGCCGCCGCCGGCCGCGAGAAGCGCTTCCTCGGGCCCGCGCTCGGCCTTACCCAGTTCGGGGTCAACCTCGCCCGGCTCCCTCCTGGAGCCTGGTCGTCGCAGCGCCACTGGCACGCGCTCGAGGACGAGTTCATCTACGTTCTTGAGGGCGAGCTGGTCCTCGTCACCGACGCAGGCGAGCAGGTGCTCCGCGCGGGCATGGCCGCCGGGTTCCCGGCCGGTCGGCCCGACGGCCACCACCTCATCAACCGCTCCAATCGCGAGGCCCTCTACCTGGAGGTCGGCACCGATTCTCCCAAGGACATGGCCGTCTACAGCGACATCGACATGGAGATGCGCCCCCTGCCGGAAGGCGGTCACCACTACGTCCACAGGGACGGCACGCCTTACTGAGCATCGCCGGGAATCGACGCGCGCTCCGGGAGCGTTGCCCTGACGCCGCTCACATCCCGCGCGGGACCACCACCCCATGATCGCTCGCCGACGACCTCCTCTCGCCCCTCGTTCCGGGAGCCTCTGGCTCCTCCCGCTGGCCATGGCGGCCCTCCTCGCCGCTTGCCGCGACGACCCCTCCCCGCCCCTGCCACCTTCTCCAGTCCCTCCCCTCTCGTCCGCGGCCCTCTCTGCCGCCAGCGCGACCACCGCCGCGCCACGCCGCGCCCCTCTCCACGAAGGTGGCGCCCTCGCCCGCGCCCTCGACGAGGACGCCCTCTACCTCGCCGACGAAGACCACCACGTCCTCCGCCGCATTCCCCTCCCCGTGGACGTTGCCACGCCGCCCACGGCCCTCCCCCTCCCTGGTCCCCCGGCCTCCGTGCTGGCCCTCCACGGCCGCGTCCTCGTCACCGTCCGCGGCACCGCCCCCGCGTCCCCCGGCGCTCCCCTCCGCGGCCCTGGCCTGCTCCTCGTCCTTCAGCCCGACAGCGCCGCTGGCCTCCGCGAACAGGCGCGGATCGAGCTACCCGCCGATGCCTGGGGGCTCGCCGTCACACCCGACGAGACCCTGGCGATCATCACCTCTGCCTGGACCCACCGCGTCACTGCCGTGGACCTCCCCGCCGACCTGTCCGCCGCGCAGGCTGCCCTGCGGGTTCGCTGGAGCGTCGACGTCGCCCGTGAGCCCCGCGGCGTCGTGGTGCGGCCCGACGGAGACGCTGCCTACGTCACCCACCTCGTCCACGCCTCCCTCACCCGCCTCGACAATCTCCGCGCCGATCACCCCACCACGCGCCTCGTCCCCTTCCCCGCCGCCCCGCTCCGCACCACGCCAGCGCGCGTCCACGCCGCGACCCTCGGCTACGCGCCCGTCCTCTCCCCCGAGGGCGATCGCCTCTACCTCGCGCGCCAGGCCCTCGGCGCCACCGGCAAGCGCGCCTGGAACGGCCAGCCCACCGTCGACGTGCTCCTCACCGACGGCGAGACCCCGCTCGCGGAGCCCGCAGGGCGCATGTACATGATGCAGTCGGAGACCTTCACCCGGCGCTGGCTCAGCATCGGCCGTCCCGTGGACCTCACCATCACCGGCCCGGGCCCCACCCAGATGCAGCCCCCCTTCGTCCAGCCGCGCGCAGCGCGCTACCGCAAGGCGACCCGCACCCTCCTCGTCGCCAGCGAGGGCACCGACGCCCTCGTCGAGCTCGACGCCCTCGCCATCGACCCCTCGGCGAAGCCGCTGCGCACCTACGACCTCGGCCTCACCCCCACCTTCGCCGTCCAGATCATCGGCAATTTCCTCGGCCCCCCGGAGCCCGAACCGCCCGCAGGCACCACCCGCTGCGGCGCTCCGAGCGGCATCGCCCTCTCCGCCGACGAGGCCACCGCCTGGGTCTTCTGCCGATCGAGCCACGACCTCGCCATCGTCCGGCTCGACCCCCACGACCCCGCCCACCCCTTCGAGCCCTCCCCCATCCCCACCGTCTCCCTCGGCCCCGATCCCCTGCCCGCGCAGGCCGCGCTGGGACGCCGCCTCTTCTACAACGCCCTCGACCAGAGCATGAGCAACGCCTACGCCTGCAACGCCTGCCACCCCGAGGGGCGCGACGACGGCCACGTCTGGCGCGAGGAGGAGTACCGGGAAGTGGAGCACAGCGCCGCCGAGTCCCCGTGGACCGCCGTGAACCTCCACGCCTACGACATGCACATCCGCGGCTTCGACAAGGCGCACGACTTCGCCATGCGCGGCGCCCCCCGGCAGACCCCCATGCTGGCGGGGCGGGTCGACGCGCCTGGCCCTTACGGCTGGAAAGGCCGCAGCCCCAGCCTGCGCCACCGCGTCGTCAGCGGCTTCCGCATTCACCGCTGGCACGACGACTTCTTCGCGGCGTACGGCGCCGGCAGCGTCGAGCGCGCCGAGGCCCTCGCCGCCTTCCTCCGCCAGGGCCTCGTCCCTCCGCCACGCCACGACCGCCCCCTCGACGCCGACGAGGCCCGCGGCCGCGCCGTCTTCGAGAACCCCGACGTCGGCTGCGCGGAGTGTCATGTCCCGACCACGGACACCACGCACCGCCAGGTGGTCGGCCTGGGCGCCTTCCGCGTCGCCTCCACCTTCGAGCGCGAGCGCGAGCACGACCGCTTCAAGACCCCCTCGCTCCGCTACGTGGGCGGCACACCGCCCTACTTCCACGACGGCAGCGAGGCCACCCTCGCCGATCTCATCGACCACAACGGCACCCGCATGGGCCACACCAGGCAGCTCTCCCCGGAGGACCGGAAGGCGCTCGTCGCCTTCCTTGAGACCCTATGATCTCCGCCCAGAAGCTCCCCCGCCCACTGCTCCTCACGACCCTCGCCGGCGCCACCCTCGCCGTGCTTGCAACGCTCCGTCCTGCCACCGCAGACCCCGTGGTCACTCCGCCTCTGACGAGCACCACCGCAATGCCCCTGGCGAGCGCCACCGCAATGCCCCTGGCGAGCGCCACCGCGACGCCGGGTGCACCTCTCCCGCTGTCCCTGCAGCTCACGGACTGGCCAGCCAGCGCCCCCTCCGAGCGCCCCACGCCCACGGCGTGGGAGCAAGCCCCCGCGGTCTCGCTCACCCGCCTCCACCGGAGTTGCCGCGCGGCGCGCCTCCGCGAGTGGTTGCGGGTCACCTGTCACGTCGTCGCACCCGACGGCATCATGAGCCTACGCGTCCTCGGCGGCTCCGACGAAGGCGTCGCCCTCGCGGACGCACCGCCCCGACGAGACCCCGATGGCAGCAAGCACGAGGGCGTCCACGTGGTCCTCCCGGTGCGCCCCGGAGACAGGCGCGTCCTGCAGATCGCGCTCCCCGAATTCCCGGGGCTCAGGAGCTACACGCCCGAGGAGAACGGCGTCCTCGTGATCTCCGCGCTGTGGCTCCCAGGGGCGACGGGTCCGACCATCGTGGTCGACTGACGAGCCCCCTCACCCCGCGCGGCTCACGGCCCCTCGGGCTCCACGTGCTTGCGCCATTCGTTCCTCGCGCTCGCGTACGCCACCTTGGTCGCAGCCTCGCGCTCGGCAGTGGAGATCGCGGTCATCTTGCGGCCCCGCAGCTCTGTCGCCAGCGCCCGCTCCACGTACGTCCGCGCCTCGCGCAGCGTCCCTGGCCATCCGCCAGCGACGGCACGGCCCTGCTGCTGCAGGTCCCGCCGCCATCCTTGCGCCCACGACTGGCCCAGCGCGATCGCGCGCTGCTCGATGAACTTTCGCCGCTCGGTTGCCCGCGCCGAAGCGATCGTCTCCGCCTCGGGGGGCGACGATGCCTCCGGCTCAGTATCGTCTGGCCCTCCGGCGCTCACTCGAAGACCGGAGGCTGGGGCCCCGGGACGATGCCCGCGATGTCCGGATCTTCGCCCGAACCCTCCCCATCTTTCGACCCACTGTTCTTGCGACGCTCGACCCGCGCCGCGTCCTTCTCACGCTGCTTTTCCTGGCGTGCGCGCTCTTTCTGCCGCTTTAGTGCGCCCTGTCTTTGCATGCAGACTCCCGCTTCCGCGCGTCGCCGCGCCGAGGTTGAACGAAAGGCGCAGCGAAGCCCGGAAGCTCGCTGCGCCGTGCATGTCTAGGACTGTCGCGATCAGTAACCGCTGCCGCCACGGCCACCGCCACGGCCACCGCCGCCGCCGAAGCCGCCGCGACCACCGCCGCCGCCGCCGCCGCCGAAGCCGCCGCGACCGCCGCCACCACCGCCACCGCCGCCGAAGCCGCGACCACCGCCGCCGCCGCCCTGGGGACGCTCTTGCGCCTCGTTCACCCGGAGCGAGCGGCCGTCCAGCATCATCCCGTTGAGCTGCTCGATCGCGGTCGTCGCATCCTGGGCAGAGCCCATGGTCACGAACGCAAACCCGCGCGGCTGGCCGGTCTCACGATCGGTGGGCATCGCCACCTCGCGAACCTCGCCTACGGCTGCGAACGCGGCCTCGAGCGTCTCCTGACGGGTGTTGTACGAAAGGTTTCCTACGTAAAGACGATTTGCCATGACACGTTGCTTTCGCAGCTTCTTCTTGCGCCTGATGCGCTCTCAGCAGCCTGCCATCCGATGAAGCCGCAGTGGCTCGAAAGGCCGACGTTCCACGCAGACAATCTGCGTTTGTACACGGTGCGTCGTCCAGACATCCGAGCGAGCCAAGGTCTTCCTCCCGAAGGCAGGAGGAATAGAAAGCGTCGTGTCGAGGGCCGAGTGACGTTCGTGAGACGCCACTTTCTACCCTACCGGGGCTCCCCCCGCAAGCTTACCCTACCGTTCTCTGTCCGACCCCGCACCTTTGTGCCTCGCCCATGCCGCCCACCTCGCCTCGTCGCGTGGACGCACCGCAGCGCTCGGATGCTGACGACAGGCGAGCGCTCGTAACACCACCAGGAGGCCGCGCCCCGGACGCTCGCTCCGGTGTCGATCCAGTGGAGAGGAAGCATCACGGCGTCAGTCGCTCCTGAAGGTTCTCCACACGCCGCCGCGCGAGCGCCGCCGTGGCCTCACGAGCGACGGCTTGCTCGCCACTCTGCGCCTTCAACGCACGCCGGTAGAACGCCACTTCGGCGTCGCGTCGGGCGATCCACGCACGCTGCGATGCGTCGACGAGCTGCCGCGCCTCGGCATCCGCGGCTACCGCGCGCACCTCCCGGCCAGCATCTTCATCGCCCGGTGCGTGGCATCGCGCGACAGATCCGGGTGCATCCTCCCGCACGTCGGCCGCTTCCCTCAGCCCCAGGTCCGCGCTTCTTAAGATCTTCGTAGGACTCTTGCGGCACACTCCTCCCCGGAGAAACCCCATGCCGGAGCGTGTCTTGCTCATCGAGGACGACCACGAACTCGGCGGCCAGATCGTCGAGCGCCTCCGCCGGGCTGGCTACGAGCCCCTCTGGTGGAACACCGGCCGCCGCATCCCTCCCGAGGACCTCCAGGGCCTCGCCCTGGTCATCCTCGACCTCATGCTCCCCGGCACCTACGGCATGGACATCCTCAAGGACCTCCGCGCCACCTCCGACGTCCCCGTGCTCGTCCTCAGCGCCCGCAACGACACCACGGACAAGGTCCGCGCCCTCAAGCTCGGCGCCGACGACTACATGACCAAACCCTTCTGGCCCGAGGAGCTCATCGAGCGCGTCCGCGCCCGCCTCCGCCGCCCCACCCTGCAGCGCCAGGATCTCCTCGAGGTCGGCCCCCTCCGCATCGATCTCGAACTCCGTGAGGTCCGCCTCGACGGCAAGCCCATCGAGCTCACCCGCGTCGAGTTCGACTTCCTCACCGCCCTCGCCCGCCGCCCCGGCGTCGCCATCACCCGCGCCTGGCTCGTCGAGCACGTCCTCGACCCCGAGCGTGACGGCACCGAGCGCACCCTCGACGTCCATGTCTCCCGCCTCCGCAAGAAGCTCGGCGGCGCCCTCGTCGAGACGGTCTGGGGCATCGGCTACCGCCTCGCCGCCGGGCGCGATCCCGGCAGCAACGCGAGCGGCGACCCGAAGCGCAAACCGGGGCACGAACCATGAGGCTCCGCCTCCGCCTCGCCCTCACCACCCTCGCCGTCACTGCCCCCACCATCGTCGCCCTCGTCGCGCTCGACGCCCGCATGCGCCACGCCGCCGCGGAGCAAGCCCTCGCCCGCATCGCCTTCCAGCACATGCTCGAGAGCGGCGCGCGCGACCGCTGCGAAGCCACGCCCGCCACCTGGGGCGGCACCCCGCTGCCGGCACCCCGCACCGGCAGCGCCCCTCCCCACGACCTGCCCTTGTTCGACCACCCCTCCGGCCCGGCGTCCCCGCCGCCTCCCCCGGCCGACGGCGAACGCCCCGTCCGTGCCGGCGAGCCCCCCGTCCTCTTCGCCTACGACGCCCTCCTCCGCGCCGCGAACCCCCGTGCCCCGGTCCTCGACGAGGACCTCGTCGAGGCCATCGCCACCCGCGACGTCGCCGCCGAGCCCTTCACCATCCGCGGCCCCACCGTGCAGGTCCTCCTCCGCATGCCCTGGACCACCGGCCCCTGCACCTACGTCCTCGCCCGCGGCACCACCGGCCCCGGCTGGCTCGGCGCCATCCTCCCCGCGAGCCGCGTCTGGCTCGTCCCCGTGGGCATCGTCATCGTCGCCGTCCTCCTCGCCGTCGGCCCCGTCGTCGGCCGCATCCGCAAGCTCACCGAGGCCGTGCGCCGCTCCGCCGCCCAGGGCTTCACCGGCAGCGTCACCTCCCCCGGCGACGACGAGATCGCCGAGCTAGGCCGCGCCTTCGACGCCGCCAGCCAGGAGGTCCGCACCCAGCTCGCCGAGAAGGACCGCCGCGAGCAGGCCCTGCGCGACTACCTCGCCAACACCACCCACGACGTGATGATCCCCCTCACCGTGCTCCAGGCCCACCTCTCCACGCTCCAGGAGCGCGCCGCGCGGAACGACCCCTTCGACATGTCGGTCCTCGTCTCTGCGATGGACGAGGCCCATTACCTCGCCTCGCTCATGCACAACCTCGCCATCGCCACCAAGCTCGACGCCGGCGAGCCCCAGCTCCACCGCGCCCCCGTGGACCTGAACGCGCTCGTCAACCGGGTGATGGGCCGCCACCGCCCCATCGCCCGCCAGCGCGACATCGCGCTCGAGAGCGCCGTGCCCGAGCACCCCGTCGTCACCGACGCCGACGTCACCCTGCTCGAACAGGCGGTGAGCAACATCGTCTACAACGCCATCCGCCACAACCGCCCCGGCGGCCACGTCGCCGTCCTCCTGGAGGTGATCCACGAAGGCCGCTTCCGGGTGCGCGTCCTCGACGACGGCCCCGGCATCCCCGAAGCCGATCTCTCCCGCCTCGTCGAGCGCGGCTTCCGCGGCGACGAGGCCCGCACCCGCGCCCCCGACGGCCAGGGCCTCGGCCTCCACATCACCTTCCGCGTGGCAGCGCTGCACGACCTCGACCTGCGCTTCCAGCCCTCCGAGTACGGCGGCCTCCAGGTCGATCTCGAGGGGTACTGCGGACCCTGATCCCCACGGCAGGGGCTCGCGCCCCCGCCCCCCGCCGAGCAAAGCTCGTCGGGCCCCCCCACTCCGCGATCCACCCGCGGTCTCCAGAGCGTTCTGCCGCTTCGGGCCTGACGCCCGTCGCCTCGGGAAACGGACAATGTCCCCGGCCGTGTGTATGAGTGCCGTTGCCGGGGCCGGTCAGGGCCTGGGCGGGACGGGGGGCTCGCCAGGGGGGAGATCGGGCTGGGGTGGGACCTGGGAGGGGGCCTGCGGAGGAACGAGGTCGCCAGGGCCAGGCTCGGGCGTGGGGGCCGCGGTGTTGCCGGGGACGGGGGACTTGATCTCGGGGACAGCGTCGGGGGAACCGGCGTCGGGGGTGCCGCTGCCGCAGCCGAGGAGGGCCATGGTGGTGAGGGCTGCCGCGCCGCGGCGTACGAGGGGGGGAAGGCGCGGAAGGAAGGTGGGAGCGCGCTCGGGGAGCGGGTTGGAGGGGCCTCGGGTGAGGACGGAGAGCTTGGCCATGCGCGGGAGTGTGAGGCGCACATGGGCTGGAAGGAAGGGGGCCAACCTGCAACCATGGCGTGATGTTGCCCTCCGTCCGTGACACGCATGCCGCGTACCTCGCTGGCGTGCTCGGTGTGGCCGCGCTCTGCGCGGGGGTTCTGGTGGCGCCTGCGTGCTCGGGTGACGATCCGAGCGAGGAGCCCTCCGGCAGCACGAGCACGGGCGCGCCGGGCGTGGGCGGGGCGGGCGGGAGCGCGCCCGGCAGCGGAGGGGATTCGCCGGGGATCGGCGGGGGGCTTCAGCCGGGGACCGGGGGGCAAGGAGGCGGTGAGAGCTGCTTCGACACCCTGCCGACGCCGGTGGGGGCCGAGGCAGTGCTGGCGCCGGGGGTGGAGGGGCTCTACACGGCGTACGATCTCGGGCCGGTGCCAGGGGTGCCGCAAGCGCGGCTCGGGGGGTGCGTGATCCGGCACGATGACCCGAACACGCTGCTCATCGCGGCAGGGTCGGAGACGGCGGACGGGGCGATCTACTCCATCGGGGTGACGCGCGGGCCGTGCGGGCACATCACGGGCTTCGCGGGGACGGCGACGCTGGTGGCGACGACGCCGTACGTGGACGCGAACCTGGTGTACGGGCCGAACGACGTGCTGTTCTACACGGCGTATCCGGTGAACCAGATCAGCCAGCTCTTGCCGGGTGCGAGCGCGCCAGCGGTGACCACGAGCGGCTATGCCATCGGGATCACCCAGGGGGGGAGCGTGTCGGGGTTCGGGTTCGTGCCGCCCGAGCTCGACGCGGCAGGGGCGCCCCGCGCGATCACCTGGTCGAACGGGGACTGGTACCGGATGACGATGAGCGCGGCCGGAGAGGTGTTCACGCTGGCGAATGCGACGCGGCAGGTGACGCTGCCGAACGGGCCAGGGGGGTTCGCGTACATCCCGGCGGGGTCGCCCGGCTTCTCGGCGCCGGGGCTCATCGTGGCGGAGTGGAGCACGAACACGGTGGGGACCTACGACGTGGACGCTCAGGGGGATCCGCTGCCCGATACGCGGAAGGACTTCTTCACGACGTTCCCGCGGCCCTGGGGGGCGTACTTCGAGCCGGCGACAGGGGATTTTCTGTTCCTCACGTGGGGCGCTGCGACCGATCGGGTCTACATCGTGCAAGGGTTCGCGCCGCCGCCGCCGCCGCCACCGCCTCCGCAGTGAGTTGACCAGACGCGGCGCGGCGCTTCGAGCATCGGATGGCTTGACGTCGCGTGGGTCGGGCTCACTAACCCACGGAGAGACGTTCGAGGGAGAGGGGGCCGCCTCGTGGGGGGGTGGCCGTCCGGATGGGATCCCTCGGATGGACGCGAGGGGGTACCATGGATCTGCGGCTGATCGGTCAGGGCGAGGTGCGGGCGTCCTCGTGGCGGGATCCGGAGCGCACCAGTGACTTGATGAGCGGGGCGGGGGCGCTCTTGGTGGTGCTCGGGGGGGTGGCGATCCTGATGCCGTTCACCGCCACGTTCGTCACGGCCTTCTTCGTGGGGGCGCTGCTGTTCGCAGGAGGGGGCGTGCGGCTGAGGCACGCGCTCGATGACAAGAGCGCGCCCGACTTCGGCTGGATGGCGCTCACGGCAGGGGCGTACATGCTGGCGGGCGTCCTGGTGGCGGCGTTCCCCGGGATGGCGCTGCTGACGATGACGCTGATGCTGGGGTCGTTCCTGGTGATCGGGGGCGGGCTGAAGGTGGGGTGTGCGCTGGCGCTGCGGGGGGTGGCGCGCTGGGGGGTGCTGTTCGCGGATGGGGTGGTGACGCTGGCGCTCGGCGTCTTGCTGTGGGCAGGTTTTCCGGAGAACGCGCTCTGGGCGCTGGGCGTGGTGGTGGGGGTGGACATGATCATCGGCGGGGCGGCGATGGTCGCGCTCTCGAGCGGCCTGCGGCGGCTTCAGATGGGTTGAGTCTCAGGGCAGGGACTGACGCCCGTCGCCTCGCGGAGCAGATGATGTCCCTGGCCGCATGGATGCGCGACGCGCGACACGCGACGCGCGACGGCGCGGGGGACGCTGGGCTGGCGGGTGGGTCAGGGCGTGAGGGTGGTCTCGACCGGCGCGCAGGAGACGGTCATCTCCTGGAACTGGTCCAGCTTGCGGGGGACGTCGGCCTTGTTCGCGGTGACGTCGAAGAGCTTGTTGCGGAAGGCGATGCGGTAGCGGCCGGGCTTCTTGAGGTCGTAGACGAGGGCGACGTCGAGCTTGCCCTCGGCCGCAGCGCCAGGGGCGATGGTGACGTAGGCCGAGGCGGAAGGGTCGCCGCGCTTGGCCATGGGTCCCTGGTAGGGGACCTCGGCGCCATCGCGGGTGATCTCGAGATAGCCGTTCATGGGGCGGCTCTCGAGCGGGGTGTTCCAGTTGAGCACGTGGAGGGGCTCGGTGGAGGTGTTCTGGAGCTTGAACTGCAGCTCCAGGGGCTGGCCGGCGCGGGCAGTGGCCGGGACGGTCATCGAGCACTGGAGCTTTTCCACGGGCTTGCCTCCCTCGGTCGTTCCCTGCGCTGGCGTGTCGCCACCGGTCGCGGGCGGGGCTTCGCTCCCGGCGGGGGCCGGGGGCGGCTCGCTCGCGGCAGGCGCGGAGGGGGCTCCGGTCTCCGCGGGGGGCTCCGCAGGGGCGCCACAGCCGAGGGCGCCGAGGGCCACGCAGCAGGGGATGAGCCAGGCAACGGTTCTAGGTGTCATGACGAGATCCTCTCGCACGGATGGTGCGACTTCGGGCGCCACAAAGCAAAGACGGGAGCAGCGCGTGCTCCCGTCTCTGCTTTCAAAGGCTCGGCCGTGCGTGCGCTACGTGCGCTGCGTGCGCTGCGTGCGCTGTGTGCATTCTGTCAGGGAAGAGCAGGCGTGTTCTCGGCGAAGTACTCGTGGTTGTCGGCGTTGTCCAGGGCCTTGGTCGGGGTGTTCGTGGCGAGCTTCTTGGCCGCGGTATGGCCGTAGGCGTGGTCGTCGGTGCCGGCGACGGCGTTGAAGTGGCTCATCTCGTGGACGAGGGTGCCGGCCTTGGAGTCGGTGCCCGTGAGCGGGGCGCTCCAGAAGGCGTTGCACACGTAGATCTTGTAGGGCGCGGTCGGGTACACGTACGCGAAGTAGCTGTCGTTGCAGCTACAATCCACGACGACGTTCTGGTTGGCGAAGGCGTTCTTGATGGCGTTGAAGTGCGTCTTCGCGGTGGTCCAGCGGCTGCTCGTGTAGGCACCGAACCAGGTTTTGTAACGGTTCGTGGCGCTGGGGGTGGTGGTGTTCAGGTAGTTGTACGACTCGTTGGCGTAGCTCTGCGCGGCGGCGACGGCGGAGGCGATGGTCGACTGCTCGGAGGTGGTGCAGGCGCCGCTGTAGCCGAGGGCGTTGGACTGGCCGGCGGCCTTGCCCAGGGTCTCCTCGGGGAGGATGCGCTCGTTCCAGCGGCCCTCGAGGAACATGGTCATGCTCTTCGAGCGGAGCTGCCCGACGTTGGTGTAGAGGACCGCGCCCTCGTGCAGGGCGCCGACGTCGTAGCGGACCTCGTAGTCGCCGTCCTCGGTGAGGTCGTAGTCCTCCGAGAGGAGCACGGTGCGGGTGAGGCTCTCACCGGGTTCGAGGGAGAGGTAGTCGGCGTCGCCGGGGACGCCGCGCTTGACCATGGGGCCGACGTACGCGACGGGCTCTCCGTCGCGGGTCACCTCGAAGAGGCGCTCCTGGATCTTGTCGCCGCCGAGATACCACTTGAGGAGGCGCACGGGCGCGGAGGAGGTGTTGGTGAAGGTGACGTCGATGGTCACCTCGTCGTCGGCCGTGAGCACCGCCTCGCCGCCCGAGAGGGTGATCTGCAGCTCGGAGGCGGCGACGTCGCCGTCCTCGTCGAGATCCTCTTCGTCTCCGGGCGCGACGCATCCGCCCAGGAGCGACATCATGACGACTCCGCCCAGCAACCCGATGAAACGACCACGAAGAGCCTTGTCCATGAGCCTCGATCTCCTTCGTTGCGCTGTGTGTCCGGGAGCGTCGTCCGCCGAGCGTTCGCGGGGCGTGTGCATCCAGGCGGTCAGCGCGGTACTCCCACGGCCGGCGACGATACCCTGATTTCTGCAGTTGCTGATGTGTCGATTGATGAAGAGAGGGGCGCTTCACGGGGGGCGCTGCGCGTGGTGAGGCGCCCTGACGTGCGGCGCCCACACACGTTGCTGCCGTCGGTGGAATGGTGATGGTCCTCGGGCGAAAGTTCGCGCGGGGGTTCATCGGGCGTTGCTCGCGCGTTGCTCGCGCGTTGCTCGCGCGTTGCTCGCGCGTACGCCGGGATGCATGCGCGTGGGCCCCGGAGGAACTCGGGCGGGAGCATCGGGCCGGCGCGCTCCACGGCAGGGGGCGTAAGAGGTTCTTAAGATCTGCTTCCTACAACAGGAGTCGAGGCACGAAACACCGGCCGGACGGGGGCTTTCCCCGCGCCTGTGGGAGGAACGACGATGAGCCACGACCCGAAGAACAAGAAGGAAGACAACGGGCTGAGCCGCCGCAAGCTCGTGCAGGCGTTCGGCATGGCCATGGCCGCCGTGCCGCTCACGCACCTCGTGGCCTGTTCGGGGGAGAGCGGCGATGGGGCAGGGGGTGAGGGCGGCGCGGGCGGGAGCGGCGGCGCGGGTGGTGGTGGTGGTGCGGGCGGGAGCGGCGGTGAAGGCGGGGGGACCAGCGTCGATCCGGGGACCTGGGCGACCGGGGGGACGGCGGTGATGACCGGCGATTATCCTGATCCCTTCGAGAATGGCGCCGGGACGAGCTGCGTGCTCACCTGCGCGGCGACGCTCGGGCCCTGCTACGCGGAGACGATCGAGCGGAAGGACATCAGCGAAGGGGTGCTGGGGCTGCCGGTGCGGCTCGCGTTCCTGCTGGTGGACGAGGACTGCAACCCCGTCGAGGGCGCGGCGCTCGACATCTGGCACTGCTCACCGGAGGGGATCTACTCGGGTGACGACTCGATCGCGTTCTGCAACGCGAACGACCCGGAGGCGCTGGCGAGCCGGTGGTTCCGCGGGGTGCAGACCACGGACGCGGACGGGCGGGTGGACTTCGACACCTGCTTCCCGGGCTGGTACAGCAGCCGGACGATCCACATCCACTTCACGGTGCGGATCAACGGCGTGGAGTACGTGACGTCGCAGCTCTTCTTCGACGATGCGCTGTGCGACGAGATCGTCAACACGCAGCCGGTCTACAGCGACCGCGGCGAGCGGGACACGACGAACGCGACGGACAACGTGATCAACGCGGAGGACGCGCCGGACTACAGCTTCCAGGTGGAGCAGATGCCCGACGGGGCGATGCTCGCGTGGAAGACGCTGGTGCTGCGGACGTCGACCGGCGAGGCGCTCTGCCAGCTCCAGGGGGCGCAGCAGCCCGGGGGCGGTGGGCCTGGGGGCGGGGATCCTCCGCCTCCTCCCGGGGGCTGAATCCACCCGGGGGCTGAATCCACCCGCGCAGGGGTAGCGACCCTCGGGAGGACCTTGGAGTCCTCTTCAGGGCAGGGGTCCGTCCGAGGCCGACCGGTCTTGTTCCGGCCCGGGACAGCGCCGGTGGGCGACCGACCGGCGTTGTTCCAGGCCGACGCAGGCCCGGAGAGGCTGGCGAGGGGGGATGGCGGCCCTGGCTGCGGGGGAAAGGGCCGAGGAGATCGGGGATCGCGAGACGGGGAGGACGGGGGTGGTCGGCCGGAGGGCGCTCACGCTTCGCACCGCTGCACCTGAAGCTCACCGGGTGAGGCCCCCACACCTCACTCCCTGATGCATGCCGCCCTCGACCTGAGGCCAGATCACCCGCAAAGCGCCGCATTCACCCGGGAAACACCGCGAATTCCTGCTGGCATACGTTCTGCAACTTCACCCCGCATCACGCACTTGTGCGGGCCCCCGGCCAGCACGTGAGCAGGAGCCAGAACGCTTATGAACGGAACGACCATGACCTCGCGCGCCACTCTGATCACCCTTGCCCTCGCCGCCTTCAGCGCGCTCTCCGGGTGCGGCGGCACGCTACACTACGACCTCCAGGGAAACGGCCAGGCCACGGGTGCCGACGTGAACGTCGCCGCCGACGTGAACGAGGAGACTGCCTTTACCCGCCTCACCATCAAGGCCGAGCACCTCCCGCCCCCCGAGCGCCTCGAAAAGAGCGGCACGGCCTTCGTCGTCTGGACCCGCCCGAGCGACGGCACCTGGCAGCGCGTCGGCGCCCTCAGCTACGACGCCGACGATCGCTCCGGCGAACTCACCCAGGCGAGCGTCCCCCTCATCGCCTTCGACCTCATGGTCACCGCGGAGAAGACCGCCTCTCCCCACGTCCCCTCGACGGCCATCGTCGCCTCCCAGCGCGTCGCCCCCTGACCTGTCCTCACCCCCGAGAGCGCCCCCTCTCCCCCCGAAGGCACGGCTGCGGGCCCCCTACCCTGCACACCCAGGTCCCGCCCCGGCGGCCCCCTCACCCCTCGGTGCCGGTGCGCTTCGCCCCTTGCAGGCCGCGGAGCCGGTTCCACAGCTCGTAGTTCGTGTGCTTCTTCGCCACGATCAGGTCGCCGACCTGGGTCATCATGTGCGAATCCCCGCTGAATTCCCCGCGCTCGCGGTCGTTCAGATCGATGTAGGTCGCGCTCCGTTCGAGCCGCCTCCCCGGCATGATCACCCGCAACTCCCTCAGTTCGTCCGAGGTGAACTCCGGCAGCGCCACGTGGGTTCCCTTGAGATCGTAGGCAGAGACCGTGTCGTCGGCGGGCGAGTCCGCGCCGATGTTCTGGCCCTTCATCGCGTCCGGGTTCAGGTCCTGCTCGTACTCGGCAGGGTGCTTGTGCGGCGTCTCGGCTTGCGGTTTGGTCATGGTGTCCTCCTCCCGACGCCTCTGGTACGCGAGGCCCGTGTTGGCAAGTGCTCGATCCCGGCCGCGCGTCCCAGGAGTGGCGCGCCCATCTCCCCTTGTCGTACCCCCCTCTCGTCACCGTTGACCCGGTCCACGGATTGACCGTAAGGGTGCGCCGCGGCCGCGGTGGTTTCCCGTGCGAATGCACGGCTGCATGAGCGCGCGGGAGCATGAGCGCCGCGATCACCCCCGTCGAGGATCACGACTCCATGACCTCTGCCTCTCGCGCCTCCACCTCCGTCGCTGTCGCCATCGCCCTCGGCCTCGTCCTCTCCGCGAGCGACGCCCGGGCAGACCAGAAGAAGAGCGCCTGGCTCGACTCCGCCGGACGCAGCGCGAGCGACCACCGGAACCCCCGCTTCCGGCTCGATCTCGCGCAGCCCCAGACCCTCCAGATCGACCTCGAGTCCTCGGCCGACCCGTACCTCTACCTCCTCAACCAGGACGGCTCCACCCAGCTCGCCGCCGACGACGACAGCGGCGGCAACCTCAACAGCCGCATCACCCTCTCCCTCGCCGCCGGCAAGTACCTCCTCGTCGCCGGCACCTACAACCCCGGCAAGAGGGCCGACTTCACGATCCGCACCACCCAGGGAGCGGTGCGCACCTGCTTCCACGCCTACACCGACGCGAGCTACGGCGGCTCCAGCACCACCTTCTGCGAGGGAGGCGGCGCCTTCCAGAACGACGCCTACTCCTCCTTCCGCGTCCCCAGGGGCCTGCGCGTCCGCGCCTACGAGCACGGCGGCCTCGGCGGCATCGCCCGCACCTACTACCAGGACGTGCCCTTCGTCGGCGCCCTCTACAACGACAAGATCTCCAGCGTGCAGTGGTCTGACTTCTCCGTCGACGACTACGTCATGGTCTTCGCCTCGGACCCCCAGCTCTCCTGGACGAACTGCGAGGACAGCAGCAGCAGCCCCCGCTGCGCCGCCGAGCAAGCCCGCTACCCCGGCTGGTCCCAGGAAGATCTCGGCCGCCTCTACAACGAGCGCCTCGTCAGCGCCATCAACAGCGTCAAGGACCACCTCGGCGACTCCCTCTACGGCGGCACCGTCGTCAACGGCGACCTCACCGAGTTCGGCAACCAGGGCCCCGATCTCGACGACTACATCCGCATCTACGAGCACGGCCTCCGCTCCAACGTCTACCTCGGCCTCGGCAACCACGACTACGCGAACAACGTCGGCGATTGCTCCGAGAACGGCTGCGCCACCTCCATGGTCTGGTACCTCAAGGAGCAGGTCTCCACCCTCAACCCGGCGCGGTTCGACTACGTGGAGAGCGGCACCTACTACAGCTTCCCCAGCAACCGCCGCGACCACGTGGGCAGCCTCGGATACTCGTGGGACATCGGCAACGTCCACTATGTGCAGCTCAACAACCACCCGGGCTACACGAGGAGCTGGAACGGCTGGAACTTCAGCGCCGCACGCCGCGACTACATCGACATCTACTCCGCCCTCGGCTGGCTCCAGAGCGACCTCGCCGCCGCCGCGAGCGCTGGCAAGAAGATCGTCGTCAACCTCCACGACTGGGGCGCCGCCGGCAGCACCGCGGCCTTCACCGCGCTGCTCGACCAGTACCCCGTCAGCGCCGTCTACGCGGGCCACTGGCACGACACCGTCGGCCAGGTCACCCGGCGGGCCACCCCCGACGGCAAGGCGATCCCGGTGCTCCTCAGCGGCTCTGCCAACCACGGCACGTTCCTCGTCAGCCGCTTCCTCGGCGACCAGATGTACGTCTGGGTGATGGCCGTCGATCAGCTCGGAAGCGGCGCCCTGCAGGTCGACCGCGGCAGCGGCTTCGAGCCCGTCGCCAGCCTGAACGGCCTCTTCGACGTCTGCAACGACTGCACGCCCCACTACACGCACGTCTACGACCTGCGCTGATCCCCGCCCCCCGTCCCCACGGCGCAGCTCGTCCGAGCCACGCGTTCACCACGGATCACCTGCCCCGTGGATCGGTGTGCTCTCAAAAGATCGTTACACCGAGGCCAAACAAAACTCTTATGAACACCCATTTTTGATCGCGCGTCGTGCCGTTCGCGGCTTGGACTGCCCAGGGTCCTGCCCTAGGCTGCGGCCTTCCCCCCGTCGGAGAGATGCCGAGCCTGTGCGATCCACTGCCCTCGCCTCCTGCCTCCTCGCCGCCTGCGCCCTCACGACGGTGGCGTGCTCTCCTGTCGCGCCGATCCTGCCTTCCGTGCAGCACCCGGACGCGGCCCTCGACGAGCCCTCCCCCGACGTCTCGAAGATCCCGCCCAGCCCCCAGCGCCCCCTCACGGGCAGCCTCTTCGTGCGCACCATCGCCGAGGAAGACGAGGCGGGCCGCGAGCGCGCCATCCTGCGCGAGATCAGCCGCGGCAACCTCCCCGACGCCCTCCGCCACCTGGCGCGCGTCGAGTTCCAGGCCACCGCGCAGTCCGGCGCGACGCACACGGTGACCCTGTGGGCCATGCCCGATTACCTCGCCATCGGCAGCGACGCGGATCACCTCCGCATGCCCATGAGCCCCGTGACGGCGCAGATCATCGCCGACACCTTCGGCTTCCTGCTCCCGACCGCGAAGATCGTCGACACCCTCTACGCCCACGCCGCGACGAGGCTCACCCCCCGCCCCCTCGCGCCCAGCGCCCGCATGGTCCACCCGGACGAGTTCGCGCACCACGACCGCCTCATCGAGGAGCAGCTCGGCGCAGTCCCCCGCGACCAGCTCCTCGCCGGCCACAAGAAGGACGTCGTGCTCTCCAACAAGCTCTCCCAGCGCCCTCACCGCGTCGCCATCTACGGCTGGCACGAGCAGGACAGCCACCCCATCCAGCCGCTCAGCACCCTGCACGGCGACTGGTACTCCGACTACAGCCACGGCATCCGCCTGATCAGCGCGCAGATGCTCCTCGACGGCAAGCCCATGCAGGTCGCCGACGCCCTCACCGACCCCGAGCTGGCGCCGCTCCTCAGCGACGAAGGCCCGCTCCTCAGCACGCGCTACCGCACCCAGGAAGGCGTCGGTAAGCTGAAGTGGTGGCCGAAGCCCGAGGTCCCCGAGACCCCGACCTCCGTCGCGATCCGCTGACTCCCCCGCCCGCGGGGCTCAGTACCTCGTGCCCAGCGGATCTCCCGCCGCGCCTGCGTTCCCCGCCGCGCCTGCATTCCCCGCCGCGCCTGGCCAGGTGATGGCCACCCTCACCTGCGCCGCCTTGCCGTCGCCCGTGCAGGTGAAGCTGCCGCGCTGGAGCGCCGCCTCCACGCACGCGGCGTCCTGCTTCTTCGGCAGGGCCGTCAAGAGGCGCGCCCCGCCCACCGTCCCGTCCTCGCGCACCTCCACCTCGGCCACCGCCACGCTCCCGGCGGGCACCGCGCAGCGCGCAAGCGGCGCAGCGAGCGCGTCGAGGTGATCGACCGCGAGGCGCCGCACGGAGCGGTACTTCGCTTTGCCTTCGCCCTCGACGCGCACCGAGCGCCAGTCCGCCTCGCCGCGGAGGCTGCCGCTCACCTCGACCACGCGCAGCTCGGGGCGCGGCTTGCCCGCGAGGTCCGCCGCCTCGAAGCGGATCTTCAGCGTCCGGCGCCCTGCCTTGATGCGCATCGCGGACGACGCCGTGAGCGCGCGGCAGAGGCACGCTTCCTCTTGCCCGCCCCGTCCATCCAGCCCGTTCCACGCATCGAGCCCCGCGATCTCGCAGCGGGGCGTCGGCGCGTCCCCAGAGACCAGCACCTCGGTCTCCACCTCGTCCGCGCCTGCGAAGCACGCCGGCAGCTCCGCGCCCCGGTCCTTCCACGCCGTCGAGTGGGGCTCGCACGCCCCGTACAGCTTCTCCTCGCACAGGGTGACGGTGCCCTCGCGTAGCGCCCCGTGGTCGTCGCCCCTCCCCATGAGCATCCCGAGCAGCCCGAAGCTCCCCTCGGGCTGCCGCGCGAGCGCTGCAAACGAGGCCCGGTAGCGGTCGGCGAGCGCGAGCTTCGCGTTCCACGGCGCCACCCAGGTGACCCTCGGGCGCTCATCCCTCTCCGTGAGCTGCACCCACAGCGCCTCGGGATCGTCATGGGTCCCGGAGACGTGGATCAGCTCCGTGGTCAGCCACCCCTGCCACGCCACGCGCCGCGCGATCGGCGCATCCTGGAACGCGCAGCGCGCCCCCGTGGTCGCCGAGACCGGGCGGAGCTTCGCGTCGACCTCGGCGAGGGGCAGCACCTCCATCTCGGGCGCCGCCGTCGCCAGCCGCCACGCCAGGATGTGCCGCAGCTCCGCGCGCTCGGCACGGAACAGGCGCGGCTCGTCGAGGGGTAGGACCGCGACCTTCTCGCGCACCCGCGGTTGCTGCGGACCGGTCCCGGGCGCGGCAGCGGGCGCCCCCCCCATACCAGGCGCCCCGTAGGGCACACCTCCGGCCTGCCACGGCCCCGTAGCCCCGGGGGCCGCCGGGTAGACCGGGAACGTGGAAGGCGCTCCCCCCGCCTGCCACGGCCCCGTAGCCCCGGGGGCCGCCGGGTAGACCGGGAACGTGGAAGGCGTCGGCGCGCACGCCGCAGCCCCGAGCAGCAGCCCCGCGAACAACATCGCCGCACACGGGCCCGCCCCCCCCAGCGACGACCGTGCCGGAGACACCCAGGATCGCATCCGCAGAGGCATGGCGAGCGCTGGTAGCGCAGCGCGCGCCATGCGTCACGCACTCCGCAGGGCCCCACGCCTCACGCGCTCCCCCCCCCGCGCTGCGCCCCGCGATGCACCCTGGATCCGCCGCCGCGCAGGATCCGCCGAACCGTACCGTTCATGAGCTGCTCCTCTGGTCACGCCGCACGCCGCACGCCGCACGCCGCACGCCCTACCCGAGAGTCCCCTCCAGACCAACAGCGCGCGCGACTGGTGTAACCTCTCGGCCGTGCGCGAGATCTACCGGAGCGACTACAATGTCATCGCCGTCGACGACGAGCGCCGCCTCGTCCGCAGGACGCGCACCGCCCTCCCCTATCCGTCCTTCGCCGAGATCGGCGACATCATGGAGGAGATGATGCGCGCCCTCGGGACCCTCGACCGCGCCCGCCACGTGCAGCTCGCCGACGTGCGCCTCGGCCCTCCCCGCAACGATGCTGCGTTCGAGCAGTTCATCGCCCCGTTCACCCAGCAGCTCTACCGAGGGTTCCGCCGCTGCGCCATCCTGGTCAAGACGCACGCCGGACGCCTGCAGTTCACCCGCATCCTCAACCATGGAGGCTACGAGCACGTGCAGGTCCACCTCGACGAGGTGACCGCGATGGCCTGGCTCCTGAGCCCCTCCATCCCTCCCCGCCCCCCGCGCTGACGATCAGGACCCGCCACCTCCGAACCGCTGCGCGCACGCTCCGAGCAGCGCGCAGAGATCCTCGGTCGACAGCTCCCCCGCAAACGCCGCCGGGTCCCGCAGCTTGCCCCCCTCGTACGCCCGCACGTACTTGCCGACGTTCACCCGCGACACGCCGGTCACCGCCGCGATCTCCCCCTCGTCCAGGCCCTGCTCGTGCAGCGCCACCACGATCTGCGCGCGGCCCTTCCGGGTGTCCTGCGGCGCCGTCAGGAAACGGTAACGCTTTGCCAGGAAACGCTGACGCGCCTCCGTCGGCCCCTTCTTGAGGGTGAGCCCCACCCGGGACGAGGCGTACACGGGCAGGCGCTCCTCCGCCGCCTCGTCGAGCGCCAGGTACAGCGGAGACGAGGCCCCCTCCCCCGGCGCATCGACGGAGGCATCGAACGTCGCCAGGAGGTCGGCGATGGAAGCCGCGCCGGCACGGGCCAGGACGTGATCCACGAACACGCAGGAGCCGTCGAGGATCGCGCCAGCCCCCGCAGTCCCCGCAGCCCCCGCAGTCTCCGCGGCCCCGCCCGCGGCCCCGCCGATCTCCCGTGCTCCCCGCACCAGGATGCCGCCGAACGCGACCTCGCTGCCGAAGGCGACGTCGACCCCCTTGTAAGTCCCCCCCTTGTACGCGCCGCCGCTCTGGCGGTGGAAGTACCAGGTCCCGGCCCGCTTCTGGAGCACGTCGCCGTGGGTGAAGGGATCGCGGTGCCCGGGGCCATCCCAGTAGACCTCGATCTCGGTGAGCCGGTGCGGGACCCCCGCGATGAACAGCGTCGCCCGGTTCAGGAGAAGCTCGGCGACGGCCTGGAACGCGCGCGCATGTACGTCCTCCGCCACGTCCTCCGCCACGTCCTCCGCGGGGCGCAGGGCCAGGAGCGCATCGCGCACGGGGGTGGAGCGCATCGACGGGTTCATGACGGGCGCTGGTAGCGCAGCACGCGCCATGCGTCACGCCTACCGTCCGGGGTCACTGGGCGGGCTCGCCCGGTGCTGCGCCGCAGCGCAAGGTCACAGCTCCACGCGTGGCAGCGGCTCGGGTAAGGTCGACCCGGTGCGCGAGATTCACCGGAGCGACTACAGCTTCATCACCGTCGACGACGCCCGTGGCCTCATCCGCCGGGTGCGTACCTCCGTCCCGTTCCCCTCCATCGCCGAGCTGCGCACCTCCTCCGAGGCGTCCTTGCAGGCCCTCGCGACCCTGGACCGCACACGCTACGCCCAGCTTGCCGACGTGCGCCTCGCCCCTCCGCGCAACGACCCTGCCTTCGAGGAGTACGTCGCCGCGTACGCGCGCCCCCTCTTCACGGGGTTTCGCCGCTCGGCCTTGCTCGTCAGGACCCACGCCGGGCGCCTGCAGGTCACGCGCAACCTGGGCGATACCGGCCTGCACGAGGTCCAGGTGTACATGGACGAGGCGCTCGCCGTGGGCTGGCTCCTGAGCCACTCCACCCTCCCGCGCCCCCTTCGCTGAGGCGCGCCTCACCAGTGAGGCCCCTCAGCGGAAGCCCGCGCGCCTGCCCTGGCCCAGCGCGTGGCGGATCCCCTCCTGGAGCGAGCGCAGCGTGGTGATCCCCCCGAAGTCCACGCCGAGCGCCACCAGCGCCTGGGCGATGCCCGGCCCGAGCCCGGTCAGCACCACCTCGGCGCCGAGGAGCTGCGCCGCCCGCGCCGCGCGGAGGAGCGCCTCGGCCACCGTCTCGTCCATGGTCCGCACCCCGGTCACGTCGAGCAGCGCCATGCGGGCCCGCTGCGCGCTCACCCCCTCGAGCAGCACCTCCAGGATCTGGCCCGCACGCTCGGCGTCGATGGAGCCGATGAGTGGCATGGCGATCACCCCTTCCGCGAGCGGCACGAGCGGCGTCGCCAGCTCCCGCAGCGCCTCCTGCTGGGCGCGGATCAGCTCCTCCTGCAGCGCCTCCCGCTCCGCGCCGAGCTGCTCGAGCTTCCGGCGCGCCAGCACCTTGTCGGTGACGTCCGTCACCTGCGCCAGCACGCCCTCGATCTGCCCACCGGGCCCATGCAGGGGCTGGTACACCCGATCGAACCACCGCGGCTCCGGCTCCGCGCCATCCTTCCGCAGCTTCTGGCCAAGCTCCTCGATGCCCTCGTACGCCTCGCCAGTCTCGTAGACGTGCAGGAGCAGGTCGCGCAGGCCGAACCCCGCGACCTCCTGGAGCACCTCGGCGAGCGGCTTGCCGAGGATGTCGCGCCTGCCGACGAGGTCGAGGTAGTGACCGTTCGCGTACTCGAAGACCAGGTCCGGACCGCGCAGGTAGCAGATGGCCGTTGACAGGTTCATGAGCAGGTGGACCCCCTCCTGCTTCCCCGCGCGCAGCCTGTCGCGCGCGCTTTCCAGCTCCGCCTGCACCCGATCCCGCTCCGCCTGCACCTCGGCGAGCTGCCCCCGGAGCGCCTGGTTCTCCGCCTCCAAAGCGTTCTGCGGCTCGTTGCGCTCGCTCATAACTCTCCCCGCTGGTAGCAGTCCGTCGCGTAGATGTGCCCCGAACCGCCCTTCACTGTCCAGGCTGGAGGGTAGCCGACCCCTGCGCGTGACACGCTTCGACGTGGATCCCGGAGAGAACCCGCCCTAGGACAGCAGGTCTCGCTCCACCTCGCCTGCGCGAGCGCCCGAGGGCCTCGGCGCACAGCGAGCACGAGCGACCTTCACACCGAGGATCACGAAGATGCACGAGGGACACGGGCGGCAGGATCGACGGGCGGTGCGGGGACATGCCACGGCATCGGCGCTCCTTGGCGCATGTACGCTGCTGGGGAGCCTTTCGCTGACCGCCGCGTGTGGTGGTGACGGGAGCACGCCGCCGGGTGGCGAGGGCGGTCAGGGCGGCGCAGGCGCGCAAGGGCACGGCGGGCACGGCGGGCACGGTGGCAGCGGCCACGGTGGACACGGCGGTGGACACGGCGGCGAGGGCGGCAGCAGCGGCGACGGCGGACATGGCGGCGGCCACGGCGGGCACGGAGGCCACGGGGCACACGGCGGCAGCAGCGGCGATGGCGGTGGTCACAGCGGACATGGCGGCGACGGTGGTCAGGGTGGCGACGGCCAGGGTGGCCAGGGTGGGCAAGGTGGCCAGGGTGGCGGCGCGCCCGCGGTGTGCGGCGATGGCGTCGTGAGCGGCGGTGAAGTGTGCGACGACGGGAACATGGTCGATGGCGACGGCTGCGCCGCCACCTGCGTCGTCGAGCCAGGCTTCACCTGCCAGGGCATGCCGAGCACCTGCACCAGCGACGACGCCTGCCCCGTGAACCCCTGCCTGAACGGCGGCACCTGCAGCCAGGGCGCGAACGGCGTCACCTGCACCTGCGCGCCCGGCTACGTCGGCGCCACCTGCGAGGTCGCCACCTGCCTCGTCGGCCTCGAGGGCGGCCGCGTCCACAGCGCGGTCCTCGGGACGGACGGCACAGTCTGGGCCTGGGGCAACAACGCCTACGGCGAGCTCGGCGACGGCACCATGACCACCCGCTCCACCCCCATGCCGGTCCCGAACCTCGCCAGCGTCGTGGCCATCGACGCCTGGGACCTCTACACCCTGGCGCTCAAGAGCGACGGCACCGTCTGGGGGTGGGGCACGAACAACTACGAGCAGCTCGGTACCGGCACGGCCAGCGCGTTCGAGACCGTGCCCCGCCAGGCAGCGACGCCCCCCGGCATGGTGGCCATCGCCGCTGGCTTCTCGCACAGCATGGCGCTGCGGAACGACGGCACCGTCTGGGCCTGGGGCTGGAACAACGATGGCCAGCTCGGCGACGGCACCACCACCAACCGCCCGACGCCGGTGCAGGTCCAGGGCCTCACCGGCGTCACCGCCATCGCCGCCGGCCATCGCTTCAGCGTGGCGCTCAGGAGCGACGGCACCGTCTGGTCCTGGGGCATCAACAGCGACGGCCAGCTCGGCGACGGCACCCTGACCAGCCGCCTCACGCCTGCGCAGATCCCGGCCCTCTCGGGGGTCACCGCGATCCGGGCGCACTACGCCCACGCCCTGGCCCTCCGGGACGACGGCACCGTCTGGGCCTGGGGCAACAACGCGAACGGCGCGCTCGGCGACGGCACCACCACGAACCGGAGCGCCCCCGCCCAGGTGCTGAACCTCGCCGACGTCGTGGCCGTTGACGTCGGCAGCCTCCGCAGCGCGGCCCTCAAGGGAGACGGCACCGTCTGGTCCTGGGGCAAGAACCAGTACGGGGCGCTCGGCGACGGCAGCACGGTCAACCGCCTCCTGCCCGTGCAGGCACAGGGCCTGACGGGCGTGGTGATGTTCACCGCCGGCGACACCCACGCCCTCGCCCTCGACGGCGACGGTGTCCTCCAGGGCTGGGGCGCGAACGCCTTCTACCAGCTCGGCAGCAACGCGCTCGGGGACCACACCACGCCGATCCCCTCGCTGTTCACCTGCCCCTGATCACAGCGCGCGCCGCAGCGCGTACGCGATGCCTTGCTCCAGCCCGCGGACCGTGCGGATGTCGCTCAGCTCCGCATCCATCCCCACCAGCGCCTGCGCCACCTGCGGCCCGATGCCGGTCAGGACCAGCTCCGCGCCGAGCAGCCCCACCGCCCGTGCCACCCGCACCACGGCCGCGGCCGCCTCGGCGTCCACGTGCGGCACCCCGGTGACGTCCAGCAGGACCACCGCGGCACCGCGCGCCTGCACCCCTTCGAGGAGCGTCTCCAGCATCTGCGCCGCCCGCTCCGCGTCGAGCTCGCCGATGAGGGGCACCGCGACCACGCCCCGCGCGATGGGCACGAGAGGCGCGGAGAGCGCCCGCAGCGACGCCCGCTGGGCCTCGATGACCTGCTGCTGAAGCCCCAGACGCTCCGCGGCCGCCACCTCCAGCGCCTCGGTGCGCTCACGCACCCGCGCTTCGAGCTGCGCGTTCAGCGCGTGGAGAGCCTCCCGGTCGCGCCGCTGCGCTGTCACGTCCCGGACCACCACGATCAGGTGTTCGTCGTCGAGGGGGAGGATCCGCGCCTCGAACCACGCCGGGTGGCCCAGCGTCTCCAGCTCGTACTCGACCTCTGCGGAGCCCTCCGACGCTTTCACCTGCGCGAACGCCTGCGCGAAGAGCGCGCCCACCTCGGGCGTCAGCACGTCCTGCATCCGCTTGCCCAGGAACACCTCGGGCGGCACGTAAAGCTCCTCGGTGCGCTTCGCGAGGAAACGCACGACGGTGCCGTCGCGGCGCACCTGGAAGAAGAAGTCCGGCACGGCGCGGAGGATGTTCTCCAGCGCCGCCGTGAGGCCCCGCCGCTCCTCCTGGACGCTCCTGACCGCCGCGAGCTCTCCGTGGAGCCGGGCCACCTGCGCCTGCAGCGCGACCACCTGCTCGCGCAGCGTCTCGGTCTCTTCCTGGGTCATGGGTCAACCGACGTGTCTACCACAGGAGCAATGACCATCCGGGACTCTCTGCGTCTTCTGTCGGGCGCCTCTCCTACCGCCGGAGGGAGCGCCACGAACTCCCTTGTTGACAGTGGATCCGGGCTTGGTTTGCCTGTCCCCTGACCGTCCGCGGCTCGCCGTTCCCTCTGGCCCGGCCGAGATCCTTCCCCGGACGAGGAAGATGCCCTCCGCGGCCCGGCGTCCTCCTCCCGCTCGACCCCGGCAGGTGCCGCTCCAGTGACTCCCCGCTTCATGCCCTCGACGCGCCGCCTCTGCCGCTTCCTGTCCACCGTGCTCCCTGCGCTCGGCGCCCCGTTGCTCGTGGGCTGCGGCGCAGAGCAGGGCGCGATCGTGAGCGCGCTCTCGACCGACCTCGCCGTCCCCAAGGACGTCGACCGCACCCGCCTGGAGATCGAGACCGACGAGCGCGTGGAGCTCGCGGCGGAGTACCCCTCTCCCGGCACCGAGCTGCAGCTCCCGGGGACGCGCGGCGGCGTCTCCTGTCCCGACGGCGAAGGATGCAGACCTGCGATCAGGGCGCCTGCCGCCCCGCCTTCGTCGCCCCGGACATGAGCTTCCTCCGGAGAGCGATGCCGGCCATCGCGCAGGACGGGAGCCGCGCGCCATTCGCCGAGCCGACGATGAAATCGCGGTTGCAGAGGACCGCGCCGCATGGTTCTGCCATGTACTGGCTCGCTGGCGCTCCGGTGAGCCGCCGAGACATGCGTCGGAGCCAGCGCCGGCGAGCGCCCCACGTGCACACCGCGGAAGGCGCGCGCGGCATGGCGGCGCTCACGAGGGGGGAGGGATGAATGGAGACCCAGGAGGCTACCCACGGCGGCCACGCGAGCTACCGCCAGTGGCGCGACGACCTGCTCAGCGCTGCCGGATTCCGCGAGCTTGCGCCCGCAGAGCTCGGGGAGGTGGGACGCCTCGTCCACGGCCGCGCCGAGGACATGGCCCTCTACGGAGTCCCTGCACCCCGGATGGCCGCGGCCGGGCTGCGCGTCCTGGGGCGCACCGCCCTCGAATGCACCGTCGACATGCACTGCGTGGCGATCGCGGAGGCCCTCTACACGCTCCTCGGCAGGCCCCGCCGCACACCGGACCTGCTGG
Source organism: Chondromyces apiculatus DSM 436 (assembly GCF_000601485.1). Lineage (GTDB taxonomy): Bacteria > Myxococcota_A > Polyangia > Polyangiales > Polyangiaceae > Chondromyces > Chondromyces apiculatus. Next base: position 131,636 of record NZ_ASRX01000008.1, read on the forward strand.
TGGCCGATCTGTTCTGCGGCTCGGGCAACGTCGGCTTCCACCTCGGGCGCCGCCTCGGCGTGCTCGTTCAGGCCTCGGAGCTGGACGCCCGCGTCCATGCCGCCACCCAGCACAACCTGAGCGCGACGGGAGGCCCTGTCGCGCTGCACCGGGCAGACTACCGCGATCTCCTCGGCCAGCTCGCGCCGCGCGGGCCTCACGACACCTACGTCGTGGCGCCTCCCTCGGGCGCCGCTTCCCTCCCTGATGACGGCACCCCAGGCGACACCTCCCCTCCCCTCGGCGCCATCGTGGACGGCATCCGTCGTTCACGCCGAGGAGCGCCCTTCCTCGTGGTGCTGAAGACCAGCGCCAGGACCCCTCCGCACGCCTTGCGCGAGGCCTTCGCCGGGTCGCACCACCTGCACGCGCACCGCCCGCGCGCCCCCCTCACCGCCGGCGCCGGCACACACCTCCACCTCTACGCGGTGCCGCATTGAGTCACTGACGGCGGATCGATCGGGAGCCCTGCGACCGAGACACGGTTGCGGTGAGTGATTCCGGATCCTTGCACCCGAGCCTCCGTTCACATCTTCAGTGGCGCCGTGCCTGCGCCGATCCCCGCGGAGCTGACTCCCTCCCGCCACCTCATTGCGCGCTGGACATCATGCTCGGAGGGGCGTGAAATATGCTCAGGAGCGTCCGGTCGTGGTGCGGAGTATGGCCGCCACCGCCTGAACGCAGCCTTGCTGGGAGGGGACTCGATGGACGTTGAACTCGCGTTAGAGGCGGACACGCACGACCATCTCGTTGCTTCACTGCGCTCGGAGCGGGATCACCTCCGCGAAGAGCTCGCGCGGGTGAGGGAAACCGTTCAGGCAGAGCAACGGCACGCGCTCCACTTGCTCATGGGGATACCCGCGGGCGTCTGCTACCTGCGCGGACCCGGCATGGTCTACGAGCTCGCGAACAGCCGCTACCTCGCCCTCACCGGCAGCCGCCCGCTCCTCGGCAAACCCTTGCGGGAGGCCTTGCCGGAGATCACCGCACAGGGGTTCGTCGACATCCTCGACGAGGTCTACCGGAGCGCGACCGTGTACTCCGCCGCCGACGTGCTGGTCTTGCTCCAGGAAGGGGAAAACGGGCCGCTCCGGGAGAAGTGGCTGGACTTCGTGTACCAGCCCATGTGCTCCCCTGCCGGCAACGTGGAGGGCATCCTGGTCCTGGTCGTGGAGGTGACCGAGAAGATGCTGGAGCGGCGGAAAGTCGAGCAGCTCAATGCCGAGCGCACCGCGCTGCAACAGGAGCTGATCCGCACCCAGCAGGCGGCGCTCCGCGAGCTGGCGACGCCGCTCGTCCCGCTGGCCGACGGGGTGATCGCGATGCCGCTCGTCGGCGCGATCGACACCGAGCGCGCAGCCCAGATCATGGAGACGCTCCTCGATGGCGTGACCGCGCAGAGCGCACGGGTGGCGCTGCTCGACGTGACAGGCGTGCGCACGGTGGACACGCAGGTCGCCGGGGCGCTGATCCGCACGGCACGGGCCGCGCAGCTCCTCGGGGCCGAGGTGGTGCTCACTGGATTGAGCCCGGTCGTGTCGAGAACGCTGGTGTCGCTGGGCGTCGACTTCTCGACGATCACCACCCTGCGCTCGCTGCAGATGGGCCTCGCCTACGCCCTGCGCAAGACCCCGGAGACCACGGACGATCCGGCGCCCCACCCGCGACGCCACCGCGGCCGCCTCTGACGATTGGCACGACTGGCACGATTGGCACGATCGGCGCGCCCCCCTGGCGGTTCCTGGTACCTGCACCACGCTTACCGGGGGCGACTGCCCTGTCCGGACACGCTCGTCCGGGTGAGGAGGACCCATGTCCGCGCATCACTCTCGGATACCTCGACTCTCGCGCGTCTCCGTCTTCGCCCTTCCCGCAGCGCTCAGCACGCTGCTCCTGGGCGCGAGCGCGAGCGCCATGAATCTGTTCGTCTTCCACGTCGACAACCCCGTGGGCGAGAACCACGGCTATTACCGCGTCGGCCGCGATCTGGATCGCAATGGCGACGCCCGGAGCTTCACTGCGGTGAAGACCATTCCCGGCTGGTTCGGCTCCGCGAACCAGGGAGCCGATATCGCCATTGCCGACATCGACGACGACGGGCTCGACGATCTCGTGGCGCTCCACATCGACAACCCTGGGGGCGAGAACCACGGCTACTACCGCGTCGGCTACGGACTGACCGCATCCGGCAACCTGCGGTGGGGCTGGTCGGATCTCCTGGCAATCCCCGGCTGGTTCGGCGCCGAAGACCAGGGCGCTGGTCTGGCCGTGGCCGATCTCGACCGCAATGGCAGCCCGGATCTCCTGGTCTTTCACATCGACAACCCTGGGGGCGAGAACCACGGCTACTACCGCGTCGGCTGGGACCTCGACGCCTCCGGCGAGGCCCTGAGCTGGTCCGAGCCCATCATGATCCCCGGCTGGTTCGGCTCCGAGAACCAGGGCGGCGCCATCGCGGTGGGCGACATCGATCGCAACCAGAGGCTGGACCTCCTGGTCTTCCACATCGACAACCCTCAGGGCGAGAACCGCGGTTATTACCGCATCGGCTGGAACCTCAACGCTCACGGCAACGCCTCTCGCTGGTCGAACGTGAAGACGGTGCCCGGCTGGTTCGGCTCCGAGAACCAGGGCGCCGGCGTGGCCCTCGGCGACGTCAACCGCGACGGGTGGCTCGATCTCCTGGCCTTCCACATCGACAACCCTGGCGGCGAGAACCACGGCTACTACCGGGTCGGCTACGGGCTGAACACTGCGGGCGATCTGACGCGCGGCTGGACCTCTCCCAAGCTGGTCGCCGGCTGGTTCGGCTCCGAGAACCAGGGCGCCGGCATCGCCATCACCCCCTGACGTGGCCCCGCGGCCGCGCAGCCGCGACCCACCACGCCCACGCGATGAACACCGCCTGGAACGGCAGCCGGGCCCACAGCGCCCACGCCGGCACCGGATCGCCTCCGAGCGGAATCTGGTGCAGGGCCATGTGAATGTTGGCGGGAAAGACGGCGACATAGAGCGCGATCAGCCCCCAGCCAGCCGCGCGGCGCATCCGCGGCACGAGGATGCCCACCCCTCCTGCAATCTCCGCGACGCCACTCACGTACACGAGCGCGAGCGGCGCCGGCAGGAAGGGCGGCACGATGGCGACGAAACCGTCGGGCGCGGTGAAGTGGGTGATGCCCACCCAGACCATCGCGACAGCGAGCACCCACCGCAGCCCGATCTTGAGCCGCGACTCCCTCCCCGCGGGCCCCTCACCACTCATAACGGACGAGCACCTTCGTCCCGGGGACGTAGTGGTTCGTCTTCTTCCCCGCGATGAGCACGTCCTTCTTCTCGTCGACGAGGTCGAGCGCGACGCTGTCGCCGAGCTCCATGCTCGTCGCCACGTTCACGTCCGCGATGAGCAGCATCTCCGCCTTCCCGCCCTCCGGCTCCAACACCCGGTAGAGGCCCGCCTTGTTGCCCTTCACCGGCAAGGTCGGGCTGGTGAGCACGAGGGGCTCGACCACGATCCGCTTGCCCGCGCGCGCCTTGATCTTGCCGTGAATGTCAGCCTGGTGGATGACCACCTCCTCGCGCGCGGGCTTCGCCGCGGGTGCCTCGGCGACGGGCGCGTCGAGGGCTGGGATCGGAGGAGCGGCGGGCGGAGGTGGAGGCGTGGTGGGCGCCTCGCCCGCACCTCCGCAGGAAAGCGCCCCGGCGGCGAGGGCCCCGGCGAAGGCGACAGCCATCGCGCGCGAAGGGTGGCAGAAGCGAACGAAGATGGACTGCGTCACGGGGGGCTCCTGGCAGACATGCGGCGCACCCCACACGGCGCGCATGGGACCCATCTGTATCCCAGAACGCGCGCCGGAGGCAGACGGTCCTCACGGAAGCGCGTTGACGCGTTGGGCCAGTCGTTCCCATGCGCACCACGCGCATGGCCACGATCAGGCGTGCGCCCTCAGGGCTTCAGGTCGAAGAGGTACCGATTGGAGTAGGCCTCCACCAGGATCCGACCATTCTCCCAGCAGATGAGGCTGGGCCCGCTCTCGATGGCGACCTTCTGCATCACCTTGCCGTCGGCCCGGCGCAGCAGGAACACATGGTCGGGCTCGGCGGTGAAGCCGTAGCCGGTGACCAGGTAATCGCCCGCCATCACGAAGGTCGCATTGCACACGAGCGGCTCGCTCCGCCAGAGCAGCCGCCCCGTGGAGGCGTCGAGCGCCGAGACGAACCCCTTCTTGCCCTTCACCTCGCGCGCGTAGGTGCCCCCCCCGTTGCACACGTACAGGGTCCCCCCCTCGAGCTGGGCGTACGTCACATCCTCCACCGAGAACTCCGCCATCTCGGGGTTGGTCTCGGGCGCATGGCGGTACGCCTCGAAGTCGAAGACCCGCTCCGCGCGGCTTCCCCGGGTGATGGCGAGGTAGCGGCCGCCGTACACGAGCAAGCGGCGGTCTCCGGAGTGGATGAGGGCGTGGAGGGACTCCTCGCCGTAAGTGGAAGGGACATCGGTCGGCGCCCCCGAGGGGAGGTTGCCCCTGTCGACGGACGCGAGGAACCAGTCCCTCCGCGCGGGATCCCCCGCGCCGCCTGTCGAGCGCACCGGATCGGCCTGCGCGGCCCCCAGCTTGACGAGCTTCGGAGGCTTGCCGGGCGGCAGCGCGGAAGGCGCAGGCGCCGCATACCCCCACGGCGGCGCCGCGAGCACGATGGGCGCCGCGGTGCCGAGATCGATGCTGCCCCTGCCGCCCTGACGCGCGTCGAGCCCGGCGCGCGCCTGGTCGAGCGAAGCCACCGTGGCCTGCTCGACCCCTTGCTGCGCGAGCCCCTGCACCGCCTCGGCGAGGGCCCGACCGTCGCGCCGATCGAGAGCAGCGACCGCGGCCCGCGCCCAGCACCGCGCCTCGGGCCCCACGGGCGCTCCGGGTCGCGTCTCCACCGCAGCCGTGAGCTCCGCGGCCGGCGACGGCGGCAGGGCGCCCTCGGGGCGGAACACGTAGTCCGTGTCGTACGTGCGCACGTGGATACGGTCGCCCTTGGCGAGGATCGCTCGTGGGCCACTCTTCAGCGGGATCTTCTGGTCCACGGCTCCCGTCGCCAGATCGAGCACGTACAGAAAATCGGGCTCGTCCGTGAACCCGTACCCCGCGATGACAGAGCCGCCCGCGATGTGGAAGTTGCCGAGGTTCCCCGTGAGCGGCGCGCTCGACCACAGGAGCTTCCCGCTCTCGGCGTCGAACGCGGCCACGTAGCCGTTCTTGCCATTCGAGTTGCTGGAGTAGCCGTTGTACGCGAGCTGCACCACGAGCACGCGGCCCACGAGCTGCGCGAAGTCGATGTCGAACCACTGGCTGCCGAGTGACGTCGTGGCCGCGGAAGCATCGAAGACCCGCGGCGCCTTCCCCGGTGCCGTCACCACGAGGAGGTTCGGGGGCCTGCCATAGAGCGTGACGTCGTGGTCCGGGCCCTCGAAGACCACGAACGCACGCTCCCCGCGCAAGGTGCGGCCCACGTGGGCATGCGCCCGCGCCGTGTCCCGGTTCGTGCGCATCGTCAGCCCTTGCCCGCTCAGCCACGCCTCCTCATCCGTGATGGAGTTGCGCTGCTCGGAGGCCTTGGTGAGCCGTACCTTGGCCCCCTTCACCGACCCGCTCCCCGCGACGGGCGTGAGCGGCAGCCTCCCGAGGTGCACCACGGGCACGGCCTCGGCCTTCGCTGCCGCGCGCGCGCCTGCCGCCGCCAGGCTCGCCTTGCTCGCGGCGAGGAAAGCCTCGGCCGCCGCGTCCCCCGGACGGGTGCGCGCCACCTCGGCGAAGATCCTCTCCGCCGCCCCGGGCTCCCCACCGAGAAGGGCCTCGATGCCCGACGCGCGCGGATCCCCTGCCGGCGCCGGCGTGTCCGGACAGGCGGCAAGGGTGGCCGCGACCGCGGAACGAGGGCCTGCGATCGCAGCACCGGCAGGGTCGCCCGCTCCCTGGCCCTGCTGGGGTGACGCCGCCGGACGCGCGTCCGGCCCGCAGCCGACGAGCGCCGCGAGAGAAGAGACGAGAGCAAGAGAAAGCCAGGGTGAGCGTCGCATGGGTGATGTGTATTCCCTTTGGGGGACGCAGTCCACGCGTCCCGAGCGGCAGTCGCCCCTCGGAAACACGGTTTCCGCCCCATCCCCTGGCAACACGGCATCGTGCAGGTCAATGCCTGCCCCCCTCCGGGCCCTGCGGACTCCCTGCCTGCGTTCACGAATCGCGCTGTCATCGGCGTTGCCAGCGGCAACCTCGAACGACCATGACCAATGCATTCACGAACCCAGCATGCATTGCCCATGGATCCACCGGTTTACCGCGGACTTCGATCCAGGTGAAATCGTTCTCTCGCGGGATTTCTCCCGTTGATCACCGGGGAGCAGGAGCATTACGAGCGTCGCACGTGCGTGCAGCTCCCGTCGTACTTCCACGGCGCGTGCAGCCGCACGAGTGCCGTGGTGCGTCCGCAGGGCGTCGAGGGCAGAGCATGCGGTATTACGCCGATCTCCACATCCATTCTCATTATTCACGCGCGACGAGCAGCGACTGCGATCTGCTGCACCTCGCTTACTGGGCCAGGCGCAAGGGAATCACCGTCATCGGCACCGGCGATTTCACCCACCCCGCCTGGCTGGAGGAGCTGAAGACGCAGCTCGTCCCCGCCGAACCTGGCCTCTTCCGCCTGCGCGACGACATGGAGCGCACCGTCCAGGAGCGCCTCCCGCAAGCCTGCCAGGGCGTCACCCGCTTCATGCTCTCCGTGGAGATCTCGACCATCTACAAGCGCGGCGAGCGCACCCGCAAGATTCACCACCTCATCTATGCCCCCGACTTCGACGCTGCCGATCGGCTCGTCGCGGCCCTCTCACGCGTGGGCAACCTCGGCGCGGACGGCCGCCCCATCCTGGGCCTCGACTCGCGCCACCTCCTGGAGATGGTGCTCGCCTCGAGCGAGGGCGCGTACCTCGTGCCGGCGCACATCTGGACGCCCTGGTTCTCGGTGCTGGGCTCCAAGGCAGGCTTCGACGCCGTGGACGAGTGCTACGGCGATCTCGCGGGCCACATCTTCGCCCTGGAGACGGGGCTCAGCTCGGACCCGGCCATGAACTGGCGCGTCTCGTCCCTCGACCGCTACCGGCTGGTCTCCAGCTCCGACGCGCACTCGCCCGGCAAGCTCGGTCGCGAGGCGACCGCGTTCGAGACCCCCCTCGATTACTTCGCCCTCCGGCGCGCCCTGGAGACCGGCGAGGGATTCGGAGGCACGCTCGAGTTCTTCCCCGAGGAAGGCAAGTACCACCTCGACGGTCACCGCGCCTGTCAGGTGGTGATGGATCCCGCCGAGACCCGGGCCTGCAAATCCCGCTGCCCGGTATGCGGCAAGCCGGTGACCGTGGGCGTGCTGCACCGCGTGGAGGCCCTCGCCGATCGTCCCGAAGGCTTCCAGCTCGAAGGCGCGCGCGGCTTCCGCAACCTGGTCCCCTTGCCCGAGATCCTCGCGGAGCTGCACGGCGTGGGCCCCACCAGCAAGGCCGTGCAGCGCAGCTACGAAGCGCTGCTCTCCGCCATCGGCCCCGAGCTTCACCTGCTGGAGGAGGCGCCCGTGGAGCAGATCGCGCGCGTGGGCCCTCCCCGGCTCGACGAGGCCCTGACGCGGATGCGCGCCGGGCAGGTCATCCGCCAGGCCGGCTACGACGGCGAGTACGGCGTGATCCGGCTCTTCCAGCCCGAGGAGCTGCAGCGCGGCCGCGTGGCGGGGCTGCTGTTCGCGGAGCCGCCCCCGGTCCGCCCGCCCTCCCCGGCATCGCCTCCTCCCTCCACCCCTCCTGCCCCGCCGGGCGCCCTGGCCCCTCTCCCAGGCAGCGCCCCTCCCCCCGGCGCCCCCAGCGGAGCCGGAGCCTCTGCGCCGCCCCCTTCAACGCCGCCCGCCCCCCCTGCCGGCGTGCTCGGAGGCCTCGACCCCGATCAGCGCGCCGCCGCGGAGATCACCGAGGGCCCCCTCCTCCTCCTCGCCGGTCCTGGCACCGGCAAGACCCGCACGCTCACCCACCGCATCGCCCACCTCGTCGAGGAGCAGGGCGTCCCGCCCGAAGCGTGCCTCACCATCACCTTCACCCGCCGCGCCGCCGAGGAGCTGCGCGAACGGCTCGGCGCCCTCCTCGGCCCCAGCGGCGCCCGCGTCCCCGCGACGACCTTCCACGGCCTGGGGCTCTCCATCCTCCGCGCCCACCCCGACCTCGTCGCCGCCCTGCGCAGCGGCCCCACGGGCGCTCCCCCGCCGAGCACCGCGCTGGTGTCCATCGCCGGCGACGACGAACGCGCCGCCCTGCTCGCCGAGGCCCTCGGCGCCTCCTCCCCCGGCGCGCGGCGCATCCCGCGGCTCCTCCAGGCCATCTCTAGCTGGAAGCGCCGCAGCCCCCTCGGCCCCGCCGCCCTCTCTGCCGCCGGACCGCAGCCCTCCGAGGAGATCGCGCGCGCCTGGCGTGCCCACGACGCCGCCCTCGCCGCGCGCGGGCTCGTCGATCTCGACGACCTCGTGGGCCTCGCCGTCGCCGTGCTGGAAGCCTACCCCGAGGTGCAGGAAGCCTGGCGCAGCCGCCACCGCTACGTGTCCATCGACGAGTACCAGGACATCGACGCCCAGCAGTACCGCCTCGTGCAGGCCCTCGTCCCGGAGACCGGCAACGTGTGCGCCATCGGCGACCCGGACCAGGCCATCTACAGCTTCCGCGGCGCCGACGTCGGCTTCTTCTTCCGCTTCCAGCAGGACTTCCCCGAAGCGCGCGTGGTGCGCCTGATCCGGAACTACCGCTCCACCCGCGCCATCGTCGACGCCGCCCTGCAGGTGATCGCCCCCTCCCCCACCCTCGGCGTCCGCGCGCTCGTGGCCACCTTCGAGGACGCCCGCCGCCTCACCCTCCACGAAGCTCCCACCGAGCGCGCCGAGGCCGAGTTCGTGGTCCATACTGTCGAGCGCCTCCTCGGCGGCTCCACCTTCTTCTCCCGCGACAGCCGCCGCGTCGCCGCGGGCGAGGAGGACACCGACCTCTCCTTCTCGGACGTGGCCGTCCTCTACCGCACCGAGGCCCAGGCCGAAGCCCTCCGCGAGGCCTTCGCCCGCTCCGGCATGCCCTTCCAGCGCCGCTCGCACCGCGGTCTCGTCGAGCGCCCCGCCGCCGAGGCCATCGCGCGCGCCATGCGCCAGGCGGCCCAAACCGAAGGCGCCGAGGGCCCCGTGCTCGACCAGCTCCGCGCGGCGACAGCCCAGCTCCGCGCCGAGGCCCCACCGCCCACCGCCGCGGTCCCCGATCCCGACGCCGCGACCTCGCCGCCTTCCTTGCCCCCCACCCTCGATCTCGACGGCGCCGCCGAGATCCTCGTGCCCCTCGCGCGCGCGTGCGGCGACGACCTCCGCCGCTTCCTCCTGGAGCTCGGCACCGAACTCGAGGTCGACGCCTGGGACCCCCGCGCCGAGCGCGTCTCCCTCCTCACCCTGCACGCCTCGAAGGGCCTGGAGTTCCGGGTGGTGTTCCTGGTGGGCTGCGAGGACGGCCTCTTGCCGCTGCGCATCGCCCGCGACGAGGACCCCGACGTCTCCGAGGAGCGCCGCCTCTTCTACGTCGGCATGACCCGCGCCCGCGAGCGCCTCTACCTGAGCTGGGCGCGCGAGCGCCTGCGCCGTGGCCAGGTGACGAAGAGCGAGCCCTCCCCCTTCCTCCGCGAGGTGGAGGAGGCCCTCCTCGAACGCCACCGCAACGAGCCCAAGCCGAAGAAGGTCGAGGCTCCCGCCCCCGACAAGCGCCAGCTCAAGCTCTTCTGAGGGGCTTCAGATCACCCGGACCTTGCGCGCGAGCAGCCCTCCCCCTCCGGCGCTCACCTCGAACTCCACCTGCTGCCCCGTGATCAGGTGCTTCGTCTCGGGCACCTCGATGTCGGCCACGTTCACACGCACCTGCGCGTCGTCGCCGTCCTGCTTGATGACCCCATAGCCCCGGTCCTTGCTGAAATAGAAGACGATGCCCGTCGCCATCGAACCCCTCTTTCTTGTGCCTCCGCCCTGCCTCTGGGCTGGCGCTGCCCTGCCCGCGTGAAGCTCGCGTGCAGGGCGCCTCGCGCGCGGAGCCTCGACGTCAGGGAGCCAGGATCAGCGCCGACCGCGCCGGCACCGAGACGCTCGGCCCGTTGACCGTGGCGCTGGTCAGGAGGTCGGTGAATGCCCCCGAGGGCAACCCGCCCACCTGCGTCGCCGCGTCGCTGCGGTTGATGGCCACGTACACCGTCTCGCCCCCGCCCGTCATGGCGTAGGCCAGCGTGTCGGCCGTGACCGTGAGCGTCTGGCGCGTCCCGCGGCGCAGCGCCGGGTGCGCCGCCCGGATCGACCCGAGCTTCTTCACGTGGTTCAGGAGCTTGGTCTGCCCCGCCGAGTAGCCGCTCCACTGCATGAAGCGCCGGTTGTCCGGATCGCCCGCGCCCGCGAGGCCCACCTCGTCGCCGTAGTACATGAGCGGCACGCCCTTCGTCGTGTAGATGAGCGTGAACCCGTTCGCGAGCCGCTCGAAGGCGGAGAGCCCGCCGGGGAGCCCTGGCTGGTTCTCCCAGCCCCGCTCCCTGCCGCCGGCCCAGTTGTCGTTCCAGAGCGGCGTGTCCTGCGCGAAGTGGATCGAGCGGGGCACGTCGTGGTTGCCGATGAACGTGCTCATGATCCCGTTCGAGAACGCGCCGTCGCTGATGTTCATCTCGTTCACCAGCTCGTTCATCGAGCCCTGCCGCATCAGGATGGTGCGGACGATGCTCGCCCGCAGCGGGAAGTCGAACTGCCCGTCGAGCATGCTGTACGAGTCCACGTAGTGGCCGATGACCCCGCGGTCGCCGGTGAACGTCTCGCCCACCATGTAGAAGTGCTCGCCGGTCGCCGACTCGATCTCGCTCGTCACCCGCGCGCGCAGATCGAGGATCCACTGATCCTCGATGTGCTTCACCGCGTCGAGGCGGTAGCCGTCGATGCCGGTCTGCTGGATCCACCCCACGGCGTTCTCCACCGACCAGTCGCGCGCCGCCTGCACCGTGAAGTTGAAGTCCGGCAGGTAGCTCGTGAACCAGCACTTCTTGCCCGGATCGCCGTCCCACGAGCAGCCGTCGCCGCAGATGCAGTTGCCGCCGTTGTCGTTGGCGTTCGCCCAGAACCAGCCGGGGTTCTGCTGATAGACGGGAGAGCTCGAATGCACGTGGTTCATCGCGTAGTCGACGATGACCTTGAGCCCCGCCGCGTGCGCCTCCTCCACGAGCTGCTGGAACTCCTGCAACGTCCCGAAGCGCTCCTCGGTCTTGGTCAGGTCCTTGGGCCAGTAGCCGTGGTAGGCGGTGTAGAAGTAAGGCTCGCTGTTGCCCTGCCCGGCCAGCTCCGTGTTGTCCATGGGCACGGTCAGCCAGAGGACGTTCACTCCGAGCTCCGTGAAGTATCCGTCGGCGATCTTCTGCCGCACGCCCGCCCAGTCGCCGCCCTGATACCGCGCCGCGTCCTGCACGTTCGAGGGGTTCGAGCCGTTGTTCGCCGGGTTGCCGTCGAGGAAGCGATCCACGAACACGAAGTAGAGGACCGCGTCGCGCCAGTTGAAGGTCCCCGGCAGCTCCTGGCAGGTCCACGGGTCGCACGTGACCGGCAAAAGCAGCGAGTTGTACCCGCCGAAGCCATCGCTCACCTGCTCCGGGTTGTCCGGATCGGCGATCCAGTTCGAGCCATCGATGACCAGCTTGTACTGGACCTGCTGCTCGTACGGCACGGTGACCGTCGCGGTCCACACGCCGCCCTGGTTGGTCATCGGCACGCCCACGTCCCAGCCGCCCGGCGTGTAGCTGCCGCGCACCTCCACGCTCGTCTCGTTCCCCGTCCCCTGGTAGGTGAACTCGTGCGTGCAGCGCTTGAACTCGTCGTCGCACTGCGGCGGCCCCGGATCGATGATCCCGCCTCCCCCGCCCGTCCCTGGCTCCCCGGCACCCGTGCCCGGCCCCCCCGCCCCGTAGCCCGAGCCGCTCCCGGACCCGGGCGGGATCGTCCCCGGATCGAAGGCGCCCGTGCCCGGCGGGTAGCGATCCAGCAGCGTGTCGTCGTTGCATGCGGCGGCGAGGGACATCCCGAGCAAGCCGCCCACGAGGGCGAGCGCGGTGAGCGGGGAAAGCGAGGTTCTCATGGCAGGTCTCCGGAGGCTTCGAGGCAGGGGCTGTCCTGGGGCACGAGGATGCGGACACTGAGCGGGCCCATCGCGAGCGGGGTCCCGGGAGCAAGCTCCACGCGGTCGCCGCTCACGACGTCCACGTAGGTCCCGCCCGGCAGAGATCCGACCGGCAGCGGGAGATCGACGGGCGCGTCGGCCGTCGAGAAGAGCGCGAGCACCGGGTCATCGTCGCCCGCATCCCGCCGGAAGGCGTAGAGCTCCCTCCCCGCCACGAGGAGCTGGCGCTCGCCCCGGCGCAGCGCCGCCGAGCAGCGCCGCAGCCTCCCGAGCCGCTGCGTCAGCGCCCGCGTGGCCTCCTGCTCGGCCGACAGCGCGCCCGGATCCGGCATCACCCGCCGGTTGTCCGGATCACCCGCGCCTGCCAGCGCCACCTCGTCGCCGTAGTACAGCACCGGCAGCCCCGGCAGGGTGAGCACCAGCGCGAGGGCCATGCGCGTCCGCTGGTAGGCCTCGGCGTCCTCCGGCTGGGGCGGCGGCGCCGTCCAGGCGTCGTTCCAGCCCTCCCCCACCGCGTCGGAGATGAACCGCGACACGTCGTGGTTGTTGATCATCCGCCCGAGCACCGCCCCCGATCCGGCGAGCGCCGCGCCCGTCTCCACGATCGTCTTCTCCACGGTCTCGAAGCTGCCGTGGCCGTTGCCGATCGCGTCGCGGATCGCCCACATCAGCGGGAAATCGAAGGCCCCGTCGAGCCCGTTGGGCCCGAGGAAGTAGCGGATCTCGTTGATGGCCCCGAGCCCCGGCCCCGTGAAGATCTCCCCGACCGAGAACAGCGCTTGCCGCGGCTCGGCGTGGGCCCGGAGCGCCGCCGTGATCCGCCGCGTGGTGGCTCTCGGCATCATCGGCACCGCGTCGATGCGCACCCCGTCGGCGTCGAAGCTGTCCATCCAGAACAGCGCGTCGTCCACCGCCATCTGCATCGCGTCCGGGTTCTGCCAGCGGATGTCGGCCAGGTACGGCGTGAACCAGCAGGTCTGGATGAACTGCCCCCAGCCGCAGCCGGGCGTCCCGCATACGCAGGCGCTCGGGCCCTCGTTGAACCACCCCCGGTTGCGGTTCTCCACGTAACGCTCGCTCGACTCGTACACGTGGTTCGGCACCAGATCGAACAGCACCCGGATCCCCCGCCGGTGCGCCGCGTCGATGAGCGCGCGCAGCGCCTCTTCCCCGCCGATCCGCGGCTCCACCGAGCGCGGCTCCTGGGGCCAGTACTGGTGGTAGCCCTCGTAGAGCCGCCCGTCGTTGCCGGAGCGCACCTCGATGGGGTTCGTGTACACCGGCGAGATCCACAGCCCGGTGACGCCGAGCGCCTCGAAGGTCCCCTTCTCGATCTCCGCCCGGATCCCGTCGAGCGTCCCGCCCGCGCGTGCCCCGGGCGTGGTGGGCGCCCCGAGCGGCGCGCCTCCATCCCCGCGGAACCTGTCGGTCACGATCTGGTAGAGCAGCCCCTCGTCCCACGAGGCGCTCGCCGGCTCGACCCACCCCACCGCCTTCACCGACGCCGCCGCCTTCGCCTCGGTGTCCGCCGCCTCCACGGTGATGGTGTGCTTGCCCCGGCGCAGCCCCGTCGCGCGCAGCGCGAACGTCCCCTCCGCAGCGTTCACCTCCGCCACCGTCAGCGGCTCCCCGCTCGGCAAGACGCCCACGAGCCGCGCCGGGTCCAGCCGCGGCCCCTCCGGCACGCCGAGGAAGGTCCCCCGCACGGTCACCTCGCCCCCGCTCACCTCCACCGCGTCGACCCGCACCTCGGGCACGGAGCAATCGGGCGCGCGCGCCAGCGAGACCTCCTCGTCCTCGCCGTCGGCCCCCACCCGGAAGGTGGTCAGCGGGTTGTAGCGGTCGTTCCGCGCCTCCCCGCCCTCGACCACCTGGTAGCCGTACTCGCCGGGCGGCAAGGACAGCGCGGCGATGTACCAGCCGTCCCCGTGGCTCGTGAGCGGCATCCCTGGCTTCGCCCAGCCATCCCAGCTCCCCTCCACGAACAGCGCGCCGCCGCCACCACCGCCCTCCAACCGCGCCCAGACCACCGTCGCGCAGTCCCGCGTGGGGTGCCCCTCGTCGTTGCAGGAAAGCCCGGACGCCGCAGCGAGCGCGGCGAGCGCGGCGAGGGCGGACCGGAGACGACGGAAGGGCACGACGGTCATGCTGAGAAAACCCCGGAATCAGGCCGGAGATGGCGTGCCGAGTCTTCGTGAAGGATGCCAGTACCGTAAACCAACCCCCCCGCGACGTCGACCATTCGTCATCGCCGCGCGGGGGTTTCGGCCGCCCACGACGCGCCGCGGCATGTGCTTCAATCCCGCGGCGCGCGCCCTCAATCACCGCCGAGCACGCGCGCGAGCACCTCACGGGAGAAGACCTCGTTCGCTGCCAGGATGAGCCCGCTCCCGGCCCGTTTCAGGGGCAGCCGCGTCAGGTGGCCGTCCTTCCACCAGTAGAGATCGCGCGAGATCTCCCCCGCCTCCTTGCCTGCCCAGTCGTCGATCACGCACGCCATCAGGTGCGCTGCCGTGAGCACCTCGCGATCGCGGATGACGTGCCTCACCAGGAGGTGACGCTGCGGCACCGCGAGGAGCGCGCCATATCCCGCCTCGCGCGGCATGTACTCCTCGAAGAAGAGCAGGTGGCTCGCCGCGAAGTGGCTCGACGAGGCCAGCAGATCCAGCGGCACTCCCACCTCCAGGCCGAGCACCTCGTCGAGCCTCCCCTCGGCCTTCACGTTCTCCGTGGCCACGGCCCACAGCTCCTCCGCGGGCCGCTGCCACTCGTTCGCGATCTGCGCCGGCACCGAGATGTTCACGAACCCGAGATCGCAGACCAGGAGCCCCGCGATCCCGTCCGCCACCTCGCGCATCACGAGCTGCGCCGCGTCCTGCCGCTTCAGGGTGCTGCTCGGGTGCAGCCGGACCTTGAGGCACCCGCGCGCTTCCTCGTAGCTCCTGATCCGTTCGAGTTCCCCGAGGAGCTGCGCCTCCTGCTCCGCCGTCAGCGTGTCGGGCCGGGTCGCGCTGCCTGCGCCATTCGCACTGCTCGTGCCGTTCACGCTGCCTGCGCCATTCGCGCTGCTCGTCTCGCCGTGTCCATTCGTCGTTGCCATGGCCCCGCCCCGTACGATCTTCGTGCCAGCCCAGAACCCCGGGATTTGCGCGGGATCTCGCGCGCTCGCGCCTGGCGGCGCCATGGCGGCCGACACCCAGGGACTCCTGGCCGGGTGCACGCTCACCGCCGCCCCACGTGGTAGCCTCCGCGCCGCACGATGATCTCCTTGCCCCCTCTGCGTACCCTTTCCGCTCCCCTCGCCGCTGCCGCCGCCGCCGCCGCCCTCCTCGCCTTGCTCCCGGCCTGCTCGCGCAGCACCCCTGCGGAGCCGGAGGCAGGCCCGACAGCGTCGGCCGCGAGCGCCCCCGCGGTGCCGCCGCTCCAGTGGGACGTCCCCGCGGGCTGGACCGTGGTCGATGCCCCCCGAGGCGGCCCCCAGAAGGCCTCCTACAAGGTCCCGCGCGCAGCGAACGACAAGGAGGACGTCGAGGTGCTCGCCCTCTTCCACGGCACGGGCAGCCAGGGCGACGTGGAGAAGAATTTCAAGGCGTGGCTCGACCAGTTCGATGGCGACGTCGCCTCCACCGCCAGGCGCTCCACGTTCACCGTGCGCGGCATGCAGGTCGACATGGTCGAGGTCACGGGCACCTACAAGGTGGCGCTCGGACCTCCCATGGGACCGAAGAAGAAGGCCGCCGTGGAGATGGTCAAGAAGGGCTACCGCCTGCTCGGCGCCGCCGTCCGCACCGGCGATCGCGGCAACTGGTTCTTCAAGGTCACCGGCCCTGACGAGACCGTGCAGTCGACCCGCTCGGCCCTGCAAGCGCTCCTCGAATCCGCGCGCCCTTGACCCGGCCCTGGGCCTCGGTTTCGATGGCGTCATGCCGCTTCTCCGCCGCGCTCCGCGCCTTGCCTTGCTGCTCGCCGCCGCCCTCCCCGCCGTTGCGCTCACAGGGCCCGCAGCCCGCGCGGACATCGCGATCCCGCAGCCGCAGATCCAGGTCCCGCCGCAGAACCCGGCCCGGTCCACCACCAAGCCCGCGAGCCTGCCCGTCGGACCTGCCAGGCCCACCGCGAAGCCCGCGCCCGACACCACCGCCGCGCCCGACACCACCGCCGCGCCCACCGCGATCGATCCGGCCATGCCCGGCGAGGATGCGCAGGTCCCCGAAGCGGTGCGCCAGCTCCTCGCCATCGACTGGAAGCAGGGCCCCCTCGATGGCGTCCTCGGCAACGTCGGGCACGTCGTGGTCCCGGAGGGCCTCGTCTTCGCCGACGCCGCGGGCACCAAGCGCTTCCTGGAGCTCAACCAGAACCCCACGAACGGCAGCGAACTCGGCATGGTCTCCGCGCCCGACTTCTCGTGGTCGATGATCTTCGAGTTCTCGGACATCGGCTACGTGAAGGACGAGGACCAGAGCGACATCGACGCCGACGCCATCCTCACCTCCCTGCGCGAGGGCAACGACCACAGCAACACCGCCCGCCGCGCGCGCGGCTGGGGCACGGTGAGCCTCGTCGGCTGGGCCGCGCCGCCGCGCTACGAGACCTCCACCAACAACCTGGAGTGGGCCACCAAGGGCAAGGACGACACCAGCGGAAGTGAGACCATCAACCACAACATCCGCGTCCTCGGCAGGCGCGGGGTGATGGAGGTGAACCTGCTCGTGTCGCCCGAGCAGTACGGCGAGGCCCTCCCCGCGGCCCGCAAGCTGCTCGGCGGCTTCTCCTTCAGCGACGGCGAGCGCTACGCGGAGTTCAAGCCGGGCGACAAGATCGCCGAGGTGGGCCTCGTCGGCCTCATGACCGGCGGCGCGCTCGCGGTCGCCGCCAAGACCGGCATCCTCGGCAAGCTCGGCAAGGGCGTGGTCAAGCTCGGGGCCATCGTCGTGGCCGGCCTCGCCGCCGCCGGCGCCAAGCTCTTCGGCCGCAAGAAGGACGGCTGATCGGTCGACGGCACCCTGACGGCTCATGACCGACGGCCAGGCGCTCTACCTCACCCTGCTCGTGCTCATCGTGCTGGAGGCCGTGGCGTGGGTCCCCCGCGGTGCGGTCGCGCTTGTCGCGCGTGGCGCGCGGACCCGCGCCCACGTGGCGCTCCCCCACCGCACCCTCGGCAACGCCCGCGGCGGCGCCGTGCTCGGCGTCCCCCTCCTCCCCTCGGCTGCGACCTTCCTCGTGCCCCAGTGGCCCGTCTCCCTCGCCCCGCAAGGCGTGCTGGGCGCCGTGGCCGAGTGCCTGGAGCCTGCCGAGCGCCCCCCGCACACGGGCCTCTTCCGGCGCTTCGACGCCATCACCCGGGTCACCGTTCTCGGGAACGAGGTGCGCCTCGACGGCGAGCTGCTCGTGCAGGCCGCCACCCCCGCCCTCGCGGCGCAGGTGGCCGCTTTCCTCGACCAGCTCCGCAAGCTCCCGGAGGACGCCCGCGCCGCCGCCATCGACGCCCACCTCGCCGCCCAGCTCGACCTCGACGCCGCCCGCGCCCGCGTCACCTCGTTCTACCGCGAGACGGCGTGGCTCCGCGGCGCCGGCCTCGCCCTCGCCCTCGTCGCGCTCGTCGTCGCCCCGGCCCTCTTCGTGCACTTCGGCCCCGAGCGCGCCTGGCTCCCGGTGCTCCTCGCCCTTTACCTCGGCACCTTCGCCATCACCGCGCTCTGGCTCCGCGCCTATCCTCGCGTGGCCCCCGAGAGCCGCCTCGGCCGCTGGTCGAGCGCCTTCATGCTCGCCCTCCTCCCCGTGAGCGCGATGCGCGCCGTCGACGCGCTCGCGCGCGTGGCGCTGACCGGCGTGCACCCCCTCGCGGCCGCCGCCGCCCTCGTCCCCCGCGACGACCTCACCCCCTTCGTCGCCCACCTGCTGCGCGACGCCCGCTGGCCCCTCCGCCCCGCGTGCCCTGGCGACGATCCCGAGGCTCAGGCCGTGGAGGCCGCCTACCGACAGGCCCTCGGCCGCCACCTCGACACGCTGGTGCGCGCCCTCGGCCTTGACCCCGACGCGCTCGCCGCCGTGCCCCCGCCCTCGGGCGAGATCGATGACGAGCGCTGCTGCCCGCGCTGCCACGCCTGCTACGGCGCGGGCGCCGCCACCTGCGAGGACTGCGGCGGCATCCCCCTGGTCAGGGCGTGAGCGAGGCAGCCGCAGCTTGACGGTCTGCGCAGCGTCCGCTCCCATCGAGCGATGCCACTGTCTCGCCCCGCCGCGCGGCTCCCTCCCTCCGTGGCCGCCGCCCTCCTCGTCACCGCGATCGGCGCCGGCGCCGCGCGCGCCGACCTCGCTCCCGGCAAGCTCAGCCCCGACCAGAAGCCCATCGTCATCGCCACGCCGGACTGGCTGAAGGAGATGGCGAAGGCGCACCCGGCCGGCAGCGCCGCTCCCTCGGCGACGCCCGAGGCGCTCCCCTCTTCTTCCGCCGCGGCTCCCATCGCCACGCCCGCTTCCGCCTCGGCTCCTGCCGCCATCCCCGCCGCCTCGACGGCTGCCCCCGTGATGGACGCTCCGGGAGCCGTCGCCGCGGAGCCCCGAGACGCCACGGTGGTCGTGCCCGAGGCAGACCCGTCCAGCCCCCTGCGCACGGGCGCGCTCGTGATCGTGGCGTTGCTCGCCGTCAGCGCAGGCGCCATCGCCGCGAAACGGCTCGGCGAGAAGCAGAGCGCCTGAGCCAGCGCGCGCAGCGCCTGCAGCGACAGCGCAGCGCCTTCAGCGACAGCGCAGCGCCTTGAGCTTCGCCTCGGCGGTCGTCGCGGACGCCGAGCGCGGGACGGCCTGACCCCAGCGCCTGCGCACCGCGACGAAGGCCTCGCACGCCGCGTCGATGTCGCCCTGCGCCTCCAGCGCGAGCCCGAGGTGCAGGTGCGCGCGGGTGTGGGCCACCGGATGCTCCACCGCGAGGCAGGAGCGCGTCGCCCGTTGCAGGGCAGGCATCGCCTCCTCGGGCTGCCCGCCGAGCAGGTACGTCGCGCCCACCCATGCGTCGGCGAGCGTGAACGGATGGAAGCTCGGCACCGGCGAGAACCGCGACAGCGAGAGCAGCGCCGCCTGGGCGTCCCCCGCCGTCTCCACCACCGCCGCGTAATGGTGGAGCCACAGGTAATTGCGCGCGGCAGGCGCGACCCGCGCCTCCCACGTGCGCAGCCACGCCCCCCGCCGGTCCTCGAACTCCGCCGGCGAGATCCGGCCCCCGCGCAGGAGCGCCCGCAAGAGGAACGTCGTGGGATCCTTGGCCATCGCGAAGTCCTCGGCGCGGCTGTCGGACTGCCAGGCGTCGCGCCGCTTCAGGTAGCGGTCGGCCACCTCCGCCGCCTCCCGGGGCCGGTTCGTCTCCAGGTAGATCTCCACGAGCAGCCGCGCCGGCCGCGCGTGCACCTCCGCCTGCGTCTTCGGCTCGACCAGCGCCATCAGCGCCTGCGCCGACTGCTCCGCCGCCTGGAAGTCGCCACCGAGCACCGCCATCCGCGCGCTGTCCCACATCTCCGTTTCGTGCGCCTCGGCCTCGGGCAGCCTGTCGCGGCGCTTGCGGAGCGCCTCCTCCACGGCCTCCTTCGTTCCCCCCGTCGCAGCGAGCGCGCCAGCCAGGTAGCCCCACGGCCCCGCGCTCTCCGGGCTCGACGCCGCCATCGCCCGCGCGTCGTCCGCCACCCGGCGGCACGTCCCCTGCTCCTGATCCATCCACACCCGCAGCTCGCGGCACTCGTTCGCGCGCGGCGAGATCTCCAGGCAGCGCCCGAGGGCCGACTGCGCGGCCGGGAGCTTGCCGAGATAGGCCAGGCGCTGCGCCTTCATCCACAGCGCCAGCGCGAAGTGAGGATCGAGCCCGAGCGCGCGATCGAGCACCGCGATCGCGGCCTCCAGGTCCACCTGGGTCATCGCCTCGTAGAACGCGATCTCCGCGTCGCCCGGATACCGCGCCGACGCCGCCCCGAGCCGCCGCGACGCCTCCGCGAAGTCCGCAGGCTCGGCCAGGAGGAGCGGCGCGATGGCGTCGAGCAGCGCCTGATCGCGCCCGTCGAGCGAGGCGCGCTGCTCGGACGCGCGGCGGTAATGCACCCGCGCCTCCTCGGCCCGCGGCCGCGGGCCGAGCTTCGAGAAGGCGAGGCGCAGGTGGGCCACGGCGAGGTCCGGGTCCTTGCCCACCGCGTCCTCGAACCGCGCCGTCGCCTCGGCGCCCGCCCCGTCGCGCATCGCCTGCAGGCCGGCCATGAACGCGGTGATCGCCTCCTGCCGCCCCGAGGTCGGGCGCGGCAGCGCGGTGATCGCCGTGGGCTGCGTCGGCGCCGAGGCCGACGAGGACGTCGACGCCGACACTGACGCGGACGCCGAGGGACCGGGGCCCTCCGCGCGCCCCTCAAGCTTGCTGATCACCAGGATCGCCGCCGCCACGGTCACGATCGCGCCGAACCCGAACCCGATCGCCAGCCTGCGCAGCGAGCGCTTCTCGGCGGGAGACGCCTCCGACAAGACCGCCGCCGGCGGTGGTGACGATGCCGACTGCCGGGAAGACCCCGCCGCGTACCCTGCGGGCGCTGGCGGATACCCGGCTGGCAGCGGCGCGGTGAACGCGGGGGATGGCCCCTCGCGCCCACCGCCTCGTCCTGCTCCTCTACCGAGCGCTGGCGACGCGGCCGGTGCTGGTGACGCGGCCGGTGCTGGCGACGCGGCCGGTGCTGGCGACGCGGCCGGCGCTGACGGCGCTGACGGCGCTGACGGCGCTCGCGGCGCTGGCGACATGGGCGGCGTGGACCCCGCCGATCGCGCAGGCGCGCCAGGGGGCGTCGAGGGTATCCGTGCTCCTCCAGCGGGCGGGGGCAAGGGCGCGGCGGGCGCGGCGGATGCGGTGGGCGCGGCCTGCGCCGTGTACGGGTCCAGCACCTGGACCAGGTCCTCCATCGACGCGAACCGCTCCGTGGGTGTCTTGCGCAGCGTGCGCAGCAAGGCTTGCTTCACCGGCGCGGGCAGGTCCCCCTGGCGCTCGGGGATGTCGCGGATCTCCTGGCTGACGATCTGCACCATCAGATCCGGCACGCTCTTCACGGCCACCCACGGCAGCGCGCCGGTGAGCAGCTCGTACGCGGTGATCCCCCAGGAGAACTGGTCGCTCCGCCCGTCGAGCGGCTTGTCGAAGAGCTGCTCGGGCGACATGTACGCCGGCGTGCCCACGATGCGCCCCTCCACCGTGAGCCGGCGCAGCGCTTGCCCGTCGCCCCGGGCCTGGGCGATCCCGAAGTCGAGCACCTTCACCACCCCGTCGTGCCGCACCAGGATGTTGTCGGGCTTCACGTCGCGGTGGACGATCCCCGCCCGGTGCGCGGCCCCCAGCGCGCGCGCCGCGTCCGCCAGCCAGCGCAGCTTGAGCGGCGTGGACACCTCGGGCGCCCCGAGCCACGCCTTCAGCGTGCGCCCCACGACCAGCTCCATGGCGATGTAGGGCCCCGCTTGCGCCTCGCCCGTGTCGAACACCTGCACCGCGTTGGGGTGCTCGAACGCCGCGATCGCGTACGCCTCTCGCCGCAACCGCGCCGCCGCCTCCGCCCCCTGCGCGCTCTGGCTCAGCTCCGCCGACAGCACCTTCAGCGCCACCCGCCGTCCGAGCCGCGTATCGCGGGCGCGGTACACGCACCCGGTCGCACCTTTCCCGATCACGTCCTCGACGACGTACCGATCGATCATCGTGCCCGGGGAGAGCGTCACGGCGCCAGTCTAGTACGGTGCCCCCCTGGTTCGTCCCGGTCTTCGGTGGGACGAGGGCGGTCTTCGGTGGACGAAGAACAGAGCGCGGTGTCGCCGGGTGGCTCCCGAGGGTCACGCGCCGAGGGGCACAAAGCCCCTGTGTCGGGATGGGCGCGGGTTCCTGGGCGTTGTCGTCGTCCGCCCTGCATGGTTCAATGGCCCACATGATCCACGCGGACAGTGGCGAGATTGATCTCGCCCCCCATCTCCGCGTCGGCGCCAGGACGGCCGAGGGCACCTTCCTCCGCTCGCATCTCGCGGCCCGGGCCAAGGCCCTCACCCTGAGCCCCGGCTGGAGCGCCTACCGCCTCGATCGCCTCAACCTGTTCGGGCGCAGCTTCCGCGTCACCCTCCGCTTCCATCAGGGCTGGCTTGTCGCCGTCGAGCTGTACCAGGTCGGCGCCGTCTCCAAGATGTCGTGGGACGACTGGTCCCACCAGGAGGAGAACGCCCGCAAAGCCGACCACGACACCTGGCTCGACGCGCTCCTCGGCCCCCCGCCCTACGCCTACGCCTGGGGCTCCATCCGCTCGGAGCACGATCCCCTCGGCGGCTACAGCCAGATCGTCATCCGTTACGGGGCCGAGCAGGCCGCGTAACCCCCGCAGCCACGGACCTCGCCCGCTCCCGGAGCGGCGGGTGCGGGTCACCGACCGGCAGCAGCAGCGCCACCTCGGAAGCTCATGCCCCCCGTCCTGCATGACGCGCTCTCTTGAGCACCACGTGCGCTCTTGCGCACTGCGTGAGGACGGCAACATCCCCGGTCAACCCCTGCCACACAACCGACACAAACGCTTGCGGTGCTGACACAGAGATGTCACATTGAATGTTCGTACTCGACACCTGGAGGCTCCCTATGCGCAAGCGCGTCAACCAGCTTTGGAAGTTCATGGGCGTGACGTTGGCTGTCGTTTTCCTGGGGCCTGGCGTCGAGTTGACCGAGGAGCAGGAAGGCCAGGGCTGAGGCTCCCCACCGCCGCCACCGCGCGGCGGGCCGGCCAGTAGCCCTCCCCTTCCTGCGCACGCTTCCTGCCGAAATCCTCGCCGTTCGAGGGAGCGCCGGGCACCTCCACCCCGCGCCCCCTGCCCTCTCTCCCCCATCTCTGCCCTCCTGACCACCGCCCAGACCCCCTGCGTCTGTGCGCCGCGCCGCGTGCCGCCCTCTCGGGGCCCTGCCCCTGGGTGTCGCCCCACGCGTTCTCCGGTCGTCCCGGCGCCGACGGGCGTGTCCCACCCGCGACGACCGGTCGTCGGGTGGCAGGCGACGGTGACCTGACCCAGGAAGACCGGTCGTCGGCACAAAGACCACCGTGACCTGACCCAGGAAGACCGGCCGTCGGCACAAAGACCACCGTGACCTGACCCAGGAAGACCGGTCGTCGGCACAAAGACCACGCAAAACGCGCCCGGAATGCCCGGGTTCGCGGGGAAGTGAGGTGGTTCGCGGGAGGGTCAGGCCTGCGTGGCGCGGTCTGCTGGGAAGGTCTTCTCTTCGCGTCACTTCAACGACGCTCCGGGCTATACCAGGGGATGATGGACGCGGTAGCTCACGTCGGAAACATTGTCTCCGGCAAGTACCGCATCGAACGCGTCCTCGGGCGCGGCGGCATGGGCGTGGTCGTCGCGGCGAGGCACCTCCACCTCGGTGAGCGCGTCGCCATCAAGTTCCCCGTCGCGCGGATGATCCTGCGCAGCGACGTGGCGGCGCGCCTCGTGCGCGAGGGGCGCGCCGCGATGCGGATCCGCAGCGAGCACGTGGCCCGGGTCTTCGACGTCGGCGCGCTCGCGACCGGCGAGCCCTACCTGGTCATGGAGTACCTCGACGGCCAGGACCTCGGCGCAGCGCTCGCCAGGGACGGGCCGCTGCCGATCGCCGCCGCCGTCGAGTACGTCCTGCAGGCCGCGGAGGCGCTCGCCGAGGCGCACTGGCTCGGCCTCGTGCACCGCGACATCAAGCCCGGCAACCTGGTCCTCGTGCGCCGCGCCGACGGCTCGCCCCTGGTGAAGGTCATCGACTTCGGCATCTCCACGCATTTCACCGGGGCGGCCGATGGCGCGGACCTGCACCTCACCGGATCGGACGCGGTGGTAGGGTCACCTCTGTACATGGCCCCTGAGCAGATGCGCGCGGCCCGTGCGATCGATGCGCGCGCCGATCTCTGGGCCCTCGGCGCGACGCTGTACGCGCTGCTCACCGGGGCGCCACCCTTCCCGGCGAGGTCCATCCTCGAGATCCACGAGCTCATCCTGCGCGGGGCGCCGCCCCTCCGGGAGGCGCTCCCCGAGGCGCCGCCCGCGCTCGAGGCGATCGTGCAGCGTTGCTTGCAGCCCGATCCCGCGGACCGCTACGCCGACGTGGCAGCGCTCGCCGCGGCGCTGGCCGAGGTGGCGCCGGAGCATGCGCGCACCTCCGCGCAGCGCATCGCGCGCATCCTCGCCACCCCAGCGCCTTCGAGGCGCGATGCACCGCGCGTCGAAAGCGCAGACGCGGAAGGCGCGGGCGCGGTGGGCGAGGACAGCGAGGACAGCGAGGACAGCGAGGACAGCGAGGGCGCGGAAGGCACCGCCGATCCCTCTCCCTCGACCTTCGATGGCATGGCGGACTCCGCCGACACCGGGCGAGAGACCGCCCCCTCCGCCGAGCCGTCATGGGCCGACGCGCCCCGGCAGGAGCGCGTCAACGCCGCGCTGCCTGCCGTCGCGAGGGAGGCTGCAAGCGCGCCGGCCGGGGGCACGCCGTTGGTGACGCCGCGGCGCTCGGTCGGGGCGCGCGGGGCGCGCGGGGGGCGCGCGCTGATGGTCGCCGCCGTGGTCGCGGCCGCGGTGGGCGGTGCCACGGTGCAAGCGAAGTTCGCGGCAGGTCACCCCTCCGCGCCAGCGATGGAGGCCCCCTCGGCGCCAGCCCCGAGTGGCCGCGCCGAGTCCGCCGCTGCCGCGAGCGCGGCGGTGGCCTTCCGATCCGCGCTGCCCATCGCGGCCGTGCGGGCGACATGCGCAGAGATCGCGGCCGACGACTGCCGGTACGCCGAGGACTTCCCCACCGCAGCAGCATTCGATGGCGATCCCGTGACGTTCTGGGCCGCGCCCTACGGGGTGACCAGCGCGACGCTCGCCATCTCGCTGGGCACACCGAGCACGCTGTCGGCCGCTGTGCTCTTCGAGCGCGGTCCGCTGCCGAAGCGGGAGATCTCCGATGTGACGGTGCAGCTCTTCTGGGAGGACCTCGAGTTCCGCGTGCACCACTGGGAGCTGTGGGTCTCCGACGGTAGGAACGAATGGCCCGTCGCCTCCGGCGAGGGCATCGGTCCGCGGCGGGAAGTCCAGCTCGACAAGCGCTACCACGGCATCCAGACCGTGTGGCTCGAGCTCGAGAGCACCGAAGGCCCGAGCCTCTACGAGGTCGAACTCCGCCCCTAGGTACGTACTGCGTACCCTGGATCAGGGGCCTCTCGGCCCCTACGCTCCCGATGGTCGCTACCCCTGGTTTCTGCGCAGATCGTTGCGCGACGACCAGGGATGAAATCAGGCCTTCAGCCCCTGCACTTACGATGGTCGCTCCCCTCGATCACTCCACCCTGCCGCCCACGAGCCTGTCGGATCCTGGAGCGTCCCGCGCCGGGACAGAGATGGATGGGCTGGCCATCCTGTGGTCACGGCACGAACCTGACCGGATCGGCGAGGCGCTGCTGATCGCGGCGGGCGATCCCGGTCCGTGGACCTTCGGGCGAGGCGACACGCGGACCGGGGACGCGGAGCGGCGCGTCCTCCCCGTGCGTCAGCGCCCTGGCGCGCTCGTGCCGACAGGGCCGCTCGTGTGTCCGCGGATCTCCCGGGCGCAGCTCCGCCTGGGGTCGATCGCGGGCGGCGGGCTCGCGATCGAGAACGTGGGCTCGTGCCCGCTGGTGTACGGCGGGCGCGAGGTGACCTACGCCGCGGTCGCCCCGGGGGAGGTCGTCGCGCTGCGCAACGAGCTGCTCCTGCTCTGCGTTCATCGGGTGCCCATTCCCCCCGCGCTGACGCTGCCGCTGACGCCGACCGAGGAGAACGACGCGCCGCTCCACCCCTTCGGCGAGGCGGACGCCTCCGGCATGGTCGGCGAGAGCCCGATCCTGTGGGAGCTGCGCCACCGCATCGCGGCGGTGGCGCGTCACCGCGCGCATGTGCTCATCCTGGGCGAGAGCGGCTCCGGCAAGGAACTCGTGGCCCGCGCTCTCCACGCGCGGTCGGCGCGGGGCCGTCGCCCCCTTGTCTCGCGCAACGCAGCCACCATCCCGGAGGGGCTGGCCGACGCCGAGCTTTTCGGCAACCTGCGCAACTATCCGAACGCTGGCATGCCCGAGCGCCCTGGTCTGGTGGGCGAGGCGCACGGCTCGACGCTGTTCCTCGACGAGTTCGCCGAGCTGCCGCAGGGCCTCCAGGCGCACCTGCTGCGGGTCCTCGATGAGGGCGAGTACCAGCGCCTCGGCGAGTCGACGATGCGCCGCTCCGATCTGCGCGTCATCGCCGCCTCGAACCGCCCCGAGCGCGACATCAAGCCTGACGTGCTCGCGCGGCTGAAGATCCGCATCACGCTGCCCAGCCTCAACGCCCGGCGCGAGGACATCCCCCTCCTGGTGACGCAGCTCCTCAGGCGGCACGCGACGGTCGATCCGGCGATCGCCGAGCGGTTCTTCCCCGACGGCGATCCGCGCGCGGCGCCGCGCATCTCGCCCGTTCTGATGGAAGCGTTCGTGCAGCGCCATTATACGACCCATGTGCGTGAGCTGGACGCGCTGCTGCTCCGCGCGGTGCTCGAGGGCCGCGGGCGCTACGTCGAGCTGCCTCCCGCGCTCAAGGGCCATGGCGACGAGGCCGCGACGTCCGGCGCGCGCAACGCGCGTGACGCGCATGACGCGCCTGATGCGCCCGACGCGCTGACGCAGGAGGAGCGGGCGCGCCTCGCGCTCCTGCGCAAGCACCGCTTCAGCCCCACGGCGTGCGGCCGCGATCCGGCGTACCACGGCAACCGGCAGCGCGCGGATCTGCACTTCCGGCAGCTCATCTGCCGGGCGCTGCGGATCGCCGCGTGGAACATCGACGGCGCTGCGGCGCTGCTCGCAGGAGGCGACGCGCGCGCCCTCGAGGAGAAGGTCCGCGCCCGGATCGCGGCGTTCGTGTCGAACCTGCGCGCGCGCATCGAGGAGGGGGCGACCGAGAAGCAGCTCGAACGGTCGCTCGCAGAGGAATGGAAGGGGGGCGCCGACGCGGTGCTGGAGGTGGTCGCGGCGCTGCGGGAGGGCAAGCTGGGGGCTCCTCCCGGATGAGGGGCGGGTTCAGGGGAGGAGATGCAGCTCGGTGATGGTCGGGCCGTCGGTGCTCTGCATGTGGAGCGACGCCGACGTGATGCCGTGGTGGGTGTGGTTGAGCGGAATCTGGAGGTTGGGGCCGATATGGTCACCGGACGCCGCGAGGACGGTCGAGCTGCCGTTGGACACGAACAGGTCGAAGTGCTGGACCCGGAACTCCTGCGCGGAGGTGCCCGCCTTGGCGAACGGACCTGCCTCGTTGATCACCGCGCGCGACACCGTGCTCGCGGCGGGCAAGGTGACGGTGAGCGTCGCGTCGGTGACCCCTGCTGGCGCCGCCCAGCGGGTGTTGTAGTTGCCGTCGAAGGCCTTCCTCGCCTCGTAGCCCGCGCCGTAGACGGCACCGTTCCCGTTCCCGTCCACCGCAGTCGCCTGCGTGGCCTGGTAGGTGGGCGCGCCGGCGCTGGGGAACGTCGCCGCAATCACGCTGGGCCAGGTGAGGGCGGCGTAGTCCGCGATCTGGTCGTACACCCACCCTGCCCCTTCCGCGTTGTAGTCGAGGGCGTAGTTGGTGAGCACCACGATGGCCATCCTGCGGTTCGGCCAGACGGCGACCATGGACCAGTTGTACCCGTTCGAGCCGTTGTGCCAGAGCTCGAGCCCACCTGCCCTGTTGTTCACGTTGACGGCGAAGCCGGGGCTGAAGTTGCTCCCCTTCACCGCTGTGCGGAGCGCGTCCCGCGCGCTCGCCGAGTAGAAGTGCGTCGCGTCCTCCGGGCGCCACAGGGTCATGTGGGCGAAGCGCGCGACGTCCTCGATGGAGGCGGAGATGCCGCCCACGGGGTTGCGGAGCTGCGAGCTCGATGGTGACTGCGGGATGGCCATGCCCACCCCGCTCCAGCTATGCTGCGAGGCGTCGGGCGTCCACTTGGCGTGGGTCATGCCGAGGGGCGTGAAGAGCAGCGCCTGCATCAGGCCCTCGTACTGGATGCCCGTCGCCCGCTCCATCATCGCGACGGCGAGGATGTGGCTGCCGTCGTAGCTGACCCCGGTCCCGGCGGGAAAGAGCGGGGTGTCCATGATCGCGTCGCGGGAGTAGTTGAGGCGACGACCGATGTAGCTCGACACTGAAGCATAGTCGTTGGCGGCTCCGGAGGCGCCGCTCGTGTGGGCCCCGGTGTCGTACGGCGTGCCGCTCGTGTGCGCCGTGAGCTGGGCCGCGGTCACGTTGAGGTAGGGGCTCCACGGCACGCCGATGAAGATGTCCGGCAGCGAGGCGAAGAGCGTCGTGCTCCAGGAGAGGTTGCCGAGGTCGACCTCCTTCGCGAGCAGGGCGCCGGTCAGCGCCTTGGACACCGAGCCGACCTGGAAGGCGTCCGTCTCCTGGATGGGGGTCTGGTTGAACTGGTTCCGGACGCCGCGCGCGGCGAGGTAGACGTGGTTGTCGACGATCACCGCCGCGGCGATGCCAGGGATCTCCGGGAAGTTGATGCGCGCGTCCTCGAGCAGCGAGGCCATGGCCGCGTCGTTGTGGTGAATGACCGGGCTCTCCGCGCGGCCTGGCGACGCGGCGAGGAGGCAGACGGCGGCCGCGCTGGCTGCGGCCAGGGCGCGGTGGGAAGAGTGGCTCTCGATCGAAGTGCGGTTCATGGTCGATCCTCGTGTGAAGAAGAGGTGCCCTCACAGGGGGCGCCGGGAGAAAGGGCGCCCTCAGGGGGCGCCGGTGCGGGCCGGGTCGCCACGCATCGCGGAGGCGGCCGCGCCGGGGCCCATCGCATCGCGCATGCCAGCGCGAACGGCGCGGTTCTCGGCCTGTTTCCTCATGCCCCTCCGGACAGCGCTGTCTCCCGGGAGACAGATCGTGTCTCCCCCCCGGGGGACACGAGAGCGCGCCTCGACCACGGTTCGCTTGCGGATGGACCTGGGGCCCTTCAGGCGCGACCGAGGCCGCCGCCATCGCCCGAGGTGAGCGCCGTGACCAGGGCGGGGAGCACCTCGCCGAGGCGCGCGTCGAGGCGGAGGTGCGCGAGCGGGTCGCCGCGGGTGGGGCCGAGGTTGACGATGGCGACGGGGATGCCTCGCTCGGCGGCGCGGCGCACGAAGCGGAACCCGGAGAACACCGTCAGTGACGAGCCCGCCACGAGCAGCACGTCGGCGGCGTCGACCCACCTGAACGCCGCGTCGACGGTGGGACGCGGGACGTTCTCGCCGAAGAACACGACGTGGGGCTTGAGGACGCCGCCACAGGCGACGCAGGTGGGCACCACGAAGCTCTCGATGGCAGCGGCAACGAGCTCGGCGTCGCCATCGGGGCGCTCCTCGAAGGACGCGGGCGACCACCCGGGGTTCAGGTCGAGGAGCCGCGCCTGCAGGGCGTCGCGGGACTCCAGGCAGCCGCAGTCGAGGCAGCGCACCTCGGCGAGGGCGCCGTGCAGCTCGATGACCTTCTGGTTGCCGGCGCGGTGGTGCAGGCGGTCGACATTCTGGGTGATCAGCCCGTCGAGGAGCCCCGCGCGCTCCAGGGCGCCGAAGGCGTGGTGGGTGGGGTTCGGCGCGGCCGAGGAGAAGCGCGGCCAGCCGGCGAAGCTGCGGGCCCAGTAGCGGCTGCGCATCGCGGCGTTGCGCACGAAGTCCTGGTACTGGATGGGCGCGCGGACCCGCTGGGCCGAGGTGGGACCGCGGTAATCGGGGATGCCCGAGTCGGTGCTGCACCCGGCGCCCGTCAGCGCGACGACGCGGCGGTTGGCGAGCAGGCGGATGAGATCGTCGACGGTGGCCGTGGCGGAGGTCATGGCTTCGGGCGGCACGCCCAGAGTTTAACCACGGGGTCGGCCCATGCATCCATGCGTGCCTCCTCGAAACATCCTCCAAATGGCCACGCCTGGATGCCCGCCCGGTGTCTATGCTCGGTCCGTCAGCTCAAGAGGCCGCATGGAACCGAAGGAACCGAACGACGGATCGCAGGAACCGGGCACCGCCAGCAGCGAGCCCGAAAGCCGCAGCGAGGTTGAGCGCAGCAGCGAGCCCGAAAGCCGCAGCGAGGTCGAAAGCCCCAGCGAGCCCGTCGAACGCAGCGAGGTCGAAAGCCCCAGCGAGCCGCTCCCGGACCGCACGCAGGACGAGACACCGAAGGGGTCGCAGCACAACTGCCTCGTGGATGCGGCCCTCGCCCTGCTCCTGGTGATGGGGTACGTCTCGCCCCTGGTGCTCGCCATGTACGCGGCGGCGAACGGCCTGCTGGGGCGCTTCACGCTGTTCCAGGCACTGATGTGGGCCGCGCCATTCGGGGTGCTCGCCGTCGTGGTGTGGCTCTACCGCGACATCCGGCGCAGAGGGCGGCGGATGCTGCCGATCGCGGCGGAGGTGCTGGTGCTCGGCATCCTGCCGGCGTGGGGGCTCGTCTACAACCACACCGCCAACGCGAGCTGCGTGGTCACCACGTGCGACGCGGAGACGGAGGCGTTCCGCCCCCTCGCAGAGCCCGAGGTGTGGAGCCTGCTCGGGCTGCACCTCCTCGTCGTGCTCGCCTATGCCGTGTCGCGGCGGCGGCCCGCGGCGCTGCACGGCGCCGGGGAGGTCCTGGTGCACGCGATGCTCCTCGTGGGGATGGTGATGCAGACGCTCCTGGCCGTGCAGTTCGGGCACTGGGCGCTGTTCGGGGTGATGTTCCCTCCCCTGTTCCTGCCCACGCTCGCGCCCGTGCTCACGGTGATCCTCTACGCGGCCGAGGGGATCCAGCGTCTCCTCCGGCGCGGTGGAGAAGCGAAGATGCGGGTGCTCCGGCGCGCACCGGAGTCGGTGTTCCGGGAGGCCCCCGACCAGGAACTCTTGCCGGTGGTCCCCGAGGTTCACTGGCCGCTCTTCGCGAAGGCGCTCCTGTCCTCACCGGTGCTGCTCGGCATCTACGCGGTGGTGCACGCGGCGTGGCTCGGCCGCGCGGATGGGGCGCTCAGAGTCTTCACCCGCACCTGCAAGTACACGCTGTCGCAGGTGCCGCTCGAGATCATCCCGCAGGACTGCCACTATCTGTGCACGGTGGCGGCGCGCGGACACACCTGGCTGGTGCAGCCGCTGCGGGTGGGGCGGCGCGGGGGCAAGCCAATCCTCGTCAACCGCCAGCTCGCGGTGGCGAACGCCTTCGAGGACCTGCTGCACACCCGCTGGCCACGCTTCGGGCGGCTGGCGCGCCGGGTGTACGACCGGGTGGGGCTGCCGGTGAGCCGCTACCTCCGGCCCCGCTGGGCGTCGGATCTGGTGTACCTGGCGATGAAGCCCGCGGAGTGGTGCTTCTACGTGGCGCTCTTGCTGCTCGATCCGGACGCGCCCGAGGCGCGGATCGACCGGATGTACCGGTAGCCGCTACCGCATCAGGGCCTGCTTGCAATGCGCCGATCGATTTCATCCCGGAATGCCTCCAGGGCCTCTCGTTCGCTCTCCAGCAGGGGCGGCGATTTCATGCTGCATTCGCGCGAGAACGAGGGCTGTCGCCAGAAGACCACGGTGACGATTCGACCTGCGTAATGAGCACACCGCGGTGCGAAGCCGGCGCTCGGGATTCGGGTCCGTCCGGGGATCGGTTGTGGTGCAACGACCACGCTTCGGAGGTAGGGTGTGAAGGCGGTGCGTCAGTCACATCCCGAGGCTGCGGCAACTACCGAGGACGATGGTTGAAACCGTCACGGTGGAGCCATGGCTCGAAGAACGGGCTACGGCTCGGGCCGAGGGGTGAGGAACAAGGTGATGAAGCGAGCTTGCCACGCAGTCGTGCTGTTCTCTCTCGGTGTCCTCTCTGCCTGCCACGCAGGCACGCAGGAGCCTCCGGAGAACGTGTCGTCCTTCATGGCACTGCAGCGCGCGCTGGATCCGCGCGGTCCGATGCCGCGGGCGCAGGTGGAGGAAGCGGCTGCGAACGCGCCCCCCGTGATGGAGCCGCAGGTGAAGAGAGAAGCGCCCACGGAGGCTCCGCGGCGCAGGCCACCGGATGGACCGATCACCACCGAGGAGCGCGGGAAGGCGCTCGAACGTCTGAGCGCGGTGCTGAAGGAGAAGTACGTCTTCCCCGACCGCGCGCAGAAGGTCGCCACGGCGCTGCGCACCCGACGCGCGGGTCACGCCTACGACACGCTCGACACGGGGCACGCCTTCGCGGATGCGGTGACGGCGCACGTCGACGAGGTGCTGCACGACGGGCATTTTCGCGTCGTCTACCGGGCCGAGGGCACCCGGGAGGACGAGCATCGAGGCGAGCCGACGGCGGCGGAGCGCGCGCGCCACGAGGAGGAGGGAAAGCACCTCAACGGCGGGTTCGAGCGGGTGGAGCGGTTGCCGGGCAACATCGGGTACATCGCGGTGCGCAGCTTCGCCTTCCCGGGGCGCGGCGCGCAGGCCGTCGCCGCGGCGATGGAGCTGGTCGCCGAGACGGAGGCCCTGATCCTCGACATCCGGGGCAACCGCGGCGGGGACCCGGACACGGTGGCGGCGCTGTGCAGCTACTTCTTCGCGGAGCCGGTGCACCTCAACGACATCTACGACCGGACGAAGAACGAGACGCGCCAGTACTGGACCAGCGCTGGCGTGACGGGCCGGCGTTACCTGAACCGGGACGTGTACGTGCTCACCAGCCGGCAGAGTTACTCGGCGGCGGAGGAGTTCGCCTACGATCTCCAGCAACTGAAGCGGGCGACGCTGGTGGGCGAGACGACCGGAGGCGCGGCGAATCCGGGCGAGAGGGTCCGGCTCAGCGAGCACCTCCTCGCCTTCGTGCCGACGGGTCGCCCCATCAACCCGGTCAGCAAGACGAACTGGGAAGGGACCGGGGTCAAGCCGGACATCGCCGTCGCGGCCGACGATGCGCTGCGCGTCGCGCAGGTGGAGGCCCTCAAGAAGCTGCTCGCCAGGGAGTCGTCGCCCGAGCGACGGGGTGAGCTGGAAGAGCGCCTGCAGGCCCTCGCCAGCCCCTGAGCCTCAGAACCGGATGCCGTTCTCGGCGCGATGCTTCCACCAGCGGTAGCCGAAGATGGCGGTGGGCACGGCGAGGACGGCGGCGGCGGGGAGGCTCACGGCGAACCCGGCGA
The DNA here is from genome assembly GCF_000601485.1 of Chondromyces apiculatus DSM 436. GTDB lineage: Bacteria > Myxococcota_A > Polyangia > Polyangiales > Polyangiaceae > Chondromyces > Chondromyces apiculatus. Next base: position 165,031 of record NZ_ASRX01000008.1, read on the forward strand.
CCACGGTGGCGGCCGCGGCAGCTCCAGCGACCACGCCCTTGCGCTGGGAGTCTTCGAGCACTTCGGTGCGTGTCTTGTGGCTCATGGGGGTAGCCTGCCCGACCGGGTGGGGGACGTCCACCTACCATCTGCGACCCGGCCGATCGGGATCGGGAGTAGCCTGGATCGTCAAGGGTGTAAGCCCTGGGGGCAGGTCGTACGTATGTAGACCGTCCCCGACCCCCGGGGAGGAGAGGCGCATGGATCAGATTGGCGAGTACCTCGTTCGCAGGCTCATCGGCGAGGGGGGCATGGGCAAGGTCTACGAGGGGGAGGAGCGCCTCTCCCGCCGCCGGGTGGCCCTGAAGGTCCTCCGGCCGGAGCTGGCCCGGAGCGAGCAGGGGCGGCGCCTGTTCCTCAACGAGATGCAGATCCTGGCGCATCTCGAGCACCCCAACGTGGTCCGCAGCCTGGCCAGCATCGAGGTGAACGGCGAGCTGGTGATGGTCCTGGAGTACCTCGATGGCCGGACCCTGCGCGACCTCCTGGGGGCCGACGGCAGGCTGCCCTGGACCGAGGCGGTGCGCATCGCCTCGGCGGTGGCGGCGGCGCTCGCGGCAGCGCACGGGCAGGAGCCCCCGGTCATCCACCGGGACCTCAAGCCCGAGAACATCATGATCCTCCAGGATGGCTCGGTGAAGGTGATGGACTTCGGCATCGCCAAGGTCATCGAGGCGCTGCACCAGACGAACACCCAGAGCGTGGGCACGCTGCAGTACATGAGCCCCGAGCAGATCGACGCGCGCAGCATCGATCACCGGGCCGATCTCTACTGCCTGGGGCTCGTGCTCTACGAGATGCTCGCGGGGGCGCCGCCCTTCCAGTCGGCGTCGCCGCGCCAGCTCCTCAACCTGCAGTGCACCGCCGAGGCGCCGCCGCTCGGGGACGAGGTGCGGACGGGGCTGCCGCGCGGGGTCGAGCAGCTCCTCTACCAGCTCCTGGAGAAGGCGCCGGAGGACCGGCCGTACATGGCCGAGGACGTGGTCGAGAGGCTCGAACCGTTCCAGCCTGCGTCACCCGCGCGGGGTGGTCGGTCGACGTTGCCCACGCCAGGGGCGCGCACCTCGGGGGCCTCAGGGAGCGGGGCAGGCAGGAGCAGCGGCGCGGGCAGTGGGAGCGGTGCCGGCAGCGCGGCGCGGGCGGGTAGCGGCAGCGGCGCGGGCGAGACGGTCGTGGGCGATGGGGAAAGCACCGCGCGGGACTCGGGCAGCGGCGCGCGCGGCGAGGGCGGGGAGGCCTCTGCGAAGGCGCGCTCCGGGGCCGGGGCGACGCTGCGCGACGATGGCGAGGACCGTGGCTCGGCGGCCGAGGGAGGACGCGGGCGGGGGCGAGAGACGCGCGAGATGTCGGCGCCTCCGGGGAAGACGCCCGCCCCGCGCGCGGACACCATCGCCTTGCTCGACAAGGTGGACAGGCCGCGCGAGGTGTCGACGGCGTTCGCGGTGGGGATCATCGTGGCGCTCTCGGCGCTGGCGGGCGGGGGCGCGTACGTGATGCGCTCGAACGAGCCGCCGACAGGGCCGCTGCCCTCGGCGACGGCGACGGTGACCGGGACGACAGGCGCCGGGAGAGGGCCGTGAGCGGCGCCGGGGACCTGCCGCGGCGCGCACCGGATCCGGCCTGGGTGCCGGAGGGCAAGGTGCCGGAGGCGCTCGGCAGGGCCTCGCGGTGGCGCTCGGAGGACGGGGAGATCTGGCGGCTCGCGGCCACGGAGGAGGGGCTGGCGCGGCGGCTGCTCACGCTAGGAGAGGCGGGGATCGGCGGCTTCGTGGAAGGCGGGGTCGACGCCGAGGGGGTGTGGCTGCGGCGGATGCTCGGGGGAGCGTCGCTCGCGGCGCGCCTGCGCGAGCGGCGGGGGCCATGGGCGTGGGAAGAGGCCCTCGCGGTGGGGCTGTCGCTGGCGCGGGTGCTGGCGTTCTGCGAGAAGGCGAGCCTGTTCCCGGGACCGCTCACGCCGCAGGCGGTGCTGCTGGGGAGCCAGAGAGAGGCGCCGGGGCAGGTCCGCGAAAGGATGCAATCCCCCGAGCGGGCGCCGGAGCAGGCGGCGTGGCTGCATGCGACGGCGCTGGTCGAGGGGATGGTGGGGGTGCCCGGGGGCGCAGCGCGGGGTACGGAGGGGCTGTCACCGCTGTGGACGCCGCCGGAGCAGGCGGATGGCGCGCTGTGGGACAGCGCGGCGAACCGTTACGCGCTGGGGCTCTTGCTCTACCACCTGCTCGCGGGGGAGCACCCGTTCTCGGGGGCAGGGCTCAGGCACGCGATGGGCGAGGCAGCGCACCGCGAGCCGCCGCCGTTCCCGGAGGTCGTGGCAGAGGCGCTTCCGCCAGGGTTGCAGAGCCGGGTGCTGCGGCTGCTGGATCCGGACGCGGAGAGGAGGCCGCAGCGCGCGCAGGAGATCGTGGAGGCGCTGCAGGGGTTCGTGCGTGGTGAGGGAGAGGGAGACGCGCGCGGGGAGCGCCGGGAGCGTGGAGAGCGCGGAGAGCGCGGGAGCGCGGTCGGGCGCAGCGCTGGCGAGACGCGCGGGGCGCAGGTGGTGCAGGCGGCGCGGGGGGCGCGGGCGACCCGCGAGAGCGCTGGCGGCGCGCGGGAAGAACGAGGGGACACTGGCAGCGCGCGGGAAGAACGAGGGGACACTGGCAGCGCGCGGCAGGCACGCGACGGCGCGGCGCGCGCGGGGCGAGGTGCAGAAGCGGGAGACGCCCGCGCGCGGCGCGTCACGGAGGGAGGCCGATCGCAGCAGGTGCTGCGGCGGGCGGTGCCGCTCGCGGTGGGGGCAGTGGTGGGGATCGGGGCGCTCGCGCTGATCGAGGGGGCGGCACCGGCGCCGACGAGGCCGGTGGCGACGGTGCTGGCGGAGCGGCCGCTGGGATCCGGAGAGACGCTGGCGCAGGACTGCGCAGCGTGCCACGGGCGCCAGGCCGCGGAGTGGCGGCGGTCGGTGATGGCGCACGCGGTGAAGAGCCCGCTGTTCAACGCGCTGGAGATCCTGATCGAGGAGCAGAACGGGCGGGACGCGGACTGCCCCAACGGGCCAGGGTTCCTGCGGCGCGCCGACCCGTCGCGGGCGTGCAGGGATCGCCGGAGCGGGCTGGTGAAGGCGGGGACGGGGGGCGAGCACTGGTGCGTGAACTGCCACAGCCCGGCGGAGACGCTGGAGGGGGCGATGCCCGCGTGGGATGGACGGGCAGGCGGTGACGCGCGGGGACGGCTGCCGGTGCGGGATCTGGTGGGGCCGCGGGGGCTCGAGGGGATCTCGTGCGGGTTCTGCCACGAGGTGCACGGGCCGGTGGGGCCGCGGGGGAGCGGGGGATACCAGGGGAACCCGAGCTGGACGTCGTTCGTGACGGGGGCGGTGTTCCCGAGCCGTCCGGAGGATGGGCGGGGGCTGTTCGGGATCGCGAACAGCGGGTTCTCGATGCGGGAGGACACGCTGCTGCTCCCGGCGGGAACGCTCGGCGCTCCCGGCGCACGCGAAGCGCGCGACACGTCGGGTGGGGCGCCCGGAAAGGGCGTGGACGTGGACGATCCGGTGGTGCACCGGAGGCCATCGGCGAGCGCGAAGGCGTACCTGCGCTCCAGCGAGTTCTGTGGGTCTTGCCACGACGTGCGGCTGTTCGGGAGCGACACGGTGGGGGCGCAGCGGGGGGAGCACTTCAAGCGGCTGCGCAACGCCTACTCGGAGTGGGTGGCGTGGTCACGGCAGGAGGAGCGGGCGGGGCGGGAGCCGGCGAGCTGCCAGGGATGCCACATGAGCACGTTCCCGGGGGTGTGCGTGCCGGATGGGAGCGCGGCAAAGGCAGGAGCCGCGCCCGAGGGGTGTCCGCCGGGCACGCGGTTCGAGGCGCGGGCGCCCGGGATCTACGCGAAGGGGCGGGTCGCGGACGGGTCGTCGGCGCTGAAGGAGGTGACGAACCACTACTTCTCGGGCGTCGATCTGCCGCTCGGAGAGGAGTTCCTGGAGGCGCTGGTCGAGGAAGAGGGCGTGGACGCACACGGGATGCCGGTAGGGGTGCGGGGGCGGCGGGATCTGCTGCTGCGGCACACGTTCCGGCTCGGGGTCGAGGGGCGGGCGGAGCGGGGACGGCTGGAGATCCCGGTGACGATCGAGAACGTGGGGGCGGGGCACCGGGTCCCTGCGGGGTTCAGCCAGGAGCGGGAGACCTGGGTGCACCTCGTGGTGCGCGATGGCGGCGGGCGGGTGGTCTACGAGGTGGGGCGGGTGGATCGGGCCGACGAGGATCTGCACGACAAGGAGTTCCTGCGGGTGGGGACGCGGCCCGATCGGGTGGATGCGCAAGGGAGGCCCGAGGGGCTGTTCGGAGCCGATGTGCGCGATGGGCCAGACGTGCCGGAGTGGAGCCCGCCGACCATCGAGGGGGGGACATCGTTTCGGGGTCGGGGGCTGATCAACTTCCAGAACGGGTTCCTGCGCTGCGTGCGGTGCATCGGCGTCGTCGCACCGGACGGGTCGTGCACGCCGGGGCCGGGTCAGGGGACGCACCGGGCAGACCGCTACGCGGACGGGGACTACGATCTGGACACGGGGGAGTGCCGGTCGAACCTCACGGGGATGAACGCGCTCTTCGAGACCTACTTCCCGGTGGGCGCGCTCGACGCGAGCCGGGGAGAGCCGAAGGCGCCGGACGCGATCATCGATACGCGCTCGGCGCCGCCAGGGGTGCCGCTGCGGTACACGTACACGCTGCCGACCGGGGGAAGGTCGGGGCCGTTCCGGGTGGAGGCGCGGCTGCTCTTCCGGGCGTTTCCGCCGTTCCTGATCCGGGGGTTCGCGGACTACGAGCAGGAGCAGGCGCGGCGCGGGCTCCGGCCAGGCGGGCCGCTGGTGACGCGGGAGATGCTCGGGCGGCTGGAGATCGTGGAGCTCGAACGCGCGGAGGCGGAGATCCGCTGATGGGGGCGAGCACCGAGGCGCAGGCAGGGAGCGGGGGCGCGTGGCCGCAGGCGGTGCTCGGGGCGCCGGTGCTGCACGGGCTGGATGCGCGGGCGCTGCGGGAGATCGCGGAGGCCGGGAAGCTGCGGTCCGTCGGGGAAGGCGAGGTGCTGTACCAGGCCGGAGACGGGGGCGAGTCGTTCTTCGTGGTGGCATCCGGGCGGGTGAGCCTGCGCGCCGTGCGGCGGGGGGACGAGCACGCCTCGGAGCTGCGCGAGGCGGACGCGGGGAGCGCGTTCGGCGAGGAGGCGACGGTGGGGTCGGCGCGGCGGGCGACGGCCGTGGTGGTGGAGGCCGGGAGGGTCGCGGAGATCCCGGTGCCCATCTTCCGGCGGGCGGCTGGGCGCTCGGGGAAGGCGGAGTTCGCGGAGAAGATCGAGCGGACGATGCGCCGGAGCGCGACGCGGGACCTGCTGGGGACGCTGTCGTTCACCCGGGACCTCGGGCCGGAGGATCTGGACGCGCTGCTCGACGCGGTGACGTACCGGCAGGTGGCGCGGGGGCAGGCGGTGTACCGGGAGGGAGATCCGGCCGACGCGCTGTACCTGGTGGCGGACGGGATGATCCAGCTCCAGACGGAGGAAGGCGATCGGCTGCACGTGCGCGCGTACCTGACGCGGGGAGATTTCTTCGGTCACGAGGAGCTCTCGGACGGGGTGCCCCGGGAGACGGGCGCGGTGGCGAGCGGGGCGTCGACGCTGCTCTCGGTGCCGGCGCGGGCCTTCCGGGCGCTCACAGGGCGGCGGCCGGAGCTGCTGGAGCGGCTGCAGGCGCGGGCGCGCGCGCAGCAGTCAGCGCAGCGGGAGGTGGTCGGGGGGAGCGCGCAGCACCACACCGCGCACCTGTTCCGGGATCTGTACCGGCTGCAGGTGGCGCGGTCGCTGCTCGTGATCGACCTGGATACGTGCGTGCGCTGCGGGCACTGCGCGTGGGCTTGCGCGGAAACCCACGATGGGGTCGCGCGGATCACGCGCCGCGGAGACAAGGTGGTGGCGCGGGAGGAGCGCGGCGATGGGGCGCAGGAGGCGCGTCACGACGGGGCGCAGGAGGCACGCCATGAGGTGGCGCGGCGGAGCTTGCTGCTGCCGAGCTCGTGCCAGCACTGCGAGAACCCGTCCTGCATGCTGGAGTGCCCGACGGGGGCGATCGGCAAGGATCCCGCGGGCGAGGTGTTCATCCGGGAAGAGCTGTGCACGGGGTGCGGGGCGTGCGCGAAGGCGTGCCCGTGGGACAACATCCAGATGGCGCCGCGGCGAGAGGAGGCGGCGCGGGTGGGGCTGCGCCTGATGACGCTGCCTTGGGCACACGGCGCGGGGACGGGGGCACACGGCGCGGGGGCGGTTGCAGAGGCGGGGCGGAGCGCAGGGACGGTGACCCCGGGGCGGAGCGCCGAGGTGGCAGTGAAGTGCGATCTGTGCAGCGGTCGCGAGGGGCCTGCGTGCGTGCAGGCGTGCCCGGTGAGCGCGATCGCGCGGGTGAACCCGGCGGAGGAGATTGCCGAGGTGCGCGTGTTGCTCGGAGGGCCTCGGGACGCGCTGGGGAACGCGCTGGGGGACGGGGCGGGAGCGACGACGGCAGCGGTGGCGGCACATCAGGGCGGGGTGTCGTCTGCGGCGGCGCTCGGAGGAAGCGCTCTCGCGGCGGCGGGGATGGCGATCGCGGCGGTGGTGATGCACGGGCGAGGGCTGTGGAGGCCGGCGTACGGGGTTGGATGGGGGGCGGGAGTGCTCGCGGCGGTGGGGTTCGGGCTGCTGCTGGTTTACGCGGTGCCGAAACGAGGCGTGCGGCTCTTCGCGCGGCGAGGTGCGGAGCGAGGTGCGGAGCGAGGTGCGGAGAGAACGGCTGCGCGGACGGCGACGAAGAGCCGGGTGCGGCCACAGCTCGCGGTGCACCTCTGCCTGGGGCTGGTCACGGCAGGGCTGGTGATCGCGCACGCGCCATGGCCGCGATCGGGACGGGCGACGCTGGGCGCAGCGCTGCTCCTCCTGTTCTGGGTGAGCGCGCTCGCGGGGGGTCTCACCGCCGTGGCGTACCGGGTGATTCCGAGGCGGCTGTCGCGCCTCGAGCGGACCGCGGCGCTGCCCGAGGATCTCGACGGCGCGCGGCGAGAGCTGCTCGATCGGCTGTACCGGGAGCTGAGCGGCAAGAGCGATCTGGTGAAGAAGGTGGTGGAGAAGGTTCTCCTCCCCTACGCGCAGAGCGCGCTCGGGCCGCTCGCGCTGGTGGTCTCCGGCAGGAGCCTGCGCGCGGAGGAGCGCGCGCTGCGAGGGCGCATCGACGCGCTGCTGGAAGGTCGCGGCGCCGAGCGGCTCGGGGGGCTCGCCACGCTGATCCGCATCGTGGTGGAGCTGCGCGCGCTGCCGGCGCAGCGGTGGTTGTCGCGGCTCCTGCGCGCGGGCTTGCCGCTGCACATCGTGACGTTCGGCGTGGCGCTCGCGCTGCTCGTGCTCCACGCGGCGACCGCAGGCCGCGCGGGCCGCTGAGGCTGCGTGGGTGCGCGCAGGTCGTACCGGGAAACGTGGCGGAGCGGCTATGCAACGGTTGCAGAGCGCGCAACTTCCTGCTGACCAACACTGGAAACAGGCGCACGTCTGGGCGCGCGTCTGGCAGGGAGGCGAGAGATGCCATGCGCCGCGGCCGCCACATGACGTCGCTGCAGGGCCTGGTCCGGCCGTGGGGCCTGGACTTTGCATTCAGCGCGACGGTACACTTTTTCGCGAGAAGCCTTGCGGGAGGTCAGAAAGAACATGAGCGGTCACTCGACCAGTTGGACGGGCACGCGCTCCCGGGAGGGCTCGGCTCCGGGCTGGCTCCGGAACGTCTTCACGATGGTGGCGATCACGGTCGGCGGGATCGTGCTCGGTGGCGCGTGCAGCGACGGCGAGTCCCTCGGGCCTCCGTTGCCGACCGGCGGACAGACCTCGACGCCGACGGGCGGCAACGTCGACGAATGCAATGACGGCGCCGAGCGAGACTGTTCGGTCACCATCGCGGAGCACAACGGGGTCGTCACCTGCATGCACGGCACGCAAGCGTGCGAGGACGGTCACTGGACGGCTTGTGGCGGCGCCGCGAAGCGGATCACCACGATGCCACGGCCAGGCGGGGACGCGGACGCAGACGCGGCGGAGGACAACGGGCTGCCGCGGCCGAGGAGCCTGTCGATGCCCGGGATCTGCGTCGACAACCCGTGCGATCCGAGCTGCCAGGAGTTCGAGGAGGATCCCGGGCCCGAGGGCGTGACCATCGAGTCGGATGTGCCTCCCTTCGAGTGGTACTCCGGCGACATCAACGGACTCGACCCGGAGATCGCGCAGCAGGGAACGACGGAGCCCTGCGCCACCGCAGAGGATTGCCAGTTCGATCAGTACTGCGACGAACCGAGCCCGGTCGGGTGCGCGCATCACCCGTGCGGGACCGGCACCACGGGCGGCGCCACCGGATCGAGCACGGTGGGGCTGTTCCAGGAGTGCAGCCCGTGCGTGCAGAAGGTGTGCGCGGAGCATCCGGAGTGCTGCATCCAGGCCTACACGGGCACCTGCGAGCACGATCAGTGCGTGACGGGGACGGCGCTCAAGCCCGGCTGCGATACGTGCACCGACAGCATCTGCAACAAGACCATCGCGATGGGCGGCTATCCGGGTTGCTGCTCGTACACCTGCACGACCCACGCGTACTGCGAGGGCCGCTTCGGCGTGGGCAGCGAGTGCAGCGCACTCACCGGGAAATGTAGCTGCAGCGACGCGGGCACGTGCGGCAACCAGGGCCACACGTGCAACTCCGGCGTCTGCAACGGGAACTGGACCACCCAGTGCACGTCCCGGGTCGCCGCGAACTGCGCTCCGAAGACGTGCGCCACGGCCTCCATCCCCAAGTGGACCCAGGCCTGCGTCAACCACGCGCAGAACCTCTGCGGGTTCAGCTGCGAGCCCGCGGCGGCCGGCTGCGTGCATAACCCCTGCTATACCGGCGACGCGCTCAACTCGTCCTGCCCCGGTGTCGCCGCGGTCTGCGCGACGACCTCGTCGTGCTGCGCCACCGCGTGGACTGACGACTGCGTGAAGCAGTACCAGACCCTCAACAACACGCAGTGCCCTCCCAAGGGAAGCTGCACCTCGTACTTGCCGGGCGAGGCGAACGCGCACTGCGCGGGCGCGGATCTCACCCTCGGCGTCCCCTGTGGCGGCACCGTGCCGGTCTGCAACCGCGGCTCGACGACGCTGCCGGTCAACACGCACATCGAGATCGACAGCTACCCGGCAGGCACCAACAGCTATCCGTCGAGCGGCGTCACCGAGGTCCTTGCCGCCTGCACCTATCCGCGGGGAACGCTCGCATGCTCGACGAATCTCTCGGAGCCTCTGCCTCCTGGAGAATGCATCAACATGGCCGGGTGCGATGCGGTGCCGGTGGGCTCCGAGCTCCGCGTCAACGCTGGCAACAACGTCGCCGAGTGCGTCTGCGGCAACAACTGGAGCGTCTACCAGAACGAAGCCTGCACCTCGCCGGCGTGCGTCGCGAACGCGAACGTGTCCTTCATCAAGAAGCTGACCATGTTCATCGCGGTCGATCTCTCGACGTCGATGGCATGCTCGGGTGGCAACTGCCCGTCGCATCCTTCGATCGACGAGTACACCTGCGACAGCCCGGCGCAGAAGCTGTCACTGCAGCGCTGGATCCCGTTGCGAGACGCGATGAAGAGCTTCTTCCAGGATCCTGGATCCGCCGGGATGGACATCGCGCTCCGGTTCTGGCCCGACCCGTACCCCGTGGCGTGCGGCGCCAACACCTGCGCGCAGAGCGGGGCTGGCAATGGGTGCGCCCAGCCGCTCCACTTCGGAACCCTCACCGCGGCGAGCGGGGCAGCGGACACGCATGAGACCAACCTCGTCAACGCGATGAACACCAAGGTCCCTTGCGGTGACACCCCGATCTACAACTCACTGGATGGTGCGCTGTACTGGGCGACGCAACACAAGCTCACGCACCCCGACCAGGAAGTCGCCGTCGTCTACATCTCGGACGGCTTCGCGACTCACTGCAACACGAACTGGTTCGACATCTCCCAGCTCTCCCGGGACGCCTTCCACAACCACGGCGTGCGCACGTACCCCATCGGGTTCGGGGCCGCCCAGGAGGCCTTCGTCGTGCAGCTCGCGCAGTTCGGGGGCGGGCGGGGCTTCTTCTTCAACACCACCGGCAGCGCCCTGCAGAGCGGCCTCATCGCCGCGATGAAGTCGATCCGCGGCGACGTGCAGCCCTGCGACGTGCAGGTCCCCGTCGCGCTCCAGAACAACAACGATCCCACGGTGACGATCGACGATCTGGAGGTGGTGTACACCCACAGCAACGGGACGGAGGAGATCCTCCCCCGCCGCGCGAATCTCGCGGCCTGCGGCGGCTTGCCGGGCTGGTATCCCGACAACGCGACAGATCCCACGTTCGCCAAGCTGTGCCCCGCGACTTGCTCCGTCGTCCAGGCGGATCTGGGGGCGCGGGTGCAAGCGCGTCTTGAGGGCGGCTGCGTCGCGAGCTTCCAGCCCACGACGTACACGCAGACCTACACCGCAGACTGCCCCTCCGGCGCCAAGGTGCAGTGGGGCTTCCTCCGCTGGGAGTCGACGACGCCGAGCGACACGCGCGTGGACTTCACCGCGCGGACCGCAGATACGACGGCGGGGCTGGCCACAGCGACGAGCCACGCGCTCGGGACCGCTTCGGCGGCGCTGGGCACGCAGTCGTGCACCATGACGGGGCCGTCGCCGACGTGCCCCGTGGATCTGTACACGCAGCTCGGTGAGCTGCCCGATGCGCGCAAGGACATCCTCGAGCTCACGATGGCCCTGAACCCGAGCGGCGACTTGCTGACCGCGCCCACCGTCCACTCCTGGGAGATCACCTACTCATGCCCCTACTCGGAGTGAGGCGGATGAACCCGCAGGGGCGTAACGAGCGAGCTTCGACGCGCTTCTCGGCGCGCTTCTCGGCAGCGAACACGATCGCGGCCTCGTTCGCGGGCGCGGCGGTGCTCGCGGCGCTCGTCGGAGGCTGCGACGGTGAAGACGATGGCCGCCTGCCGCCGCCTTCGGCGACCGGAGGTCTCGGCGCGGGGACGAGCGCTGGTGGTTCGGGCGGCGACCCAGGCGTCGGCGGCTCGGGCGGGTCTGGCACGGGCGGCGAGGGCGCAGGCGAGGGCGGCTCAGGAGGCGCAGGAGGAGCGGGCGGCGCAGGGGACGGGGGCGCGGGAGGAAGCGTCAACGCCCTCTGCGGGGATGGAGTGCGCGAGGGCTTCGAGGAGTGCGATGGGGGCGACCTCGGGGCGCAAACCTGCCAGTCGCTCGGCTACGACGAGGGAGACCTCGCCTGTGCGACGACCTGCTCGTTCGACCTCTCCGCGTGCAGCAGCGCAGAGCGGTGCGCCGACGCGATCGACAACGATCTCGATGGCGCCACCGACTGCGACGACGCCGACTGCGCGGCAGCCTGCGCTGCCGTGTGCGCGGCGCCCGGAGCGCTGTCCGATCCGGACAACCAGCCCGGAACGACCGTGGGCCAGCCCGTGCTCGCGGATCCGCTGGGCTGCTTCGGGGCGGACGTGGCGGCGGTAGCCTACGAGGTCACCGCGGCGAGCACGGGCATGCTCGAAGTGGAGATGGTCGCCTCGACTGCCGATCTCACGCTGGCCGTGCGTACCTCATGTGACGTGGCGAGCAGCGAGGTCGGCTGCGTGAACCTCGCCGGGAGCCCAGGGCAGCCGGAGCGCTTGTCGATCCCCGTCACCCAGGGGCAGACGCTCTACGTCCTGGTGGGCGGGGAAGATCCGGGCACGTTCGGGGTGAGCGCGTTCACCAGGACGCCGGCGTGCGGTGACGGGTACATCGACACGGGCGAGGCGTGCGACGACGGCAACACCGTCGCGGGTGACGGGTGCAACAGCCAGTGCATGGTGGAGCTGACGGAGGTGGAGCCAAACGACACGGCAGCCACCGCGACCCCGCTGGCGACGCCGTTCTTCGGGGTGATGGGCACGCTGACCGACGTGGACCACGTGCGGGTGACGGTGCCGACGGCGGGGACGAGCCTCGTCGTGGAGGTGAGCGACGTGAACGCGCAGGCCTGCGTCAACAACCAGATGGACCCGGAGGTTGCGGTCCTGAACGCGGGCGGCACGACGGTGCTCGCGAGCGACGACGACAGCGGCCCCGGGTTCTGCGCGCGGGCCGTCACGCCAGCGCTCGCGGCCGGGCAGTACGTGATCCGCGTGCAGCGGGCCGGGGGCGGTCTCTTCCCGTATCGCCTAGGGGTGACGATGACTCAGGCCAACTGAGGAAAGCAGGCACGCTTCCGGGAGGTCAACGCTGCGCTGGCCTCCCCGGGGCGGCGCAGCGCATGCGCGGCTGGATGGATAGATCCCGCGGCTGGTCTCGACCGTAGAAGCCCGGCGCTCCACGCCCGATGAAGACCCCCTCCCCTGCCCCACCGACCCAGAGCGCCCACGAGCGCACTCGCGAGCGCGAGCCCGCGCGCGAACCGCCGCGCGGGGCGCAGACGCTCTACCAAGCCGACATGTCGGACCCACGCGCGCGGGCGGCGCTGCCGCGGGAGAACGCGCGCGGGCGGGCTGCCCGACGGGTAGAGGAGACCTCGGACGTCACGCGGTTCCGGGGCGTGCTCACGGCGACCCTCGTCGGCGCAGGCACGGCGGCAGCGGCGGCGCTTCTCTTTCCTCCGCCGGGAGGACACGGCTCTGGCGGCCCCCTGTCGCGCCCCCACGTGCAGGCAGGGCTCTCGTGCGCGTCGTGTCACACGTCCGCACAGGAGGACGGGAAGGGGGCGTCGGCGCGTTCAGCCAGCCGCGCGGGCGACAACGGGCGCGCGGGTTCCACGACGAAGGGCGCTGTGCCTGGAGCCACGGCGCGCGCGCCGATCGAGGAGGCGGCGGATGGGTACGACGTCGCCTCCGCTGCGCAGGCGTGCCCGAGCTGCCACGGCACGCACGGGTCGACACGCGCAGGGCACCAGCGGCTGCTTGCAGGCGGAGCGATGACCTGCGCCACGTGCCACCGGGTTCATCGGGGGGACCAGGGCGTGGTGCTGAGGCCCGAGGGGCGCCCCATCCGCTTCGCGCCAGGCGCGGAGGCAGAGGTGGCGGTAGAGACGGCGTTCAAGCCCACGCGCGCGGCGACGGTGGCGCTGGTGACGGCAGGGGCGTGCGCGGGGTGTCACGATCTCGCGGCCCCCCGGGATCCCGTGGCGCGGTGCCTGGCGGAGGATCTGCGGCCGCTGGGGAGCGCGCAGCCGGTGGCCTGCTTCGACGAGCACCAGCTCACCCTGCCGGAGGCGGAGCCGGAGCGCGCGCGGCAGGCGCGGCTCGGGAGCGGGGTGTGCCGGGCGCAGCACACGGAGGATCGGGCGCTCGCGTGGGGAGCGGCGCGGGAGATCGCGCGGGCAGTGCCCGAGGTGCCGGGCGTCGTGGGCGCTGTGCCGGCGCAGTCACTCGCGTGGGCGGGCGCAGGGCTCGCCGCGGCAGCGCTCTCGCTGGCGGGGACCCGGGGTGCGCGCTGGGTGCGGGCGCGGCGGCGGAAGAAGCAGGCGCCGCCGCCAGAGACGCTGGTGCGGCCGGCGACGCGGGTGAGGCTGCCGCAGATCGACACCACGACGTGCCTCGGCTGCTATGCGTGCGTGGATGCGTGCCCGTACGACGTGCTCGCGATCGAGCGGTACGTGGCGGTGGTGGCGCGCCCCGAGGCGTGCTGCGGGCTGACGCTGTGCGAGCAGCGCTGCCCGAACGGATCGCTGAAGATCACCGACGGTGAGCTGCTGGGAGACAGGCCGCGGCTCGACGACGATCTGCAGAGCGTGGACGTGCCGGGGCTCTACCTCGCCGGAGACATCACGGGGCTGCCGCTCATCAAGAACGCCATCTTCCAGGGGGCGAGGGCCGTGGAGAGGGTGGCGGCGGGGCTGGGGGGCGAGGGGAAGCGACGGGGGCTCGGGCGGGGGCGCGGCGGCGCCGGAGGGAGCGGCAGCGCCGGAGGAGGAGGCGCTGCGCATGAAGACGAGGTGCTGGACCTGGTCATCGTGGGGGCTGGGCCGGCGGGCATCAGCGCGGCACTGCGGGCCCGGGAGCTTGGGCTCGGGTTCGAGGTGATCGAGCAGGGCAGCGTGGCGGCGAGCATCCGCAGCTTCCCGCGCGGCAAGCTGGTCTTCGATCAGCCGCTGGAGCTGCCGCTCACCGGCAAGCTGTGGCTCAAGGAGTCGACGAAGGAAGAGCTGCTCGCCCAGTGGATGCGGGTGGTACGCGCAGAGCGCCTGCCGATCCTGGAGCAGACGCGGATGGTGGCGGTGCGGCGAGGTGACGCGGGCGAGGGGTTCGTGGTGGTCACCGCGCCGAGCGGCGAGGGCAAGGGGGAGCCAGGTCCGCGCCAGGAGCGGCGCGCGCGGCGGGTGCTGCTGGCCCTGGGGCAGCGGGGCTCGCCTCGGCGGCTGCCCGTCGGGGTGCCGGCGGAGGTGGAGGACCGGGTGTACTACCACCTCGCGGACGCCCGCAGCCTGGAGGGAGAGCGGGTGCTGGTGGTGGGGCTCGGGGACGTGGCGATGGAGGCGGCCATCGCGCTGGCGAGGCAGCCAGGGACGGAGGTGACGCTGGCGGCGCGGGCCGACGGGTTCCGGCGGGGGAGGCCGAGGAACATCGAGGAGGTGCGGCGACTCGCGGGGGTGTCGCGGCTGTCGCTGGAGATGGAGACTCAGGTCGCGGCGCTGGCGCAGGGTGAGCGGGGGGCGGTGCGGGTGACGCTGGCTTCGCCCCGAGGGCGGAGGGAGCTGACGGTCGACGTGGTGCTGGTGCTGATCGGGAGCATCCCGCCGTGGGAAGCCCTCCGGGCCGCCGGGGTGCAGGTGTCTTCCGCCGAAAAGGGAGAACTTCCGGCCACGGCGCGCGTCCAAGAGCCCGTCCTTCCGAGCGGCGTCGCGTAAGCTCGGGGGGACGTCGACCGTTGTCAGGGTGGGTCCAGCCGGATCCCCCTCAGGGAGTACCCCCATGACACCGAAAAAGATCGCCGCTCTGTCCGCTCTCGGCATGCTGCTCACCAGCTTCAGCGTCTACTCGCTGACCCCCCCTGGCGGTCGGGCGGGCGCCGAGACGGTGGCCGAGCCAGACCCGACCGTGGTGCCGTCCGTGGTCGGCGGTGGAGGCGAGGTGACCACGGAGCTTGGCCGCTTCGTCGCCGGGGGTACGCTGATGGTCGAGGGGCGCCTCGGGCACCAGAAGCTGCTCCGGTCGGACGGCGAGACGTTTCTGATGCTCGAGGTGAAGAACGACGGGAGCAGCCGGGCCGAGACGCAGGCGCCGGCGAACCTGTCGCTGGTCATCGACAGGTCCGGCTCGATGAAAGGCGGCCGCCTCCAGAACGCCCTCCAGGCGGCCACGAGGGCGGTGGATCAGCTCCAGGACGGCGACGTGGTGTCGGTGGTGGCCTTCGACACGCGCACGAACGTGATCGTCCCGCCGACCACCATCGGCCCGGGCACCCGGGGGCGGGTGATCTCGGACATCCGCGGCATCACGCTCGGGGGCGACACGTGCATCTCCTGCGGGATCGAGGAGGGCCTCGCGCTGCTGGAGCGCACCGAGGAGCGGGTGAGCCGGATGCTGCTCCTCAGCGACGGCGACGCGAACAATGGCGTGCGCGACGTGCCGGGCTTCCGGTCGATCGCGCAGCGGGCCCACGCCCGCGGGGTGAGCATCACGACCATCGGCGTCGACGTGGAGTACAACGAGAAGATCCTGGCGGCCATCGCGCAGGACTCGAACGGACGGCACTACTTCGCGGAAAACGACAGCGGCCTGTCGCGGATCTTCGAGGAGGAGGCGGAGGCGCTGAAGTCCACGGTGGCGAGTGGCGTCGAGGTGGCCGTGGACCTCGCCCCCGGGGTGGAGCTCGAGCGGGTCTTCGATCGTAGCTTCCGGCGCGAGGGCAACCGGGTGATGGTGCCGCTCGGAAGCTTCTCGCGCGGCGAGGTGAAGACGGCGCTGCTCAAGGTGCGCCTCTCGCGGCCAGAGCTGGGCGAGGCGAAGGTCGCGGAAGTGTCGATGACCTACCGCGATCTGGTAGGGAGCAAGGAGGGGCGCTGCGAGGGGAAGCTCGCGCTGGAGGTGACCGACGATCGCGCGGCGGCGAGCGCGCTCGATGCGCTGGTCGCGGGCCGGGTGCAGCGGAGCGAGACGGCGTCGACGCTGCAGCAGGCGAACTTCCTGTTCAAGCAGGGCCGCTTCGAGGAGGCGCGCAAGAAGCTCGACACCCAGCGCAGCGCGCTCAAGGGAGAGGCGAGCCGGGCAAAGACGGCGGCGCCGATGGCGCGGGCCGCGGACGTGAGCCGTGA
This sequence comes from Chondromyces apiculatus DSM 436, assembly GCF_000601485.1. GTDB lineage: Bacteria > Myxococcota_A > Polyangia > Polyangiales > Polyangiaceae > Chondromyces > Chondromyces apiculatus. The sequence continues at coordinate 181,403 of NZ_ASRX01000008.1, forward strand.
TTTCGACCGGCAGATCGCGGTGCTGGAGAGCGCCGACAAGGACTTCAACGCCCCCCGTCAGTTCGCCACGCCACCTCCCCCCGCCGGGATGATCGGGGGCGCAGCGCCGGCCCCCGCGGCACCGGCGGAGCCCGCGCAGGAGAGCCGGGCGGGGCGATCCGCGGTGAAGCGGAACGAGAGCAACGCCTTCGATCTGGGGCTGTGAGGAATGCGAGGGGCTCGCGGTTCGTCCCGGCCCCACTGCACAGTCCCGCGTCTGAAAGCAGCCTCCGCGCGCGCGCTGACGATTCTCGACGAGATCACTCCCACCAGGTGCGGATGGGCAGTGGAGCTGAATCATGCTGCGCTGGGCGACGTCTCTGTGGATGAGCAACACTCACCGAAGACCACGCCGCGGAGGCTGAGACCTCCCGGCTTTGTGGATCCCCGGATCGCTGGATGCAGTAGGCTCCGGCCTGACTGGCCATGACGATCTGGAGGTGGAAGGCACTCGCGGGGCTTGGCTTCGCCGCCGCGTGCGGACAGGGCTCTCCATCTCCCGGCAGCGCGACGGCTCCCCCGGCGAGCCCCACCGGAGCTGCTGCAGTCACGGCCCAGGGCACCTCCAGCCCCACGGCGGGTGGTGAGACGTGCACGCCAGGAAACAGGCGCTGCGTGGACGATACGACCGCCGAGATGTGCAGCGCCGACGGCCAGCAGTTCCTGCGGACTGCCTGCGATCCGGGCGCCCTTTGCCTGGAGGGCCGCTGCGTTGGCCTCGACACCCCCGCGGGGAAGCTCGATCGGGCGCGCCTGTACACCCTGCGCGGCGAGGGGTGGCTGAACGGATGGGGGGGAACCGAGGCGCTCTCCACGAAGTCGTTCGATAAGCTCAAGGGCAACCCGGAGGGCGTGCTTGCCGGTGAAAACGCGATCGGGCTTGCCCCGCGCTGTGCAGCCGGCGGCTTCGTGGCGGCGCTCGACAAGGACAAGAAGCGGCGCGGCGAGACCCGCCACGCGCTCCTCGCGGGCTACCTGGTGAGCGGCCAGCGCCGCCCGGTGACCCTCCTCGCCGGGGTGCGGGGTGGCGCGCGGATCCACGTGAACGGCGCGCTCGCGCTGGACGCGCGTCGACCCGGGGGAGAGGCCCCCTTCCAGGACGAGCTGGTGGTGGACGCGGAGCTGCGCGAGGGGGTGAACACGGTGGTGGTCGTGGTCGCGCAGGAGAGCCCGACGCCTGCGGGGCTGTGGCTGCGGGTGCGCGGGCGGAGGGGCGAGGCACTCCCGGACCTGCTGTTCGCGCCAGCTTCGGAGGAGGGGTGCGCTCTCGGAGACCTGCTCGACGTGCGGTGGTCCTCCCGCCCCGTCACCGAAGGATTCGCGGTGGAAGCGCAGGTGCGGGTCCCGGGGCTGTGGCCACGCATCCGCGGGGAGCTGGGATACGAGGCGCGGCTCGATCACCGCAAGGCGAGGGAGGAGACGCTCGGCCGGGGCACGCTCGGCGCAGCCTCCCTTCAGGGTGAGGGAGCCACGCTCCCGTTCACGGCGCGCTTCGCGAAAGCGGGCCAGGCCGAGCTCCGGCTACGGCTCGGGACCGAGGGAGCCCCAGGCAGCAATGCCGCCGAGGGCAGCAAGGACGCGGGCAGCAGCAGGAACTCGCGCGGCGGAGACGCGGCCGAGGCACGGCGCACCCTGCTCTTTCACGGCGATCTGCACGATCGGGTGGTGTCGCTCGAAGGCGTGCTCAGCGAAGCGACGCAGGGGACGCTCCCGGCGGGGAGCCGGGACAGCTTCGCGCATCACGTGGCGACGCTGCAGCGAGCGCTCACGGACGGTCCAGACGACGTCTCCTGGTTGCGGGCGACGTTGAAGGAGGCGGAGGAGATCGCAGGGGAGCTGCGCCAGGGACGCGATCCCTACCGCACGCGGACAGGCGTGGTGCACCGGGCCTACCGCTCCACGATCGATGGCGCGCTGCAGCCTTACCCGGTGTTCGTGCCGCCATCGTACCGGCCCGATGGTCCTCCCCTGCCCCTCGTCATCGTGGCCCACGGACTCGACAACCCGCCGGAGGTAGCGCTGCGCACGGCCATCGGAGAGGCCCCCGACATGAGCGGGGACCGGGAGCGGGCCGCGCGGCACCTGCCTTCCTTCCCGGACCAGGGCGCGATCCTGGCGGCGCCCTGGGGCTTCGGCAACGCGGGCCCGCGGCTCCTCGGCGAGCACGACACGCTGGCTGTCATCGAGGCGCTCGAGGCCCACTACCGCGTCGATCCGCGGCGCGTCTCGCTCACCGGCTACTCGCTCGGCGGCACCGTCGCGTTCACCGTACCCCTCCACCATCCCGATCGCTTCTCCGCCAGCGCGCCCCTCTGCGGCTACCCGAACCTCAAGGACTACCGCAGCATCCGCGGCGTACGGCACGCACCCTGGGAGGATCGCCTGATCGAGCAGCGCTACACGGTGCGCTACGCCGAGAACGGGCTCCACCTGCCGCTGCACGTGGTGCACGGGGGGAAGGACGGTCCAGAGCGCTCGAAGGTGGTCGTCGAGCGTTACCGGGCGCTCGGCTACAAGGTCGACTTCGATCTTCAGGAGGACCTGGATCACAACGTCTGGGATCACGGCTACGAGCACGGCCGGATGATTGCCTGGCTCATCGCGAGACGACGGCCGGAGGCTCCTTCCCGGGCGCGCCTGGTGACGGGGGAGCACCGCTACGATCGCGCGTACTGGGTGAGGCTCCTGCGCCGCCAGGACGGCGCGGCGCGCGGCGAGATCGACGGGAGGTGGGCGAAGGAAGAGCGGCGGGTCGAGGTGACGACGAGGAACGTCGAGGCGCTCGCCCTCGACTTCACGGGCATGGGGGCGGCTGGCGGAGGGACCGCGCGCGTGGTGCTCGACAGAGAGGCTCCCATCGAGGTGCCGGAGCCCGCGGGAGAGGTGTTCTTCGTGCGTCAGGGTGGGGCGTGGACGCGCGCGACCGAGGCCCCCTCCACGGCTCACCGGAAGCGCCCGGGCGTGGCGGGCCCGCTCGACGACGTGCTCCGTCACCCCCAGCTCATCGTCTACGGCACGCTGGATCCGGCGCAGGCCGACGTGAACCGGCAGGTCGCGGAGTACCACCGAGGGCCCGCCACCGGGGCCGAGGTGCGCATCCCGATGAAGGCCGACACGGAGGTCAGCGAGGCCGAGCTCACCGGCCGCAGCCTGGTGCTCGTGGGCGGGCCGGCGAGCAACCGGGTGACAGCGCTGTTCGCGAGGGATCTGCCCGTGAAATTCGAGGAGGGCGCGCTCACCCTGCGTGGCAAGAGGCACGAGGGAGATCACGTGGGCGTGTCGCTGATCTGGCCGCACCCCCGTGATCCGGCGGAGTACCTGGTGGTGCACGCGGGTGTGACCTTCCGGGGCACCCTCTACAGCCGCCACCTGCCGCGGCTCGTGCCGGACTTCGTGGTGTACGACGCGCGGATCACCACTCAAAAGGGGGAGATGCTGATGGACCTTCGCCCGGCGCTCGATGGCGGGTTCTTCGGCGAAGCCTGGGATTGAGGGCCCCGGGTCGTCACGGCGTTGACAGCGAGCCGTCTTCCGAGGTTTGACTGCCGGGGTGAGCGGTCGGCCGAGAGCGGTACGGGCGGGGAGCCGACGCGGCAATGCCGCGAACCCGGGCGCGGATGGCGGCAAGGGGAGTACCGCGACGCCGGGCGCTGACAGCCGCCGGAGCAAGCCGCCCTCCCGCACCTCGCATCCTCCCGCGTCATCCACGCCGCGCAAGCCGCGCACCCCGCGCAAGCCGCCCGGAACGCGGATCCAGCGCGCGGTGGCGGGGGTCGTCGTGGGGTTCGCGCTGGTGTCCCTCGTGGCGGTGGCCGTCGTCGTGGGCTACGGCCGCGCGCGCGCGCCGGACCAGGGCAAGCTCGTGGAGATCTACTGGCCAGGAGGCCTCGACGCCGGGGAGGCAGCAGCCCTGCTCGCCGCCGAGGGCCTCGTGCGCAGCGAGAGCGGCATGGAACTCTACCTGCGCGCGACGGGCGGCGCGGACCAGTTCGTCCAGGGCCCCCACCTCCTCTGGCAGGGCCTCAGCGCGCGAGAACTCCGTGACCTCCTCCTGCGCCTGCCGGACCGGCCCACCGTGAAGGTGACCATCCCCGAGGGGTGGAGCCGCTTCGACATCGCCGCGCGTCTTGAGAAGCTGCACGTCGCCGGCCACCGCGCCTTCCTCGCGGCCACCGCCGACCCGGAGCTGCTCGATGCTGTGGGCATCGAGCGCGCCGGCAGCGTCGGCGCCGAGAGCGCCGAGGGCTACCTGTTCCCTGCCACCTACGATCTCCAGCTCGACAGCGATCCGCGCGAGGTGACGCGGCGCCTCGTGGCGGAGTCGGACCGGCGCTGGAAGGCCCTCGTCACCCGGCACAAGGATGGGTTCGCGGCCCTTGGCGCCTCGCTCGGGTGGGGCCGGCGCGAAGTGCTGATCATGGCGTCGATCATCGAGAAAGAAGCGGTGGTCGACGAGGAGCGCCCGCTCATCGGCAGCGTCTTTGTCAACCGGTTGATGGACCCGGCCTTCAAGTCGAGGCGGCTGCAGTCCGACCCCACCTCGCTCTACGGGTGCGTGGCCTATCCCGCGGATGCTCCGAGCTGCGCCGGGTTCACGGGCAAACCCACCCCAGAAGTCGTCCGGGACCCGAAGAACCGTTACAGCACCTACGCTCACCCCGGCCTCCCTCCAGGGCCCATCGGCAACCCCGGAGAAGCCTCGATCACCGCCGCCCTCTCGCCTGCGGCCACGAAATATCTCTACTTCGTGGCCACCGGTGGCGGCCGACACACCTTCAGCGAGAGCCTCGATGCCCACAACGAGGGCGTCCGACGCCTCCGTGAAGCGGTGGGCGGGAGCTCCCGGTAGCGCGCAGCACGCCGAGACGCGGCTCAAGAGTAGGCATCCTGCCTGAATCTAGAGTAATGCTCTTCCGCAGAGGGGGGTGCCCTCCCCCGGCACTGCATTGAAAAGGAGAGACTGACATGCTTACGCCTCGAAACAGCCGTCGCCTGATCGCGCATGCCTCGCTCATCGGCGCCCTGTCGACCATGACCGCAGCGTGCGGCGGCCTCGGGCCTGGTGATTACGTGGGGTATCGGGTCGCGACCAGCGAGGTCAAGCCGGGCTCCGATTGCTTCCCGGGTGACGAGATCCCCGATTCGATCAAGGACGACACCACCACGTTCAGGAATGGCTCGACCTTCCTGCTCTACGTAGCAAGCGACGAGGAAGCCCTCCTCGACACCGGCGCGCAGGTGCTCGCTGGCACCATCGACGGCGATACCTTCCGCTTCTCCGGGACGAACACCAACGTCGAGTACCCGCCGGGCACGACCTACTACGATGCTGACGGTGACGGCATCCCCGACAACGAGGACCCCAGTGTCGATCCCACCATCGACACCGACAACGACGGCTACCCCGACTACGCGGACGAGGAGGTCGACGTCAACAACGACGGTGTCGACGATCGCATCCGCGAGATGCCGAGCGGTCTGAAATACACCACGACGTCGAGCGTCACGATCACCATGACCATCGACGGCTCGGCCGTCGACGGCGACATCGCGACCTCCCTCAAGAATGCCTGCAGCGGCGCCACCTGCCCCGAGGACTACGACACCTCCTGCGGCTACTCCTCGTCCTTCAAGGGCATCGAGGTCGAGGACGTCGACATCTCCATCAGCCCCGCGACGGGCGGCAGCAACCCCAATAGCCCCTGAGCCACTGCGCTCCACGCGCGAAGCGCCTCCCTCGCGGCGCGTCGCGCGTGGTCTCCGCGAGGCCAGCGCCCACCACCACCCAGCGCGTTCCGGTCGCATCCGCAGGGCAACGTTTCTGCAACCTGCAGACTTCATGGCGCACGGGCGGGACACCTGATCTAGATTCCGCGCCGTGCTCACTTCCACGACGTCCTCCTCGCCCGGCGGCGCGCGCGCGCCCCAGCGCCTCGCTGCTTGCGCCATGCGCGCCGCCTTGCTCGCCACGGCCACGGCCCTGACGGTCACGCTCGGTTGCTCCACCCCGAGCGCCACCAGCGCCAGCGACGGGAGCCATCCCCCCTCGCAGGCCCAGGCGCCCGCGACGACGTCTGCCACGGCCCTGCCCTCCCCTGCCACGGCCGCACCTCCTGCCCAGACCCCGACCGGCGTAGCCTCCACTGCGGACCCGGCCGCGGCGGCAGCACCCACCGGGGAAGCCACCGCTCCTCCGCCGGCAGTTCAGGCGCCCGCGGAGGCCCCCTTGCCCGACGTCAAGGTCACCAACATCGGCATGCACATCGGCGGCGGGCCTCACGACGCCGTGACCAAGGCCCCCATCAAGCTCTCGGTCGAACCGCACTTCGACGACCTGCGCCGCTGCTGGACCCACGTGGACGACCCCAAGAAGGGAGGTGACTTCGGCGTCGATCTCCGCATCGAGCGCGAGGGTGGCAAGGCCCAGGTCACCAAGCCCCGCACCGCCCTCAAGGGCGAAGGGTTCTCCGCGTGCGTGGTCGGGGTGTTCGAAAAGATCGACTTCCGCAAGCCCCGTGGGGGCACGACGGTGGTGAGCTACTCGATCCGGTTCGCGCCCTGATCGCGCCTCTGCGGGTCAGCGGGGCGACGCGGGCACCTCATCCGCGGTCGCGCTCGCGCTCCCTCGCGTCCCACGCGACGCCTCGACGGCGGTCTCACCCGCGCGGTCCAGCGCGAGCTTGAACAGGATCGGCCCCAGCACCTCGTTGAACGCCACGCACGCCACCACCAGCGCACGGAAGCCACTCCCCAGTGTCGGGAAGGCGCGCTCCATCACCAGGCCGAGCCCGATGGACAGGCCTGCCTGCGACACCAGCCCCGCCGAGGCCCACCGCTGGATGAGCGGCGGATCCCCGGCGAGGCGGCTGCTGATGCGGCCCGCGACCCAGGTGATCACCGCGCGGGACACCCCGAGCAGGAGCGCCGCCGGCCACAGATCTCGGAGCAACGGCAAGTCGAGGTGCGCACCGGCTGTCGCGAAGAACAGCACGAATACCAGGCTCGCAGCATCCTGCACCGCGTGCAGCAGCTTCTCCCCCTGCCGGGAGAGGTTCATCACCACGAACCCCGCGGTCATGAACACGAGGAGCGCGTCGAAGCGCAGGTAGCGGAGCATCTCCGTCGCCCCGAAGCCGAGCGCCACGAACACCAGGATGAGCTGCCGCCCCACGACCCGCAGGTAGGCGGCGAGGCCCAGGCCCAGGGTGGTGCCGATGGCGACGCTGCCGAGGAGCTCGTGGCCGAGCACCTCCAGCTCGTGCAGCGAGATCGACGAACCGGGCTCGATGAGCGGGCGCACCGCGCTGATCGAGCACGCCGCCATGGTGATCACGACGATGTCGCTCGTCATCACGAACGCCAGGGTGTGCATCGCCAGGGGTCCGCTCGCCCGCGTCTGCGCCAGGATCCCGAGGGTCGCCGAGGGGCTGCGGCTCACTGCCAGGACCCCCCACAGGACGGCCACGCCCGCGGCGGCGGCCACGGGCAGCGCTGCCACGAAGGGGATGAGGTTGCGCGCGGCGTAGAAGATCGCCGTCAGCCCCACGAACACCATCACCGTCTGGAAGAGCATGTGGATCGCGATGCTCTTCAGGACCTTGCGCACCACCTCGAGCTTCAGCTCCGCGCCACCCGCGAGCGCGATGAGCGCGAGCGCGAGCGCGTTGACGCCCGACAGCGCGTTCACCGTGTGGTGATCCACGAGGTGCAGCACGTGCGGCCCGGCGAGGACGCCTGCGAGGATGTAGCCGGACAGGTGCGGCAACCCGAGCGGCTCCACCAGCTCGCTCGCGAGCGTCCCGGCCAGGAGCAGGAAGCCAGCAGCAGCGATGGTCGAGGCCGAGCCGTGGACATCCTGACTCCCCCGGGTGCCCAGATAGAGCAGCGCGAAGAGCAGCAGCAGCACCAGCGCGTGCGTCAGGTGCTGGCGCACTCCCTTCGGCCTCGTGTCGCCTCCGCCGCTCATGGGCTGCCATCCTCCGGCCTGGGGATGGTGGGGAGCTTCTGGGGAGCCGGGAGGGGCGTCGTCCCTGGCAGCGAAACGCCTCCGGGGAGGGGTGTCGCCAGCACGTCGGCCGCCGGGATCGGGCTCACCTCCGAGATGCGCGCCCCGTCGGGCGACGCGCTCCAGCGGCTCGGCCGCGGCGGCACCTCGCTCACTGCCGCGATCTCGCCGGCCTTCCGGAGCAAGGACCGCAGGGACACCGGCCCCACGAACTCGCCGAAGACCGTGGCCACGGCTGCGCAGAGCAGCACCGCGTCCCCGACCTTGCCCGGGAACCGCAGTGAGAAGCCGAGGCCCATGCTCATGGCCACCGCGCCGCACGAGAGCATGCCGAGCCCGAGCGTGGCCGTCGTCGCCCCTGCCGCCGGGCACACCCGCCGCACCACGAGGCCGGCGCCGACCTTCGCCAGCACCCGCGCCGCGAGCGCCACGCACGCCAGCGGCAGCAGGTAGGGGGCCTCGAGCGGCCGGAGGTGCGCACCGGCCAGGAGCAGCACGGGGAGCAGCACCGGGCGCTCGGTGGGCGCCACCATGGCCACGATCTCTCCTCGGTGCTGCGAGCCCCCGGCGATGGTGACACCCATGACGAACGTCGCGAGCAGCGGAGAGAGGCCGAAGCGCGCCGTGGTGCCGATGGTGAGCAGCGACGTCCCGAGGAGCACGCCCCAGCTCTGGATGAGCCGGAAATCGCTGCCGAGCAGCACCACCGCGATGAGGCCCAGCGCGACCCCGATGCCGATGGTGATCGCCGTCCAGACGTAGACCGGGATCGAGAGCCCCCCCTCGGCCGCCGGGGCGAGGGCGAACGCCACGCCCATGATCAGGAGCGGCCCGAGATCGTCGGAGTCGGCGAGATCGTCGATGAGGCTCGCGAGCTGCCCCCGCGCCCTGTAGCGCTCCACCACCCAGGCGACCGCATGGCGCGTCGTCTCCCCGCAGGCTGCGCCGACGCCGAGCGCGAGCACCGTGCGCTCTCGCGCGCCGAGCTCCGACGCGAAGATCCCCGACGCGACCCAGACGGCGATCCCGACCACCGCGCCCACCCCGAGCGACAGGCCCACCCCGAGCGCGAGCCGTGCCGGCCCCACCCGTCCCTCCTTCGAGAAGCCGAAGCCCAGCCCGACCACCAGCGCCAACCACCCGAGCGCCACATCGGCGACGGGCTCGAACATCGAGAGCGTGGAGCGCTCCACCAGCCCGAGCGCGAAGGGCCCGAGCGCAAACCCGAGCACCACGAACTCCGACCCCGAGGGCAGCCCGTAGCCGCGGAGCGCGTGGCCCCCCACGAGGAAGCTGCCGATGTACGACAGGAGCAGCAGCCCCATGAGGAGCCAGACTTCGTTCAAGGCACCTCACCAGGAGCCGCGCTCCGACCTGATCGCTTCCCCTCAGGAGGCCGCCCCAGCGAGATCCCCGCGGCCGCGAGCGCCAGCGCAGCCCCAGCGAGCCAGCGCCCGCGCGCGTCTCGGTCCTCCGAGACCAGCGTCACCCGGAAGTGCGCGCCCCCCTCGTCGAGCCCTACCAGGTTGACCCGCGCCCGGCCGCTCACGCTCCCCGCGGCCCGCGCCAGGATCTCCTGAGTCCGCGCCAGATCCGCCGACGGCGAGACGCTCAGCGCGATGACCATCAGCGGGTGTCGCCCGAGCAGCCGGGTGGGGTGCACCAGGCTGAGCAGGTGCGGCACCCGCACGGGGCATCCATCCTCGTCCTCGAGGCGCACTTCGAGGAGCGAGAGCTCCCGCACCCGACCAGCCCGTCCCCCCACCTCGACCATGTCCCCGAGCCGCATCTTCCGGCCGTAGACCACGGCCACGCCCGTCGCCGCCGACGCGAGCACCGGGACCGCGGCGAGCCCCAGCATCACCAGCATCACCATGCCCGTGCGCGCGAGCGACCCTTCTGACACGCCCGTCACCAGCGGCGCCCCGAACACCAGCGCCCCGACCACGATGGCCATCCGCACCAGCACCCCGGTGGGCGCCGCGAGGTCCGCAGGCAGCCACCCGACCTTGGTCTCCTCACGCGCCACGCTGCCGAAGAACAGGCCCACGAAGCGCAGGACGAGCAGCACCACGAGCGCCGCGAAGATCGCGATCACCAGCACCGGCACGCTCACCGCGAGGCGCCCGACCAGCGCCGACACCGGCGCGAGCACGAACCCCGTGAGCCGCTCGCGCACGCTGGCCGTCGCCTCGAACAGCGAGAACGAGAAAATGAGCCAGGTGTAGATGACCCCGATCTGCGCGAGCACCCGGAGCACGCCGAGCGACACCGAGAGCGCGCCCTTGAAGGCCGCGGGGCGGACGATCTCGATGCCCCCCAGCACGATGGCCGGGAGCTTGTCCGGGTGGTCGGCGATCCAGCCCCGCACCCGCTTCACCAGCTCACCGACCTTGCGGAGAAGCGCCAGCGCGATCAGCCCCGAGAAGACCACCAGCGAGACCGAGAACACGAGCTGCGCGGCCTGGCTGCGGCTGCGCTCCCGGGCCAGCGTGTCGCGCACCTTGGAGGCCACGGTGTCGGCGTGGACTCCGAGCGAGGCATCGCCAGCGGCCAGCGCGTCGGAGGGCCCGAGCTGGATGAGGGGGCTCTGGCCCACGTAGATCACCGCCACGTCGCCGCTGATGTCCACCCGGACCTCGGGGATCTCGGGCTCCTGGGCGGCGCGCTCCAGCACCTGGACCGCAGCGCGCGCGCGCTGCTCGGGCGTGCGCCCACCGCGCGGCCCTCGCACCACGAACACCGTCCGGTCCATGAAGCGGATCGGCGCCTCTTCCTGCGGCTCCGCCGACGCCGCAGGTGGGAACGGCGGCGGCAGCGCGAGCGTCGGCACCGGAGGCGGCACGGCGGCGCTCGCCGCCGGCAGAGACGGGCGGCGCGAGCGCGGTGGCTCAGGCTCGGTCTCGTACTCGTCCCCGAGCAGATCGCCCCCGGACACCTCGGCATCCGCGGCCCCGGCTCCCCCGTCCCCCGGTCCGCCGTCCTGCCCCGCGGCTCCGCCGTCCTGCTCCGCCGCGCCCGCGTCGTTCGGGGTGGCGCCGGCATCCTCCACTGCGCCCGCGTCGGTCCTCGTCCCCGCGTCCGCCAGCGCCCCAGCGTCCGTCAGCGCCTGAGCGTCGGCCCTCGTGCCAGCGTCGGATCTCGTGCCAGCGTCCGGATCGGCGCTGCCCGCAGGAAGGCGCTCAGGAAGGCGCGCAGGTCGAGGCGCCCTGGCATCCGTCGAGGGCCCCGCGTCGCTCGCTCCCTGAGGGCCCTGGCCCTGCGCCGAAGCTGCCGGCGGGAACACCGCCATCCCGGGCACGACAACCGCGGCAGCGAGCGCCGCTGCCAGAGTCCTGGCAGTCCCAGGGCGCGCGAAGAGCCGCTTCACGGCCGGAGCTTCCGCGGAGTGGGCGAGAAGGTCAAGCCGTGCCGGTACCCGGTCGCTCTCAGGGAAGAGGCGGTCCGGCGACGCAACGCAGCCCAGTCACCCCATCACGTCGCCACGGCTCTCCCTGCCCGCGGTAGGAAACCCGCGCGATCAGCGCGCTGATCCCCCACCCACCGCCCCTCAGCACGCGACACCGCGTGCGCACGGTGCTGCCTTGCGCATCCAGGATGGGCATCTCCGGCGCCAGCGCTGCGTCGAGCGCCACGAGCGCGGGCTGCCCAGGGCCGCCGCGCACGTACGCCTCCCACGCGCCCGGATCGTACCAGTCGGCGCACCACTCCCACACGTTGCCGGCCTGATCCCAGGCCCCGTAGGGTCCTTCACCACCCGGGAAACACCCCACCGGCGTGACGCGCTGGAACCGGAACCCGGTGTTGGCCAGGTGCGTGTTCCACGGACCGCCCCACGGATAGCGGCGCTCCGGGTGCGGGTTCTCCTGGCCCTCGTCGAGTTCGAGCCCGCCGCGCGCGGCCTTCTCCCACTCCGACTCGGTGGGCAGCCGGACGACCCACCCTTCGGGAAGCTGCGCAGGCCGTCGTCGCCGATCGAGCCACCGACAGTAAGCCTCGGCCTCCCAGAACGACATCCCGGTCACCGGCGCGTTCCAGGCGCCTTGCCGCTGTACGGCCCAGCCCTCCGGCGCCGACAGCCCCTCACGGCACCGGAACGCCCACCCCTCCTCGGTCCAGAACGCCGACGCCTCGTAGCCACGATCCTCGACGAAGCGCGAGAACTCCTCGATCGTCACCGGCCAGCGCTGCACCAGGATCCGCGGCAGCCAGGGCACCACGTGGCCCGGCTTCTCGTCCTCCATCGCCTGCTCGTCGTCCGCAGGCGCTCCCCGGAAGAATGGCCCCTCGGGCACCTCCACCCAGCGACGCTCCTCGATGAGGCGCGGATCCCCCACGCGCCCCAGCGCCTCGCCCACCCCGACCCGCAATGGCTCCGGCGATCTCCCATCCTCCAGCACCCCGAGCATCGCGTCGCGCTCCCTGCGGATCGGCGCGAGCAGGAACGGCTCCAGGTCGAACATCGCCACGTCTGCGAGGAGCGACGCCGCCCCCGCGGCTCCACGCGCCCGCTGCAGGAGGGGCAGCTCCGGCGATCCCGACAGCGCCCCGAGCAGCCGCGACAGGGCCCCTGGCCGGTGCGCCGCGAGGATGCCCACCGCGAGGCGCAACGTCTCCCGGAAGCTCGGCTCATCCACCCGCGCGCACACCACCTCCTGCAGCTCTGCCTCCGGCAGGTCGGTGAGCTGCACCGCGGCCAGGTATTCCTGGAGCGTCCGGTGCGCGAACCTGCAGCGGTGATCGCCGTCGATCTGCAGGATCCCCGCCTCGCGTGCCTGCGCTTCGAGCAGCGCGAGCGCCTGCTCCCCGAGCGCCGCGTCGCTCTCCAGCTCCTCGTGCGTCCCCTTCCCCACCAGCCGGCGCGCCACCACCCCGGCGAGCACCTCGAGCTGCTCCGCCTGGCGCAGATCCTCCGGCGCGCTCACCTCCATCAGGTGCCATGCCACCGCCGACAGTGCACCCCGCACCACCGCAGGCCTGAAGTGCGCATGCCGCTCGAAAGGACGGAGCAGCACCTCCAGCACCGCCTCGTAGAGCAGCGCCCGCTGCTCCGGGATGTGCCCGCGCCGGTGGTGCACGAGCGCGATCTCCGTGAGGAGCAGCGGCTGCCCCGCGAGTGCGGTCAGCGCCTCGCTCGCGCGGATGGTTTCGAGGAGCGAGCTCACCTTGCCCGCCACCTCCGGGTGCTGATCGAGCCGCACCCCCTCGGGCACCCGCGCTGCCGCTTGTACCCAGCGCGTGACGAAGCGCTCCACCTCGGCCTCTTCGAGATCGAGGAGCTGCGCCTCCGCGAACGGCGCCTTGAGCCGCACCCCTCCTCCGTATCCCGCAGGCCGGGTCGTCACCATCACCCTCCCCGGTCCCTGGCGCGCCGCGATCTCCAGCGAGAGCGCCACGAGCGCGCGCGTCATGCGCTGGCGATGCGCGAGGTCCGGGATCTCGTCGAGCCCATCGGCGAAGAGCGCCACCTGCTTCCCGCGCAGCGCCTCGCGCAGCCACCCCTCCGGGAGACCCCGCTCCCGCTCTGCCCAGGCAGCGATGGCAGCCACAAGCTCTCCCGCGCCTGCCCCCTCCGGCATGAGCGCCGCGATCTGTGGGAGCGCGATCAGGAGCGGCAGTGGCGCCGCCTGACCTTCGAGCAGCAGCTCCGCCCGAGCCTCGCCGTCGCCTGCGAAGGCCCGCGCACCGAGGTGCGCGAGGTGGCGAAGCAAGGTCGTCTTCCCGCTCCCGGGCCCGCCGACCACCGCCAGGAATGGCGCCCGCTGCCACAGCGCGACCACCCCCGCCCGCGTCGCGCGCATCCCCTCCGGCCCACCCCCTTCGCCGCCTGGCCCCTCGCGCCCTCGTGCCCCTCCGTCCTCGTCCCCTGCCTCGCTCCCCGCCGCCACCCCCAGCTCCTGGACCGCGAGCGGGACGAACACCTGGTCCAGCCGGATGCGCAGCGCGTTCACCCCGCTGCTCAGCCCGATCAGCATCGCCCACCGCGTCTCGTTCTCCAGCCGACGCAGGTACGTGCCCAGCGCGGCCCCCGAGATCCCGCCCCCAAGCCTCCCGCCTGCGCGCAGCTCTCGCGCCCGCCACGGTAGCCGCACCGTGCCCCCCTCCGGCCTCACCCAGCGCCTGTGCCCCTCGCCATGACCTTGCACGCAGGCGAGCGCCTCCACCCGCGTCCCCTCTCCATCCACTTCCACGAGCAGCGCCACCCCCGGCTCACCGGCGCCCCTGAACACCCCGCCGGCCGCGAGGATCACCGCCCCTCCCGTCCCCTCCGCCAGCACCGTGGGCTCGCCATGCGGCCGCGTGTGCAGCAGAAAGTCGACCCCGCCGACCAGCGCGTCCCGCACCGCCACCCGCTCCACCTCGTGCAGCCACCCCAGGGGGTGATGCATCAACGCCACCCGCAGATCGGGCCGTTGCCCGTCCCCCTCCTCCGCAAGCGCCGCGAGCCCTTGCCGCACCAGCCGCTCTCCCACCACGAGGTGCCCCTTCATCCCCTCCTCGTGCGCGAGCCACGCCGAGTTGAACCCCAGCACCGACACCCGCCTCCCCGCCACCTCGCAACGTGCGAGGAGGTACGGCTGCTCCCCCGAGAGCTGCACCCCGAACCCCTCGCGCAGGAACGCCGAGAACCCCTGAAACCTGCGGAGCGCGATCTCCCGGTCCTCGCCTCCTGCGGCCCCGAAGAAGGCCTCTGCGTCCCGCCGCTCCTCCAGCGAGAGCGAGAACCGCGTGCTCACCCGTGCCCTGTCCATGTCGTGGTTCCCGGGCACGACGAAGATCCGCTCCGCTGGCACGCCGGTCACCCGCGCCAGCTCCTCGAAGAAGCGCAGCGCCGCCCGGTACTGCTCCGGCTTGCCCGAGAGGGCCACGTCACCCGTGCAGAACACCAGATCCGGCTTCTTGGCGGCGAACGGCCCTCCTTCCGCGAAGGCACGCACCAGCCTCCCGTAGATCGCGTCACCGCCCTCCGCATCGCCAGCTCCGAGGCGCAGCTCGGAGAGGTGGAGCCAGCGCAGCGGCCGCGCTCCCTGCTTCTCTTCGAGACCGTCCTGC
Source organism: Chondromyces apiculatus DSM 436 (assembly GCF_000601485.1). Lineage (GTDB taxonomy): Bacteria > Myxococcota_A > Polyangia > Polyangiales > Polyangiaceae > Chondromyces > Chondromyces apiculatus. Next base: position 196,500 of record NZ_ASRX01000008.1, read on the forward strand.
ATGTGGTGAAGCCTCGCTGACATGATCCCTCTCTCGCCGCGTGCACCGCGTGCACCGCATCCTTCGCACGCTCAGCCCCTCAAGGCGTGCACCTCTCACGCTAACCGCACGCCTGGCACGCGCTCAACCAGGCCCGTGTGCCCACCCTCCCACCGGAGCAAGAGTGCGACGCCGCGACGCCTGGAAACAGTGTAGACCGACCTTGAATCATCCATCCCCTCGGTGGCTTGACACCCGCAGGCCCGTTCGGAAAGTTGAAGTTCGTGCTCTCCATGCCCGCCGCGCTCACCGCACCCGCACCGACATCTTCCGATCCGGTGGCGCTGAACGTGTCCACCGTGGTCGACGACGGCGTTCACTGCGCTGCTCCCGCACGCGCTTCCAACGCCGATCCAGGCGAGAACCCGAGCCATCACCCCGAGGCGCACGAGGTCTAGGCTCCCCTTTGACCATCCTCATCGTCTCGATCGTCGCGTTCGCCTTCGGCTTCATCGGATCCATCCCGCTGACCGGCCCGATTGCGGCGATGGTCCTCAGCGCCAGCGTGCAGCAGCGCCACAGCGTCGCGGTGCGCATCGGCCTCGGCGCCGCCCTCGCCGAGGCCATCTACGCCGCCGTGGCCTTCTGGGGCTTCTCCACGTTCCTCGCCGACCACCCTGTCATCCTCTCCGCGGCGAACGGCGTGAGCGCCCTCGTGCTCGGCGCCCTCGGCGTGTACTTCATGCGCTGGCGCCCGACCGAAGACCCTGGAACCACCCGCGATGACAGCGGCCGCGGGTTTCTCCTCGGCTTCACCGTGTCCATCCTCAACCCTACCCTGATCGCCACCTGGAGTGCGGCCGTCGCCTACCTTTACGGGCGGAAGGTCGCCGCCTTCACCCCCTTCGACGCTCTTCCCTTCGGCATCTCCGCAGGCGCTGGCGTCGCTGCCTGGGAGATCCTGCTCGTCGCCCTCCTCCGCCGCTACGGCTCCCGCTTCCCCCGCCGCACGCTCACCTGGCTGATCCGCTGCATGGGCATGCTGCTCGTCGTCATGGCGGTGAGCGCCGGCATCGACTTCGTCCGCGCCTTCCAGCATCCCTGACGCGACCCCTCGCTGGGCGTCATCACCTTCTCACGATGAGGCGCAACATTCCGGGAACCTCACGGCCTGACCGCTGTCGGGCCCCCCGTGGACGATCATCCTCGCAGCCCTACCCGCCTGTCCCTCCTCGCCGCCGTCGACCGCGTCGGCGCCATTGCCGCGCAGCACGCCCACGCCTCCGAGGAGGCCCGCACCCTCGTGCCCGAGGTCGTCGCCGCCCTGCGCGAGAGCGGCCTCCTTGCCATCGCCATCCCACGCGAGTTCGGGGGGATGGAGTGTGACCCGCTCCTCCAGGCCGAGGTCTTCGAGGCCATGGCCCGCGCAGACACCTCCGCTGGCTGGTGCCTGATGATCTCGGCCCTCAGCGCCGCCATGGCCGCCGCCTACCTCCCTGACGAAGGTGCCCGGGCCATCTTCCCCTCGCCCGCCATGCCGTCCTCCGTGTGTGTCGCAGGGTTCCGCGTCCCCACGGGCACGGCGCGCCAGGTCGCAGGCGGCTACCGCGTCGAGGGTCGCTGGCCTTTCGGCAGCGGCATCCGCCACGCGGACTGGATCTTCACGGCAGCCCTCGTCCCCGCCGAGCGTGAGGGCGACCCTCCGCGCATGATCGACGTGGCCATCCCTGCAGCCGACGTCCACATCGAGGACACCTGGCATGTCGCCGGCCTGCGCGGCAGCGGTAGCGAGCACTACCGGCTGAAGGATGCCTTCGTCCCCGACGCCTTCACCTGCCCTGCGCCCACCGCGCCTCCCCGCCGGGGAGGTCCCCTCTACCGTCTCCCCATGCTGGCCCTCGTCGCCCCTGGCCATGCCGGCTTCGTCCTCGGCGCTGCCCAGCGCGCCCTCGACGAGATCACCGCCGTGGCGCCCCACCGCATCAAGGCCTGGCCCCAGACGCCGCTCGGAGCACACCCTGCCTTCCAGATGGACCTCGGCCGCGCTGCCGTGAAGCTTCGTGCCGCCCGCGCCTACACCGTCGACGTCCTCGGCAGCACCTGGGATCGCATCTGCTCGGGCGAGAACCTCTCGCAGGCCGACTGGGTCGCCATCCGCACCCTCACCACCTACACCACCGAGATTGCCGCGGAGGTGGGCACGTTCGCCTACCACGCCGGGGGCGCGAGCGCGCTCTATGCCACGAGCCCCTTGCAGCGCTGCTTCCGCGATCTGCACGCCGCGACGCAGCACATCGCCGCCACCGACGACGCCTACGAGTTCGCCGGCCGCCACCTCCTCGGCATGCCCGAGCCCTTCCAGCCCATGATCCTGCCGCGGGATCACGCCCCCTGAGCCAGAGCACCCCGCAGCCTCTCAACCACGGGAACTGCAAGGTGACGAAGGGCGCCCGCAGGTTCGGTCTCCCGGACCGGGACACAGCCGACCGCCACGATCGAACGATCTGGCCAGGCGGCGCGGGCAGTGAGGATGCCGGGATCCACGCACGCACGCTCGCTGCGCCTCCAAGGGGTCGCCGGCGCCGTCGGAATGAATGACGAAGATCGTGCACTGGTCCCAGTACGCGTCAATCGCGGCAGCGATCTTCTCGGCGCGGCGCTCTCCCACCCCGGTGGGTGCGTCGATACCGATGGATTGGGCCACCTCGTAGGCGCCTGGAAGCTGCGCCGCAGCGGGTGTCTCCGTGGTCCTGTCGAGCAGCGGCAGGAGAAGGGCGTAATCTGTTGGCCCCTCTGCGAAGAGCTCCACGCCGTGCGCAGGGCTGTCAGGATCACGGGGGAATGCGAGGTGAGCAGCATTTGCGGCGGAGATACCTCACCCAACGGATCCTCCCCGTCCTCCTCGATGGCGGGTTCGCCCGGGGGTACATCCGCGCCCGCTTCGCCCGGAGATGCCGGTTCCCGCTGGGTCATCTCCCGTAGAAAGCTGAGCAGGGCGCGAAGTCTCCCTGGGTAGACCCCGTTTTCGGGCTCCTCGATCGCCAGCATCGATGGAAGTGGACCAACCCGCAGTGCCATCAGCAGCGCCAGGATCCGCAGCGTCCCACGCGAATCGGATCGTGGTCCCCGGCTGCCCGCCCTGCCGCGTGAACTGTTCCAGGCTGCGGCCACGCCCTCCCTTGAACGCTTCGTCAATGGGTCCCCTGGTGAGGCGCGAGAGCAATCCCAGCGCGTCGAGCAGGTTCGACGCCAGCGGGCAAGCCGCAGCCTTTTCAGGCTGCAGTCCCTCTGCTAGCGATCCCTCGCCGCGCCGCGAAAGGAGAGACGTTCATGAAGCCCGCTCTGCCAGAAGCCCGACTCCCGCAACAGGTGCACCGTGACCCCTGATTCTCCCGCGCTGCCTCTCGTGTTCGTGCTCAACGGCCCGAACCTCAACCTGCTTGGAAAGCGTCAGCAAGAGATCTACGGCAGCGAGACCCTCGCCGACATCGAGAGCCTCTGCCACGAGACGGCCTCCCGGCTCGGCCTCCGCGTCGACTTTCGCCAGAGCAACGCCGAGCACGTCCTCATCGACTGGATACACGCGGCGCGCGAGGACGCAGCGGGCATCGTCATCAACCCCGCCGCGTACACCCACACCTCGGTGGCCATCCAGGATGCCCTCGCCGCGTGCCCTCAGCCCATCCTCGAAGTGCACATCTCCAACATCCACAAGCGCGAGCCGTTCCGGCAGCACAGCTTTGTCTCCGCCGTCGCCTCCGCGGTCATCTCCGGCTGCGGCAGCCAGGGTTATGCCCTCGCCCTCGCCCGCATCGCTCAGCTCGTCGGCGTCCCGCCGCCTCGCTGACGATCCTCACGCCTCCGGCATCTGTCGCGCACCTGTCGCACCGAGCAGCGGGCGCCTGTGAACGCCGGGCATGCCCCCTGGTCACCGGGGGCATGCCGCAGCGCCGGAGCACACCGGAGAGTCAGTTCTTCACGGGTGACACGTAACCGACGATGGGCTGCCCCGTCCCCGCCTGGTTGCTGCTGTTCACGAACCCCGTCTCGAAGACCTCGCCACGGCCATCGAAGTCGTTGTCGTAGTTCCCATGGACCAGCCTGAAGGTGCTGCCACTGACCTCCGAGACGATGGCCACGTGCGCGTTGTTGCCCCAGACCACGACGTCGCCCTTCTTCGGCACCACGCCCGTGCCCTTGGCCCTCCACGTCCCATTGTTGATCCCGTAGCTCTGGAACGAGGTCACGGCACCCGTGAGCCCGGCGACTTTCGCGCCGGATTGCCCCCAGGTGTAGCGCGCGAAGTCGGCGCACCAGGCCTGACAGCCGACACCCAGGGCCGAGCTGAACTTGTTGCAATCACCCGCACCCGCTTCGTAGCCGACCTCCGCCCGGGCCTTCGACACGATGGTGTTGATCATGGTCGTGGAGCTGCCGCCGCTGCCGCCGCTACCGCCGCTGCCGCCGCTACCGCCGCTGCCCCCGCTACCGCCGCTGCCCCCGCTACCGGTGCCCGTGCTGGTCCCGCAGATGGGCATCCCGGGAACGAAGCCGTTGTAGCCCGTGTACACGTAGAGGTCGGACACGTAGCCGCCCCGCGAAGGGATGTAATTCCAGATGGAGTTGCCCGAGACGACTGTCCCGTTGACCTGACACTCGATCCCCACGCTCGTGCCCTCGTAGACCACACCGACGACGGAGCTGCTGGTGCTCGGCCCCGAGCGGACGTTGATGGCGTCGCCACTCGTGTTGAAGATGGTGCCCGTCGCATACACGACGGCTTGCTCCGCGGAGCCCAGCTCCTCGTCCTCGATGTCCTCGCCATCCATCTGCGCGACGCAGCCCGTCATCACGCCGAGCCCTGCGCACATCACGAGAAAACGAGAAAACGACATGAATGCCTCCGTTACTCCAATCCGGTCCGTTGTCCTCGACCTGCCACGCCTCGCGCCGGATCTTTCCGGGTGCGCTCGCGCGACCCCACCCGGGCCCCGACAGGCAGCGGTCTCCCCCTGTGCTCCGGCTCCGCCATCAAGCAAGCCGAGTGCCATCACCCCGCCTCCGGGCGCCGATGCAGCGAACGCGAGACGCAAAGGGCGTGAATGCAGCCGGATCGATGCAGGGTTTCCTCCACGGGCACCTCCCGCCGCGGCGCAGCGCGCATACCCTGGAGGGACGAATCCGCTGCCGTGACACGCTGCGCACCTTTCCTCCGGACATTCGTGGAACCACGTGGATCGCGAATGCTTCATGTGGTTTTGACCAGCCCGATGTATCTGCGAGGTCCCCTCGCGTCTCACATGGCGCACCTGTGCGGTCGCGTGCTGCCCATCCTCGGAGCCTCGCGCTTGGCGCATCGCATCCAGCGCGGCCTACAGGAGCCCCGCGCTCTCCCGGAGGGCCGCAGCATTCCCGGGATCTGACCTCCTTCCATTTTTCTGAGCCGTCGCGCTCCCCCCTGGGCGACTACTACGGCGCTTGGCCGCCCTCCCCCCCATCCCTGCCCTGACGTACCAGGCCCCCCGCATCGCCTCGGTACATCACCTCCCGCTCGCGCAGGCCGACGACGCAGCGATCGCGCGCGCCACCGCCGAGGGCCACCCCGCCGCGCCCGGGGTGGCCTGGGACCGCTTCTCTCCCCTCGTACGGGGCCTCTTGCGCCGCACCCTCGGCCCCTCCACCGACGTCGAGGACCAGGTCCAGGAGGTCTTCCTCCGCTTCTTCCGCCAGATCGACACCCTGCGCGAGCCGGCCAGGGTCCGGAGCTTCCTCATCGGCATCACCGTGCGCGTCGCCGGCACGGAGATCCGCAAGCGCCGCGTCCGCCGCTGGCTCCGCCTCACCGACACCGGCGCGGTCCCCGAGGAGCCCACCACCGTCGACGAGGACGCCCGCGAAGCCCTCGCCCGCCTCTACGCCATCCTCGACGCCATGAGCGCCGACGAGCGCCTCGCCTTCGTGCTCCGGCACGTCGAGGGGCTCGAGCTCACCGACGTGGCCGCGGGCCTCGACGTCTCCCTGGCCACCGCCAAGCGCAGGCTCTCCCGGGCCACTGCCAAGGTCTTCGCGCGCGTCGAGCGCGACCCTATCCTTGCTGCATACCTCGGACCGCGCCCCACGGCCGAGACGGAGGAAGGAGCATGAGCCGGCCCATCGAGCCCGAAACCACCGATCCCCTCCTCGACCGCGCCGGCCGCCTCCTGCGCGACGCCGCGCCTGGCGAGGTCTCCCCCGAGCGCCACCGCGCCGGCAAGGCCGCCCTCCTTGCCGCCCTCGAACATCGCCCTGCTGCCACGCACGCCGCGCGCGCTGGACGACGCTTCTCGCGCCTCGCCTTTGCCACCCTCGCGGCCTGCGCGCTCGCCCTCGTCCTGCTGTTCGCCCGGCCCTCCGCGCGCGTCACCGTCGTCCATGTCGATGGCGGCGAGATCGCCGCGGGCGGCTACGTCGCCCCCGCGCCCGGGAGCGCCACCGCGGTGCGCTTCAGCGACGGCAGCGCCGTCACCTTGCGCGAGGGTGGACGCGGACGCATCGCCGAGCTCCGCGAGCATGGCGCCCGCGTCGTCCTGGAGCGCGGCACGGCCGACGTCGAGGTCGCCAAGCGCCCTCGCACCGCGTGGTCCATCGAGGCAGGCCCCTTCGTCATCGCCGTCACCGGCACCGCCTTCGAGGTGGCCTGGTCGGCCGAGCAGCAGATCCTCTCCGTGCACATGCGCGAGGGCACGGTCCTCGTGCACGGCCCCATGACCCCCGACGGCGTGGCGCTCACGGCTGGCCAGCGGCTCACCGCCCGCGTCGGCGAGGGCGACCTGCGCATCGAGGCCGAGCCCACGTCGAGCACCGCCGGAGCCGCAGCCGGCGCCCTCCCGTCCCACGGCGCCCCGGCCCTCACCAACCTCACCTCCCCCCTCACCACCGACGCCTCGCGCGACGCCACCGCAGGCACACCCGCCAGCACCCCCAGCACCCCCAGCACCCCGCGCGGCCCCGCGCGCGCCGCCTCTCCCGGAGCTTCCTCCCGGACCCCGGCGCCATCCACCTGGGCCAGCCGCATCGCCGCCGGTGACTTCGCCAGCATCCTCGCCGACGCCGAGGCCCGCGGGCTCGATGCCACCGTGCAGCAGGCCTCCCTCGCCGACCTTATCGTCCTCGCCGACGCTGCCCGTTATGCCCGCCGCAGCGACATCGCCCAGCGCGCCCTCACCGCCCAGCGCACCCGCTTCCAGGGCACCGCGCAGGCTGCCACCGCCGCCTTCCTCCTCGGCCGCATCGCCGATGACGCTCACGCCTCTCCGGCCGCAGCGATCGCACTTTACGACCAGTACCTCCGCGAAGCTCCGGGTGGCGCCTTCGCCGCCGAGGCCCTCGGCCGCAAGATGGTCGCTCTCCAGCGCTCCGCCGGCAGCGGCGCCGCGATTCCCGCCGCGCAGGCCTACCTTCGCCTCTACCCCGAAGGCCCCCACGCCACGGCCGCGCGCACCATCACCGCCAGCCGTGACGAGGACGACCCTGGGCAAGACCGCCAGTCCGAGAGCGCATCTACCGCACCGCCTCCGAGCGCGACCCCCACCTCGCCTGCGCCGCGCGCGCCCGGCGCACCGCCCGCCTCCTCCTCGTCTGCGCCATCTGCGCCCTCCGCACCTGCTGTGCCGTCCGCGTCGTCTGGGCCGCCCCTACCACCGACGCCTTGACCGCCAGCCGCCGCGCTCCCACTGGCCCCGGAGCCATGCCCACAGGGCGCCCGCCTCGCCTTCATCGCCTCGCGGCACTCCTCCTCGCCATCGCGGCGACGACGGGTGCACCGCACGCCACGGCCGCCCCGGAGCGCGTCCTCCTCATGCAACCCCCGTCGCCCGACGCGGCAGCGCGCGAAGCTCTGGTGCGCCTCCGCGCCGAGCTGCGCGCCTCGGGCTTCGAGGTTCACCTCGTGAACCCCGATGAGCCCATGACCTCCGGCGACGCCTCCGCCGCCCCTCCCCTCGGCGAGGTCGCTCCACCAGCCGACGCCCCTCCTGCCGATGCGTCGATCGCTGGAGCGTCGACCGCGGAGGCCTCTCCTGGCGCCACCCACGCCCTGCCTTTTGCCGCGATCTACCTCACCCCTGCTGCGACCGGCCTCGCGGCCGAGATCCACTTCACCGATGGCCGGCATCCCGCTGCCCGCCGTGTCGTACCGGACAGCACCCTCACCGCGGGTGGTCCAGGCGCCCTCGCCATCCGTGCCGCGGAGATCCTCCGCGCCCGCCGCCTCTCCTTCGCGCGCCTCCCCCGCCCGGCGATCCCTCCACCTCCCTTGCCCAGTGCTCCCGCCTCCGGCAAGCCAGCTCCCACCGCTCCCGCCTCCAGCACGCCGGCTCCCGGCGCTCGCCCCTCCAGCACGCCGGCTCCCACCGCTCTCGACCCCAGCGCTCCCGCCCCCGGCGCTCCCGCCCCCGGCGCGCTCACGCGCAGCACTCCGGCCGCCACCGCCCCCAGCACTCCGGCCGCCACCGCCACCCTCTCCAGCGCGCCCACATCCAGCGCCGCCTCCTGCCCTCCGGGCACAGCCCCCTGCGTTGCCCCTGCGCCACCGCTCCCGCTCCTCGCCTCGACCGAGTTCGAAGGCGCCCTCGCGCTCCTCGTCAGCTCCGGCGATTTCGGAGCTGCCCTCGGCCCCGCATTCCGCGCCTCTTACGTCGCGCTGCCCGTCGCCATCCGCGTCACCTGGATGTCGACCACCACCCCCACCGTGCTCACCCACCCGACGGGCAACACCCACCTGCGTCAGTACCACCTCGGCCTCGACGCCGCGCGCTCCCTCGGCCCACCCGACGCCTTGTTCCGCCCGGTCATCGCGGCCGGCGTGGGCATCTACCACCTCACCGCCGAGGGCCACGCCGTGCCGCCGTACCAGGACGACACCGCGGAAGCCTGGACCGCCGCCCTCCAGCTCGGCGCGGGCCTCCGCGCAGGCATCGTGCCTGGAGCCGCCGTGCTGCTCGACGTCGACGCCTTGCTCCTCCTCCCCGAGCCCACCATTGCCTTCCCGGACACCGCCAGTGCCCGCGCTGGCCTCCCCCTGGTGCGCGCCACGCTCGGGCTCGTGGTGTCAGGAGATCCCGAAGCTGCATTTCGTTGAGCCGTGGCGACCCCCCTCGCGCGACTACGGCACAGCCAGCATTTGAACCATTCAATCGAGAGGAGGCATCTCATGCATCGCTTCACCTTCACCCGTCTCGCGTCGCGCACCATCCACGCGGCTACCGCAGTGTTCATCGTGTCCGTGATCGGGTGCCAGATCGAGATCAGCCCGATCAGCATCTCCAGCAGCACGAATGGCGGCGATGACGACAGCGGTCCTTCGGGCGGTATCGGCGGCGTCGGCGGCGTCGGCGGCGTCGGCGGGAGTTCCGTGAGCGTCGGCGGTCCCGGCGGCGGTGAGCCCTGGGGAAGCGGGGCCGCCGGTGGTCCCGACGGGTACGGCGGCACCGGCGGCACGTCTCCCTGGGGTGGTATCGGCGGTGCCGGCGGCGGTGAGCCCTGGGGCGGCGTCGGCGGGAGAGGCTCGGGCGTCGGGGGCTGGGGCGTGGGCGGCGACTAGAGACCTGACCAGTCAAGCCGCAAGCAAGAGCTGCTGGTCAACTACCGCCACGTTGCTGAGCGCGGCGTGGCGTCGCAGGTCGAACAG
>NZ_ASRX01000009.1 GCF_000601485.1 Chondromyces apiculatus DSM 436
AGCGCTCGTCCTGCGTACCCTCGGTTCGTCCCGAGCCCTCGGCTCGGCATTCGAGCGACGTCACGGTGGGTACCCAGTACCTAGAGACCTGACCAGTTAAGCCGCAAGCAAGAGCTGCTGGTCAACTACCGCCACGTTGCTGAGCGCGGCGTGGCGTCGCAGGTCGAACAGGTTTTTGCGGGTGTTTCGATAACGAGCCCGGTCACCTTGGCGGTTATGTAGCTTCGCCAGTCCGTGCTCGACCACCACACGCTTGCGTAGCTCGGCACGTCCTTCAGGAGTTTTGGCCTGGGTGCGCAACTCGGCCAGGAACGGCTCGTTGGGATGGATCGTGAGGCTGCGACCTCGACCGCCTTGAGCCCGAGTGCACTGCACCCGCTTGGGACAGACCGAGCATGTGGACGGGGGAAAGCGCACGGTCCGACCGAGTTCGAGCGGTCTGACCACATCGTTCGGGCAGCGCACCATGCCGTTTTCGAGGTCCAGTGTGAATTCCCCCTTGGAAAACAGCTCGCCGTTACGCAGGGGAAACGGTTTGCAGTGCACACGCATCCCCTCCTTGCGACGCGTCTCGATCGCTTCATCGCCGAGATAGCCTCGGTCGATGTATAGCTCCTGCACTTCGGCCCCTTGTCGGGTGATATCCGCGAACAGCTCGACCGCAGCGAGGTGCTCAGGCCTGTTGGCAGGAGCGATGGCGACGGCACAGACAAGGCCTGGTGCATCGAGATCCACCGCGATGTGCCTCTTGTATCCGTCGATGCGTTTGCTCTTGCTCTTGCGGCCGTGACGCATGTCCGGCTCGCTGACGCTGATCCTACGATCCTTGGCGACTCCGCGTGCGATGCGATGCCCTCCGTCATCCGGGTCAGGCTCGGTATCTTGTGCGATGAGCTGCTCTACAAGCTCCCATTGCTCCTTGAGCGGAGGGTTGCCGAGCTGCTCTGACAGCTCTCCTTGAAGCCAGTCCCCAAGCGCACGGACTTGCACCAAGAGCTTCTCCAGTCCGAGCTTGCGTGCCTTCGGGTTGTCCCAATCGAGGTCGAGTCCTGTTTTGATGCTGGTCGCGGTGACGACCGGGATCCCAGCCTCTTGAGCCACTTCGGCGAAGGCTCGCCCCGTCATCTCCGCCGCTGTGCGCACCACATGTTTGGCCGCACGTCCGATCAGGTTGAAGGTGTCCTCCACCCGGCCTGCGCCCCACAGAGGGCTTGAATCGAAGGCAGCGCGAAGGTGTGTGGCGCTGAAGCCGCCAGTCTCTCGGGCCAGTTGCACTGTCTTATCGAACAGCTCGCGGTCCAGGTCATGGTCGATGAGACGCTGACGAAAATTGAAGAGCGTGCCCTGCGAAAAGATCGGCTCCGCGGAAGTGCTTGATCTTGCCTGGCTCTTAGCTGATCAAGTCTCTAGGACCGCGCCGACGTGCCCGCCAGGACAGCCGCAACCGCCCTCGACCGCGGCAACTTCGAGCGCCAGGGCGGCTTCACCCACATCAACAAGACCCTTCACCTCACGACACCCCGGCCCCGCTCCCGAAGATAGCGCTGGCGCTCTCGAACTGCGCCCGGCAGCCCGCGAAGGCCGCGCGCACCTCGTCGATCTGCCGGAACAGCCGCTGCACCATCGCGTCCACGCCCGTCACCGCGGCGGTCGCCACCAGCACCTCGTGGACCTGCTGCATCATCCCTTCGGCCTGCATGAACAGCGCCTCCAGCTCCGCGGCCATCGCCAGCCGCTCCTCGATGGGCATCGCCTCCCCGGCGAGGTAGGCGGGGAGCAGCTCCCCGATGCGCTCCTGCAGGGACGCCATGGTGTGCTCCGCCTCATCGAGCGCCACGTCGTGCGCATCACGGACACGGCCCATCGAACGTACCGACATGACCGGCAGTGTAGGCGAGACGCCACGCCGTGTTCGAGGGTGCCGTGACCTGCTGTTTGTCGAACTCCGCATCCCCCCTGCCCGGCCCGCGTCGAGCAGGAAGATCCGCTCCACAGGGCGCCCGCGTGCGAGGAGCTGAGGCGCCCTCTCCACCAGCACTACCCCGGCCAGGGAGCAGCCAAAGAGCGCTGGCGCGTCGGCGAACCCCGGCGGGCAGAGCAGCAAGGCCCACGCGCCCTCGGCGCCGAGGTCACGTCGCTGGGCGCAGGCGCCCTGTCCCGCGGGGTGGGTGCCACGCCGGAAACCGATGCCGCCGAGTCCATCGTCTGGAGACATGAAGGAGGAAACCGGAACTTCCGCCGCCCCCCGCGGGAGAGGTGCAGTCGGTTTCCGACGGTCCCATGTCCGCCGCGGGAATACGTGCGTCGCCTTCCTTCGCCGACGTCCTCCCGCCCGGGGAGGCCTGCGGCTGGAGCATCATCGTCCATGTTCCGGCGGGGAAGGAGTGCCGTCGGGAGGCTGCACCCGTTCCTCCCGCGGAGAGGAGGCGTCGGCGCCTCCGGAGGCCTCTCGCGCCCGGAACAACGTCCGTCGGACATCTCCTCCCGCACCTCTTCCCGCCGGGGCAGGGCGCCGTCGGCGACCCACCGTACCCTTTCTCGCGGTGGATGAAGGGCTGACGGCAACCCCCGTACCTCTTCCCGCGCGGGGCGAGGGAGCGTCGGCAACCCCCGTACCTCTTCCCGCAGCGGACAGGGCGCCGTCGGAAACCGACAGCACCCCTTCCACGCTCCACGGCGGTGCCCTCTCCTTCCGACAGCACCCCTTCCACGCCCCACGGCGACGCCCTCTCCTCCCGACAGCACCCCTTCCAGGCGTCACGGCGGCGCCCTCCTCGCCCACCTTCCAGCAGGCGCGCGTCGTGGCCTCCGATCTGGCGGAGATCTTGCCCACGGAGCGGCGGGCGGGTCTGGTGGTGCTCGGCGACGCGCAGGGGAGGCCACTCTTGGCCATCGTGGTCGAGGTGCAGATCGGGCGCGATCAGGACAAGAGCGGGCCCCAGTCGCGCGGCGCGAGGAGCAGAGCAGGCTTGGGGAACTGCTCGGCGGTGCAGCCGATGTCCGGCTAGACGGACGAGTAGTACCTCGGCGCGGCTCCTGAGCAGCAAGCGTGCTGGGGTCGCATGGTGCGCGGACACAGGAGCGCTGCGGAGCTGCGGAAAACAGGCGCCGTTCTCCGCGAAGGGCCGCAACAAGGGTCTCCAGTGTCATGGGCGCGTGACAGCGACATGTCACGTCGTCGAGTAAGAGTGCCGAACAAAACTTGGCCCAGTCTTCGCGGGGGGGAGTAGGCGGGGCGAGCGATGGCCAAGCCTCTCGTCCCCGACAGCTTGTGGGAACGCATTCAGCCTCTGCTCCCGAAGCCCAAGCCGAAGCCTCGCGGGGGCAGACCAGCCCTGGAGGACCGTGCCGTTCTCGCGGGCATCCTCTTCGTCTTGAAAACAGGGATCCAGTGGGAGGAGCTTCCGCAAGAGATGGGCTGTGGTTGTGGGATGACGTGCTGGAGGCGCCTGCGGGCCTGGCAGAACCAGGGGGTGTGGGCCAGAGCGACTTTGCGCGGACCTACCTGGCGAGGGGGAAGGTCGAGGCCAAGGGGCAGGCCGTGATCGCGGTCCTGGACTGGACGTCGAGGGTCTGGGTCGGGGGGGGCGGGCAGGCAGTGCGCTGTTCGGGATTGGCCAGGGGCGGTCGCGCGGGCGCTGCGGGCGATCTTTGCCCGGCGGGGATGCCCTTGGTGGACGGGAGCCGGGGTTCCGGGGAGCGGGGGACCCGAGACTGTCTCCTCGGCGCTCGGGATGGAGCTGGCAGGCTGTTTGCGAGGGCCCTGGGAACAGGCAGCGCTGGAAACGCTCCGGTGTGCAGAACGCAACCAGGCCTCTGCCAAGGCACGTCATGGCTCGGCTCATGCCAGGCCACCGGGCTGCCGTACTTCTGTCACGAAGAAGAAAGGTGAACTCCCATGAGCATGCTCGAAGACAACATGAACGTCGCGCTGAAGGGTGTGGACTATGCCAAGGACTCGGTGGAGCACACCGTCGCCAAGGGGGTCTCGGTGGCTCTCAAGGGCGTGACGGCGGCGGCCGGGGTCCTGGCGGCAGTCCGGCACTTCAGCGCAGATGACGGGCTGGCCTGGTTCGGGCTGGCGCGCCGCCGGAGCCCGCTCCAGTCGGTGGCGCTGGTCGGCGCTGGCGTGATCGCCGGCGTGGGCATCGGCGCGGGCCTCGGCCTGCTGTTCGCACCCCGTCCGGGTGCGGAGACGCGCCGGGCGCTGCGGCAGCAGTCGGAGAAGATCCAGGGCGACGCCAAGAACCTCCTCGCCCAGGCGAGCACCGAGGTGAAGGCGGTGGGCGAGACCGTTCAGCAGAACGTGCAGCAGTTCGCCGAGAAGGCCCGCGATGCCGTCAAGCCGCCCACGACCGCCACGACGGAGCGCAAGCTGAACAACTGAGGGCAAGGGCCCGAGCGCAGGCCGTGTCGCCACGGTCAGCGCCCGGGCCTTGATCCCTGAACAGCCTCGCCAGGGCCCGGGTCGTGTACGTCACGGTCCGGGCTCGGGCGTTTTGTGGGCCCCGTGCGGGTCGCGGGCGAGGGCCTGGCGTCGCTCGGCGAGCCAGGTGCGCGCGAGGGCCTCGACGCTGAAGAACGCGAGGGGCGCGGGACGTCCCTTGAAGAGGTCGATGGCGCGGATCATGCTCTGGAGCAGAAGCCGGACGACGAAGGAGGCGCCGATGACGGCCACGCCGCTGTTCGGAAGGGGCTTCAGGCCTTCGGCGAGGCGGTGGCGCGCGCAGCTCGGTAAATCGCCGAGGTGGGTCACGTCAACGAGGTAGAGCACCTCGTCGTTGCCTTCGCACGAGGCCGCGAGCCACCTGCAGAAGAGGGGCACTTCGTGCTCCATGACGTCGCCGTGGGTCCGAATGGTGATGAGATCCCGGGACTCGCAGAGGACCTCGTGCTGGTTGATGCGCATGGGGACTGCTGTCGGAGGCAGGCGGAGGGGGGCTGCGCGGCCCCCGAAAGCTAGCGGCTTCCGGGCGCGAAGGCGAGGTTTCGAGGGACTCGGTCCGGATCGCCTTGCGTCCGCTGCGCGGCGCTGGCAACGGCGGAAGGTGGGTACGAAGAAGCGTGCGGGCGCGATGTCTCTCCTGGTCGGTGACATCGGGGGGACGAACACGCGGCTGGCGCTCTACGACAGCACCGGCCGCAAGTCGCTCGCGGAGGCGGTGTTCCCCAGCCGGGAGCACCAGAGCTTCGAGGAGATCGCGCTCGCGTTCCTGGCGCGCAACAACGCGCCGCACCCGGGGGTGGCGGTGCTCGGGATCGCAGGGCCGATCAAGGATCGCATCGCGACGGTGACCAACCTGCCCTGGCGGCTCGCGGAGGGGGAGCTGGCGAAGCGGCTCAAGATCCGGCGGGTGTCGCTGGTGAACGATCTGGTGGTGAGCGCGCGGGGGTGCCTCTCGCTGCCGAAGAAGTCGATCGTGGCGCTGACCGAGAAGGCGCCGAAGGTGACGGGGAAGAACGTGGCGGTGATCGCCGCGGGGACGGGGCTCGGGGAGGCGCGGCTCCTCTGGGACGGGGAGCGGCACCTGGCGTTCCCGACCGAGGGGGGACATGGGGACTTCGCGCCGCGGACGCCGATCCAGGTGGAGCTATGGCAGTTCCTGTGCAGCAGGCACCCGGATCACGTGAGCTACGAGCGGGTGCTGTCGGGGGACGGGCTGGGGGCGCTGTTCGACTTCTTCGTGTCGCGCGGGGGGCGGGTGACGCGCGCGGTGGAGCGGCGGCTCGCGCAGGGAGACCGGAACGCGGCGATCACGGAGCTCGGGATCTCGAAGGCGTTCCGGCCGGCGGCGCGGGCGGTGGATCTGTTCGCGGAGATCTACGGGGCGGAGGCGGGGAACATGGCCCTGCGGGAGATGGCGGTGGGGGGCGTGTTCGTGGCGGGGAACATCGCGCGGCACATCGTCACGGAGCGGAAGGACGTGTTCCTGAATGCGTTCCGGCAGAAGGGGCGCTTCGTGCAGTTCATGAGCGACATCCCGGTGGCGGTGGTGACCGATCCGCTGGTGGGGGTGCGCGGGGCGCTGGCGTTCGCGCGGGATCTCGCCGAGGAGCTGCGCGAGGCGTAGGTCCTGCGTCCCCCCGCGCACGGGGACGGGGTCCGGGGTATAAGTGGGGCACGCGGTATGGAGAGCACGCGGCCGCAAGGGGTTGGGCCAGAGGCGGGCGTGAGCGTCCCCGCGGTGGGGGATGTCGTCGCCGGCAAGTACCGCGTGGAGCGGGTGCTCGGGCGAGGAGGGATGGGGATCGTCGTCGAGGCGGTCCACACCTCGCTCAAGCAGCGGGTGGCGATCAAGCTGCTCTTGCCGGCGGCGCTCGAGGCGCCCGGGGCGGTCACGCGCTTCCTGCACGAGGCGCAGGCGGCGGCGGCGCTGCGGAGCGAGCACGTGGCCCGGGTGATGGACGTGGGCACGCTCGGGTCGGGGCTGCCGTACCTGGTGATGGAGCACCTCTCGGGGACGGATCTGCAGGCGCTCATCGAGGGGCGCGGGGCGCTCAGCGTGGCGACGGCGATCGATCATCTGCTGCAGGCGTGCGAGGCGGTGGCGGAGGCGCACGCGCTCGGGATCGTTCACCGCGATCTGAAGCCGAGCAACCTGTTCCTCACCGTGAGTGCCTCGGGGGCGCCGCTGGTGAAGGTGCTCGACTTCGGCATCTCGCGGATGCTCGACAGCGAGGAGATCGAGGCGGTGCAGCCGCGGCTCACCATCACCGGGGTGGTGCTGGGGTCGCCCTGTTACATGTCGCCAGAGCAGGTGCGCAGCGTGAAGAACGTGGACGCACGCGCGGACCTGTGGGCGCTCGGGGTGTGCCTCTACCAGATGCTCACGGCGAGGCTCCCGTTCGAGGGGCCGACGATGTCGGCGCTGTTCGCGACCATCGCTGCGGACGCGCCGATCGGGCTGCGGGCGCGCCGGCCCGAGCTGCCCGAGGAGCTGGAGGTGATCGTGCTCCAGTGCCTGGAGAAGGACGTGGCGCGGCGGGTGCAGAGCGTCGCGGAGCTGGCCGAGGCGCTGGAGCCGTTCGGATCGGAGAGGTCGCGTGGCGCGGCGGAGCGGGTGGCGTGGATCCTGAAGGGCAGCGCGGGGCGGGCACGGGGCGGGAGCGGGGACGAGGGTCACGCCGGGGCCACGCGCGAGGGGGAGACGCTGGCGTTCGACGCGACGGAGGTGACGCCGCCGCCTCGGCGCAGAATGGCCGGTGATCAGGGAGACGGGACGGCGAACGGCGCGGCGAAGCGGACGGCAGAGGGGACGGCGAACGGCGCGGCGAAGCGGACGACGGGAGGGGCCTCCGCTGACCGCGACAGGGGGGCGGGCACGGTGGCCGCAGAGGCGCTGCTGCAGGCGTCGTCGGCGCGGCGCGAGGGGTCGGGCAGCACCGTGGTGTCGGGCGAGGCACCGGTGGACGAGGAGCACCGCAGCCTGGCCGCGTCGATGCGCGAGGTGCAGCCCCGGAGCGCGCGGCCGTGGGGGAGGTTCGTCGCGGGCGGGGCGGTGCTGATCGGCATGGCCGGGCTGGCGCTGTGGACCCTGGGGAGAACGCCGGTGCCGGCTGCGGAGGGGACAGGAGTCGCGCAGCACGGCACGTCGACCGCCGGGGCGCCGTCGCCAGCAGGGCAGCCCGAGGGTGTGCGCGCGGGGAGCGAGGCTTCCACGGGGGCGTTCCAGGAGAGCGCGGCGCCGGAGGGACAGCTTCCGGGGGCGGCGCCGTCGAGCACGACGCTCCCGGCAGCGGCAGGACAGGGGGATGCCACGGCGCTCCCGGGCGCGGCAGGACAGGACAGTGCCGCGGCTCCCTCGGCGGCAGCGCCTGGCGCGGGTGCCGCGTCGCACGCGCCCACGCCACGTCACGCGGCGCCGGGCGGCGATGGCACCCAGCGCGCCACACCGGCTGCGCCAGCGCCTTCCTCGCGCGCGGCACCTGGCGCGTCGGCCTCGGCCTCGGCCACGTCACCGCGCCTGCGCGAGCGCCGGTAGAATGCCGAACGTCGACGGCGCGCGCCGCTCTCCTGACCCGCCTTCGGCGCCTGAGTGGAGGTACGCGTCCCGAGGCTGGCTCCCCTGCCCTGCGCGGATGCGCTGGCCAGGCGCGCGGGCGCTGATCGTGGCGGCGGCGCTCTCGGGGGCGGCGCTCGCGCCCGGGGTGGCGCGCGGGGACGGGCTCGCCGACGAGGCCGAGATCCACTTCGATCTGGGGCGCGAGGCGTTCAAGCGGCGCGACTACCTGGCGGCACTCGATCACTTCCTGCACTCGAACCGGCTGGTCCCGAACCGCAACGTCACCTTCAACATCGCGCTCGCCTACGAGGAGCTGGGGCGGTTCGCGGACGCGCACCGCTACTACGTCGACGTGCGCGCGGCCGAGGACGATCCCGTCGTCGTCGCGGAGATCGACGAGGCCATCGGGCGCATCGCGCCGGAGGTGGCGGTGCTGCGGGTGGAGACGAGCCCGCCGGGGGCGACGCTCTACCTCGACCGGAGGGATCTCGGGTCGCGGGGGCAGTCGCCGCGGCCGCTCGGGCTCCCCGAGGGGCGCTACCGGGTGATCGCGGAGCTGCCAGGGTACGAGCCCGCCGAGATCGAGGGGGTGGAGGCGCGCCGGGGGCAGGTCGTGCCGGTGGTGCTGGAGCTGCGCCCCATCGTCGGCACGCTGGAGATCGCGGTGCGGGGGGCGCCGTCGGCTGCGGTGCGGGTCGACGACGAGGAGGCGACGCCCGCGTGCACGGCGCCCTGCGCGCTGAAGCTCTCGCCAGGGCGTCACCTGCTCCACGTGTCGCGCGAGGGGTTCCAGCCAGTGACCCGGGAGGTGAGCCTGGCCGCGCACGCGACTGCCACGCTCGCGGTGCGGCTGGAGGCGCTGAGCGGGTCGCTGCTGGTGCGCACCGACGAGCGGGACGCGCTGGTGGAGGTCGACGGGCGGCCCGCGGGGTTCACGCCCACGGTGATCCAGGGGGTGCTGGTCGGGAAGCGGCGGGTGCGGGTGAGCTTGCGGGGGTACGCGCCGGTGGAGCGCGAGGTGGAGGTGCGCGCGGGGCAGCAGTCGCGGCTCCTCGACATCCAGCTCGATCCGCAGCCCGAGGTAACCACGGCCTCGCGGTACGCGCAGAGCCTCGACGATGCGCCGGCCTCGATCAGCGTGGTCGATGGGCGGGAGATCCGGGCCTTCGGCTACCCCACGGTGGCGGAGGCGCTGCGAGGGGTGCGGGGGGTGTACCTCTCGAACGATCACGACGTGGTGTACGTGGGCGTGCGGGGGATCGGGGAGCCCATCGACTACAACACCCGGGTGCTGCTCCTGTCGGACCGGCATCCGCTCAACGACAACGTGATGAACAGCGCGTTCCTCGGCTCCGAGGGGCGAACGAACCTGCACGACGTGGAGCGCATCGAGGTGATCCGGGGGCCAGCCTCGGTGATCTACGGTACCGGCGCGTTTGCGGGGGTGGTGAACCTGGTGCCGCGCGGCAGGGATGAGCCGAGCCACGTGGAGGCGTCGATCGGGGCTTACGACGACCACACGGCGCAGGCGCGGGCTGCGGTGTACTACCGGCGCTCGGCGCGCTCAGGGGCGTGGCTGAGCGTGGCCGGGGCGCGCTCGGACGGCATCGATCAGCCAGTGGAGCTGCGGGAGCCTGGGAGCGGTCCGCGGGTGCGCATCGCGCACGGGGTGGACGCGTTCCGCAGCGGGACCCTGGCCGGTCGCGCCTGGGACGGGGCGCTCACGGCGCAGTGGCTGCTCACCACCCGGACGAAGCAGGTGCCCGCGGGGCTCGCCCACACGGTCTTCGACGATCCGCGGACGGTCTACGAGGACGTCCGGATGACCACCGAGCTGCGGTTCGAGCCGAAGATCGGGGACACGTTGCAGATCATGGCGCGCGCGCACGCGACGGGCATGACGTTCCAGGGGGACTTCGCGCACGACCCGATGCTCCTGGAAGACTACCGGGGGACGCGCTTCGGGCTGGAGCTGCGCGCGGCGTGGCTGCCGCACCCACGGCTGCGGCTCACGGTGGGCGCGGAGGGGCAGGCGAACACGCAGGCGAGCCTGCGGGGGCTCCACGAGGGGACGACGCTCGGCGAGGAGGCGTACCTGAACGTCAACCAGCCCTACACGTTCGGCGCGGGCTACGCGCTCGCGGAGGGCTCCCTCACCCGCTGGCTGAGCGCCTCCGGGGGGGCGCGGGTGGACCTCTACGATGCGGTGGGTCCGGTCCCCACCTTCCGAGGGGCGCTCATCGCCAGGCCGGCGCGGCAGAGCACCGTGAAGCTGATGGGGGGCACGGGGTTCCGGGCGCCGAGCATCTACGAGCAGTTCTACGACGACGGGGCGCAGCAGCGGCCGGCGGTGGATCCAGCGCGCGGGCTTTCGCTGTCCGCAGAGTCGGTCACCTCGGGGGAGGTGGAGGTGACGCAGCGATTCCTGGAGATCTGGGCGCTGACCGCCGCGGTGCACGGCAGCCACGTGTCGGACCTGATCAGGGCCGTGACCGACGCCGCGGGGACGGTGCGGTACGTGAACAGCGGGTCGGCGGTGCTCGCGGCGGGGGCGGAGGTGGAGCTGCGGCGGGAGTGGCGGCAAGGGCTCCTGGTCGGCGCGACCTACGGCTACCAGCTCGCCCGTTACCTGGGCCTGGACGAGGCGAGCGCGCGGCTGGTGAACGTGCCGGCTCACCTGGCTTCGTGCAGGGCCGTGGTGCCGGTGTTCGGCGATCTCGCCGCGGCGGGCGTGCGGGTCACGGTGGAGGCGCCGCGGCGGATCGCGGCGGAGAGCGAGGAGAGCACGCGCGCGGCGCTGCTCGCGGACCTCACCCTGTCAGGGACGATCAGGACCTTGCACGCGCGGTACGTGCTCGGGATCTACAACCTGCTCGACGCCAAGCACGACACGCCGGCATCGGAGACGTTCTTCTCGCTGACGAGCCGGCAGAACCGGCGGACGCTGCTCGTGGATCTGCTGGTGTCGCTGCCGTGAGGGGCAGGGTCGACGAGGGTGGGCGCTACGCGAGAGGCGCAGCGGCCGGCGCGATCCAGAGCCCTGCGATCTCGGCGACGTAGCCGGCAGGGTCGTGATGAGGCTGCATCACCAGGGGACCGGCTTCCGGTCGCGGAAGATGCCACCCTGGTGGCGGTGCTCGGGCGCGGTGGCGAGCCAGACGGGGGTGTCGGCGCCCTCCTCGACGGAGCGGTTGGCACTAGGGCCGCCCATGTCGGTGCGGACCCAGCCCGGGCAGACGGCGTTGCAGAGAATGCCGTGGCCAGCCGCGTCGAGCTCGCGGGCGAGGTGGTCGGTGAGGGCGTTGAGGCCGAGCTTGGAGACCACGTAGGCGGAGCTGGGCCAGCCCTCGGCGGCGTGCTTTCCGGCGGCCACGGCGTCGACGAAGCGGCGCATGTGGGCGACGATTTCGTCGCGGGTGAAGGGCTGGTGGAAGCGCTCCTTCAAGGCGGGGCCGAGCTTGTCGCGCTCGGCGAGGCCGCTGGAGACCATGACGATGCGCGCGCCAGGGCGGAGGAGCGGGAGGAGCGCCTCGGTGACGCGCAGGGGGCCGAAGAAGTTGGTCTCGATGGTGTCGCGGGCGATGTCGGCGTTGAAGCCCTGGCGCATGGCGCCGGCGTTGTTGACCAGGATGTCGAGGCCTCCCTGGGCGGCCCCGAGGCGCTCGGCGAGGGCACGGGCGCTGTCGTCGCGGGTGACGTCGAGCGGTTCGTGGGTGACCTGCCCACCCTCGGCAGTGAGCTTCTCGGCGGCCGCCTTGCCCGCAGCATCGTCGCGGCTGGTGAGGATCACCCGCACGCCCTTCTGGCCGAGCTGACGGGCCACCTCGAAGCCGATGCCACGGTTTCCTCCGGTGATCAGTGCGGTGCGTTGCATGCGCGTCCTCCGGCCGCGGAGGGTAGCGTCCGGCGAGGCGAGGGCAAGGTCCGGAGGGCTCAGGCCCGAGGGCGGGCGGTGTTCGTGCAGGAGCTGGAGCGCGGCTCTGGCACGCGCTCAGCTCACATCACGCGGCTCTGCGACCGCGCGAGAGGGGCTTGAGGGCGGGGATGTTGAAGGGGCCCTGACCCCGGGAAGAAGCGACAGGAGCGCGGGGCGTGGCGACAGCGGGAGTCTGAGGAGCCACGGAGCCCTGGGAGGCTGCGAGAGGCGGAGGCGCGGCGGGCATCCTGAAGGCGGTGGGCGCCTTGAAGGCGGCGGGTGCCTGAGGCGCGGCGGGCATCTTCGGCGCGGACGCCTGGGGCGCAGGACGAGCTTGAGGGGCGGGGTGAGGCTGGGGTGCGGAGAAGACCTGAGGCGCTGCGGGGACCCGAGGAAGCGAGAGCCTGGGGAGGGGCGTCGCCAGAGACGATGACGGCAGAGGGATGCTGTCGGGGGAGAAGGTAGCCTGGA
This sequence comes from Chondromyces apiculatus DSM 436, assembly GCF_000601485.1. GTDB lineage: Bacteria > Myxococcota_A > Polyangia > Polyangiales > Polyangiaceae > Chondromyces > Chondromyces apiculatus. The sequence goes on from NZ_ASRX01000009.1 coordinate 12,391, forward strand.
GGCCGAGGGTCATGGTGAGGGTGACGGTGCCGACGCGCACGAGGGGATTGCCGCCCACGACCTCGACGTCCCGGATGAGGGGCAGCAAGGGGCGGAGGCCACGCTGCCAGGCCAGGCGGGCATCGGCGTCGTAGCTGCTCATGCCGGTGAGATCCCAGATGACGTGGTGCGGGCCGCTCGCGAGCTGGACGGCGAGGGCCACCATGGAGGCCTGGGCTTCGAGGGCGCTGAGCTTGCCGGAGAACGTGAGGATGACGGTGCGCCCGTCGGCCGTGCGGCGGATGGTCCAGGGCCGCTCGGGACTCTGGGGACCAGAGACCACGGCGGTGGGCGCCGGAGTCGGGGAGCGGCGCTGAGACGCAGGAGGGTCCCAGGGGTGAGGCTGGAGCGTGAGGGGAGCGGCGAGCGGAACGGAGGCTGGCTCGCCAGTCGTCCTGACAGCGCGCGCACGTCGGGCGAGCAACTCCCACATGGGACCTGGAGGAATCGATGAGGAAGAGCTCATGGCGGGGGCGGTTTCGGCACGAGGTGTACCAGACACCCCTGTGCAAGCTCTGCCCGGGGCGCGCTGCTTGGTGAGCCGTGACACGAGGACAACGCACGGAGGCGATGCGTCTGGTGAGGAAGCTTCCGCCGGGGAAGGAGGAGGTCGACGCCCGAGGTGAAGGTTTGCAGCTCCGAGGTACGAGCGTAGGAGGGCTGGTCCACGCGCGCACACGCGCGTCAGGTTCAGGCACGGGTGGGAGCTGTCAGGAGGTGACGGCGGCGGTCTGATCGAGGAGCCAGCAGAGGTGGCCCTTCACGCCAGAGGCGAGGCGGGCGGGGACTTCGTCGGTGGCGCCCGGGGTGCGCGCGGCCTGAAGAGGGGCGCGCTTCTGGGCTCCCTGGACAATCATCAGGGCGAAACGGGCCTCGTGGAGGACCGGGGCCGTGAGGGTGATCCGGGCTTCGTGGCCAGGGGTCCGCTCGGCGGGGATGGCGGCGACGAGGCGGTCGTTGATGGCGACGGCGCCGGTGCGGGGGAAGAGGGAGGCAATGTGGCCGTCGTCGCCGATGCCGAGGGTCATGGCGTCGAAGGCGACCGCCGTGGCGACGCCGAAGTGGGCGCGGAGGAGGGCCTCGTAGCGCGCAGCAGCGGCGTCGAGGTCGGAGCCCTCACCCTCCATGCGGTGGAAGCGGGCCTCGGGGACGGGGGCGAGGGCGAGGGCGCGGCGGGCAGCGCCGTAGTTGGAGCGGGCGTTGTCGGGAGGGACGGCGCGCTCGTCGACCCAGAACCACTCGATGACATCCCAGGGGAGGTCGTAGCTGGCGAGCTTGACGTAGGCGGGGACCGGGGTGCTGCCGCCGGAGAGGGCGACGCGGGCGATGCCCCGGGCGTTCACCGCGTCGGTGATGGCGCGGGCGAGAAGCTCGGCGCCGAAGTTCGCGAGCTCGTCGTCGCCCTTGGCGATGACGGTCTCTTCATGCTCGGGGCCGTGAGGGGTCTTGCTCATGCTGGGATCCTCCGCGGGGGTCTGTGGGGTGCTGCGATTGCCCGGGTCATGTGGCGCTCCAGACGGCAGCCGCAAGGGACGCGTCGCGCAGGACGCGGTCGCCCTCGGTGGCGTCGATGGCCTTGGTGAGGACCCAGGCTTCATCGCGGCGGCCGAGGCGATGGACGTGCTCGGCAGTGCGGGCGCCCGAGAGGGTCCAGCGGACGGCGCCCTGAGCCTGGGGAAGGCGGGCGCAGGCCAGGGTGAGGGGCTCACCATCCAGCGTGGCCTCGAAGCGGATGGCATCGAGGCGTCGGAAGGTGTCGACGGCGGCGGCCGTGGTGGCGCCTTCGTCGCGGCCCTCCGGGGAAGTGGCGGCGGCCTCGGGCGCGTCGGTCTTGCCGCTGGTCGCGGGGGGGCCCGCCGTCGTCCTGGCCTTGGTGTCGGCGGGGCGCGCGGGGCGCGCGGGGCGCGCGGGGCGCCGGGAAGGGTCGAGGCTGCAGGGCGGGGCGTCGTTGAGGACAATCTCGATGGGAGAGCCTGCAGCGTCCGTGGCGCGGTGGCGGGAGGTGAAGGTCCAGCCGAGACGCGAGGCGAGCCAGCCGAGGAAGAGGGCCGCCGGATCGGGGCCCGGGCCCTCGGTGCGGGCAATCTCGACGCGCCGGATGGTGCGCAGGGCGGCCGGGGCATGATCGAAGAGGCGGGCGGTGAGGTCACGCCAGGAGTGGGTGCGGATGAAGGCGCGATCGGCGAGGGGGCCGCGGCTCCGGCGCGCGAGGGCGGCGATGCGCGGGGCCGGGAGCTCGGCAGAGTCGACGATGAGACGATCGCAGGAAGCTGCGAGGGCGTCGGCGACCTCGGGCGGTGCGCCGGGGGCGATCTCGACGAGGAGGGGGACGTCGGAGAGGGCGAGGGCCGATACGACGGAGGGGGCGCGGCTCTCGGCGCCCGCACCGAAGCAGAGCTCGACGCGATCGCGGCAGATGATCACGCCCCCTTCACGCCGGCAGGTGGCGGACCAGGAGGCCTCGACCAGATCGGAGGGGATGCTCGGGTCGGCGGTGATCATGAACGAGCGGCCCGCGTGGGTCTCGGCGAGCGCCTCGGCCTGCTCTTCGAGGCGCTCGACCTCGGCGCGCTCACCGAGAGCGACGTAGGTCATGGTGGAGGCGCGGGTCTTGGCGATGGAGCTGCCGTCGGGGGCCTTGTCCGGGGTGGACCAGAAGGCGTTGAGCTCCGACTCGACGCGGGCGACCTCCTTGGCGATGGGGCCCGCGGCGCGCACGGGGGACGCCGCGAAGGGTGCATCCTGGGACGCGTTTGCAGGCGCGTTCGCCGACGCGTTCGCCGACGCGCTTGCCGAGGCGGTCACGGGCGCCTCCAGCCGCGCGGGGCGGCGAGGGCGTCAGCTTCCTCCGGGCCCCAGCTCCCCGCAGGGTAGGAGGCGACCTTGGCGTGCTCGCTGGCCCAGCCGGCGAAGATGGGGTCGATGAAGCGCCACTGGGCCTCCACCTCGTCGGAGCGGGTGAAGAGGGTGGCGTCGCCGCGGAGCACGTCGAGGAGGAGGCGCTCGTAAGCCTCGGGGGTGCTGGAGCCGAAGGCGGCGCCGTAGCGGAAGTCCATGGTGACGCCGCGGAGGGCCATGCCGCTGCCGGGGACCTTGGCCGCGAAGCGGAGGGAGATGCCCTCGTCGGGCTGGAGGCGCATCACGAGGGCGTTGGGCTGGGTGCCGTCCTGGCCGCGGAAGAGGCCGTGGGGGAGCGGCTTGAAGTGGAGCACGACCTCGGCGACGCGCTTGGCGAGGCGCTTGCCCGTGCGCAGGGTGAAGGGGACGCCGCTCCAGCGCCAGTTGTCCACGTGGGCCTTGAGGGCCACGTAGGTCTCGGTCTTGGAGTCCTTGGCGACGTCGGGCTCCTCGCGGTAGCCGGGGACGTGCTCGCCCCGGACCACGCCCGCGGCGTACTGGGCGCGCACGGTGTGATCGAGCACGGCCTTGCCGGTGATGGGGCGCAGGGCGCGCAGGACCTTGACCTTCTCGTCGCGCACGGCGTTCGCGTCCCAGGAGGACGGGGGCTCCATGGCGACGAGGGTGAGGAGCTGCAAGGCGTGGTTCTGGACGATGTCGCGGGTGATGCCGACCTGCTCGTAGAACTTGCCGCGGCCCTCGACGCCGATGTCCTCGGCCACCGTCAGCTCGACGCGATCGACGTGCTGGCGCGACCAGAGCGGCTCGAAGATGGTGTTGCCGAAGCGGAGGACGAGGAGGTTCTGGACCGTCTCTTTGCCGAGGTAGTGATCGATCCGGTAGATCTGCGACTCGGCGAGGTGACTGCCCAGCTCGCGGTTCAGGTCGTGGGCGCTCTCCAGATCCTCGCCGAAGGGCTTCTCGACGACGATGCGCTCGAAGTGGTCGCCGTTGCGACCTGCGCCCGCCGGGGTGACGAGGTTCGCCTCGCGCAGGCCGCGCACGATGCCTGGCACCTGGTCGGGGGAGACGGCGAGGTAGAAGACGCGGCTCTTGCCGGTGCCGCGCTCCTTGTCGAGCCGTTCCAGCTCGGCGCCGAGGGCCTTGTAGGTCTCCGGTTCGTCGAAGTTGCCCTGCACGTAGGAGATGCCACGCTCGAGCTCTCCCCAGGCCGCGTCGTCGATGGGGCGGCGACGGGAGAACTTGTTCACGGCCTCGCGCATGTCGTCCGCGAAGTCGGGCTTCGGGCGGCGCGCGACGCCGACCACGGCGAAGCCACCAGGGAGGAGGCGGCTCAGGGCGAGGTTGTAGACCGCCGGGAGGAGCTTCCGTCGGGTGAGGTCGCCGGAAGCGCCGAAGATGACGAGCGCGGCGGGGGCTGCGGTGCGCTCCTCGGGCATGCCCTCGCGCAAGGGGTTGGCCTCGGTCGGAGCCTCCCCCTGGCCCTCGGCGGGCTTCTTCTCCTTGCCCTCGCTCACGAGCCCGCGCTCCATTCGGTGTGGAGGTCGCCGTCGCGATCGAGGCGCTTGTAGGTGTGGGCGCCGAAGAAGTCGCGCTGGGCCTGGATCAGGTTCGCGGGGAGGCGCTCGCGGCGGATGGTGTCGTAGTACGAGAGCGAGGCGCTGGTGGCGAGGGTGGGAAGCCCCGCCTCGGCAGCGAGGGAGACGACCTTGCGCCAGCCCTCCTGGCGGCCCCTGAGGTCCTCGACGAGGGAGGGGTCGAGCAGGAGGTTCGGGAGCTGGGGGTCGCTCGCGAAGGCGGCCTTGATGCGGCTCAGGAGGCGGGCGCGGATGATGCAACCGTCCTGCCAGATGCGCGCGATCTCGGGGAGGTCGAGGTCCCACTTGCGCTCGATGGACGCGAGGCGGAGGAGGTTCATCCCCTGCGCGTAGCTGCAGAGCTTGGAGGCATAGAGGGCGTCGCGCACGGCGGCTACGAGCGCCTTGCGGTCGATGCCGCGGGCCTGCGCGACCGCGGCTGCCTTCGCGGGATCAGGACCAGGGAGGACCTTGGAGATGCGGACGCGGCCCTGCTTGTCGGAGGAGAGGACGCGGGCGTCGACGGCGCTGGCGACGGTGGGGATGGCCGCGGTGAGGGTCGCCGCGTCCTGCACGGTCCAGGTGCCGGTGCCCTTCATGGAGGAGGCGTCGAGGATGGCGTCGAGGAGCTGGCCTTGGCCCTCGGGATCCTTGACGGTGAAGATGTGGGCAGTGATCTGGACGAGGTACGACTCGAGCTCGCCCTGGTTCCAGGTGGAGAAGGTCTCGGCGAGTTCCTCGTTCGACAGGCCGCCGATGTTCTTGAGCACGTCGTAGGCTTCGGCGATGAGCTGCATGTCGCCGTACTCGATGCCGTTGTGGATCATCTTCACGTAGTGGCCGGCGCCGCCAGGGCCCATGTAGGCGACGCAGGGGCCGTCGGGGTGCTGGGCGGCGATCTTGGTGAGGATCGGAGCCAGCTCCTCGTAAGCGGCGCGCTCGCCGCCGGGCATCATGGAGGGGCCGTGCCGAGCCCCGGACTCGCCGCCGGAGACGCCCATGCCGAAGTAGCGAATGCCCGCCTCGCTGAGCTCGCGCTCGCGGCGCTCGGTGACGGAGAAGTGCTCGTTGCCGGCGTCGACGAGGATGTCGCCCTTCTCCAGGTGGGGCTTGAGCGCGGCGATGGTGTTCTCGACGCCGACGCCGGCCTTGACCAGCATCAGGATGCGCCGCGGGCGCTTGAGCGCGCGGGTGAACTCCTCGACGGTCTTGCAGGCTGCGACGGGCTTGTCGCCGGCCGCCGCCGCGAACTCCTTCACGGGGTCGGGGTGCCGGTTGTAGACGGCCAGGGAGAAGCCCTTGTCCGCGATGTTCAGTGCCAGGTTGCGGCCCATGACCCCGAGCCCGGCGACGCCGATATCCATTTCTTTCGTCATGCTTTGCGCCCTCACGGATGGCGGTACCACACGAGGGGCTCTGGCTCCACTTGGCGGCGGAATCGGGAGGCGAGGCGCTGGCGGGCGCTGGACGGGTGGGCGGAAGGGTGACTAGGCTACGCGGCGATGGCGGTCCCTCCGCTCCCCCGTGTGCGCGTTCCTCACCCGCATGTCCGCTGCGACAACCAGGTGCTCGCCGGCAGTCCGCACGTTGCCGGCTCGCGGGTGCCCGTGCGCAGGCTCTGGGCATGGCACCGCGGCGGGGCCTCGGTGGAGACGCTGCTGAAGCGCTACCCGAACCTGGGGGCGGCGCGGCTCCTCGACGCGCTGGCATTCGCGCACGACAACATGGATCTCATCGAGGCCGACCTGGCCAGGGAGCAGGCGCTCTTCGAGCAGCAGGGCGGTCCGACGGTGGGGGCGAGACCGCTCGCGCAGCTCGCGCTGCCTTTTTTCGAGGACGACGGCGCAGGGGGCGGCAATGCGGGCAGAGGGACCACTGCGGCGAAAGCGCCGGCGCGGGCTGCGCGCGCCGAGGTCCCGAGCACGACGGCGGCCAGCGAGGATGCAGCGTCCACGCCGTCGCGCGACGGGGGTCCCTCCACCGGGAAGGGCTCCGGGGGTCAGCGCGCACGCGGTGGCCGACGGTGACGAATGAGGTGATGCGCCCGTCACCGCGCACGCAGTGCGCGTTGCTCCTTTACAGCCTGCTGCACTTGGGGCATACGGCCGAGCGCTGGGACCTGACGCAGTGCGAGAGCCGCTCGGGGTGAGCGCTGGGGGAAATGGGCGCCGTGATGCCGCATTCCTCACGCTCTGGGCACGCGACAGGGTTCTTGGCTGGATTCGCTTGTGTGGGGTGCCCATCGGGCGCCGGAGGGTTTAGGCAGATGAGCGTCAATCGTTGGAAGTTGGTGGCCACTCCCGTCGTCATGGTCGGCCTGGCATCGCCCATGCTCGTGAACTGTGGTTCGCTGCCCGCGCTGCCGGGGCCCCTGGGCGACGTGGCCGCCGCCGCCGGTGGCTGTCCCGAGATGGAGAGCGGCAGCTTCGCCGATCTCAAGTTCCAGGGCGGCGCCGAGGTCGAGGGCAAGGTCAAGGGCTTCCTCGAGGCAGCGTTCTCGCTCGACAAGGTCATCACCGAGATGGAGGCCAGCCTGATCGCGTCGTGCGGCCAGCTCGGCAAGGACCTCGGCATGGGCGAGGAAGAGCTGAAGGCCGAGGCCGGCGGCGGCAAGGGCGCCGAGAAGGTGTGCACCGCGGTGAGCGCCAAGGTGAGCGCGATGCTCAAGGCGAACGCCGAGGCGCAGCTCGCCGTCGAGGTGGATCCCCCGAAGTGCTACGTGCCGATCGACTTCATGACGAAGTGCCTCGGCGACTGCGGCTCGCCGGTGACGGGCGGCAAGCTCGAGGCGAGCTGCAAGGGCGGCGAGATCGCCGGCAAGTGCGACGCGGAGTGCAAGGGCTCCTGCGCCGTCGAGGCGGGCGGGTCGTGCACCGGCACCTGCAAGGCGAGCTGCGAGGGCAAGTGCGACGCCGGCTTCAGCGGCACCTGCGGCGGCAAGTGCGACGGCAAGTGCGACGGCAAGAACTCGAAGGGCACCTGCGCGGGCAAGTGCGAGGGCAAGTGCGACGCGAGCGCCTCGGGCTCCTGCACCGGCACCTGCGACGGCAAGTGCTCGGGCTCCTGCGAGCTCAAGGCGGGCGCGAAGTGCGAGGGCACCTGCTCCGGCGGCTGCTCGGCGGAGATCAAGGAGCCGAAGTGCACGGGTGACTTCGAGCCCCCGAACGTCAGCATCGACTGCCAGCTGCAGTGCACCGCGAAGGGCGCGGCGGAGTTCACCTGCGACGCGCCGAACGTGCGCATCGTGGCCAAGGGCAAGGCGAGCGCCGATGCCCAGAAGCTCGTCGCGGCGCTGCAGACCACGCTCCCCGCGATCCTGAAGATCCAGCTCGGCACCGGCAAGAAGCTGGCCGCATCCGTGGCTGGCGTCGCCAAGGGCGCTGCGGAGATGAAGGACGTGGCGCTCAAGGCCGGCGGGAAAGCCATCGCCTGCATCGCGGTCGCGGCCGAGGCCTCGGTCAGCGCGTCGGCGTCGATCGACGTCAACGTCAAGGCGAGCGCAAGCGTCGGCGGCTCGGTGGGCGCGGGCGGCTGAGCCTCCCACGCGGATGAACGGGGCGACGCCAAGCGGCGCACCCTGAACGCGACGACGGCGGTCCTCCGGGGCCGCCGTTTTCGTTTTGGTGGTAAAGAGGGGCGCTTGTCCCGCCTGCGCGCCCTCATCGATCTCCGGAGGGGAGACGGTCCCATCGTCCTGCCCGCCGCAGGGGTGGCCTTCCTCGGCGTGGGGGCGATGTCGCTCGCGGGGATCGCGGCGGACACGCTCTTCGTGTCGGCCTTCGATCTGGGGCAGATCTCGCGCTTCTACGTGGTGACGTCCGGCGTGCGGTTCGCGGCGGCGCTGGGTTACGCGGCGCTGCTCCGCCGCTACGAGGGGCCACGGCTCGACGGGGCGCTCCTGCTGGTGACGGCGACGTCGATAGGCGTGGCCGCGCTGCTGAGCCAGCGGGCGACAGGGGCGCTGCTCTACGCGATCTGCGTGAGCCTGCTCGTGCTGCCACCGCTCCTGCCGCTGATCACCTTCCGGGCAGTGCTGGGAACGCTGGAGGCACGGCAGGCGCGCCGGCTCCTGCCGCTCGTGGCCGCGGCAGCGACGGTGGGCGTCATCGTGGCGAGCGCGGCGGTGCCGACGCTGGCGGGCCTGCTCGGGACGGCAGGGGTGCTCTACGCGGGCGGGGTGCTCGCGGTGCTGGCAGCGCCGCTGCCGTCGGTGCTGGCGGAGCGCGCGCCCGCGCGGCAGGAGCCCATCGAGCCGCCCGGGAAGCTGCTCCAGGCGCTCGCAGACGCGCGGCGCGATCTGATCGAGGCGCCCGTGGTGGGGGTGGTGCTGGCTGGGGTGCTGCTCGGGGCGATGGCGGCCAACCTGGTGGACTACGCCCTGAAGGCGGCGCTGAAGGCGCGCTACGGCCGCGAGGAGATGGCGGCGTTCCTGGGGACGTTCGGGGCCGCGGCGAACCTGTTCATCCTGCTCGCGCAGCTCTTCGGGTCGAGCCGGTTCACGGCGAGGTTCGGGGTGCGGGTGTCCCTGCAGGCGCTGTTCGCGACGCTGGTGGCCCTGGGGGCGGCGGTGGGGCTCGCGCCTGGCGTGGCGTCGGCGGCGGTGGCGCGTCTGTCGGAGAACACGTTCCGCTACGCGATCTCGGCGCCGGTCGAGGATCTGCTGCTCACGCCAGCCCCCCCCGCGGCGCGGGTGCGGGCGAAGATCCTGGCGAAGGGGCTGGCCAACCCCCTCGGGGGAGCCCTGGCGGGGCTGCTGCTCGCGGCGTTCGGGGCCGCAGGGCCGTCGTCGCTGCAGCTCGGAGCGCTCCTGGCGCTGACGGGCGCGGTGGGAATGGTGGCCGTCGCCCGCGCGCGGCGGGCCTACACCCGGGCGCTGGCGCGGGCGCTGGGGGAGGGGCAGCTCGAGGAGGAGCTGTCGCCACAGGCGGCGCGGGCGCTGGGGCGGGAGCTGTCGCAGACGCTGCACCGGCGGGTGGGTCGCCGCGACGTGGAGGGCTCGGCGCGGCTCCTCGCGGTGCTCGACGACCGGTTCTTCTCGCTCGACGAGGTGGCGCACGCGCTGCGGGCTCCCCAGGCCGAGATCCGGCGGGCTGCGGTGGCGGCAGCGCTGCGGGTCGGGAGGCCCGGAGAGGGGCCGCGGCTGCTCGCGCTGGCAGATCCCGATCCGGAGGACGACATCGAGCAGAGCCTGCTCTCCGGCGCGCGGAGCCTGGGAGGCGGCGTGGACGTGGCGCGGCTGGGGCAGGCGTTCGCGCGGGGGCGGGCCGGGAACACGCCGAAGGCGGCGGCGCTGTGGGGAGAGGCGCTGGTGGGGCTCGCCGCCGTGGAAGCCTCGCCAAAGGGACGCGGGGTGCGGCTGAGCGTGCCTCCGCCATCCCACGGCTCGGCTCCTCTCTCGGCGCGAGGCGGCGCGGGTGGGACGTGGGTCGAGCCGCCGCGGGGCATGGAGGCGGTGGTGGCGTACCTGCAGCAGGAGGCGCTGGTGCCTGGGTCGCCACGGCGGGCGCCTGCGCTGTGGGCCATCGGGGAGCTGAGGGCGAGGCAGGCGCACCGGGAGGTGCTGCTCTCGCTGGGATCGTCGGATCGGGCGGTGTTCGCGGCGGCAGCGCGGGCGGCGGTGCTGATCGAGGCGCGTGGCGCGGTGGCGGCGCTGCTCGGGCGGCTGACCACCGGCTCCGAGGTGCGCGCGGTGACGGAGGCGCTCGCGCTCGCAGGGCCGGCGGCGGTGGGCGATCTCATCGCAGCGCTGCCCACCACGCGCGGGCAGGGGGCGGCCATGGCGACGTCCGTGGCCAGCGGGCCAGCGTTGACGGGCTCGGTGCGGGCGGCGCGGGTGCTGGCGCGGCTCGGGCCGGAGGCGTGCGCAGAGGTGCTGGTGCGGTACGCGGAGCTCGGCTACCGGGCGCGCAACGCCGTGGCGCGGGCGCTGGCCACGGTGGCGCGCCGGACGGGTGAGGCGGTGGATCCGGAGCTGGTGCTCCAGGCCATGGAGATGACGCTGGAGTACGCCGAGTCCTTGCTGCTGCTGTACCCGACGACGCTCTACGGGAGGCTCAAGCCGCAGCGGGAATCGGCCCCGGACGGGCTGCGGGTGGAGACGCGGGGCCTCCTGCGCCGGGAGATGCGGTTCCGCATCGAGGAGACGTCGGCCAGGCTCCTCGATCTGGCGGCGGTGATGGGGGATCGCGATCTCATCACCCGGGCGCGGGCGGCGCTGGCCGAGGGGGTGCGGGAGCGGGGGCACGGGCTTGAGTTGCTGGAGAACATCTTGCCCCGCTCGATCGCGGCGCGCGCCGTGGCGCTCCTGGAGATCGACTGGGGGACGCCGCTGCCCACGAGCGGAAAGCCGCCGCCGCTCGATGGGTGGCTCGAGAAGTGCCGGAACTTCGACACGGGCGCGCTACCCTCGTCGCACCCGATGGCGACGGTGCTGGAGAAGGTGGTGGTGCTGGTGGACTCCTCGCTCTTCAAAGGGCTGAGCGGTGAGGAGCTGTACCCGGTCGCGGAGATCGCCGAGGCGCTGGAGTACGAGCCCGGCGAGGAGGTGGTGCGGGAGGGAGATCCGGGCGACGCGCTGTTCGTGGTGGTGGAGGGTGACTTCAAGGTGATGCGCGCCGGGGTGGCGGTGCGGGAGCTGCACCGGGGCTCGGTGTTCGGGGAGGTGGCGCTGCTCGACGGGGCTCCCCGCGCGGCGACGGTGACCGCGGAGACCGAGGGGAAGGTGCTGCGGATCCCCCGGGCGGAGTTCGAGGGGCTCCTCGACGAGTCTCCGGAGCTCGCGCGGGGGGTGATCCGAACGCTGCTGGGGCACCTGCGCGCGGCGGGAGCTGCGGGGTAGCCACGGCCGCGGCAGGGGCCGACGGGGTAGCCGCGCTGCGGCGGGAAGGCTCACGGGCAGAGGGAAGGGTCCTCCAGGAACTCAGCGGCGGCAGGGTGGAGGGAGACGCCGGCGAGGCTCTCCGTGAACGTGCTCCAGGCTGCGCTGTCGCCCTGGACGAGGGTGTGGGCCGTGCAGACGGCGCGCCAGTGGACAAGGCGCGTCCACGGGGAACGAAGCACGCTCCCGAGACCGGCGAGGGCCTCGGCGTTCTCGGCCGAGGTGGGGGCCATCGTACCCGCCACGCCCCGGATAGCTTCGTTGAGGACGGAGGTGTCGTCGGTCTCTACGAGCAGCGCGGTAAAGAACGCCCGCCAGTCGGGCACCTCGGCGGGATCGAGCGAGGGGACACGGGTCCTGAGCTGCCGGGCGGCGACCCAGCGCGTGCGCATCGAGCTGGCGTGCCGCGCGACATTGCTCCAGGTGCCCAACTCGACCGGGGCCGGGGTTCGGAATGCCGACAGGAACACAAGACGCATGTAGGGAATTTCGCCATCAGGTAGCCCGGTCTCGAGCATCTCCCAGTCGGCGGCGAAGGTAGCTTCAGGATCGATCATGGAGCACCGCGCATGACCACCGTTCTGGAACAGATCCGCGGCGACGGGCGCTGGTGGCACCAGGACCATCGCCTCCGCCACGCTCGCCCAGGCTGCCGCCGTTGCGGGGTCGAGGTTCGGATCGGTGGCGATGCCGCAGAGAGCTCTCGTCGCGAGCGCGCGCGTCCACTCCGCTGGGAGGTCCTCGACGAACGCCTGGACGTCCTGCGGCGGGATGGTCGGCAGCACCGTGTAGAGCGCCTCCTCTTGGTGGGGCGCGGCCCCATCGAGAAAGCGCGCGCGCGCCGCCGGCGTGGTGGGGACAAGGAAGGGGAGCAGGGTGCCCTGGTAGACCTCCCAGGAGACGTCGTCTGCCAGGAACAGGTCCCAGAGGGGATGGCTGTCGCGTGGGTCCAGGATCAGGAAGTCGCCGTTCTGAGGCGGCGTCACCTCGAAAGGCACCTCCTTGGCGAGCGTGTCCGTGCGCATGGCGCCATCCTCCGCGACCCAGGCCAGCTCGAAGGGCGCGACCAGTGCACCATCGGGATCGTGCAGGGTCAACGTGAAGCCGCCCGATGCCGAGGGCCGCATCTCCAGGGTCGGGACGCCCACGGCATCGATCGCTTGCCGCACGCGCGCGCTCGCCTCCGGACCGAGGCCCTCCTCGAAGGCCTGGAGGAACGCCTCCGTACCGATGGCTCCCTCGCGGTGCTCGGTGAGGACACCGCGCAGCGTGCTCCAGAAGGCGTCCTCGCCGAGGAGGGTCCTCATCTGCGTGAGGAGCCAGGCGGCGCGCTCGTAGGGTCCCGAGTTGTAATTGTCCTCGGGAGCGCGGGATGTATCGTGAATCGCGTACCCCGCATCGGCCCAGGTATCGTTGCCATTCAGCGTCAGAGGACCCGCGCCGTCCATGTGGCCGCGGACTCCTTCCGGCGCCAGGAGCGTGGCCATGCCCTCCTTGATCCACAGGTCGTCCCAGCGCTCGACCGTCACCAAGTCGCCGAACCACTGGTGCGCGAGTTCGTGGGCCGTCAGCAGGAGATCCCCTCCCAGGGGTTCCGCACCGACACCTTCCAGCTGGAAGCTGATGCTCGCGTTCTCCATGCCGCTCGTGGGTAGCGCCGGCAGGTGCACCATCGCGTACTTCTCGAACGGGTACGGCCCGAGCAGCGCCTCGAAGCGCTCCATGATCCCGACGACCTCCGCGAGCGCCGCGTCGTACGACCCTTCGAGCCCCGGGCGGTGCCAGATGGAGACCGGAAGGTCTCCATGCATCGTGCTCTCCACCTCGAAGGCGCCAACGGCGAACGCCATCAGGTAGGTGGGCAGCGTGTACGCGGTCTCGTACGCCATGCGGCGACTCCCCTCCCCCGCCTCATCGGTGACCAGAGCGCCGTTCGAGATCAGCATCTCGCCCTCTTCCACGTGCATGTCGATGGAGAAGTAGGCGCGGTCGAAAGGCTCGTTGTGGCAAGGCATCCAGCGCTCCGCGCCGAGCGGCTCCGACGACGTGAAGACGACGCGCGATGGCAGTGGATCCCCCTTCCTGTCGCTGACTGCGATGAGGGAATCGCCCGGCGCGGCTTCGTAGTCGATCTCCAGAGTGACCTCCGTACCCCTGGCGAACCCGGGCACCGTGGAGAGGTCCACGACGAGCTGCGCCTGCGCTCCCTCCTCCACGAAGGGCAGCGCGCCGCCACCTGCGATCCGCACGGCGTTCACCTGGGAGACCGCACTGTCGAGCGCGATCTCGTTCGCTCCATCGGTGAGCGGGGAGAGGGTGATGCGCACCGTCGCCAAGAGGCGTCCCCGCTCCCAGTCGTACGCGCCGCTCAGCTCGTAACGCTGGACGTCCACCTCGGTGCGAACCAGGGGCAGGGGCGGCTCTTCCACGGGAGGCTCAGGAGGCAAATCCTCCGGAGAGCATCCCCCCCCGAGCGACGCGACAAGGAGACCGGCCAGCAAGAACACACCTATGCGCAAGGGCGAAGCTACGGACTTCATTTCATCCTCCTCGTGTCAGCGCGGCGCACCCCCTACCGTCGTTCAACGGTCCCCCCGCAGCGCGCGACCATGCCGATGCACCCCCCGTGCCGGCCTCCTGCTTCCGGGTGACGTTCACTCCCGTCGCGCGTATCCGGTGACTGCGCGCCCCCGCGCCGCAGTGACGCTCCGGAAGGCCCCTGCGTTCCCTCCACCCGGCCCCCCTTCACTCGCGCGGATCGAGAAACCGCTTGCGCAATTCGACGCTCTCGCTGCGCAAGTGGTCCTCCCGAGGCGCTCCCTGGCGTCGACGCCCCCTACCCCGAGGCGCCTTTCCAGGACCACCACGCCTCCCGTCGGGAGCCGGTGGGAAGCCCCCCCGAAGTGTCCTAGGCTGCGCGACCATGTCCGCAGCTCCCGAGACGGCTTCCCCCGAGATCCTCGATCGCGCCGAGGTCTCGGAGGCCCCCCCTTCGCACGCCGAGCACCAACCCTACATCCCGGCGTCCCAGAACCCCCGCGAGCTCACCCTTCGGGCCGTCATCCTCGGCGCCGTCCTGGGAGTCATCTTCGCGGCCTCGTCGGTGTACCTCGCGCTCAAGGTGGGGCTCACCGTCTCCGCATCCATCCCCATCGCGGTCCTCTCCATCACCATCTTCCGCGCCTTCGGGCGCGCCACCATCCTCGAGAACAACATCGTCCAGACCACGGGATCTGCCGGCGAGTCGCTGGCCGCGGGGATCGCCTTCACGATGCCCGCGTTCCTGCTGATGGGCTACGAGATGGAGGGCCTGAAGGTCGTCGCCGTCGCCTTGCTCGGCGGCCTCCTCGGCGTGCTGATGATGATCCCCCTGCGGCACGGGCTCATCGTCGAGGAGCACAAGAACCTCACCTACCCCGAGGGCACCGCCTGCGCCGACGTGCTCATCGTCGGCGAGACCGGCGGCACGAACGCGAAGACGGTGCTCGGCGGCTTCGGGATCGGGTTCCTCTACAAGCTCCTCGGTGACCCCGCGAAGCTCTTCCAGATGAACCCGGATCACCGCTTTTCGAGCTTCCGGGGCGCGAGCTTCGGTGGAGAGCTGACCCCGGAGATGCTCGGCGTCGGCTACATCATCGGGCCGCGCACCGCCTCGGTCATGATGGCCGGCGGCGTGCTCGCGTACCTGATCCTGATCCCACTGATCGCCTTCTTCGGGGAGGGGCTCGAAACGCCGATCTTCCCGGCTACCACGCTGATCCGGGAGATGGCCCCGAACGAGATCCGGTCGCGCTACGTGCTGTACATCGGCGCGGGGGCCGTGGCGACGGGCGGATTCGTGAGCCTGGGGCGGGCCATGCCGACCATCTGGAAGGCCTTCCGGAGCGGCGTGCGCAACTTCCGCATGGGGGGCAAGGCGAGCGCGGCGGCGGTGCCGCGGACGGCGCGGGACCTGCCGTTCAGCGTGGTGATCTACGGCTCGCTGGCGCTGCTCGTGATGATCTGGCTCGCGCCGATGCTGGAGATCCCGCTGGTGCCGGCGATCCTGATCATGCTGTTCGGGTTCTTCTTCGTCACGGTGTCGTCGCGCATCACGGGGGAGATCGGCTCTTCGTCGAACCCGATCTCCGGGATGACGGTGGCGACGCTGCTGATCACGTGCCTGCTGTTCCTGGCGATGGGCTGGGTCGGCGTCGAACACCGGGCAGCGGCGCTGACGACGGCGGCAATCGTGTGCGTGGCAGCGTCGAACGGGGGGACGACGAGCCAGGATCTGAAGACCGGCTTCCTCGTGGGCGCGACGCCGCGGCGTCAGCAGATCGCTCTCCTCGTGGGGGTGGCGACGAGCGCGCTGTTCATCGGCTGGACGCTCCTGTTCCTGAACAAGGCCTACACCACGGTGGTGGCCGAGGGGTACGACGCGCCGCTCCCACCTGCGGCGATCACGGCGGAGACGATGTCGGCGCCGAACGGGCAGCAGTACCGGGTGGGGTACATGGCCGATTCGGGGGGCGCGGTGCCCCAGGGGAAGTACCTGGTGGACGAGGCGGGGAAGATCGCGTTCCTCGTGGATCCGGGGATCGGGGGGCGCGCACCGCTGGTGCCGGAGAAGCTGGAGTCACCGCGGCCGGTGCCCGCAGGCGCCGAGGCCAAGGGATCTCAGCTCGGGCCGGATCGGCAGACGTACCAGGTGATGGAGGTGGCTGCCGGCGGCGGGCTGGAGAAGGGGCGCTACCTCGTGTCGGGGGATCAGGCGCTCTACAAGCTCCGGGAGGTGCAGAAGCTGGATGCGCCGAAGGCGAGCCTGTTCGCGCTGATCATCGACGGCATCCTGACGCGGAAGCTGCCGTGGAGCCTGGTGCTGATCGGGGTGATGCTGGCCGTGACGATGGAGCTGTGCGGTGTGGCGTCGCTGCCGTTCGCGGTGGGGGTGTATCTGCCGCTGTCGACGTCAGTGCCGATCTTCGTGGGAGGCCTCGTGCGATGGCTGGTGGACTGGAAGCGGCGGCGCGACCGCGGAGGGAACGCTGGCGCCGCCGAGGAGGAGTTCAGCCCGGGGACGCTGCTGTCGTCGGGGTACATCGCAGGTGGCGCGATCGCCGGGCTCGTGGCGGCGACGGTGGCCGGGTTCGGGATGGAGCGGCAGTTCGATCTCGGGGCGAAGATCGGAGAGATCGCGTCGAGCAACCTGTCCGGCATCGTGGCGTTCGGGCTGATCGTGGTGGCGCTTTACGTGGTGGGCACCAAGGCCCAGGACGCGGTGACCGGGGTGGAACCCGGGACGAAGTAGGGCTGCGTAGCCTGGATCAGGGGCCCGCGGGCCCCTGCGCTCCCGAGCGTACGGGATGCGTGGCGGTGAGCACGTCGGTGATGGCGATGCGCTCGCCGCGGGGGCGGCCTTCGGCGTCGGCATGGGCGGCGTCGAGGGCGCCGAGGATGGTGGAGAGGGTCGTCTGGTCGAGGATGGTGCCGGGGGCGAGGGTGTCCAGGGGCTGTCCGGTGAAGTTTCGGGGGCAGGCGTCGAGCACCGGGAGCTGGCGCGGCGCCTCGGAGGGTCCGGGGGCGCTGCCCGAGATGGCGCTGCTGAAGCGGATGGGCAGGCCATGCGTGCGGCAGATGAGGGGGCGAGCCGCATAGACGGCGCAGCGGCCACTGGCGTCGAGGACGGGACAGACGCCTGGATCCCCTCCCCTCGCCCGCGCGGAGAGCTCGGCACGCGCAGCAGGGTCGAGGGCGCTGACAGCGTCGGCGAGGGCTGCAGCCTCCAGGGAGGTGACGGTGAACCGGCGGTGGCAGCAGTCGTTGCAGCCGCTGTGGCAGGTCATGAGCGCGCCGTGGTGGTGGGCGGCGCGATCGAAGAAGGCATCCACCTTGGCGAAGAGGTCGCCGAGGCGCTCGCGGGGCGTGGGCGCGGCCATCAGCTCTTGATCTGGCGGAGGGTGATGACGGGGCGACCGGCGTCGCGAGAGCGGCCCAGGTCGACGAGGCAGTCGAGCATCCAGTCCTGATCGTCTTCCGGATCGACGAGGATCTGCTTGACGTTCCAGACGGCGCCGTCCTCGGTGGGCTCGACGAGGGTGTTCTGGGGGCGGCGGGCGACGGGGTCGGTGCGGATGGCCGTGTGCTCGGCGAAGTAGGGCGCGAGGGCGGCTTCGAGGCGCTCGGCGGTCCAGGGGTCTCCCTCGCCCTCGACCATCTCGGCGGCGACCTCGTAGTCGCGCGCGGCCAGGGCGCGCAGGAAGAAGAAGAGCGCGTTCCTGAGGAGCACGGTGAAGGCGCGCTCGTCGCGGGTGATGTCGAAGACCTCCGGCTCGGTGACGCCGCGGGCGGCCTCGATGACGCGGGGGGCACCGCCGGCGCGGAGGCGCTCCCACTCGTCGAGGAGGCTGGAGTCGACGCCGCGCACGAGGGCGCGGAAGTAGGCGATCATCTCGTCGACGTCCTCGTTCTTGGCGTAGTCGGGGACGGTCTGGACGAGGTTCTTGTAGACGTCGGAGAGGTAGCGGAGGAGGAGGCCCTCGACGCGCTCCAGGCCGTACTCCTTGATGAAGTCGGCGAAAGACATGTACTGCTCGTACATCTCCCGGGCGATGCCCTTCGGGCGGATGTTCTCCTGCCCGACCCAGGGGTGGCGCTTCGCGAAGTCGTCGAAGGTGAGGTAGATGAACTCGCGGTTGGGCTTGGGGTACTCGAGCTTGTCGAGGGCCTCGATGCGCTGCTCGTACTCGACGCCTTCGGCCTTCAGCTCGGCGAGGCGGAGCTGCTTCACCTTGTCGAGCTGGCGCTGGAGGATGGCGTCCGGATTCTCCAGGGTGGACTCGACGAGGGTGAGGACGTCGAGGGGATAGGTGCCGAGCTCCCGGTCGAGCTTGTCGACGGTCTCGAGGACGTAGAGCGAGAGGGCCTGGTGGAGGGAGAACTCCTCCTGGAGGCCGGAGCTGACCTCAAGCTTCTTGAGGCGCGACTCCCAGCGGGGGACGAACTCCACGATGCCCGCCTCCCAGAGGGAGCGGAGGAGCTGCATGGCGGTCTTGCCGATCTGGCGACGGACGGCGGGGCGCTCGTGCGAGGACCGCACCAGGTCCTTCATGGCCTGGCAGCCGCCTTCCTTGCGGCCCAGCACGTTGAGAAGCATGCCGTGGGAGACCTGGAAGCGCGAGACGAGGGGCTCGGGCTGGGAGGCGATGAGGCGCTCGAAGGTCTGGCGATCCCAGTGGACGTAGCCGCGCTCCGGGGGCTTGCGGCGCACGATCTTGCGGCGCTTGGCGGGATCGCTGCCTGCCTTGGCTTCGAGGCGGAGGTTCTCGATCACGTGCTCGGGCGCCTGGGCGGCCACGCTGCCCTGGGTGTCGAAGCCCTTGCGGCCGGCCCGGCCGGAGATCTGCTGGAAGTCGCGGACGCTGAGGATGGCGGTCTTCTCCCCGTCGAACTTGCAGAGGCGGGTGAAGAGGACGGTGCGGAGCGGGATGTTGACCCCGACGCCCAGGGTGTCGGTGCCGCTGATGATCTTGAGCAAGCCCTGCTGCGCGAGCTTCTCGACGAGCAGGCGGTAGCGGGGGAGGAGGCCTGCGTGGTGGAGGCCGATGCCGTGGCGGAGGAAGCGCTGCACCTCGCGGCCATAGGGGCTCGCGAACTTCATGCCGACCAGCGCTGCACCGATGGCGCGCTTCTCTTCCTTGGTGCAGAAGTCCTGGCTCATCAGGTTCTGCGCTTCCTCGGCGGCGGCACGCTGGGTGAAGTTGACGATGTAGACCGGCGCGCGGCCGTTCTTGAGGAAGTGCGCGACGGTCTCGTGGAGCGGGGTCTCGCGGTACTCGTAGTCGAGGGGGACGGGGCGGACGGTGGAGCGGACGATGGCCGTCTCGCGCCCGCTCAAGGCGGTGAGCTTCTCCTGGAAGAAGTCCACGTTGCCGAGGGTCGCGCTCATCAAGAGGAAGGTGGCCCGTGGCAGGGTGAGCAGGGGGATCTGCCAGGCGACGCCGCGCTCGCGGTCCGAGTAGTAGTGGAACTCGTCCATGATGACGTAGTCCACTGGGGCCTTCTCACCCTCGCGGAGGGCCATGTTGGCGAGGATCTCCGCGGTGCAGCAGATGATGGGTGCGTCGCGGTTGACCGTGGCGTCACCGGTCATCATGCCGACGTTGCGGGCGCCGAAGTCCTTGCAGAGGGCGAAGAACTTCTCGCTGACCAGCGCCTTGATGGGGCAGGTGTAGAACGAGCGACGGTTCTCGGAGAGGGCCTTGTAATGGAGGGCGGTCGCGACGAGCGACTTGCCGGAGCCGGTCGGGGTGTTGAGGATGACGTTCTTGCCGGCGAAGAGTTCCAGGATGGCCTCTTCCTGGGCGGGGTAGAGCTCGAGCTGGCTCTCGGCCACATGGTCGAGGAAACCGCTCAGCAGCTCGTCGCCGGTGGGGTTGGTGTAGCGGGTGAGGCGGGCTTCGAGCGGTCCGAGCGGGGTTTCCATGCGATCTCAGCGGCCGTGCCGGCGCGGTGGAGTCCGTGCAGCGCGGGCAGGGGCGGCCTCCTGAATGCAGTACCGGAGGCCCTCCTGCAAGTTCTGCTGGGTGGTGAAGGTCGAGAGGTCGACACCAAGCGAGGTCAGCGTCTGCGCGACGGCAGGGTTGATGCCGGTGATGATCGCCTGGGCACCGAGGAGTTGAACGGCCCCGACGACGCGGAGGAGGTGGTCGGCGGTGGAGGTGTCGACGATCTCGACGCCGGTGAGGTCGAGCAGCGCGAAGCGGGAGCCAGTGCGAACGATCTCGCCGAGGAGGCGCTCGGTGAGCGATGCCGCGCGGCGACCGTCGATGGTACCGATGAGGGGCAGCGCGAGGACACCGTCCCAGACCTGGAGGACGGGGGTGGAGAGGGCCTGGATGGCCTCGTCCTGGCGGCGGATCACTTCGAGCTTCTCGCGGAGGTCGTGCTCGGTCTGGCGGCGCTCACTGACTTCGTGGCGGAGCTTCTCCAGCGCCACCGCGAGGTCGGCGCGCGTGGCAGCATCCATGCGGACCAGGTCCTCGACCTCGCGCTCGACGGTGCCGTCCGAGGGGCGCACGAAGAACTCGTCCCAGGGGTCGCCGGCCACCTGGTAGGCGGTCTGCTCGGCCCAGCAGCTCATCCCGAAGAGGCGGCTGCAGATTCCGGCCAGCTTGCCCGCGAGGTAGCTCGATCCCCAGGTGACGCCGAGCGCCCTCTGATAGATGGACTCCCACGAGTTCACGACCCTGAAGCGGGCCTCCTGCCGGTCGCTGTCGAGCACGAGGAGGGACCAGTCACCCCAGTTCGCCTTGCGTGCTTCCTCGACCAGCAGGGCGAAGCCCTCCTCGAACGTGGGAGCGCTGCAGATGAGGTCCCAGTCTTCGCGGGTGCCCTCGCGACCGCCGCTCTGGAGACAGACATTGAAGCGCTCGGTGCCAACCATGCGCTGCATGCCCGCCATGAGGCCGGCCAGGGTGCTTTCCATCCAGATATGCAGGACGCGCGAAGGGTGCGGGCCAAGTTCGGCCCGGCCGTTGTCTCCCAAGTCGCGCGTCGCGTCGCCGTCTGCGTCGTCTGCGTCGTCTGCCGCCGTGCTGAGCCGCTCTGCCATCGGTTTTGCCGTTCTCGAATGCTCCTGGATGGGCCCCTCCCCAGGTGTTCGGATGTGGTCCCGTATACTGGTTGGACCGCCTCGGGTACAGCGCGGAGCGCGACGGAAGTGCAGTCCAAAGGGGCGAGGTTACAGGGTGTGCGGAGCGGCGAGGAAGCCTGTCGCGCGCACCGCGAAGGCTTGACTTCGTTCCACGATGGCCATGCCATGGGTCCCTTCTCAGGGGGGCGGCACCACGTCGCGCGAACGACTTCGTGAGGCCTCCCCATGCTCCGGGGGCCTCAGGCAGGCAGGGGGACCATGAGGATCAGCGACGCGGAGGCAATGCCGAGCACCTCGCGACCGGAGACGACGGCGCTCCCAAGGAGGATTGCGTCGCGGCTCCTGCTCGCCGCGGCACTCGGCTGCGGGACCGGCTGCGCGTCGGAGCCCCCCTCTGGCCCGCTCGCGCCAGGCGATGGGGGCGCGGGCGGTCAGGGAGGCATGCCGTCGGGCTCCGGAGGTCAGGGGGGACAGGGAGGGCAGGACGGCGTCCCTTGCACCACGGCAGACACCTGTCCGGGCGAGGACACGGAGTGCCAGACACGCACCTGCGAGGGTGGGACGTGCGGACTTCACCACGCTCCGCAGAACAAACCTGCCAGCCAGCAGGTCGCCGGGGATTGCCGGCGCACGGTGTGTGACGGCGAGGGCACTCTGATCAGCGTCGACGACACCCAGGATGTGCTCGACGATGGCGATGCGTGCTCCTCGGACCTCTGCGCCGGCGGCACGCCGGTGAACGAAGCGGCTCCCCCAGGGACGCCGTGCGCCGAGGGCGGGGGGCGCTTCTGTGATGGCGCGGGCGCGTGCATCGCATGCCTGGTGAATGGCGATTGCGCGACCGGGGTATGCGTGGCGAACGCGTGCGTCCCGGCGACGTGCGTGGACGGGGTGGTGAACGGCAGCGAGACTGACGTCGACTGCGGCGGGCCGGACTGTGCGCCGTGCGCGGATCTGAGCCACTGCTGGGCGCCTTCGGACTGTCAGAGCCACGTCTGTCAGAGCAACACCTGCCGGATCCCCACCTGCTACGACGAGGCGCCCAACGGGACGGAGACCGGCACCGACTGCGGCGGCGCGGTGTGCCCGGCGCGGTGCATGCCCGGTGACGGATGCGCGCAGGACTCGGACTGCCGGAGCATGGCGTGCTCGGGCACGGTGTGCCTCTCGACATGCACCGACGATGATCTGGGGGGGCAGGAGACCGACGTAGACTGCGGTGGCCCCGCCTGCGCCCCCTGCGACGTGGGTCAGAGCTGCCTCGTCGGCGCAGACTGCGCGACCGGCGTGTGCGCGGGGCTGGTGTGCGCACCGGCGGCGTGCGGCGATGGGGTGGTGAACGGCACCGACGCCTGCGATGACGGGAACCAGAGCAACGAGGATGCGTGCCTGAACGACTGCACCGCGAACACGTGCGGCGATGGGCACGTCCACGCAGGCGTCGAGCCGTGCGACGACGGGAACCAGAGCAACACGGACGCTTGTCTGGTCGGGTGCATCGTCCCGACCTGCGGGGACGGGTTCGTGCAGCTCCTCATCGAGGCATGCGACGATGGCAACGTCGTGGGAGGCGATGGGTGCAGCGCCACGTGCACCCTCGAGGGCTGCGGCGATGGGGTGGTCACGGGCCTCGAAACCTGTGACGACGGCAACCTGGACAGCAGCGACGCCTGCCTGAACAACTGCACGCCGGCGAGCTGCGGAGACGGCCACCTCTGGTCGGGCGTGGAGGTCTGCGACGACGGGAATGCTACCGACAATGACGGTTGCTCGGCGCGCTGCGTGGTGGAGGCGTCCTATACCTGCAGTGACGACCTCCCCAGTGCCTGCACCTCTACAGCCGAGATCAACTGCAACGATGGCGCGGACAACGACGGTGACGGGCTCGCCGACTGTGCCGATCCGGACTGCGCGCTCGGGTGCGTTGCGGCGGTAGGACCGTGCGATGCGGGTCAGACGCTGCTCGTCTACACCGCGGGCGACTTGCCCAGAGCCATCCCCGATCACGTCGCGGTCTCGAGCCTCGTCGAGGTGGGCGGCCTCGGCAAGATCGCCCGGGCAGTCGTGGGCACCACCCTCACCCACCCCTGGGACACCGATCTCGACCTGTCCCTGCAGAGCCCGGATGGGCTGACCCTCAACCTCTCGGACGACAACGGGGGCAACGGCGACAACTACGTGAACACCATGTTCCACAGCGGTTGCCCTGCGGCAATCACCGGCGGGGTGGCGCCCTTCACGGGGTGCTACGCGCCCGAGCAGTCGCTCGTCCTGTTGAACGGCACCGAGGCCAAGGGGACGTGGCAGCTCATCGCAGCCGATGATTTCGCCGGCTTCACAGGGAGCCTCGATGCGTGGATGCTCGCCCTGTGCACGACGCCCTCGCGGTGCGGAGACGGGGTGCTCGACGCCGGTGAGCTGTGCGATGACGGCGATCCGACGGGCGGCGACGGCTGCACGCGCTGCGATCTCCTCGAGCCAGGGTTTACCTGCTCGGGGTCACCCACGGTGTGCGCGGAGATCTGCGGCGACGGGATCGTGGTCGGCCAGGAGAGCTGCGACGACGGCAACGTCGTGGCGGGCGATGGCTGCGATGACGGCTGCGCGCGCGAAGGAGGCTACTTCTGTGGGGGGCAACCGAGCACCTGCTTCCCGGGAGACGTGGAGCCCAATGGCACCTTCGCCGACGCTGATACGCGGGCCTCGGATCCTGAGCCGGTCCTCATCGACCACACGGTGCTCTTCGGCGGCAGCATCGCCCCCGTCGCCGACAAGGACATCTACCGGATCCAGGTGCCGTCGGACGGGGTGCTGCGCTTCGAGACGTTCGGCACGGTACCCAACGACTGTCCGAGCGGGTTCACCACGACCTTGAGGCTGTGGAACGGTGCCCAGTCCCAGATCGGGACGGACAGCTCCAGCGGCATCGCGTCGTGCTCGCTGCTCACCGCCCACGTCAGCGCCGGGACCTACTACGTCCAGGTGGAGGAGACGGGGAACAACGCGATGATCCCCCAGTACCGTCTGAAGACGGAGTTCATCCCGTGCACCAGCGCCGAGAGCGAGGTCAATGACACGCCCTCGCTAGCCACGCCGATCCTGGCGGGAGAGACGGTATGCATCGCTGGAACGCACCAGAACGTGGCAGACGTCGACTGGTTCTCTTTCAACGTGCCCACCGCGGGCCTGAGCGTGCGGGCGGAGACCATCGAAGGGAGCACCGCGACGACCTGCGAGAGCAACGGCATCGACAGTGCGCTGGCGCTCCACGATGCTTCAGGGACGACCTTGCTCGGGTCCAACGACAACGATGGGCGCGGGTTCTGCTCGAAGATCGACGGCATGGGCTCGTCAGGGTTCGATGGCTTCGCGCACAACCTCGCGGCGGGGACCTACACCATCCGCCTCGCCTCGAACGTGACGACCTCGGCCGCGCAGTTCGACTACCGGCTGCTCATCTCCCTGCGCGCCCCCTAGGTACTGCGTACGGCAATTCAGGGGCCTCGCGGCCCCTACGCTCCCGATGGTCGCTACCCCCGTGACTTCGCTGGAAAGCCGAGCCGAGGGCCAGGGACCTTCGCTCCCCGCGCACGGCGTTCAGTACCCCGACAGCTCCCCTCGTTCCCCCGCGACGGCCCACGACATGGTGTCCGTCGAGCGCGCCAGCCCCCAGCGGCCCGTGGCGTCGAGGGCGATCACCCCGCCCGTGGCCTGCAGTCGGTCCCGGGTCCGCGCGATCTCGACACGCGCAGCTTCCTCGGGCGAGGCCCCTGCGCGCATGTGCTCGGCCACGGCGCGGGCCACCCCGAGGCGGATCATCGCCTCGCCGTGACCGGTCGTGGAGACCGCGCCAGCCTCGTCGTCCGCGTATGTCCCCGCGCCGATGAGGGGAGAGTCGCCCACGCGACCAACACGCTTGTTGAGGGTACCGCCCGTGCTCGTGGCTGCCGCACGGAGCCCGGTCGCATCGAAAGCGACGGCACCCACGGTCCCTCCGGCCCAGCCAGTAGGACCCTGACCCGACTGTGCAACGTGCAACGCAGCCCTGGCAGCCTCGGTCACGAGGGAAGCCTCGTCGACGGACGTGAACCCGCGCGCGAGCGCGAAGCGAGCCGCGCCGCCAGCGGCATAGAGCACATGACGGCCGTCCTCCAGCACCGCACGCGCGATCGCGACGGGGTTCCGGAAGCCGGAGAGCGCGCACACCCCACCGGCGCGCAAGGTGCGCCCTTCCATGATCGAGGCGTCGTGCTCGACCCGCCCCTCCTCGTTGAGGCTTGCCCCCGTACCGGCATTGAAGAGCGGATCGTCCTCGAGGGCCCGCACGGCGCGCTCCACGGCATCGAGGGCGCTCCCACCGGCCCCCAGAAGCTCGGCCGCGACCCGCGCCGCCCGCAGACAGCCTTCCACGTGAAGCGCGCGCCGCTCCAGGGGAACGTTGCCAGCGCCCCCGTGCACCAGGACGCAGTACCGTCCGCCAGCAGCGCCTTGGGTGTGAATGGGAGTGGCTTCCGTGACCACCGTCAGGGCTCCTGCTCGGGTCCCGCGATGCGGACCCCTTCGAGCGCATACGCCATGGAACAGGGCAGCGTCGCGAAGAGAGGCGCTTCTCCTGCGACGAGATCGATGCACTCCGAGTCGGCGGTGGGCGCGAACTGGTAGGTCATGCGCCCCGTGAACCCCGGGACAGGCTCGTCCCCCACAGCCTCGTCGAGCGTACCCGTGGCCGTGTCACGGCGCTCGATGGAGCACGGCGGATACGCGAGTGTCTCCTCGGTCCGCATGTCGACCACCGAGGTAGAGACGACCGAGAAACTCACCTCGTCGGCAGCGAGCACGCCGGCGGCGTACCCTGTACCGGTTCCCCAGTAGATCGTGCCCTCTTCGTGCGCGAGATCGATGTTGAATTCCCAGGTCGGCGTCGCCCCGAGCGCCCCTTCCCCGCATGTGTTCGAGGCACGGGTTCCGGTGACGTGGAACGTGCCGAGCTGCCCACCTGGCTGCTCGGAGGTCGGGCTGCCGAGCAGCTTGTCGCACCCGACGAGCGCTGGAAGCACGGCGAGAAGGAGCGTCAGCTTGCGCACGGGCCTTTGCCTAGCCCGCGGCCTGTGCACGGGCCAACTTCGGGGCGCGATGCGCAAGAAAGAACGCAAAAGAGAACGCAAAAGAGAACGCAAAAGAAGACACAAAAGAAAAACGGGCCGGGTGCTTCGTTTGCACCCGACCCGTCGCGCGGGCCTCACCGGAGGCCTCTGGGCGACCCTGGTCGCGTCGTAGGCTTCTCCTCGCATCCTTTCGGATGGCGCGCCGTCACCGGCTCGCGGGAGGTCTACGCTGCAACCTCGTGCAGGTCAGACGAGCCCAGCCTCCGCGTAAGAGCCACTGGAACGCTGCATGAGTCTCTCCCTCCTCCGGCTTGCCGGCACCCTGCGCCGAACGGATCGAGCCGCCCGGCAATGCCAAGGGTGTTCGTGCGTCGACCTCGCCGACCATCGTCTGCGTGGTCTATCAGGGCCTGGCGCCACGGTGCTCCGCAGCAGGACCATCCTGGAGCGTTTGCTCCCTCCCGGCCTCGAAGAGGAGCCTAACACCGCTGTTCAGACGAGCAAGGCGCTCCTGCGAGATTGGCGCCCCCTCGGGCGTCTTTTGGATCTCGGGATGCGTCCGTGAGTGACCGGGCGGAGACGCCGGAGACGCCTTCACCCCTGGATGAGCCAGCTTGCGTCGTCCTCGGGGCCTGCATGCAGCGCGGCCCCCAGCGCGGCATCGATCAGCGCTCTCGGGTGCACACCGCTCCGGAGCAACGCAGGGACTCCGTCGCCCGGACCCGTCGTGAGCGATTCAATCGAGATCTCGGTCTCGACACCAGAACCGAACGACGCGAGGGTCGCGACCGCGGTGATCTCGCGTTCGTCGAGCAGGCGCCGGATGGAGATGGTGCGCCGCACGCGCTCGCAGTCCTCCGCCCAGGCCTCGACCCACGCGTGTGCATGCTCGTCCAGGCCTCGGAGCACCAGCCTGGGAGGCAGCGAGAGCCGCGGGTCGTTGGCCGCAGACACTGCGCTGTGAAAGCCGCGCACCTCGCGGCAACCGATCACCTGCCCTGTGTCGACGCTCAGCGAAAACCGGCTCGGTTCGACAGCGGCGCTGGTCGACCTGGAGCCATCCTCCATGCCCGCATCATTCGCAGGCTGCCCGCAAGAGAACCACAGGACGTCATCCGGCACGATTGAGACCCTACACCAGCCTAGGAGTGCACAGGAAGCCTGTCGGCGGGCCCGAAACGCACAAACGGCGCGCACGCCCACGTCTGATTTCGGCTAAGGTGGCCGCGCCTTACCGGAACCCGCCCCTGCGGTAGCCGGCTTACCGGCAGAGTCTCCAGCACAGCCTCCACATGAAGCTTAACGCTCAGCAGCTCCAGGAAATCTTCATCGGCCTCGGTGTGTACCTCGTCGCTGCCTGGGCGCTCGCGACCCAGGTCCCTGCACGCTGGCGCACCTATGGCCAGAAGATCGCGGCCGTCCTCGGCATCGTGGTTTTCTTCGTGGGCGTGCAACGCTACGTCGCGGACCACGCGCGCGCCGTGGACGTCGCCAAGGCGGGCATCGCGATGATGGCCGCGAGCTGCGTGTTCTACGAGGCGCACCGTGCCGGACAGCGCCGCCCCGTCGCCGAGCGCTGGAAGAAATTCGTGGGCCTGACCCTGGGGGTCGCCGCGATTGTCCTCTACTTCAATGGTTTCCGCTTTGGCTACCCCAAGTACTGGCACCGCTGGGACCAGTACCATTACTACATGGGAGCCAAGTATTTCCCGGAGCTTGGTTACCGGAACCTCTACAAATGCTCCCTGATCGCGCAGGACGAGCTGGGGGTCGTCGAGTACACGAACGAGGACACCGGCAAGAAGGTGCGCCTCGACATGACGAAGGAGGTGCGCCACCCGGACAAGAAGATCCGGAATCTGAGCGGCGATAACCTCCTCAAGCCCGCAAGCGAATTCCTCGGCAAACCTGAAGAGTGCAAGGAGGGGTTCACGCCCGAGCGCTGGGACGCCTACAAGCGCGACGTGCAGTTCTTCCGCACGGTGTCCGACAAGGGCTACTGGGAGGACATGCAGAAGGACCACGGGTACAACCCACCACCTGTGTGGACCCTCGGCGGGAAGTTCTTCGCCGAGATCCTGGAGCCTGGACACCGCCTGTTCGGCTCGCTGTGGGTACAGCACCTCGCGATGCTCGACGTCCTCTACATTGCGGGCATCTTCGTGGCCCTCTACTGGGGCTTCGGGTGGAGGGTGTGCGCGGTCGGCGCAATCTTCTGGGGCTGCCAGTCGTCGGCGCCCTTCTACTGGACGGGCGGAGCTTTCCTCCGGCAGGACTGGCTCTTCTGGCTGGTCCTCTCCGTGGCGCTGCTGCGCAAACGCTACTTCGCGCTCGCGGGGGCCAGCGTGGTCTACGCCGGGTTGCTCCGCATCTTCCCGGGCATCGTGGTCGTCGGTGGGCTCACGGTCGCGGGCATTCACCTGGCGCGCCACAAGCGCATGCCCGCGCACCACGTGAGGATGTTGCTCGGTGGAATCGCGGCCGCAGCCATTCTGATCCCGGCGAGCATGGCCGTCGCTGGCAAGGACGCCTACCAGCAGTTCTACAAGCACACCCTGCAGGTGCACGACCAGACGCCGCTCACCAACCACATGGGCCTGCGGGTGCTCGTCGGCCAGACGACACCCATCGAGATCAACGAGCGCATCGGCCCGGTGCCGCTGCCTGGCGTGAAGCTCGGCGTCGGCGTCGAGTCCGGGCGCATGGAGTACACGCGCGACAACAAGCTGCAGGATCCCTTCGAGGTCTGGAAGCGGATGCGCAACGAGCGCTACGCGAAGTACAAGTGGGTTGCGTACGCCATCGTCGCCGCCATCTTCGCCTTCTTCGTGTACGTGTGCCGCCGCGTGAAATCGCTGTGGATCGCCACGTGCCTCGCGCAGATCTTCATGATCCTGGGCGCGCAGCTCACCTGTTACTACTACTCGTTCATGATCCTCTGCGCGCCCCTCACCCGGGTGAAGCCGCAGACGGAGGTGCCGCTCTTCGGGCTCGCCGCGCTGAGCCAGTTCATCTGGATGGCGTTCTACTGGAACGACGACAAGTACTACACGCTCACCGCCATCTCGCTGGCGTTCTGCGTCTACCTGCTGTGCGTGTTCTCGGGCCGTGGCCTCCCCTGGCGGAAGCAAGGCGACGAGGCGCGCACCACCCCCGCGGACGCCGCTGCGCCGCAGAGCTGAATCTCGCCGAGGACACGCGCATGAACGACGTTCTACAGAAGGGTTCTTCCACCTCGCCCGCCGCCCCTGAGCGCACCATCAGCGCCTTCCGCAAGGTCCCGCGCACGGGCGTCATCTACGTGACCACCGAAGCCTCGCGCCTCGGGTTTCGCCCTGGTGCCGAGGAGGGTGAGGACGGGTGGTGCAACCTCGGCCAGGGGCAGCCCGAGATCGGGCCTCTGCCCGGCGCCCCTCCCCGCTGCGAAGCGGTGAGCATCGCGGGTGACGACCAGGAGTACGCGCCTGTCGCGGGCCTCTGGGAGCTGCGCGAAGCGGTCGCCGATATGTACAACCGCACGTACCGCCGCGGCATGCCCTCGCGCTACTCGGCGGAGAACGTCTCGATCTCCGGCGGCGGCAGGGCAGCGCTCACCCGGGCCGCGGCATCCCTCGGGCAGATCAACCTCGGCCACTTTCTGCCCGACTACACCGCCTACGAAGAGCTGCTCGACATCTTCCGCCTGTTCTCTCCCATCCCCATCGTCCTCGAAGGAGAGCGAGGCTATGCGTTCTCCGTCGGCGACCTGCGCCGCGAGATCCTCGGACGGGGCCTGAGCGCGCTACTCCTCTCGAACCCCTGCAATCCTACCGGCAAGCACGTGCGCGGAGAGGAGCTCGCCGCCTGGGTGCACACCGCCCGGGAGCTCGACTGCACGCTGCTCATGGACGAGTTCTACTCCCATTACGTGTACGGGATGGGCGACGTGGCTCCCATGGAGAGCGCCCTCCGCTACGTGGAGGACGTCAACCACGACCCGGTCGTGGTCTTCGACGGTCTCACCAAGAACTGGCGCTACCCGGGCTGGAGGGTCACCTGGACCGTGGGACCTCGCGAGGTCATCGACGCCGTCGCGAGCGCCGGCAGCTTCCTCGACGGCGGTGGCTCGAAGCCCATGCAGCGCGCCGCCGCCCGGCTCCTCGACGCCGAGCCCACCCGGGCAGAGACCACGGCCATCCACCGCGTCTTCTCTCGCAAGCGGGAGATCCTGCTGAACGGCCTCCGCAAGCTGGGCGTCACCATCGACGTGGAGCCCGAGGGGACCTTCTACGTGTGGGGCTCCGTGGCCGACCTCCCCGAGGGGATCAATGACGGCCATTCCTTCTTCCGCGCCGCGCTGGAGCAGCGCGTCATCGTGGTGCCCGGCGAGTTCTTCGACGTGAACCCCGGCAAGCGACGCGCGCAGCGCCCCAGCCGCTTCCGCCACCACGTGCGCTTCTCGTTCGGTCCCAGCGAAGAGGTCCTGGTAAGGGCCGTCGAGCGACTCACCCGGATGGTCGCCGAGTACCGCCGCTAAAACCGGCTGAGCCCGGGGCAGTCACCCGAGGACTGCCCCGAGACACGCGGGGCCACACACCCCGTGGCGCACGTCGCTGCCTGCGCGACAGACAAAAAAAAGCACGCCGTAGACTCGCGGGGGGGGGGAAGCGAGCGACTACAGCGTGCCGAGTAAGCGCGCCACACGGGCCTGGGGGGGGGATAAGGCCTCCGTGCGACGCTGACCCCTACCTAAGCACCAAGTATGCCAGGCGTGTGGCAAAGGCTGTTCAATATCTTACGTGCCGCCCACGCCCCATGCCTTTCAGAAATGAAAACTCGTCTTTGCAACGTGAAGGGGATGAAGGCTCCTTCTTCGTCTGGAGGGGCCGTCTGGAGAAGAGGCTCTTCATGGACGTCTCCGGACGGCTGCGCTAGAGCCCGAGCACACACTGTACGGCGAGGAAATTCATGGGCAAGTTCACCATCAGCCACGAGATCAACTGCGACGCCGAGACCTTCTGGAAGGTGTTCTTCGATAAGACCTTCAATGAAGAGCTCTTCAAGAACCAGCTCGGGTTCCCCCGGTACGACATCGTCGAGCAGCGGGAGACGGACCAGGAGGTCTTCCGCAAGGTCGTCGGCCAGCCCAAGATGGAGCTGCCCGGCCCGGTGGCGAAGTTGATCGGCCCCGGCTTCAGCTACATCGAGGAAGGCCGCCTCAACCGCAGCACCAAGGTCTGGTCGTGGAAGATGACCCCCAGCACGATGGCCGACAAGCTGCGCCAGGAAGGCACGATGCGCATCGAGCCCGTCGGCGACAAGAAGGTCCGCCGCGTCACCGAGATGACGATCGAAGCGAAGGTGTTCGGCGTCGGGGGGCTCATCGAGAGCACCGTCGAGAAGCAGCTCCGTGAGGGCTGGGACCACAGCGCGCAGTTCATGAATCGCTGGATCGCGGACGGCAAGGCCGGCTGAGTCCCGCGCCTCTCGCGTCCTCTCGCGGGATCCCCTGGGTTCACCCGGGATCCCGCGAACTCACCGCGCATCCCGCTCCGCTCAGCCTGCGGCGGGCCCGCTCTCTCCAGCCGCGGGCAATTCGGGCGTCGCGCCCTGCTCGTCCATCGCAGTCACCGCACGCTTCGCGCGCTTGCGCACGTCGACGTGGAGCGCGTCGTCGAAGTTGAGCGCCGAGAAGCAAGCGCGGGCCTCGGCCTTCTTCTCCAGGCCCAGGTAAGCCTCGGCCTCGTTCCAGCGCAGCTTCCAGTCGCGCTTCTTCATGTCGGTGATCTTGGCCGCATCGTCCAGGATCTCCTGGTAACGCTGCTGCTTGCCGAGCTCACCCCAGTACTCGGCACGCAGCTCGTCCCGCTCGGGCGCGAGCGACACCGCCTTGGCGAAGTGGGCGAGCGCGTCGTCCTCGCGACCGATCGCGAGCTCGGCGCGCGCCCGCGAGCGCCACGCCCCTGCGCTGTCGGCGTGCGCGTCGACGAAGGCCTGAAGCGCGGGGAAGGCGGCGTGCATCTTCTGGAGATCGTTGGTGTCCTCCGGCAGGAACCGGATGGTGAGCGCCTCCAGATCGCCGGGGTCCACCTCGAGGGCCCGATCGATCGCCGCGCGCGCATCGTCTCCGCGCCCTGCGGCGGACAGCGCCTTCGCCAGCTCCACCTGGGCCCCCGCGGAGCGCGGCGCGCGCCCTGCGTAGTCCTCGGCCGCAGCCAGCGCCTCGGGCACCCTGCCCAGCGCCCGCAGCGCCGAGATACGCGCCAGCTCCGCCCGCTCGATCTGGGTGGAATCGGGGTTCTCGGCCTTCGCTGCCGCGGCGATGGCGCGCTCTGCGGCGTCGAGGACCACCCCATGGCGCAGCTCGCGCTCGTGGTAGACGATCTGCTCCACGTAGAAGCCTGCATCGCGTGGCTCGGCGTCCCACTGCCCCTTCAGGTACTCGCCCACGGAGTCGGCGCGCACGTAGAGGAGCGAGTTCGCGTCCCGCGGGTTCTCGTAGATCGGCGCGAGCACCCGCATCTGCACCATGGCGTCGAGCGCCGCCTGGTGGTCGGGCTTCGCCTCCAGGGCGAGGACCATCTCGTCCAGCGCCGCGTCCCGGTCCTCCATCGCGAGGTGCACGTGACCCAGCGCCACGTGGAAGTCGGGGTCACCCTCGAAGGTCTTGCGGATCGCCTTGAAGTTCTTCAGCGCAGCCTGGAAGTCTCGCTGGTTGGCCTGCGCGGACGCGAGGTTCAGCTTCGCGGCATGGTCCTCCGGATCCATGGTGGTGATCCGCTTCAGCGCGGAGAGCGCCTTCTCGTAGTCGTTCTCCGCGAAGGCCTTCTGCGACTTCTCCCAGAGGGGCGCCTTGTCGATGAACGCCTCCAGGCTGCTGACGACGTTGCTGTTCTGCTTGCGCCAGACACCGCTCTTGCCGGGCTCCGAGTTCGCGAGGAAGTCCTTGATCCACTTCCGCGCGTTGTCGATGCTGAGCCCCTTCTCCGCGAGCCCCTCGAACTCCCCCTTGGGGACGGGCAGCTTCGGTGGAAGGCCCTGCCGGCGCGCCATCTTCTCGTCCAGCCCGATGAGCAACCAGTCGTCCTGCTCCGCCATGCTGCGACGGTAGCTGTCGGGCCCTTCCGGGATCAAGCAAGGTGTGCCGCGGACGACGCCGAAGTCACGAGAAGACCAGGAACAGCAACCCGAGCACGACCAGGAACACACCGATCCCCACGAGCGCCGCGAGGAGTCTGGGCATCCCGAACAGGGTCGGCGCCAGCGACGCCTGCAGCTCCGCAGCACCTCCCGTCGACAGCGCGGCCGAGGGTAGCCCCCCGGGCATCGCCGGCCCCGACGGGAGGAAAGTTGCACCACCCGTCCCTGAAGGCCCGCCTGACTGGAGGTAGCTCGGCCCCGACAAACCGGACGCAGGACCCACCCCCGCATTCGGCGTCAGGCGGAGCGTGGGGTTCGGTGATGACGGCACCGGAAACCCTGGTGGTCCCGACAAGGGAGGGCCGCTCAACGCCGCAGGGCCATTCAGCGGCGCCCCATGGTTCCCACCGAGGCCGGACAGCTCCGGCGCCGCGTTGCCTCCCCGGAAGCCGAGGGCCAACCCCGCATCCCTGGCGAAGGGCGGAGGCTGCGAGAGCCCCGCGCCGGAGGGCGGCGGCGCCGGGATGGCAGAAGGCAGCGGTGTCGCGGAGGCCCCGGGAGGCGCCGACGATGCACCGGGTGCAGAACGTTCGAGCGTGAGCGCCTCCTCGAGCCGGAGCGAGGCATCCAGAGGGCCCGCGCTCGACAGGAGACGCACCGCCTCCGCTGCCACAGCCGCTGCCTGACCCATGGCCCTGGCCGACGCGGCGAGGCGCTCTGCTTCCTCACGCAGCCGCGCTGCCTCCCGGGCGAGGCGCTCGGCTTCGGCCACGACCCGGTGCTCGGACAGGCTGCCCATGCCCCGGGAAGCCGAGGTCTCCGGCGGAGGCGACGAACGCGCAGGCCCCTCGGCCGACGTGCCCCCTGTGGGAAAGGGCGCCCCTGGTCCCCTGGGAGGTGGCAAAGGCCCGACGGCCTGGGGTGAAGGAGCATTCCTCCCAGGCGCCGGAGGGGGTGGCGGCGGCGCACTCCGCCCCGGCAGCGGGGGCGGCGGCGGCGGCGGTGGCGCGCTCCGCCCGGGCAGCGGAGGTGCACGCAGCGGCGAAGGCATGGGAGGGATGGGCGCTTCGGCCCGGAGCGGCAGCGTCGGCAGCTCCTCCGACATCATGTCGCTCATGGTCGGCAACGCGCCCGGCAGGACCGGCGGCCCCGGGAGGCGCGGCGCCGGCATGTGCAGCGCCTTCACCGTCGTGGTGCGTGCATCGCTGTCCTCGTCGAGGAGCGTGTCGCGCGGCCCCCGGATCTGGCTGATGGCCGTGTCCCGCTCCACCGACAGAGAGCCTGGCTGCCCGGGAGCAGCCCCGACCGACGTGATGACGGGTGACCCGATCCGCGGCAGCGGCACCGTCCTCCCCTTCTTGATCAGCGTCGGCCCCTCTTCGCTCCACCCGCCGAGCGATCCTGTGGGCAGATCGTCGTCAATCCCGTCGTCGTGCAGGTTGCGGCCGAGGATCACCCGCCCGCCCACATCGGAGGTGATCTCGGTCCGCTCCTCGTCGTTCGGCGCTCCCGGCGCGCCCGACGCTCCCGGAACTCCTGCTCCCCCGCGCTGCTGCTCCACGAGGGGCACACCCTTCGCGCCGAGCACCGTGATCGGCCCACCCAGGAACGAGTCCGCGCGCGGCGGAGGCGGCGGGTTCGGCCGCCCCCCGACCGCCTTGTTCACCGGCATCGACTCGCCCGACGAGGCGAGCTCGCCGGCGATGGCCCGCTCGAACCAGCGCATCTGCCGCATGGCATTGCGCCGCACGAACCGCGCCAGCGCCTCCTGGCCTCCGTGCTGGTAGCCGTGCGCGTGCAGCCACTCGTCGAGCCGCGCCAGGATCTCCTCGGCGCTCTGGTAGCGCGCTCCCGGGTCCTTCTCCAGGCAGCGGTTCACCAGCGCGACCAGGCCCTTGTCGATCTTCGGCCGCAGCTCGCGCAGATCTGCCGGAGGTGCCGTGGCGATGAGGTGCACCATCTCGAACTCGGTCGGCGCCGCCCACGGGTGCTGCCCCGCGAACAGCTCGAACAGCATCACCCCCAGCGCGAACAGGTCGGCGCGCCGATCGATCTCGCCCCCCTTGGCCTGCTCGGGAGCCATGTACGTGGGCTCCCCCTTGAGCGTCCCGGTGAGCGTCCGGGTCATGCGCATCTTCGCCTTCGCCAGGCCGAAGTCGGCGATCTTCACCTCCCCCTGGAAGCCCACCAGCACGTTGCCCGGCGTCAGGTCCCGGTGCACCAGGTTGAGCAGCTCCCCCGAAGGCGCGCGCAGCCCGTGCGCCGCCGCCAGCCCCCGGCAGATCTCCGCTGCCGTGTGCACCACCAGCCGCTCGGGGAACGCCTCGCCTGTCTCGGTGACCGTCTTCATCAGCCGGACGAGGCTGACTCCCTGCACCAGCTCCACGGCCAGGTAGGACCCCTGCTCGTCGGTTCCCCACCCCGTCACCTCCACCACGTTGGGGTGCTTGAGCGAGGCGGTCATCCACACCTCGTCGAGGAACTCGGTGGCCACCCCCGGGTCCTCGGCCAGGTGCGCGTGCAGCCGCTTCACGGCGCCGAGCTCACCGACCCGCCGCGGCCCCAAGATCCTGCAGAGATCGACGCGCGTCGTGGCGCCCACCGCGATCTCGGCGAGGTACTGAAAGGAGAGCCCCGCAGGGGCGGGCTCGGGGAGCCGAGGCATGCGGCCGCGAGTCTACCGGGGCGGGGCTCCGTCCCGAAAGGGGTTTGGAGGGCCCGCGCGTACCTGGGGGACGGGGCTGCCCCTACACCCCGACCCCTGCCGCGCGGAGCGCAGCGCGGAAGCCCCTGGGCGTGGCACGGAGGTGCACGTCGAGGTGGTCATCCTTGGTCTTCAGCGCACGGACGCCGAGCACCGGCGTCAGCACCCGCAGCATCTGCGCCACCTTGGGATTGGCGGCCACCTGGGGGTCCTTCAGCAGGTCCAGCGTGATCCGATCGTCCTTCGCCTCCACCAGCGCGGCCGGGCGCTTCGGGAGGAAGCTCACCAGGTTCCCTGGCTGCGAGATGTCGAGTGCTCCCGAGCGCAGGAGCCCTGCGAGCGGCGAGTCCCCGTCCCCCAGCACCGTGAGCTTCAGGTCGGCGATGCGCAGCCCGACCAGCACCGCGTCCGCGCGCACATCGAGCTCTTCGGCGAACACCACGAGCGCGACCCGCAGCGGCATCCCCATGACCTTCACCGTCATGGACACCCGGAGGCCCGGCGGCGCCGCCTCCAGCACGATGTCCTTCGGAGCCTTCTTGCCACCGGCGAACTCGCGCACCAGGTACCTGAGGGCGTCGATCGGCACCCCGACGCGCAGACCAAGCGCGCCGCGAAGACCTCGGACGACCTCCTCGGGATGAGCCTTGAGGTAGGTGCTTGCCTGGCGCAGCAGCGCCCTGGGATCGGGCTTGGGCATGGGCGGGGCAGGCACGATTGCCCAGGAGCGCCCCCGCGCGCAAGAGGGCGCTGTGAGGATCGCGCCTGCTTCTCCAGGAATGGTCCTTGCGAATGCTGGGGCCGGAGGGAAGCACGATGCGGATCCATGGGATGGCGCTGCTCCTTGCGGCAGCCGTGACGCCTCTCGCTTGCGCGCAGGGAATGCAGCTCGACGAAAGCACCGAGGCGCTTCAGGAGAACGACGGGCAGGGAGAGGTCGACGAGGCGACTGCGGTCGACGCCGACACCGGCACGGACGCCGACACCGAAGAGGCGTCGACGGGCGACAAGCAGCTCCAGGGCGCGGCGACAGCCTGCACGCCGGGCCATGGGCGCGCCTGCTACACCGGCCTCGCCTCCACGAGGGATGTCGGCGCCTGCAGCGGCGGCATCGAGATCTGCTTCTCCGACGGCTCTGGCTACGGCCCCTGCGAGCACGAGGTGCTCCCCGCCGAGGAGACCTGCGCGAACGACATCGACGACGACTGCGACGGCGCGGTGAACGAGGGCTGCGAGTGCACGCCTGGCGACACCGAGCCCTGTTACAACGGCCCTCCGGGCACCGAGGGCGTCGGCATCTGCCAGGCTGGGATGCGCACCTGCACCGAGGAGGGCACCTGGAGCCCCGCCTGCGTGGGCGAGGTGCAGCCATCCCTCCGCGAGGACCTGAACTCCCCGTACGACGACGACTGCACGGGCACCCCCCACGACTCTCTCTGCGAGCAGAACGGGATCCTGACCTGCCCCAGCGGCAACTGCATGCAGGTTCCCCACTGCAGCAACGCCGGAGGCATCGTCGCGTGCGCCTTCCCCTGGGAGTGCCTGCCCTGAGCGCGAGGCGAGCGCGCACGCGGCCTGGGCCTGCGTGACGAGGCGCTCAGCTCTCGGCGACCGCCTCGGCAGCCGCGCTCGTGGGCAACTCCACGCCGGTCGGCGCTGCCTTCGGAGGCGTCCCACCGAGCGAGAGGTGCAGGTCCAGCACGGCGGCGTGGGCGCGGTCGCGGATGTCTGCCACGCTCACGGCCTCCTTCCCCTCGGCGCGGATCTGGAGCGGCGCGCCCACCCGCACGTAGACGTCGCGCATCCGCCCGTCGCCCGTGTCGGGCGCTCCCTTTTTCATCAGCTTGTGCGTGCCCTCGAGCGCCACCGGTACCACTGGCACCCCCGCGCGCACGGCCGCATAGAAACCGCCGCTCTTGAAGGGGCGCAGGATCCCGTCCTCGCTCCGCGTCCCTTCGGGGAAAATGAGGAGCGGCTTGCCCTCCTTGAGCACCTGCTCGAAGCGACCGATCACCTGGGCCGCCGCGCGCGACCCGCCGCTCCGGTCCACCGGGACGTGACCTGCGAGCTGCAGGTGCCAGCCGAGGAAGGGGATCTTCATCAGCTCACGCTTTGCGGCCCACTTGTAGTCGTTCGGCAGCACCGAGCCGAGCACCAGGATGTCGAGCAAGCTCTGATGGTTGGCGCAGTACAGGAACGCGCCGCTCGTCGGCACGTTCTCCAGACCGCTCACGTGGACGTCGATGTTGAGTCCACGCGCGCTCGACTGACACCAGCGCTGCATCGCCCACAGGCTCGCACGGTGATCCCGGGTCAGCGGCCCGAGGGAGAGAGAGATCGACCCGTAGCCCACGGTGCGCGCGACGAAAGGAACCCACTGGCGCGTCGCTCGCCATGCTTCCTTGAGATCCATGAGCGTCGGCATTACCACCGCCTTTATCGCGAGAAAACGCATAGCGTTTTGCGCACCATGCCCTTCTGGAGCCGTGGTTTGCCGAGTCACCGGGTCATGCACGCAGCGTGTCATGCAGACCGGACAAAGGCGACGCTCGCGACGCCGCGCGCTTCCCTCATCCCCCTTCGAGCTTGAGCACCAGGTGGCCCCATCCCACGCGGACAGGTCGGCCGGCGCGCTCGAATTTCACCGTGTAGAACCCCACGTCGTCGGCGCTCTGGAGCGTCGCTGGCCGGAGCTCTCCTACCCATGCCGCCCATACCTGGGTCCCGACTTTCTGGTTCTTGAACTGGATCGGGATCGGCTTCAGCGCCGCCTCCTCGACGATCCGCGCCGCCCCCCCGTAACCGAGCACGAACCACCGCGCTGGCGTCTCCTCGCCGAGCTTCGACACGAGCAGCACCTGACGCCACCCATCGCCCTCCCGGAGCGCCGCGTAGTTGCCCGGCACGAGCCCCTCCTGCTGGGGGACGAACCGCGCGTCCTTGAGCATCGCCTCCGGCGCCCGCCCATCCGCGTCGGTGAACTCCACGCCCACCCGGTCCTTGACGAAGCGACGGAGGATGCCGTGCTTCATGACCCCGTTCCACTCGGTGAGCACCGGTGCCTGCAGCGCGAGCCGCGGCTTGTCCGGCACCGCGATCACGTAGCCCGGGTGCACCTTGTACGAGGCCCCTCCCCTCCCCTCCACGATCAGCTCGTCTCCGTCGAAGCCCACCACCGTGGCCGCGTAGAAGACCAGCGTGGATCCCGGCTTTGCCGCCGCCAGCATCCGGTCCGAGAAGGTGAACACGCGCCGCCCCGGATCGAGGCGCATCCGCCGCACCGGCAACCCCAGCGGATTCGAGGGCGAGCCTGCCGCCGGCGCTGGCGCGGAGTCGGCCGGGGCCGCGCCCGCAGGTGGCTCCGGAGCAGCAGCGCTGACCGGGGTCGCGGGCGTCGGTGGTGCAGGCGGGGGCGCGCCATCGTCGCAGGCAGCAGCCAGCGCGATCGCGGCCGCCACGAAGGGTCTCCATCGGTCGGCCATGACGGGCGGAGCATGGGCCCTCGCCCGCAGGAGCGCGAGCAGAAATCCACCCCGCCGTGCGTTCACCGCGACGAGAGGGGCCGCAGCGCCCCTGCGAGCCGCGCCACGGCGCGCGCACGATCCAGCTTCCCCGCCGGCGTCACCGGCAGCTCCTCCACCACGGCCAGCAGGCGCGGGCGCTTGTGGGAGGCCAGGCGCCCCTGCAGCTCGGCCGCGAGCACCGCCTCCACCGCGGCCTGCTGCGCAGCCGAGGGCACGCCCCCCGCCGGCTCCGGCACCACGGCGGCCGCCACGATCTGCCCCCACCGGTCATCGGCGACGCCGAACACGAGCGCCCGTGACACCCCCGTGCACGCCTCGATGGCGCGCTCCACCTCCACCGGATAGACGTTCTCTCCACCGGTCACGATGAGATCTGTGCGCCGCGCGAGAACCTGGAGCCTCCCGGCGGCATCGGTGCATCCGAGGTCACCCGTGTCGAACCAGCCCTCGCCGTCGACCACGACCTCCGGAGGCAGGTCTGCGCCGCGCCAGTAGCCCCTGAACAGCGACGCGCTCTTCACCTGGATGCGCCCGACCCCCTCCCCGTCCACGCCCCCGATGCGCACCTCCGTCCCCGGAAGCGGACGCCCCGATCCCGCCTCCACGACCGCCGGGTCCCGCGGCTGCTGCGAGGTCACCTGCGAGCAGGCCTCCGTGAGCCCGTACGTCGTCAGCGCCGGGACACCGCGACCCGCGCACACCGCGAGCACCCGCTCCGGCGCGCCCGCCCCGCCCACCAGGATGGCCCGCAGCCGCGCGAGCACGTTCCCCTCATCCACGTCGAGCAGCGCCGTCAGCATGGTCGGCACCACCGAGAGCAGCGTGGCCCGCTCCCGCACGATCGCCGACAGCACCGCCTCCGGCGCGAAGCGGCCCACGAGGATCATCGTGCGCCGCGCCAGCAGGCACCGCGTGAGGATCGACAGCCCACCCACGTGGCACAGCGGCAAGCAGAGCAGCCACCGATCGTCCTCGCGAAACCCCAGGTTCTCCGCGCTCGCCGCCGCCGCCGCCACGAAGGCCCGCCGCGACAGCACCGCTCCCTTGGGGCGCCCGGTCGTGCCCGAGGTGTACAGGATCGCGAGATCCCCTTCCTCCGGCGACGCAGGCACAGGCACCGCAGGCATCACAGGCACCTCGCCGCGCGGCGCTCCCCCGGCTTCCCCCGCGAACGCCCCCGCGAACATCGCCTCCAGCGCCGCCAGATCGGCCTCGCGCACCACCAGCGCGGGCCGCGCGTCCTCCAGCAGCACCGCCACCTCCGCCTCCGTCAGGCGCGGATGGATCGGGACCAGCACCGCCCCGAGCGCGAGCAGCGCATGGATCGCCACCACCACCCCCAGCCGGTTCTGCGACAGGATCGCCACCCGCACCCCCGGCCCCACCCCCGCGCCCTGGAAGTGCCCGCAGAAGGCCGCCGTGGCCCGCGAGAGCGCCCCGTAGCTCAGCGTCACCCCCGGGGCGACCAGCGCGATCCGCTCCGCCACCCCCGGCTCGCCCGCGGCCTCGATCAGGTTCAGCCCGTCCATGGCGCCATCCCCAGCCCTGCCCGCCCCGTCCCCGCGACCACCGCCTCGCCCCGACGCTGCGGCACCTCCCGCGCGGGCCACGCTGCGAGCCCCGCGTGCGCATCGAGCCCGCACGCGAGTGGCGCCCGCGGCAGACCGAGCGCGAGCTCGCACGCTGCCGCGAGGCCGATCGGCCCGTCCATGAAGTGCGTCACCACCACCGCGATCCCCTTCTCCTGCGCCATCACCCCGAGCGCATGTGCCCGCAAGAGCCCCAGCGCTGCCGGCTTGAGCACGAACGCCGCGCACCCGCCCGCCACGCACACCCGCTCCGCCATGCCCTCCAGGCCCAGCGACTCGTCCGCCGCCCACGGCACCGCGCACGGCCCCAGCCGATCGAGCAGCTCCGGCGCCACCGGCTGCTCCACGAAGCGCACCCCGAGCGGCCCGAGCGGCGACCCCGGCGAGAGCCGCCGCCTCGCCTCGTCCTCAGTCCACGCCCCGTTCGCATCCAGCCGCAGCTCCAGCCCCTCCGGCACCTCCACCTCGCGCCGCAGCACCGCGAGCGCTTCCACCTCCGCGGCGAACGCTGCCTCGTCCCGCCCCCGCATCTTCACCTTGAGGCACCGCACCCCGCGCCCGACCAGCGCCTGCGCCGTCTTCACCAGCGCCGCCGCCCCATCCGCCGCCACCGCGAGCCCGTTCACCGGCACCTCCGCGTAGGGCCGAGCGCCCCCCAGGCACGCCGCGATCGACAGCCCGACCCGTTGCCCGAGCAGATCCAGGAGCGCCGTCTCCAGCGCGAAGCGCGCCGAGGGCACCCCGTCCAGCACCGCCGCGACGGGCACGAGCGCGCCCCGCACCACCGCGACCACGGACCCCGCCGTCCCCTGCGAGAGACCAGCGCCCTCCGATCCCGGTGCCGCTGTCTCCCCCAGCTCCCCTGCCCCCCTCAGCGCCTCCACGGCCATCCCCAGCGCACGCGCGCAGCTCTCCGCGTCCTCCCGCGAGAACCCCGGCAGCGGCGCCGCTTCTCCGATGCCGGTCCGCCCTGCCCCGTCGCCGAGCGACACCACGAACCCTCGCCGCCCCCGCGCGGCGTCGAGCACCGCCTCATCCACCGCCGCGGAGGCGACGCGCAGCCCGCGGGCGCGCTCGTACGTTTCCCCGCCCATGCCCCCGCGGGCGCGCTCTTGCGTGCCCCCACGCGTGCCCCCGCTCATGCCGCGGACAGCGCGATCCCGGCCGCAAACAGCACCGAGAACATCAGCAAGAGCTTCGCCGTCGCGGCCAGGCAGGCATTGAGCGGCCGCCCCTCCGCCGTGCGCAGCGTCTTCACGCACCGCAGCGCGACCGGCAGCGTCACGATCGGCAGCAGCACCCACGGCATCCCGCCCGCAGCGTGCGCACCGAGCGCCCAGCTCCGCACCGGCCCTGCCGCGAGCGCGACCGGCACCGCGTAGGCCACCAGCAGCAGCAGCACGTACTCCGCGACGCCGCCCTTCCTCCCCAGCCGCACCGCGAGCGTCCGCTTCCCCGCGCGCACGTCGGTCTCCCGGTCGCGCACGTTGTTCACCACCAGCACCGCCGTGGCGATCGCCCCGACGGGCAGCGCCGCGAGCCACGCCAGCGGCGGCACACCCCCGAGCTGCACGAACACCGTGCCGCACACCGCCACCAGCCCGAAGAACAGGAACACGAACACATCACCGAGCCCGTGGTAGCCGAGCGGGTAAGGGCCTCCCGTGTAGGCCACCGCGGCCAGGATCGACGCCACCCCGATCGCCACGATCGCCAGCCCGCCCACGCTCACCAGGTACAGCCCGAAGGGCAGCGACAGCGCGAC
This sequence comes from Chondromyces apiculatus DSM 436, assembly GCF_000601485.1. Lineage (GTDB taxonomy): Bacteria > Myxococcota_A > Polyangia > Polyangiales > Polyangiaceae > Chondromyces > Chondromyces apiculatus. The sequence goes on from NZ_ASRX01000009.1 coordinate 55,183, forward strand.
GGCCACCAGCATCCCCATCCGCACCTGCCGCCCCGAGAGCAGCCCCGACTGCGTCGCGCGCGTAGGCCCCAGCCGCTCGTGCGTGTCGGCGCCCTTCTCGTGATCGAACACGTCGTTCGCGAAGTTCGAGATCACCTGGAACAGGAGCGCCCCGAACAGCGCAGCGAGCGCCGGACCGAGCCGCATCCCCCCGAGTGCGTACGCCACGGCGGTCCCCACCACCACCGGCGCCACCGCCACCGGCAGCGTCGCCGGCCGGCACGCGAGCACCCACGCCTTGAACGACCCCGGCGCGATCCCAGGTACGGCCACCTCGCTCATGATCCCTGCACCCCGCGCTCGCGCAAGAGCGCCCCGAGCCGCCCGCGCACCGCTTCCTGGAGCTTCGCCGCCCGCGCCGACCCGTCGGCTGGCGGCACCACCGCCTCGATCAGCGTCGCCCCGCGCCTCCGGTGCGCCTCGGCCAGCGCCGCGTCGAGCGCCCCGGCCTCCTCCACCCGCGCGTACGCCACCCCGAACATCGCCGCCGCCTCTCCGAACGCCACGTGCTGCGGCATGGTGAAGCACTGCTCCAGCATCTCCGCCGGGGCGCTCGACGCGATGGGCAGGTGCTCGAAGATCCGCCCCCCGTCGTTCTGCACCACCACCACCACCAGCGTCGCCCCTGCTGCTCCTGCCCGCGCCGCGAGCCCGAGCGAGGTCAGATCGTGCAGGAGGCTCAGGTCTCCGAGCACCAGCGTCACCGGCCTTCTGCCCGCATCACCCGCCCCGCGCGCGTCGCCCGCATCGCCCGCATCGTCCGCATCGCCCGCGTCGCCCGCGTCGCCTGCTCCGCGCGCCGCCACCGCGGCGCCCACCGCACCTGCCACGAGCCCGTCGATCCCGCTCGCCCCGCGCTGATGCAGCACCTCGATGGGCGTCTCGGTCGTCGCGCAGTACGTGTCCAGATCCCGCACCGGCCTGCTGTTGCCGATCATCAGCAGCGACCCTGCCGGGCATGCCTGCACCGCCGCCCGCACCACCGCGCCCTCGCACAGCCCCTCTCCGGCCGGGACCTCCACCGCGCGCGCCGCGAGCGTGTCCACCACAGCTCCCGCCTGCGCGAACGCCTCGCCCCACGCCCGAGGCCCCCCCGTCCCCTTGCCGAGGCGCGCCGTGATCGCCTCGCACGCTTCCGCCGGCTCCACGAGGAACAAGGCCGTCGCCGCGCTCGTCGGATCATTGAACCCGTGCGGCGCGATCACGTACCGCGCCGCGGTCGGGTGCTCCGCGAGGTACGCCGCGTAGCCCGCCGACGTCGGCGGCGCCCCCAGCTCCAGGATCAGGTCCGGCGCGTGCGCCGCGCGGAACTCCCGCGTCTTCAGGAACAGATCGAAGGCCCCGGGCGCCACCACCCCCGCGCGCAGCCCCCCGAACCGCACCTGGCTCGTCGCCTCGGCCAGCACCGGAAACCCCGTCGCCTGCGCGAGCGCCGTCACCGCCGCGCGCAGGCGCCCTGGCGCGCTCCCCATCGGCGCGGGCCCGCACACCAGGATCCCCCGCTCGGCGCGGCTCACCCGCTCGCACAGCGCCTCCAGCGCCGCCGCATCGATCCCCGCCTTCGGCGCGATCACCCGCGGCCCCCCCCGCCGCATCAGCGCTTCCCACTCCGCCTGCCACGGCTCCGGCCCGTCCACGCGCACCGGCTCCAGGGGCTTCCGGAACCGCGCGTTCACGTGCACCGGCCCCGGCGTCGGCCCCAGCGTCGCCGCGACTGCCTGCGCCGCCACCCGCGCCACGGCCCGCAGCGCGAGCGCCGACGGATCCGGGAGTCCCAGCTCGGCGAAGTGCCGCACGTGATCCCCGAAGAGCTTGAGCTGATCGATGGTCTGCGGCGCCGCCACGTCGGCGAGCTCCCAGGGCCTGTCCGCCGTCACCACGAGGAGCGGCACGAAGCTCTGGCTCGCCTCGATCAGCGCCGGGAATGCGTGTGCCCCCGCCGTCCCCGAGGTGCACAGGAACAGCGTCGGCTTCCCCGTCACCCGCGCCTGACCCAGCGCGAAGAACGCCGCGGCCCGCTCGTCGATGACCCCGTGGCACCGGAGCTCCCGCTCCCCTGCCGCTGCCAGCGCCAGCGGCGACGAGCGCGACCCGGGGCAGATCACGGCCTCGCGCACCCCCGCATGCACCGCCGCCCGCACGAAGAGCTCAGCCCACGCCATGTGCAGGTTCGAGCCGCTCACGCCACACCTCCCAGCGCGGCGAGCATCGGCCGCCGCTTCGCCCGCACCTCGGAGAACTCCATCTCCGGCTCCGACCCCGCGACGAGCCCCACCCCTGCGTAGAGCCAGGCCCGCGTCCCCTCCACCAGCGCCGAGCGCAGCCCCACCCACAGCGCCCCGTCCCCGCCCTCTCCGAGCCAGCCGACCGCCCCCGCGTACCAGCCGCGCGGCGCCGGCTCCCGCGCCCTGATCCACCCGAGCGCCGCAGGGCGCGGCGTCCCGCAGATCGCCGGCGTCGGGTGCAGCCGCCCCGCCAGCGCCAGCAGCGACACCTTCTCCACCAGCACCCCCCGGACCGGCGACCAGAGGTGGTGCACGTTGCGCAGCGTCCGCACCACCGGCACCTCCGGCACGGTGAGCGACGCGCAGAGCGGCGTGAGCACCTGCGCGATGGCGTCCACCACCAGCGCGTGCTCCCGCCGATCCTTGTTGCTCCCGAGCAGCGCCCGCGCCGCCTCCGCGTCATCGCCCCGCCGCGGCATGGTCCCCGCCAGCGCGTCCACGTCGAGCGCGCGCCCCTCCACCGCCACGAGCCGCTCCGGCGACGCCCCCACGAACACCGCCTTCCCCCGCGGCAGCGCGAACCGCGCGCACTCCGGGTAGCCCTCCCCGAGCCGCCCCAGCGCCTCGCCCACCTCGAACGGCGCCTCCGCCGTGAGCAGGCTCGGCACCGCCAGCACCACCTTCGTCATCGCCCCCGACGCGAACGCCCGGAGCGCCTCGCGCACCAGCTCGTGGAACACCCCGGGCGCGCACAGCTCCTCGTGCGTCACCGCCGCCGCCGTGGGCACCAGCGTCGCCCGCTCCTGCACGGAAGCTTCCGCGAACACCCCCACCAGCGCCGCGAGCGCGCGCTCCGCCTCCGCCGCCTCCGCCGCGCCCACGGTCACCCGCAGCACCGCGCGCTCCCCGTCTGTCGCGTACACCCACGCCGGCAGCACGAAGCTCGCGTCCGCGAACCCTTCCCAGGGTGGCGCCACCGCTTTCTCTGCCGCCGCCTGCGCGCCCGGCGTGAACGCCACGCCCCCGAAGAGCCGCGGCCCTGGCGCATCCGCAGGCGCCTCCCGGAGCGCTTCCTCTCCCTCACCCTCGCGCGTCTCGCCTGCGCGCACCTCGCCCGCGCGGACCCGCCGCGGCGCCACCCGGGCCAGGATCTGCGACGCCTCCGCCGCGACCTCGGCGAGCGCGCCCTCTCCCTGCGCCTCCGCGCGTGCGGCCTCGCCCCACCCCACGAAGGCCCACCGCGTCCCCCGCGGAGGCGGCGCGTCCCAGAAGGTCGCCGGCGCTCCGCCATGCGCCTCGGCCAGCGAGAACGCCAGCTCGGGCGTCACCACGGGCGCGCCGACCGCGAGCGTCACCAGCGGTTGGTTCACGTCGGAAGCCGCGCCGAAGGCCGCGCCAGAACCCGCGCCGAAGGCCGCGCCAGAACCCGCGCCGCCGCCTGCCATGGTCAGCCCTTCCCTGCCCTGCCCCCGGCGACGCCGCGCCCGCCACGCGACGGCGTGCCCACGTAGAGGCAGACCACCCCGAACGTCAGCGGCTCGACCGAGACCACGTCGAGGCCCGACTGCCGCATCGTCTCGGCGAACTCCTCCGGCGGAGGGAACGCCGCGATCGACTTCTGCAGGTAGCCGTACTCCGACGCCCCCGACAGCACGCTCCCGAGCCAGGGCACCACGGTGTGGATGTGCACCTGCGCGAGCTTGCTCAGGATCCCGTCACGCGGCTCGCTCAGCTCCAGGATCGCCACCCGGCCGCCGTCGCGCGTCACGCGCGCCATCTCCCGCAGCGCCTTCGGCCGATCGGGCACGTTGCGGATCCCGAACGCCATGGTCACCCCGTCGACGCTCTGGTCTTCCAGCTCCAGCGCCTGCGCGTCCCCGAGCCGCAGCTCCACACGGTGATCGAGGTGGGCGTAGCGCACCTTCTGCTTGCCCACCTCCAGCATCTTCGCCGACGGATCGATCCCGATGACCCGCACGTCGTGCGCGTCCGCGATGGCCAGCGCCAGATCGCCCGTCCCCGTGGCCAGGTCGAGCACCGTCCCGTGCGGCGCCCGCGACCCCAGCTCCAGCGAGCGCACCGCCTCCCGGCGCCAGCCCTGGTCGAGCCCCATGGAGAGGAGCCGGTTCATGAGATCGTAGCGCGCAGCGATCGCGTCGAACATCTCCCCGCTACCGCCACGCACGTTCTGTAGATCCTGGCTCACGACACACCCTCCGCCTGCACCCAGCCGTCCATCGGCGATCCGCCCGACCCACCCGACCCGCTCGATCCGCTCGACGCGCGCGCCGCCGGGATGGCCGGCATCCCCTGCGAGCCCGGCACCGCCTGCGCAGCCGACGCGGCAGCCGACGCGGCGGCCGACGGCGCCGCGCCCAGCTCCCGCACGATGGCCGCGAGCTCCGCGAGCCGGAGCGCCTGCGGCCCATCGCTCAGCGCCCGCGCCGGATCCTCGTGCACCTCGATCATCACCCCCGCCGCGCCCGCGCCGATGGAGGCGCGCGCCATGGGCAGGATCAGGTCCCGCCGCCCGACGCCGTGCGACGGATCGACGATCACCGGCAGCTTGTGCACGTGCGAGAGCAGCGCCACCGCCCCGAGATCGAGCAGGTTGCGCGTCACCGGGTCGAAGCTCCGGATCCCGCGCTCCGCGAGCACCACGCCCGACGCCCCGCTCGACAAGAGGTACTCCGCCGCCAGCACCCACTCCTCCAGCGTCGCCGCCATCCCCCGCTTGAGCAGCGCCGGCTTCCCCGTGCGCCCGATGCTCTTCAGCAGGGCGTAGTTGTGCATGTTGCGCGAGCCCACCTGGATGAGGTCCGCGTGCTCGGCCACCGCCGGCACGTCCACCTCGCTCATCGCCTCGGTGACCACCTTCAGCCCGTGCGCGTCCGCCGCGCGCCGGAGCCAGGTGAGCGCCTCCGCGCCCGCGCCCTGAAAGGCGTACGGCGAGGTGCGCGGCTTGAACGCGCCGCCCCGGAGGAACTGCACGCCGAGCGGCGCCACCGCCCCGGCCACCTCGCGCGCGTGCCCCTCGGACTCCACGCTGCAGGGGCCGCACATCCAGATCGGCCGCCGCCGCGCCCCGGCCTCGATGCGCACGTCGCCCACCATCACCACCGGGCCTTGCCGGTCGAGCAGCGGGTGCGGCGACTTCGACGAGGTCACCCCGGCGACCCCCTCGATCCGGAGCAGCTCCTCCGCCGACACCTCCGCGGAGTGCGGCGCGATCACGTAGTGCGCGGCCACGCCGCCGGCACCTCGCTCGACCTGGCTCACCCACAGACCTCGGCGGGAAAGCTCGCCCATCACTGCCGCGGCGTCGGCGCCTTGCTTCAGGGAAACGATCATTGGACGCTCACTTCCTCCTCAGAGGTGTCGCCAGCGCGACATCCTCGAGCGCGCTCCGAGCTGGGCTCGACGGCAGGATCTCCAGGCTCTTCGCCGCATCCCTGCACATGCGCGTCGCCAGGGTCAGGCACTCCGGTACCACGCCCCCCTCCGACATCACCCTCCCGATCCGCCGCGCGATCTCCGGGGTCACCGAGACCTCGTCGCCCCGGCAGTTCGCCTCCAGCGCGACGGCGAGCCCCGGATCCCGCTCCACCGCGAGCAGGAGCGGGTACGTCATCTTCCCCTCCCGCAGATCGGTGAGCAGATCCTTGCCCGTCGCGTCCGGGTCCCCCGCGTAGTCGAGCACGTCGTCCACGATCTGGAACGCGAGCCCGAGCATCCCGCCGTAGGCCTCGAGCGCCTCGCACTCGCGCAACCCCACGCCGCCGGCCCGCGCCCCGGCGAACATCGCCCAGCGGAACAGCGAGGCCGTCTTGCCCTGGGCGATCCGGAAGTAGTCGCTCGTGCTCGAACGCACCTTCCCCCGCGCCGCGAGCTGCAGCGTCTCGGCGGTCACCAGCTCCTTCACCGTCTTCAGCATGTGCGGCAGCACGCCGTCCACGCCCGCGGCCTGCACCCGGCAGAGCGCGTCGGCGAGGAGGAAGTCGCCCCCGAAGATGGAGGCCGCGTTGCCGTACACGACCCGCGCCGTGTCCGCGCCGCGCCGCCGGTCGCCGAGGTCCACCACGTCGTCGTGGAGCAGGGTCGCGTTGTGGATCATCTCCACCGCCACCGCGAAGGTCTTGGCCGCCTCGTTGAACCCCGTCCCCACATGCGCCGCGAGCGCGACGCAGATGGGCCGGAGCCGCTTGCCCCCGAGCGCGAGCAGGTGCCGCGCGCTCCGGTGGGCCGGGGTGTCCCCTTCGAGGCCCACCACCCCGAGCGCCTCCTCCACCTCCGCCAGATCTCCCGCGAGCAGGCTCTGGAGCGCTTCGAGCCGCGCCGTGAGCGCGTCCATCCCGCGCGCGGCGGTGACCTCCCCCAGGGTCGCCACGACGTCGTCCGTCTTCACGTCCGCCTTCACACCCTTGGTAACCATGGTCCCAGCTGTCATCCGTCTGCTCCGCTCTGGTCACGCGCCCTGCCGCGGCCTGCCGCACCCAGCGTGCTCCCTGGACACGACGCTGGTCGGACGCCTTCCTGCTCCGCCTGTGTGATGAGAAAGTACCGGCCCGCTCCTACACCCGAGGTCTGCGCGCTGCGCGGAGGGGGAAGCGAACCAGGTCCCCGAACCGCGAGAAATCCACCGTCCTGCTCTTGATGAACCCGTCGAGCGCCGTCTGCGCGAGCTTCACGAACGCGAGGAGCCGGCTCACCCGGTCGAGGCTCACCCGCACCTGCGGGCTGTCGGGCGCGCGCCGGAGCAGCTCCTCGGCGCGCTCCAGCCGCTCGCGCACCGACTCGGTGAGCAGCCGCTCCCGCTCGTCGAAGACGCGGGAGATCATCTTCCAGAAGTCCGTCTCCGCCTCGTAGAACTCCCGCCGCTCGCCGGGGCGCCACACCCGGCGCACCACGCCCCAGCGCTGTAGCTCGGTGAGCGACATGCTCACCGCGCCCGCCGAGATCTGGAGCCGATCGCCGATCTCCGCCGCCGGGAGCGCCTCGCCGGCGATGAACAGCACCGTCCAGACACGCCCGAGCACCCGGCGGAACCCCCAGTGCTCGATGACGTCGCCGATCGCCTCGGCCGCCATGAGCTCCGCCTCACGGATGATGTCTTGCGGTTTGCTCATTGAGAGTCCCGAATGAACTTTCAAAATCCTTTGAAGCAATTGATGAGGCAAGGACGTGTCGAAGTCAAGATCGACGCCTGGTTCTCAACACCGTTTTCTGGACGTCACCGCGCACTCGCCGCGAGGTCTCCGCGAGCCCGCCCGCGCACTCGCCGCGCACTCGCCGCGAACTCGCCGCGCACTCGCCGCGAGCCGTGCCCGCCCGAGCCGTCGGCCCACTGTCAGTTGCCGAACGCTGCCACCTCGTAGATGGCGCTCGCGCCCAGCATCACCGTCGCCTCGCCCCGCCGGAACTGGCTAACGGAGGCGTGGTGGGTGTACACGCCCGAGATCACGAACGGCTGGATCTCGCGCACGGTGGCGCTCACATTGAGGAACCGCACGGCGAGGAGGCCGAGCACCACGTTGGAGAACTGCCCCGACGCCGGGACGATCGTCGTCCAGTCGCTCACCCCCGCCCGCACCCCGTAGTCGAACCCGATGGGGATGTCTGCGAGCAGCGCCCCCGTGTTGCGGAGGATCCAGTCCTTCTCCGCCGCGAGCACGTCCCGCCGTAGGTTGTAGTAGACGGGCGCGTCCCCCACCGACCACCGCTCCGCGAGGAAGGTGTCCAGGATGACCAGCCCCGGGCCGTCCTTGCGCCCGAGCCGCGCCCTCAAGGTCGCGCTCATCCCCGCCGTCCACCCCGAGGCGCGGCCAGCCCGCTCGATGGTCCGGTCACTCTCGTGGTCAGACTCGTAGCTCGGGTAGCCGTAGTAGCCCGCGCTCTGGATCGGCAAGCTCCAGATGGTCATCCCCGAGATCTCCGCGCGCAGCACCAGCGGCGAGATCGGCGTCACCTCCACGAAGCCACCCTGGTGCATGTACGCAGGCGAGAGGTAGTTCATCACCCCCACCTGCACGTTGGTCAGGTCGAAGAGCGCTCCCGGTTTACGGATGAGCGGCACGCACAGGTAAAACGAGAGCGTGTGCTCCGCGCCCAGGGGGTTGATGGAGGCGCCCATCTGCTGGTTCATCCCGAGCTTGGTCTGGGTGCGCTCCAGGCAGTGCTTGCCCTGCGGCTCCACCGGCGGCACATCCTCCTGAGGAGGAGGGTTCGTGACCTGCGCCTCCGCGCGCCGCGCCGGCAACCCGACACACGCCACAGCCGTCAGGCAGACGGCAAGCTCGACGAAGGTGCGGCGCATGACGCCGGAGGGTAGCCGATCGAGCCCGGCATCAGGCAAGCCCTGAATCAGGCCAGGACGCACCGTAGACGTGGCCGAGCCCACGGAGTGAGGAGTCTCGTCCGGCCTCCTGCGCCCTTACCCCGTCTCTCCCGCTGCCTCTCCCACCGCCTCAGGACGCGCTGCATGACCCGCAAATGATGCGCGGAAGGGCGTGGGCGGGGCCGAACAGCGCGCCGTGTCACACCGTTCGGGCAAAGCGCAAAGCGTTGGGCTATGCTCGCCGCCGTGCGACGGGTTGTCGTGCTTCCAGAACGCGGCAAGCTGATCGTCGCGACCGATCTGCAGGGCAACGTCGCGGACTTCGACCGCGTCGCCGAGATCTACGAGGACGCCGCCAGGAAACGCGACGGCGCCATCCTGGTGATCACCGGCGATCTGGTGCATGGCCCCGAGCTGCCCGAGAGCCAGTGGCCCGACTACCTCGGGACCTACTACCACGGCGACTCCGGCGAGGTGCTCACCCGCGCCCGCGCCCTCGCCGACCGCCACCCCGGCCGGGTGCACTACCTGCTCGGCAACCACGAGCACGCCCACGTCGGCGGCCCCATCGTCTCCAAGTTCTTCCCCGACGAAGCCCGCCGCCTCGAAGACATCCTCGGCCCCCACGGCACCCAGGCGATGCGCGACTGGCTCCGCACCTGGCCCTTCGTCGCCTTCGCCCCCCGCGCCGGCCTGGTGATGCTCCACGCCGCCCCCCACGCGCGCATCGAGCGCCGCGACGATCTCGAGCGCCTCCCCCTCGACGGCTTCTTCGACGTCCCCCTCGAAGAGATGTCGACCCGCGGCACCCTCGGCGCCCTGCTCTGGGCCCGCACCACCAGCACCGAGCGCGCCAACGCCTTCCTGCGCGCCATCGATCCCACCGCCCGCGTCGCCGTCTACGGCCACGACGTGGCCCGCTCCGGCTACGCCATCGACCGCGAACCCCTGCTCTGCATCTCCACGAGCTTCGGCTGCTACGACGGCGACAAGCTCTACCTGGAGTGGGACCTCGACGAGCCCGCCGACAGCGCCGCCGACGTCGCCACCCGCGGCCTCCGCCAGCTCTACCCCTCCGCCCCCACCGTCTACCGCATCGGCTAGGTACTGCGGTACTGCGTACCCTGGAGCAGGGACCTACGGTCCCTACGCTCCCGTTGGTCGGTACTGCGTACGGCGAATCAGGGACCCAGGGTCCCTACGCTCCCGTTGGTCGCTACCCCCCCTGGCTCGCGTGAGCGCCCACGACATCGCCATCGAAGGTGTTGACCGGCGTCCCCCGCGCGACGGCAGCGACGCCTCCGACGACGATGAACTCCACCTAATGGCGCGTGAAGAGTCGGAGGAGATCAGCGTTCTGCGTAGGTGCGAGCATCAGCATCTCGCGCTCGACGCCGCTCCGCCGCGCGCATGGAAAACCCGATTTGCTCCTCAAGGATGGCGATGCGCTGGGTCCGAGCGAGGGTCACCATCCACCGAACGAGGGTGAGATCGACCCCGTTCTCGCCGCCTCCTGTCGCTGCTGCATGGAGCGACGGCTCACGTTCCTTCCTTCAGCCACGCCTCTTCTCGTACGCCTCTGAGCGTGCACGGCACAGGCTTGCGCAGCGCTAGGGCACACTTCTTCCGGGGCCCTCCCACAGCTAGCCTGGACTCGCAAAGATGAAAGATCCCTCCATCCTGCTTTACACGGACAAGCACAAAGAGCCCGTAAGGGTTCATTTCGCGGACAGAACGCTCGTGACCCCAAAGGGTACTGAGTATCGGCTTGGCAAGTGGCTCCGCGCGGGAAGCAACGGCACTGTCTTCGAGTGCACACAGCAAGGTGGGCGTTCGTCGCCTAAGTTGGCCGTCAAGTTTCTCCACCGCATCGATTCGCAGCGGCGTGAGCGGTTCCTGTTTGAGAGGGCTGTGCTGACAGGCCTCGATACATCCCAACGTGCTGCGGTGCATCGACACAGGAGAAGTAGAAACGACCTACAAAACCCCTCTGCCGTTCATGATCACAGACATATTTACGGGGCACCTAGGCAACGTCGTGAGTGAAGAAAATCCGCTGGAACCCCACCTCGCTATTACGCGGACCCTACAGTTGTGTGACGCGTTCGCATACATTCACAAAAAAAGGGATTGTCCACCGAGACGTGAAGCCCTCGAACGTTTTTCTTGCGAAAGCGGCTGTTCTAGGTGACTTCGGCCTTGCTAAGACGGCTACGGAACAGGGCGTCGATCGCTTTTACCCGCAAGACATCACCGCTGCAGACGAAACGGTCGGACCCGTACACTGGATGTCTCCCGAGTTGCTCCGCTACATGAACGACAAGACTGCGCCGGTAGATCATCGGTCGGACCTGTTCCAGCTCGGCCTACTCCTAGGGTTCATGCTGACTGGAGTCTGTGCGCGGGGAACACTTGACGAAGAAGATGAGCCCACCGGCGTCTTGTTTCCCCTCGTGCAAAAGCTGCTGCACGCAAAAGTGGACAAGCGGTTCCAATCGGCCGAACAAGTGCATCAGCGAGATCGCGCTGCACCCAGACAGCTAGAAGCTCCCCTCACATTCTGAGCTGACCAGCGTCCTTCATCACCGCTTCGAACTCACTCACAAGCGTCTTGCCGCGGTGGTAGCTGCGCTGCTCGATCAGCTCGAGGGCAGTTCGAGCCTCCTCTACGTCTGCCTCCGTCGCTTCCCGGAGCAGCGCCTGGATATCGTCCCAGTCCTGGGGACGATGCCGATCCTCCCGCGCCAGGACCTTGAGGGCGATCAGATGACCGACCCGCGCCACCGGAACGGGGAGATCCTCGAGGATGTCGAGCGATTCTGCTGCACCGACGACCTCGGGTTCGATCCCCGACGAAGCGAACAGGAGGTCCACCAGCGCGCCGCGCCCGGCATGCGAAGGAGGCTCCAGGCGCACCGTCGCGAGCCGACCCGCCGCGGTCTGTTCAAGTACGGCAAGGACGCGGTAGCTGCGCGCCTGGAGCGCATGAACAAGCGCTTCCGCCTCTGCATCATTCCGGACGTGGACGCATACATCCACATCGCGCGTGGTCCGCGGCTCGGCGCGCGCGCTCACGGCAATCCCCCCGATCAGCGCCCATCTCCAGCCGCCTGCACCGAGGTCCGCCGCGATCTGCCGGAGGGTTGCTTCTACCGGGTTCAGCCGCGGCGAGGCCATGGGACCGGGCGTCCTTCACCATCACCGAGCTCTGCCCCGGGTCGGCGGTGGAGCCACGCCACCACGCGCTCCTCAATCTCTTCCTCGCTCAGCTCTGGCTGCTGTCGGCGGAGCTTCTGACGCAGCATCCGCTCGCCAAGCTCGTAGAGCGAGAGCGCTGTGCGAAACCGCTCGCTCACTTGCTCCGCCTCGCCCGACTTCATGGGGTGAGTCTATCGTACGCGCCGGTCTGGTTCACCCGTCGCTGGTTCGCAAGAGGCTCGCCCCCACGCGCTCTCGCGGGCCTCGCGCCAGGTGTGGCGTTTGCTCGCCAGATGGCGGATAGATGGCCGCCATGAGGACGCTCTTCTGGATGGCCACGGGCGCGGCGCTCACCATGCTCGGGTGTGGTAGCGCGCGGGTGCCTCGGAAGCAGCCTCCCTCCGCCGCCTGCACCACTCTCGGGGGCAAGACGTTCCAGGCCGTGCACCCGCAGGAGTGTGGCCTGGCCCTTGACGGGAAGGTGGCGCTGTGCCCCTGGCGGGTGATGTTCTCGAACGACGCGCAGGGCACGCTCACCTTCGAGTGGTATCGCTCCGACTTCACCGAGCGCGGCCCGGTCTCCTGCAACTCCGGCGCGCTGACCACCACCCCGCGCGGATCGGCCCCTCCGTACCGCGGGACCCACGATCCCCAGGAGGGAACGCTGTTCTGGGAAGGCGCCTACTACCGGCTCCAGCGCTGAGCGAGGCTCATCCGGACTGACGCCCGCAAGCTCGCAGGTATCTCGCAGGGGTCACTTCACTGACCCCTGCACGCTCGCAACTAGGGCGCGCCCTGAATCGGATGACCCCTGCACGCTCGCAGGTATCTCGCAGGGGTCACTTCACTGACCCCTGCAAGCTCGCAACTAGGGCGCGCCCTGAATCGGATGACCCCTGCACGCTCGCAGGTATCTCGCCGGGGTCACCTCACTGACCCCTGCAAGCTCGCAGGTATCTCGCCGGGGTCACCTCACTGACCCCTGCGGCATTGCACATCACAAATCCCCACCGCGTCCCTCACCCCTGTCCCTCCCGCACGGACGCAGCACACACGCGCTCTTCGCCTGTGTTTCCGCAGAGATCTGCCGCAATGCCCCTCCGCAGCCCCCTGCCCCGCCCTCCACCATCGGCGCCGGCATTCCCACGCCGCCTCACGCATACCCACCAGGTCTTCCCAGGTGCGACCAATCGTACGGCGCAGACGAACTCTCCCTTGAATTCGTTTTGGCCATATCTATCTTTCGCTCCGGACCCTACAACCACGAAGGAGGAGTCCAGTGCCGCAACAAGCATTTTTCCAGCAGGCAGCGTTAACTCATCTCACCAACGCGGTGGACGCATCCGCCGCGTACGAGGAGCACCTGGCCGCCGCGCAGGCGGTCGAAAACCCCATGACGTATCGCCTGTCAGCCGATCTCGCGCTGGCAAACCTCCAGCTCGCCAAGAAGTACGTCGTCGAGAAGCGGGCGCAGATCCTCGCGCACTTTCCGCTGCTCGACATCACCCAGTTCGACAGCCTGGGGCGGCTCGCGCTCGGGCTGAAATTCGCGGCCCTCCAGGCGGAAGAAGGGCCCTCGGATCGCGAGATCGATCAGGTCCTCGTCGAGGCCCGAGAGCTGCGGCGCAAGCTGCTCTCCACGGTCGCGGCGCTGGCCACGGCGGGGCTCGTCCCGAAGGAGGTGCACGCCAAGATCGCGCAAGGCCGCGGTCCTCGTGACGCCGCGGAGGACTGCGTGGCGCTCGCGCAGGTGTTCCGGCAAGCGGGATCGACGCTCGACGGCAAGCACGCGGTGACCGAGGACGAGGTGGACCGGACATCCCTGGTGGGCTCCTGGTTGCTCGAGCACCTGCGCCCCGCAGGCGCGAAGCGGCTCAAGGGGCCGAAGCCCGAGGCGGTGCGGACGCGCGACCAGATGGCGACGCTGCTGACGACGCGCTACGCGAAGCTCCAGGCCGTGGCCCACTACTTCGAGGGCGATGGCTGGGAGGAGAAGGTGCCGCTCTTGATGACCCGCATGGCGCCCCCGCGGCAGGACGAGGCCGACCCGGCGACGCCTTCCCCGAACGGCGGCGGCGGCGGCGGCGGCTCGCAACCGGCGCCTTTGCCTCCATCGGGTCCCAAGCCGCCGGTGCAGGTGGCGCCCCCGGCGGCGTCCGCATCCTGACGAACGACGCGACGGCGGTGGTCACCGCTCCCTGAACAGGGACGCGCGTGATCACCGCGCTTCTCCCTCACCCACGCGGCACATCCCTCCAGGGAAACCCACGGCGAGACGTTCTGCCCCGAGGCGCGGCGTCGCGGCTGGGGATGCGGGTCCCCTCGTGAAGACTCAAAAGTACTCGTAGGCGCCGAAGTGGGTGCGGGCGGGGTCGATGGTCTCCGCGGTCCACGGGGAGGCGAGGAGGTGGATCATCGGGATGCCGGCGGCGCGTCCGGTGGTGCGGAAGACGGGGTCGACCTGGTCGGGGCGCAGCCAGCCGGTGATGGCCCGCAGCTCGTGGCGCGCGGCGAGGGCGCGCAGGGTGGCGAGGATGCGGGGGCGCGGGACGCCGGGCGCGGACCACTCGTTCACCCACAGGGCTTGCGGGGTGGGGTTCGCGCTGAGGTAGCCGAGATCGTGGCCCTGGTCTTCGAGGATGAAGGCGGGGGTGGGGTTGCGGAAGGCGAAGTAGCGCCAGAGGGCGGGGCTGCGCGCGGGGCGGAGCCAGCCGTGGTCGTAGCCGGCCTCGTACCAGGCGAGAAGCCGGGGGATGTCGTCGGCCGTGGCAGGGCGGAGGCCGAGGGGCGCGCCTTCGGGGAGGTCCTCGGTGGCGGCGCGGTGGGCGAGGCCAGGGAGCGGGAGGAAGCCGAGGCGGGTGTAGTAGGCGGGGTCGATCTCGCTGTGGAGCCAGGCGGCGCTCAGGCCCTCGGCCGTGGCTTCGCGGAGGATCTCGCGGACGAGGGTGGCGGCGTGGCCACGGTCGCGGGCGTCCTCGCGGGTGAAGACGGCGCCGATGCCGACCGCGGGCAAGGGGCTGCCGTCGGGGGCCGCGAGCTGCATGCTGTAGCGCTTGGCAGAGGCGACGAGGCCGGTGGCGTCGACGAGGCCGACGTAGCGGAGGAGGTCGGGGCCGGCGCGATCGAGCTGGGCGAGGGTGTAGGTGGCGTGCTCGTCGAGAGAGCGCCCGCTCCCCCAGATGGAGTGGGTGTGGCGCGAGGCCTCGATGACGAAGCGCTGGTCGAGGCGGGGGACGTAGGTGGGCATCGCTCGGGGAGATCGGATCGGGAGGTCAGGCGCGGAGCGCGGCGGCGACGCGGAGGACGGCGGCGTCGATCTCGGCGTCGGTGAGGTAAGGGGCAGGGCCGAGGCGGACGAGATCGCCGCGGGCGTCGACGTAGATGCCCTGCGCGCGCAGGCGGGTGACCACCTCGGAGGCAGAGGCCGGGCCCCTCGCGCGGACGGCGACGAAGCCGCCGCGGCGCTCGGGATCGCGCGCAGAGGCGAGGTCGGCGCCGAGGCCGGCGTCGTCGAGGCGGGCGAGGATGCGCGCGGTCTGGGCGAGGGAGAGGGCGCGCAGGCGATGGACGGTGAGGCCGAACCGCTCCCAGTGCGCGAGGGTGGCGGCGGCGCGGTAGAAGGGGGCGGGGTCGAAGGTGGCGCCGGCGAAGCGCGCGCCGCCAGGGCCGTAGGCGACGCCCTTCGCGCCACCTTCGAGGGCGCCGAAGTCGGCGAACCAGCCGGTGTCGACGGGGCGCAGGGTGCAGCCGGGAGGGATGCGCAGCCAGCAGATGCCCTCGCCGAAGGCGGCGTACTTGTAGCCGCCAGCGGTGACGAAGACGTGGTCGCGGGCGGGGCCCCAGTCGAGGGGGACGACGTTGAAGGCGTGGTAGGCGTCGACGAGGCAGAGGGCAGAGACCTCGGCGGCGCGGGCGATGATCTCGCCGAGGCGGGGGACGACGTGGGCGTCCTCGAAGAGCACGGCAGAGAAGGCGACGAGGTGCGTGCCGGGGGTGATGGCGGCGAGGAGGCGCTCGGCGAGGCCCTCGCGGGGGGAGGCGTCGACGCGGACGATGTCGAAGCCCTCCTCGGCGAGGCGGGTGAGCTGGCGCCGCATGGAGTGGAACTCGCCGGTGGTGGTGACGATGCGCACGGGAGGTGCGGCGGCGCTGGCCGAGGGCAGGCAACTCACGAGGCGCATCAAGAGCTCGTGGGTGCTGCGGCCGAAGGCGATGGCGTCGGTGCGGGGGAAGCCCATGCGTTCGAGCACGGCCTCGCCGACAGCCTGGGTCTTGAGGGAGACGGCCTTGTCCCACTTGTCGTCGCAGAACTGCGCGGCGTCGTCGAAGCTCTCGGTGAGGGCGTCGCGGACCACGTCGGGCCAGGCCTGGTGCGAGTGTCCCGTGAGGAGGATGCGCCCGGGAGTGGCGAGGAAGCGGCTGTAGGCCGCGCGCAGGGCGTCGTGCTCGACGGGCTCCATCGGGGGCATGGTGTCACCCGATCGCACCGGCAGTCCACCGCGCGACGATCAAGAGAGGCCGGCGGAGGTGGCGCGCGGCGTTCGCAGCAGGTGCGAAGACGAAAAGACGAAGCAGGTGAGCTGCCGCGCGGCCACGGAGGCGCGTGATGCGCCGCACGGAGCGCAGCTCAGGGGGCGGGCCGGAAGGTCTCGTACGACGCGTCGACCTGGAGGGTGCTGCTGACTTCCTTGTCCCCGAGCCCGAGGACGATGCCCATCCCCAGGAAGGAATGCAGGCTCACGGTGCTCGACACGGGGGCTGCGCTCGTCAGGTCGATGACGCTGCGGCCTTCGCCGCTCGACTCGCTCGACACGAACCTGCCGCGGATGCCGGGCGGCAGCGGGGGTACGACCGCAGGGTCCCCGATGAGCTGCACGAGGTTGAAGACGAGGTCTGCGCGGTTTCCTTCGCGGGCTTCGAGGGTGTAGGTCGTGAAGTAGAGGAAGTCCCCGCCCGTGAAATCGAGGCGGGTCACCACGTGCCAGCGGGCGCCAGGGCCCACGGGCTCGTCCGGGAGCGGCACCGTCATGAACACGAAGGGCTGGGCGCAGGTGGTGGCGTCGTTCATGAGATCCTCCGCGCCTTCCGGCAGCTTCCGCGCGAAGTCGCGGAGGTGGCCCTTCGGGCTGGCGGCGTAGGACATGGTGAGGCCTTCGAGCCGCGGGAACATCGCGCCCATGCCCTGGACGACGCCCTGATCGTGGAGCGTCGGATCGGGAGGTCCATCGAAGCCGAGGCTGCGCAGGCGTCCCTCGACCCGCACCTCGCCGCGCGGATCGCGGCCGCCCGTGGTCACGTCCATGATCATCACCGTGCGCGGGACCTGGGTGGGGGTGCTGGGACTTCCCTCCGTGGTCATGCGCCCGCGCGCCTGGATGCGGGCGCCGAGGGCCCGCTTGCCCGCGGCGAAGGCGTAGGTCAACGGAGCCCGCGGCTCGGCGCCGGGGTCGAGGAGCTTGACGGTGGGGCGGGCATTGACCTTGACGTAGCGATCGGCTTCGACAGGCCCGAGGATGCCGCGGGGGGCGGCCGGAGGCGCGCCCGCAGGGGGGTACGGGGCGGCGCCCGGAGCGGCCGGGAGCGCGGCCGGAGACGAGGGCGCAGCCGCGCTGGCGGCGACTGCAGCGCGCGGGGTGGACAGGGAGGGCGTCCCGTCCGGCTCGGGTGGAGCGCTGCTGTTGCACCCGAGGACCACCGCGAGGGCGACGACGCGCATCCAGATCGGCAGGGGGGCTTCAGGGGCCCCGTGTCTCCCCTTCCTTCGCGGTTTCATCGCGGGGGAACGAAGCTCTCGAGCTGCGTCCGGAGGAGGGTGGTGGTCCTGTCGCCAGCACCACCAGGTCCGCCGAGACCGCCGGGGCCGCCGGAGACGGCGACGGTCATCCGCATCGTCATCTCCAGCTTGAGCGATACGGGCACCGCGCTCTTCAGGTCGATCGTGGTGGTGCCGCTGCCGGACGAGTCGAACTTGACGAGCTTGGTGCTGAAGCCGGCAGGCACGCTGGCGGAAGCGAGGTCCGGCCCCGCGGCGAGCTGCTGGTGCGTGACGTCGAAGACCACGCGGTCGCCGTCGATGGACTTCAGGGTGTAGGACGCGAACTGCACGATGTCGACGCCGTTCGTGACCGTGCGGCTCACCGACTGCCACTGGGCGCCAGGGCCGACCGCGCCGGCAGGGAGCGGTGACGCCATCGACTCCATGGATTTCGAGAAGCCGCTCATCATCTGCCGCGATTGTGCCGACAGCGATGGCGGCCATTTCATCGCGACGTCGCGGACATTGCCCCTGGGGTCCATGGTCTGGCTCGTGGTGATGCCTTTGTACTCCGCGAGCTTGGCCCTGAGGTCCTCGTAGGACGCCTTGTCGGGCCCGAGCTGGGCGGCATCGAGGTCCACGTTCCGGGAGCGGGCCGAGATCCGCACATCGCCGCCCGAATCGCGGTCGCTGACGGTGAGATCCGTGAGCATCACCATGCGCGGTATCACCACGGGAATCACGTGGCTACCAGGCGTGTGCAAGGCCATCGTCATGTCGATGTACATGCCGAAGGCGTGCTTGCTCTTGGCGAGCGTGACGGCCGGAGGGGGCCCGCGGCGCGCAGCGGGAGGCGGGGTGCCTCGTGGCGCGGGGCTCCCCGTGGCCGCACCCGCAGCGTCAGCGGTGCCCGCCGCGCCCGAGGCGCGCGGCGCCGCGTCGCTCTTGCCGCTGTCCGCGAGGGTGAGGGCGAGGGTCATCACGGCGAGCACGCGGAGGTTTCTCCAGCGTGCCCCCCGCGCTGGACGGGCGCAGGGCTCCTTCGTCGAGGTGCACGGGTGCGTCTGGGCCTCGATCTCGACCAGCGAGCGATGCGCATGCATGAGCAGAACCCCTCCTGTGGGCCTGGACGGGAGGGGACCCGAGGGGTCCCGCAGCACGACCGCGGCGTGCGTGCATGCTCGCTCCGGATCCCGCCGAGATCCACACCTGTGCGGGGCTCACTTCGCGGGGCGGAAGGTCTCGGCGCGCATTGTCATGTCGATGCGCGCTTTGCCACCACCGCCGCCAGGGCCGCCGGTGATGTCGATCTCCATGCCGCTCTGCAGGCTCATGGTGCTCGACACGGGGATGAGGTTCTTGAGGTCGACGGTGCTGCTGCCGCCGCCGCCAGACTTGAAGGAGGTGAGCCTGGCGCTGGCGCCGGGGGGCAGGCCGGGCGCCGCGACGGTGGCGCTGGCGGCGAGCTGGTCGATCTTGATGTCCAGGGTGGCGCGGTCGCCCGCGCGGGACTTCAGGGTGTAGGTCGCGAACTGCACGATGTCGGCGCCGGCGTTGTTCACCCGGGTGACGACTTGCCAGCGGGCGCCGGCGCCCACGGGCTCGTTCGGGAAGGGGGCCACCATGGACTCGAAGGACTGGGAGAGGCCGCTCAGCATCTGCTGCGCCTGCTCCGGGACGCCAGGCGGGAGCTTGACGGCGAAGTCGTGGGCGTAGCCCTTGGGGCTGACGAGGTAGGTCATGCCGAGGCCCTTGAACATCCCGAGCTGGCTCTGCATGACGTCGAGCACCTCCTTCTGGGTGTCGGCCTGCGCGTCGGCGTCGAGGCTCCGCACGGTGCCCTCGACGCGCATCTCGCCGCGCGGGTCGCGGTCGCCGACGGCGGCGTCCATGAGCATGACGATGCGAGGCACCTTGGTGGCAGGCAGGGCCTTGCCGCCGATGGAGAGGCCCATGCTCATGTCGATGCGGGTGCCGACGGGGTACTTGCCCTTGGTGAAGGCGTAGGTCAGCTCGGCCTGCGGGTCGGCGCCAGCGTGGAGGAGCTTGACGGTGGGGCGGGCGCCCGTCTTGATGAAGCGATCGGCTTCACCAGGGCCGAGGATGCCGCCCGGAGCCTTGGGGAGCGCCGCGGAAGCGCCGGCGAGGGCGGCGGCGGGGGCTGGAGAGGTGCCCGCCGGAGTGCCCGCCAGGGCGCCCGCGGAGGGAGACGCGGCGGTCGCGGAGGGAGATGCGGCGGCGGCAGAGGGAGACGCGGCGGCCGCGGAGGCGTTCGCGGTGGGCGGGGCGGCAGCCTGCGTCGGGGTGGCAGCAGGGTCCGGGAGGACGGGCGGGGCGACGGAGAGCGCGGGGGCTCCCTCGGAGGGCGCGCTGCTGGAGGGCGGGGCGGCCTGGGCCGAGGGGCTGGCGGCCTGGGCGCTCTCCGCAGAAGAGGGGGGGGTCGCGCTGGACGCGCTGGGCGCGTTGAGCGTCGACGGGGCAGGCGGATCGCTCTTGCTACACCCGGCGAGGACAAGGCCGAGGGTCACGGCGGCGAGCGCCGTCAGGGCCCGGGAGCGGCGCGCAGGCGCCGGAGGGGACGAACACCGCGTGGGAACGCAGGCATCGTCTGCCCGCAGGCGGTCCGCGTGGACCTCGATCTCGACTGCCGAAACGCGCGCATGAACGAGCACAGCACCTCCAGGAGACCCGCGGCGGCGGCGTGCGCGGGGGCTCCCGGGACAGGCCGTGGCGCGAGGCCGCGGTGGGCTTAACCCACTTCGAGGGACGCTTCCATGATCGCTTCCGGAGGCTTCTCGGCCGGCGCCTGCCAGAAAGGGGCGGTGAGGGGCAAGAAGTAGGATCGAACGGTGAGGAAGGCGGGGGGGAGGTCACGCTCTGGTAGACTCCGACTCCCCCGATGCGTGCGCGCGGCGATTACCTCGAAGGGTTGCTCGATCTTGCCTCCCACACGAGCCGGAACATCCGGCGCGCGCTGTTTCGGCAGAGCGTGGCGTCGCTGGCGCTCGCCGATGTGATGGATGGGCCAGGGCTGCTGGATACGCTGAACCCGGATGCGCTGCTCCGGAGCGTGCGCATCGCGATGGCGGACGGGCTGCTCGACGATCTGAGCTGGCTCGCGCCGCCCGCGGCAGGGGTGGCGCTCTGGGAGATCGCCAGCGCGCTGCCGCTCGGGCCAGAGCGGCGCGATCTGGCGCGGCGGGTGCTCGCGCAGCTCTACTCGGGGAACGCGGCGACGTTCGTGGCGATCGCGACGCGGATGGCCGCAAGCTCGGGGCGCGGGCTGTCAGGGGCCGGGATCCGGGCCCGCGTGGCGCTGGTGATGTCGCTGCCAGGGAGCGCGGAGCTGTCGGTGGATCCGCTGGCGCTGTCGATCGCGTCGCGGCGGGATCTGTCGCGGGACTGGATCTGCGCGGCGTCGACGGGCTCGCTGTCGGACCGGAGGCTCGCGGCGCAGCTCCTGGAGCGGGCGGCGCGGGAGGCGACGCGGCGGGCGACGCAGGGGGACGATCTGCCGCTGCGGCTGTTCCGGAACGTGGGGGAGCGGAAGCGGCGGAGCGCGGAGGCGAACGCGGACGGGCTGGCCCTCGCCTGGCGGACGCTGCTCGACGACCGGGAGACGGTGGTGTGGCGGCACATCGCTTCGGCGCGAGGGCTGCTCGCGGGAGTGCTCTCGGACATCGCAGAGGACGTGCGCGACATGGTGGCGCCGGACCTGTCGCCCACGGAGTGGCGCCGCGGCGCGGTGAGCGTGGTGGCGAACATCGCGGTGGAGGGAGAGAAGGGGCTCAAGCGGGCGATGGACCTGCTGGAAGGGCCGCTGCCGTCGCGGGACTCGGGGGTGCCGAACGCGATGCTGTGGGGGCTCTACACGGCGGCGGCCGCGGAGCCGGAGGCGGCGGAGGAGCTGCTCGACGCGATCGTGGCGACGTCGCCCATCAACTGCGCGGAAGGGGTGGCCGGGCTCCGGCGGCATTTCGGGTCGGCGAGCGCGGCGCGCGGGGGGACGTTCGGGGCGCGGGCGGCGGCGCAGTGCGCGGACGCGCTGGCGTCGGTGGCGATGTCGGCGGCGGAGGCGGACGACGGGATGATGGCGCTGGCGCGGGCCATCCAGAGCGAGCTGTCGACGGGCGGGGGCAAGAGCGCCGAGCTGCGGGAGATGGTGGAGGACGCGGTGGGCGCGTTCGTGGGCGGGGGGCCGCGGGACGCGCACGCGAAGGCGCAGAAGGCGATGGGGCTGGCGATCGAGGTGATGAACTCGCTCGAAAAGCTGGAGGTGACGGATCGGCGCGGGCCGGTGAGCAGCCTGTCGCGGCGGGCCGCGGCGGAGCTGATGCGGACGCTCGACGCAGACGTGCTGGAGCCGGGGACGCTGAAGAGCCTGCTCCTGCTCGACCGGAGGCCGACCGACGATCAGAGCGGGGTGCCGGCGCTCGACGACTTCGACGAGCGGCTGGCGAAGTGGCTGCTCGACGTGGAGGGGACGTTCCCGCTGCGGGAGATCGCGGCAGGGCGGGAGGAGCCGGGGAGCCGCGCGAGCATCCCCATGCCGGATCCGAAGGGCGAGACGCAGGCGCCGCACCAGGTGATGCACCTGAGGAACCTGCGGGCGCTCCTGCACCTCATCGACAGCGAGACCACCGACTTCGGCGAGGAGGTGGAGCGCAAGGGGCGGGTGCGCGCGCGCTGGACGACGACGTGCAACCTGCTGCTGGAGCGGCTCGCGGCCGAGAAGGCGTCGCCGCTCCGGCGGGGGATCGCGGCGACGGTGGCGCGGGCGCTGGACGCGCTGGTGCGCGACGGCGTGGCCGACGCGGCGGACGTGTTCCTGTACGCGGCGATGCGGGCGGGAGATCCGGCGGATCTGGAGGCGCTCGCGGAGGCGAGCATGCACCCGGACGTGACGCAGCTCCTCCTCGCCTACGCGCGGTTCGCGCGGCTGCCGGCGGAGGAGCAGGTGCCGGCAGAGCTGACGGCAGCGCCGTCGATGCTGGCGCGGGATCCGTCGGCGCACGAGACGGCGACGCGGGAGGCGGCGCGGGTGCGGCACGCGCTGGCGCGGCTGTCGGCGCTGGACTGGCTGGTGACGGAGCTGCCCGCGGGGGCGTCGCAGCGGACGGAGATCGTGCGCGGGACGCTGGCGCGGCTGTCGCGGTCGCTCAACGTGATCCAGGGGGCGCAGGCGCTCAGCTCGCTGGTGTCGACGATCACCGGGGATGCGTCGGCGCTGTGGCTGTTCGGGGATGCGCTGACGCGTCTGAGTCAGCTCACCACGGGGGCGCGGCGGCGCTGCGGTGATCCCGGGGTCGAGGGGAACGGGAGCGCGGGCGGGGCGACGTCCGGCGGGGGCGCGGGCGGGGGGAACGGGGGGTCAGAACCGCTGCGGTTGACCAACGCGGCCGAGCCGCTGCGGCTCGCGGTGGAGGTGACGCTGCAGCACCCGGACGAGACGATCCAGAACTTCCACCCGTCGATCCAGGTGGCGGTGAACGCGGCGCGGCGGTCGATCCCGAAGGCGATCGCGGAACTCATCGCGCTGGTGCTGCCGCACATCGCGCCCTTGCCGGTGCGGCGGCCGGTGACGCGGGACGCGGGGCCGCTGGCGGAGCATCCCCTGCCCTCCTGGCTGCCGAGCCGGAGGATCGTGGGCGGGTTCTTCGTGCAGCGATCGCTGGCCGGTGGGTCGCAGGGGAGCGTGTTCGTGGTGACCCGCGCGGAGGAGCGGCACGATCCGCAGGCGGAGCGGTTCGCGATGAAGGTGCCGGCCTACGATCACACGGCGGCGCGGAGCGTGTCGGAGGAGGAGTTCCTGAGGCTGTTCGGGGAGGAGGCGGGGTCGCTCCTGGCGCTGCCGCAGCACCCGAACCTGCCGCGCTTCGTGACCTTCGATGCGGCGGCGCGGCCGAAGCCGATCCTGGTGATGGAGCTGGTGGAGGGGATCCGGCTCGACAAGCTGCTCGACGCGCGGGGGCTGACGATGCGGGGAGCGCTGACGCTCCTCGACGGGATCCTCGCAGGGCTGCAGGCGATGCACGGGCTCGGGGTGGGTCACCTGGACGTGAAGCCGACCAACGTGATCCTGCGCAACGGTCGGGAGCCGGTGCTCGTGGATTTCGGGCTGGCCGGGCGCCACATCCGGCCAGGCTGCGCGTCGGGGAACTACGGGGCACCGGAGGTGTGGGAGGGAGCGCCGGAGGGGGTGATGGCGACGCCGATGATGGCGGACATCTACAGCTTCGGGTGCGTGGCCTACGAGATCCTGACCGGGCGGACGCTGTTCGACGGGACGAGCGACGTGGCGCTGATCCAGGCGCACGTGGGGCACGACGGGCTGCCCGGGCCGCTGAAGAAGCTGGCAGGGAACCAGCGGACGGCGGAGGTGGCGGCGTTCCTGTTCTCGTGCCTGCGCCACAACCCGCAGAGCCGGGCGACGGCGACGTTCATGCGCGACGCGCTGGGGAGGATCTCGGGGCTCGTGGCGGACCTGCGCTGGCCGATGGACCTGGGCTGAGGGAAGGCCCGGGGAGCGCGGGAGAGGCGGCGGGAGGTCAGCCCCCGGCGAGGCGGCGGCCGCAGAGGAGGCCGAGCACGCCCGCGCCGAGGCCGAGGACGAGGGTCAACGCGATGTTGGCGACGCCGAGCTTCCACTGGCGTTCGTCGAAGCAGCGCAGGGTCTCGTAGGCGAAGGCGGAGTAGGTGGTGAAGCCGCCGAGGAAGCCGGTGGTGAGGGTCAGGCGCTGGGTGGGGGTGACGAGGCCGGCGGCGGCGAGCTCCATGACCAGGCAGATCAGGAACGAGCCGACGACGTTGACGATGAGGGTGCCGGCGGGGAAGGCGCCCTGACGCAGGCGCTCGGCGCCGAGGGCGACGAGGAAGCGCGCGCCCGAGCCGAGGGCGCCTGCGGCGCAGACGAGGAGGAGCCGCTGCCAGACGGCCGGCGTGGCGTTCACCTGGCGCGTGGGGGAGGCGTGCGGGTGCGGCGCATGCTGCTCGTGGAGCTGGTGCGGTGGGGAGTCTCGGTGCCGCCGGCGGGGGTGAGGCGCGCCGCGCGGACGGCGCCGACCTCGGCTTCGACCTCCACGCCGAGGGCGCGGCAGCGGCGGATGAGCCGCTCGAGATCGACGCCAGCCTCGATGAGGAGGCCGCCGGGAGGCGAGGGATCGATGAACATCTCGGCGGCGGGTCGGCGGGTGCGGAGCAGCTCGCGGATCTCCGGGTCCTCGATCCAGAGGAAGCCCGAGGCGCCCGTGAAGCTCGCCTTGCCGATCACCACGCTGGCCTGGACGAGGATGCGGGAGAGGGTCTCCGGCAGGGGCGCGATGGCCTCGATGCGGGCGCGGACGCCATCGCTGTCGAAGCCCACGGAGAGGGCCTTGGCGAGCGAGGGAGGCGAGAGGACGAGATCGAGCTCCTCGTTCACGCGCCCGAGCTCGGCGAAGGGGGCGAGGCCCAGCACCGCGGCGACCTTCGCGGTCGGGCCGATGCGCAGGGCCTGGGTGTCGATGAACTTGCTGCCGCTGACGTCGATGGTGGGGGCCATGCCCGCGAGCAGGGCGCGCCCGCGCGGGGTGAGCCGGAGAGCGACGCCGCTGCTCTCCTCGTCGACGCCGCCGAGGTCGAGGATGCCGAGCGCCGGGAGGGTCTCCAGGGCAATGCGGCGGGTGATCTCGAGGGGCGCCGTGGCCTCGACGTTGGAGCGCTCGGCCCAGCGCTTGACCAGCCGCTCTGCGCCCGCGATGCGCTCGTCCGCGGCGAGGTAGCTTTCCAGGGCTTCCCAGGGAACCCAGCGGCCCTCACCGAGGTCGTGCAGGGCGTCGAGGACCATTTCGCGCAAGGCGCTGATGGGGCTCGCGTCGCGGCTGTCGGAGGCGGCCCGGAGCACCTCCCGCTCGGGGCGGGCCTCGTCCCAGGCGCCGCCGCGCCGCCAGGTGGCGAAGAGGAGCTGGGTCAGCTCGTGGACCTGGAGCGAGCCGGGCGGGGTGGCCGGCGAGGCCGCGGGGGCCTCCCACAGGCCGATGGCGCGGGAGAGGGCGGCAATGAGGCCAATGGTCTCCTGGTCGCGGCCGAAGCGCTGGCCCAGGCGGACGAGGAGCGAGCGGGGCGTGCCCACGCCGGGGCGCACGTCGCTGCCGGGCTCGCGGATGGCGAAGGCCAGGCCGAGCGCGAGGTGGGCCGGATCCGTGGCGAACCGGGCGCGGCGGGGAGCGTGGTCCTCCGCGATGACGAACGAGCGGATCTGCTCGCGGCGCTTCTCGCGCAGCAGGCGCCGCTCGGCGCCCACGATGGCCACGACCTCGGTGGGGATGACGTGCCGGTTCGGGTGAATGGGGATGAGAAACCCGCGCCGCTCCAGGGCAAAGCCTGCGCCGCGTCGGCTCGCCGTGACGCCGGTCGCGCTGCGCAACCGCATCGGCTCGCGCTCCAGATCGAGCAGCTCCTGGGTCTCGACTTCGCCGCCCACAGCCTCGATGGCTTCGAGCAGCCGGCGCTCCACCGGCGCGAGTCGCCCGACTTCCTCGGCGAGGTACTCGGGATTGCTCAGCATTTCCCAGGCATGCTCAAGCGATAGCGCGATGGGCGGGGTGGCCGGCCGGCCAAGGTAGTGGGCAGCAACCGCGTTCATGGTCTCGAACGAGGACTGCGCAAGAAGGGCACGGAGCGACCTCGGATCCTCGCTCTCCCAGCTCTTGAGCTGGACGAGGAATGCGATTGGCAGCACGAGTTCGATCGACTTGTCGACCTTGCGCGCATAGACCACACCTCTGCCAATGAGCGGCTCGAGCCCGGCAGGCAGCGAGGGGACGACCAGCACGCCTCCCGCCTCCGCGGTGCGGTGCAAAAGCTCCCGGCTCGCAGTCGGCAGGCGCGAGGGATCGCGGACGTCGGGCAACCCGACGAGCGCGCGCGCGACCTGCGAGGGCACATCGATGCGCTTGGCAGCGTCGATGCGGATACCCATCCGGTGAATCAGGCCCTTGATCTCCGATTCGGGCAAAGCCCGCAGGATTTCATCGAGCCGACGCGGTGATTCCTCCGCTGCCACGCTGCCCTTTACCATGCTGCCCGATCTCCGCGCGGTTCTTGTCGATGCGTCCTCCGCGGGGTGCTCCTCTCGTCCCAGGTGTCTTCCATTGATGGCAGGCATATGTGCTCTGATCCAGGTTATCGTCCGTTGGAGTTAACCGGCGGCTTCAGGCCAGTATCCCTCTAAGCTACACCAGGGTGGGCATCGAGCTACAGGAAATTGCGGGCGCCGAGAGTACCGGACGCTTGAAGCACGGTGGTGACAAAGTGTCACGGCCGTGGACACACTCCGAGAAGATTGGCAGACCAATCATTCTACATCTGACCCACGCTTGACCCACGCTTGACCCACGCTTGACCCACGCTTGCCCGAGCGCCAGGCAGGCGCTGGAAAGAGCCTATTTTCGCGACAAATGGCGGGTTCGCCGTGGCACCTCTCCTGACACGGTCCCCCACGCGCGCCCCCTGGACACATCCCCTGGCACACCTCGTGGCACGTATCCTCCAGATCGAATGCCCCTTCCGTTACCGTTTCCGTTGCTGGCTCTCTTGCTGGCTGCCTCGATGGCTGCCTCGATGGTTCCCTCGATGGTTCCCTCGATGGTTCCCTCGATGGTTCCCTCGATGGTTCCCTCGATGGTTCCGTTGCAGTTTCCGTGCTCGCGCCTGACAAAGCCCACCGCCACCCCCCAAAGCATGTTCCTTCTGGAGCCTTACCCGGTGGATTCTCTTGGCGTTTTCGCATGAAGCGCGGCTCTCGCTTGCGCTCCCGCCCGGGGGCGTGGAAGTCTCGCGACTCCGCAGATTGCCGCCCACGCGCGAGGCTCCACCATGCTCCTTAGAGCAGGTTTTCACCCCTGTCATTACATTGGTCCCAATCGCCCGGACAGAGGCCTATGCATGGGATGGCAGAGCGATCTATTCAGGAAGATCCTGAATGTCACTGATTGCAATGCGCTGCCAGCCAGACGCGCGAGCGACGGAGCCTTTCTCATGCACAACCGCGGGATGACCATCGTGACAGAATCCAGACAACCCCCCGGAGCGTCGTCGTGATCCTGCGGGATCCGGTGCACGGGCTCCTCGAGTTCGAGGGGAATGAAGCCGCGATCGTGCCGCGCTTGCTCGAAGCGCGGGAGGTGCAGCGGCTCCGGCGTATCCGGCAGCTCGGGCTGACGTCCCTCGCATTCCCCGGCGCCGAGCACAGCCGCTTTTCTCATGCGCTCGGAGCGGCGCACGTCATG
The DNA here is from genome assembly GCF_000601485.1 of Chondromyces apiculatus DSM 436. Taxonomy (GTDB): domain Bacteria; phylum Myxococcota_A; class Polyangia; order Polyangiales; family Polyangiaceae; genus Chondromyces; species Chondromyces apiculatus. The sequence continues at coordinate 83,002 of NZ_ASRX01000009.1, forward strand.
CGCCTCCTGCTGGCGCGGCTGCGGCAGCTCGATGGCGATTTGCCATTCTGGCAGCGGGTCACCAGCGAGCGGGCGCGTGACGCCATCGCCGCGGCATTTTTGCACGACATCGGGCATGGGCCGCTCTCGCACCTGTTCGAGACCGCGATGCCGGGGGCGAGCCACCATGAGGCATGGACGGAGCGCATCCTGCTGGATCCCTCCTCGGACGTGCATTCGATCCTGGTGCAGCACGACCCCTATCTCCCGCAACGCGTGGCCGAGTTGATCCGCGGCAAGCACGAGCTGCCCTACCTGGCGCGCGCGGTGAGCGGCACGTTCGACGTGGATCGCTGCGATTATCTCCTGCGCGATGCGCACGCCACAGGGGTGCGCTACGGCGATTACGACCTGCCATGGCTCCTGAGAAGCCTGCGTTTCAGCGAGATCCCCGGAGGCAATGCGGCAGCGACGCTGCCGGAACAGAGGGGCGCCGGGGAACGGGGGCGCGATGCGCCGACGCTCGCAATCGAAGGAGCCAAGGGGCTCAGCGCCATCGAATCGTTCCTCCTGGCGCGCTGCTTCATGTTCCAGCAGGTGTACTTCCACAAGTCCACGCGCGCCGCGGAATGGATGATCGGGGCGATCCTGCGGCGGGTGGTGGAGCGGCTGCGGGAGGGAGAGCGCATCCCGCAGGTCCCGGCGGCCATCGCGGCGGCCGCGGTGGGTGAGGTGCCGAGCCTCAGTCAGTACCTGGAGCTCGACGATCACGTGCTGCTCGGGGCAATCCACGCCTGGGAAGGGGCGAGTGATCCCATCCTGGCCGACCTGGCGCGGCGGCTGCGCGCCAGGGCGCTGTTCAAGACCCTTGAACTCTACCCCGAGGCGGGGCAGGACAGCCCAGGCATGCCAGGCGCCGGGATGGGTGTCCCCGAGGAGGTCGCGCAAGCGGCCGTGGCGACAGCCAGGGACATCGCCCGCGCAGCAGGGCTGGATCCTGACGTGTACGTGGGTCTGGACGTGGCCGAGGACACTCCCTACGAGGAAGACGCTTCGCTGTTCGTGGTGTTTCCGCAGGGGCGACCCCGGCGACCTGCCGAGGTGTCCTTCCTGCTGGATCGGCTGCGCAACGCGACCTTGACCCGCACCCGGCTGCTCTTCGCGCCCGAGCTGCGGGATGCGGTGCGGGAGGCGCTGTTCCGTTGACGCTCCGCCGCGCACTCGCCACCGCGTCGATGGGCCTCGCCGTGCTCCTGGGTGGCGTGCAGGCGCGCGCAGACGGGGCGTACGGGCGTCTGGAAGGCGACGTCGGGCTGCGCATCGGGGCAGGCGCTGCGCTGGCACAAGGGGGAGCTTCGCTCAGCGCCCACGGGGCCGCGGTGTACCTGGAGACGGCAGGGATCTACGTGCACTACACCGATGCGCTCGGGCAAGGGGGGCCCGTCGTCGAGCGCTCGTTCGCGACCGGCGTTCACTTCCAGCCGCTGTTCCTGGCGCGGTACGTGAGCGATCTGGAGCGGGGGCCAGCGCGGCTCGATCTGTTCCTGGATTCGGTGGCGCTGGGCGTGGGTGCGTTCTGGGACGCGCGCCGTCTGGGCGCGTCTTCGGGTGAAGGGGAGGCGACGGAAGCAGGGGGGGCGATGGCAGAGGGGGGGGCGATGG
>NZ_ASRX01000010.1 GCF_000601485.1 Chondromyces apiculatus DSM 436
TTGGGCGCCCAAGTCGAGTCTAGTACTCCGTTTCGCAAGGTGGTCCCGGGTCCTCGGCTCGGCGTTCGAGCGAAGCAACGGGGGTAGCGACCATCGGGAGCGTAGGGACCGAAGGTCCCTGCTCCAGGGTACGCAGTACCATCGGGAGCGTAGTCTCGAATGGAGGCTGCGCCTCCACAGGGCCCGAGGAAAAGCGTTGAGGTGGCCGGGGCGGTAGACTCGGCGTTGCCGGCTACCAAACCCGACCACCCCAACGATGGGTAGCACCTCGCAGCGTAGTCTGGGTCCGGCGCGACGAATAGAGCCATGTAGCAGCCACGGTGCAAGCCGTGGTGAGCACGTAGAGCAGGATGTTTCTCATCGTCGCGTCCTTTGCGGCCGGAGCAAGGAGCACCGATGGACCTGTTGCATCCCGTGGCCGCGGGTATCGATATTCACCGAGACACGCTGGTAGTCACCATCCGCAAGGCGGAAGGTTCGACGAGAGGTTGGAAGGAGACACGCACCTTTGGCACCTTCGCCGACGACCTTCAGGCGTTGGTGGACTGGCTCAATGAGCATGAGGTGCCGCTGGTGGCCATCGAGAGCACGGGCGTGATGTGGAAGCCGGTCTACCGGCGCCTGAGCGCACCGGGCTCGCGGACGGTGTGGCTGATCAATCCCAACCACTGCAAGGCCGTTCCAGGTCGCAAGACGGACGTCAAAGACAGCGAGTGGCTCGCGCAGCTCGTGCAGTTTGGGCTGGTGATGCCGAGCTTCGTGCCGGACTGCGCACAGATGCAGTTGCGGGAGCTGGTGCGGCTGCGCAAGCAGCTGGTCAACGACCATAGCCGGCAGACCAACCGCATCATCCGAGACTTGGAGAGCCATGGAATCAAGCTGTCCTCGGTGCTCAGTGACGTGATGGGCAAGAGCGGCTACGCCATGGTCAAAGCGCTCCTGTCAGGGGACAAGAGCCCCGAGCAGATTGCGGACTTGGCGCGAGGCAAGCTGCGGAGCAAACGTGCGCAGATCATACGTGCGGTGAGTGCGACGCTGGACGCTACGTCTCGCTTCACGATTGGGGTTAAGCTTGCGTTGCGCGAGGGGTTGGACGAGCAGCTCAAAGCGCTGGACGCGCACATCGAGCAGCTCCTTGAGCCGATGCGCAAGCAGGTAGAGCAGTTGCTCGAAGTGCCTGGGCTGCAACGGACCATCGTTGCCGCACTTCTGGCAGAGATCGGGCCCGACATGAGCGTGTTCCGTTCGGCGGATGCGCTTGCCTCGTGGACCGGTCTCAGTCCCGGTAACTGCCGCAGCGCAGGCAAAAACCGGGACGTTGGCTGCCGCCGAGGAAGCCACTGGGTGCGGATCTTTCTGACCCAAGCCGCCTGGGCCGTGTCACGTAGCCGCAAGACCTTCTGGGGGCGCAAGTTCGCGACGCTGGCGGCACGCACCGGCCGTAAGCAGGCCATTGTCGCCATCGCCCGCAAAATGCTGGTGGTCATCTATTACATGCTGCGGGATGGACAGCCGTACCGTGAACTCGGCGCGAGCTACACGCCTCCGGCCCAGGTCACCTCCAGGATCCGCTACCACATGACCCAGCTCCGCCAGCTCGGCATCGACATCTCGCTCACGGGACCGAAGGCAGCCTGATTCTGAGAGGTTAGCGTTCTTTTCAGAGCAGGGACCGAAGGTCCCTGAGCCAGGGTACGCAGTACTAGGGCGGGGGCTGCTTGCCGAGGACGCGGTAGTAGTAGCCGGCGGTGTTCACCGCGAAGGGGGTCTGCGGCGCGTAGAGATCGGGCTCGTGGATGGGGGCGAGGGCTTGCGGTGGGCCGGCCGGGTGGGTGATCCGTTCGAGGTCGGCGACGAGCGCGCTCATGGAGGGGTAGCGGTTCTCCAGGCGCTTGCGCAGGGCCTTGAGGATCACGGCCTCGATGCGGGGGGCGATGCCTTCGGTGCCGAGGGCTGGCGGGGGAGGGTGGACGAGGAACTGGTGGGCGAGCAGCTCGCCGTCGCTGCGCATGGTGAAGGGGATGCGGCCGGTGAACATCCGGTACATCACCACGCCGAGGCCGTAGACGTCGGTCCTGACCTCGGCCGAGTCGCCGACGGCTTGCTCGGGTGCCATGTACTCGATGGTCCCCACTGCCATGCCGGCCTGGGTGAGGCCGCGGAACTCGGCGAGGCGCGCGAAGCCGAAGTCGACGACCTTGGCGGTGTGGGGCGCTCCCTTCTCGCCGATGAGGAAGACGTTCCCGGGCTTGATGTCGCGGTGGATGATGCCGGCGCGGTGGGCGGCGTCGAGGCCCGAGGCGATCTGGATGAGCAAGGGGATGGCGAGGGCTGGGGTCATGACCTTCTCGCGGCGGAGCCAGTCGGCGAGCGACTCGCCGGAGAGGTACTCCATGACCAGGTAGGGGGCGCCGTCGTCGCGCAGGCCCACGTCGAGGACCTTGAGGACGTTGTCGTGCACGATCTTGGCGCCGGCCGTCGCTTCGAGCATGAAGCGGGCCTTCTTCATGGGGTCCTTGAGGTGGCGCGCGTTCAGGAGCTTGACGGCGACGGGATCGCCGGTGGTCTTGTCCTGGGCGAGGAACACCTCGGCCATGGCGCCGGCGCCGATGAGGCCCCGCATCTGGTAGCGTCCGCCGACGATCTGGCCGACCTGCTCGGTGGGCTTGACCCGGATGCGGCGGATGTCCGGCCTCTCGGCGAGCTGCGCACCGTCGTGGGGGCAGAAGCGGTGCTGGTCGTCGTACCGCCGGGAGCAGCGAGGGCAGAGCATGGAGGTGCTCTTCCCGGATATCCCTTCGAGGCTTGGTTGCGCAAGCCTCGAGGCGGTGTTCAGTGCTCGTCGACCCCGGTGGTAGGCTCTTCGAGATCGTCGGCGGCCGCCGCGACCTGGTTGATTAGATCGTCGAGGACGTCGACCGTGAGCGCGACGAGGGGGAAGGAGTAGAAGAGTTCGTAGACGTCGTCGCTCGTGAGCGCGAGGGTGGCGACGGCGAGGTCTTCGTTGAGGCGGATGGCCTCCTCGAGGTCGAGCTGCTCGCGGCGGCACACCGTGCTGCGAAAGACGATCCAGGGGGCGTCGTCGGAGCGGTGGAAGAGGGAGACGCGGACCTGCTGGCTGCGCGGGGTGTCGGCCCAGAAGACGGTGGTGGCGAACCACCCCGCGCCGTCGGCGTCGAAGGCATAGCGTTCACGGGCGTGCGCGTAGAGGGCTTCCCAGGTGGGGAGCGGCTCGTTCCCGTCGCGTTCTTCGCTGTCGTGGTCGGGTCGGTCCATACGGGGAGGTGCGAGGGGTGGGACGCAGGTGAGGCGCGTGGGTTCAGGGATGGTGTGCGTCGCGTGTGTTGGTTGCGTTGCGTGTATTGCGTGCGTTGCGTGCGGCGGCGCGAGAGGTGCGACGCGGCGCAACGCATGCGGGGCGCTAGAACATGTCGCCGATGCGGCGGAGGATGTTGCCGCTGGAGAAGAGCGCGCGCAGGCCCTTCTTGAACCACTTGTAGGAGGTCTCGCTGTACGGATACCAGAGCGGGTCCTTGCCGGTCATGCGCACGCGGTCGGTGCTGATGTGGCGGACGTCGCACATCTCGCGGAGGGAGTCCTCGCCGAGGACCCGGCCGAAGCCGCTCTGCTTGATGCCGCCGAAGGGGGTCTCGGCGGTGCCGCCGTTCGAGAGAACGTCGTTGACGAGGACGCTGCCGGCCTGGACGCGCTCGGCGAGGCGGTGGCCGCGGTCGCGGTCGGCGGTGAAGACGTAAGCGTTGAGGCCGAGGTGGGACTCGTTGGCGAGCCGGATCGCCTCGTCCTCGGAGTCGACCTGCATGAAGGGGACGACGGGGCCGAAGATCTCCTGGGTCATCACGGTCATGTCGTGGCTGCAGCCGGCGAGGATGGTGGGCTCGAAGAACTGGCCCTCGCCCTTGCGGCGCTTGCCGCCCACCTTGAGGGTGGCGCCCTTCTCGAGCGCGTCCTTGATGTGCTTCTCGGCGACGTCGATCTGGTGGGGGAAGATGATGGCGCCGACGTCGACGAAATCCTTCGAGGGGTCGCCCTGGCGCAGGCCGCGGGTGATCTCCACGGCGCGGTCGAGGATGCGGTCGTGGACCTGCTTGTGGGCGTAGACGCGCTCGACGGAGATGCAGACCTGGCCGGCGTTGGAGAAGCCGCCGAAGACGATGGCCTGGGCGGTGCGCTCGATGTCGGCGTCGGCGCAGGCGATGAGGGGGGCCTTGCCGCCGAGCTCCATGACGCAGGGGATGAGGCGCTCGCCGCAGGCGGCGGCGACGCGCTTGCCGGTGGAGACGCCTCCGGTGAAGACGCAGAGCTGGATGCCGGCGTCGATGAGGGCCGCGCCCGTGGGGCCGTAGCCGGTGACGACCTGGAAGACGTCCTCGGGCAGGCCGGCGCCGTCCCAGACTTCCTTGGCCTTGAGGGCGATGAGGGGGGTGACTTCGCTCGGCTTGAGCACGGCGGCATTGCCGGCGATGACCGCGAGCAGGACGTCGCGGAGCGGGAGCTGGAAGGGGTAGTTCCAGGGGGAGATGACGCCGATGACGCCGCGGGGGCCGTAGTGAAGGAAGCTCCGGCGGTGCTTCATGAGGTGAAGCGGTACCTCGCGGGGCGCGAGCGCCTGAGGCGCGACCTTGGTGAAGAAGGTGGCGATGTCGGCGACGACCATGACCTCGTGCAGGAGCGCCTCGTGGCGGGGCTTGCCGCACTCGCGGGAGAGGAGGTCGATGATCTCGTCGGCACGGTCGACGATGGCGTCGCGGAACCGGAGCACGCGCTCGCAGCGCTCCTCGATGGAGAGCGCGCCCCAGGCCTCCTGGGCACGCTTCGCCCGCGCGACGATGGCGCGGACCTCGTCGGGGCCCATGTTGGGGGCCTCGCCGAGGAGCTCTCCCGTGGCGGGGGCATAGCTCTTCACTGTCGCGCTGCTCTGGCCGTTGGGGCCCGCCCCGTTGCCCTTGACCACTTGCTCGCTCGTCACCTGGCCCATGCTCGTCCTCCCGCTTTGATGCGGCGCGGCGCCGCCGGGCGACCCTAGCCCGGGTGGGGGGGATCAGCAATGCGTGCGCGTCATCGGCAGGGTCAAAGGCAGGGTGACGGGGCGAGGGAGGCGTGCACGCTGGGGGAGGGGAGGGTGACGACCCGGGGAGAGGGCGGTATAGGCGCTGCAAGACAGGCGCTGAAGAGATGGCGGAGATGGTGGATCAGCAGGAGATCGCGCGCGTCGCCGAGGTGGAGCACCAGGATCCGCACCGGATCCTCGGGGCTCACGAGGAAGGGGGGGGCGTGGCGGTGCGCGTCTTCCGGCCGGGCGCCACGGAGGTGGTGGTGCTGCCGGAAGACGCTGGGGTGGGGGCGCGGCCCGCGCAGCGCATGCGGCGCATTCACGACGGCGGGGTCTTCGAGGCGCACTTCCCAGGGGTCTCGGGGCGGTTCCGGTACCGGATCGAGGTGCGTTACGGGGAGCAGGCCTTCACGCTGCACGATCCGTACTCGTTCCCGCCGGTGCTCGGGGAGGTGGATCTGCACCTCGTGGCCGAGGGGACGCACGACGAGGTGTACCGGCACCTGGGGGCGCAGCCGCGGGTGCTGGAGGGGGTGCAGGGGACGTCGTTCGCGGTGTGGGCGCCCGCCGCGCGGCGGGTGAGCGTGGTGGGGGACTTCAACGGCTGGGACGGGCGCCTGCACGCGATGCGGAGGATGGGCCACGGGGTGTGGGAGATCTTCGTGCCAGGGGTGGGCGATGGGGCGCTCTACCGGTTCGAGATCAAGACGCCCTCCGGCGCGCACGTGCTGAAGATCGATCCGTACGGGCGGAGCATGGAGCTGCGGCCGCAGAACGCGTCGCGGGTCACGGAGAGGCGGTACGCGTTCGCGGACGAGGCATGGATGGAGGCGCGGCGCGCGGGGGATCCGCAGCGCAAGCCGATGAGCATCTACGAGGTGCACCTCGGGTCGTGGCGGAGGCTGCCAGGGAAAGGGCAGGATGGGGGGCGGAAGCGGTGGATGACCTACCGGGAGCTGGCCGAGGTGCTGCCCGACTACGTGGCCGACTTGGGCTTCACCCACGTGGAGCTCTTGCCGGTGATGGAGCATCCGTTCGACGGCTCGTGGGGCTACCAGGTGGTGGGGTACTTCGCGCCGACGAGCCGCTTCGGAGAGCCCGACGATCTGCGCTACCTCATCGATCGGTTGCACCAGCGGGGGATCGGGGTGCTGCTCGACTGGCCGCCCGCGCACTTCCCGAAGGACGCGTGGGCGCTCGGGCGCTTCGACGGGACGGCGCTCTACGAGCACCTCGATCCGCGCCAGGGCGAGCACCGGGAGTGGAAGACGTTCGTCTTCAACTACGGCCGGAACGAGGTGCGCAATTTCCTCGTGGCCAGCGCGCTCTACTGGCTCGACGAGTTCCACGTGGATGGCATCCGGGTCGATGCGGTCGCGTCGATGCTGTACCTGGATTACGGATCGAAGGGCCCAGGAGACTGGCTGCCGAACCGGCACGGTGGCCGGGAGAACCTGGAGGCGCTCAAGTTCCTGCGCGAGCTGAACGACCGGATTCACGCGCGCTTCCCGGGGGCCGTGGTGTGCGCCGAGGAGTCGACGTCATGGCCGGCGATCACCGGGGCGACGTACCTCGGTGGGCTCGGGTTCGACTTCAAGTGGAACATGGGGTGGATGCACGACTCGCTGAACTACTTCAAGCAGGACCCGGTCTTCCGCGCGTTCCACCACCACCTGCTGACGTTCGGGATCATGTACGCCTGGTCGGAGCGGTACCTGCTGCCGCTCTCGCACGACGAGGTGGTGCACCTGAAGAAGTCGCTCCTGTCGAAGATGCCCGGCGATCACTGGCACATGCTGGCGAACATGCGGCTGCTGTACGCGTACATGTGGGCGCACCCGGGCAAGAAGCTCCTGTTCATGGGGGGAGAGCTGGGGCAGCTCAGCGAGTGGAGCGAGAAGAAGGAGCTGGACTGGGGTCTGCTCACGCTGCCGGGGCACACGGGGGTGCTGCAGCTCTTGAAGGATCTGAACCGGGCGTACCAGGGGTATCCGGCGCTCCACGCGCTCGACGATCAGCCCGTGGGGTTTCGCTGGATCGACGCCAACGACAGCGCGCAGAGCGTGGCGTCGTTCATCCGCTACGGTGAGGGAGCAGGGCGGCCGGAGGCGCCCCGGGGGATACACGTGGTGTTCGTGGCGAACTTCACGCCCATGGTGCGGAGGGGCTACCGGATCGGTGTGCCGCGCCGGTGCGCGTACCTGGAGGTCGTCAACACCGACGGGGCGGTGTACGGGGGGAGCGGGGTGGGCAACTACGGCCGGGTCGAGGCGGAGGCCGTGCCGTCGCACGGGTTCGCGCAGTCGCTGGTGCTGACGCTGCCACCGCTGGGGGCGCTGTTCCTCGTGCCGGAGCGCGACGTGACGGAGGAGGAGAGCGCGGCGATCGAGGCGCAGGAGGCGGCGACGCGGGCGGCAGAGGCCGAAGCCGCGCGGCTGTCGGGGCCCTACGCCGAGCCCTCCGAGGACGCGCTGGCGCTCGCGGGCGAGACCGGGGCGGACGAGCCTGCCGACGATGAAGGCGACGCGGGAGGCGGGGCAGGGGAGGGATAGGAGCGGTCCGTGCGCGAGGTGGGTCAGGGCGTACTGGCGGCGCGGGGTGAAGCGCTGGTTTTTTGCCCGGTACAGGGGCCCATGCCTAGGTTCCCCGCCATGGAGTGGCTCGACGCGATCCGCAGCATCCGTGCGCTCAAGCTGGCGCTCGCGCGGAGGGACCCACGGCGCGGGTTGCCGGTGGCGCCTCCGGGTGGGGCGTCGGAGGAGGCGATCGCTTCCGCGGAGCGGCGCATGGGGATGCGGCTGCCTCCGAGCTACCGTGCGCTGCTCGCGATGCACGATGGCTGGCCGCAGATCTTCGGGGCGACGGGGCTGCTCGGTGTCCTGCCGCTCACCCGCGGGGCCTACCTGGGGGTGGCGCAGATGATGATCGAGGAGAACGAGGGCGCGGCTCGGCCCGAGAGCGCGCAGGGGGCGGGGGGCGTGGCGTCGCCGCGCGAGATGGCCGTCGAGGGAGGGCGGGGGCAGGGCGAGGGAGATGGCGCGCGTTCACGGGGGAGAATGCGCGCGGCGGGGCTCGTGCCCTTCGGGATCGACGCCGAGGCCGAGACACTGTTCGCGTGGGACCCGGAGTCGGTGCGCGCGGATGGCGAGATGGAGGTGGTGGTCTGGATGAGCGGGCTCGGGATGCGGCTCGGGAGCTTCCCGGAGTTGCTGGAGCTGCTCGTGGACATGCTCGCGGCCGAGCTGGAAGTGAACGTGGACGAGGGAGACGCCGCGGCCCTCAGCGTGACACCGGTGCCTCCGTCGAGCCACGTGAGGCAGGTGGGGGGGGCGGCGAGCGGCCTTGCGCGGTCGCCCTCACGGGTGGGGCAGGGAGCACCGCCGCCCCTTTCTCTCCGGCCGGCTCCTCGGCCCGCGGCGCGGACGGCGTTCCTCGGCTGAACCAGGGGGGCGGCGGGCCGTCCTTCAGCGCGTCCGGGCTGCCGCCCGAGTCGTACGGGGGGTCGCTCCCCGCAGGCGGAGTGCCAGCCTCGTGACCCCTGATTGGGCGGATGACGCCGGTCGTGGTGTACTAGGGACCGCATGACCGACCCCCACCAGCAACAGCGCTACCGGGTCATCGAGAAGCTCGCTTCCGGCGGGATGGCCGAGGTGTTCCTCGCGGAGAGCGCGGGGATCGAGGGGTTCAAGAAGCAGGTCGCGATCAAGCGCGTGCTGCCGGCGCTCAGCGAGAAGAAGCGGTTCATCGCCATGTTCCTCGACGAGGCGCGCCTGTCGGCGCACCTGTCGCACTCGAACGTGGCGCAGGTCTTCGACATCGGGGTCGGCGACAACGCCTACTTCATCGTGATGGAGTACGTCGATGGCGCCGATCTGAAGGCGATCATCGAGTGGATGAAGAAGAGCGGGCGGCCGATTCCCACGGAGGCGGCCGTCTACATCGCGGCGAAGATCTGCGAGGGGCTGACCTACGCGCACGAACTCAAAGGATCCGACGGTCAGCCGCTCAGGGTCGTGCACCGCGACATGTCCCCGCCCAACGTGCTGCTCACCAAGTTCGGTGAGGTGAAGATCGTCGACTTCGGCCTCGCCAAGGCGACCAGCCAGCTCGAGAAGAGCGAGGCAGGGATCATCAAGGGCAAGTACAGCTACCTGTCGCCCGAGGCCGCGGAAGGGCTGGATCTGGATCACCGGGCCGACATCTTCGCGGTGGGGATCATCCTGTGGGAGATGCTCACCGGGAAGCGGCTCTTTGCCGGAGAGAGCGACTTCCAGACGGTGAAGCTCGTGCAGAAGGCGGAGGTGCCGCTCGCCTCGGCGAGCAACAAGGGGGTGCCCGCGGAGATCGATCAGATCATCACGCGATCCCTCGCGCGGGAGCGTGACAAGCGCTACGCGTCCGCCCGCGAGTTCGGCAAGGATCTGTGGGACTTCCTGTTCCGCTTCGGCCGCAGCGTGAGCGCTTTCGACATCGCCGAGCTGGTGCGCGGTGCCATGAGCATGCGCAAGCGCGCCCCGGCGAGCGCGCAGGCGTCGCTCATCGACAAGCTGATCGAGGAGACCTTGCTGGAGTTCACCTCGCTGCAGAGCGAGGAGGAAAAGTCCCTGGTCGGAGTGCCCGAGGAGCCAGCAAAGCTGCCTGGGTTCTACGACATCAGCACGTGGGCCGACGAGGTGGGTGGGGATCAGGAGAGCGCGCGGAGGAACGCTCAAGGTGAGGAGGCGGGGAACTCCGAGGCGGTCGAGGGGGGAGGAGCCCAGCAAGGGATGCCTGCGTCGGCGCCGATGCCGCTGGTGGCGCGCCGGGTTTCGGAGCGGCCGCCGGCGAGGTCGGAGCGGCCGCCGGCGAGGTCGGAGCGGCCACCGGTGAAATCGGAGAAGCCCAGCACGGGGCATGACGACGCTGCGGGTGAAACGCCGGAACCGGAGCTGGAATCGGCTGTCGCCGCGAGACGACGAGAGGGTGTGCAGAAGAAGCGGACGGCCGCGGTGCCGCAGGCGGCAGCGCCCCTGGCCGCCGTGGCAGAAGGAGGTAGCGGGACCATGAAGGTGCTGCTGCTCCTGGCGACCCTCGCCATGCTGGCGGCGGGGGCTTACTTCGGGGGGGTCATTCCCCACTAGGGGGGCGCAGACGCGGTAGCTCCACGGTGACCTGGATGGGCTGGTCGCCACGCCAGACCACGGCGCCGAGCATCGGCGCACCCGCACGCAGCGCGCCCACGACTGCACCGATGACGGTGCCCGCGGACAGCGCCGGGGCACCGGAGATGTGGGTGAGCACGTCGCCATCGACGAGACCCGCCCCGAACTGGCTCACGCCCTGGAGGGTGAGGCCTACGGGTCTGGGGTCGCGGGCAGGGGTGGGGGTGCCGGTCGGTCTCGCTCCGCTGCGCGCAGCCCGGAGGACGGTGTCGACGCGGATGCGCAGTCCGCGGGTCTTGCCGGCCGACTGCTGTCTCGCACTGGGGGCCCGGGCGGCGGAGGCATGACGAAGCGCTGAGGCATCCGCCTCGGGTGGCTCGTCACGCACCGGCACAGGAGCCGGCGCGTCGAGGTAGACGGCGAAGGGTGACGGCGAAGGGGTTCTCCAGGCCTCGACGTGCGCCGTGAGGCCTGCGAGCTGAATGGCGCCTCGTCGTCCGAGGCCGTCGGCGAGGGCGCCCGTGGCGAGGGGGAGGAGCAGGAGAGGGGCGACGAGCGCGGCCACCAGCGAGAAGCGCAGCCAGCGCTGCGCTCCCTTCGCCAGGACGCGTTCGTCGCGCGCTTCAGCCACCCGCCTCGTCGTCGTCGTCGTCGTCGTCGTCGTCGTCGTCGCTGTCTTCGAGCTCCTGCTCGAGCTTCTCCAGCTCTTCATCCTCGGTCGTGACCGGCGGGGCAGCGCGTCCCTCCTGGATGGCCTTCTGGCGTGCCCTCTCGGCCGCCTGGCGCGCTTGCTGGACCTTCTGCATGACGGCGGGTTTCGGCGCCATGATGAGGGTCATCGTCCGCTGCTCCATCATCGGACGCACCTCGACGTTCGCGACCTCTTCGAGGGTCTTCACGATCCAGTCGAGCTGCTCCTGTGCCTTCTCGGGATGGGTGATCTCACGTCCGCGGAAGCGAACGGTGAATTTCACCTTGTGGCCCGCGGTGAGGAACCGGTGCGCGGCCCGAGCCTTGAAGTCGAGATCGTGGTCGTCCGTCTTCGGGCGGAGCTTGATCTCTTTGATCTCGACGACGCTCTGCTTCCGCTTCGCCTCGCGGGCCTTCTTCTTCTCGTCGTACTTGAACTTGCCGAAATCGAGGATCTTGCAGACCGGAGGCTCGGCCTTGGGGTTGACCTCGACGAGATCGAGCCCCTTTTCCTGCGCCCGGCGTAGCGCTTCGTTCGTCGGCATGATGCCGAGCATCTCGCCGTCGTCGCCGATCACGCGGATTTCCGGGACGCGGATGCGCTGGTTGATGCGGATCTGAGGTCCCCGCTGGGCCTGCCGAGGGTCGAAGCGTCTCATCGCCATGTGGTGTTCCGTTGCCTCCTTGATCTCCTGGTGTTCACGATATCTGCACGACGACCTCGTGGTCGTGGGCTCTCTCGGTCGTGCGTCGCGCGCGTCGCGCGAGGTCGCCGGAGGCCGGTGTGCGCTGTCCTCTTCAGGCCAATGTCGCCCGACTCGCTGCCGTAGGCAACGGCGCCGGCATACCAGCCACTCCGGGAGCGTTCCCTCTGCCGGTCAGGAGAGGGTCTCGGACCGGGGAGGGGAGTACCGTGAGGCTGGTCAGCCTGGCGGAATGGCGGGGGATGGGCGGGCTGCCTGTTGCTGCGGTGCGGCATCCAGCGCGGTATGGCGCTCGGAGCCCTCACGCGGGGCGGGCTGACTTCTGCAGGCGGGGCGGGATCGCCTCGGCTTGGAGCTTGTCGGCGAACTCTTCGAGGAGCATGGCGCCGAGGTCCTTGTTCAGGTCCCTGGAGCGCGGGGCGACCTTGCGCTCTGCGGCCTCCTTGTCCCCGACGACCACGACGTAAGGCACGCGGAGGAGGCGGGCGTTCCGGATCTTGGCGCCGAGCTTGTCAGAGCTCGTGTCGGCCCGGACCCGCAAGCGTCGGCTACGGAGCATCGCGACCACCTCGTCGGCGTACTCCGCCTGCTTCTCGCTCACGGTCACCACGACCGCTTGCTCGGGGGCGAGCCAGACGGGGAATGCTCCTGCGACGTGCTCCAGGTACACGGAGAGGAAGCGCTCCAGGGAGCCGAGGATGGCGCGGTGGAGCATCACGGGCCGGTGAGAGATGCCGTCGGAGCCGGTGAACTCGAGGTCGAAGCGATCCGGAAGCGCGTAGTCGACCTGGATGGTGCCGAGCTGCCAGCTCCGACGGAGGGCGTCCTCGACGTGGAACTCGAGCTTGGGGCCGTAGAAGGCGCCTTCCTCCGGTGCGACCTCGAAGCGGAGGTTGGCGCCCTTCAGCGCCTCGGCCAGCGCCGACTCGGCCGCGTCCCACTGCGCATCGCTCCCGATCCGCTTCTTCGGCCGGGTGGCCAGCTTGATGTCGACCTTCTCAAACTTGAAGGCGGCGTAGACCTCCTGGAGCAGGTCGAGGAAGGAGGCGATCTCGGACTGGATCTGGTCGGGTGCGCAGAAGATGTGGGCGTCGTCCTGGCAGAAGGAGCGCACCCGCGCGAGGCCATGGACCACGCCTCCGCGTTCGTAGCGGTGGAGCCTGCCGAAATCGGCCACCCGCCAGGGCAGCTCTCGGTAGCTGCGACGGCGCTGCCCGAAGATCAGGCAGTGGCTCGGGCAGTTCATCGGCTTCTGGGCGAGCTTCTCCAGCTCGCCGAGCTGCTGGATGACCGCTGCGTCACGCGCCGTGTCGGCCTCGCGGTACGCCTCGCCCTCTCCCCCGACGCCGAGCCGCAGCGCCATCCGGGCCTGATCGAGGTACTCCGCCGTCACCGGCAAGTACATGTTCTCGCGGTAGTTGGGCAGGTGGCCGCTGGTGTCGAACAGCTTCTTGTCGAAGATCTGCGGGGTGATGACCTCTTCGTAGCGGTAGTCGACGTAGAGGTCCCGCACGTAGCTCACGAGCGCGTTGTAGACGAAGGCCCCTCGCGGCAGGAGGAAGGGCATCGCCGGGGCGTACTCGTGGAACATGAACAGCTCGAGCTCTTTGCCGAGCTTGCGGTGATCCCGCTCCTTGGCCTCGGCGATGAGCTTGAGGTGCGCTTCCAGGGCCTTCTGACTCGGGAACGCCGTCCCGTAGATGCGCTGGAGCATCGGGTTGCGCTCGTCGCCGCGCCAGTAGGCGCCGGCCACGCTGACGAGCTTGATGGCGGCGAGGTACGAGGTGTCCGGCACGTGCGGGCCCTCGCAGAGGTCGACCCAGTCACGCGCACCATCGCTGTGGTGGTAGAGCGAGACGTCTTCTCCGACGGGGATGGCGTCGATGATCTCGCGCTTGTAGGTCTCACCCATCCCGGCGAAGAGCTGGTGAGCCGCCTCGCGGTCGACGAGCTCGCGCCGGAAAGGCTTTCCAGCGGAGATGATCTCGCGCATCTTCGCTTCGATCTTCTCGAGATCGTCGTCGGTGAACGGGCCCGAAGGCCTGTCGAAATCGTAGTAGAAGCCGGCTTCGATGGCGGGCCCGATGGTCACCTTGGTGCCCGGGAAGAGCCGCTGGACGGCGTCCGCCATGACGTGGGCCGTCGAGTGCCGGATGATGCGCAGGCCCTCGGGGTCGGAGGTCCTGATGGGCTCGACCTTGACCGAGGGATCGCGCTCGAAGGGCGTGTGCAAGTCGAGCACGCGTCCCCCGACCCGAGCACCCACGATGGTCCGATCCTTCGCGAGGAGGTCGGCGAGGACCTCACGCGCGGTGACACGGACATGCTGGCCGGCGGAGCGGCCCTCCACCAAGGGCTGCGAACTCCCTGCGGGAGCATTCTCGTCGGAGGCCATGGAGCTGTCTGTTACGAGACCAGGGATGTGTTGTCACCCGGGCAGAGGCCAAGGTTCATGAAAGAAAGCTATTCTGTAGGCACGGCCGGTTTCGAACCGGCGACCCCTACCGTGTCAAGGTAGTGCTCTACCACTGAGCTACGTGCCTGCCCGTCCCGAAGGAGGAGCGCGTCCGTACCAAGCGGGGATGATCATGTCAAGGGATTGGTTCGCACGGCTGCGGTTCGAGGCCTGAGAAGGGCGGGTCGGGACCTACGGCCAGAGCGTCCTGCGCACGCCCACCAGGCTTGCGCGACCCTCCGATCCCCGGTATGGAGGCGGGCCTCGTATCGGCCGGGCTGCACACGGAAGAGCCGCGTTGCAGGACTGGCACCCCGGATCGGATGGCCGCCCGGAAGGCTGGGCGGAGCCCCGAGCGGGGCGAAAGGGACTCGTCAACCGTGGCAAGCTCATACGGATTCCAGCCGACCACTGCCCCCGGGCGCGAAGGCGCGCCGGTCGAAGGCCAACCGGCGGCTCCCCCCGGGGATCAGGCGCCCCCGGCGGCCCCCCCCGGTCTGGGTGGCGGGGCGCCGATGATGGTGATGTTCGCGCTGACCCTGGTGTTCCTCTTCGTGATGACGAGGAACCAGAGCAAGCGGCAGAAGCAGCTCGAATCGAGCCTGAAGTCGGGAGACCGGGTGCTCACCCAGTCCGGGCTCGTTGGTAAGATCGTCGAGATCAACCCGAATACGGGGCGGGTGAAGCTCGAGATCGCGCCTGGCGTGAACGTGCAGATCCTCAAGACCGCGATCCAGGGCGTGGACGGCGGTGAGACTCCGGCAGAGACGAAGGACAAGGCCGCGGAGAAGGTCGCGGAAAAGGCATCAGAGAAGAAGTAGTCCGCTTTTAGGCACCAGGAATCTCGGCCGTCCCATCGGCAGCACCCCATGCTCCACAACATCCTCCAGTTCGGGTTCGCCGGCATCGCCGGCCTGTGCCTCCTCGGCGCCTGGCTCAGCCGGGCGAAGCGCGGCGCGCTGCTGTGGGCCGCGGTAAGCGCGGGCGCAGCGGCTATCTCTGCCCACTACTACGTGTTCTGGTCACTGGCGCTCTTCGCGCTGGTGATCCCCTGGGCGCTCCTGTGCGCGGGGCCGTGGATCGACATGGCCTGGAGGGTGAAGGCGGGCCTCACCCTCTTCATCGCGCTGGGCTCGGTGCTCTGCATCTACCCGACGTACCACGACGAGCGTCACGGCCGGGAAGAGCACACGGGGATCTCCTCGGAGGAGCGCGCCGAGCTGGAGACGAAAGCCCAGCGCGGCGAGCTTGGCTTCGGAGACTTCCTCCGCGCGAACATCCCGTTCCGCCTCGTGCGTGGGCTGGATCTGAAGGGTGGGCTGCGGCTGGTCTACACGGTCGACGTGGACGAGGCGATCAAGGACAAGCGGGATCGCTACTACGACGATCTGCGCGTCAAGCTCGCCACCCTGATGGGCTACCACCAGGGTGAAGCGCGGCCCACGGTCGAGGAGCTGCAGAAGCTGCAGGAGAAGCTCCGGATCGAGAAGGCGCGCGACCGCGCCGACACGATGACCCTCATCTTCAAGGATCGGGCCGACTCCGAGAAGCTGACCGACGAAGCGCTGCAGCAGTTCAAGGCGGAGATGCAGGTCCTCTGGTCGAGCGACCTGAAGACGGCGACCTTCCGGATCCGGGACGAGGTGGAGAGCCAGATCCGCGAGCGCGCGGTGTCGCAGGCGAAGGAGACCGTGGAGCGGCGCGTGGACGCGCTCGGCCTCAAGGAGGCGGGGGTCACCACCCGAGACGAGGACATCATCATCGAGGTGCCCGGCGAGGACGAGCGGGCCTTCGACGAGATCCGCGACATCATCAGCCAGACGGCGCGGCTTGAGTTCAAGATGGTCGACGACGACTCCGACTTCTTCGAGCCGATCGCGCGCTCGCAGAAGCGCGAGGACCTCCCGAAGGGGCTCGACTTCCGCATCGAGAACGCGCCCATCGGTCCGAACAAGACGAAGCCCAACTACTACGCCCTCATGCTGCGCGGTGAGCACGAGGACATGCGCGATGCCCTGAAGCGGCTGCAGGACTGGGTGGCCACCCTGCAGGTGCCTCAGGACAACGAGGTGGGCTTCAGCAAGTACGTCGAGTACGACGAGGAGAGGGACGTCTTCGAGGAGATCGGCTGGCGGACCTACTTCCTCTTCAGCAAGGCCGAGGTCACCGGCGACATGATCCGTGACGCCCAGGCGGTCCCCGATCAGGGCGATCGCGGCATGGGCGGCTGGTACGTCCGGATGGAGCTCACGCCGGTCGGCGGCGACCGCTTCGAGGAGATCACCGGGAAGAACATCAAGCGCCGCTTCGCCATCATCCTCGACGCCAAGGTCGAGAGCGCGCCGGTGATCCAGACGAAGATCCCGGGCGGGATCGCGACGATCACCATGGGCGCAGGTGACGTGCAGCAGCAGCTCGAGGACGCCCGCAAGCTGGAGCTGGTCCTCCGCTCGGGGGCGCTGCCCGCGCCCATCTCGCTGTCGAACGAGCAGCGCATCGGCCCGACGCTCGGCCGCGACGCCATCAGCGAGAGCTTCAAGGGCGCCATTGGTGGCGGATCGCTCGTCCTGCTCTTCATGCTGGTCTACTACCGGCGCGCCGGGGTCATCGCGGACTTGGCCGTGGTGTTCAACCTGTTCCTGCAGGTCGCGGTGCTGGCCATGTTCGGTGCCTCGATGACCCTTCCCGGGATGGCAGGGCTCGCGCTCACCATGGGCATCGCCATCGACGCCAACGTGCTCATCAACGAGCGCATTCGCGAGGAGCTGCGCGCGGGCAAGAGCCCTCGCGCGGCAGTGGATGTCGGCTACGACAAGGCCTTCAGCGCGATCCTCGACGGACATGTGACCACCTTCATCACCGGTCTCATCCTCGCCCAGTACGGCACTGGCCCGATCAAGGGCTTCGCCATCACCCTCATCATCGGTATCGCGGTCAGTCTGTTCACGGGTGTGGTGTGCACCCGGCTGATGTTCGACTGGGCAGTCCGTCACCGGAAGGTGAAGAAGCTGTCCGTGGGCATCAAGACCCCCGCGTCCGTTTAACGAAGCCAGCGATCCAGGGACCGACATGGAACTCATCAAGCCTGGCCGACAGTACGACTTCATGGGCAAGCGCTGGCTGTTCATCGGCTTCAGCGGGATCTTGCTCCTCCTCTCGATCTTCTCGTTCATCAAGCCGGGTCCCAAGCTCGGAACCGACTTCAAGGGCGGGACCGAGATCGAGGTGGCCTTCACCGCGCCGGTCTCGGCGAGTGACGTGCGCGAGGCCATCGAGCAGGGAGGTTTCAGCTCTCCTGACGTGGTGGCGGTGAGCGATCCGGCCAACCCGAATCGCTACCTCATCCGGGTCCAGGACGTCTCCGCGCTGGGGGATGCCCAGAAGGGGAAGATCACCGCGCAGCTCTGCCATCCTGACGAAGGCACGCCGCTGCCCGCGGATCGCTGCCCGGTGCAGCTACAGGCGCACGAGGTGAAATTCAGCCCCGGAGGCGACAAGATCGCCGCGCGCTACGAGGTTGCTCCGGATCTCGAGGGGATCAAGAAGCAGCTCGCCGGTGTCGAGGGGGTCGCGCTCAGGGAGGGGGCGAACAACCCGGTGCTCGTGAGCGAGCGCGACCACAAGGTGGAGATTTACCTCAAGTCGAAGGGCGACCAGCTCATGGACGTCCTCCGCAGTTCTCTGGGCGCGGACAAAGTTCCTGCGCAGGCGCTGCGGGTCGAGTGGATCGGACCCAAGGCGGGTGATCAGCTCCGCGATTCGGCGATCAAGAGCGTGCTGGTAGCGCTGCTCTTCATCATGGCGTACGTGGCCTTCCGCTTCGACGTGCGCTTCGCGCCCGGTGGCATCATCGCGCTGATTCACGACGTCGGCATCGCGCTCGGCGCGATGGTGATCACGCAGCGGGAGATCACCCTGTCCACGGTGGCTGCCTTGCTGACCATCGTCGGCTACTCGATCACCGACACCGTGGTCGTCTACGACCGCATCCGCGAGAACCTCAGCAAGCACCGCGACAAGACCTTCGCGGAGATCATCAATCTCTCGATCTCCGAGATGCTGGGACGGACGATCCTCGTCTCGTGTGCGACGGCGCTCTCGCTGGTCATGTTCTTCATCTGGGGTACGGGGACCCTGAAGGACTTCGCGTTCACCCTCGTGGTCGGCATCGTCGTCGGCACCTACTCCTCGATCTACGTCGCTGCGCCCCTCACCGAGTGGATCGACCGGCGCTTCTTCAAGGGAAGCTCTTACAAGCGGAAGAAGGTCAGCCGGGTGCGCGCTGACAAGCGTGCCGACGCGGTGGTCTGAGCGACCATTGCGGTAGGCAGGCGTCCCTTCTCGAGCTGACGGGAGCGTGGTGACGCTCCTCCGGGTCGTCCCTCGCGCCTGTGGACTTCATGGGCGCCTCGGTGTACGCGCCCATGAATGGCTCAAGCCTCCACTGACGCGCTCCCCTGGCAAGAGCGGTCGGAGCCGGTCTCGCTGTCTCCGGGAGGGGGGACGCCACGGACGCCCTCTGGTTGGACCGCCGCGCCCCCGCGTGATCCGGGCGCGGCTTCTCCCGCTGCCATCTCGCTCGCCCGTGATCTCGGGCTGTCGATCACGGTCGCCGACATCCTGCATCGGGCGGGTCGAGGGGCTGACGAGACCACCCGGCGGTTCCTCGATCCTCGGCTATCGCACCTCACGCCCCCCGAGGCGATGGCGGATCGTGAGGTCAGCGCGGAGAGGATTGCGCGGGCCGTGCGTGCGCGAGAGCGCATCGCCATCTTCGGGGACTACGACTGCGATGGCATCACCGCCACGGCAGTCCTGACGGGCATTCTCCGGGCGCTGGGCGCAGAGGTCGTGCCTCTTCTGGCGACGCGTACGGAAGGAAGTTACGGCCTGTCCATGCGCGCCCTTGCCCGTATCTCCGCGGCAAGGCCATCCCTTCTCATCACGTGCGACTGTGGATCCAGTGATCATGAGCGGCTCGCCGCAGCGCGCATGCAGGGCATCGACTGCATCGTGATCGATCACCACCTGGTCCCGGACGAGCCTCTGCCGGCCATCGCATTCCTGAACCCACACCGTGCGGAGTGCGGGTTCCCCTACAAGGGGCTCGCGTCCTGTGGTCTTGCGCTCTCCGTCGGGGCTGCGGTGCGCAAGAAGCTCGGTGTCCCGCTCGATCTGCGTCCATTCCTGGATCTCGTCGCGATAGGCACCATCGCTGATGTTGCCCCGCTCGACGGGGACAACCGCGCGCTGGTCCGGGCAGGCTTGGTGGTGCTGCAGGGTGGGGCACGACCGGGGCTGCGGGCGCTTGCAGGGATCGCCAACATGGATTTCAGCCGCGGGCTCAGCGCAGAGGATGTCGCCTTCCGGATCGCGCCTCGGCTGAACGCTCCCGGGAGGCTCGGCGAGCCTGACGTCTCGCTGGAGCTGTTGCTCGCCCAGAACGCGATCTCCGCGTCGGCGCTGGCTGCATCGATCGAGCAAGCGCAGATGCAGCGACGCGCGATTCAGGAGGAGATGCTGACCGTGGCGTTCGCGGAGATCGAGCGCAATGGCTACGGGCGGGATGCGGGGATCGTCCTTGCGCAACCTGGCTGGCATCCTGGCGTGGTCGGGATCGTGGCGGGGCGCATCGCTTCACGCCTGGGAAAACCCACGGTGGTGATCGCCCTCGAAGGCGCCTCGGGCCGAGGCTCGGTGCGCGGCCCTGCAGGTGCACGGTTGTACGATGCCCTGGTGAGCTGTCGTCACGAACTCGTCGGCTTCGGTGGGCACCAGGCGGCAGCAGGGGTGGAAGTGCGCGCCGACAAGGTCGGTGCGCTGCGCGAGGCCTGGTGCTCCGCATGGACCTCGCTGGGAGCACCCCCTGCGGTGCTGGAGATCGAGGCGACGGTGCGGCTCGACGATCGCGATGACCCCGGGGCGGTGGTGGCCGATCTGGAGCGCCTGGAGCCTTGTGGCGAGGGAAATCGCGCTGCGAGCGTGATGCTGGCCGATGTGAGGATCGGCACCGCGAAGGCCGTCAAAGGTCACCTGAAGCTGGAAATCGCGTTGCAAGGGCGTGAGATCAGCGCGTTCGGGCTGGATCTCGGTGACCTCGCGACCCGTCTCGCGGGGACCCGCGCCAGCCTGGTAGGGCGCCTTCGCAGGGACACGTGGCGGGGGGGAAATGCCGTCGAGCTCCGGATCGAGCGTGTCTCGCCCTGTGGATGAGAGTTGGAGGGACTGTGGTTGCCAAGGGTTTCGCGGGGCTCGGAGCACGTGATAATGCTTCGCCCGTGGTCGAGCCGCTGATCCGGTTCTCACATGTCCGCAAGGCCTTCGGGCCCAAGACGATCTACCGGGATCTGAACCTCGACATTTTTCCCGGCGAGACGATCACGGTGATGGGCGGCTCGGGCGTCGGCAAGAGCGTCATGCTCAAGCTTCTCATCCGGTTGCTCGAGGCCGACAGTGGGTCGATCTCCTTCCACGGAGAAGAGATCACGCGGATGTCAGAGCAGCAGATCGGCGAAGTTCGTCGGCGCATCGCGATGCTCTTCCAGGGAGGAGCGCTGTTCGACTCGATCTCCGTGGGCGAGAACGTGGCGTATGGGTTGCGGGAGCACTTCCGCGAGACCATGACGGAGCAGCAGATCGCCGAACGCGTGGACTGGGCGCTGTCCCTGGTCGGCCTTCCGAAGATCGAAGCGATGCGCCCGGCGGATCTGTCGGGGGGCATGAAGAAGCGCGTGGGTCTCGCCCGCGCCATCGCCGTCCAGCCCGAGGTGCTGCTCTACGACGAGCCGACCACGGGGCTGGATCCGATCAACACGGAGCGCATCAACCACCTCATCCGGGGGCTCAAAGGGGCGCTGAAGGTGACCAGCATCGTGGTGACCCACGACATGAAGAGCGCCTTCTCTATTTCGGACCGCATGGCGATGGTCTACCGCGGCGAGATCATCGCGGTGGGAACACCAGACGAATTCAACCGTTCCAAAGATCCGCGCGTCTCTGACTTCATCCACGGCACGGCGCCGGTGAACGAGGACGTCGAGACGCTTCTCCGCGCGTGACGAGCTTCTAGGAATCACGCAAGATGGGTGCGATGCGACGCTCACGTGAGCTCAAAGTCGGCTTCTTTGTGCTGGCTGGCCTGTTCTTCACCGGGCTGGTGGTCTTCCTCATCGGCGACGAGCGGCGCCTCTTCAACCCGTCCGTCGAGTACCAAGCGCGGTTTGCAGACGTGCAGGGACTCAAGGCGGGGGCTCCGATCCGCATGGGAGGCATCGACATCGGCCATGTCGATGAGGTCGGGTACGGCAAGGATGCACGGGACACCACGATCTACGTGACGATGAAGATCGTCGAGACGGAAGCTGGTCGCATCCGGAAGGACAGCACCGTCAAGATCGCCACGAAGGGGTTGCTCGGCGACAAGATGATCGAGCTCTCGAAGGGGGAGGCCACCGAGGCACTGCCCCCGGGGAGTGAGATCACCTCGGAGGTCCCCAAGGACATGCTGACCGCGGTGGGGGAGATGGCCGTCAAGGCCGAGGGGGCGCTCGACAACATCGAGCGCGCCTCGGCGAGCCTGGCGGATGAGCGGCTCCACGACGACCTGCGATCTGCGGTGGCCTCGATGAACCGGGTGTTGAATCAGGCAGCGCAAGGCGAGGGGTACGTGAACCGGGTGTTGACGAACCCGGAGGAGGCAGAGCGTATCTCTCGCGCGGTGAGTGGGTTGGAGCGCGCCGGCAACGAGCTGTCGTTGACCCTCCGCGAGGTGCGGTCGATCGTTGGACGCGTCCAGAGCGGTCCTGGGTTCGCGCATGACGTGATCTATGGCGATGGGCCCAGGAAGGAGATCCAGCAGTTCGGTGCTGCCGCCGAGGAGGTGGGGGTCACCCTGCGTGGCATCCGGGAAAGCGACAGCCTCGCCCACGACGTACTTTACGGGGGTAAAGGCGATGGCGCCGAGGCGCTTGCCAACGTGACGGCAATCACGGCCGATCTGCGCGGCATCATGCGTGACGTGCGGGCGGGGAAGGGGACTCTGGGAGCGCTGCTCGTGGACCCCTCGATCTACGAGGACATGAAGGTGCTGCTGGGGAACGTTCAACGCAACGATGTGCTCCGGGCTCTCGTTCGCTACTCCATCAAGCAGGACGAGAAGGCTCCAGCGGCCAAGCCAGTCGTCACCTCGCCTTGATAGGCCTCTGGCACGCCCCGCCTGCACATGCGGTCACTCCAGGGACGTGAGGAGCGCAGGCCTCCTCCACAGTACGGGATGTCCTCTTGCAGCCATGCGCTGGCCCGCCTATCCAAAGGTGGCCCATGTCCAGGAAGCTAGCTGAACGTCTCTCGTCGGTCGCTCCAAGCGCGACGCTCGCCATGGCTGCAAAGGCCGGGCGGCTACGCGCGGAGGGTCACAAGGTTTTTCCCTTCAGCGTTGGCGAGCCGGACTTCATCACCCCGGCACACATTCGTGAAGCTGCCAAAGCAGCCCTGGACGCCGGCGCGACCCACTACACGCCGGTGACCGGCACGGCAGAGTTGAAGGCAGCCATCTGCGCGGCGACGGAACGGCACCGTGGATGGCGACCGTTGCCAGGGCAGGTCACGGTGAGCTGCGGCGCGAAGCACGCTCTGTTCAACCTGGCTGTGTCCCTGTTCGAGCCAGGTGACGAGGTGCTCATCCCTGCGCCGTACTGGGTGAGCTACCCCGAACAGGTCCGTCTGGTAGGCGCGACGCCGCGGATCGTCGACACCACCGAGGAGCAAGGGTTCAGGCTCACTGCCGAGGCGCTGAGTGCGGCGCTGACGCCGCAGGTCAAAGCCATCATCCTGTGTTCGCCTTCCAACCCCACGGGGTCAGCTTATACAGCAGAGCATCTCGCGGTCCTTGCAGATGTACTCAGGCGACATGATTGCTGGATCATCATGGACGAGATCTACAGCGACCTCGTTTATGACGGTTTCCGTCACGTCACGCTGCCCTCCATCGCCGAAGATCTCGCGCCACGGCTCATCATCGTGGATGGCGTGAGCAAGACCTACGCAATGACCGGGTGGCGGATAGGCTGGAGCATCTCGCCGATCGAAGTCGCGAAGGCGCTGGATGTCGTGCAGGGGCAAAGCACGACCAACGCGGCTGCCGTGTCCCAGGCAGCGGCGGTTGCGGCGTTGAACGGGCCGCGCGATGACATCCATGCGATGCGTGCAGCATTCGGGCGGCGGCGTGACGTCATGGTGCGCGCGCTGAATGCCATCCCTGGCGTGCGCTGTCGCATGCCGGAGGGCGCGTTCTACGCGTTTGCAGACTTCCGGGCGCTGCGCGGGCGGTCGTTCCAGGGTCGTGTCCTCGCCAGCGACATCGAGCTTGCGGATTTCTTCCTCGAGCAGGGACACGCAGCGACCGTGGCGGGGACTCCGTTCGGCGCTCCGGGGTACCTGCGCCTGTCCTATGCATGTGATGAAGCAGATATCGAAGCGGGCATTGCCGCCATCCGACGTGCGGTGGAGATGCTTGACTAGGACGATTCGACCGGCTAAGAACGCCAGACATTGAGCGATGCGGCTGAGCCGCACGATGGGCGCATAACTCAGCGGTAGAGTGCATCCTTCACACGGATGAAGTCGCAAGTTCGAATCTTGCTGCGCCCACCATCAATCCAGGCTGTTGCCGAGCTTCAATGAGCTTGTGTTCAACAGCGTGCTCCCTGAGCGCCGATGTCGTGACTGCCACTGCCTCAGTGGCACCAGGTCACTGTCCGTCGCGGCGCAGCTCGATTTCCTGGATGGCTGCCACCGTCTCCGCGTAGACGGAACTGCACGGTGTGCAGCGGCTCAGATTGAGGAAGCCACACTTCACGGGCTTCTTGATGGGATTGAGGTAGTGCAGCGCGCGGACGTCGCCTTGCTGACGGGCTCTGTCGATGAGTGGCTTGGTGGGGCAGCGCTTCATGCGTCGAAGATCGTCGGCGACGAGCAACGCCTTCGAGGCGAGGCTCCGGACGCCTTCTTCCGCGAGGAGGGTGTTCGCGCGTTCCACGGGGTGCTTGCCCATGCCTGGGTTGATCGCGATCTCGTAGAGCAGATCGGGCCCATGGCTGCCCATCCGCTTGGCGAGGAGATCGAACGTTACCGCCGCCAGATCGGGCGTGGCATTGGCAGCTCGAAGCAAGAGCGGCCGCAGTTCGGCATTGGCCGCTTCTGTGGGTGCAAGCTCGAAGAGACGCTTCAGCGTCGTCAAAGCGGCCATCAAGCTGCTGCGCTCGCGTCCTTGCGTGAGCGCCAGCGCTCGAAGAACTGTCGGATCCTTGGGGAACCGCTCCAACAACGCAGCGAGCGCGGGGACTCCTGCTGCCTGAGCGGCTTCGAGCTCTTCTGGGGTCGCGGTGATGCGCGGCGGAGGTTCAGGCGTCCGCTCCGCGCCTGATGCCTCGCCAGCCGACGGAGGGGTCTCCGGCGACGCTGAAGCGGGCGGCGGAACCACTTCGAGAGCCTGAACAGCATCGGGGCTGCGCAGCGCTACAGCACCGCAGACGATGATGATGGTGGCGACGAGCCCGGTGGTTGCGAGGGCGGCGGGGCGAGGGATGATGGCGCTGCGCCCCTTCGTGTGCTGCGGGCCGGTCACGGCACCCACCGAAGGCTCCGGGCGCCGTGCATCAAGCATCGTTTCTGCTGTTGCGGCTTGGTGGTACGCAGTCGGGAGAGGCGCCCGTGCCGAATCAGGGTCGGGTGCGCCGCTCATCACGTCCGACTATAGGCGGCCCGCGCCCCGCGGCAATGCGCAGCGGGGGACGCGGATGGCGCGAAGGCAGGGCCGGTTCGCGCGTGCATGCCTAGTAGACGTCATCTTCCTTGGGCTTGGGGGCAGGTTTCGGAGCGGCCGGCTTGGGCGTCGGGGGCTTCGCCGCCGTCGCCGTGGGCTTCGGCTCCGCGGTCGGCGTCTCCTTGGGTGCTGCCGAGGTCGCGGCGCTCGCGCTGGGGGTAGCGCTCGGTACCGCCGTGGCAGCAGCGGAGGGTGTTGCGGAGGGTGTTGCGCTGGGAGCAACCGCCGCGGCGGTGTCCGCAGTGCTCGGGACAGGCTGGGCCGCCGTAGGTGTCGGAGCCGGGGTGGGTGCGGGCGGCGGCGTGGTCGGCTTCGCCTCGACCGGACGCGTCGTCGCCGGAGCAGGAGGCGTCGGCGGGGACTCCTCTCCGCGGGTGAAGAAGAGAATCCCACCCACGACTGCCACAGCAATGACGACGAAGGCGATGATCTTCCCTGAACCGCCGCCCTCCTCTTCCTGAGCCGCGGCGAGCGCCGGCTTGGCTGCCGCCACGCGGTCTTCGGTCTTCGGCTTCGTGGAGGCCTTCTTCGGCCGCTCGTCGACCGTTTTTACCTCATCGCGAGATGGCTTCTTCTCGGACGCCTTCTCGGCGGTCTTTTCCGCACTCTTTTCGGGCGTCTTCGCAGCGGCCTTGGGCTTCGGAGCAGGCTCGACGTCTTCCTTCTCCTCTTCCTTGGCAACCTTGGCCGGCACCACCTCGGGTTCGGGCGCCTTGAGCACCTCTTTGGGGTCGCTCTTGGCTGCCTTCGGCTCGGGGGGGGCGATCTCCTCCTTGGCTTCGGTCTTCTCTTCCTTCTTCGGCTCAGGAGCGATGAGCGGTTCCTCCTTCGAGGAGAGATCCTCAAGAGAGGCACCGGCCTCCGCAAGCGCCTGCGCGAGGAGCTCCTTGGCCTGCTTCATCATCGTCCGCTCTTCGGTCGGCGGCATCTCCTTCTCGGGCTCGGTCTTGGGGAAGAACGACCCTCCGTCGTCCTTCGACTCCGCCTTCGGCGATGTCACAGCCTCGACCTTGCCGGACGCTCCGATGCTTCCGAGCCCGAGCATCGTGGATGCGCGCTTGACGTTTGCGGCCTTCGCGGGCGGGGCATCCGATTTCGTCGTGGTTGCTGCAGGCGCCAGTGCCGCGCCCTCGCCTTCGACGTCGCCGTCGCTCTCCGTGGGGGTGTTGCGCTGCTCTCCGCCACCCGCCTCGAACGCAACTCCCGCGTTCTGGTTCTGCTCGACGATGCGAGAGATGAGCGCCTTCGACTTGTCGTCGATCTTGATGAACTTGACCCCCATGCCGGAGGAGAGTGCGTCGTTCGCCTGCGTCGGCTCTCGCTTCCAGACCACCCGGCCTACGCCTGCGATCACTGCCTGCTCGTCCTGGAGGCGGATCTCGAACTTGAGCAGGGTCCCCGGTGGGAAGGGCGACGGCGTCTTGATGAAAATGCCGCCGCGGCTCACGTCTTGCGCATGGTGCTCAATGAACTCGTCGACGGTGGCGCTCTTGTAGCGCACCGTCATCGACAGCACCTTCGCTCGCGGATCTTTGCGTGTGTCCTGGGCCATGAAGGTAGAACTCCGAGCTTCTCGACTCGCTCTTAACAGCAGTCCGCATGTTAGCCATGGATCGTCCCGAGGCCCAAAGGCTAACGAGCGTCATCTGCGAATACTGTCCAGGTGAGCGGGGGGGAACCCCTCAGCCAGGCCTCGGGCCGCTACCCGTTCTGCTGGTCACCCCGACCGACCTGCCGCTCCCCCATGGTATGGTCCGACCCTGGAGGCTCCGGTTCGATGGCCGCTCGAGACCACTTTCGTGCCCACCCTCGGCGCCGTGTCGAGATGGTTGCGATGCTTCGGGACCGGCAAACTGCCGACGAGCAGCCGGTCGTCGTGCGTGACCTGGGACTGGGTGGTGCTTGTGTGGAACTCGATGAGCCGCGGCCGTCCTACGAGCCAACCATGGCGCCTGGATGGTCTGGTGCCGGGCAGAGCCTGGGGGCTGTGCTGGAGCCCGAGGCAGCGGTGACCATCGAGCTCACCGCGCCAACGCTCTGGGATCCGCTGCCGCTGCGCGGCCGGGTGGCCTGGGTCCGTCGCGCTTCGTGGCGTACGAGGGTCGGTGTGCGCTTCGACCATCACGATGCGGCCACGCTGTTCGCGCTTTACGAGCTGCTTGGATCGTTTGCCTTCGAGGTGTAAGCGCGAACGGCCCTCAGGGTCATCCCCTCTGGGACCTCGTGCTGTGCTGCGGGGGTTGGGGACCTTCGAAGTCCATGCTGCCGACGCCGGCAGCGGGCTTCGGATGCTCCCGAAGACGGACTCTAGAAGGCGAAGACTGGACCGAGCTGCGGCGCGATGACGACGCCAAAGGTCGGGACCATGAACATGAACTTGAGCTCTGCAGCGACCCCGATGTTGTCCGTGATCCCGTAGATCGCGCCACCACCGAGGCCGATGAAGTTCAAGCCCGTGATCTGGTAGGCGTTCAGGTCGCGTACGGCACGGGTGCCAGCAGGGCAGGTTCCCTCGCCACCGCCGCCCACGAGCTGCCCCTCCGTGTCGCGGTAGTCGCAGACGCTGACATTCACGGACGCATTCACCTGCGCGAGCCCGCCGCCCACGAAGGCAAACGGAATGAACTTGCGTTTTGCGAGGGTACCGTCGCCGAACATGGCGCCGATGCGGAGTTCCGCATGGAGGGGCAAGTACGGATTGGCCTGTGCGTGGGGGTTCTGCCCCGGCGCATCCTCCGTTCCACCTTCCCATGCCCGGGGCGCGACCTCCGAACCCGGAGAGCCGCCAAATGCGTAGCCCACCCGCAGACCTGCCGTCAGTGCAACCTTCGGGGTGATCTGCAGAAGGTGACGATCGTACGAGAGCAGTGCCCTCACTCCTGCGACGCCGAGGCCACCCTGGATCCCGTTCGTGCCCGCAACATCTGCAGGTTGGCCGTAAAACTGCGCGTCATTGTTGGAGTAGAAGCAGACGTACGAAGGGTCGTCGCCTGAGCAGACTCCCTGTTCCTTGCCGCTGATGAGCAGGAGGTCGAGCTGCCCCCACACACCGATCAGGTTCTTTTTGCCCGTCGATTTCTTCTCGGTGGGCGTCTCGGTCCCCTCTTCGCAGGTGCCGTTGAGGCAGATCAGGCCCGAGGAGCACTCCTGGGTCTCCTCGCAGCTCGACCCCCACGACTTGTCGCCTCGGCTGCCGCCATCGCCCTTGCCGCTCGGGCAGCCAGGTAGCCCAGGAGGGCAGTCTTCCTTGGCCGCGCACTTCTGGGGAGGCTTCCTGCCGGGAAGCGAGGGCGCTTCGTCGATCTCGTTCTTGATCGACACTTTGTAGGGGACCTTGAGCGAGCCCGCAGTGCCGACCGGATCCCCGGCGTCATCCTTGGCGATGATGTAGTAACGCAGGTCCCCGGTGGTGGTGACGTCTTCGCAAGGGATCTCGACACCCCAGCCGTCGCCAACCTGCTGCATCTCGGCGGACTTCCACTTCTTCGAGCCGAACGGCTTGTAGCGGATGCCAACCTTCGTCGCGCCGACCTCCTCGGGGATCTCGATGTACACCGGGACCGGCGTGTTGATGGCCTGCTCGGCGATGGGGGTGTGCGAGATGTCCCCCTCCGGCTTCTTCGCGGCAGTGGGGTCGTCTCCGCCGTCACCTTCGGGTGTTGCCGGTTTGGGAGCGCCGCTACCGGCCTCTTTCTGAGCGTCCTTGTACGCCTTGGCGAGTTCGGGCGTCGTGAGCGCATCGATGAGCGCTGCCTTGGGATCTGCCTTCAACGCAGCGACGAACTCGGTCTTCGCCTCATCGAGCTTGCCCGCCCCGCCGTACACGGTCCCCAGGGCGATGTGCAGCTTGCCCAGCACCTTCTCCGTGCAGCCATCCTTGCCGCACTTCTTGAGCGCGTCCTTGAGCTTCTTCTCGGCCTTGTCGAATTCGACGGCGAGGTAGTCCTCATCCATCGCCTGGTCGTGAAGCTTCATCGCCTCTGCGTCCTTCTCCCCGGCTGCATCGGCGATGGCCGGCAGTCCAAGCAGGGTCAGGGAGGCGATGGCGATGGCGATGCGCGCACGAGATGAACGAAAGAGCACGGGTCGAGACCTCTAGCAGGGGGCAGGGGAACGAGCGAGATACGCGGCCTCTTCGGCCGGAGGGGGCGGTGGCCCGGGCAACGGAGGAGCGGCTAAGGCGAACCCTCCGTGCGGACGAACTGGACGCGACGGTTCAAGGCGCGGTTCTGGTCCGTCGTATTCGGCACAATCGGCTTCTCCATGCCGTAGCCCTTCGACGTCAACCGAGTCGCATCGATCCCCTTCGCGACGAGATACTTCTTCACCGAGGCAGCGCGCCGATCGGAGAGCGACTTGTTGTAGGCAGGGGCGCCCTTGTTGTCGGTGTGACCCTGGATCTCCAGCTTGATCTTCGGGTTCTGCTGGAGGACCTCGACCACCGCGTCCAGGATCAGGAAGCTCTCCGAGCGGATCTTGTCCTTGTCGAACTCGAAGTGGATCTGCTGGGTGATCTTGATCTCCTTATCCGTGACGATCACCAGGCTCGGCTTCTTGGGGCAGCCGGGCTTGTCACCCCCCTGAACGCCAGGCTCGTTGGGGCACTGATCCTCGATGTCGACGACCTTGTCTTGATCGTTGTCTGGCTCGGGGCAGCCGTCGGTGTCTTCGTAACCGTCCGGATCCTCCGGATCGTTGATGCAGATCCGGCCTGTCGCGTCCTTGTCGTTGGTGTCGAGGATCCCGTCGAGGTCGTTGTCGATGTCAGGGCAGCCATCCTCGTCGAGGTAGCCATCCTTGTCCTCCGGGTTGAGGACACAGGAGTCCTTGGAGTCCGGGATGCCGTCGCCATCCGTGTCGGGATCATCCGGGCAGCCGTCGTGATCCTCGAAGCCGTTGTAGTTCTCGGGCTCGCACCTGCACTGCTCCGTCTCCTCGGGATCGAGCAGGCCGTCGCCGTCGCAGTCCCCGGGCTTCGGCGGCGGCGGTGCTTCTTCCTCGATGAAGCCGCGCTCGGCGCATTTGGTGGGAGGTGACAGATCATACGCGGCATGCGCGTTGGACTTGGCGATGCTCAGGTGATCGTTCGCCCGTGCAAAGAAGCCCTGATCCAGCTCGATCTCTGCGAACGAGAGGTGAGACTTGGCCATGGCCAGCTCGCGCGGCGCGCAACGCAGGGCCCCGTTGCGCTGCGCTTGTTCCGCGATCTTTGCGAGCCCTTCGATCTCCCCGCGCATCTTCGGGACCTGCGAGCATCCCGCTGCGGCCGCGAGGATGACCAGAGAGAGCTTCGCGACGTGCACGCCCTTGTTTCGCCGGCTCATCGGCCTGCGCCCTCGTGTGCCTGCTTGGACAGGGTGATCGCCTTGTCGGCGTACTCCGAAGCAACGTCGGCGAGGTCGATCGCGTCACCATAATCGGCGACGGCGGCTTCTTCCTTGGCCTTCCACAGGTGCTCGCGCGCGTAGTAAAACTCGTAGGGCGCGTACTTCTCTGCGCCGAGCGCCTGCGCCGTTTCGAGTCGACTCTCGGCCGAGCTCGCCGTGAACGCGTAGATGGTCCCGCCGCAGCCGCTGGAGAGCATTGCTGCGAGCGCTACGCTCACCACCAACCAAGTCCTGAACTGCCGCCCGTGCGTCTTCACGATCGCGTTCTTTCTGGAGCGGACCCCTGGGACCGACCTACAACGACGCCAGGGACGCTACCAACTGCCACGTTCGGCCGTCAACGGGCTGAAGGGGACAACAGCAGTGGATAGATTTTGGAGGCAGAACGCGCGAAGGAGCGCCCCCTCGTGCTCCCCGTGGTTGAAGCCGAGCTGGGGCCTTCTCCAGCGGAAAAGCTCGCGGTCGCCGGGGGACCTTCGCCATCAACCCGCAGCCGGTTCCTGTTCAGTTCCTGCTTGAGGAGGCCTTCTGTGGCCTCTCCTGGGGGAGGGAAGGCGCTGGCGGCTCAGAGGCGCCTGTAGACGCCGACGACCAGCCCAAGAAGCATCGTGGGCCTGAAGTCACTTGAGCGTACCAGGATCGGGGCCATGGACGCGTTCGCCGGCTGGAACCGGATGTAGTCTTTCTCCGGGAAGTAGTACTTCACGGTGGCCTCGTCGCCGATGAGCGCGACCACGATGTCGCCGCGCTGGGCCGTCGATTGCTTGCGCACGAAAATGTAGTCGCCGCTGAAGATGCCGGCTTCGATCATCGAGTCGCCTGTCACCCGGAGGCCGAACACCTCGCGGCCGCCCCGGATGAGCATCTTGTCGATACGAACGGTATCGAGGATGTGCTCCTCGGCCAGAAGCGGCAGCCCGGCTGCAATTCGACCGACCACGGGGATCTCGATGATCTCACCCTCCTGGTCGTTCGCTGGAAGGCCCTCCAGCGCCGTCTCACCTTCGAGCATCTCGCCCCGCATGCTCGACGGCATGTCTCGCGGCTTGAGCGCCCGAGACTTCATGTCCTCGCGCGTCAGATAGCCTTTCCTCTCGAGCGCGCGCAGATGGTCGTTTACTCCGTTGGTCGAGCGGATGCCCATGTGCGCGCCGATCTCTCGTAGCGTGGGCGGATAACCGCGCTCCGAGATCGACTGCCGGATGTAATGAAGAACCTGCTGCTGCCGATCGGTGAGCCCTTGCATCGACTGCAAACCCTACTGAACAGTTGGGTAGATGTCAAAAAAGTGTGGGCTGCCTGAGATCTACATCGGGATCGTACGCTCCAAGACGGCTCTCCCCGGCCGGTCCAGGACGACGCATGGCGGCATCGCTGCCTTGAACGGCAGGGAACTTGGCAGCAGAGGGAATCAGGACACCTTGCCAGCGGAAGAACGGCCCGGGGTGGAGTTCTTGGGCTGGTCGATCATCGTGCGCAGCTCATCGGGATCAGCGGACGCAGAGAGCGCGTCCTCCAGGGAGATGATCCGGCGCTGGAACAGGGCTGCGAGTGACTGGTTCATGGTCTGCATCCCGCTCCCAGCCTGACCCACCTGCATCTGCGAATACACCTGGTGCAGCTTGTCTTCGCGGATCAGGTTCCGGATCGCTGCATTGGGAATCATCACCTCCATGGTCATCACGCGCCCCGGTCCGCTTGCGCGAGGCAGGAGGAGCTGGGTCATGACCGCCACCAGGGTGAAGGATAGCTGCTGCCTCACCTGGGACTGTTGATGGGGTGGGAAGACGTCGATGATGCGGTTGATCGAAGAGATCGCGGAGTTCGTGTGCAGCGTTCCGAACACCAGGTGGCCTGTTTCGGCGATGGTCAGCGCTGCCTCGATGGTCTCCAGATCGCGCATCTCTCCGATGAGCACCACATCCGGGTCCTGACGCAGCGCGTGGCGCAACGCTTCCTTGTAGGAGATCGTATCGGAGCCGAGCTCGCGCTGGTTGACGATCGAGAGTTTGTGCGGATGCAGGTACTCGATCGGATCCTCGATGGTGAGGATGTGCAGCCGCTGCTCTGCGTTGATCTTGTCGATGACGCTCGCGAGGGTGGTCGTTTTTCCGCTACCCGTCGGACCGGTCACCAGCACCAATCCTCGTGGTCTCGAGGCGATGTCGAGCACGACGGCCGGAAGACCGAGATCCTCGAAGCTCAGGATCTTGAACGGAATCTGTCGAAATGCCCCGGCGACCGCGCCTCGTTGCACGAACAGGTTGGCGCGGAAACGGGCGAGCCCCTTCATTCCGAAGGAGAGATCGAGCTCGTTTTTCTGCTCGAAGATCCCCCGCTGCTCATCACTCAGGACCGAGTAGCAGAGCTGCTTCGTTTCGGGCGGGGTGAGCGGGGGCAGCTTGAGAGGAACGATCGCGCCGTCGATGCGCAAGAGCGGTGGCGTACCGCTCGTGATGTGCATGTCGCTCGCGCCCTTGTCGACCATGGCACGCAGGAGCTGCTGGAGCGTGTAACGCAACCCGTCCGGCGACGGCTGCGCCGTGGTGGTCATCGACGTAGCGCTGGGATCGTTGCTCATCGTCAGTCACCCATGGTGACGCGGCCGACCTCTTCGGTGGTGGTCACTCCCGCGAGGATCTTCTCGATGCCGCTCATGCGCAGGGTGAGCATCCCGCTCTTGATCGCGCCGGCCTTGAGCTCTGCGGTAGAGGCGCCCTGCAGGACCATCTCCTTCAGGTGGTCGCTGAAGCGCATCACTTCGTAGAGTGCGACGCGGCCGCGGTAGCCGCTCCCGTTGCAGTTCTTGCAACCGGTGCCCTTCATGAGCTGCGCACGCGCCACCTGCTCCTCGGTGAACCCGAAGTCCAGGAGCACTCCTGCGTCGACCTTGAAGGGGGCCTTGCATTCACCACAGATACGACGCGCCAGGCGCTGGGCCAGCACCAGGTTGACGCTGGCCGTGATGAGGAAGGGCTCGACGCCCATGTTGAGCAAGCGCGAGATCGTCGCCGGGGCGTCGTTCGTGTGCAGCGTGGAGAGCACGAGGTGTCCGGTGAGGGCGGCCTTCACGGCAATCTCGGCCGTCTCGAAGTCGCGGATCTCGCCGACCATGATGATGTCCGGGTCTTGTCGGAGGAAGGAGCGCAGGCTCATTGCAAAGTTGAGCCCGATCTCGTCGTGCATCTGCACCTGGTTGATGCCCGGCAGGTTGTACTCGACCGGGTCTTCGGCGGTGCTGATGTTCACGCCGACCTTGTTCAAATCGCTGAGCGCGGAGTACAGGGTGGTCGTCTTGCCGCTGCCGGTGGGACCGGTGACGAGCACCATCCCCCAGGGCTGTCCGATCGCCCACAGGAAGTCCGCGAGCGGCTTCGGATCGAAGCCGAGCTTGGCCATGTCGAGCTGGAGGTTCGACTTGTCTAGGAGCCGCATGACGATCTTTTCGCCCCAGATCGTCGGCAGGACGGAGACACGGAAATCCATCTCCCGGCCCTTGCCCATCTTGAGCTTGATGCGGCCGTCCTGGGGGAGCCTGCGCTCCGCGATGTCGAGCGAGCTCATGATCTTGAGGCGGCTCGCGATCGCCGCCTTCAGCTTCATCGGCGGCTGCATCTCCTCCATGAGCACGCCGTCCACGCGATAGCGCACCCGGAGCGCCTTCTCGTAAGGCTCGATGTGGATGTCGCTTGCGCCTTTCTTGATCGCGTTGAGGAGGATGGCGTTGACGAGGCGCACCACCGGTGCCCCCTCGGCGGCCCGTTCGAGTTCGAGGATGTTCTCCTCGTCCTGCTCGACCGCGTAGCCGACCTCCTCTTCCTCGAACTCGCTGAGCACCTCTTGGTACGAGGAGCCGACATTGTAGGAGCGCTCGATGGCCTCGGTGATCCCCTGCTCGGAGGCGACCACGGGCTCGACGTTGAAGCCCGTGAGGAACTTGATGTCGTCGATTGCGTGCAGGTTCGTCGGATCGGCCATGGCCACGACCAGCGACGAGCCGCTCTTGGAGATGGGGATGATCTTGTGCTTCTCGCACACCTCCCTCGATACCAGCTTGGTCACTTCCGGATCGATCTCGTACTCGGCGAGGTCGACGGCGGGGACGCGGTACTGTGCCGAGAGGAAGTTCGTGATCTCCCCGTCGGAGATGTAACCGAGCTTGGCGAGGGCATAGCCAAGGTTCTTCCCGGATTTTCGCTGCTCGTCCTGAGCCTGACGGAGTTGCTGGAGGCTGATGAGTTTCTCGCGGACGAGAAGCTCTCCGAGTCGGTTAGTAGACATCGATTCTCCGGATCCTGCGGGCACCCCTCGGGGGAGTCAACGAGGAGTCTCGCTCTGCGTTGGGAAACGCGACGGTTCGGGGGTAGGATCCATCGTACGTGGGACTCTTCGAGCGGTTCGGCTGGGGCCGAGGCGACGGGCGGCGCAAGGCCGAGGCGAAAGAGTTGGCCGGAGATCTGGCGGCCGCTGTGGATCTCTACATCGACGCGGAGCTACACGACGAGGCGGCGCGGGTGCTCCTGCTTCGTGCCGACGCGGAGCAGGCGCCCGAGCGACGCCTTGCCTTTTGCGCGGCCGCTGCGCGCACCGCCACGAGCCCCGACATGGTGAAGGGCGCGCTGCGCCGCAAGGCTTTGATGACCTTCGACCTGCTCGTGGGGCGCGGGGTGTCTGCGATGCGGAGCGAGGTGCTCGCCGTCGCGCAGGAGCTTGAACATTCCGGCGAACCCGAGCGTGCAGCGGACGCCTATGCAATGGCCGGGGACCAGGAGTCCGAGGCCCGCGCGCTCGCCGCGGCCGGCGCCATCGAGAAGCTCGAAGAGCGGCTGAGGGTGTCGCTGACCGAGGCGCGTTCGGTCCGCGAGCGCGCCGAGGTGCTCTCACGCATCAGCGACCTGGATCGTGTGGCCGAGCGGCGCACGGCGCTGGCAGAAGCGGAGCGGTGGCTCGCCGCTCATGTGGACGAGCGCGTCGCGGACGCTGCCCGTGCCATCCGAGCCCGGCTGCTTCGCGGGCCCATCGTCGATCTGGAGGTGCAGGGGACGACACGACGCTATGCCCTGGGAGACGAGGTGACCCTCGGTCGAGGCGATGCGACCATTGTCATCGCCTCTCGAGCGATCAGCAGGATACACGCGCGCCTGCGTCGCGGGCCCGAGGGCGCGATCGAGATCGAGGATCTGGGCACCCGCAACGGCACCACCATCGCTGGCGCCCGCCTCTCGGGCCCCCTGCGCATTGGCGGGGAGGTGCAGGTGCTGCTTGGAGGAGAGGTTCCGTGCAGGCTCACCCCACTCCAGGAGGGAGGTTGCGAGGTGGAGCTCGCAGGCACACGTGTGGTGGCGCCCCTGCAAGATCTTGCGGTGGGGCCGTGGCGGCTGCGCTGCGAGCGTGTCGGGCCTCTGTGCCTCGTCGTGCTCACGACCCCGCCCGGGGCCGACCGACCCTATCTCCAGGGTTACCAGCTCGCCGCAGCGGTGGAGCTCGGTACAGGGGATGCGATCGCCAGCGCAAGGGGCGGTGAGGTGGTTTTTCGTGTCCCCGGCGGAGCGTCGCCCACGGGCGTCGAGGCCGGGCAGGACCGTTTCCCGTGAGCGTGTGGAGTCGCATCCGTCAGCTCTTCGGAGAGACCCCTGCAGATACCTGCGAGAGGGAGCAGGAGCTGCCTCCATCCGAAAGTGCGGAGGGAGCGACGACGACTGCGGCAGCTCGACGCGCCGATCCGAACGCGAAATCGTCATCTCCAGGCGTGCTCACGTCTTCCACCTCGCCTGTCAGCGGATCACCCCCGGTCGATGACATCCTCCGGCTTCGTCAGAGCGGCACGGGTGGGGGACCCTCGGTCGAAGATTCGATCGCAATCCTGAGGCGACTGCGCGGCACGCTCCGGGAGACGGAGGCCGTGGCAGCGGTGCTGGGCGCCATCGCCGAACATCCCATTGCCGATCCTGTTCGCGTGGCCTGCGCCGACATTCTCGCAGCCCGCGGCGATGAAGCTGGTGCACTGCAGCTCCTTGAGGGAGGGGATGGGCCTGCGCGCGCGACACCCGTCACCTCCACGCCTGGTCTGATCCTCGTCGCGGATCTCCTCGCGACCCAGGGACAGCTCCCGCGTGCGCTTGGCACCATCGAACGGGTGCTGGCGCGAGAGATTGATGCCCCGGGAGCGCTGGAGCGGCATCAGCGCTGGCGAGCGGCTCTCGGCACGCCGCGACCTTCTGCGGGCAGACTGGACGAGGCGACCCTCCTCGCACCCACTGCCCGGAGCGGCCCATTCAAGGTCATGCGCGAGGTGGCGCGCGGTGGGGCAGGTGTCGTGTACGAGGCCGAGGACGAGCTGCTCGGTCGGAAGCTCGCCTTCAAGGTCTATCACGCCCGCACGACCGAACGTGGACACCTGGACCGTGAGGCTCGCCTCGCTGCAGCGCTCTGGGGTCCAGGTATCGTGAGGATGCTGGATGCGGATCCGGCAGAGGGATGGATCGCGCTGGAGTGGGTCGCCCGGGGCTCGATCCGCGACGTGCTGCGAGGCGGCGACGCGACCCTGCTCTTCCCGATCGAACGGTGGGCGCGGCCGCTCGCGCAGGCGCTCGCACGCGTACATGCGCATGGGTACGTACACGCCGACGTCAAGCCAGCCAACGTCCTGCTCCGACAGCCCTCTGAGCCGCTGCTCGGCGACTTCGGCATCGCTCGTCCGCGTGGCGCTCCCTATGACGGTGGCAGCCCTGGGTACATGTCACCCGAGCGCCTGGCTGGCCGTGCCAGTGATCCGCGTGATGACGTCTACGGCTACGCCCGTGTCATCGAGGACGTGGTGGTGCGGTGCGAAACGCTCATCGCGGGCGGAGCCTCCTTCGCCTCGCACAACGAGCTTGAAGTCTGGCGCACGCTCTCTTCTCGCTGCCTCGGTCCAGATCCTGAGCGCCCTGCCGATGGCGCGGCACTGCTGGAAGCCCTGCCCTGACCTACTCTTCGCCCTCACAGGCGGTCACACAGGCGGTATAGTTGTTGTCCGCCGGTTCCGGCAGGTAGCGGAAGAAGTCGTAGATGTCCTGGCAGCGCGCCTCGATGGTGCACTCGGCCGCGCACTCAATCTCGCCGCTACATTCCGGCTCGCTGCCCTGGTAACTATTGCTGTCGCCCCCGAGACACTCGTCGATCCGAGCTGATGCTTCCTCGCAGGTATCACCGCACCCGACCAGCGCCGCGGCGAGGCCGAGGAGCAGCGCGCCCAGGGCTCTGTATCTGGGGCTCGTCCCGGGTCCACGGAGCATCGATCGTCGCGAAGGGCAGGGGGCATGACCATCGTGAGCGTAGGCACCAGCGGCCTTTGAAGCCGGGGTACGCAACACTGGCATGGCCTTCATGCCCGCTGCGGGCGACGCGTTTCTGCGGTCCAAAGCCGGCACTTCGTAATCCGAGCAGCGCCGACCCGTCAAGGGCGTCGGCATGAGCTGCTCTGGACACCCCGCTCTCCACACGAGCCTGATAGATTGCTGCCGACCATGACGATCTGTCCGCACCAGGGGGCCGCCTGATGCGCCTCGCGCTCGTCGCCACGCCAGCGTTGCTCTCCGATCAGAGAGCTGCTCCTGGGGCTCTCGACGGCGACTTGATCCGCGCCCGTCTGCCGCTTGAGGACACGGGCTTTCGGACCATTGACCTGGATCCCAGCCGTGATCTCGCCGAGCAGCTCGACCAGCTCCTCGCTGAGCACACCGCGCGCGGAGCGCCACCCGGGGACGACAGCACCCCCGCCGCGATCCTGTTCTACGCTTCGACCGTCGTCGCCCTCTCCACGGAGGGGGAGCTATTTCTCTGCGTCGATCCGGCGAACCCGGGCGTCGGTGATGCTCTGGCGGACATCGCTGCCGTCTTCGGTGCGCATGCCTGCGGGCGGGTGCTGTTCCTGATCGAGTGTCATCATCCTGCGTCTCCGGAAGACCCCTTTGCGTCCGCCACGGTCGTTGCTGCTGCCAAGCAGGCTGTGAGTGGACAGCACCCCGACATCTCACTCCTCGTCGCCGCTCACCCCATCGACACGGCCCATGCCGACATGCCTTCGGCGTTTACCCGCGCTTTCGTCGAGGAACTCGACAACGGCGATCTGGACCTTGGCCTCACCGCCGGCGCCGTCTACGCGCGCATCCAGGAGAGCGAACGCTTGACCGGCGTCGTCCCCTGCTCTGCATGGGCGAGAGGCCAGGGGGCCTTCCCACTCTTCGCCTCGGGTCCAGGCCTGGAAGCGCTGGACGAGGACGAAGCCGTCCGTGATGCTGCGCGCTCTAGCCTGGTGGAGATCGCCATCGCCACGGGGATGGACCTGGGATCCCAGCCCGCGCTTCCTGGGGAGCCCACGGAGGTCATCACCTCGGCCGAACACGATGGCGAACCGGCTTCACCGGAGGGTGCGCCCGAAGCGAACGCCGCCGGGGCGGATACACCACACGACGCAGACCTCAGCCCTCACGCCAGCGAGGCGTCGCCCAGCGCGCCAGAGACTGCTTCTTCGCGTGCGCCCGATCCGTCACGCATCTCGGTGTTGCTCGACGATGAGCCTGTCTCGAGCAAGGCCCTCGTCGCCTCGCCCACACCACCGCCTCGCGCGCCCGATCCGTCGCGCATCTCGGTGCTGCTCGACGACGAGCCCGTCTCGGTGACGGGCCCCTCCGTCTCTCCGACACCCAGCGCCCCTCCTCCCAAGCCCTCGTACAGCGCGCCTCCTGGACCCTCGTACAGCGCGCCTCCCCCCCGTGCTTCCTGGAGCGCTCGTCCTCCTGCAGCGTCCCGAAGCGTTCCGCCTCCCGCGCAGGGGGGGAGCAAGCCTCCTTCCTGGGCACAAGCGCTTCAGGCGTCGGGCGGAAGCGTGCCTCCTCCGGGCTGGAGTGCCCCTCCCGTCGCCTCGCCCTATGGCCCAGCGGAGCAGTACCTGAGTGAAGGCGAGCGCCTCATCGCGGAGGGGGATCTCGACGGCGCGCTCACCGAGTTCAAAAAAGCCCTCGCCGTACTCGGGCTCGGCCAGAAGCGTGAGCGTGCCGAGGTGCACGTGCGCATCGCCGAGGTCAGATGGCGCCAGGAGCGCCGGCGTGAAGCCATCGCTGCCTTCGAGAAAGCGCTCCAGATCATCCCCGAGTACCGGCCTGCCCTGGAGGCCTTGATCGTCCTCAATGTCGACGAGCGTGACCTCCGGGGCCTTCACGCGGCAGAGGAGCGATTCCTCGCGCACGTCACCGGTGAAGACGAGCGTTTCCAGCACATGATCCAGTTCGCCGAGCGCTGGCAGAGCCTGGCCGAAGATGCTGAGCGGGCACGCGTCTACTACGAACGAGCACGGGCCATCCGCCCGGACGACCTTCACGTGCTCCGGACGCTTCGGCGCTTCTACGAGACCGCGGGAGCCGTCGACGACGCCATCGCGACCCGCCGACGCATCGCGGAGGTCACCGAGGAGCCTTCGGAGAAAGCGCGCGAGTACTTCGATCTCGGCAAGTACCTGCTGGACGACCTCCGCGAAGAAGAGCGCGGCATCCGCATGCTCGAAGTGGCCCTGGAGAGCGATCCAAGCCTGCTCGAACCCCTGGCGTTGATCGCCAAGATCTTCGCCGATCGCCAGGAGTGGGGCCAGCTCGAGCTGGCTTACCGGCAGATGCTCGGCCGCGTTGTACGCATCCCCTCGGCCTCGGTGCGCCGCGAAGTGCGCTGGGAGCTGAGCCGCCGCCTCGGCTTGCTCTTCCGTGATCACCTCGAAGACCCGGTCTCGGCGCTCAGCGCCTTCGAGAGTGCCCTGGAAGCCAGGCCCGACGACATGCCTACCCTCCTCACCGCCGTGGACATCGCCCGCTCCGCCGGCCGCCTCGACCGCGCCGCCGCGCACCTCGCCTCAGCCGTCGTCCTGGAGCCGGCGGACGCCAGCCTGTACCACCAGCTCTTCGAGCTTTACCAGAAGCTCCGGCGACCGGATCAGGCATGGGCTGCCGCGAGCGTGACCACCGACCTCGGGGAGACCGAGGCGCGCGAGCGCTTCGTCTTCGAGGAGCACCGCCCTGACGGCATTCCTCGCTTCTCACGCACGCTCCGGGCCACGTCCTGGGAGCACCTCTTTCCCGCGGATCGTGAGCGTGCGGTGGACGCCGTGCTCTCGGCCATCACGGATGCCGCCATCGAAGCGCGCCTCGCACAGCGCACCCAGAGCGGCACCCTTCCCCAGCTCGATCCGCGCACCCGCCAGGATCCTCAGCAGAGCACGGTCAGCGTCGTGCGCAGCTTCGCCTGGGCGAGCCATCTGCTCGGCATCTCCGCGCCCGCCGTCTACCTGCGCGAAGACGCTCAGCTCAACCTGGCGGCTGTCATCGCGGATCATCCCGCCGTCATCGCTGGCGCGGGCGTCCTCCGTGGTCGCAGCATGCCCGATCTCGCCTTCCTGATCGGCAGCCACCTCACCTACCACGTCGGCGCTCACCGGCTCCTGCTCTCGTATCCCACGATCGACGAACTCGCTGGCTGTTTCCTCGCTGCCGTCAGCCTCGTTCGCCCCACGGTCCCCATCCCCCCCGCGCTGGAGGAAGCAGCGCGGACCCTCGCGACGGAACTCGACACGCGCGTCCAGGGGGCCGAGCGTGACCGACTCCAGGCCGCGGTCCTCGCCTTCGAAGAGGCCGGAGCGCGCGCCGACCTCGCCCACTGGGCAGGCGCCGTCGAGCGCTGCGCAGCGCGCACTGGCTATCTGCTCTCCGGTGATCTCGCCGTCGCCGTACGTCTCATCCGTGCCGAGAGCACAGGCCTCCTCGCCCCGGAGGAGACCATCGGCGATCTCTATGCGTTCACCGTCTCCGACGCCTTCCACGCGCTGCGTACCGAGCTGGGAATCGCCATCCAGCCCTGACGCACCCCCTGAAGCGCGCGGAGCGGTCAGGGCGTCCGGTTTGCGCTGGCGCTCAGTCCTTGCCTTGCAGGTAGCCGATGTATGCGTCGGGGCTCGGCTCTCTCCCCAGGAATCGACGCACCATCTCCTGCTCGTCCGTGCCGCCACCCCGTGACAGCACCTCGTCACGCCACGAACGCGCAGTCGTCGGGTTCAGCAATCCTTCCTTGCGGAAGCGGGTCAGCACATCGCGGGACAGGCTGAGCGCCCACTGGTAGCCGTAGTACCCGGCGTCATAGCCGATGAGGTGCCCGAAGCTCGACTGGAAGTGGGTCCCCTTCACGTACTCGAACGAGTCGGTCGATCGCTGCACCTCCTCGACCACCTTCGTCGAGTCCCCCACCGGATCACGGCTATGCAGCTCCTGGTCCAGGAGCGCGAGGAAGAGCTGCCGCTGTGTTCCCAGGGCACGTCCGAAGCTGCGCGCCCGGGTCATGGCCTGGAACATGTCCTCCGGGATCTTTGCGCCGGTCTGGTGATGCCGCGCGAACAGGTCGAGCACCTCGCGCGACCATGCCCACTCCTCGAACATCTGGCTCGGTGCTTCCACGAAGTCTCGCACGGCTGCCGTCCCCGAGAAGGCCGCGAGCTCCGACCTGGTGAGCATGTCGTGCAGCACATGGCCGAACTCGTGGAAGAACGTCACGACATCCTCGTGCGACATCAGCGCGGGTGCCGCGGCAGCCTCGCCCTTCGCGGGGGGCACCGGCTTCGGGAAGTTGCACTCCAGGGCTGCAATCGGGGTCTGCCATCTCCCGTCGTCCAGCCGCTTCGCCGTTCTCATCGTGAACATCGCAGCGTGCTTGTACTTGTCGGGACGTGAATACAGATCCAGGTAGAACTTCCCGATGACCTCCCCGCTCTTGGCATCGAGCACCTCGTACGCTTCCACGTCCGCGTGCCAGGCCTTCGCGGGCACCTGCTGATACGTGAGCCCGTACATCCGCGAGGTGATGTCCAGGAGGCCCTTCTTCACGGCGCCGATCTCCAGGTAGGCAGACAGGGCCTGAGAGTCGAACGAGTACTTCTCCTTGCGGACCTGATCTTCGAGGTAATACCGCTCCGACGGTGCGAGCTTGTCCGTCTTCTTTCCCCCGAGCTTCACGTGCTTCTTCATCAGCTCCGCCATCTCGGCCGTCGCGGGCTCCTTGAGGGCGGCGCGCACCTTCTCCAGGAACTCGCGCACAGCACCGCTCGTCTTGGCCATGCGAGGCTCGATGGCGTAGTCCGCCCAGCTCTTGTACCCGAGCAGCTTCGCCTTCTCGGCGCGCAGCGCGAGGAGCTTCTCCAGGAGCTTGACGTTCGCGTCGCCTCCCTTGTTCGTGAACAGCTTCCACAGCTCGAGCGCGCTCTTTCGATCCTTCGAATAGGTCACGAAGGGGAAGAAGTCAGGGTAATCGGTGGTGATCTCGACCTTCCCGTCAGAGCGCGGCGCGTGCTTCTCGACGTATTCCTTGGGAAGTCCTTCGAGTGATTTCGGCGCTACCTGGATGGATGCCGTTGCAGAGGCCAGGTTCGACATGAAATCTTGCCCGATACGGGTGATCTCCGCATTCAGCTCCCGGAGCCGTGCCTGCTTGTCGGCAGGGAGCTCCAGGCCATTGCGGCGGAAATCGCGCAGCACGTCGGAAAACAGGCGCGCCCGCTCACCCTCGAGCTTTTCACCCTTCTGTGCGT
This sequence comes from Chondromyces apiculatus DSM 436, assembly GCF_000601485.1. Taxonomy (GTDB): domain Bacteria; phylum Myxococcota_A; class Polyangia; order Polyangiales; family Polyangiaceae; genus Chondromyces; species Chondromyces apiculatus. The sequence goes on from NZ_ASRX01000010.1 coordinate 42,872, forward strand.
AGGCCTTGAGCACCTCCGCCACGCCACCGTCCAGCCACATCGCGGTGGTCAGCGTGTCCGTCTTGGGCTCGCACTTCTTGGCGGCCTCGCGCACGGAGGCTTCCGGATGCGCCACGCTCATCAGGTAGGGAAACTCGCCCCCGTTGTTGATCTCCAGGAGGGCGTCATCGAACTGGCCGACCGTGTTTGCCCACGTCAACGCTGCAGCCGGCTTCCCTTTGAGCGCCTTGATCGCGTTCAGGTGCTCCTGTGCCAGCGCGAGGTGGTCTTCGCAGAGCTTGGTGACGCCTTCCGCGGTCATGCCCACAGCGACAGGATCGTGTTCCGGCTTGCCCGCGGGGGTGGCTGTCGCCTTGTCGGTGGACGTGCTGGCGGCTTGCGGAACTTCGCTCTGGGGGGCCGGTGGGGTCACGGGCCCCTGTGCAGCGCCGGAACCGCACCCCGCCGCCATGAAGGCGACGGAAAGCAGCAGACGAGAGGGAGCGATGACGGAGGAAGGAACGAGGAGGGACAAGGCCCGACGGCGCCGCATGGGGCCGGCTATAGCACGCCCAGAGGACGACGCGCGTGGGCCTTGGTGGTGCCGATCAGGGGTCCTGCGCCACGGGGTTGAGGTAGACGGCGCAGCGGTAGAACCGGCTCAGCACGGCGGCATCGCCGGCGCTCCCCGCGGAGACATGGAGGAGCAGCTTGTTGAGCTGGACCGTGGCGGGAATGCTGGCCGAGTCGATCTGCACCGCCTCGGCTTCGGTCTCGGTCTGCTTGTGGTTCGCGCTCAGGCTGGAGCCATTGCCATTCAGCACCTCGACGGTGAGCTGACGAACTCCGGAGCCCAGCCGCTGGGCGCCGCAAACCACACTGACCGTCCAGTCCGCGGGATTGTCGAGGATGACCTGGGGGAGGGTCAGGGAGAAGTAATCCTGGTCCTGTGGATTCCCATCCGCGAGCTGACCATCGACGAAGGTTTCGAGAGCGCCGTTGTCTTCTTCCAGAGTGAGTTCCTCTGGCGTCACCGGCCCATTGTTCCCGTCCTCGTCGGTCTCCAGGGTATTCGAGTCGTGGCGGATGTGATTGATGAAGTAGAAATCGTTCAACCCCGCGGCGGTGCCGGGATGCTTCACGTACAGGTAGTACTGCTCTCCGGCCGTGAGAGGGGGCGACAGCTCACCACCGAGCGCGCCATTGACGGATGCGACGACCCCGCCGCTGGAATCGACGAGGGTGAAGTCTCCCACGGGGGACGTCGAGCCGTTCCCCTGGATGCCGCCAGGGTGAATCTCGAAGGCGCCGACCAGTGCCTTCCCATCCTCCGCGGCGGGGTCGGCGGGGAGCATGAACGAGTACACGTCGACGTCGGTCATGTCCGCGAACGTGCCGTAGACCTGGGTGACGTAATAGGCAGTTCCGCTGGGCGCGAGGAGGTACTCCAGCGGGGTTGCCGTGGCTTCGTCTCCGTTCGGCTCCGTGTCCTGAACGATGCTCTCCTGACTCGGGTCGATCTCGCCCAGGGCCAGGGCATAGTCGAAGTTCTCGATGGCATCGACGGAAGAGCAGCCTCCGGAGAGGCCATTCAACTCGAGCCACTTGTTGCACTCCGTCACGCGGATGTAGTAATCGCCATCGGCGGGCAGAATGGTCTGGATCTCGCTGTCGTTGGAGTTCCGGAGCACCGGATCGTCATTTTCCGCGATCTGGTTCTGGTCCGCGTCGAACAGCGTGATCACCAGGTCAGGGTAGGCGATATTGAACTCGCCCCCATCCGGCTTCGCGTCGGTGAAGATGGCGAGGGCCTGCCCCTTCGTCCCTGTGAACCGATAGAAGTCCACATCGTCTTCAATGGGTTCGAGGGTCGCCTGGATGCCTTGTTCCCCGATGACGAGGTCTTCAGCCTCCTCGAAGCTGTTGTTCCCGTCTCCGGTGCTGCTACCGCCGCCACCACCCGTGTTGGACCCGGTGCTGCCGCCGGCGCCGCCGCTGCCACCGCTGCCGGGACCATCGTCGCTCCCGTCGCCATCGCAACCCGGAGCGGCTGCCGCGATCAGTCCTGCTGCCAGCAAACCCAAGAAGAACGTCGACTTCATGGAGCCTCCACTCACTTTCAAAATCTTCCCCGGGCGTGGAACCGCGGGGAAGCTCACCAAGGATGTTTCGGTAGGACTATCCCGGTCACCGGGAGGTATCAAGCGCAATGAGGTCGCTCCGGCCGCCGAAGCATGATCCGGACAACGGGAATTTGGGCTGTGAGCACGAGGGGTTGCGTCCACCCTGTCGACCTCGCCGACCCTGCAACGCACGCGCGCTCCCGCCCGATTGCCGCTTCGGTGTCCAATTCGATGATCCTCCGGTCAGGGAGAGCCCCATGGCTCGTGAGGGGAAAAGCCCGGTGCCGACATGGAGGATTCAGCTGCTGCGGAAGGATTCAGGAGCGCGCCCGGGCCGCGCCCTCATGCTTCCTGCATGAAGGAGTAGTCCACCACCCGCGGTGGATCGAAGGTCTCTTTCACCACCCGCGGAGATACCCAGCGGAGCAAGTTGAGCGCGCTGCCCGCCTTGTCATTGGTTCCGGATGCCCTCCCTCCGCCGAACGGTTGCTGCCCGACCACCGCGCCCGTGGGCTTGTCGTTGATGTACAGGTTGCCCGCGGCGAACCGCAGCGCACCCATCGCCTGCTCGATGAATCTCCGATCCTGCGCGAAAATTGCGCCGGTCAGACCATAAGGCGAGCCCTCATCGCATTGCTTCAGCGCCGCCTCCTCCTCGCCGTCTGGATAGACCCACACTGCCAGAACCGGTCCGAACAGCTCGTCCCGCATCAGCGCGTGGCGTGGCTCTTTCACCTCGATCAGCGTCGGCTTCACGAACCACCCAGCCTCACTCGGGGCCTCCCCTCCGGCCACGAGGGTGCTCGCGGCATCGGTCCTGGCCGCCTCGATCCGCGTCGACAGCCGCTTGTGCGCGCGCCCATCGATCACGGCGCCCATGAAGTTCCGGAAATCGGCCACGTCGCCCATGCGCAGCCCGTCCATCAGGCCGACCAGCCGATCCTTCAGCGCTGGCCAGAGCGACCGCGGCACGTACGCCCGGGAGGCTGCCGAGCACTTCTGCCCTTGGTACTCGTAGGCTCCTCGCACCAGCGCCACCGCGAGCGCTTCTACATCGGCGCTCCGGTGGGCGAACACGAAGTCTTTTCCGCCGGTCTCTCCCACGATGCGCGGGTAGGTCCTGTAGCGGCCCACGTTTTCCCCGATCCGCCGCCACAGGGTCTGGAACACCTCCGTGGAGCCGGTGAAGTGCAGCCCTGCCAGATCCTCGTGGTCGAGACAGGCGTTCGCCACCTCCTCCGGCGGCCCCATCACCAGGTTGATCACCCCGTCGGGCAGCCCCGCCTCCCGCAGGATGTTCATCACGAAGTGCGCCGACAGCAGCGCATTCGCTGACGGCTTCCACACCACCGTATTGCCCATCAGCGCCGGCGCCGTGGGCAGGTTGCCGGCGATGGCCGTGAAGTTGAACGGGGTCGACGCAAACACGAACCCTTCGAGCGGGCGCGGTTCCTGGACGTTCCACGTCCCGCGGCTGCTCCCCGGCTGCTCCGACGCGATCTGTCGGGCGTAATGCACGTTGAACCGCAGGAAATCGATGAACTCGCAGGCAGAATCGATCTCGGCCTGGTACGCCGTCTTGCTCTGTCCGAGCATCGTCGCCGCGTTCAGCGTCGGCCGCAGGCGGGTGCTCAGGATCTCGGCGGCCTTGAGGAACACGGCTGCGCGCGCGGTCCAGGGCAGCGACGCCCAGCCGCGGTGTGCCTTCCGAGCGGCCTCGATGGCGCGGCCCACGTGCTCGGTCCCGCCCTGGTGGGCGCGTGCCAGCAAGAGGTCATGCCGGTGTGGCGCTCTCACATCCTGCAGGTTCCCCGTGCGCACCTCCTCCCCGTCGATGACCATGGGAATGTCCAGGGTCGTGGCCGTGAGGCGCGCGATCTCCGCCTTGAGGGAGGCGCGTTCAGGCGTCCCGGGAGCGTAGGTGCGGATCGGCTCGTTCTCGGGGGGCGGCGGCGAGACAATGGCGTCGAGCATGGCGCGGAGCATAGATCACCCGCGCCAGCGACGCCTTCATGGTCCGCGCATCGGCGGCTCAGCGCTTCACTTGAGCTTCTTCTCGAGCGGCTCCTTCTGGGTCGTCTTCTGCTGCTGCAGCCACTCCGTCACGGGGGTCCGCCAGTCCATGCCCGTCTCGGTCGGCTCCGGATCCGCCTGCTGAAGCTTGAAGTCGTCGCCCCCGAAGTAGAGGTACTCCACCGTGGCCACCTTGTAAGTCGCGGCGAGGTCGAGCGGCTTGCCCCCGATCTTCCAGGTCTTGCCCTCCTTCGTCGCCCCGGAGACCACCGCCTCGGCGTTCTCCAGCGCGGTCTGGAGATCCGCCCCCTTCACATCGAGGAGCAGCACGCTGTTGTCGAACGGCATCATCGTGTAGACGCTCGCCTTGCTGATCGGCCCAGCAGGGAGCGCCTCCACGCCCTTCTTGTTGATGAGCGCCACGTCCACCTTGAGCTGCTCGCGCCAGGCTCGCGTGACGATCATCTTGCTCGCCGTCACCCCGTCCACGCCCTTCTCCGTGTGCCCGATCTCCTCACCGAGCACCCCGTCGAGCTTCTTCTTCCAGGTCCCCACGAGTTCTGCGAGCTTTGGCTCCGCGGGCCCATCGACCACGTCGACAGCCTTCGCCTCGACCCCGGTCACCCGCTCCTTCTGCGGCTTCGAGAGGTCAATGGTCAGCTCGGCGCGCGCATACTGCGACAGCCGCTTGTCCGGAGCGAGGAGCGTCGCCCCTGCCGCGCGGTCGTCGAAGGTCTTGTCGCAGTTTGCCCCGCCGACGAACGAGATCTTCCAGTCCGCGTGCTTCTCCAGCAAGGGCTTCAGCTTGTCCGGGCACTCGTGCGCGATCACCACCACCGCGTCCGCGCCCGCCTTCCACGTCGCCGGAACCACCGAGGCGAGCGTCTCCTCGATGGGCTTGAACTCCAGCCCGTAGAACCTGTCGGCCATGGCGCGGGCCTTCGTCCCCGGAGAGCTGAGCCCGATGATTCCGATCTTCGCCCCGCCCCGCTCCACGATCTGGAAGGGCTTCATCTCCAGGTTCTTCCACTCGGGGTTCTGCACTTCCACGTTCGCGCCGAGGTAGGTCACCTTCGCGGCTTCGCGGTTCTTGGCGAACTGCTCGCGCCCGAAGTCGAGATCCTTGTTCCCGAACGCCGTGGCGACGTACCCCATCGACCCCATGGCTTCCGCCATCGGCTCTCCCTGGAACAGGGTCGAGATGGGCGAACCCGAGAAGCTGTCACCACCGGACAGCACCAGCGTCTTCTCCTTGTCGCAAGGCTTGGCGATCCCCTGCGGCCCGGTGCAGTGCGCCTCTTTCGCGAGCCACATCCCGAGCAGCTCGGCCGCACCCCCCCCGCGATTTGCCGTCCTTCTTCTCCGGCAAGAGCCAGCCGTTCTCGTCGGCCGTGTAGAGCACCGTGACCTTCACGGGCGCGGCGGGCGCTGCGGCTGCGCTGCCCGAGGGACGCGCGCTCGTCGCACCGGTGGGTGTGGGGGCTGGCGGCTGCTCACAGCCTGCGCCCAGGCACGCAGCCATGGCGGTCGAGGCAACGAGGGCGTGAAAGCGAGGGCGGCTCGAACAGATCGGTGCGTTCACGGGGCGCAGTCTTCCGCAGGGACCGCCGCGGGGGCAAGGGGTTTAGCTCAGGGGGTGAACGACGTCACGGGCCCTGCCACCTGCCGGCCCCGGCGCCACACCGCGTGGATCCGGTCGGCGTTGCCGATGTCCTGCGTGGGATCGCCGTCGAGCACCACCAGGTCACCGAGCTTCCCTGGCGCGATCTCCCCCCGATCGTCGAGCTTCAGCAGCGCTGCTGCTTCGCGCGTGGCGATGGTGATCGCCTGCACTGGCGAGAGACCCGCTTGCACCATCAACCGCAGCTCCCTGTGCTCTGCGAATCCCGGGATGCGCAGCGGGTTTGCCCCCGAATCCGTCCCGAAGCCGATGTGCACCCCTGCATCGTGGAGCGCCTTCAGGTTCCGGAGGTTCATCTCCAGGCTCTTCTTCGCGGCAGCCACGGCTGGCTCGGCCAGCTTCCTGGCCCGCCACGCCGGATCGTCGAGCTGTGCCTTCAAGCCAGGCTGCACCGCGTGCTGGAAGAAGGGCTCTGCCATCCAAGAAGGCCGCTCGGCGTAGAGAAATGTCGCCTCGTCGAGCTCCAGCGTCGGCACGTACCATGTGCCCCGCTGCTTCATCACCTCGATGAACGCCGCATCGACCGGCACGTCCCGCACCCCGTGCGCGATGATGTCGACCCCCCCTTCGGCCAGCGCCTTCGCGTCCGCGAGGTAATAGATGTGCGCCGCCACCCGTAGACCCTGCTGGTGCGCCTCCTCGATGACCGCCCTCCAGATGGCCGGATCCATCTTCCCCGGCATGCTGTGGTTGAAATCGTCGATCCAGACCTTCACCAGGTCCGTGCCCCGCGCCTTCTGCTCACGCACCACCTGCCGCGCCTTCTCCGGCGTCTCTGGCCGATCGACCTGGCCGGCCCCTGCCTTGAGCATCGCCTGGGGCGGCGCCCCGTCCGGCATCCCCACCCCGTGGTCGGCGCCGAGGAGGTCTGCTCCCTCGACCTTTCCGGCGCGCATCTCCGCGCGCAGTGGGTAGAACACCTCCGCGACGTTCACCCCGAGCGAGGTCACGGTCGTCACCCCGTAGGCCTGGTACTGCTGGAGCTGCCGCAGCACGTTGGCGCGCGTGTAGTGCGCGGCCCCCTGTTCGGCCCCGCTCGTCTGACCCACGTGGGCATGGTCTGCCACGAGGCCTGGCATCACGGTCTTCCCCCGCAGATCGATCACCTTCTCCCGCGCGAACGAGGGCAGCGCATCCATGGGGCCGACCGCGACCACCCGCTCTCCCCGCAGGACGATGGTCGCAGGGTCCACCGGCGCGCCGCCGCGCCCATCGACGAGGCGCGCCCCCCGCAGCACGGTGATCGTCTCTGCCTGGGCTGCGGCTGGCGCGGCTGGCGCGGTGCCGCACAGGACACCGCACAGCACGCCGAGGGTCACCCACGTTGACGCGACGGATCCGGGCGCCTTCATGGCCAGACTCTTCGACCCCGCAGCCGCTCTGTCAACCGCGCATGAGCCACCGCGCATCGAGCCACTGCGCATCGAGCCACCGCGCACCGCTCGCCCGCGCCTCGCCCGACCACCACGCAGCACGCACGGAGCGTGCCCGCGTCTCCTCATCCTTGCTTCTTGCGCAGCGGCTCCAGCCTCAGCCACCGCGCCACGAACGCCTGATCCTCCGGCGCGATCACCCGCGCCACCCGCGCTGCCAGCAGGTACAGCCCCGCATATACCGGCGCTCCGACCCCCAGCAGCACGGCCGGGTGTAGCCGCGGCCCGAGCGCGATCATCGCCGCGGCCACCGGCACCCCTGCCACCACCGCCGCGGCTGCGGTCCGCCCGTAGTGGCTCCACGGGAAGATCCCCGCGAGGCCTACCCGGCCCACCCGCTCGATCCGCACGCAGTAGTAGACGATCATCGCCACCTGCGTCAGCACCGCCGCGAGGGGTGCGCCCATCATCCCCACAGTGGGCAGGAGGATCAGCGCCGCCACCACGTTGAACACCATCCCCATGACCTGGGTCCGCAGGATCATCTTCGTCTCCCCGAACGCCATCATCATGATCCCGAACGCGGTCACCCTGAGCGGGAGCAGCGCCCCGTAGATCCTGAACGGCAGCGCCGCTCCCCGGTAGGCCTCCCCGTAAAGCACCACCATCAGCGCCTCGGCCCCGAGCAGGAGGAACACCGCCACGGGCAGCATCACCAGCGTCGTCTTCCGCACCCCTGCGTGCCACAGCCCGATCGCCTCACGCGCCCCTGCCTCCCGGCTCTCCCCGCGCTGGAAGTGCTCCACGAGCTGCGGGAGCATGCTCGACGCCACCGTGTACGGAAGGATGCTCACCAGCGGCAGCTCCTGCGAGCCGATCGCGAACTCCGCGAACGCCGAGGCGCTGAAGAACAGCCCGACCACGAACTTGTCGAGCTTCTGGTTGAACAGACCCGCGAACCGACCCACGGCGAGCGGCGTCACGTACGTCATCTGCGCCCGTATCCCCCCTGGGAACGGCGCCGTCTCCACCCCCGGGAACACCTGCCGGTACACCCGGTACGACAAGAGCAACCGCAGCGTCGTGGTCGCGTTCTGCCCCACCAGGATCCAGGCCACGTTCCACCCGAGCGCTGCGGGGACCAGCGTCGTCACCGTCCCGAGCAACGTCACCACCAGCGAGATCCCCGCCGAGGCCCGGTGATGGTTCGTCGCGATGAAGAGGTTCCCGAACACGCTCCCCGGCAGCCCGATCATCGCCGTCACCCCCACGAGGAGCAGGAGGATCGTCAGATCGTCGCGCCCGCCGAGGAACAGCCCGGGGCTCAGCGACAGCGTGGCGAGGAGCAGCGCCACCAGCGCTCCGAAGCCGAACAGGATCCCCATGCTCTGTCGCACCAGCCCCTTGAGCTGTGCCGTCGAGAGCTGAGGCGCGAAGTACAGCAGCGACTCGGGGATGTAGAACAGGGCGAGGTCCCGCGCCGTCGTGTACAGCATCATCACGAACGCCAGCGCCCCGTAGCTCGCCTTCGGGATCAGCCGCACCATCAGGATGCCCTGCGCGAGCCCGATGAACGTGGTCACGAACTGACCTCCCACGATCATCCCGATCCGGTCGGCGAGGGACGTCTTCGTCTCCTGCGCCACCACCCGCCCTGCGCCCTCGCTCATCTCTGCGCGCCTCGCTGTGCCGCCGCCCGGTACGCCCCCTCGAACCTGTCGACGCACGCCTCCCAGTCCGCCACCTCCCGCGCCCACGCCGCTCCCTGGCTTCGCAACCTCGCCGCGAACTCGCCGTCCGTGAGCAGCCGGTCCAGCGCCTTCACGAGCGCCGCGTGGTCTCCTGCAGGCGTGAGCAGCGCGTTCTCTCCGGTCCCGAGCAGCCCCCGGTAAGCGGGCAGATCCGTCGCCACGAGCGGCACCGCCATCGCCAGGAGTTCACAGAAGGTCGACGGGAACCCGTCCACTTCCAGCGCAGACACGGCGGCGTCGCACAAGGCGTACAGCCCTGGCAGCTCTCCATAGGCCGACGGCGGCGCGAACCGGACCTGCTCCCGCACCCCCGCGGCTTCCGCCACGGCCTCCAGCCGCGCCCGATCTTCTTCTTCGCCCGCGCGCCCGTAGAGCTTCAGCACCAGCACGCCACCCTCGGCCCACCGGCTCTCCGCGAACGCCCGCACGATCCGGTCGGCGTGGTAGTGCGGCAAGCACTGCCTCGGGCTCAGGAGCACCTTGCTTCCCTCCGGCAACCCGAGCCGCGCCCGCCACACCCCCGAGGCCGCAGCCGCGCGACTCCGGTCGAACGCCCCGAGGTCTGCCCCCCACAGCACCAGCGACGCGCTCACCTCCGGCGCTTCGAGCCGCGCCCGCCGCTGCTGCGCCTTCTCCAGGAGCGGCGCACTGTCCGCCGTCAGCGCCGACGCCCCGCACAGCACCTCGTCCACGCCCTGCCTGTACGACGCGGTCCTCGGGAAATCCTCGTCGTTCAGGTCCGACCCCCACGCCGTCGCCACGTACGGTGGGCCTCCGCGCATCCGTGCCCACAGCCGGTACCGCGGCCGCAGGTAGTTCAGGTGCACCACGTCCACCCCCAGCGACCGCACCGCCCGCCGCGCGAGCCACGCCTCGATCGCCCCTGGCCACCGTGGCCGTTCGAGCACCACCTCCTCGCACGCTGCCCCGTGCTCCCCGCGGATCGTGGCGGCCACCCCGGGGGCATCCGCGACGATCACCCGGTGGCCACGCCGTGACAGCGCCGCCCCCAGCCGTCCCTGCTGGGGCGCCGTCGGGTCTCCGCAGAGCAGCACCGTCAGCCGCGTCGCTGGAGGCGACGGAGGCGACGGAGGCGACGGAGGCGACTCTCCCTGGAGCCTCTCCTCCGCCATCACGCCGCGACGCCTGCCGCGCCCCGCGCGCTGTGCGCGATCGCCGCCCGGTACATGTCCACGAAGCGGTCGACGCACACCTCCCAGTCCGCCGTCTCCCGGGCCCATGCCATGCCCCGCACCCGCAGCCGCGCCGCGACCTCCTGGTCTCCTGCCAGCCGATCGAACGCCTTCACCATCGCCCCCTCGTCGCCCGGCGGCACGAGGAGCGCCCGGTCCTCGTGGGCGATCAGCCCCTGGTACGCCGGCAGGTCCGTCGCCACGAGCGGCACACCCAGCGCCAGCAGCTCGCAGAACGTCGAGGGCCCGCCGTCCACCTCCAGCGCCGACACCGCGACATCCGCCATCGCGTAGAGCGCGGGCAGCTCCTGGTACGGGCACGCGGGCGCGAACCGCGTCACCTCCGCGATGCCCAGCTCGGCGACGAGCCTCGCGAGCCGCGCGTGATCCTCCGCCTCCTCCTTCCGGCCGTAGAGCTTGATCACCAGCACCCCCGCCTCGCGGAACCTGCTCGCGGCGAAGGCCCGCGCGATCCGGTCCACGTGGTAGTGCACCTTCGGCTGGCGTGGGCTTAGCACCACCTGCTTTCCCGCCGGGATCTGGAGCCGCTCTCGCCACGCGGCGGCGCCAGCCTGCGCCTTCTCCGCGTCGAACGTCTCGAGATCCACCCCCCACAGCACGATCCCGCTCGGCACCTCTGGCGCACCGTGCTGGCCGTGCCGTCGCTTCGCCTTCTCCAGAAGCGGCGCGCAGTCTGCCGTCAGCGCCGAGGCGTGCTCCAGCACGTGGGTGAGCTTCCGGGCCACCTCCGGCGGCTTCGGATACACCTCGTCGTTGAGGTCCGTCCCCCAGGCCGTCGCCACGTACGGAGGGCCTCCGCGCATGCGCGACCAGATCGTGTGCCACGGCCGGATGAAGTTCAGGTGGACCACGTCCACCCCGAGTGTCCGCACTTGCTTCCCTGCCCAGAGGCGCTCCACGGGCTCGGGCAAGAGCGCGCGCCGCACCCGGATCTCCTCGCACGCGGCCCCGTAGTGCTCCCGGATCTGCGCCGCCACCACGGGCGCGTCGCACAGGATCACCCGGTGCCCACGCCCGTGGAGCGCTGCACCCAGACGCGCCTGCTGGGTCGCCCGCGGATCCCCGTGCAGGAGAACGGTCAGCGGCGCTCCGGACATCGCCGGCCCGTGTACCCCAACGCGCCCCGCACTGCAAAGCGCTCCCGCGCCCCTTCTCTGGCGGCGGACCTCGCATCGTGGCAGCGTGCCCCGCGCATGACGGCCGAGAGCCATCAAGCGGCGTTCTACGACCGGCACTGGGAGCACACCAGCACTGCGGCGGACCCGCACATCGTCGCCAAGGGGGACCTCGTCCTCCGGCTGGTCCCGGCCGGCGTCCGCACCATCGTCGACATCGGTTGCGGTGACGGCTACCTCACCCACCGCCTCGCCGAGCACCACCAGGTCACCGCCGTCGACCGGAGCCAGGTCGCCCTCCAGCGCCTCCGCCGCCTCCGCGCGCCCGACCTCGCCGGCGTCATCGAGGCGAGCGCCGACGCCATCCCCCTCCCGGATCGCGCCGCCGATCTCGTCTTCTCCAGCCAGATGCTCGAGCACCTGCCGGAGGACGTCCTCCGCGGCGCCGCGCGGGAGATGCAACGCCTCGCGGACAGGCACCTCCTCGTCACCGTCCCTCACCGCGAGACCCTCCGTCGCCGCTACGCCCGCTGCAGCGCCTGCGGCCTCGAGTTCCACATCGACGGCCACCTCCACGCCTTCGACGCCGCCGCCCTGGACCGCCTCTTCCCCGACTTCGAGCGCGTCCACACCGAGTTCGCCGGTCCCCTCGAACCGCCCGCGTACACCTCCGTCGAGTGGCTCCGCCAGCACCTCTGCCGCCACTGGTGGATGTGGGACAGCCTCAAGATCGCCTGCCCACGCTGCGGGGAGACCTCGCTCCGCAAGCCCCGCCGTGGCCCCCTCCGTCGCGCCGCCGAGCGGGGCCTTGACCGCTTCACCGAGTTCTGGAGCCGCCGCGAGGGCCGCGTCCCCGAGCCCTACTGGATCATCACCCTCTACCGCCGGAAAGCTTCCACCTGATGGGCGAGTTCGACAGCGACCTCGAGGCGATCAAGCGCCACTACCTGGAGCGCTTCCTCCCGACCAGCCCCTGGGCGTCGCTCATCAACCACCAGCCCTACCTCTACCAGCGCCAGCGCCAGCGCCGCCTCCGTGAGACCCTCCTCGCCTGCGGCTTCGGCGCGGCCGAGCGCCTCCGCGACCTCAAGGCCCTCGACATCGGCTGCGGCGCCGGCGGCAACCTCGCCTGGCTCGCCGATCTCGGCGCTGATCCGGCGAACCTCACCGGCATCGATCTCCTCGAACCCCGCGTCGACGTCGCCCGCGCCCGCTTCAAGGGCATCCGCTTCCTCGCGGGCGACATCGTAGAGACCGACGTCGGCGGCCCCTACGACCTCGTCATGGTGCTCGCCGTCCTCACCAGCGTGGTCAACCCCGCCTTCAAGCGCCGCATCATGGACAAGGCCCTCTCCCTCCTGAAGCGTCCTGGCGGGATCCTCTTCGTGTACGACGTCATCACCCCGCGCCCCGTCCCTGGCACCCCCGACTACCAGTGCCTCACCTTCGACGAGCTCGACGCCTACGTCGCCCCCCACGCGCTCCGCTATTTCCGGCGCGACCTGCTCAAGCCCCGCCTCGCCAACCGCCTCGTCCCTCGCTACGGGGTCGGGGTCGCCGAGATGGTCCAGGCCCTCGGCGTCTTCAACATCGACGGCGCCTTCGCCTACGCCCGGACCTGACGCCGCCCTCTCTTCCAAGATGAAGCGCCCGATCCTCACGATTGGCATCACCTGCTACGCCGAGGGCGACTGGCTCCGCGAGTGCTGGGAGAGCCTCCTCGCCCAGACCGATCCGCGCTGGGAGGCCGTCCTGGTCATGGATGGCACCGAAGACCGCCGCACCATCGAGGTCTTCGACTCCCTCCAGCACCCTCGCCTCCGCAAGGAGCGCCTGCCCGAGAACCGCGGCCCGTATCCCACGCGCAACCGCGCCTTCGAGCTGACCGAGACCCCTTACCACCTCTACCTCGACGGCGACGACAAGCTCCCGCCCGACGCCGTCTCCCGCATCCTCGCCACCATCGAGCGCCGCCCCGACGCGGGCGTCATCTACGGCGACTACCAGCTCTTCGGCGGCTACACCGCCATGTGGCGCTACCCCGAGGTCGTCGACCCCGACGCCTTCCTCACCTCCCAGGTCCTCCCCGCCGGCAGCGTCTACAAGAAATCTCTCTGGGAGCAGCTCGGCGGGTTCGCGAGCGAGCTTGCCCGCGGCAACGCCGACTACGACTTCCACATCGGCGTCCTCGAAGCTGGCGTCCCGGTCGTCCACCTCGGCGGCGTCCTCGTCCTCTACCGCGTCGGCCACACCGCCAAGGTCTCGTCGAGCTACGCCCTGCGCTACCACGAGACCCACGAGATCATGGTCAAGCGCCACCCCCGCTTCTTCGCCGACCCGAAGCGCCGCGAGCGCTTCCTGGCCAACGGCGAGCGCCGCGCCGCCCTGGCCCACAAGGCCGCTGGCAACCTCCCCCGCGCCACCGAGCTGGCTCGTTCCGCCATGCGCCGAGGTCTATGGCGTGACAGCGCCCTCTGGCCCCTCGCCCTCCCGCGCCCCTGGCGCCGTCGCTCCTCCTCCGACGGAGGGTGATGAACGCGCCTGGTGTTCGCGCGACGCTCGCGGCATCATCGCAGGTCACCATGATCCTCCTCATCGCCGCGACGCGCCCCAACTTCATGAAGGTCGCCCCTGTGCACCGCGCCCTGCGTGCGCGCGACATCCCGGTGCGCCTCCTCCACACGGGCCAGCACTTCGACGCCAGCATGAGCGACGTCTTCTTCCGTGACCTCGGCCTCCCCACCCCCGACGTCCACCTCGGCGCCGGCGGCGGTTCTCACGCCGAGCAGACCGCGTCGATCCTCGTCGGTGTCGAGAAGGACCTCCTCCAGAACCGCCCCTCCATGGTGGTCGTCGTCGGCGACGTCACCAGCACCCTCTCGGCTGCCCTCGCCGCGGCCAAGCTGGGCATCCCCGTCGTCCACATCGAGTCGGGTCTTCGCTCCCGCGACTGGACCATGCCCGAGGAGATCAACCGCATCCTCACCGACCAGCTCTCCGACCTCCTCCTCACCCCCTCGCACGACGCCGCGCCCAACCTCAGGGCCGAGGGCATCCCCGAGGAGCGCATCAAGTTCGTCGGCAACATCATGATCGACTCCCTGCACTGGTCGCTCCGCCACCAGACCGACGTCCTCGCGCGCCTCGGCCTCGAAGCCCGCAACTACGCCGTCGTCACCCTCCACCGCCCGGCCAACGTCGACACCGCCGAGAAGCTCCGCGAGACCCTCGACGCCGTCGAGGCCATCGCCTCCCGCATCCCCTCCATCTTCCCCGTCCATCCCCGCACCGTGCAGCGCGCCGAGACCTTCGGCCTCGCGGCCCGCCTCCGCGACATGAAGGGCCTCAAGGCCATCGAGCCCCTCGGCCACCACGACTTCGTCACCGCCATGGCCAACGCCCGCCTCGTCGCCACCGACTCCGGCGGCATCCAGGAAGAGACCACGGCCCTCGGCATCCCCTGCCTCACCATGCGCCAGGGCACCGAGCGCCCCATCACCGTCACCGAGGGCACCAACATCATCGTCGGCCTCGACGCCGCGCTCATCGCCCGCGAGGTCGACCAGATCCTCGCCGGCCGCGCCAAGGAGGGCCGCATCCCCGAGGGCTGGGACGGCAAGACCGCCGACCGCATCGCCGACGCCCTCCAGGCCTTCCTCGCCGGCAGCCCGCCTCCCCGCACATCTGGACCCCGCGCCTGAGACGCCAGCCCTTCGCGCCACCCCTCTCGGCGCACCTCCAACCATCTCCGGACCCCTCCAGCACCCCGCTGCCCCCCGCTCGGACGCCTCCGGACCCAGGAAATCGACCCTCCTGACGTGGGGCAGCCCCCATTCGCGGATCAATCTGCCTACGGAATCTCCCCTCAGGGATTGACGGCGGGCCACGACGACAGGCAAGTGTGCTCACTTATCTCCGGACACCGGGGGAGGAAACATGCAGCCCGACGTTCTCCAGCGTGTCGCGTGTGGCGCTCACCTCGCGTCGCCTCGCGCCCTGTTCATTCTCGCCAAGCTCACCCTCGCCACGGTGCTCCTCGCGCTCAACGCAGGGTGTGGCGCCATCTCCGCGCTCACCAACCCTTCGGCCGCGTGGGCCATCAGCGAATCGACCCCGATGAGCGTCGTCGTCCGACGCGCCGAGGTCGCGAACAGCACTGCCGAAGCCGTCAAGCGTCTCCTCGGCGAGACCGGCATCGACGAGAAGTCGGCCTGGGCTCCGAAGACCGCCATCAAGCAAGCCGACGCCGAGGCCTTCCTCAAGCAGATCGGCGCCTCCCCCGTGTACGCCTCCGCCGGCGGCGTCCCCCTCCGCGTCGTCCCTGCCGAGATCTGGGCCGATGTCCTGCCCTCCCTCTGTTCCGAGGAGGGCGAGTACAACAGCGTCATCGAGGCCATCAGCGCCGACGCGGGCGCCGACTACGAGAAGCTCATCGAGCAGCAGGAGCAGCTCGCCGACCTCAAGGCGCAGATCGAGGCCAACGACAAGGAAGCCGACGCCGAGGGCAAGAGCGACAGCGACAAGGCCGCGCTCGAAAAGAAGAACGAGGAGCTCGAAGCGCAGATCACCAAGATCGAGGAGGGCTACGAGACGGCGCGCGAGGCCTTCCTCGCCAAGATCTCCGGTGAAGCCGCCAAGGCCTCCCCCAAGACCAAGGCCCGCATCGGCGGCCTCCTCGTCAACCTCAAGCGCGCCGTCGCCGACGCCAAGCTCGCCAACGCGGTCGCCCTGATGCGCTACCCCCTGGCCTTGCCGGGCATGAAGGACGACATCCAGACCGCCACGAAGCGCATCGTCGCCGACATCCTCGAAGAGCAGACCGGCAGCCGCCCCGACCTCTCCAGCTTCAAGCCCGACGTCACCCTCGAAGGCTTCACCCCCAAGATCACCCTGAGCGGCATCCCCGCCGAGAAGCTCGGCGACATCAGCATCGAGGACCTGCTCAAGCAGACCGTCAGCCGCGTGACCGACTACGCCGGCCGCGTCCTCGACCTGACCGTCTACGTGAGCCGCAGCCAGTCCCTGCTCATCTTCGAGGAGGATCTGCTCGACAAGATCCTCGAAGGCATGAGCATCACGCCTGCCTCCGGCGAGGGCGTCGGCGACGACCTGGCCAAGGTCAACATCACCAGCGGCCCCGCCCCGAAGGACGCAAAAGCCGCGAGCGCCACCGCCCGCAAGGGGACCCGCAGCCCTGGTGGCCTCATCGCCACCCAGTGCGAGACGCACAAGCCCGAGAAGGAAGTCGTCGCCAGCGCCCCCGTCGAGGAGGAAGAGGCGCCCGCCAAGGACGCGAAGGCGAGCAAGCCCGCGAAGGAGACCAAGCCTGCCGTCGCCGCCAGCAAGCCCGCGAAGGAGACCAAGCCTGCCGTCGCTGCCGGCAAGCCTGCGAAGGAGACCAAGCCTGCCGTCGCCGCCGGCAAGCCCGCAGCTTCCGGCGGAGGCGAGACCAAGCCCGCCACCTTCCAGGCCAGCCCTCCCGCCGCCGACAAGCCCCCCTGCGAGCTGTGGGTCACGAGCGGCGATCAGAAGATCTGCCTCTAGGTCTCCAGATCTGCCTCTAGGTCTCCACGAGGGGACGCGCGTCCCCTCGCCCCGCCGGGAGTGAATCCCGTCGGGGCCCCCGCTCCCTCCCTCCTTCACGCCATCCAGTTCTCCCCGCGAGTCACGTAGGCGATCCCCGCATCGTCACGTGGAGCGATCCCCGCACGGATTCCGTCCGTCCTCGGACCGCTACAGTCTCCGTTCAACCGCTGGAAGTCCGTCCCGCGTTCGCTAACCTCTGTCCGCGCGAGGCCTGGAAGCCTCGTACAAAGGAAATAACCCATGCTTCAGCGATCCACTTTTGCCGCCGTGCTGCTGATGGCTGCTGCCGCTCCCCTGGCGACCGGTTGTGGCTACTCCGAGGACGAATGGAAGGCCCAGCTCGCGAAGTACGACCAGCTCCAGAACGACAGCGCGAAGAAGCAAGCCGATCTCGAGAAGGAACTGCAGGCTGCCCGTGACCGCGTCGCGGCCCTGGAGAAGGAGCTCTCCGACAAGGGCGTCCAGCTCAACAAGGTCAGCGGCGAGCTCGAAGACAAGGACAAGGCCCTCGCCGAGTACCAGGCCCGCGCCAAGCAGCTCGAAGCCATCAAGGCCCGCTTCGACCTGCTCCGGCAGAAGCTCCAGACCCTGGTGAACCTCGGCCTCGAGGTGAGCATCCGCAGGAACCGGATGATCATCTCCCTCCCCGGCGACGTCCTCTTCGACTCCGGCAAGGACAAGCTCCGCAAGGAGGGCGAGGACATCCTCAAGCAGGTCGCCGCCGCCATCAAGAGCGACAAGGCCCTGATGAACCGCGACTACCAGGTCGCCGGCCACACCGACAGCTCCCCGCTGAACAGCCCCCCCTTCAACGACAACTGGGGCCTCTCCCTCGCCCGCTCCCGCTCCGTGCTCCTTCACCTCATCGGCAAGGACGGCGGCCTCCCCCGCCAGCACTGGAGCGCCGCCGGCTTCGCCGACACCGACCCGCTCGGCGCCAACACCACCCCCCAGGGCAAGCAGAAGAACCGCCGCTGCGAGCTGATCGTCGTCCCCGACGTCGACGAGATGCTCGACCTCACCAAGATCGCCGGCGCCAAGCCCGGCTCCTGAGGCGAGCGCAGGGGAGAGCAGGGAAGAGCAGCGGAGGGCAGGGCAGGGCGCGCGCCTCTGTGGGGCCGCCTTCCCACCTCGCTGCCCCGCCTTGCTGCCACGCATCGCCCCGTGGGATCGTGCGCTGTGCTCGATCCCATCACCCTCGACCAGCTCCGCGCCTTCATCACCGTCGTCGAGGAGGGCAGCTTCTCCGCTGCGGCCCGCAAGCTCCAGCGCGTCCAGTCCGCCGTGAGCACCGCCATGGCGAACCTCGAATCCCAGCTCGGCGTCTCTCTGTGGGACCGCTCCACCAAGGTCGCCACCCTCACCGAGCAGGGGCACGCCGTCCTCGCCGCGGCCCGGCGCGTCTGCGGCGAGGTCGACTCCCTCCGCAAGCTCACGGGCGACATGTCCCGCGGCCTCGAAGCCACCGTCTCCCTCTGCGTCGAGGTCCTCTACCCCCTCACTGCCCTCGTCGACCTCTGCGAGGCGTTCTCGAAGACCTTCCCCTCCGTCGACCTCCGCATCGACACCCAGACCCTCTCCGCCGTCTCCGCGCGCGTCCTCGATGGCTCCGCCACCCTCGGCGTCGCCAGCCCCGTCGGCGTCGTCGCTGGCCTGGAGAGCCACGTCCTCGCCCCCATCCGCATGATCCCCGTCGTCGCGCCCACCCACCCCCTCGCCGCGCACGACGCTCCCATCCCCACCTCGGTCCTCGCCGGCCACATCCAGATCGTCCTCTCCGAGCGCCACGACAGCGGCGTCCCCGACCAGGGCGTCCTCTCGCCCCGCACCTGGCGCATCGCCGATCTCCACGCCAAGCACGCCATGCTCCGTGCGGGCCTCGGCTGGGGCAACCTCCCCGAGCACATCGCCCGCGACGACCTCCGCGAGGGCCGCCTCGTCCCCCTCCGCCTGCGCGCCTGGGGCGAAGACGAGCACCTCCTCTCCCTCTCCGCGATCTACCGCACCGACCGCGCCATCGGCCCTGCGCACCGCTGGGTCATCGAGAACCTCGAAGTGCTCTGCAAGCGTGACGTCGTCTCCCCCGAAGCGCAGCCCGCGGGCCAGCCCGAGAGCCCTCCGGAGTTTCCGCCCGAGCCCGCGTCGAAACGTCCCCGCGCCCGCGCCGCGCGTCGGGCCTGAGCCATCTCCTCCGGCGATACCGTTCATCGCGTGCGCGCATGGAGCCTTCGCGTGTCCATCGCTCTGCACGATGGACGTCATCTCCTCAATGCCCGTTCCGGAAACGCGCATCACCGACCATACTCCTTCGTACGTCGTGACCACGAGGCCGCGGTGGCCTCCCAGGCACGACGCATTCAGCTACGAGGAGTCCATCCCCATGAGCAAGTCGTCCTCCGTCCACTCGCTTCTCACCCCCGATGCCTTCACGCTGGTGCTCGTCGATTTCCAGCCCCAGATGGCCTTCGCGGTGAAGAACATCGATGGGCAGACCCTCATCAACAACGCCGTCGGCGTGGCGAAGGCCGCCAAGATCTTCAACATCCCCACCATCCTCACCACCGTGGCCGAGAAGTCCTTCTCCGGCCCCACCTTCCGCCAGCTCAAGGCCGTCCTCCCCGACGCCAAGGACTTCGACCGGACCAGCATGAACTGCTGGGAAGACAAGGCCGTGCGCGCGGAGATCGAGCGCATCGGCCGCAAGAAGATCGTGCTCGCCGGGCTGTGGACGACGGCGTGCATCAACTTCCCGACCATCCAGCTCCTGGAGGAGGGCTACGAGGTGTACGTCATCGCCGACGCCTGCGGCGACGTCTCCCAGGTGGCGCACGACATGTCGATCGCCCGCATGGTGCAGGCGGGCGCGGTGCCGATGACCTGGCTGCAGTTCGTGCTGGAGCTGCAGCGCGACTGGGCGCGCCAGGAGACCTACGAGGCCGTCAACCAGCTGGCCATGGAGCACGCGGGTGCATACGGCGTCGGCATCCAGTATGCCAGGGCGGTCCTCGGCGCCCATGCCAGCGAGGGCGGCCACTGAAGAGCTGGCCGGTAAAGCTGCTGCGCGCCCCGCGTCGTCGGTCGGCCTCCCTCGAAATCCGAGAGGATTCCTCGGTCGGCCTCCCTCGCCGCGGGTCGCTCGCGACGCTTTACCGGCCAGCTCTTGAGCCCCCGGCGCATCCCGTACCCTTCACCCCACACCCACCACGGAACCCCCCGGAAAGAGCACCCTCATGTCAGCGACACTCGAGGCAGACCTCATCCTCACGAACGGCCGCATCACCACCCTCAGCGAGGCGACCCCGGCCGCGTCGGGCGCCGCCATGCGCGAGGGCAAGTTCCTCGCCGTCGGCACCGACGCCGACGTCCTCCAGCACAAAGGCGTGCACACCACCGTCATCGACCTCGGCGGCCGCCGCGTCATTCCTGGCCTCACCGACTCGCACCTCCACGTCATCCGGGGGGGCCTCAACTACAACATGGAGCTGCGCTGGGACGGCGTCCCCTCGCTCGCCGACGCCCTCCGCATGCTCACCGAGCAGGCCCGCCGCACCCCCGCTCCCCAGTGGGTCCGCGTCGTCGGCGGCTGGACCGAGTTCCAGTTCGTCGAGCGCCGCATGCCCACCCTCGACGAGATCAACGCCGCCGCCCCCGAGACGCCGGTCTTCATCCTCCACCTCTACGACCGCGCCCTCCTCAACGGCGCCGCCCTCCGCGCCGTCGGCTACACCAAGGACACCCCCGATCCGCCCGGCGGCCGCATCGAGCGCGACCGCGCCGGCAACCCCACCGGCATGCTCATCGCCAAGCCCAACGCGATGATCCTCTACGCCACCCTCGCCAAGGGCCCCAAGCTCCCCTTCGAGGACCAGGTGAACTCCTCGCGCCACTTCATGCGCGAGCTGAACCGCCTCGGCGTGACCAGCGTCGTCGACGCCGGCGGCGGCTTCCAGAACTACCCCGACGACTACGCCGTCATCGAGCACCTCGCCCGCGAAGGCCAGATGACCCTCCGCATCGCCTACAACCTCTTCACCCAGCGCCCTGGCAACGAGCTCGACGACTTCAAGGCCTGGTCCAAGCTGGTCAGCCCCGGCGACGGCAACGACATGTACCGCTGCAACGGCGCCGGCGAGATGCTCGTCTTCTCCGCGGCCGACTTCGAGGACTTCCTCGAACCCCGCCCCGATCTCTCCCCCTCCCTCGAAGGCGATCTGGAGCCCGTCATCGCGTTTCTCTCCGCGAACCGATGGCCCTTCCGCCTCCACGCCACCTACGAGGAGTCCATCTCCCGCTTCCTCGACGTCTTCGAGAAGGTCGACCGCGACGTCCCCTTCAACGGCCTCCGCTGGTTCTTCGACCACGCCGAGACCGTCTCCCGCCGGAACCTCGACCGCATCGCGGCCCTCGGCGGCGGCATCGCCATCCAGCACCGCATGGCCTACCAGGGCGAGTACTTCATCGACCGCTACGGCGCCGAAGCCGCCCGCCACGCCCCCCCCATCCGCCAGATGCTCGCCACCGGCATCCCGGTCGGCGGAGGCACCGACGCCACCCGCGTCGCCAGCTACAACCCCTGGATGGGCCTCTACTGGCTCGTCGCCGGCAAGACCGTGGGCGGCACCCCCCTCTACGGCCCGGGCGAGACTCTCTCCCGCGAGGAGGCCCTGCGCCTCTACACCACCGGGAACGCCTGGTTCTCCGGCGAGACCGGCAAGAAGGGAAGCATCACCCCCGGCCAGCTCGCCGACCTCGTCGTCCTCTCCGACGACTTCTTCACCGTCCCCGAGGAGCGCATCAAGTCCCTCGAATCCGTGCTCACGGTGCTCGGCGGCAAGGTCGTCCACGCCTCCGGCTCCTTCTCGGGCCACAACCCCCCGCCGCTCCCCTTCAGCCCCTCCTGGTCCCCGCCCGCAAGCTTCGGCGGCTACCACAACGCCGCCGCGAGGAGCGCCCTCGCGCGCCCCGCCACCGCCAGGTCACGAAACCGCGGCTTCGACGCCGGCTGCGACTGCTTCGTGATCTAAGTCTCCACGAGGGGACTCGCGTCCCCTCGCCCCGCCGGGAGTGAATCCCGTCGGGGCCCCACTCCCCGCGAACCGCTCTCGCCAGCCACCACGCTGTGCCCCTGGGCAGAACGTCTCGCCACACCGCACGCTGCACACCCTGTGATCCCCATGGCCGAGCGAACTGCCCCTCCCGCCCCCGAGACCCCCTCCACCCCCGGCGCCGAGGCCAGCGCACCTGCTGCGCCCTCGGCCTGGTCCCCCCTGCGCCAGCCCGTCTTCCGCGCTCTCTGGCTCGGCGCCCTCGCCTCGAACCTCGGCCTCTGGATCCAGAACGCTGCCGGGAGCTGGGACATGACCTCCCTCTCCTCGGCCCCGCTCCACGTCGCCCTCCTCCAGACCGCGTCGAGCTTTCCCGTCTTCCTCGTCGGCCTCCCTGCCGCGGCCTTCGGCGACATCTTCGACCGCCGCCGGCTCCTCATCGGCTTCGCCACCTGGATGGCCTTCATCTCCGCCATCCTCGCCGCGCTCTCCTTCACGAACAGCCTCACCCCCGAGAGCCTCCTCGCCCTCACCTTCGCCCTCGGCCTCGGCGCAGCCCTCTCCGCGCCCCTCTGGCAGGCCCTCCTGCCCACCCTCGTCGACCGCGCCGAGGTGGCCCCGGCCATCACCCTCGGCGGCGTCGCCATCAACATCGCCCGCGGCCTCGGCCCGGCCATCGGCGGCATCGGCATCGCCCTCGCCGGCAGCGCCCCCGTCTACGCCTTCAACGCCCTTGCCTTCGGCGCCGTCATCTTCCAGGTCGTGCGCTGGAAGCAGGAGCGCCCCCGCCCGAGCCTGCCCCCCGAGCGCGTCGTCGGCGCCATCATCGCTGGCCTCCGCTTTGCCCGCCGCGCTCCCGCCCTGCAGTCCGTCCTCCTCCGCGCCGCCGCCTTCATCCTCGCCGGCAGCGCCCTCTGGGCCCTCCTGCCCGTCGTCGCCCGCCGCGAACTCCAGCTCTCCCCGCTGCGCTTCGGCCTCCTCCTCGGCTGCATCGGCGTCGGGGCCCTCGCGGGCGCCGCCTTCCTCCCGCGCTTCCGCGCCCGCCTCGGCGTCGACCGCCTCGTCCTCACCGCCAGCATCCTCTACGCCGGCACCATGCTCGTCCTCGCCCACGTGCGCAGCGAGCCCCCTCTCTACCTCGCCATGTTCGCCACCGGCGTCGCCTGGATCGCCGTCCTGTCGAGCCTCAACGTCGCCGCCGCTTCCGCCGCTCCTGGCTGGGTGCAATCCCGCGCCCTCGGCCTCTACCTCCTCGTCTTCCAGGGCGGCCAGGCCGCGGGCAGCCTCGCCTGGGGCACCCTCGCCGGCCGCGCTGGCACCGACGTCACCCTCACCCTCGCCGCCGCCATCCTCCTCGTCGGCCTCCTCGTCGGCGTCCGTCACCGCCTCGCTGCCGTGAACAAGGAACACGTGCAGCCCGTCGCCGCGTGGACCGAACCCGTGCTCGCCCACCCCGTCGCCATCGAGGCCGGCCCGGTCCTCGTCCAGCGCCGCTACCTGGTCCGTGACGAGAACCGCGCCGCCTTCCTGCGCCTCGCCCGCGACCTCGAATCGCACCGCCGCCGCGACGGCGCCATCACCTGGGGCCTCTTCGAGGACCTCGCCCTGCCCGGCACCTTCCTGGAGACCTTCCTCGTCGCCACCTGGGCCGAGCACCTCCGCCAGCACCAGCGCGTCACCGCCGCCGACGGCAAGATCATCGACGCCATCGCCGAGATCTCCCGCCCCGAGGAGGTCAGCCACCTCCTCGACGCCTACGCCCCGGCCGACGCGGAGATGGGTGAGGAGCACGCCCACGCCGACGAGAGCCACCCGCACTGACGGATCCCCTCCCGCCGCCTGCAGAATCCCGTCCCGCGTCTTCACCGGCGCTTCCCCCATCGTCACCCAGGGCCGCACCACGCCCGCCCAGCTCGTGCAGATGGGCCTCCTCGACAACCTCGACCTTCCCCGCCCGGAGGTGGAGCGATGAGCACCGCCATGAGCACCAGGATCCGCAGCATCGCCACCATGGCCATCGTCACGGCTGGCACGCTGCTCAGCGGCGTCGCGCAGGCCGGCTTCACCGTCTGCGCCACCGGCAGGGCCACCACCATCGACTCGGGCCACGACATCCCGAACGGCCCCAACGCCGGCTTCACGGTGGTCGTCAGGTCCATCGCCTCCGACGGCGGCGCGGGCGCCAACGTCGTTCGCCTCCACGACGATCCCTACACCTTCACCTCGTCACCAGGTGGCTTCTGGGCCTACGTCTTCAACAACCAGACCCTGTCCCAGAACACGACGAGCACCTACACCAACATCGGCAGCGGCGTCGCCAAGTGGACAGCCTTCTTCGCCGCCAACCAGGCCATGCGCACGTACGACGACCATCTCGACAACGTCGAGCTCAACGTGGGCATCGATGAGTCGTGCACCGCCGGTGGATCGGAGAATCTCGCCAGCGCCCATTACGGCTCCTCGGGCTCCAGCCGATCGAATGGCCAGATCACCTCCGGCATCCACCACCTCGGCATCGCGAACTGCGCCTCCACCAACTTCACCGATTACGACAACGACAACGACAACGACCCGACGCGCGCGCCGACTCACCAGCGGGAACTACGACACCAAGGCCCGCCAGGCGATGGAGGAGCTCTACACGGACACCTGCCTCCGCAACTACTTCACCGACTACGCCGCCTGGAACGGCATCGATCACGGCACCTGAGCCCGACCTCGCCCTGCCCTCCTTCACGGGCACCCTCCTTCCCGAGCGCCTCCTCACCCACCCCGCCGCCATCGCTCAGCGAGGCTCGCGGGTGATCACCGCGGGTATGCTGGGTACCTTCTTGATCTCGATCCGGGTCTCGCGCGGTGCCGCCTCGGGCCAGCCAGGGAGGTGCATCTGTGCCAGCAGATCGAGCACCGGGTAAGCGAACGCCTCCACCCGCGACGCCGTTCCCCCGAGCCCCCAGGCGATCTCGATGCGCAGCCGCTCGTAGCGCGCGAGATCGCGCAGGTAGGGCGGGTCCGTCGCGGTGGCCTCCACGTGGAGGCAGAACTGGATGGCCTCGTCCCGGTTGAGCCACTGCGGGGGGACGTCGGCCAGGTAGCGCGCGAGCACGCGCCCGAGGTCGGGTCGCCGCGCCAGATCGAACCAGCCGAGGTGCTCGCTCACCCGCGCGCGCCGGTGATGATCGACGATCCGGAACACGTACGACAGGCTCGTGCGATCGACGCGCGCGAGCGCCCTCGCCGTCTCCTCGGGCAACCCGAGGGCGCGCAGCGTCCCCTCCGCGTCGGCCAGGAACGCCTCCCGGAACCGCACGTCCGCGTGGAGGCGCGCCAGCGCGTCGAGGATCCGCGGGTAGCTCATGCGCACCTCACCCCGCGCGCCCCACACCGCTCGAGCGCCGCCCGCGCCCGCCCCAGCTCCTCGATCAGCCGCGGCGCCGGCAGGAAATGCGCGTCCATCTCGAGATTGACCCCGCGCACCGGGCAGCGCGGCGCCACGTGATCGAGCAGGGACCAGACCTCCTCGGGCGAGCCCGCCGCGTGGGTGTCCAGGCGCACGCCCTCGAAGGTTTCCCCACCGGCGAGGTGGATCTGGAGCACCCGTTCGAGCGGCAGCCGATCGAGGAACCTGTATGGATCGAAGCGCTGGTTGACGGCGTTGGTGAAGACGTTGTGCAGATCGAGGAGCAGCCCGCAGTCGGCCTCCAGCACCACGCGCCGCAGGAACGAGGCCTCGTCCATCTCGCTCAGCGGATTGTCCAGGTAGTAGACGATGTTCTCCACCACGAGCGGCACGCCCAGCGCCCCGCGCACCTCGCGGATGCCCCGCACCGTCGCCTCCACCGCCGCCTCGCAGAAGGGCAGCGGCGTCAGCGCATGGATCGCGCGCTCGCCGGCCTCGGTGAAGCACACGTGGTCGCCGTGCCAGAGGGCGGAGGCGCCGCCGAGGATCGCTCCGAGCTGCTCCCGGTATCTCGCGCTGGTCGTCCCCCCGGAGCCCAGCGACAGCTCCAGGCTGTGGCCCGCGACCGGGAACCTCCGCGCCAGCCCCTCCAGGCGGCGCAGACCATCCGGGCCGAGCGGCATGAAGTGCTCGGGCGTGATCTCGATCCAGTCGACGTGCCCTGCGGCCTGCAAGAGGCTCGCGTGCAGCTCCCAGCGGTAGCTCAGGCCCACGCCGAGGAAGGGGAGTGAGGTCATGGCGTGCCCCGCTTCTTGCGCGCGACCACCTGGAGGTGACCGCCGCAGACCGCGAACCCCTCGTGAGAGAGCCGCTCCTGCAGCGCCAGGATCTCGTCCCGCGCCGCCCACGGCTCGAAGCTCGTCCCGTGCGCGGCCATCATCGCCTGGAGCATCTCCAGGAACAGCACAGGCTTGCCGGAGATCTCCACGAGATCTGCGCCTGCCGCGCTGACCGCTGCGTGGAGCTCCGGCAGCGTGAAGGCGTGCACCGGCAGCCCGTAGGGACAGAGGCTCCGCCCGTCCTGGAGGATCACGAGCGCCTTCGCCTTGTCCCCGAAGCGCAGCGCCCCGATGAAGTGCTCGTACCTGCTGTCGACGCCGAGCAGGACTGGCGCACCCCCCGCTGCCACGCGCACCAGCTCCCGGATCGCCTGCGGGTATCGCTCCAGACAGTACGAGACCGGATCGCCTTCGCACAGCACCAAGTCGAAGGTGCCGTCGGCGAAGGGCAGGGCCAGGATGTCACCCTCGACGAAGGTCCCCCCGATCCCTTGCGCCTCGAAGCGTCGCCGCGCCTCGTCGAGCATGCCCGGAGACAGATCGAGCACCGTGACCTCGTGGCCCTGCTCCGCGATGCGCGCGCCGTACTTCCCGCCGCCGCCCCCCGCATCGAGCACCCGGGCGCGCCTCCCAGCGGGCAGGTTCTCCTCGATGGCGCGCCAGGTCAGGTGCTCGTAGGCGAGCCAGTACAGGCGCCGGGTGACGTCGTCGGGCGAGCGCCCGTACCCGGAGGACACCTGATCGTAACGGCTGCTGATCTCTTGCGACTGAGACATGACCGATCCTCCTCGGCGCCGCCCCTCCGCGGCGCCAGACGATTGCGTAGCGCAGGTCAGTAGTAGGTGTAGGAGACCTTCGCGAGCGCCCGGTGCTCCTGCGCGTTGCCCACCGGCTGCTGCGTGTAGACCACGAATACATCGCTCCCGAGCCGGTAATGCCAGCCGAACACCCCGTCGATCACCTGCCCGCGCACGGCATTGAGATCGGCAATGCCCAACGCGTCGCCGCGCTGGAGCGTGAGGCGGGCGTAGAGGTTCGGCGTGAACTGGTAGCGGAGCTGCCCGTAGAGCACCCACTGGTATCCCTCGCTCGCCGTGCCCCACAGCGGGCTGCCCTCCGGCACCTCCCAGTTCCGGGTGTACGAGCCGCTCATCTTGATCGCGAACCGCGGCCCGAGCTTCAGGTTAAGCGCGCCGTTCAGGCCGAGCAGGTTGCCGCCCAGGAACGAGCCGGAGAGCGTGTTGAGCGTCAGGCTCTGCCAGTCGTTCGGGAAGACCACGAAGCCGAACGTGCCGATGTTGTTCTGGTAGATCCCGTTCCTGTCGATCTGCGCGTCGAGAAGGAAGGCAAGATCGTCGCTCACGTACGGCTGGAGCCGCAGCTTGCGCAGGTGTCGGGTCTGCTCCCCCGCGTGGTTCAGGCGCCATAGATCGTCGTATGTCATGTCGATCCGGGGCAGCGCCTTCTGCCTGGTGAACCAGTTGTAATAGGCATGGGCGTAGACGCTCTGCTTGTCCCGGATCGGGATGTACCCGAGCGGCGAGCTGAAGCTCTCGCCGATGTCCTCGTACTGAAGCCAGAACTCCGAGGTGGTGTTGAACCGGTGCACGCCCACGTGGAAGGCCTCCGCCCCTTTGTCGGGCGTCGGGCCGAAGCTCTTCGCCGCCTGCGCCTGGATGAAGATCTCCTCGTAGATGTGGAGGTTACTGTCGGCGCCGGCCACGCCCGCGGTCACGTCCCCCACGCGGCTGATCCCGAGCGCGCTTACGTTGGATCGCTTCCCGAGATCCTGCTGCACCCGGGTGACCGCGGCGTTCACGTTCTCCACGGTGCCGTCGGGCCGCTCCTCCCGGCTCTGCACGTCGAGCACGCTGAACGCGGTCCGGTCGAGCTTGCCCACCGCGAGCACCCCGCCCACCACCCGGTCGTGCGGCTTGGGCGCGATGCGCCGCGAGAAAAAGATCTGCATGGGCGCGATGAACAGATCGTTTCCCTCGCGGAAGAACGGCCTGCGCTCGGGGATGGTGTGCTCCTCCGTGTCGAGCCAGAGCACGTCCTGATCGATGTCGACCTGCGCGAAGTCAGGGTTCACCGTGAGCTTCAGCGACATCCACGGCGTCGGCGAGAGGACCGCGTCGAGCCCCGCGTTTGGCACGAGTTCTGGCCCGCTCCCCGCCGAGCCCCAGATCTGCGTCGACGCATACGCCGTGAGGATGGCCGGAGACCGCCCGCGGATCTCGCGCAGCCCGGTCAGGTTGGGATACCGCGACACCTTCGCCGAGTTCACCCCGTCCGGCGTCCAGTTGCTCCACTCCTGCGTCCGCGCCTGCTCCCGATCGAGCAGCAACCCGAAGGTGTGCTCCTCGGCGTCGGGGAACTGGAAGTTGCTGAAGGGGATGCGCATCTCGACCACCCACCCGTCGCTGACGATGCTCCCCTGCGCCTCCCACTCTCCTTGCCAGTCCGTGGAGAATGCCTCGCCATCGTCGACGATGCGCCCATCCGTCCTCACCCCGAGGGGGTTCGTCCAGAAGTAGTATGCGTTCCGGTGGTCGTGGAAGGTGTCGATGATGACGGTGACGTTGTCTTCTTGGTGGAGGAACCCCTCGTTCTGCACCGTGTACGCGGTGATCTTCTCAGGGTGCGCGTCGAGGCAGTGGAACCCGAAGTAGAGGTTGTCGCGGTCGTAGAGGATCCTGACCTCGGTCTGATCGGTCGCGATCTTCCCCACCTCGATGCGGTTC
The DNA here is from genome assembly GCF_000601485.1 of Chondromyces apiculatus DSM 436. Taxonomy (GTDB): domain Bacteria; phylum Myxococcota_A; class Polyangia; order Polyangiales; family Polyangiaceae; genus Chondromyces; species Chondromyces apiculatus. The sequence continues at coordinate 71,735 of NZ_ASRX01000010.1, forward strand.
CGGTGCCACCCGGTCAGCACTGGGGCCGCGCGCCAGGCCGGATCGTCGAGCTTGCCGTCGATGGTGATCGGCTCGTCCGTGCGGGTGGCCCGCGCGGAGTAACTGGAGTCGGCCCGCGCCTCACGCCCGCCTCCGCCGAGCACCGAAAGGATGACGAGCGTCGAGACGAGCCCTGCGAACCATTGCGGCGTCATGAGTCCCTCGTCAGGCTGGTGAGTGACGGATCGGCCGTGCGGGCTCTCGCGCGCACCCTGTCCATCGCCAGGAGCGCCGCGCACAGCGCGACGGCGGACAGCAAGAACGTGGCGTGAGGCCCCGCGCGTCGGGCCAGTGCCCCGTAGCTCACGGGCGCCAGCACGTTGGCCAGCGCCGCGGCGGCGCCGAGCACCCCGAGGAAGCGCCCCCGCTCCGCCGGAGGCGCCTGGTCGACGACGCGCGCCTCGACCGCCGGTCGTGAAAGCCCATCGGGGATGGCCATCGCGATCCAGGCGACGGCGAGGAGCGGCAGCGCGTACGGCGCGGCGATCCAGCCAGCGACCCCGAGCAGCGCCGCGCAGACCGCCATGCCCGTGAGCCCGCCCAGGATCCACGGTGTGCGGTCCCGCCCCCGATCCGCGAGCCTCCCGCCCACCGGCTGCACGAGCGCGAAGACCAGCCAGGACGAGGCGATCAGCGGCCCCACCCACGCCTGCGGGACCCCGAGATGCACCGCGAAGAGGGGCAGGTAGATGGGGAACGCATCGAGCGCGAAGACGAAGCAGAACTGGTAGACCACGAGCGCTGCCAGCACCGGATCACGGCGCGCGTCCCGGAGCGGCGCCGCGAGCGACGCGGCGATCTGCGCGAGCCCCCGCTTTCCACGCCGCTCACGTTGCTCCCGCCCCTCGCGCTCTCCGCGTGCCGCTCCCGGCGCCACGGCTCCCGGCTCCCGCGCCAGCGCTGCCGGTCCTCCACCCCGCAGCCCGAGCCATGCCAGGCTGCTCGCGAAGAAGAAGGCCCCTGCCACCGCGAGCGTCCCCCTGGTGCCCACCCAGGCCACGGTCAGCGACGACCCGACCATGGCCCCCACGAGCACCAGGTTGGTGAAGCTCGCGAGCCACCCGAACACCATCGCTCGCCGCGCGGGAGGCGCCGAGTCGGCCACCGCGGCAGCGCGCAGCGGCGCCACGCTGCGGTCGAGCATGAGCCGGGCGCACAGCGCGGCCGCGAGCGGCAGCGGGTCGGTGAGGAGCGCGAGCGCCGGGACCAAAAGCGAGGTCGAGAGGTAGACCCCGAGCAGGATCCCCCGGCGGCCCATCCGGTCCGAGAGCGCTCCGAGCGCTGGCTGGAGCACCACGGGCAGGAGCGACCCCAGCGTGAACATTAGCCCGATCCGCCCCACGTCCAGCCCGCGCGAGGCGAGGTGGAGAGACAGCACCGGGTTGAGCAGCCCCGCGCCGACCGCGCCGAGCATCCCCGCGCCCGCGATTACCCGCAGATCGGGCAGCTCCCGCGTGAGGCCCCCCAGCTCGCGCGCCGCCTGGATCCCGGCGCGGATCACGAGCGCATCTCTCCCGTGGCCGCGATCCCGAGGATCTCCGCGACCCCCTCCACGAGGGTCGCCACCTCGCGCACCTCGATCGCCGTGAGCCTGGACCGATCGACATCCGACCCCGCGGGTACCCACATCCGCGGCCGCCCGGCGTCCCCGCGCTTCCGCGCCAGCGCGTCCGCGACCTCCACCTTCCCCTGCGCGTACCCGCGGGGTGCCGCGGCGAGCGCCGTCGACCCCGCGAGCGCCACGCCTGCCGCGAAGAACGGCTCCGGCAGCGCGCGGTCCCCGAGCAGCGCGACCCAGGCGACGAACAGCGGCAGCGACGCGCTGGCCCCGGAGAGGGTCACGCCCTCACCGCGGACCGAGATCCTCAGATCGGTCTCCGCCCACGGCAGCGCGTAATGGGCACGCCCCACGGCCTCCAGGTGGTGGAGCTGCCTCTGCCACGACGCCTCCGCGACGGAGCGCCGCGACGCATCGAACCACACCCGCCCCTCGCCGCCCGTGAGCGCGAGATCGAGGCGCACCGTGCGGAAGATGTGCCGCCCCGTCACCTCGGCGCGGGTGAACAGGAGGACCGACGTCGCTCGGAGCGGGCCATTCGACGGCATGGGGTGACCCTGGGCGCGCGGGAGCGCAGGTGAATGGAACCTTCAATGGTCGATGCTGCAGAAGTGAGGGGCGGGGCAGCGCGAGCCACCCCGCCCCCCGGACGGCATCAGACGAGGATCGTCGTCTGCTGACCCATCCCGCTGCTGCACGTGCAGGTGTCGCTGACCGGCTTGATGCTCTTGAGGTGCGCCTTGATGTACATGGCAATCTCCACACGTTCGGATCGAAGCTCACGGCGCCCGGCACCATGCCGTGCGTCGCGCGTCGTGCAGGCGAACCTGCACCAACGTCCTGTTCTCGCGGCGAGGCCTGCGTTCCCTCAGCCCCCGGCCTCGCACAGCCCGAGCTGCTGGAAGAGCCGCACCGTGTCCTCCACGTCGGCGAGGATCTCCACCCCTTGTCCGGCCTCGCTCAGGCCCTCCGACAGCGCGCTCACCGCGTCGCCGTACGACTGCGCCTGCTCGCAGCACGCGAAGATCGCGGCTGCCGTGGCGTTGACCTCGAACACCTCGCCCCCGTCGGTGTCGACGAGGAAGAGATCGGCCTGGTCCTGCTGGAGGATGACGCCTGGACGCGCCCGGGGAAGTCGTCTGGACATGGCGATGGTCGGCTCGCGCCGCGGGGAAAACCGCAGCGTCGACGGTCCTCTTCGCACTGCCCGTGCCAGTGCCGATCGCCGCGAAAATCCACGGACGGCGTGTCCGGACCGCGTCAAGTTTCCAGTCAACCCTTCAAGATGCTTTGAAGCCACGCCGTGGCCGGGGCGAGCGCCTGCCGCGTCTCCTGGAACGCGCGCTGCAGCGGCTCGCTCCCCCCGAGCTCCCTAGGCTTGATGCCGAGGCGCTGCAGCCGGTGGTAGATGGCCTGCTGCGACAGGCGCAGGCGCTGTGACAGCTCCCGCACGTCCCCCGCATCCCGTGCCAGGGCGAGGAAGACCAGCGCATCCAGCCGTTCGAGCAGCGGCCCCACATCCCCTGGCGACGCCGTCCTCGTGCCCTGCCGGTGCTGCTGCTGCAGCGCCACCCGGCAGTTCTCCGCTGCCCCCCGTTCCCCGTCTCGCAGCAGCAGGTAACGCTCAATGGTCCCCCGCAGCTCCCGGGCACCTCCCCGCCACGCACACGCTGCCAGCCGCTCCGACAGCTCCTCGATCTCCGTCGCGTGTAACTGGTAACCCTCCCGCGTCACGATCTCCGTGGCCTGCGTCCGCGCGATCATCCGCACGTCCTCCGGCTCCAGCGGCGGGATGAAGATGGTGATCACACTCAGCCGGAAGAACAGATCCTCGCGAAACCCCCCATCCAGCATCCGCGATAGATCCCGGTTCGTCGCCGCCAGGATCCGCACGTTCGCGGACTTCTCTGCCGTCGCGCCCACCGGCCAGAACGTCCCCCGCGAGAGAAACCGCAAGAGCTTCGCCTGCGCCTCCAGCGGCAGCTCCCCGATCTCGTCGAGGAACAGCGTCCCCCCGTCCGCCAGCTCCACCAGCCCCGCCTTGGTGCTGACCGCGCTGGTGTAGGCCCCCTTCTGGTGCCCGAACAGCTCACTCTCCAGCAGCGAGGGCGACAGCGCCGCGCAGTTGACGGCCACGAACGCCCGATCCGCGCGCTTGCTATGATCGTGGAGGTCCTCCGCGAGCACGTCCTTGCCCACACCTGTCGAACCGATGATCAACACCGGGCATGACGCCGCCGCCACGCGCTGCGCCAGCCATAGCGCCTGCCGCCTCCCTTCCGATTGAACTTGAAATGCCCACGGGCGTTCTAGAACGCGCTCCCGAGATGTCCCACCGGCCATTGCATCTCCATTGATCCCGGGTGAGTCAGGATCCTAACGTTGTTCCATTCATGGAGCATCGCCACGGTCTCCCCTCCTGACAGGGAATGTCCATCGGCACGGCCGCGCGTCGACCTTCGACATTCAAGAGCAAGAAGCGGAGTGCAGCCTCCTCCGCGCGGCGGCATGGTGTGCTCAGGAACGCGGCATGATTCACCGCCAGAGCGTTCCCGGGAGATCCCCCTGCGAACCCGACCGCAGCAAGCCCTCGCCGTCGCCAGCCCCTGCCATCGCGTCGTGCGTACGGGCGGCGCCCTCTCCGGCTACCGCTGGGGCGTCGCCCGCAAGCGCACCCTCCTCGACCGCGAGGCTTCCCGGTGAGCACCGCCCTGCTGCCTGATCTCCGCGCCCGCATCGCCGCCCTGGACTGGGAAGCCCTCGGCGCCTCCCTCGACGCCCACGGCTGCGCCGTGGTGAGCGGCCTGCTCCCGGCGGACGCCTGCGCTGCGCTCGCCGCCACCTACCCCGACAACGCCCTCTTCCGCAGCCACATCCACATGCAGCGCCACGGCTTCGGCCGCGGCGAGTACAAGTACTTCGCCCACCCCTTGCCTCCGCTCGTCGCCACCCTCCGCGACGCCCTCTACCCGCCCCTCGCCGCCGTGGCCAACCGCTGGAGCGCCGCGCTGCGCCTTGACGTGCAGTACCCGCCCGACCACGCCGCCTTCCTGGCCCGCTGTCACGAAGCCGGCCAGGTGAGGCCCACCCCGCTCCTGCTCACCTACGGCCCTGACGATTACAACTGCCTCCACCAGGACCTCTACGGCGAGCACGTCTTCCCCCTGCAGGTCGCCATTCTCCTCTCCGACCCGGGCCGCGACTTCACCGGCGGAGAATTCGTGCTGACCGAGCAGCGCCCCCGCATGCAATCGCGCGTCGAGGTGGTGCCGCTGGGCCAAGGCGACGGCGTGATCTTCCCGGTGCACCACCGCCCGATGCAGGGAACCCGCGGCATTTACCGGGTGACCATGCGCCACGGCGTGAGCCGCCTCCGCTCCGGCAAGCGCCACACGCTCGGGGTGATCTTCCACGACGCCACGTGAGGCTCACGGAGACCTCCAGCCACCCCTGACCCTAGCGATCGACAGGCGCGCCCGGACCTTCCTCGTCGAAGACCGGCTCGGCCTCGCGTGACAGCTCGGCCCCCGTCCTGGCGTCGAGCACTATCCCCACCCAGCCCCCCGGCGGATCCATCTCTGCCAGCATGTGCAACTCCTGGTCACGCGCCTCGCGCAGGAGGATCCCGTCCACCGCCACGTCACGCGCGACCCAGCAGGGGGCGAGCTGGCCATCGATCGCGTGCACGTCGGTCCAGCCGAGCACCAGCAGGACCTCCGCATTCCCTCCGCCCACGGCAGGCACGGAGACGAGCGCCAGGTGCCCGAAGAGCGACGGCACGGCGATCCTCGCGCGCGCAGCTCCCGTCCCCAGGTCGAGCACGTACACCGCGTCTCCACCCCCGAGCGCGACCACGCCAGCGCTCTCCCACACCAGCTCCTCCCGGAACGGGACGTGCGAGGCCTCGCCGAAGTCGATGCCCACGCGCCACAGCACCTCGTCTCCGCGTCTGAGCACGTAGATCGCGCCTTGCTCGCCTCCAGCGCCCAGCCAGGGCACGGGGTGCGGCCACTCGGAGAATTCCAGACGCTCGACAGAGTGCACTGCGCTCCCTCTTTCGAGGCGATGGGACCGCGCGTCCAACCGCGCGTCTAGCGGAGTGCCTCGGAGGTGCTGTTGGCCACGATGGATTGCTTGAGCCACCGCTGCAGGGTGCGCAGGTCGGTGCAGGTGTCGATCTGCGCGCTTTCGTCGGCGCTCGGCGGCAACTGGCGGCCGGCGAGCACGTTGTGGAGCGCCGAGCGAGCCTCTTCGAGCCGAGCCCCTTGGATAAGCTCCTGCTTCACCTTCTCCAGCCGGATCTCGGGAGGATCGACCCAGACCACAGCGCCATGGGTGACGCGCTCGGTCTCCTCGGCGAACGTCTGCTTGGCGAAGCGGTCGGCCTGTCCCATTGCGGTGGGGAGGGATTCGCAATGCGTCGTTGAATGCGCCAGACGCGAATGTCGACTGTAAAAGAACGTTGTTGAATTCGTCATTCGTAATGAGCGCATGACCTCGCGCGCATTGCGCGCTGGCCGCCTCCCATCACGAGCCACCCTTTGCCCACATGGCCGCACGTAGAGCGACCAGGTCGGAGAGTGCTCCTCCTCCAGCGCACCTACGCTCCCCAGCCTACATGAGTCTACGCTCATCTACATGAGTCTGAGCCCATGGCCAGCGCTCCGGCCCTCGGTGTGGCGTCTTCTGGGACTCGACCTCGTGTCGTGTGGGACTCGACCTCGTGTCCTGCGGGACTCGACCTCGTGTCGTGTGGGACTCGACCTCGTGTCGTGTGGGACTCGACCTCGTGTCGTGTGGGACTCGACCTCGTGTCCTGTGGGACTCGACCTTTACGTTTGCTGCCTTGCCCTTGGACGGAGCCGCTTCGCCTCGGGGCCCCACCACTCCGCGCGCTACCCGAGCTTTTCAGGGGCCATGCCGCTTCTGGCCCGACGCACGTCGCCTCCGGAAGTGGGCAAAGGTGGCGGCGATGACGATGGCCTGATCGCCTGAACCAGGCCCGGGTTCCGGTGAGGGCGTCGCCAGTGCGTGACGCTCCTCCCGGGCCGGGTGGCCCGAGGAACGGGACGGGTGCGGTAGCATGGCCGTCTTGGCGGAGACGGCGCATCCATGAAGCAGGGGGGGGCCCACGTTACGGTCGTGCTCGTCGCGGCGATGGCGCTGGGGTGCCGCGGTCGCCCTCCCGCAGCGGCCAATGTCCTTCTCGATCGGCCCGCGGAGGCAGCGGCGCCTGCGCAGGTGCTTCCTCCGGCGGAGGCGGCGCCAGCGTCGGCGCTTCCTGCTGTCGCGGCGCGCTGTGACGGAGCCCTGGGCCGCCCGGAGCTGACGGGGCCCGCGCTCTCGCAGGCGGAGCGTGGGGTCTCCCTCGACAACGTGCGCGCGTGGATTGCCTGGCTGACGCAGCCGGCGCTGCGCGGGCGTGGGGCGGGCACGGTGGAGGGCGGCCAGGTCGCTCAGGTGCTGGCCGGGTACTTCGCGTCAATGCCTCGGGCGTGGCGGCGCTCCTGGAGATTGCGCGCATCGCACGGCCTTCCGGGGTGCGGGTGATGTTCGTCGCGTTCGGCGCGGGCCGATCTCGCGATGGCGCCGCGTCCCCGTGCGGGGGCCTCGGTGTGGTTGCCGTGAAGGGGCTGCCGTGGGAGAACCCGGCCCATGATGCGCTTTTTCTCGGCGGGATTCGGTGGGCTGGGTGGCGTGGGGCGGTGCGGGCTCTCGCTCGCGTGCGCGATCGGCGCGGCGTGCGCGATCGGCGGGCTCGGGGCCTGCGCCCAGTCGTCGGGGGGACCGGCGGACGGGCAGTCCACGGTGGAGCTGCCGGTGCAGACGCCGCCGCCGGGGAACGGATCGGGGGCGCAGAACCCGACGGGAGGGGCGACTCCGCCGGGGCAGGTGACGCCGAACACCCAGCCGCCGGGGCAGCAGGGGGATCCGGCGCTGGTCGGGACGTGGAAGTCGGCGTCGTGCGGGGATCGCACCTACGAGCGGACCCTCACCTTCGGGGCGGACGGGACGTTTCAGGCCTCGGATCGGATCTCGCCTTGCCCGCCGCGAGCGCAGTGCGTGTGGTCGGGGATCGTGGACCGGAACGGGAGCTACGTGCGCTCGGGGAACACCATCACCCTGCGCGTGGAGGGGACGCCGGGGAAGCAGGGCAAGCCGCTGCCGGAGACGCTGACCGTCGATCCGACCACCTCGGCGCCCACGGAGCAGGGGAGCAGCGGGCCCTGCGTGTACACGCGCTGAGGCCCCGAATCAGCCCTTGGACCAGCCGCTCATGGAGCGGTAGGTGGCGATGGACTCTTCGATGACTTCGAGGGCGCGGGTGCGGTCGTAGATGCGGTCGACCTCGGAGAGCTTGTTTTCGAGCATCTTGTAGTCGGCGAAGAAGCGCATCAGCTCCTTGGCGATGTGGGGGGGGAGCTCGGTGTGGTCGCGGTAGTGGGACACGGCGGGGTCGTCGATGGCGACGGCGATGATCTTGTCGTCGACGCCCTTGTCGTCGACCATCGAGAAGCCGCCGATGGCGCGGGCGCGCACGATGGTCAGCGGGATGACGGGCTCCTGCATCAGCACCAGCACGTCGAGCGGGTCGCCGTCGCCGGCGTGGGTCTGGGGGATGAAGCCGTAGTTCGCGGGGTAGTGGACCGAGCTGTAGAGGACCCGGTCGAGCATCAGCAGGCCGGTCTTCTTGTCGAGCTCGTACTTGCTCTTCGAGCCCTTCGAGATCTCGATGACGGCGGGGAAGAACTCGTCGCGGCGGGGGGGGAGCTGGATGTCATGCAAAGGGTGCGTCATTGCACCCCTCACCATAGGGGACGCAGGCGCGAGCGGCTAGAGCGGCCAGAGCGGCTTCGACACAGTGCGGCAAATGACGGACGGACGTAGCGGAGGTGCTTGCGGGTCAAGGGGTTCCGTGGCGGGGGAGGGTGGAGTAGAACCCTGGTTTCTTCGGAGAAACACGATGGCCAGGGTTCCGGTCGATCAAGCCAAGGTGGATGCCTGCCGCGCGTATGCGGCGGATGTCGCCAACGACGTGCAGCACTTCATCGATCGCCACACCACGGTGGGGGTGGAGCGGACGGTGGCGCGCGCGTACGGGGTGGATGGCGCGGACGGCGAGGGGACGCCGCTCGCGAACGTGCTGGTGGACCGGATCCACCGGGCAGGGCATGCGGGGTGGGGGGTCTCGTACTTCCTCGGCAGGGCGCTCGCGGAGGGGGCGGGGTCGATCCAGGAGGCGGCGGAGTCGCTCGCGTACAGCGAGGCGGCGGACGTGGAGCCGGGCCGGGTGAGCGGCGCGGAGGCGCGGGCGGCGCTCAAGGAGGCGACGGCGGCGGCGATCGCGCGGATCGACGAGGCGCGGGACCAGCGGGAGGCGTTCAAGGCGCGGTTCACGCCGGCGCCGCTGCCGCTCAAGTACGTCATCGTGGCGACGGGGAACATCTACGACGATGCCCTCCAGGCGAAGGCGGCGCGGTATGCGGGGGCGGACATCGTGGCGGTGATCCGGGCGACGGCGCAGTCGCTGCTGGATTACGTGCCGGAGGGGCCGACCACGGAGGGGTTCGGGGGGACGTACGCGACGCAGGAGAACTTCCGGATCATCCGGCGGGCGGCGGACGAGATCTCGGCGGAGACGGGGAATTACCTGGCGCAGACCAACTACTCGTCGGGGCTGTGCATGAGCGAGATCGCGTGGATGGCGGCGGTCGAGCGGCTCGACATGCTCCTCAACGACGCGATGTACGGGATCCTGTTCCGCGACATCAACATGCAGCGGACGTTCGTGGATCAGTACTTCTCGCGGCGGATCGTGGCGCGGAGCGGGATCGTCATCAACACCGGGGAGGACAATTACCTGACCACGGCGGACGCGGTGGAGAAGGCGCACACGGTGCTGGCCTCGCAGTTCATCAACGAGGCGTTCGCGAAGCGGGCGGGGCTCCGGGAGGAGCAGATGGGGCTCGGGCACGCCTTCGAGATCAACCCCTGGCTGGAGGACAGCTTCCTCTTCGAGGTGTCGCAGGCGCAGCTCGTGCGGCAGATCTTCGACAGGCACCCGGTGAAGTGGATGCCGCCGACGAAGTTCAAGACGGGGGACATCTTCCACAGCCACGTGCACGACGCGATGTTCAACCTGGCGGGGATCATGACGGGGCAGTCCATCGAGCTCTTGGGGATGTTCAGCGAGGCGGTGCACACGCCGCTGCTCATGGACCGGTATCTGTCGCTGAAGAGCGCGAAGTACATCTTCGGGGCGGCGCGGCACCTCGGGGACGAGATCGGCCAGTGGAAGCCGGGGGGGATCGTGGAGTCGCGGGCGGTGGAGGTGCTCGACCGCGCGCACGAGCTGCTCGAAGAGGTGCAGCGGGAGACGATCTGGGACGCGATCGGACGGGGGGCGTTCGGCGACGTGAAGCGGACGCGGACCGGGGGGAAGGGCTACCGCGGGGTGGTGGCGCGGCACGAGGCGTACGTGAACCCGATCCTCGACGCGCTGGAGGGCACGGAGGCGCCATGACGGAGCAGAGATACCTGAGGGCGTACGGGGACCGTGACGGCGACGGCATGGTGCAGATGTCGTTCACGCTGGGGATCCTCCCGGGAGACCGGGCGCGGGAGGCGGCGAAGCGGTTCGCGGAGGCGCACGGGCTGCGGGATCCGCTGGTGACGGCGATGGAGCAGGTGAGCCGGGAGTACACCTACTTCGTGGTGTACGGGCACTCGCCGCACATCGTCGACATGTCGGACATCCACGTGGAGGAGCTGGCGGCGCAGCCGCTGACGCGCGAGGACGTGGAGGCGCAGGGCAAGAAGCTCGGGCGGAAGATCGTGGTGGTGGGGGCGTGCACCGGGAGCGACGCGCACACGGTCGGGATCGACGCGATCCTGAACTACAAGGGGTTCGCGGGGGAGAAGGGGCTGGAGAGCTACAAGTGCTTCGACACCCACAACCTCGGGGCGCAGGTGGAGAACGAGGAGCTGTGCGAGAAGGCGAAGGCGCTCGGGGCTGACGCGATCCTGGTGTCGCAGGTGATCACCCAGAGGAACTGCCACAAGGAGAACTCGGCGGCGCTCGTGGAGATGGTGAAGGCGCAGGGCTTCCGGGAGCGGGTGATGCTGCTGCTCGGGGGCCCGCGGATCACCCACGGCCTCGCGGTGGAGCTGGGGTTCGACGCGGGGTTCGGGCCAGGGACGAAGCCGAACACGGTGGCGTCGTACCTGATGGAGCACTACGTGGGGCGGAGCTATCCGGCCGGTAGCGCGGGCGGCGCGGGCGGCGCGGGCGGCGCGGTGGCGAAGGGCGAGCCGTAGAAGCGCGCGGCGGGATCACCAGGAAGCTGAGTAGAGCTTCACGGTGGGGAGGGCGTCGCCCATCTCTCCGTCGTCGTCGCCCTGGTCCGGGGTGTTCCCGAGGCCGAGCTGGCCGTCGTGGTTGTAGCCCCAGCACTTGACGGTGCCGTCGTGGAGGAGGGCACAGGTGTGAAGCTCGCCGGCGAGGGCGTCGACAGGGCGCCGTCCGCGCGGCTGGTCGCGAACATCGCTCCAGGGATCCGAGCAGGTCAAGCAGGGCGCAGGAGGGCGATGCGGCGCGGGGGCCGTGGTGAGGGCGTCTCCGGGGGCGCGCGCTCGTCGAACGCTGGACCGATCAGGCGACGAGCAGGTGGTAGGCGGCGGAGAGTTCGGCGAAGCGGGCGGTGGTGTCGGGGGCGGTGGCGCGATCGGGATGGAGACGCGCGGCCATGCGGCGAAAGGCGCGGCGGACGTCGGTCTCGGAGGCGCCTTCGGGGAGGCCGAGGAGGTGCAAGGCGTGACGCTTGCGATCGTCGGCGAGGGAGGTGAGGGAGCTGGGGGAGGTGCGGCCGCCGCGGGGCGGGGCGCTGGAGCCGGAGGAGGAAGAGGCGCGGGCGCCGTGAGGGGCTTGCGAGGAGGGGCCACGCGAGGAGGGGCCGTGGGAAGAGAAGCCTGGCGAGGAAGGGCCACGCGACGACGCGTTCTGCGAGGCGAAGCCTGGCGAGGAAGGGCTCTGCGCGGAGGGGCCGCGCGACGAGGTACCGGTGGAGGAGGGGTTCGGAGGGGGCGCCGAGGCGCCGGAAGGGCGCACGGACCAGGTGGGGCCGGGGCGGCGGCGGTCGCGGGCGCGGGCGCGGCCGTGGAGGAAGTCGGTGGGTTCGAGGGGGCCGACGCGGCGGAGGGATTCGGCGAGCGGGCGCGCGGTGTGGAAGCAGATGGAGGCTTCGTCGATGGCGAAGAGGGCTTCGAGGCGGGCGCGGAGCTGGGCGCGGAGGGTGCGCTCGAGATCGTCTTCGGTGATGAGGCCGGAGGCGAGGAGCTGCTCGCCGGTGAGGCGGCCGACGCGCGCGGCGGTGGCGGCGGCGAGGCGGGCGACGCCGGAGGAGAGCAGGACGCCGCGGCGTTCGAGCAACTCGCCGAGGCGGAGCGAGGGGATGGGCGTCTCGACGGCCGTGACGAGGCCTCCGTGGAGCTGGATGCGGTGCTGGCGGCCAGGGACGGTGGTGCCGGCAGGGGTCCACAGCTCGCAGAGGTCGAGCAGGCCGGTGGTCCGCTCACGGTGCAGTGCGCCGAGCAGGTCGCCCAGAGTGGACGTGGACAGGCGGCTGGGCAGTTGCATCGATCTCGCGGGTACCATCGGGGTGGCGCGAGGGACAAAGAACCGGCGGCTGGCAGGGCTCTGGCGCGGCTCCGGCGTGAGTGGACGAGGCTGCGCGCCGGGAGAGGGGAGGAGTCGCGTATAGTCTTGCCATGGGTGATCGCGTCAGGGGGCTGCGTGGGGTGGTGCTCGGGGCCTTGGTGGTGGCCTCGGCGGCGCTGTTCGGGGCCTGCGCGAACGGGGGGCAGGCGCTGCCCGGCGGGGGCGAGAACACCAACCCGATCTGCCTGCTGAACAACTGCGCGACGGACCTGGAGTGCGGGGCGTGCGGTCAGAGGAAGCGGAGCTGCCTCGTGGAAGAGGGGCGGTGCGTGGCGTGCGATCCGGACCTGGGGGTGGGGTGCGCGGAGGGGGAGGTGTGCTCGCGGTTCGGGGCGTGCGTGGCGTCCGGCGCGGAGTGTCCCGCGGATGAGCGGGGGCAGCCGCTGATCACGTGCCTGAACGACATGGACTGCGCGGCGTGCGATCCGCTGCACCAGGTCTGCGATCCGGAGACCTCGATGTGCGTGGCCTGCTTGCCCGGAAACACGCAGGCGTGCCAGACGACGGAGAGCTGCGTGAGCGGGATGTGTCGCGCGGCGTGCCCGGCGGCGTGCACGGAGGACTCGGAGTGCGGGGGGTGCCTGTCCGGGGAGCACGCGGCGACGGTGTGCAACGCGGGGCGCTGCGCGGAGTGCTCGGAGACGGTGCCCTGCGCGACGGGGCAGGGGTGCACGCCGCAGGGGATCTGCGTGAGCCTGTGCGGGACCGACGGGAGCGGGGCGTGCTCGGACGGGGTGGAGTGCGCGGGCTGCTTCGAGGGGGAGACGGGGTTCGTGTGCCACGGCGGGGCAGGGGTGTGCGGGCCCGACGCGATGGGCTGCGGGGAGCTGGGGACGACGGCGGCGGCGCTGCCCGAGCCGTGGGACGCGGTGGTGAAGGCGTGCACGACGGGGGCCGACTGCGCGGGGCTCAACGTGAAGCTCGAGCTCGGGCAGATGCTGCGGGAGCTGTCGGGGGTGCAGGAGGTGGGGGACGCGGACTACGGGTACGCGATGAAGTCCTGCGCGTCGGTGACGGTGAGCGAGGCGTCGTGCGGGGTGTGCGTGCCGTGTCAGGTGGACGCGGACTGCGCGCCGATCGACGCGGATGTGGTGGGGGCGCAGCTCTTCGGGGAGCCGGAGAGCGTGGAGGCGTCGCTCCTGGCGGACCGGGTGTTCGGGGCGAGCCCGCACCTGGTCTACATGTTCTGCGAGACGAGCGGCCCGGGTTACGGGGTCTGCAGCGTGTGCCCGGGGTTCATGAACGACTGCCGGGGCAGCGGGGGCGCGGGGTGCGCGCACGACGTGTGCGAGGAGGGGGAGGCGCTCACGGTGGGCTGCGATCCGTGCGCGGAGGCGGTGTGCGCGGCGGACAGCTACTGCTGCACGACGGAGTGGGACGCGCTCTGCATGGACCTGGTGGCGGAGGAGTGCCCGGAGGTGGGGGCGTGCGAGGGGGGGGCGATGGACTGCGCGCACGACGAGTGCGAGGAGGGGCCGGAGGAGATGCCGCTCGCATCCGGGTGCTCGCCGTGCGTCGACGCGGTCTGCGCGCAGGATGCGTTCTGCTGCCAGTCCGACTGGGATGACCTGTGCGTGGAGAAGGTCGACCTGTACTGCGACGAGCCCTGCCCCTGACGGGGCTTGTGGGGCGGGGGGGGCGGTGCCAAAGGAAGGCGTCGGAGCAGGGGCGCCGGGTGCCTCGGTGGAGGTCAGGATGGGTTTGCTGGACGGGAAGGTCGCGATCATCACGGGAGCCGGGGGCGGGATCGGGCGGGCGGAGGCGCTGCTGTTCGCGCGGGAGGGGGCGCGGGTCGTGGTGAACGACGTGGGGGGAGCCCGCGATGGGGTGGGCTCGGACGACGCGCCAGCCCGCAAGGTGGTGGAGGAGATCCGGGCGGCCGGTGGGGAGGCTGTGGCGAGCTTCGATTCGGTGGCGAGCCCGGAGGGGGCGGTGCGGATCGTGGGGGCCGCGGTGGAGGCGTTCGGTCGGGTCGATGTGCTGGTGAACAACGCCGGCATCCTGCGCGACAAGACGCTGCTGAAGACGGACGTGGCGCTGTGGGACGCGGTGGTGGACGTGCACCTGAAGGGGACGTTCCTGTGCACGCAGGCGGCCGCGCGGCAGATGGTGTCGCAGGGGGGCGGGGGGCGGATCGTGAACACCACGAGCGTGTCGGGGATGCTCGGCAACTTCGGTCAGTCGAACTACGCGGCGGCGAAGGCCGGGATCTACGGGCTGACGCGGACCGCGGCGATCGAGCTGCAGAAGCAGCGGATCACGGTGAACGCGATCGCGCCGATCGCGAAGACGCGGATGACGGAGGACCTGCCCATGTTCCAGTCGGCAGGAGACACGATGACGCCCGAGCACGTGGCGCCGGCGGCGCTGTTCCTGGGATCGGACCTGTGCGCCGACCGGACGGGGCACGTGCTCGCGGTGGCCGGGTCGCAGATGTACGCTTACAAAGTCGTGCAGACACACGGGAAGTTCAAGGACGAGGGGGCGGTGTGGACCGCCCAGGAGATCGCCGAGAACTGGGACGCCATCATCAAGGTGTGACCGGGGCAGGGGAGCGCCGCCCGCGTGGGAGTGGGGGGGCCGGGCTCTTCCTTGATGGACGCGGTGGATCGGGGTTGTGTCCGGTGTGGTCGCGGCGCGGTGGGCGTGCGCTTGGGGCGTTGCTGCACGGATCCCCCGATGCTAGGTTCCTGACAGCCTGGGACTTCCTGCGACGGTCCAGGGTGCGAGAGAGCTCCAACACGGCATGGCACGCGACGCCCATATCCCGCTCGCTCTCTGGGTCTCCGTGGCGATCCTGGCGCACATGGCGGGTGGCGGGGGCGCGGTGCAGGTGGCGCAGACCATCGAGGATCGGAACGAGTGGCGCCGGATGGTGTTCTCGCTCCGCGATGGGTTGAGGCACCCGGACACGACGTTCGAGGTGCTCACGGAGCTGTCGCCCACGCCGGAGCTGCCGCCGCCGCCCAGCGAGATGAACGAGAAGGCGGAGGCCGATGCCGAGGATCCGGACGCACCGCCGGATCCCGATGCGCTGCCCGATCCGAAGGCGAAGCCCGATCCGAAGGCGAAGCCGCCCGAGAAGAAGGAGCCGCCGAAGCCGGAGCCTCCCAAGAAGGAGGAGCCGAAGAAGGAAGAGCCCAAGAAGGAGCCGCCGAAGCCGCCGCCGCCCGCGCTGCCGCCGCTCGCGCCGCCGCCTCCGCCCCCGATGGCTGCGCAGCCACCTCCGCCTCCGCCTCCCGAGCAGAAGCAGGAAGCGGCGCCGCAGAAGCCGCCCGAGCCGATCGAGATCGACAAGCGGATCGCGGTGAGCCAGCACGTCGAGAAGGAGCAGGAGGACAACCCGAGCGCGAGCCGGATCGCGGATCAGGCGAACAAGGTCGCCGAGGAGACGATGGCGCAGATCCGGTCGAAGGATCAGGACGATCCGACGCCCACGCCAGGGCAGTCCGCGCCAGGCCCGAAGGACAAGGAAGGCGACGGCGACGAGGAGAAGAGCGCTCAGAGCGAGGACAAGGCCGGCGACGAGAAGAAGGCGCCGGGCGAGGCGGCAACGGATAGCCGCAGCGCCGAGCACCACAACCCGGTGAAGGAGTCGCCCTCGGCGTCGCCGGTCCCCGCGCAGAAGGAAGGTCCGCCGCCGAGCGCACCGGCGTCCGTCGCGGGTGGGCCGAAAGGGGCGGCCGGTCCGAAGGCTCCCCAGGCCGGGCAGGAGGCCGAGAAGGGATCGCTCGGCGGCGCGGGGCCCGCGTCTCCCGAGGCGATGACCGCAGACAAGGGCGGCTACGCGCTCGACCCCGCGAACCCGGGCGGTGACGGGAAGAGCCGCAAGGCCGGGAGGCGGCGGAAGCCGAAGCCGTACCAGCCGCCGGTGAAGGTGGGGTCGATCGGGCTCGGGTCTCCCGGGGCGCCTGGTGGGCCGAACCTGAACCTGAGCATGGCGGGCGTGGAAGCGGCGGTGGGGCACGAGCAGCTCAAGAAGGAGCGCGCGGGCGAGGGGGCGGCGCGCCGCAGCAAGCACCGCGGTTCGTGGGAGACGAACAAGTGGGATCGCTGGAAGGCGGCCATCGAGAACTACGATCCGACCGTGAAGCTCGGGAACCAGACGTCGCTGAACGCGGCGCGGGTGCCCTTCGCGACGTACATCAACCGGATCCACAACCGCCTCCACCCGATCTTCGCCGAGGAGTTCCTGGCGTCACTCGACGACCTGTCGAAGTCGCACGCCTTCAACAACCCGAACCTGGCGACGCACATCGAGATCGTGCTGTCGAAGGACACCGGCCGGATCGTGCGGCTCGGCGTCACGACGACGAGCGGGATGACGGCGTTCGACATCGTGGCGTTGAACTCCGTGCACCGCGCGTCACCGTTCGGCGAGGCGCCAGACGCGATCGTGAGCCCCGACGGCAACGTGTACTTGCACTGGGAGTTCCACCGCGATCCCTACGATGCCTGCTCCACGCGCAACGCGCGGCCGTACCTCCTGAAGGGCGGCGCGACGCAGCCGGCCACGCCCGACGCAGTACCGACCAAGAAACCGTCTGGAAGCGCGTCCGGGGACGAGCGTGGCGGCCCTGTCCCGGGGCCGCTGGTGCCGCTCCAGCGCTGAGAGCCCGTTGATGATGATGGCGGCGACGCCCGATCCCCCTCCGCCCGGCGAGACCAGCGACGACACGACAGGTGAGCGGCGGGAGGTGCTCGCCGCGCTGCCCGTCCTCCGGTTCCTGTGGCTGCTCGCGGTGCTGGGCGCGCTGGCGACGCTGGTCGGCCGGATGATCGCGCCCTCGGTCGCGGGCGTGACCGTGGGCATCGAGGGGCTGGTGCTCGCCCTCGATCGGGCGGGTGGGACGCTGAGCCAGCTCTTCGCGCTGTTCTCGGTGGTGAGCGCGGTGTCGCTGGTGTTCATGGTGGTGCAGACGCCCGCCCCCGTGGCGCTGCGGGTCTTCGCGGTGGTGGCGACGTCGCTCGCGGTGGTGGAGGTGATCGTCGCCTCGGGGCGGGAGCGGGTGCCGGATCTGATGGCGCTCACGAGCGGCGGGGTGACGGCGTCGCTGTCGCTGCTGGCGGCGTGGGACGCGCGGCGGTCGGTGTTCTCGCGGCAAGCGGGGCTGGTGCTGGGCCTCGCGGGGACCGGGGCGCTGCTCCGGGTGGTGGCGGCGCTCGTCGCAGACAGCGCGGTGAGCGGGGCGTCGCTGGCCATCGGGAGCATCGCGCGGGGGATCGCGACCGGGGCATTCGCGTTCGATGGGCTGGCGGCGCTGACGGCCGTGGCTGGGCTCCGGAAGCGCAGCGAGGCGGGCGGCAGCGGGGGCGGCGGCGGGGCGGGCAGCGGGGAGCCACCCCAGCAGCTCTTCAGCCCGCTCATCCTGCTCGCGCTGGCCCTTGCGTTCGTGGTGACGCGGTACGCCGCAGGGGCAGGAAGCAGCGAGGCGCATCCCGTGGAGCTGCTCCTGTTCCGGGCGCTGGAGCGGCTGAGCGTGCGTCCGGTGCCGGCGGCGCCGGTGGGGGCGCAGCACTTCGTGGCGGCGCTGTCGATCGTGGTGGCGCTCCTCGCGCTCGCCGCGCGGAGGCCGACGCCAGCGCTCTCGGCCGTGGTGGCGCTGGCGATGCTGGGGCGGGGGATGGTGGGGGCGCCCCTCGGGTCGATGTCGCTGGCGCTGGCATCGCTCGGGGTCGTGCTGGCGGCGCGCGACGAGCGAGGGCTGTGGGCCGCGCTGCTCGGGAGCCAGGCGCGTCGGGCGCCCGCAGGAGGAGCAGGGCAAGGCATTCGGGGGCAAGGCGCTCCGGAGCAAGGCGTTCGGGGGCAAGGCGCTCCGGGGCGCGCAGAGGTGCGCGAGGAGCCTCCGCAGTAGCCCTTGCAACGCGGTGAGGCGTGCTGCGGCTGCCCGCCGGCGCGAGCACTGCGCGAGCACTGCGCGAGCACTCCGCGAGCACTCCGCGAGCACTCGGGCAGCTCGAAGCGCGGCGTGGCGAGTCGCCGCAGGTCTGTCGTGAGCGCCGTGGCGGCTCGCCGCAGCCGCGGCAATTCGCCGCGCGCCAGGGTGTGGGCTGGTGGACGGACCGGGGTGGGTCGCCCGTCCTGAATGCGGTTTTCAAGCGGGATCCTTGTGTAAAGTTGCTCCCCTGCGCATGCGCGCCGCGCTAGGCTCCGCCCGCGATGTCGACAGCGCCTGTTGTCACTTCTTCCTCTGCGATGAACGACGCGGTCCCCGGTGACGAGGACCCGCGCGCGCCCCTGGGATTCTCGCCCGCCGCGTTGCCGGAGATGGTGAGCCTGACCAAGCCTCGCGTCACCGTGATGGTGGTGGCGACGATGCTCGGCGGCATGTGGGTCGCGAGCCGGTTCTTGCGCGAGGCTTCCGGTGAGGTGCCGGGGGCAGGACAGCTCGCGCTCGCGCTGCTCGGGACCGTGCTGGTGGTGAGCGCCGCGAACGCGCTGAACATGTACATCGAGCGCGACACGGATCGGTTGATGGCGCGGACGCGGAACCGGCCGCTGGCAGCGCGAAGGCTCGCGCCCGAGGTGGCGCTGTGGTTCGGGATCGCGCTGTCGGTGGTGTCGGTGCCGCTGCTCTTCGTGGCCGTGAACGCGGCGACGGGGGCGCTCGCCGCGCTGGCGCTGGTGAGCTACGTGCTCGTGTACACGCCCCTCAAGCGCCGGACGTCGCTGGCGCTCCCGATCGGCGCGGTGCCGGGCGCGATCCCCGCGCTCCTCGGCTGGACGGCGGTGACGGGTCGGCTCGACGTCCCCGGGATGCTGATCTTCGGGGTGATGTTCCTCTGGCAGATCCCGCACTTCCTCGCGATCGCCACCTTCCGCTGCGAGGATTACCGCCACGCGGGGATGCGGGTCTTGCCCGTCGAGAAGGGCGACCGGACGACGCGGATCCACATCGTGGTGTACACGGCGCTGCTGGTGATGGTGTCGGCGCTGCTGTCGCAGTTCGGGGTGGCGGGGCCGGTGTACCTCGGCGCGGCGCTGGCGCTCGGGGCCGGCTTCTTCGCGCTCGGGGCCGCAGGGCTGCGCGCGAGCGCGGGGCTCGGCTGGGCGCGGCGGCTGTTCTTCGGATCGATGGTGTACCTGGTGCTCCTGTTCGCGGCGCTGATGGCAGGGTTCTAGGACCAGACCAAGGAGGAGCGATGTCCGACAGCAGCGAGCCCGCGGGCGTGACCGAGGACGCGTCGAAGCGCGAGGCTTCAGCGAGCGCCGAGGCGCCGCGCGCGCCTCGGGGAGAGCGCAGGAATTGGCTGGTGCTGATGCGCCGGATCCTCTGGGTGGGGGTGCTGATCGCGCTGGCGGCCGTCGCGTTCGGGTACCTGAGGCCGCGCCCGGCGACGGTGACCGAGAACGAGGTCCGCTTCCCGCTCCCGCCGTTCACGCTGACGGACTCGCGGGGGATGCCCTTCGGCCTCGAACAGCTCCGCGGCAAGGTGTGGGTCGCGGATTTCGTGTTCACGACCTGCCCCACGGTGTGCCCCAAGCTGACGCAGCGGATGGTGGAGCTGCAGCAGAAGACGCAGAGCCGGGGAGATGCGTTCCACCTGGTGACCTTCACGGTGGACCCCGAGAACGACACCCCCGAGGTGCTGGCGCGTTACGCGGCGGCGAACGGGGCCGTGCCGGATCGGTGGACGTTCCTCACCGGGCCGCTGAAGGAGATCGAGACGACGGTGGTGAACGGGTTCAAGGTCGCCATGGGGCGCACGGATCCGGGCGGGGGGCTGATGAGCATCTTCCACGGGGAGCGGCTGGTGCTCGTGGATAGGGAGGGGACGATCCGCGGGTACTACCACGCGGACGACGAGGGGATGGCGAAGCTCCTGCGCGATCTCGACGCGATGTTCGCCACGTCCTGAGCGCGCGCCGCATGGTTCAGAAGGTGATGGCGAGGCGCTTCATCATCTTCTGGAGGCCGAAGCGGGAGAGGCCGAGGAGCTTCGCCGCCTGGGTCTGGTTGTTGCGGGTGCGGGTGAGCGCGTCGCGGACCAGCTCGGCTTCGAGGGCGTCGACGCGCTCGCGGACGTTGAGGCCGAGGTTGCGTGCCTCGGGGCTGCTCCGCTGGGTGAGATCGGGCGAGAGGTGCTCGAGATCGATGGCACCGTCCGAGAGGACGAGGGCGCGGCGGATCTCGTTCTCGAGCTGGCGGATGTTGCCGGGCCACGGGTAGGCGGCGAGCCGATCCATGGCGGCGCGGCTGACGCGCTCACGGCCGGCGCCGTGCTTGCGGAGGAAGTACTGGACGAGGAGGGGGACGTCACCCGTGCGCTCGCGCAGGGGAGGGATGCGCACGGCGATGATGTTGAGGCGGTAGAAGAGGTCCTCGCGGAACGTGCGGGCGCGGACCATCGCTTCGAGGTCGCGGTGGGTGGCGGCGATGACCCGGACGTCAACCTTGCGGGCGCGCTCGGAGCCGAGGGGTCGCACCAGGCCGTCCTCGAGGACGCGGAGGAGCTTGGTCTGCATGGGCAGGCCCATCTCGCCGATCTCGTCGAGGAAGAGCGTGCCGCGATCGGCGGCCTCGAAGAGCCCGGGGCGGGGCCTGTCGGCGCCGGTGAAGGCGCCGCGGACGTGGCCGAAGAGGGCCGATTCGAGGAGGGTGTCGGGGATGGCGCCGCAGTTCTCGCTGACGAAGGGGTGCGCCTTGCGGGGGCCGTTGTCGTGGATGGCGCGGGCGACGAGCTCCTTGCCGCTGCCGGACTCGCCTGCGAGGAGGACAGGGACGGCTGCGGCGGCGACGCGATCGACGATGCGGAGCATGGCGACGACGGGCTCGCTCTCGCCGATGATGGCGCCGTAAGGGTGGCGGGTGCCGCGGGAGCCGCGGGTCTCGGCGAGCTGGCGCACGGCGATGTCGAGCGCAACCTCCTGGCGCGCGAGGGCTTCGGCGAGGCGGGCAGAGGCGCGCTCGGCGCGGCGGGCGGCGCGGCGGAGGAGGACCTGGTCGCGCGCGTCGGCGATGGCGAGGGCCGCGAGCGAGGCGATGGTGCGGGCCCAGCGGAGTTCGTCGGGGCCGAAGGCGCCGCGGCGCACGCGGTCGTCGAGGTAGACCACGCCAAGGGCCTCGCCCCGGGCGACGAGGGGGACGGCGAGGACGCTGCGGAGCTTCAGGGCGTGGACGCTGTGATGGACGCTGGACAGCTCGCCAGCAGCGTCGACGGCGACGACCGGCTCGCCAGCGTCGAGGGCGCGGTGAGCGAGGGTCTGGGAGAGCGAGAGCTGCTCGGGACCAAGGTCGTGGCGGGCGAGGTTCCTCGCAGCGCGGGGGCGGAGCTTGCCGTTCGGGGCCTTGAGGAGGAGGAGGCCGCGCTCGACGCCGGTCCAGAGGACGAGGGCGTCGACGACGCGGTTGAGGAGAGGACCGAGGCGATCGCGATCGCCGAGGGCCCCGACGAGCGCCGCGAGATCCCGGGCCTGCTCGGGCCTCAGGCCTTCCTCGGGGGCTGCACGGGCGCGGGCGACCCAGGCAAGGGCGCGCGCGGCTTCCGCAAGGGCAGGGGAGGGGACGGCGAAGAGCGCGTCACGGCCCGCGGCAGAGGCGCGCGTGGTGCGGTGGAGCAGATCGCGGGCGACCTCGGAGAGGGCCGTGAGGAGGCGGCGGGCTTGCTCGGAGGCGCCGAGGTGGGCGGCGAGATCGAGGCCAGCGGCGAGGGCAGGTCCGCGCGCCGCGATGGGGGCGCGGGCGCCGGAGAGGGCGAGGAGGGAGCCGAGGATGGCGTCGCTGCGCTCGGCGGAGGGGTGGTGAGGCGCGTGGTGGGCGTGGAACGCGCGCGCTCCCCACCACTCGAGCCGCGCGGCGGGGCTCGTGGCAGCCTCACCGGTGGCGAGGAGATCGAGGGCCTCGATCCGCCTGGGATCCAGGGCGTCAGGGTGGTGGCGGAGCAGGCGCGCGGAGGCCTGCAGGGCGTCGTCGCCTCCAGCATCCCGGAGCAGCGCCGCGGCCTGCTCGGCGGCGTGCGCGCTGGCCTGGGCGTCGGCGGCCGTGGCGGTCTCGGGTCCGGATCCGCCGCGCGGGGAGACGTCCGCGATGGCCCAGAAGGCGTAGGCCTCGGCGTGCACGTCGCCGGCGTCGCGGGCGCGGGCGATGGCCTCGCGTGCAAACCGGGTGGTCTCGTGGGCCATGCCCGCGGTGGCGTACGCCGCGGCGCACGCGAGCAAGGCGCGCGCTGCCTGCGCGGGTCTGCCGAGGTGCTCCCAGAGGAGCGCGGCGCGGGTGGAGGTGGCGATGGCCTCGCCGAGCTCGCCGAGATCCACGGCCGATGCCGCCTCGCCCGTACGGTAGGTGGCCTCCTCGACGACGGCGCCCGCGCGCACCGCGAAGTCGGCGGCCTCGGCGAAGGCCCGGCACGCGCCCTCGGGGTCGCGGCCATGCAGCACGTACCCGCGGAGCCCCGCGGCGCGCGCCCGCTCCTCGGCCGTGACGGCGAGGGCCTGCGCACGCGAGACCTCGTCGAGCGCGCGGGGAGCATCGGCGCGCCGGGCCGCACAGAGGGCGCGGATCTCGCAGCAGGGCGCCGTGAGGATGCCGCTGACCAGGGCCTCCGCGTCGTCGAGGCGGCCCTCGTCGATGCGGAGCCTGGCGAGGGTGGCCCTGGCGTATCCCCCGGGATCGGCGCCCCCTTCGAGCGCCGCTTCCGCGCGCGTGGCAGCGAGAGGGCGATCGCCGGAGCGGCGCAGGATCTCCGCGGTCAGCGCGGCCGTGGCGGGGCTCGCGGTCGCTTCGTCCCGGAGCACGAGACTGCGGGCGCGGCCGACCTCCCCGAGGCGGCGGAGGGCGTCGGCGGCCGCGAGGAGGAGGGCCGGGGGCGCAGCCGGAGACCGTTCGATGTGCTCCAGCGCGAGCGGCTCGGGGGGAATGCGCGCGACGGCGAGGGCGAGCGTCGCAGCCGTGGCGGCGTCGAGGGGACCTGGAGAGCCGGACCAGGGGCGGGGGACAGGACGCGCGCTGTCACCATCGAGCGCGGCCGTCTCCACGTCGGCGAGGGTCCATGCGCGCGGCGGGAGACGCCGCGCGAGCGTATCGAGAGCCGCCGCGAGGGAACGCTCCGGGAGCTGGGCGAGCGCGCCGAGGGGCCAGCCGGCAGCGCTCGGTCCCACGAGCATGGTCAGCCAGCGCGCGATCCCGTGGACGTCGAGGGGAGGCAGGATCGGCGTGCTCGCCGCCTCGCCGCTCACGAGCTGGTGAGCACGTTGCATCATCCGGAGGACCTCGCCGAGCCAGGGAGCGGCGTCGTCGTGGGCGCCGGACGCCTGCGCGAGATCATTGCTCCGCAGCCTCAGGTAGGTCGCGCGCACGCGGCGGGCGTCACGCTGCTGCCGTTCTTGCTCGGTGGCGACGAGGAGATCGCCCTGCGAGGCCCCTCCCTCTGGCGTGCCGCTCACGCCGCTCACGCCGCTCACGCCGCTCACGCTAGGCGTCCCGCGGGCCACCTCCGTCACCCAGGCTGCCGAGGGGCGCGCCGCCGGATCGGGCGAGAGCAGTGCGCGGCAGATGGCCTGCAAGCGAGCCCCTTCGATGGGGGCCTCGAGCGCTCCGAGGCCACCAGGGAACAGCGCCTCTCTGCGCGCGGCCTGGACGGGATCTTCGGACGCTGCGACGTCGGGAGAGACGGTCTCCGCGAGCAGCACGCCGAGCGCCAGCAGGTCGCGGGCGCGCGCGTCACCGAGGTGAGGATCTGCGCGTGCGAGGTAACGCAGCGTCGCCCCCTCCACGGTGGTCTGATGAAGGGGGCATGCGAGCCCGAGATCGATGACGTGGACGCGATCCTGGGGGGTGACGATCACGTTCTCGGGCTTGAGGTCCCCATGCGCGAGGCCCACGGCATGCAGATCTCCGAGGGCCTCTCCCACGTCGCGGGCGACGAGCAGGGCCAGCGAGACCCGGGTTGCTGCCGGCTCCTGGGCGCGCTCCCTGAGCGACGTCCCCTCCACCCAGCGCAGCGCCAGGTAGGCGCGCCCGTCCTCGGGCATCCGGCCCACATCGAGGAGCTCCGGCAGCCTGGGAGACAGGGCCAGCGCCGCGTGCATCGCCTCCCGGGCAAGCACCTCGCCCACCCCTGCTTCGCGGGCGATCTTGAGTGCACACCGCTCGCCAGAGGGCTCGTGGGTGGCTTGCCACACATCTGCCGATCCGCCCGCGCCAGCCCTGGCGTGCAGGACGAAGGGGTATGTCAACCCTGGTGACAGATGCTGAGGAGACTGCACCCCTACCATGGTCGACAGGACACGGAGTTCTGTCAACTTGGTTGACCCATGCCGGGTGCGTTGCCGAGCGGGTCTCGCTCTGGTGTACTCCTCCTGCGTGTCCGATCCCGATTCCGAGCTCGATTCAGACACCGACTTCCGGCGGACGATCGTGACGGTCGGTGCCCCTGCGGCCGTGTCATCGGAGTCTGCAGGCCCCGGGACGGCGTGTCTGGTGATCATCCGGACCCTGTCTGGCGCCGGAAACGGCCCCGATCTGGGCCGCCGCCTCCAGCTCGGCACGGGGACCATCGAGTGTGGCCGCTCGATGCAGTGCGACGTGCCCCTCGACGATGACGCGGTGAGCCGGCGTCACGCCTCCGTTAGCTGGAGCGGCTCTGGCTACGTGCTGAGGGACCTCGGCTCGACCAACGGCACCTACGTGAACGACACCGCCGTGAAGGAGCGGGTGCTCCGCGACGGTGACCAGCTCAAGGTCGGGCGAACGATCTTCAAGTTCATCCAGGGTGGCAACATCGAGCTCTCCTACCACGAGGAGATCTACCGGCTCATGACCTGCGACGGGCTGACGCAGGTGCACAACAAGCGCTCGTTCGACGCGGCGCTCGAACGTGAGGTCTCGCGCGCCTCGCGCTACCAGAGGCACCTGTCGCTGGTGGTGTTCGACATCGATCACTTCAAGCGCATCAACGACACCCGCGGGCACCTCGCGGGTGACGCGGTGCTGCGGCAGTTCGCAGCCCTCGTCTCTGCGCACGTGCGCCGCGACGACGTGGTGGCGCGGGTCGGAGGAGAGGAGTTCGCCCTGCTCCTCCCCGAGAGCCCGCGAGAGAGCGCCTGCGGGGTGGCCGAGAAGCTGCGGGGATTGATCGCGCGGAGCCCTTTCCGGTTCGAGGACTCCGAGATCCCTGTCACCTCGAGCTTCGGCGTGGCGAGCATCAGCCCGGAGACGCCGCTGTCGGCCCTGGAGCTGTACCGCCAGGCGGATGAGCGCCTGTACCAGGCCAAGCGCGAGGGGCGCAACCGGGTGGTCGGCTGAGCCGAGGCGGGCGAGATCAGTCGTAAGGCGGGAGGGCGCAGTCGCGGGTCGGTGCGCCGTGCAGGATCCAGGCGGTGATCAGGTCGATGTCGCCGCCATCGATGCGGGGGACGACGCTGCCAGGAGCGGCCTCGGGATCGCCAGGATCGTGCAACCAGAAGCTGGGCGTGCTCTGCGGAGGCATCGGCATGCCCACCACGACCGAGGCATGAAGGCGCTCGCGTTCACCCGCGAGATCGCTGCCTTCTGCCGTGCTCAGGGTCGGCTCCAGCGCGTTGGGACCGATGAGCATCTTGTAGAGCAGGTAGCTGTTGCCAGGGTTCTGCGGGTCGATGATCGGCATGGCGCGGCCGAAGCGGCGAGGGCTCAGGTCGGGATCCGCGGCGTGCTCTCCCGTCTGGGTCTGGTGCGCCACCTTGCCGATGGCCGTGAGCCGGATGAGATCGCTGCTCGCGAGGCTGAGGCCCGCGCCAGCGAACTCAGGGTTCGCGTGGCATCCACCGCCGGCTGCACAGGCCTGGAGGTAGGGCTGGACGCCGAATCCCCAGAGCGCGCATGCCTGCCGGCAGGCGTCGTCATCGCACTGGCCGAGGCACGCGGGATCTCGGCGGCAGTAGAGATCGGCGCCTGGCAGCAGCTCGTCGCGGACGCCGGGAGGATCCTGGTCGAGGACCGAGACATCGATCTGCACCGTGCGCTCCAGAGGGGCCTGATCGAAGGCGCGGAAGCCGCCGAGATCCTCGTCGCTCGAGGGAGCCAGCACGGCGATCCGGTACTTCTGGCCAGGGCTGAGGCGAGGGCTGTCCGCGCGGCGACGGTAGATCGCCTCGCGTTCGACAGGGTTGTAGGTGGGTTCGAGTTCCAGGCGCGCAGCGCCCGGGATGCGCTGGCAGTCGTCGAGGGTGCGGACGTCCCTGGTCAGATCCGAGGTGATGCACACCGACTGACGCGTCACGGTGGCGGGGTGCAGGAACCGATCGAACTTCAGGATGAAGCTCGCGGTCGACAGCACGCGGGACGAGCCATCCGCCTTGAGCGGGGTGCGCTGCGGCTGGGCATCAGGGCTCAATCCCGTGGTGCCTCGCACCTCGATGAGTTGCGGAGGAGGGTGATCGGCAGGCTGGGGAACTGTTCTCTCGTCGCACCCGACGGATGAGAGGGACGAAAGGCTCGCAGCGAGGCTGGAGAGGAGGGCGAGGGCGGAATAGCGCTGGACGGAGACCTTCAGCTGTCCGAGTACAGGCTGAGCTGTTCGCGCACCACCTGCTCGTTGATGCCCGACTGGATGTGCCCCTTCAAGCAATCCGCGAGGGTGATCAACATGTCTTCGACGCCCTTCTCCTCGATGAGCTTCGAGAGCAACTGACGCGCTTCGCGGCCATCGTCTTCCCGCAGGAAGCTTCGAACCGTCTCCAGGGTGATCTCCCCCTGAAAATCGATCTGGAGATTGCCGAGTAGGTACTTGATCAGCTCCTTCACGCCCATTCTCCTTGGCGGTCCCGGCATCTATCGCGGGGGTCGCGCGCCATTGGCTATACCCGCCGCCTGAAGGGTGACGCAAGGAATATCCGGTCGTCTGCAGACTTCTCATCGACAGGTCCGCAGGAAAGAGTCATTCGACTGGTGACACACCAGACATGGTCGCGAGTTCTTGGAGAAGGCTGCCCTGCATTTGTGCTCGAAGCCCAGCGGGTGCGGGTTCACGCCCTGTCCGCCTGAAAGCCCCTTCGTTGCGTGGCACGTGGCGCAGTCGCGTTCGGTGTGACACGAGACGCATGCGTTGAGGTTGCGCTCAGCTTCCCATGCGTGATGCCTCGCACTGCGCGGCGCGAGGGTCCACTCCGCAGGCGGAGGATGGAACCTGCTCCCGGTGGGCCGGTTCCCGCTCGCGACGTCGCGCGCCACCCCGGTGCGCCGATGGCAGTCTGCGCAGAACGTCTGTTGCTGGTGGCAGCTCACACAGCGCGGGTTGTCCTGCCGCGCCGCCTGAGCGTGCATGGAGAGCCAGTCGTTCGGGTGCACCTTGCGCGGGCGGATGCGTCCGTCGTGACAGTCGGCGCAGTACTGCGCGCTGTGACACGAAGCGCAGAGCGCGCTGTTCGCGCCGGCCACGGTCTTGTGCCGCTCGAGCCAATCCGGCGTGTGACCGGCATCGTGGAGCCAGCGTGGCGGGAGGAGATCGCCGGTGGGGAACGCCTGAACGAGCCGCCCGTCGGGGTGCGTCAGGTGACAGACGGTGCACTCGCCTCTGGCTTCACCTTGCGCGGCTCCGCTCATGTTGTGACAGCCGAAACACCCTGCCATGCGCGGGAGCTGGTCGCGGGTTGCCAGCTCGAGCTGACCCACCTGGCCGTGACACTGGCCGCACTGGATGTTGCGGGCGAGGTGCTTGTCGTGCGGGAACCGCAGGTTGGCGTCAGGGAGCACGACCGCGGCGACCCTGCCACCTGCCCCAGGGTTCTCGCCGAGGTGACAGAAGGCGCACTGGCCGTTCTCGTCCGTGCCGGCCTTGACGCTGGCGATGTCGGAGTGGTCGACGTCGTGACAGCTGTCGCACTGGCTGCCTGGGGGGAGTAGCTGATCCTTCGTGGTGCGGCTGGTGTACGCCCCTGCGTGGCACGACCTGCACGAGAGCTTCAGCTCCTGGACGTGCTTCTTGTGGTTGAAGCGGAGCGGGATGGTCTGGGGCGGGAAGATCTCGTCACTCGGAACGGGGCTCACGGCCGTGCCTGGCGGCATGAGCGCGAGAGGAACCTCGATGTCCCCGGGCATCGGAGCCAGGCCTGTGGTGTAGGCGCGGGCCGCCGGGGGAGGGGCCGCCGGGGGAGGGGCCGCCGGGGGAGGGGTGGCACTGGAAGGGGGGGGGGCGGGGCCCGACTGGGCTGCTGCATCGGGCGTCAGCGCAGCGAACGCGAGCGAAACCGTGCAGGCCAGCACGGCGAACCACCCTGGCAGGAGGGCGTCGGAAGAGGACTTCCTCCGGGGAGAGGGGGTCATGCTGCGCTGGCTGCTCACGGCGTCACCCGCAGGGTCAACACGCCGAGCACGCGGAAGCGGTGACCGACGAGACGGTTCATGTCGTGCTCCCACTCCAGCCTCATGTCGGCCACCTGGATCGGTCGATACCCCGCGCCGAGCACGTAGCCGAACGAGGTGGCGCCGCGCTCGGGCCTCAGGGGATCTTCCCAGTCGTGGAGCGAGAGCCGGGTCCCCAGCGCGTACCGGCCACCATCGAGCCGCTTCTCGCCGCTCACATCGGCTCCCACACGTCGCCCACGCTCTCCAGCTTGCATCATCCCCCGCAGCTCCACCTCGGCGCTCCTCAGCCGGTAGCGAGCCGACACGTTGGCGAGTGCATCCGGGGTCAGCGAGGTGCCCCGGTTTGCCTCATCCTGCGTGTAACCCGCGAGGACGTCCGGGTTCCCGAAGGCTCCATCGCAGTCCGCGACCGAGAGGCCCAGCTCCGCGCACTGGCCCATCCGGAAGGCGTCGGGATCCCCATCCGTGGCCCAGAGTCGTACGCCACCCGAGGCGGCGACGTGCACGGTGCTGGTGACCTCCACGGCGACGCGACCCACCGCCGTCGTGACCGGGCTGTGGGTGAACCAGTTCCAGATGGAGTCCGCGTCGAACGTGGGGACGAAGTAGTCGACGTTTGCGCCCACCGTGACGTGCTCGCCCAGGTACGCCTCGACGTTGCCCTGGGCCATCCCGACGAGCTGGTTGTACAGGTCGTATGAAAACCCGCCGTTGATCCCGCCACGCGAGGGCAGGGTGACGCCCGCCTCGTACCCGATGCGCTCCTGCGAGATGCGCGCGCCATCGATGGTGGGGTAATTGCCCGAGGCGTCGGGGAATTGCTGGGTGAACGAGGTCGCGGTGTTGTAGACGCGTCGGTAGGTGAGCCTCCCATGCAGGAAGCTCACCCCCGAGGTCTCCAGAGCGGCACCGAATGCGGGAGCCGGTGCCGTGAACTGGTACGACGGGTAGTCTGCGGCGCTCGGCCGCCCCTGGCCTGTCCCGAACTGGGCATGGCTGCCGCGCCAGACACCCTGCTGCTCGTAGCGAGAGGTCGACAGGGGTAGGCCCCCCCGCTGCTCGAGACCCCCGTAGACCTCGGCCTGCACGAAGTACGGCGTGGTCAGGCGCACGAGCGCCCCATCGAAGGACCACCACCCCAGCGCGTCGGTGATGTACTGCCGGCCGAGCCGGAATCCGAGCCATCCGCCCGCCAGGTTTCGCCCCTCGATGTAGCCGTACATCAGGTCCAGGGGGGCCACCTGGTAACCAGGAATGAAGCGGGATCCACTGCTGCGGGCGTAGTCGGTCTCCGCGCCTGCATCGCCCCCGACGAGATGCGCGTTGACGCCGAAGTCCGCATCGAGCCGGAGCATCATGGCCAGCGAGTAGTCCGCGCCATCCGCCGCGCGCTCACCCTGGAGGTGATAGAGCCCGAGAGACAGGGTCTGGAGCAGCCGCCGTCGGTCCAGCAACGCGCCGCCCCAGGGACTCGCCACCTCGTACGCCTGCGCGGCGGTGGTCGAGTGGAGCTCCATCTCCACGGCCTGCGCGGGCGCGGCCATGGCTCCGCTGGATGCAGCGGTCGCGAGCGCAGCGAGCCGCGCTCGCGACATGCGGAGCAGGCTCACTTCAACCGCCGTCGTATTCCGGTCGGATCAACCTGCGCGTTCATGATGAGGGGCGTGAGAGAGAAGCGCCTCACGCTAGAGGAGGAGATCGTCGTCTAGCCCCACGGAGGCTGTCAACGGGCCAACCTCGTCAGCCGTAGCTTCGGGTACGGCTGATCTGGCCGCCGTCGTTCACTGCGTAGCCACCCGAATCCTGCAGCGCATCCCTGGCGGTGCCTCGCAGCTCTGCGGGGATGGTCCAGTTTCGAGCCATCATACCCTCGGCGACCTTGTTCTTGATGCGGACCGACTCCTCGGAGGCGATGGCCTTGACCAGCGCCGGCACGCTCTCTTCGGTGCCCTGAGCGAAGGTGGTCTGGACCGCGTGGAACCTGACCGTCTCGTTGACGTCTTCCAGGAAACGCTCGACGGCTTCGCGAATCTCGTCGCCCGTCAGGGTGCCGAGCGCGATGATCACCTGCTGCTTGGGCTCGACGTTGCGCGCGTACTCCGTATCGAAGCCCTCGAGCAGATCGATGAGCTCATCCCGGTACTCATCGTCTTCCAGGAGCGCGCGCAGGATCTTGATGGGCCAGGACAGCGTCTCCGCCCTGGCGCAGAACTCGCGGACCGCAGGGATCACCTCCTTGCCCGCGTCGACCACGCCCTGAAACGCCACTTCCTTCTCGTCCTGGTCCGTGATGGAAGGGTCGATCGAGAAGGTGAAGCGTTTCAGCAGTGCCGTCGCCGCCTCGACGCTCTTCATCGCGGCGAGCGCCTGAAGGGCTTCGATACGGTCGTAGGTCTGGGCCCGCTTGTCCGAGGCGACCTTGGCGTAGCCAGCGACCTTCTTGTCGACCGCCGGACCGCTCGCAGGGGGAGAACTCTTGCGCAGGAAGTCGAAGATACCCAACACAACCTCCGGCGGCGGGCTGCCATACCGGTGCCGAACCGCGCTGGCAATGAGGTGGACTTTGAGGATGTCGCGGGGGAGGACGCCGCGGTCTCCGCGCGAGAAGGTCAGGATAGCACCACCTGTGGCAGCATTTGCCGCCACAGGGGCCTTCCTTGATTCTAATCCTGAATCTTTACCTTGGTCGGCAGGAAGAAGGTGAGATTCAGGGTCAGCAGGCTGTTGAAGAAGAACTGGCGATCGTCGCCGTTCACCGCCGTGTCGGGGAAGTCCTGGTTCGGCCCTCCGCCGTAGTTGTCGAACCCGGACGTGTTCCACGCGAAGGGCAGCCCGCGGTACTCCACGCCGAACCCGAAGAAGCTGGTCGGGTAGAAGTTCAACCCGAGACCAAAGGTGGGGGCGACTGCGAGCCGACTCTCGAGCTGGAAGCTTTCGGGATCGGAGCATGCGGTGCCCGAAGGACCGCACTCCCTGCGCTCCTGCAGGCCGACGAATGCCGGTCCCACGAAGATGTTCACGTCGGTGTCGACGAAGAGTTCCGCGAACAGCGCGAGCTTTCCGCGGAACGGAATGAACGTGAGCTGCGGCGCCGCGACCCACTGCATCCTGCCCAGCTGATCTTCCGCGAGATTGCCTCGGGTCAGGTTGCCCGCAGTCAGCCTGCAGGCCTTGTCGAACCCGCGGTTGCTGCAGTCACGGTTATCAATCGCCTTCTCCTGGAGTTCGTCGGTGAGGTTGGTCGTGTACTGGATGCCGTAGCCTCCCCACACGCCAACGCCGAGCCAGTCCGTGAAGTGATAGGTCGCGCGCAAACCCGGCATGATCGTGCGCTGGTACTCATCCAGGAGCGTGAATGAAACGCTCGGGCTGAGTTCCAGACGCCCTTCACGATACAGCCGCAACTTGCGCACTGCCGGTGCGCCGGCGAGAGGACCCGTCAGCTGGATTTCCTGCGCCTCCGCCGGCGAGGTCGCCATCAGTAGTGCACAGCCAGACAGCGCCGCGAGCGCGCTGCAAAGGCCTTGGACGAATCGACGCATCATGCCTTCCCCGTCGTTGGCTGAACCATCCCTAACTTTCCCTGCGCCCGCAGCCCTACTTCGGCAGCCGGTACTCCCACGTGAACGGCAGGAAGATGGAGATACCGACCTGCGCTTGGACGTTGTTCGTGAAGTTCGTGCCCTCGGCCAACCATGTGTCGGGGTTCTGGGCTTGTTCCCTCACCTGGGGGATGCTCGGATTTTCGAGCTTGTCGAAGAAGATGTAGTCGCTCACCTCGAGCATCGCGGCGAACCAGCGATTGAAGAAGATGCGCAACCCACCGCCGAGGCGGAAAGAGATCTTCGGCTCGAAGTTGAACGTTCGGTTGTCGGGATCGACGACCGCGATGGGGCGCGTCGAGATCGCACCCACACCACCCACGACGTAGAAGTCGTAGTGGAAGATGAAATCGCCGAAGCCAGCGAACTTGCCGTACGCAGGGACGTACGTGAAGTTGGCGTTGGCGTTCCACGCATACTCGGTGATCGGCTGCCCGACGCGCGCAGCACGGCTGGTCTGAAAATTGAAGTCAGAGACTGAATTCAATCCAGCATAGAAGTTGCCGTTGACCCCGACGGCGAGGACGTTGGTGATGTACCAGTTGACGGCAAGACCCGGCCCCGGGTGACCCGCAAACTGGTCATTCATGGTGACTGCCCAGTAGGGATTCACTTCGAAGCGGTGACGGCGCAGCGCATAAATCTGCTGCACTGCGTACACCTCTTCCTTGAGATCGCGGGCGGCCGCCTTGTCCATGTCAATCGAGGGACAGGCTGCCGGATCGATCTTACAGATATCACCCAGACCCGAATCCCCCTCCTCGGTCGGCACATCCACCGGCGCACCTGCCGGCGTCTCCGTCTCCTCTGGGGCCTCGGGCTCGTCGAGGTTGATCTCTTTTGGTTGTTGCGGTTGCTGAGCCGACGCTGTGAGCGGCACTGCCAGCAGCGCAGCCGCCACGAAAAGCCCCACGCGAGCCTGGTTCATCGCCATCCCTTTCGCAGTCCGTGCGATGTTTGGGCGTTCATCGCCTAGGTGAACAGCTCCCTAACTATGCGAATTCATTAAACAAATCGGCGTGGCGCCGAGCCGGACGGACTATATCACGTGAAAAATCGCGCGATCAACAACCAAATCTTCCGTTGGTCCAGCCCATCCTGCCGAAGCAACACACGCATGCCAGAGTAGGCCATTTCTCGTGCCGAGTGAGAATTGATGACCTTCCGTGCTCAAGCTGCAGCTTCCTCTGCCTTGGAAGGGCGGCCCAGCATCGCCTCCACGAACTCGTCCACCTCGAACTCGCGCAGATCTTCCGCGCGCTCGCCGATGCCGATGTAGCGCACTGGCACCCCGTGCTCGGCCGCGATTCCCAGGATGACCCCTCCCTTGGCCGTCCCATCGAGCTTGGTGAGGACGATGCCGGTGAGGGGCAGGACTTCCTTGAACATCGCGGCTTGCTGCAACGCGTTCTGACCGTTGGTTGCGTCGAGGACCAGGAGCGTCTCGTGGGGAGCCCCATCGAGCGCCTTCGTCATCGTACGCGCGACCTTCGTCAGTTCGTCCATCAAGTTGGTCTTCGTGTGGAGTCTACCCGCCGTGTCAGCGAGTACGACATCAGCGCCTATTTCCTTGGCGCGCTGGATGGCATCGAAGATCACGGCGCCAGGGTTCGCCCCGTCCTTGCCGCGCACCACCTCACAGCCCACCCGCTTGCCCCACACCGCGAGTTGCTGCACCGCAGCAGCGCGGAAGGTGTCACCCGCAGCGAGAACGACCGTCTTGCCGTCGTTCTTGAGCTGCGTCGCGAGCTTCCCGATGGTCGTCGTCTTGCCGACGCCGTTCACCCCCACCACCATGACCACCGTCGGGCTGTTCGTGAAGCGGAGCCCTCCACCGCCCTGGATGCGCAGGATACGTGCCGCCTGAGCGCGCAGCGCGTCCCACACCTTGCCTTCGTCGTCGAGCTCCTTCCGGCCGAGCGACTCACGGATGTCACGGAGCAGCTCCTCCGTCGTCTTCACCCCGACGTCCGACGTGAGGAGCACCTCCTCGATCTGCTCGACGATGGAGGGATCGATCTCCTTCTTCCCGGCCAGCAGAGACCGCAGGCGCCCGAAGAAGCCCTCCTTCTCGCGAACCTTGCCCAGCCCTTTTCGCAGCCCCTCGACGTCCTGCTTCCGGGGGGTCGGCGCCTTGGCGGGCGCAGGCTTGACGGCCGGCTTCTCGGCGACCTTCTCCGCCGGCTTCTCGGCCGGTTTCTCGGCCGCAGCCTTCTCGGGAGCCGGCTTGTCGACAGCGGGTTTGTCGGCAGCAGGTGGCTCTGCCGGCTTCTCGGCAGGAGCCTTCACCTCCTCGGCGGGCTTGGTCGCCGGGGCCTCGGCAGCCTTGGGCTCTGCCTTCGCAGGCTTCTTGTCCTCGGTCCGCGCCTCGGCGGGCTTCGCCGCGCTGGGCTTCTCGGCCTGGCGCTCCGCCCGCGTCTTCTTCTCGGCAGGCGCAGGAGCCTTGGACTCCTCGCGGGGAGTGAGCTTCGGCGGTTGCTCCTGCCGCGCCTCAGGTAGCTCGGGCTTCTTCCGCGTGAAGAGGAAGACAGCGACGGCTACGATCACCACCACGACGATCGCGACGATATAGGCAGGTTCCACGTTGAGCGTTCTCCGGCGTCGGCCCGACTATATGGGACGCGCCACGTACGTCAACGGCGCCGGGACGAAGAACCTCCTCGCGGAGGCGATCAGGGCTTCCTGCAGACCACCGGAGATTTCGCTGGCTCCCCTGGGCAAAGGCGCTGGCCCGCAGCGGCATCGCGTCTTCAAGCTCCAGCATCCATCGCTGCCTGGTGACGCCTTGACGGGCTTGACCCGGCGAGGTGGCCGGGGCGCGCCCCCCCGTTCCGACCCCCGCGCGCTCCCCTCCTACCCAGAAATCGGCTGCCCCGAGTAGAAAGGCGCAACTCCCGACCACGTCGCCGGAACTCCCGACCACGTCCCGCCAGCCCCCGACCACGTCGCCGGAACTCCCGACCACGTCCCGCCAGCCCCCGACCACGTCGCCGGAACTCCCGACCACGTCCCGCCAGCTCCCGACCACGTCGCCAGAACTCCCGACCACGTCCCGCCGACTCCCGACCACGTCGCCGGAACTCCCGACCACGTCGCCGGAACTCCCGACCACGTCGACAAAACTCCCGACCACCAAGGCGAAGTGCCCGACCCCGCGCCACCTTCCTCCGCCATGGCGGACGGCCTCCCCGACTCCCCGGCGCTCAGACTCCAGCGCCCCGCGGAGGCCGTCGCGGCTCGGCGCCTTTGATCTCCTTCTCCAGCTCCTCGTCGACAGCTTCTGGACCGAACGCAGCTTTCTCGATGGAACCCGCCCAGCGCTCCGTATCTGTCTCTTCCACCCGGCGCGCCACGCGACGGACGTGCCCCGGTGTGGGCTCGGGTGGCCCCTCGAAGGGCGCCCCCTGTCGTTTCACCCACTGGAGAAGGTGCTCGATCAGCGCGCGCCGCCGCGTGACCAGGGTGATGCTCAACCTGCTGGGTGGAGGGAGCGCCTGCGCGTGGGCGCTGTGGAAAGGTGCCTCGACGACCAGCCGCGCATCGCGCTCGACCGCCGCATCCATCGTGAACTCACCACCTCGATCCGTGACCACACGTGCCACCTCACCCGTCCCCTCGAAGGTGGGAACGGTGATGGTGATCGTGGCTCCAGCGATGGGCGTGCCTTCGTGAGCGTCGGTGACCAGCCCCTTCCAGCCCCGGGCCTGATCGCTGGTCTCGACCACGCTGACACCCGCTCTCCCTGTCGGGAGGGCAGGCTTGTTCTTCTCATCGGCGCGCTCTGCGGGCTTCGGAGCACGGCGCCAGCCGCCGAGGATCCACCCGGCGACGGCGAGCACCAGCGCACCGATCGCCACCTGACGCCAGACACCTGGCCCTCGCACGGGAACCTGGAGACTCAAGGACTGCCCCGCGCGCCACCACGGAGTCCCCGACACGTAGCGCACGCTGAGCGGCAAGCTCGTCTCGCGATCCGACGTGAACACGGCGAGCAGCCGCGCACGCCCCTCGCGGACCATCGCCGTCCCGACCGGCTCGCCATCGCGCGAGGCCTCGACGACGCCGCCCTCCACAGGGCCTCGGGACGACTGAACCTCCAGATCGATGGGGATCCCCGCCTCCGGATCTCCCGCCTCGATGGGGTGGCTGAGCGCGAGGCTCACCTGCGCGTGCCGCACGATGGACTGCGTCGCGGTCGCCTTGCTGAGCGCCTCGTTCCCCTCGAAGCGCGCGCGCAGCTCTCCCTGCCCGGGGGCCGCGAGGTCTGCCGTCTTCACGTCGAAGCGCGCCCGGCCATCACCACCCGTGACTGTGCTCCCCAGACGGCGACCAGCTTCGTCTTCGAGGAGGATCGTGAGCCCCTCGCGCAGCTCTGGCGTCCCGACACCGACATGGGCTGGCTCGCGCCGATCGAGCTGGAACGTCGTGACGACCGGCACCACCTCGCGGTCGAGATCCACCTCGGCGACTTCAGGGCTGAACTGGAGCGCGGACACCACGAGGGGCGTCCTCGTGGTCTCGACCCGAAAGACCTGCTCCGTCCCGTCGTACAGCTTGCTCCCGGCGAACTCGATGCGCAGCGTCGCACCCCCCAGATCCGCGCGACCGCGCACGCAGAAGCTCCCCCGCTCATTGGTCTCGACCAGATACCCACCGGCCGAGATGCGCGGCCCTTGCGTGTGCCCGCGCGAGGGAGGCGTGCAGCTCGTCGGGACCGGCAGCACCTCGCGCCCGCGGCTGCCGCTGGCGACCTGGATCGTGAGCGGCGCCCAGGCGATGGGAAGCCCCGCGTCATCGAGCAGCGTGCCCCTCGTGGTGAAGCTGCTCGCCTCCGACCACGCCACCGCCTCGAGCTGCGACGTGCCCCTGACGTGCACGCGCATCTGGCTCTGCCCGAACGCAGGGCCGGCGCACGCGCTCGCGGCGAGGAGGACGGCCGCTGCCGACCATCCACCACGCGGTCGCGTGCTTGAGCTTCTCGGCGGCATGGGCGTCAGTATTGGTCATCCACCCGGCCGAGAGGAAGCCTTGCCACGCGCATCGTTCCGTCTGGGAGCATACTTTTCCCCACGGTGCAGGGCAGGGGACGGCGCCCTCCTCCCGAGGTCACGGACGTCAAGGCCGAAGCGCCAGAACGCTCAGGAAACTGCGGGCGGAACGCGCGGTGGGGGAAGCTCCGATCGGCGCTCGGAGGGGGCGGGGCGCGAGTCCGGGCCGTGAGCATCGCGGCTCATGTCATGCGTTGAAGCAACGTCGAGGTGATGCGTCCAATGAGCATGTCGTCTGCTGCACCCCCGGCCCATAGTCGCCTGGGGACGTGCGAGGAGCAGGTGAGTATGTGCCATTCCAGCCAGGAGTGTGAGCATGTGTGCATGGAGGGCGAGACCTGTTCTGCATGATCGGGGTGCTGGTCGCGGACAGCGCTTGTGTATGCTGGAGAGCCCAATGTCACGTTCGGTGCTCGTGTTCGTGTGGTCACTCGCCGCCCTGATGCCGATGCTCATCCCCGGGAGTGCATTCGCTCAGAAAGCCGCGAACGTCAGTCAGCTCGCGCAGCAGCTCCGAGGGACTGACGATCGTGTCCGGACCCAGGCAGCGCTGGCGCTCGGTGCGTCTGGCGACGAGGCGGCGGTGAAGCCGCTGTGCGATTCGCTGGGTGACAGCAACACCACGGTGAAGGTCGCCGTCGCCGCTGCCCTCGGCAAGCTCGGCAAGCCCTCTGGCTTGCCCTGCCTGCAGAAGGCGGAGAGCAAAGAGTCCGTCGCTTCCGTGAAGGCGCAGATCCAGAAGTCGATCGCCTCCATCAAAGCCGGTGGTGGCTCGGCCCCCGCGCCGCCTGGACCGGACACGAAGTTCTACGTCGCGATCGAGATCTCGAACAAGAGCGGCCGCCCCGAGGCCGAGGTCGAGCCGATGGTGCGCGCCGCCATGCAGTCGAAGGTCCTCGCCAAGGCGGGCTACGCCGTCGCTCCCAAGGGAGAGACGCTCGCGCAGGGCGGCAAAGTCGTGAACGGAAGCAAGAAGCTCAAGGGCTTCTACCTGATCGCCACCGTCGAGCCCCCCATCTACGCCGGCGGCAACCTCACCCAGGTTGTCCGCGTCAGCATGTGGACGTACCCGGGCAAGGCGCTGCAGGGAGAGTTCGCTCCGAAGCTCACGCAGAGCGACACGCCGAAGACCGACAAGGAGAGCGAGAACGTGCTCATGAAAATGTGCGTGGAGAACGCCATCGAGACGTTCCAGAAGGTGGTTGCTTCGTTGTGAGCTGCTATCTCGATAGATCTCTCACAACCCATCTCGTACGTTGTTCGTGACCAGCTCGACCTGTGATGCCGGGCGATGAGCATTGAACTGCAGAGGATCTCATGAGTGACCCTTCGCGCACGGGCGCGCAACCGCAGTACCATCGTAGCGCCAGGAACTATCTCCTCGATCGCCGTTTCCAGCTCAAGTACGCCGGAATGCTCGCTGGCATCGCGGCCGCACTCTCACTCGCGCTGGGAGTCCTCCTGTGGCGTACGAGCTCGGAGATCATCCGGCACAGCGAGGCCACCGTCACTCAGGGCAAGCTGACCGTGGCGCAGGGGCAGGAGACGGTGCGTCGTCACCAGCAGGCCATCGAGCAAAGCCGCATCGCGAGCGACATCGTCAAGATGAACATCGCGAAGGAGTACAAGGACTACCCCGAGCTGGCGAAGCTCTTCGAGGAGGACACGAAGGGCAAGGAAGACAAGCTCAACGACGACCAGGAGCGGCTGAAGGGGGAAGCGGCTCGGCTCACCCAGCAATCCATCGATCTTGAGCGCCACGCACAGGAGGTCGCCCAGCAACAGCGCACGCTCCTGGGCCTCCTGGTCGTGATCCTCACCCTGCTGGTCGTGGGCATCGGGCTGGCCGGCATCGTCTTCACGCACAAGGTCGCGGGACCCATCTTCAAGATGAAGAGGCTCCTGCGCCAGGTGGGTGAAGGACAGCTCATCGTCCGGGAGAGGCTCCGCAAAGGCGACGAGCTGCAGCACTTCTTCGACACGTTCGAGAAGATGGTGGACGACCTCCGTGCCCGTCAGGAAGCAGAGATCGCCAAGGTCGACTCCATCCTTGAGAAGATCGAGAGCGGAGCGGCCCGCACTCCCGAAGAGGGCGTCGCCATGCTCAGGGAGCTGCGCAGCGACATGCGCCAGCAGCTCGAAGCGTAGACACCAGCGCCGCGCGCGCCACACACGCCCCGCCACCTCCGAGAGCCTCTGCGTCTCCGCGACCTCCGGACGGCTCTCCTCCTCACGCCACCTCTGAAGAAACCTCCCGCGAGGCGCCTCGCTCAGGGGCTTCGATCTCAGAAAGCCGCGCGGACGTGCTCGATCTCGACACGACCATCCGGCCCGAAGCTGACCGCGGCAATGTCGAAGCGCATGCGCTCGACCCCGGGCATCCGGGAGAATCGCTGACGCCAGAGGCATGTCCCAGCACGCCTCACGCGCATGCGCTTCTGCGGCGTGACGCTGTCCAGCGCGCGCACGTACGAGCCAGCGCCGCGGGTCCGAACTTCGACGACAACGATCACCTCGCCCTCGCGGGCGACGATGTCGATCTCGAAGCGACCGACACGCACGTTGACGCCCAGGATCTCGAGCCCGAGCACGGTCAGGTGCCGAACCACCAGCAGTTCGGCACGGGTCCCGATGTCTTGTTGGGGGGTCCTCGAAGGACGTCGATCAGACGGGGGAGGAGGTTCGCTCACGCGAGCGACCGAGAGGGAGGAGCTACTCGGAGACCCCGCTCACGCAACCCTGGGTGTTGTCGCTGTTGCCGGTGACCGCACCGCACGAGCCCTGGGCATCCGAGCTGTTGTACAGGGTGTCGAGCTTGACGCAGTACTTGCCGCTGATCAGCGGATCGCCGAGGCCCACGTCGGCGCGGATCTCTTCGCACGAGAACCCATCGGGGCACTCGCAGAAGTTGAAGTTCTCATCCTCGGGATTGTTCGTGCCCTCGGCAGCCCCGCAGCGGCAGGAGCA
This sequence comes from Chondromyces apiculatus DSM 436, assembly GCF_000601485.1. GTDB lineage: Bacteria > Myxococcota_A > Polyangia > Polyangiales > Polyangiaceae > Chondromyces > Chondromyces apiculatus. The sequence continues at coordinate 111,949 of NZ_ASRX01000010.1, forward strand.
GTAGACAGCGTTCTCGGCATTCCGCTTTTCGCACTGACCGCAGACCGGAGAGGCCACCGGGGTGTTCGTGCCGGGAACGCAGCAAGCCTTCCCTTCGTTGTCCGTGCCTTCAGCGCTCTGGCAACCCGTGGTGGGGTTGAAGCAGACGAAGGACTTGCACACCCTCGGCTCACCCTCGGCCGGCGTGGGACAGAACCAGGTCGGGTCCGCTCCCGCTCCAGGGCAGTGCGCCGCCTCGCTGCAGGTGCAGACACCCAGGGCCGTGTCGCAGTTGCCGCTCGCGCAGTCCCCGTTGACGTTACACACAGGCGCTGACGTGGCTGCTTCCGTGCACGTCTCTCCTTCAGCGCAGGTCGAGGCCCCTTCGGGGTTGCAAGCAATCCGCGCCGTCTGGCCCAGGGGGCAGCTCGAACGCCCCTGGAAGTGATTCACGAGGCAGATACGCGTCTGGCACTGGAACGAGCGGGACTCGATGTTCTCTTCGGTGACCTTGAAGCCCGCGAACCCAGGATCGTACTCGTCTTCTGGGGTGCAGGGGTCTCCGACACCACCGCTCTGGCATGCTAGGGGAAGGCTTCCCACAATGGCGACGCTGAGGAGGCCGAGCAAGCCGGACAAAATCGAACGAGTCATCAGAACGTGCTCCTTCGGCGGCGAAACGCCCCTCCACACGCAATCTAGACTGCTCACGCGGCAAGCAGGTGCCCCACAGTGGGGAGCTACTGGCACAACGTCAGCGGTCGGACGCTATCGAACCAGCGCCGGACCGTCAACAACCGGATGCGTCCAAGCTACGGGATTCACAGCTTCCCTGCTGCCTCCGAGGTGAGGCGGCGCGGCTCGATCCGCGTCAAAACCTCTCTTCGCCGCGAGCGCCCCCCGGATCCCTCGGAGGATCTCCCCCCCGGGATCTCCTCCAAGGATCTGCGGCGAGAAGTGTTCCACGAGCACTGCAGGGGAACCCGCCCCGGCACCGGCACAGCTTGACAAGGCGAGCTGGGCGTCACTACCATCCCCAGCCACGCGTAAGTATCCGTTGATTCTCGTTGGCATTTTCGCTCTGAGCGAGGTCGGCTCTCGGTGATTCAGGCGTGCACGTGCTGGAGACGCGCCGGGGGAGCAACAGGGGGCGCACAGGGCGGCACCACCCTGGTCGAGCGAGGGGCCCGGATCTTTACGCCTCCGAAAGCGAGGAACTGACGATGCGGAACCGGCTGGCGAGTATCTGCCTTGTGGCCTCTGCCCTCTTCTTCTCACCCATGCAGGCGCAAGCGCAGGGTCAGAAGAAGGCTGCCCCTGCTGCTGCTGCGGACAAAGCAGGCAAAGGCGACAAGAAGGCGGCCGAAGAGAAGCCGCAAGAGATCGACCTTGACGAAGGGGCTCCCGCGGAAGAGGGCCCCGTGACGGCCGGCCAGATGACGGAGGAAGCCGCGCAGGCGAAGCGTCTGTTCGACGCCGAGCGCTGGAGCGAGGCTGCGCTCATCCTGAAGCGCGTCGTCGACGGTGACACCGGAGACGACGAGGGCAACAAGCAGATCGCCCAGTACCACCTGGCGATCGCTCTCTATAGGTTGCAGTTCTACCAGGCGAGCTACGCAATCTTTTCGCAGGTCGCCGACAAGACGAATCACCTCAAGTTCAACGAGACCCTCCTCTGGCTCTCGAAGCTCGCCACTCAGCTCCCCGAGCCGGCTGACATCATCGAGCGCGTCGGCAAGTACAAGACCGAGCAGGTTGCCCGATTCAACAATCCCCAGCAGAGGGATCTCTACTGGCAGCTCAACTACATGCTCGGTCGGTACAAGTACCGAAACCGCAACTACGAAGAGGCCATCAGCCTGTTCGACAAGGTCGACAGCAAGAGCCCCTACTACGTCCAGAGCCAGTTCTTCAGCGGCATCTCGTACGTGCAGCTCCGCAAGTCGGTGCCCGCGGTCAAGGCATTCCAGCGGATCATCCAGGCGCTCGACGAGGGCGTGGAAGGCGTCGAGGAAGAGGGTCGTATGCGCGACCTGGCCTTCCTCTCGATGGCCCGTACCTACTACTCGGCGTCGGTCCGGTTGGACGACAACAACATCCCCACCATCGACTCCACCAAGCTCTCCGCTGCGGTGAAGTACTGGAACCGGGTGGACGTCGCCAGCGAGTACTGGCTCGACGCGCTGTTCGAGCAGTCCTGGGCCTACTTCATGGCCGGCATGTACCCGCAGGCCCTCGGCAACATCCACACCATCGAGTCGCCCTACTTCCCGAACTCCTTCTATCCGGAAGCCGACATCCTCAAGGCGGTCATTCGCTTCACCATCTGCAACTACGAGGATGCGACCACCGTCGTCGCTCGGATGAAGAAGAAGTACGAGCCGATCAAGAAGGAGCTGGAGACTATCCTCAATCGCTTCAAGGGCGAGGAGAGCGAGGAGAAGTTCTATCAGTTCCTCAAGGACGTGCGCGCCGGCAAGGCGAACCTGGCCCCGACGGTTCGTCCCATCGTCACCAATGCGCTGTCCGATCGGCAGCTCCTCCGCAACATCGAGTACGTGCGCGTCCTCGACGAGGAGGAAGGGCGCTTCAAGAAGGCACCCGCCAGCTTCAGGAATTCGCCTGTCGGCGCCGACGTCACGGACGCGCTGGACTTCGCGCGCAACCTGGCCGTTCGAAACGCCGGTACCCTCGCGAAGGACAGGTATCAGCGCTACCTCGACGAACTCAATGAGCACCTCCGCGACTCGTCGAAGATCCTCATCGACATCACCGCCGCCGAGAGAAACAAACTCGATCAGCAGGTGGTGAGCGGCCAGCTCTCGAAAGAGGAGTCGCAGGTCTACGGCGTCGTGAAGCCGGACGAGGAGCACGTTCTCTGGCCATTCAATGGCGAGTACTGGCGCGACGAGCTCGGCTTCTATCGCCAGGTCATCGTATCCCGTTGCAGCAAGTAATGGGTTCACCCGGCAAAGTGCCGACCAATGAATGAGTCTAAACTACTGGTCTGCGCAGTTTCCTATGGTTGGGCCGTAGCAGAGGGACGGAGATGAAGAAGCAGTTGAACAAAGGCATGCTGATGAAGCTGCGCGCCGTGGCAGGCGTGGCAGCCATCGCCGCATGCGCAATCACGTCGAGCCCTGCAAAGGCAGCGGACACATGCGTCTCGCAGGGGGCCAAGGATACGCTCGCAGCCTGTCCTGGTGGCAAGCTCCAGGTCACGATGGGCAAGAAGCCTCAGGTCAGCTTCAAATCCGCTCCCCAGGGAGTGAATTTGAAGAAGCGCGACGACCTGACGAAGCCGACGAATCCGTCGGCTTCGCAGAGCTCTGCTCAGCGCGACGAGCGAAGGAGCCGCCTCGCACCGAAGGTGCGCAGCCTCCTGGTGACCGAGATCCAGGGCCTCGAAGGTCTGTTCGGATCCACGCCGAAGAACGCGGCAGACCGGCCCAAGCTCATGCGCCGCCTGGCTGAGGGCTACGTCGAGCTGGAATCGGCAGCGTTCCGCGACAAGACCGAGAACGCCATCAAGGCCGACGAGGCGAAGCGGAAGAACCCCAAGGGCGCCGCTGCGTTCAAGAACGAGTCGGCGAAGGCCGACAAGATCCTGGTCGCTGCCCGGCAGGCGGCCATCAAGTACTACACCCTGTTGAAGTCGCAGTACCCGAAGTGGTGCCAGGCGACGAACGCCGCCGATCCTGCCAAGAGCACGGGTTGTACGGACGAGGTCCTCTACTACCTCGCCTACGAGTATGAGCAGGCCCAGCAGCTCGATCAGGCGCGCAAGGTTTACTTCGAGCTGATCCAGAACTGGCCGCAGTCGAAGTACATCCCGAACGCCTACCTCGCCTTCGGTGAGTTGTTCTTCAACGAAGCCCAGGGCGATCCGTCGAAATGGGCACTTGCGGAGAAGTCATACCTCGAGGTGACGAAGTACCCGGCCCCCGACAACAAGGTCTGGGGATATGCCCATTACAAGCTGGGCTACGTCTACTGGAACCAGGGTGACTTCCCGCGCTCGATCAGCGAGTTCAAGAAGACCATCGAATACGGTCAGCAATACGCTCAGCTACCGAACGCGGCCCAGCTCGCGATCGCGGCGCGCCGTGACATCATCCCTGTCTACGCGCTTGCGGGCGATCCGAAGCGCTCCCACGACTTCTTCCGCCCGCTCAGCGGAGACAGCGGCACCAGCTCCGACAAGACCTTCAAGATGATGGACGACCTGGGCCAGAACTACCTGGACACGGGTCATTATCGCGAGGGCATCGATCTCTATCAGGACCTGATGAAGCGCGACCGGGGGCCCAAGTACTGCGTGTACCAGGGGCACATCACGGAAGCGACGCTCGCCATGAAGTCCGGCAACAAGGACAACATCATGTCCGAGCTGAATCGTCAGCTTGAGGTCTATCAGCAGTTCGAGAAGGAAGGCCACCCTGCCGACAACAAGCTGAAGTGCGCCAACATCACCGCAGGGGTCATCACCGAGACCGCCATGGCCTGGCATCTCGAGGCTGTGGGCTCCGGCGGGGTGCGCGGGACGGGTGACAAGAAGACGATGCAGCTGGCGGCTCAGCTGTACGACAAGGTCGTCACCAACTTCAAGCAGGACCAGTTTGCACGATTCGAGTTCCCGCGAATCATCAAGGAAGACTGGCCGAACATCTTCAAGATCAAGTACGCAATGGCCGATCTGCTCTACTTCCAGAAGGACTGGGAGAAGTGCGGACCCGCGTTCGACTCCGTGGTGGCCGAGGATCCCAACGGGACCCAGGCAGCGGAAGCCGCCTATGCGTCGGTGCTCTGCTACCAGAACATCTACACCGAGAAGCACAAGGACGGCTCGGACCGCAAGGGCGGCGGCAATCTCCCCACCTCGGCGAACGGCAAGACCGACAAGAAGGCCGCCGACAAGGCGAAGTACCAGAAGAAGGAGTTCACCGATTCGCAGAAGGGGATGATTACCGCCTTCAATCGGTACATCTGCTACATCAAGCCCCCCGAGACCGACAAGGAGGCTCAGGAGCAGTATGTGGAGGTCAAGTACGCGCGTGGCCGCACGTACTTCGAATCCCAGCACTGGGAGGAAGCCGCGCTTGCCTTCCGCGACGTGGCTATCAACCACTCCGACAAGGACGTCGGCATCTATGCGGCGCAGCTCTATCTCGAATCTCTGAACGTCTTGGGTCAGAACTCCGACCCGCCCCGCCCATCCTGCTACGAGGACATGGCGAAGGACGTCCCGACCTTCATCGAGAAGTACTGCACTGGCGGCAAGGAGAAGAACAATGCCGAGCAGTGCGGCATCCTGACACGCATCCAGCGTGACATCGAGCGTCTTGGTGCGGAGCAGCTCGTCGCGAAGGGTGACAAGACCGGCGGCGTGGAGGCCCTGAAGGACTACGAGAAGGCTGCCACGGCCTACATGGACCTGTGGAAGAAATACAGCGAGAAGGCCTGCGAGGCGAAGGAGCCTTCCTGCGAGCGCGCCGAGGAGGTGCTCTACAACGCAGCCAGGTCCTTCCAGGCAGCGCGCCTCATCGCGAAGTCCATCGCTGCGCGTCGGATCCTCATCGATCCGAAGTACAACCTGAACAACACCGAGCTCGCCAAGAAGGCCATCTACGAGATCGGCGGTAACTACCAGGCAATCGCCGTCTACGACGAGGCGGCCAACTGGTACGAGCGCTTCGCGCGTGAAAACCCCAAGATGGACAAGGCCGCGGAGGCCCTTCAGGACTCCGTCGTTCTCCGCCTGGGTCTCGGTCAGGAATCCGAGGCGATCAAGGACGCGGAGCTCTTCAACAGGAACTACGGAAGCGCGAAGCCCGCGCAGGCTGCGCAGATCGCCTTCGCGATTGGTGCGCACTACATCGACAAGGAAGACTGGGACAACGCGCGGAAGCGCTTGCAGTCCGCAATGTCCCAGATCGACCGCAATGCCACCTTCGACGTGCAGGTTCAAGCGCACGCGATGCTGGGACGGGTCTACATCCAGATCAAGAACCCGTCGGGGGCCCAGACCGAGTACAACAAGGTCCGCGGTTACTGGAAGAGCCCCGACGACGCGCGGAAGAAGCTCGATACGATCGGTGGCGATGAGATGGAGCGGGCCCGCCGCCTGGGCAAGGTGCTGGGCGCAGTCGGTGAATCCTACTTCTTCTTCGCCGAGCAGAAGCGCAAGGACGTCGAGAAGCTCAAGTTCCCCGAGTACAAGGGCTCCGGCACCAAGGAAGACGTGAACAAGCACGTCAACACGAAGGTCCTGGAGTGGGTCAAGAAGAAGCGCGCCGCCATCGAGGAGACGGAGAAGGAGTACCTCAAGGTAGTCAATCTCCAGCCCGAGCCTCCTCCGGTGTGGGTTATCGCTTCCGGTTCGCGTGTGGGTCAGATGTGGAGCAAGTTCGTCGCCGAGTTCCGCGCTGCGCCCATTCCCAAGGAGTGGAAGCAGAGCGGTCCGATCCCGGGCCTCGCTGATCTCACCTGGGACGAGCTGCGGTTGACCTATTACAACAGCCTGGACGAGGCGAGCGAGCCGCAGAAGCAGATGGCGAAGGCAGCCTACAAGACCTGCCTCAACTACTCGGTCAAGTATCAGTACTTCGACGAGTATTCGCGAACCTGCGAGGTGTGGCTCTCGAAGACCTACCCGTCCGAGTTCCACCTCATCGACGAGTTCAGGGGCTCGCCCTCTCGGATGAGTTCGGGTCTGAGTGAGCGTTCGGCGCCTCTGAATCTGGATGGCACGCCCTACCGCGAGGTCGCGGCGAGCGCTCCGGAGGACGCGGCCAAGGACAAGGCTGCGCCCGCGTCCAAGGAGACGACGGACAGCGCTCCGGCGTCAGGAAAGAAGTGAGGGGATGAACATGAGAAAGCTCGTAGCGTTCGCAGCCATCCTCGCTGGTTCCCTTGCCGTCGGTTGCGGCGGAAGCAGTGCTGTCACCAATCCTGCAAAGGATGCGTCAGGCAAGGGAATCACCGATAGCAAGGGGAATACTGTCTCCGTCGAGGCCGCAAACAAGTTCAAGTCTGGCCTGCAGGCGATTGCGCAGCACGACAAGGCCAATGACTGGACGGAGGCGACCTGTCAGTCGACGGCTGACATCTTCCTGACCGCAGCCAAGGAGCAGGGAGACAAGACCTTCTCGGAGGCCCTCTACAACGTGGGCCTCGCCTACCAGCGCTGCAAGAAGGACGCGGATGCCAAGAAGGCCTTCGAAGAGGTCCTTCAGAAGGATCCGAAGTTCCACCCGGCGCGCGTGCAGGTGGCGCTGTACAACTTCGCGGCTTCTGGCGAGAAGGACATCGACCGAGCCATTTCGGAGATGAGGCAGGCGGCTGTCGTCGACGCGCAGTACAAGAACGTGGAGGCGCTGGTTCATCTGGCGCTCCTCTACATGCGGCGTGGCAACAGCGTCGCCGACAACGACGGTCCGAACGATTTCCAGCGGGCGAAGCGCTACATTCAGAGCGCCCTCGCGGTGGATGACGCGTTCATGCCGGCCTTCAATCAGCTGGCGATCTACTACCTGGAGACGGCGAAGCAGAAGGCAGGTCGTTCAGCCGGTAAGCGCACTGCCTCACTCTCGGGCGCGAAGGAGAAGAAGGTCGAGACTCAGGCGCTCGAACTCGCTCACCTCGTGTGCTCCCAGGCCATTCGAAAGAACCCGAAGTATGCACCGATCTTCAACACCTTCGGCATGATCTACGTCGAGCTCGGGAACCTGAACAATGCAGTGAACTCGTTCAACGCTGCACGCAATCTGGACCCGTCGTTCTTCGAAGCTCAGATGAACTACGCCGCCGTGAACATGCAGTTCCGCGGCTTCAAGCAGGCCGAGGATGCCTATCGAGGTGCGCTGAAGATCAGGCCCAACGATTACGACGCCCACCTGGGCCTGGCACTCTCACTGCGTGGCCAGATCGACGACAGCAACTTCGACAAGATGGTCTCTGCCGCCGGGTCGGAGCTGGAAGCGGCAAAGAAGATCGCTCCCGAGCGCGCCGAGACCTACTACAATGAAGCGATTTTGACCCAGGAGTACAAGGCCAAGGCAGGAGGTAAGGAGGCTGAGCCTTTCCTTCTCCAGGCAAAGACGCTCTTCGGTCAGTTCGTGCAGAAGGCGGGCAGTGCTGCGGAGTTCAGCGATGCGGCCAAGCGTGCCAAGGAACGCATCGAGGAGATCGATCAGATCATCGCGTTCAACCGTCAGACGGCCGAGGAGCAGAAGAAAGCCGAGGCTGAAGCCAAGCAGCTTGCCGCCGAGCAGGAAGCGGCTGCGGCAGCGACCGGCGAACCGCAGTAGTCTCTGCTTCAGAGTCGTCGGGTGGGACGAAGTCGCGTGACATCTCGACGTAGTGGCGTAGTTTCTCAGTGAGAGTCTGATTTCTGTAGGAGAGCCTCCATGATCACCTTGCCCCGCCTGATCGGTTCATTGGTTGCAGTAGGCCTGATGGTCACGGTAACGGCTGAGGCTTACGCGCAGACCCCGCCGAAGAAGGATGAAGGATACGGATACGAGTTCTCGGACGATCCTCTCAGCGCAGGAGGATTCGGGCCGAACGACGCCACCATCCGCGTTCGACCGGGGCCGGTTCGGACCACCCTGATCCGTCCCCGAATCTCCTTCATCCCCGAGATGCTCAAGTCCGTCGAGAACCTCTGATCTCGACGTGACCCATTCCTCGTCCCAGTCCGGACGAGGTCTGTAGGCGAAACAGAAGCAGTCCGTTCGCCAGGGCTCGTCATCTTAAGGCGTGCCCTGGCGAGTCTTCGCGCCGGCAGGCGAGAGCCATTGGCGCATTACCTTCCCCACCGATACTTTCACTGCGAGCGCAGGCCTGGACCCGTCCGAGGGCCTTCCCGTTGGTCTGGGTGGCCTCCGGGGTCGTGTCATTCCTTCTGCTGCTCAGCAGGCGTTCTTCTCAGCTCCGTCAGCCCTCGGTGCATTCCTGCTCCGACGGAGCGTGCGCGCCGTCGCCCAGAGTGCGGTGAGAGCCGCGAACCTCGCCCGCGACGCGTCGAATTCACCGACCGGGTGCTCTTCCACCTCTCAATGACCTGAATGAGAAGTGTTCACGCAATGGCTCGGCACATGCGGATCATTCACGGATCCATTGTCATGCTGAAAGAGGGAGTGGGGAGTCGCAAGTCATAGCGATGGATGATCTCCCCAGGAGGTCGAAGCCGTCGGGCTTGCTGCTGCATGCTATGGCTGCGGCCCCCTCCTTCGGCGGTTCACCTGGCTGGTCCCGCGTCCGCATCGTCCTCGTCCGGTCTCTGCCCCGCAGCCCTTCATCGTTGCTGGAGATCTCTCAACCTCTCGGATCTGGGCAACTGCGGTGGGAACGCGCGCTTGCTGATGATGGCGAGAGACCCCCAGAGCGAGCCTCCCCGAGGGCGGCTCGGTTCGGTTGGATCTGACCCTAGACTTCTGCGCATGGCTCCGCCTATCCTCGCTGCCCCGTATAAGTTCTTCGACCCGTGCCTTCACTGCTTCGAGGGCCTCTTGCGACGAGGACACATGTGAGAGGAAAGCGTCACGGCACCCCCCAGACTGCGCTCAGAAGGTCGACGAAAGGTGCGTGCCGGGACCTGTCCATCGATCAGAGGCCTCCAAGCCATGAGGCAAGAGCATCATGAAGGCTCTTGCCCTTGGTAAGAAGATTCACATGGGGCGAAATTTCACGGTATGTGCGAACGCGCATCCTCGTGGCCTACCTGAGACCACGCTGCGAGAGAATATCGGCGGACGCCAGAGAGGCGCGGCGACCGCCCTTGCGAGTCTGAGAAGGAGAGAGTTGATGAAGCTGCGAGCAGTCATGATGGCCGGGCTGATGACAGCAGTGGGCCTGGGAGCGACCGGGTGCAGCCGGCACAGGCAAGAGGCAGTGATTCTTGCGAACCAAGCCGACAAGGAGGTCTCGATCAACCCCGAAGGCGCGGCGAACAAGTATGACCAGGCCACCAAGCTCGATCCGAGCAACCATCGCATCTTCTACAAGCTGGCCATGGCTTACAAGAAGCGCGAGGAATGGGACAAGACCGCCTCCACATTGAGTCGCGCCACGCAGCTCGCTCCCAAATTCGCGAACTACTGGTTCGAAAGAGGCTGGGCCCTGGAGCAGCAGGCGAAGAAGAAGACGATCTCCTACGACGAGGCCAAGGAGCCTTATCAGAAGTGCATCGAGAACGACCCGAACTTCGCGGATTGCTATTCACAGCTCGGGAATGCCCACCTGTGGACGGATGACGAGCAGAAGGCGCTCGAGAACTTCACGAAGGCAATCGAGCACAACCCCTCGGAGATTCGGTACTACTCACAGCTCGCCGATCTCTACATCCGGCTTGGTTATCTGCAGGAGGCCGAGCAGGTGCTCAAGGAAGCCAAGGCGATGGCGAAGCAAGGTGACAAGTACCTCTTCGGGATTCACAACCTCCTCGCGCAGGTCCTGCAAGAGAGGAACGATCTCGCGGGAATGGTGGCCGAGCTCGAGTCTGCGAAGGCGGTAGCGCCTGCCGAGGGACCCGAGTCCGTACTCATTCTGTGGAGCCTTGGGAGCACGTACGCAAAGCTGGAGCCGCCTCGCAAGCAGGAGGCCATCCAGATGCTGAAGGGCTTCTCTAACCGAGCTTGCAAAGGCTCCAAGGCAGCCATCTACAAGACCGAGTGCGATACGTCGAATTCGCTCCTCGCGAAGCTCGGCGGTCAGGGTAGTTGAGATTCAGGCTGGTTGTAACAGAGCTTGTAAACCGCGTTGGTGGATCGGGGCCGAGGTCGATATTCAATGGATCTTGAGCAGCGTCTAGTTCATCTCGAGTCGATTCATGACTGGCACGGGCTCGTTGAAGAGCTCGAGAAGGGGATCGCATCCGAAACGGATGCGACCAAGAAGGCGTCATTTCATCTGCAACTCGGGCAGGTGCTCGAAGGGAAGTTCTTGCAGTCCGTCAAGGCACTCAAGCACTTCCAAGACGCTTACAAGATGAATCCAGCACTGATTGGCGCCCTGGCACATGCGCGCGCCATCTACTGGGACCTCGGCAAGGTCAACATGGTCCAGAAGCTCCTCGAACTGGAGCTCAGGAACGCTGCCGAAGGTGAGCCCTCTTCGCTGCTGCTGATCGAGCTCGGCGATGTCCTCTGTGATGCCGGTGATGTCGAGCGCGCAACGTCGAGCTACGCAAAGGCGCTCGCAGCGACCGGTGGAGCCAGTGAGCGCGCTCGTGCCCGCCTGGAGGACATGCAGGTCGACGAGTCTTCCTGGTCCGAGCGCGTGGATACGCTCGTCGTGATGGCAGAGGAAGCTGCAACGCCGGAGGAGAAGCGAGAGCTGTACCTCCGCGCGGCACGCCTGGCGAAGCGGTTCGACAAGTCGCGGCTCGAGAGCCTGCTCGCCAGCGCCTATGGCGCAGATCCAGCCGACAAACAGGTCGCCTCCATGTTCGAGGGGATGCTGACGGAAGAAGAGCGCTATCAGAGCTTGCTCGATTTCCAGAGGAAGATCCTCGACAACAAGAGCGGTCCAGCGCGCGCCGGCGCTGCCTTCAAGTTCGGTGTCCGCTGGGCTACCCGGCACCAGAACGTGGAGGCGGGAGCGAAGCTCCTCGCAGAATCGCTCACCCACGACCCCCAGAATGAAGCAGCATTCGCCTACCTGCGAGAGGTCTGGGGCACCAAGGAAGGCAACTGGGAACGGGTGCTGCGCCTGGCGGAGGAGACGCAGGGCGAGAAGAGCGCTTCCCCCTTCGTCGTCGCGCAAGCTGGTGCGGTCGCGTGGCGCCAGCTCGGCAACCTCATTCGCGCCCGCAAGTGGTTCGAGCAGCTCGCTGAGCTCACCCCGGACCATCCGACGCTGAAGGCCTTCGAGGCGCAGATCGGGGAAAAGATCACTGGCACTTCCGCGACGCCTGCGCCCCAGGAGCCGTCCCAGGCAGCTCCGGCGCCGGTCGCCGAGGTCGCCGCGCCCACGCCCGCGCCCATCTCGGCAGCAGCTCCCGAGCCGCCCTCGGCAGCGGCTCCCGAGCCCCCCTCGGCAGCGGCTCCCGAGCCCCCCTCGGCAGCGGCTCCCGAGCCCCCCTCGGCGCCGGCTCTGCGCGCTGAACCAGAGGAGGCGCCGAGCGCGGCGGTCGTCAGTGCGCCGAGCAGTCCTTCACCAGACGCTCCGCCCAGCGCGAGCGAAAGCATTGCCGAGGACCCGGGCGATACCGCTGCCGCGACTGCTGCGAAGCTGGACGAGCTTCGCTCGAAAGCTCAGAAGCAAGAGCAGGCGAAGCGATACAATGAGTACGTCAAGACGCTCATTGAGATCGCCGAGACCGCAGACGATCGTGACGAGAAGATCAGCAGCTACGAGAAAGCCGCTGAGCTGTACACGACGAAGTTCTCGAACGCCGCTGAAGCCGTCAAGTGCTACGAGGCCATCCTGGCCATTGATGGCGAGCACGCGCAAGCCCTCGAGTTCCTCCGGCAGAGCTACGAGAAGCGGCGCGACTGGGAGAAGCTCATCGGGTTGATGCGCCGGGAAGCCGCTCAACTCCCCGAGGGGCTGGACCGTGCATCCAAGTATCTCGAAATCGCCAAGCTGGCCACGGAGCGGGTCAAGAAGCCCGAGGTCTGCATTGAGCTCTGGGACGAGGTCATCCAGAACGACCCCGAGAACACCGAGGCGCTCAACGCCCTCGCCGTCCTGCATGAGCGGGCCAAGGACTGGGAGGCGCTGGCGCGGACCTTGCGGCAGCAGGTCGACATCACCTTCGACAGCGCAGCGAAGCAGCAGCTCCTGGGCAAGCTCGGGGCTCTGTACGGAGAGCGCCTGAACAACGACGAAGCGGCCGTGGAGGCTTGGAGGCAGCTCATTGCCCTCAACCCTCAGGATCGCAAGGCCCAGGAGGCTCTCAAGAAGCTCTACCTCAAGCTGGGTCGCTGGGACGACATCGAGGTCTTCTACGCCGAGAGCGGGAAGTGGGACGAGTTCATTCGCGTCCTCGAAGCTCAGGAAGCGAAAGAGACCGACGACCGCGCCAAGATCGGGATGCTCATCAAGATCGCTGAGCTCTACCTGGTCCAGAAGCAGAAGCCCGACCGCGCTGCGCGTGCTTACGAGAAGGTCCTCTCGATCGAACCGACGCACCTCGGCGCAGCCGAAGCGCTCATCCCCATTTACAGCCAAGCGAACAACCCGAAGGGCCTCGCGAGCGCGATTGAAGTCAAGCTGCTGCACGATCAGGACGACGCTACCCGGCTTGCCCTGTATCGCGAAGTCGCAGCGCTCTACGAGCAGAAGCTCAAGGAGCCTCAGCGCGCATTCGAGCGATACCTGTCGTCGTTCAAGATCGCTCCTGACGATGCGCGGTCAATCGAGGACGTGGAGCGCGCGTCTCGCATCACGACCGGGTGGGACGAGCTGATCTCTGCCTATTCTGCCGTCGTCGCCGATGCAGAAGCGGATGGGAACACCTCGCTGAGCATCGATTTGCGGCTTCGACTCGGCCGCGTCCTCCTGGAGGAGGTGAAGCGCGTCGATGATGCGCTCGCGCAGTTCAGGGCCGTCTACGATGTCGACAGCGAGAACGCCGCAGCGATCGCGGCTCTGGAACGTCTCTACCGGGAGACGAACCGGTTCCAGGAACTCCTCGGCATCTACCAGAGGCGGCTCGAGCTCAGCGACGACATGCTGGATCGCAAGCAGATCCTCTATGGCATCGCCGAGCTTTATGTGGGCGAGCTGAAGGATCCTGCCCAGGCCATCGCCACCTATCGCCAGGTGATTGACGATGAGCCCATGGACGCGCAATCGCTCGCTGCGCTCGATAAGCTCTACGGTGAGCAACAGCAGTGGGAGGATTACGTCGAGGTCCTGCGAAAGCGCATCGAGCTGGAGCAGTCGGAAGCTGCCCTCGTCGATCTCAAGCTTCGGCTCGGGACCACCCTCGAGAAGCACCTCGGTGATCCCTCCGGGGCTCTCGAGAACTACCGGGAGATCCTGTTCCTCGATCCGGCCAACGACGCGGCACGCCTGGCGCTGGAAGCCCTCCTCGAGAACGAGAACCTGAGGGCTGAGGCTGCAGCCATCCTCCAGGACATCTACGAGAGCAGGAGCGACTGGGAACGCCTGATTCAGGCACTCGAGATCCTCGCCGTGGCGGAAGCAGATTCCTCGGCGCGCGTCTCTCTGTTGCGGAAGGTCGCCCAGACTGCGGCAGAGAACCTCGGGGACCTGAACCGAGCCTTCGACGCCCAGGCCCGTGCTCTGCGTGACGATCCCTCGCACGCGGACACGCGCGCGGAGCTGGAGGACCTCGCAGGCCGCGCGAATGCGTGGGATCGCCTCGACGGAATCTTCGGTGACATCGCGGAGTCGCTGAGTGATGCGCGCCTGAGCCGCGAGTACTGGATGCGCCTGGCCAGCATTCACGAGCGGCTCGGCAAGGTGGACGACGCCGCGAATGGCTACCTCAGGGTGCTGTCCATCGATCCGGCTGACGCCGAGGCGCTCGCTGCAATGGACGCGCTCTATCGTCGCACGGAACGGTGGAACGACCTGATTGGAGTCTACCGACGCCGCATCGAACTGGCGCAGGAGGCGACCGAGCGAGAGTCCCTCTACGCGCAGATGGCGGAAGTCTATGACCACAGGCTCGGTCAGCCGGAGGAAGCCATCTCCGCCTACCGAGAGGTCCTGACACAGGATCCGGCCAGCCTGTCTGCGCTCACCGCCCTCGACAGCCTCTTCCAGAGGCAAGAGATGTGGGAAGAGCTCGCCGACAACCTGGAAGCTCAGCTCAATCTTTCGACAGATGACGCGCAGCAGATCAGCCTCATGCTCCGGCTTGCGGCGCTGCGTGAATCGAAGATGAACATGGTCGATTCGGCCATCGACATCTACAGCCAGGTACTCGATCGGCAGCCGTCGAATGCCGACGCCCTCGCCGAACTCGAAAGGCTGGCGAAGCTGCCAGCGCACGAGCTGGCGATCTCCGAGGTTCTCGAGCCTCTCTACCGCCAGTCGGGCGACTACATGAAGCTCATTGGCGTGCACGAGATCCAGGTGCGCCGGAGCGACGATGTCACCCGGCGAGTGGACCTCCTGCACCAGATTGCCACCCTCTACGAAGAGGCGGGTGGTGACCTCAACTCCGCGTTCGACACCTACGCGAGGGCGCTCAAGGAGGATTCCGGTTCCGAGTCCACCCAGCGCTCCATCGACAGGCTCGCGCGCGCCACGGGTCGCTTCGCGGATCTGGCGGCGGTCTACGAGACGCTCGCAGCGTCCGAGGCCGAAGCGGATCTGGCCAGCGCACTCTACACGATGAGCGCTCAGGTCTATGAGCAAGACCTGGGCGACATGGACAGCGCCATCCGGCATTACCGGCGCGTCCTGGAGATCGACCCGTCGAACCTCCACGCTGCGGAGTCGCTGGAGAGGATCTTCCGGAGCGCCGAACGTTATCGCGAGCTCTCGGAGACCCTCCAGCTGAAGGCGGAGATCCTCGACGACATCAACGAGAAGAAGGCCGCGTTCTTCGCTGCAGCGTCCATCGAGGAGGATGTCCTCGAGCGCCATGAGGCAGCGATTGCCGTCTACGGCAAGGTGCTCCAGCTCGACAGCGAAGACCTGCGCGCCGTCGACGCATTGATCAAGCTCTACCTGGGGCTCAGCCGCTGGCCGGATCTGCTCGCCGTCTATCAGAGCAAGGCCGACCTGGTCGTGGATTCGGAAGACAAGAAGCGAATCTACTACCAGATTGGCGCAGTCTACGAGCGCGAGCTCAACGACGTCCAGAATGCCATCGATACATACCAGCGCGTCCTGGAGATCGATCCTGACGACATGCAGGCCCTCGGTCGCCTGGACGTGCTCTATCAGATGTCGCGCAACTGGCCCGAGCTGCTGAGCGTGCTGCAGCACGAGGCCGAGATCGCGACCGATCCTGCCGAGAGCATCAGCTATCAGTATCGAATCGCCGAGCTGTACGAGAAGCACCTCGACGACGTCAGCAGGGCGATCGATCTGTATCGCGACCTCCTGCAGCAGATGCCTGATCATGAGCCAGCGCTCAAAGCACTGGAAGTGATCAAGGACGGAACGAAGGAGCCGCTGGGCGCCGCCCTCGTCCTCGAACCGATCTACGACGCCTCTGGCGAGTGGCAAAAGCTGATCAGCGTCCTGGAGGTCCAGGTTCGTGCCGCCGAGGACCCCTATGCAAAGGTGGACCTGCTCCACCGCATCGGGCGCCTCGCGGAGGAGATGCTCAGCGACCACGTCACCGCGTTCGAGACCTATGCGCGCGCAGTGGCCGTCGACGTATCCAATGAAGAGTCCCTCTCGAATCTGGAGAGACTCGCGATGATCGTGAACCGCTGGCAGGACGTTGCCGCGCTTTACGATGCAGAGCTGAACAGGCTCGCGGACGACTCTGCGAGGTTCGTCGAGCTGGGCATCCGGCTGGCTCAGATCTTCGAGACCCAGCTGGACGACGTCGACAATGCCGTCGCGCGCTACCGCCGCGTTCTGGAGGTAGAGCCCGAGAACAAGACGGCGGTGTCGGCACTCGATCGCCTCTTCACGACCACGGAGCGGTGGCGTGATCTGGTGGAGATCCTGGTGCGCGAGGCCGAGCTGGGCGACTCGCCAGAAGAAATCCTCGAGTACAAGTACCGCCTCGGCGTGGTTCACCAGACCCGGCTCAACGATCTGGGGGAAGCGATCGCCGCTTACCGTGAGGTGCTCCTCGCCGCGCCGGAGCACACTCCCACGCTGGAAGCGCTCGAGGGGCTCTTCGCCTCGGGCATCAAGCAGATGGAGATCGGCGAGATCCTCGAGCCGCTCTATCAGTCGGCAGGCGAATGGGAAAAGCTCGCCAGCGTGTACGAAGCGGAGCTTGCTCATCAGAAAGAGCAGAGCGACCGCTTGGCCATGTACTATCGCCAGGCCGAGCTGCACGAGGAGCGGCTCCTCTCCATGGATGGCGCTCTCGGCGTCTACGTACGCGCCTTGAAGGAGTACCCGAAGGACGAAAAGACCCTCGAGGAAGTGGAGAGGCTGGCAGGCTCGGTCGACGGTGGCTGGGAGCTGGCGGCCAATGCATACGCCGACGTGCTCGGGGTGCATACCGCTGACAAGGAAGTGCAGACCAGTATTGGTAAGCGCTTGGCGAGAGTCTTCGAGCACGAGCTGGGCGACGTCGCGAAGGCAGAAGAGACGTACCGCTACGTGCTCGGTGTGGAGCCGCTGGAGGCGGAGGCCCTCGCCAACCTCGATCGCATCTACACCACCATGGAGCAGTACCCCGAGCTCGCGAGCGTTCTCGAGCAGCGGGTCCGGGCGACGCAGGACGAGCCGGAGCTGGTCGAGCTCTATCTGCGGCTCGGTCAGACCTATGAAGAGCGGCTGGTTCAGAACGACGAGGCCATCCGTGCCTTCCGTCAGGTCTTCGATGAGCTGGACAAGACCAATGACCAGGCCATCCAGGCCCTCGAGCGTATCTACTCCAGCACCGGGGCTTGGACGAACCTGAGGGTCGTGCTCCAGCGTGAGCTGGAGAATGCCCTCGGAGACACGGAACAGGCCGACATCCTCGCCAAGACCGCGCATCTCCTCGCAGACCGGTTGAACGACATCGCCGGCGCCGTGGAGACCTGGAAGCGTGTGCTCGAGCTTCGTGGAGAGGACCCCGAGGCGCTCGGCGCCCTGGCCAATCTGTACGAACGCATGGGTCAATGGGCCGAGCTCTGTGACGTGCTCGAGCGCCATTACGACAATGCCATCGATGACGAGACCAGGGTCGCGGTCCTGCTCAGGCGCGCCAAGCTGTTCACCGAGCAGCTCGGCCGCGATGATTCGGCGCTCGAGGACTACAGCCGGGTCCTCGACATCGACTACAGCAACCTCGAGGCGCTGTACGCGATCGCCGCCATCTGGCGCAAGCGAGGCGATGCCAACGAGATCGTGGGAGCGCTGCACCAGACGGTGGATCGCGCCCGCGACGCCCTGCCCGCGGAGAACCTGGTAGCCCTCTTCCGCGAGCTCGGCACCCTCTATCAGCACACCCTCCAGCAGCCCTACGATGCGATCGACGCCTGGAGGAAGCTGCTCGAAGTCGACCCCCGCGACTTCGAGGCGATGGCGGCGCTCGAGAACCTCCTCAGAGCGGAAGAGCGCTGGGAGGAGGTCATCGAGGTCAAGATGGGTCGCGCAGCCGCCTACGAGGCGCCTGCCGATCGGGTCCGCGAGTACCTCGAGATCGCCTCGCTCTGGGAGCACCAGGTCGGAGAGAAGGACAAGGGAGCGCTCGCCTACGAGAAGATCCTCGAGATCGAGCCTACCCACGATCAGGCGTACTTCGCGCTGGAGGGCCTGCATGCGGCCGCCGGCAGAGCGGAGCCTTTGATCGAGCTGTATCTCGCGCGGCTCGAAACGCGCGACGAGATCCCCGAGAAGACGGACATCCTCCGCAAGGTCGCGCGCGTCTTCGAGGAGCAGCTCGATGACAAGCCTCAGGCGTTCGATGCGCTGCTGACTGGCTTCGAGATGGATTTCGAGGACATGGACACGGTCCGTTACCTCGAGAGAATGGCTGCCGCGACGAATCGCTGGCCCGAGCTCGTGCAGACCGTCAACGGCTGGCTCCAGCAGCAGCAGGACGCGCGCCAGATCATCACCCTCTGCCTGCGACTCGCGAAATGGTACGCGGAGGACCTGGGCCACCCCGAGTATGCCCAGCCGTACTACCAGAAGGTCCTTGAGAAGGACCCGAACAACGTCGCCGTCCTGCGGCTGATGGCCAACTTCTTCAAGAAGACCGGCCAGTGGCAGACGCAAGGGCAGACGCTCACGAGCGCGTTGAACGTCGCCGTGCTCGACACCGATCGCAAAGAGATCCTGACGGAGCTCGGCGAGGTTCTTGAGAAGCAGATGAACGACGTCGATCAGGGGATGGGCTTCTACAAGCGCGCCCTCGACGTCGATTCACTGCACCTCCCTGCGCTCGAAGCCCTCGAGCGCATCTACACGGATCGGGATCAGCCGACGGATCTCGTCGACATCCTGCTCCGCAAGGCGAAGTCGCTCACGGATCCTCAGGCCGTCGCGGCGGTCAAGCTCCGCACCGGAGGCCTCTACGAGACCACGCTCGGCCAGACGGATCGTGCGGGCGCCGTTTACCGAGAGGTGCTCGACATCGATGGCAGCAACCTCCTCGCGATGCGCGGTCTGGAGCGCGTCTATGGCGCGCTCCAGCAGTGGCCCGAGCTGGTGCGCGTGCTCGAGATGCAGCTCGATGTCGTCGCGACGGAGCGCGAGCGCATCGAGGTCCTGATGAAGATCGCCAGGATCCAGGAGGAGCAGTTCCTCAAGCCCGACCTCGCGGCAGCGCGGCTCGAGCAGGTCGTGGAGATCGATCCGAACAACGAGATCGCGCTCGAGTCACTGGAGCGCTGCTACCGCCGCCTCCGTCAGTGGCTCGATCTCGTCAACACCTACGATCGTCACATCCAGGCCACCCTCGATCGGGCGAAGAAGATCGAGCTCTGGGGTCATACGGCGAAGGTCTATGCCGAGGAGGTTCAGGACCTCGATCGGGCGATCGATGCCTACCTGAACATCGTCGACCTGGATGAGGCGAACATCCCTGCGCTCGAGGCGCTCGCGAAGCTCTACGAGAAGCAGAACGAAGCCTCGAAGGCCATCGACTACATGTCGCGCGTGGCCGACCTGACTCCGGACGGCAAGCAGCGCGTCGAGATGTACTACCGCATCGGTAAGCAGCTCGATGGGCTCGGAGACCGGGTGCAGGCGCAGGAGCGGTTCGAGATGGCCCTCGATCTCGATCCTCGCCACCTTCCGACGCTCGCCTCCCTGCGGGCGATCGCGAACGACTCGGCGGACTGGGATCGCGCGACGCGGTATCTCGAGCAGGAGCAGATGTACACCGAGGCGCCGCGCGCCCGGGCCAAGCTGCTCGTCGAGCTCGGCAAGCTGCGCGAGGAGATGCTCAACGAGCACGACCTCGCGGTGCAGGCCTACGAGATGGCGCTGCAGTCGGACGCCGACAACGAGGAGGCGGCGATGCCCCTCTTCAAGGAGTACATCGCCACCGAGCGCTGGGCGCAGGCGGAGCCCCTCGGAGAGATGCTGGTCCGGAAGTCCGGAAAGCGGGACCGGACCGAGCAACTGGATCTCCAGAAGGCCTTCGGTTCGGTGCTCGAAAAGAGCGGCAAGAACGAGCAGGCGCTCAAGGCTTACCAGGCAGCGCACACGCTCAACGTGACGGACATGGAGGCCATCCGCGGCCTCGCGGACGTCACGTTCAAGCTGCAAGACTGGCCCACGGCGCTGACGAACTACCAGAAGGTGCTCGCCGCGACGGAGGAGTCGGAGACCGAGACGCGGACGACCATCTACTACAAGCTGGGCGCCATCAAGCAGGCCCAGGGCCAGGCCAAGCAGGCGATCAACAACTTCGAGAAGGCGCTCGGCATCGATCCTTCTCACGTGCCCACGCTTCAGGCGATGGTCGCGGTCTACGAGAGCCTCAAGGACTGGAAGCAGGTCGCCCATTACAACCGTCAGCTCCTCGACGGCATCATGGATGGCGCAGAGCGCTTCAAGATGCTCAACGAGATCGCCGACGTCTGGATCGACAAGGAGAACAACATCCCGAAGGGCGTCGAGGCCCTGGAGGAAGCCCTCGATCTGGAGCCGCAGAACCACGTGCTGCTGCACAAGCTGTTGCAGCAGTACCAGAAGACGGGTCAGTGGCTGCAGATGGTCGAGACCTTGCAAAGGATCGCCGACATCGAGCCGCAGCCGGACAGGCGCAGTCGGTACCTGTTCACGATGGCGCAGATCTATCGCGACAAGCTCGAAGACCAGATGCGCGCCGTCGAGCTGTTCAACGAAGCGCTGGATCTGAACCCCGGCTTCCTCGAGGCCTTCGAGCGGATCAACAAGATCCTCACCTCGATGAAGGAGTGGAAGCAGCTCGAGCGCGCCTACCGCAAGATGCTCCACCGCGTGGCGGGCAAGGGGAACACGGACCTCGAGTTCAACCTCTGGCACGCCCTCGGTCTCATCTACCGCGATCGCCTCAACGATCGCACGGCATCGGGTGAAGCCTTCAAGATGGCCTCTCGGCTGAAGCCGGAGGACATGACGGAGCACCTGATCCTCGCGGAGATCTACGAGCAGTCGGAGCAGCTCGACGCAGCCATCGCCGAGTACCAGGCCATGGTGAAGCTGGATCCGATGCGCGTGGATCCCTACAAGCGCCTCTACCGGCTCTACGCGGACAGCAAGCAGTACGATCCTGCCTGGTGCATCGCGGGAGCGCTGGCCTTCCTGCGCAAGGCCGATCCGGAGGAGCAGCAGTACTACGAGGATTACCGACCCCAGGGCCTGATCCAGGCGAAGAGCCGGCTCGACAACGAGCAGTGGATCCGGAACCTCTTCCACGAGGAAGAGAACCTCTACGTCGGCAAGATCTTCGAGATGCTGGCCGGAGCGGCGCTGCAAGCGAAGATCAAGACGCTCGAAGCGCAGAAGCAGCTCCCTGTCCTCGACGCGCGGTTCCGTCAGGATCCGGCGACGTCGACGGTCACCTTCGCGCGCACCTTCGGCTGGGCAGCGAACGTCCTCGGTCTACCCGCTCCGCTGCTCTATGTACGGAGCGACGTCCCGGGGGCCCTGGTCGCCGTTCCGAACCCGCAACCGGCGTCCGTGGCTGGGCAGACGGTCCTCACCGGCTTCTCGCCCCAGGAGCTCACCTTCATCTGCGGCAAGCACCTGGCGATGTACCGCGGGGAGCACTACATCAAGACGCTCTTCCCGACGGTCACCGAGCTGACGGTGCTCCTGTTCGCCGGCATGAAGCTGGTCGCTCCGGAGACCCCCGTGCCTCCGGACATCGAGAAGCAGATCATCGCCACGGCGCAGCAGGTCCGGCAGTTCATGCAGCCCATGCAGCTCGAAGGATTGCGCATGGTGGTGAAGAAGTTCCTCGCGGAAGGCGCGAAGGCGAACATCAAGCGCTGGGTCCAGTGCGTGGACATCACGGCCGCTCGTGCAGGTCTCCTGCTCTGCGCGGACATGGAGATCGCGCGGAAGATCCTCGCTGCGGAGCCGCAGCAGCCGGGAGACCTTCCGCCTCAGGACAAGCTGAAGGAGCTGCTCGTGTTTGCCACGAGCGAGCAGTACTTCGCCCTGCGCCACACGCTGGGCATCTCCATCGGCGAGTGATCCCTCCTGGCGGAGGTCGTCCAACCGGGCGCCTCCGCTGCGCTTCCCCCAGAAACCCACAGATCCCTCGGGGCGCCCGCGCGGTGCCGCGGCAGCAACCCCGAGGCTCATGCCCCCGCGCCGTGATGGCCGTCCCCTCGGGTCTCGTGCGCCTTGACGATGCGCGAGAGGTCATCGACGATCGCTCCCGGAGGCGCTTCCCTCCTTGATCGTCCGCCTACCTGCATCTGCTGCTGCTGCATTCGGCAAGTATCGCCTGCTCGCCAAGCTGGGTCAGGGCGGCATGGCCGACGTCTACCTGGCGACCCTCCAGGCATCCCTGGGGTTCGAGAAGCTCGTGGTCATCAAGCGTCTGAAGGCAGCGGTCGCTGCCGACCCCGACGGCGTGACCATGTTCCTCGACGAGGCACGCATCGCCGCACGCCTGAACCATCCCAACCTCGTCCAGACCTACGAACTCGGGAGCACCGACGAAGAGCCCTACCTCACCATGGAGTATCTCGAAGGCCAGCCGCTGGATCGCATCGTCCAGCGGCTCGGCTACGAGCAACACCTGCCGCTGTACCTTGCCATCCTCTCGGATGCCCTCGCCGGGCTTCATCACGCGCACGAGCTGTGCGATTTCGACGGCCGACCCCTGGAGGTCGTGCACCGTGACGTCAGCCCTCACAACATCCTCGTGACCTACGAAGGACAGGTGAAGGTGGTCGACTTCGGCATCGCCAAGTGGCAGACGCGCACCGCGGAGGCCACCAGCACCGGCGTGGTCAAAGGCAAGGTCTCCTACATGGCCCCGGAGCAAGCCTTGTGCGCGCCCGTCGACCGCCGTGCCGACCTCTTCGCAGCGGGCGTCATCCTCTCGGAGTTCGGAGCCTGTGGCCGGTTCTGGGGCCCCCTCTCCGACATGCAGATCCTCCAGCGCATGGCTGTCGGTGACCTGCCCCGCCTGCGAGAGCGCCGCCCTGACGTGCCGGAGCCGCTCATCGCGATCTCCGAGCGCGCCCTCGCGCTCGATCCTGCGCAGCGGCAAGCAACCGCCGCGGAGATGCGCGACGCCATCGAGGCACTGCTCGGCAGCCTCGGACGAAGGCCCACCCCAGCCGAGATGGGCCAGCTCATCTCCGACGCCTTCGCCGACCGTCGCGCGGAAGCCCGCGCCCTCATCGGTGAGCAACTCGGACGCGCGAGGGAACGCGAAGCGGACACCGCGGAAGCCCTGCCGATGCTCGATGACCGCGCAGGTCCCGCCTCGGGGCGCGCCCGTTCGGCTTCCCAGCGCCGCGAACCCCCTCAGACGTCTCTGATCTCCGTCAGCCCAGCTCCAGCTCCCGATCCCGACCCCCCCTCGGCCGACACCTCTGCGGCCACGTCTCCTGTCGCCAGCTCGGCAGCCCCGACGGCCGTTGCGAGCGCCCCCGCCCGCGCGTTCTGGTTCGGCCGCGGTGGTGCCGCAGCGGCCGTATTGCTCGGCGGCATCGCCGTGGGCGCCGTCCTCGCGGGCGCGATGCAATCCCTGCGCTCCTCCTCCTCGTCCCTCGCGGCTCCCGGCAGCAATCCCTCGGTCGCAGTCCCCGGGCACACGTCTGACCTCTCACCGGCTCTCGTCGAGCTGCGCATCGACGTCACCCCCGCCAGCGCCAGCATCCTTCTCGACGGCGTTCCCGTGCCGGCCAACCCCTTCGTCGCCCGCTTCCCCCGTGACCGCACCGGCCATCGCATTCAGGCCACGGCCGAAGGCCATGCACCCGCGGCTCAGCTCGTGGTCTTCGACCGTGACATCGCCGTCTCTCTGACCCTGCATCCCGCGACCAGCCCTGGCGCCGCGTCCTCCTCCGCGCCCCTTCCCACCACCCCAGCCTCCTCCTCGACGCGCGATCCACGCCCACCTCTGCCCCCGAACCAGCCCTCCTCGCACACGCCCTCCGGCGTGTCTCCCGCGCCGTCCTCCTCTCAGCCCCAGGCGGGACCCAAGGTCGACGCCACCGACCCCTGGTCCACCTCGCAGAAACCCCGATGACCTCCGCGAGACGACCAGCCGTCCTGCTGGCAGCCACCGCGCTCGCGTTGCTCCCCGCGCGCGCCGCTGCCCAGCCCACCCCTGCGCCGACGCGCGCGACATCCCCGTCCACCAGCGAACCCGCCACCGTGGACTCCCCGCTGGACCAGGCCCGCATGCAGTTCCGCAAAGGCCTCGACCTCACCACCGCCGGCCGCTTCGACGACGCCCTCACCGCCTTCCAGCGCGCCTACGATCTCAGCCCCACGTACCGCATCCTCTACAACATCGGCCAGGTCAGCCGTCACGTCGGCGACCCTGCCCGGAGCCTCCGCGCCTTCGAGCGCTACCTCCAGGAGGGCGGCTCCGACATCGACCCTGCCCGCCACGCCGAGGTCACCACCGAGATCGCCTCCCTCCGCGCCCAGGTCGCCTCGGCGCGCATCCACGCCCCTCCCGGTGCATCCCTGTCCCTCGATGGCCTCCCTGCCGGCACGGCCCCCCTCCGCGACCCTCTCTACCTCAACCCCGGCGCGCACCGCCTCCGCGCCGAGCAGCCGGGCCACGTCCCCACCGAGCGTTCCATGGACGCGACCGCAGGCCAGTCCCTCGATCTCACCCTGACCCTCCCCCTGGCGCCTTCCCGTCCCGTACCCCCGACCTCTCCTCCGCGGCCCACCGGCCCCCCCGAGCGTCGCGCTTCCCTCTGGATCGGCTGGCTCACCACGGGCGCCCTCGCCACCGCCGCCACGGTCACGGGCGTCCTCGCCGCGGTGACGGCCGCCCGGTTCGAGGATGCCTCCTACGCCGGCCCCAACCGCCTCCCGCCTCCCGACTCCGAGGTGAGCGCGCTCGGTGCGCGCGTCGACGCCCTGTCCATCACCACCGACATCCTCCTCGCGGCCACCGCGGCCAGCTTCGGGGTCACCCTCGCCCTGCACCTCACCAGCCCCTCTCCCGACGCCAGCCGCCCGCCCCGCGCTGCCCGCCTCTCCCTCGGTGCTGGCCCTGCTGGCGCATGGCTCACGGGCGCCTTCTGACCGTCGCTCCCGTGCGCAGGCCCAGGGCTTCTCCCGTGTCCCCTCCGAACATGACGCCACCCCCCCACTCCCCGACGGCATGCCCCCCCGTGCCTCGTCCGACGGCGCCCTCATTGCGCCCTCCGCCGACCTCCCCTCGCCCGACACCCGAGCGCGCGCCGAAGGCCTCTCTCTCTCGCTGGCGCGCCCCGCTTCTCCTCCTCGCCGCTGCCCTCGCCCTTGGCCCCACGACGGCCTGTCATCTCCTCCTCGACGGCGACCCGGCCGCTGGCATTGGCGCCCCTTGCGAAGAGGACACCGACTGCCAGGCCTCTCGCTGCATCGACGAAGTCTGCGCCTCTCCCTGCACCACCTCCGACGACTGCCCCGCGCCGGCCACCTGCACCTCCGCCGCCCTCTGCCAGCTCCCGCTCCGCGTCGGCTTCGTGCACGCTGGCGAGCCAGCCTCCGAGCAGTGGACCCAGGCCCACGAAACCGGCCGAGAGGACGCGCTCCTCGACCTCCCGTACCTCGTCACCGAAGCGGCTTACGGCAAGCTCCTCGCTGCCGATGCGGCGAGCGCCATCGACGACCTCATCGCCCGCGGCTTCCACCTCATCGTCGCCACCTCGCCGACCCTCCGCGACGTCGCCGCCCTCAAGGCGCTCGAGCACCCCGAGACGAAGTTCCTCACCTGCGACGCCGCGCCGCCCACCACCGGGAACCACGTCGCCTACCACGGCCGCATGTACCAGGCGGCTTACCTGGCCGGCTACGCCGCCGCCCGTCGCTCCACCACGCACCGCCTCGGCATGCTCGGCTCGCTCCCCACCCCCGCCGTCGTCCGCTACATCAACGCCTTCACCACCGGCGCGCGGCGCGCCTCCCCGGATACCACCGTCGAGATCCGCTGGCTCGGCTTCTGGCACGACACCTTGCCCCCCGATCCCCAGGGCAGGACCCAGGAGCGCGTCCTCACCGAAGCCCTCCTCGCCAGCGGGTGCGACGTCATCGCCCACCAGACGGACAACGGCATCCCCGTGACCACCGTCGCCAATGCCGGCACCACTGCCAAGGCCATCGGCAACAACACCGAGGACGCCTGCCCTCCAGACGCCCCTTCTTGCCTCGGCACCACCTTCTGGCGCTGGGGCCCCCTCTACACCCGCCTCCTCGACGGCGTGCACCGCTCCCGCTGGCCCTCTGCCTCCCTCGTCGAGCCCGGCATGCTCCTCAACCCCCAGAGCAGCACCGTCAACTTCGCCCTCGGCCCCGCCTTCGACGCTGGCGAACTCGCCCTGGAGATCAGCGCCCTCCTGGAGGAGCTCTCTGCCGAGAACGGCGAAGCCACCCCCTTCATCGGCCCACTCTGCTCCACGGGCCAGCGCGACCCCGGCAAGGACGGCACCCCCGACTGTCTCGCCGCGGGCGAAGCTCCCTCCGCCGGGGAGCTTCAGACCATGTGCTGGTTCGTGGAAGGCCTCGTCGAGAGGGAAGACCCCGACGACCCTTCCTCTCCCGACCGCCCCGCGCTCGTCCCTTCGCGGGGCGACTGCGGCCCCTGACGACCGCCTCTCTCAATCATCCCGCACGGATCCCGCACGCACCCTGCGCGAGGTCCACCCCCGCAGCCCCCGCGGCTCACCCCTCGCGCGCCACCATCGCCTCGATCTCGGCCGGCATGCACCCGTAGGTCTCCGCCGACATCAGCAGCGCTGCGTTCTGCGGCAAACTGAGCAGGAACGACCGCGCATACGGCGTCCCCTCCAGCCCCTTCAACCGCCGCCGCAGCGGTTGCATCGCCCGTTCCACGGCCTCTCGTGCCCCCTGCAGATCCCCGAGGTCCACGCAGGCATCGTGGAGCGCCAGGTAGATCGGTGCCTCGTTCAGCAAGCTCGGCGCCCCCGCGTCCACCAGGCTCGCCGCCTCGCGCGCCAGCTCTGCCGACAGCTCCGCCTTCCCGAACCGCCGCTCCGCCTCTGCCCAGAACCCCAGCGCCACCGGGAGCACGTCCCGGTTGTCGGTCGACCGGTATGCCTCCGTCGTCAGCTTCAGCAGCGACCGCGCCCGCGAAAGCCCCGTGTCGTCGCCCCGGAGCAGCTCCACCCCGCGGTAGAACAGGATCCCGAGCGTCGTTCGATCCCGCACCACCCACATCCCCCCGGCCGCCTCGTCGGCCGTGGCCCGCGGCTCCGCGAGCAGCACGTCGAGCGACGCCTCGGGCCCGAACGTCGACGTCCAGCAGAGCAGGATCATCTGCCCCGTCCGCACCGCCCCCGCGCTCCCGATGGCCTGCGCCCGCGCGATCCCGCTCTCCACCTCCTGCAGCGCCTCGCGCCGGGCCCCCATCGTGGTCAGCGCGAACCCCACGTTCATGGTCAGCACGGCCTCGCGCTCCTGCAGCCCTGCCGCCCGCGCCGCCCGCGCCGCGTTCCTCCGCGCCTCCAGCGCTGCCGCCACCTCGCCCCGCGTCTGGTGCACCACGGCCCGCGTCTGCCAGGCGTCCACCGCGGCCCACTCCAGCTCCCGCTGCTCGGACAGCTCCAGCAAGCGCGCCGCCTCCTGCTCCGCGAGCTGGAGCTGCCCCGCGAAGGCCCGGCTGTGCGCCAGCGACGCCGTGCACTGCGCCTCCTCGTCGAGCAGCCCGAGCGCCCGCGACCTGTCCCGCACCGAGGTGAGCCGCGCCTCCAGGTCTCCTCCGACGCCGCACGCCTGGTCGTAGCGCGCCCGCGCCCCCAGCGTGAGCAGCTCGCTCGCCTCGTCGTACACGTTCTCGCTCATCGCGCGGATGCCCGCCTCACGCTCGCTCGACCGCGCGTCGAGCCGGCTGTGCGCCTGCTCCAGCAGCACCGCGCGCCCGAAGGCCGACACCTTGTCGGTCGCGAACACGTACGCCCGCTCCGCCATCATCGCCGCGTCCCGGAGCGCGTTCGTGGTCAGCGCCCGCCGCGCCGCCGACTCCCAGTGCACCGACGCCTCCTCGTGCTCCCCGCCGAGGTCCAGGTGCTGCGCCACCGTCGCGCTGTCCTCGCCCATCGCGAACAGCCAGCGCGCCGCCCGCGCGTGCAGCTCTCGCCGCAGCTCGTCCCCGAGCGACGCGTACGCCACGTCCCGCACGAGCGCGTGCTTGAACAGGTACTCCCGCGTCCCCGGGAACCGCGAGCTGCCCTGCTCCACCAGCAGCTCCGCCGACACCGAGCGCCGCAGCCCCGCCTCGGGCTCCCGCACCCCCACCGCGTTCAGCCCCCGGTCCCAGACCGAGAGCCCGAACACGCTCATCCGGATCACCGCCTCCCGCGTCGTGTCGTCGAGCGCGTCGAGGCTCACCTGGATCGCCGCCTCGATCGTCGGCGCCGTCGCCGCGTCCTTCCCGACCGCGATGACCCGCGCCAGCTCCTCCGCGAAGAGCGGCGATCCCGCCGCCTGCTGCGCGATCTTGTCGAGCAGCGCCTCGTCCTGCGGCGAGAGCGGCTCTCTCCCGATCGCGGCCATCGCCGACGCTGGCGACTGGCTCGACCGCGACGCCGCCCCGATCACCGCCCGCGCGATCTCCCGCATGGCCCGCTTCGCCATCGGCCGCAGCTCGACCCGCACGTGGTCCCGCCCCACGAACCGCTGCCCCTCTTCCCGCCAGAACGCCGGCCGCACCATCAGCATCAGGAACAGCGGGAGCCCTGCGGCCCGCCCGAGCAGGTGGTCGAGCCACGCCACGCTCTCCGGATCGGCCCACTGCGCGTCCTCGACGAGCAGCACGCACGGCCTCTCCGCCTCCACCAGCGTCAGCTCGGTCATCGACAGGTAGAGCGCCTCGCGCGCCCCCCGCACGTCCACCTCCTCGGGGAAAGGCTGGTTCGCGAGCAGGAGCGACAGCACCCCCTGATCGTCGTTGCGCAGCTTGCGCTTCCGCACCGCCGCCTCCACCGCCTCGACCGACGCCCCCTTCGGCAGCCCCATCAGCGCGCGCAGCAGATCGGCGGCCACCCCGAGCACCTGCGCCCTGCCGAACGCCTCGCACCGGAGCTGCACCACCCGCGGCCGCTCCTGCCGCTCCACCACCCGCATCACCAGCTCGCGCGCGAGCCGGCTCTTGCCGATCCCCGGCGGCCCCGACACGCTCACCACCACCGGCGTCCGGTCCTCCACGCACCGCTCGAAGGACGACAACGTGGTGATGATCTCCGCCTCGCGCCCCACGAAAGGCGTCTGCCCCTCCCGCGGCCGCGAGCTGTGCCCCACCACCACCATCGCCCCGCGCGGCATGGGCTGCAGCGCCTCCGGCAGCCGCGACGCGCCCCCGAGCTGCGGCACCCGCGGCTCGAACAGGAAGTGCCCTCGCGCCAGCTCCACCGTCGTCGCGTCGGCCACCGTGCGCCCCTCCGCCGCGCCGCGCGCGAGCGCCACGGCCCGGTCCACCACCTCGCCCGCCGACCGCGTCCGCTCCACCCGCATCCGCCCCGACGCCACCCCCACGCGCCCCCCGCGCGCCGCCAGCGCCAGCGCCAGATCCAGCGCCTGTGCCGCCTCCTGCCCGTATGCCTTGCGCACCCCGAGGTGGGCCACCACCGAGTCCACCCCGAGCGGCAGCGCGTCGGCGCCCACCACCCGCAGCGCCTCGATCTCCGCCTGACGCGCTTCTCCCTTCGCCACGTGCAGCGCCACAATGGTGGTGACGAGCCGCGTCCCCACCACCGTCCCCGGCGGGTCCGTGGTGTGCGCGGGCGCCAGGCTCCTCAGGTTCGGATCCCTGCCGATCTCCTCGAGCCTCCGCATCACCTCCCGCGCCGACGCCGGCCGCATCTCCCGGTCTGCCAGGAGCAGCGCGTAGATCAGCTCGTCGAGCTCCGCCGGCACGTCGAGGAGCAGCTCCGACAGCCGCGGCGCAGGCGTCGTCGCCAGCCGCACCAGGGTCGCGATCGACGTCGGCCCCATGTGCGGCGGCCTCCCCGCGATCAGCTCGAACAGCGTCGCCCCGAGCGAGTACAGATCGCTGCGCACGTCAACCGTCGCGTCCCCCCGCGCCTGCTCCGGGGCCATGTACGCCGGCGTCCCCACCACGCCGTTGTCGGAGGTGCGCAGCACGTCGGTCGACCCCACCGCCACCCCGAAGTCCACGAGCTTCGCCCGCGGTGGCTCTCCCGGGGCCCCGTTCAGCACGATGATGTTCGACGGCTTGATGTCCCGGTGGACGACCCCCGCCTCGTGCGCCGCTGCCAGCGCGCCGGCCACCTGCCACCCTACCTTGAGGGCTTCCTGCAGGCTCATGTGGCCTTCCCGCAGCCGCGCCTGCAGGTCCTCCCCGTCCAGCCACTCCATGGCCACGAACGCTGCCCCCTCCTCCAGCGCCCGCCCCTCTGGATCCCGTGCGCTCACCTCCAGCGCCCCGAACGCCACCACCCGCACGATGCTCGGGTGGTCCAGCTCCGACAGGAGCTGCCCCTCGCGCGACAGCCTGAGCTGCTCCCCCTCGTCCACCCCGGTCGCGTTGATGACCTTGAACGCCACGCACCGCTGCGTGATCTCGTCGAACGCCCGGTACACGGTCCCCACGCTGCCGCGCCCGACCTCGCGCTCCAGCCGGAACCTGCCTGCGACGAGCTTCCCGGCGTCCTCCATCGACATCACGGTGCTGCGCAGAACTTCGACCGAACCAGGCCCATCGGTGCCGAGAGAGTACGCCGGTTCCCGCGCCTCACGCCAGGATTTGCCGCTCTCAGAAAGAGCAGGTCACGACCCCGGACCCTGTACTAGGATGCCGCTGCCCGGGCCTGCTCACGCCCCCCGGCTCGACGACCTGCCCTCCTGATGCTCGACCGCGTCGCAGTCCACCAGACCCGGCTCCGCACCCCCGGCCTCGGCCTCGACGCCAAGGGCGTCGCCCTCGGCGCCAAGGGTCTCGTGCTCCTGCCGTCCCTCGACCGGCTCGTCGCCTTCCTCGCCCTCTACACCCGCCAGAGCTCCCTCTCCGACATCCTCCGCTCGCTCGTCGTGGAGGTCGTCCGATCCAAGCTCGGCGCCCGCGAGGTCGCCTTCACCTGCGCCGCCGAGAGCAGCGACCGCCTCGACCGCGTCGCCGAGGTCGCGCGCCTCGCCGGCGGCTACACCTTCACCGGCACCAGCCGCCACTACGTCCAGTACCGCGACGCGGGCGCCCCCTTCGGCTACGACATCCCCCAGATCGTCCCTGGCGACGCCGCCCTCGCCCTCTACCACACGACCTTCTCCCAGACCTACGAGGTCGAGCGCAAAGTCGACCTCCGCGCGCTCCTCCTGCGCCTCCAGCCCCACCTCGATCCCACCGCCGGCCGCGAGCCTGGACCGCGCTGGATCCTCGCCGAGTACGGCCTCGGCCCGGCCCTCATCCACTACTTCGTCCGCAGCGCCGTCGACGCCGAGGTCGGCCTCGTCGAGTGGCCCCCCCAGTCGAGCTTCGACGACGCCCCCGTCCGCCGCTACCTCTTCCGCCTCAACACCGTCCCCGAGCGCATGGTGCCGCTCCTCTCCAGCACCCCCGGCCTTGGCTACTTCGTCCCCGCCGCGCCTGGCGCCGCCGTCGAGATGGGCCACCGCCACCCTGTCAACCTCCGCGCCTGCCCTGTCTTCAGCGACGCCGGCCTCGTCCTCTTCCGCGGCCGCGCCGAGCCCCTCGACATCGCGCGCCTCCCTGCCTTCGGCGACGTCGCCGCCTTCGCCCGCGTCGAGCTGCGCAAGGACGACGCCCGCCTCGCCCCCTCCAGCGCCGACGCCGTGCAGCCCGACGCCGTCTCCCTCGCGCTCCGCCTCCTCCCCAGCACCGAGCCCTGGCGCGCCATCACCGCCTCCTGGATCCGCACCGAGCACATGCCCTTGCTCCGGCGCATCGCCTACGCCCTCGGCCCCGACACCCTGCGCAAGGTCCGCGTCGCCTTCACCGCCGAGGGCGCCTTCCTCCGCAACCCTACCGGCATCGAAGACATCCCTGTCGGCGAGTTCTTCCGCGAGATCCACCCCGGCCTGTACATCCCTGCCGGCTACGACGCCGTCCCTGCCGTCGCCCCTGCCGTCCTCCACCGCGCCCTCGGCTCCCCCTCGGGCCAGGTCCTCTTCATCGCCCGCACCGGCCGCGCCGTCGGCGTCCCCCAGGAAGCCTTCGTCTCCCTCGAAAACGCCCTCCTCGAAGCCCAGGCGTGGACCCCCATCGCTGCCCACTCCACCGGCCTCACCACCGCCCTCGCCACCGACCTCCCCGAGGTCGTCCTCACCTCCGTCGGCATCCGCCCCCTCCGCGACCTCGCCGGCGACCCCGACCCCCCCGCCTTGCCCTCCCCGAACGCCGACGCCGACGACCCGGGCCGCCTCACCCGCTGAGCCGCGCCGCCGGGGTTCTTCGGGTCACCAGGAGAGCGCCTCTGGAGCGCGCTCGAACAGCGCACGTAGCTCGGCAATCTGGCCCTGCTGCCGCTGCATCTCGTGCCACACCGTGCGCTGGTTCATCCTCTGGAAGGCATCAACAAGCTGCTGGAGGTGATCGGTTGCAGCTCGTTTATCACGGGCTTCAAGGTACTCCGTCAGATGCGCACGGTAGCTTCTGTAAGCAGATTCTCGTGCGTTCAGGAGGGTATCGCGATGGTTCAGCTTGAGCACCTCGATGGTATAGGCGGCCCGCGCGAACGCGAGGCAGTTTCGTTGTGCTCTTGGGTGGAACCAGAACGGCCAGACCAGATCGAGCTGCAGAAACCGCAGCGGGTCCTCACGGCGAGGATCGATCAGCAGCATCCGCCCTGCTTCCGGTGGCACGACAGCCGCTCGGCGGCCGCGGGTCACATCCACGAACTGCCGTCTCGTTGCGGAGAGCACTCCGAATTGATCTTTCTTCGCCCCGTTGCACCGACCGCACGCGAACAGATAGTTTTCCCAGACGAAAGTCTACTCTGGGTAGAGGCTCTTCGGCCGCACATGTTCGATCTCGTCCGCGGCTGAGTCCTCGCAGTACATGCACCGACTATTTCCGGCGCACATGTTCCGAAGAACCTCACGGACAGGCGCGAAGCGATCGTGGTCCCGGTTTTTCCATGCCGTCTTCGCCTTCGTGACCCGCTGCTCGTAAACCGTGATCTCATCGAGGGCGGCCTGCTTCGTTTTGAGCATATCTGCCACCTGGCGCGGCAGGTCACTCTCGCCAATGCGGATCACGACGCCTCGTGGGCGGCCGGGAAGATCCCGCGCAGACGTGTCTGCTCGGCAAGCTCCTCGCCGTTGAGCCCCTCCTCGATCTCCTTCCGGTTCAGGTTTGCAAGCCGGCGCAGCAGGTCGAAAGCCTTCTCAGACCGGCCGATGCTGCCCATGGCTTCCGTGTCGTAGGCCTCGACCAGATCGCCGTACAGCAACCGATCCAGCTCCACGCCTCGGACCATCCGGCCTTCTTCATCCGTTCCGGGCTGTGGTAGCCGGAAGATGGATCCCTTCTCCGCTGCTTGGCAGACGAGGACGCTGTGGGTGGTGACGATGAACTGGATCCAGGGAAAGTGCTCGCGGAGCCAGAACCCGATGCGTCGCTGCCAGCTCGGGTGCAGGTGAGCGTCGACCTCGTCGATGAGCACAAGTCCAGGGCACACGATGGTCTCGGCCTTGGCATCAAAGACCTTACCTGCCCCGAAGTGGGACGCGAGCTGGCGGATCAACTCCAAGGTCAAGCTGAGGACGGAACGGTAACCATCACTCAGCTCGCTAATGGGGATCTCTGCACCGCTTGCATCGACAAACGACACTCCGTCCTCAGTGATCTTCGAGAGCTGGACATCATTGGGGAGGAAGCCCTCCTGGTTGACGAACGTGATCAGCTGGTCGAGGAGTTTAGCGATGTCAGGCTGTTTTTGAGACTTACGTTGAAGCTCTTTCAGCCAGACGAGGCTCTCCGTCATCGACACCCGCTCATCGAAGAGAGAGCTGTGGCGAGCGACAAGCGGGTAGGCGTTATACGAACGCTCAAACTCTGGATCTCCTCCAGTGAATCGCCGGAAAGGCCCGAAGCCGGCACTGAAAACGCCGCTGAGCATTCGACTCCGTCCTGTGGATCTGGAAGGCAGGTTGCCCGAGAGAACCAAAGAGGACTCCTCTTCGCTCCAATCTTCTTCCGCCGCCTCCGTTGGAAGTAGACCGTTTTTACGCGGTAGAGCGACTGCTACCGAAACACGAAGCGCCATCCGGTCCGCTTCCCAGCGCATCCAGCTTTTCATGTCAATCCGGAGAGCAGAACGTTCGTCCGGTATTAGGAGGAGCAGCGCGATACAGCGTAGGAACGAACTCTTGCCGGCGCCGTTGTCGCCGAGGATCACATGCCATCCTGGACCTCTGGTTGCGGTCCAGCGGAGGGAGACAATGGAGCGGAGATTCTCGATTTCGACCTCAGAAAGATATCCAAGCACCGACTTCGGCGGCGACGAGGACATGTCATCGGGTGAAGGCGGAAGCAAAGCCTTGATCTCGTCCTCGTCAGGGATCGTGGCGTCAGCTCTGACCGTCAAGACTACGATCATGTTGACGTCCCAAGGCTGGCTGAGGAGCACGCGGTGTCGCCCGACCTTGCCCTGATACACCGGCGTACCAGGATGAGGCACACGGTGTAGTTCTCTCCGCCTCGGACTGCGCGAGAACGCGTCGAGCCATTCGCGGACCTTGGACGCTTCCGCCGGTGCAAGCTCTGCGAGTTCCTTGCTCGCGCCCTCAGTGAACAAAACCGGACATCGCGCCTCTTCGTTCTCTGTCACGCCCACTCCTTTACCCCATGTGCCCGCCGCCGCATCTCGCTCACATCCCCTCGATCTCCACCACGCTCTCCGCCGCCACCTTCACCACCACCGTCCCCCCCATCCGGTCCACGTAGGTCCACCCCTCCGCCACCCCCTCCAGCGCTGCCTCGTTGGCCACCTCGTCCAGCGCCACCCCCTCCCGCGTCACCGCGCCTGGCGCTGCGCCCACCGCCACCACCTCCAGCACCGCGCCTTCCTTCAGCTCTGCCCCTGGCTTCCACGCCACCGACATCCCTCCCTCGCCCCGCGCCCGCCCGATCTCCCCTCCATCGAACAGCGTGAACGTCTCCAGCCTCCGCTCCTCCTCCGTCGCGTCCTTCGCCACCGCCCCGACCCGCGCGTACAGCAAGCCCGCCGTCGTCGCGTAGCTGTCCACCCGCGCCGGATCGCTGGTCGGCGCCAGCGTATCGATCGTCGGCCGCAGCATCGGCACCATCCCCCCCTCGCGCAGGAACAGCGGCAGCACCCCGAGCGGCGCGTCCACCGTGATCCTCTTCCCGCCCTCGTGCACCGCGCCGTCCCACCACCCGATCCAGCGCCCTGCGGGCAGCAGCACCTCCCGCTCCCGGGCGCCCCGCGTCACCACCGGCGCCACGAGCAGCGCGTCGCCGAGCAGGTACGTATCGCTCGGGTGCTCCCCCAGCTCCGGGTGCGCCAGACCCAGCGCCCGCTGGATGGGGCGCCCGTCCTCCGCGAGCCGCGTCGCATACGACCACAGGTACGGGAACAGCCGCAGGTGCAGCCGCGTGTACTCCCGGTACCAGCCGAGCATCTCCGCGTCGAAGCCCGTCTCGGCGCTGAACTCCCAGGCCACGTTGTTCGTGCTCGTCCCCACCTGCATCACCGTCGACAGCGCCGTCTGCTCGAACCAGCGCGTGAACGTCTCCTTGTCGGGCGGCGAGTGCCGGTAGCCACCCGTGTCGGCCCCGTAGAACGGGAACCCCGACGGACCGAGCGACAGCCCCGCCACCACCGACGCCGGCAGCCCTCCCACCGCCCCGTCGCCGTCCTCCCCGATCGGCTCCCCGTGCAGGCTGAACGTCGCGTCCAGATCGCCGGGCCAGAGGATCGGCCCGTTCACCTGATCCCCGTACATCCCCGACCGGCACAGCAGAAACCCCCCGTCCTCCGGCAGCGTCTCCGCGTACGCCTGGTGGTAGAGCCGCTGGTACAGGTTCTTCATCGTCCGCTCGTCGCTCCCGTCGGCGAACTCCCACCGGTTCCGCGCCGTGTTCAGCCCCGGCACGATGTCCTCCGCGTAGTCGAGCTTGAACCCCTCGATCCCCATCTCCGTGTAGCGCCGGATCAGCGCCTGCCACCACGCCATCGCCTCCGGCTTCGACAGGTCGATGGGCCGCCCCCAGTCGTTCAGCCAGATCCCCACCACCTCCGGCCAGAACCCGCCTGCCTCCGCCTCCGCCTGCAGCGCCGCCGTGGCCGGGCTCTCCTCGTCCAGGTAGGGCACGTGCCACAGCGCCATCCGCATCCCCAGCGCGTGCGCGTGCGCGATCATCGCCTCCGGGTCCGGGAACCGCGCCGCCTCGAAGTCGAACGTCCCCTCCGCCGTCGCGTAGGGCCTGTCGATCCAGTACCCCGTCGTCGCCAGATCCAGGTCCCGGATCGTCTCCAGGTCGGACACCACCTGCGCCTGATCGTCGTGCTCATCCCGCCAGATCCACGGCCCGAGCGCCCACCGCGCCGGCAGCTTCGGGTACCCAGTCACCTCGTAGTAGTGGCGCGTCACATCGAGCGGGTGTGCCTCGCCGAACAGATGAAACGTCAGCCCTTCGCCCGAGAACATCCCCGTCCCGAAGGCCGCCTCCACCACCTCGTCCGCCTCCGTCGCCACCGCGAACGCGCCGGGCAGCGCCGACTCCACGAACAGCCCCCACCCCCGCGTCCCGATCAGCAGCGGCACCGGCACGTGCGCCTCGTTGTAGCTGCTCTCCAGATCCGCCTGCAGCTCGAGCTGCATCGCCCGAACCTTGCCCCGGTGGCTCACCGCGTCGAAGTACTCCCCGAGCCCGTAGAACCCCTCGGTCGCGTCGGCGTGCGCCCGCAGCCGGTAGTACGCCACCTGCGGCCCGCCCTGCGGCTGCGCCTCTCCCGCGAGCGACCACCGCGCCTTCACCGCCCCCGCATGCGACGCCTCCACCACCAGCGTGGCCTCGATCCCCTCGCCGTACGAGAGCCCCAGCGTGAGCGACCCCTCCTCCTCGCCCTTCACCGCCATCGCCTGCACCTGCCGCCAGGTGATCTCCTGCGGCGTGTAGAGCGCGTTGGGCACGTAGATCCGGTACGGATCGTAGTTCGTCTCGTCGTCGACGGTGGCCATGGTCCCCAGCTCCAGCCCGTCGGCCTCGAACCGGAGCAGCGTGGCGTCCCCCCGCGAGAGCGTCACCGTGCGCCCCCCCGTCTCCACCCGCACCGTGATCTCCCCCGACCGGAGCTCCGCCGTCTCCCCGAGCGGCGCCACCTTCTCCTCGCCCGCGCAGCCCGCGAGCCCTGCGAGCCCCGCGAGCCCCGCGAGCCCTGCGAGCCCCGTGAGCGCCGCACCTCCAGCGCCCACAGCAACCGCGACCCGCAGCGACGCAGCCAAGAACCCCCCCCGGCGGATGCCCCTCACCCAGCAGCCATGGCGCATCCCGCGACGATACCCGCCCCCGCGCCTGCTCAGGAACCGCTTCTTCCGGGGACGCTTGCTCCTGTTCCGGGCGCGCTCGCCCGTGCCTGAGGACTCAGGGCGCGCAGCAGAAGGTCGACGGGAGCGCGGGCGTGATCTTGCCCGTCGGCTGGCCCCCGCCGGGCTCGCAGGTGCCTTCCGTCTCGACCTCCCACGTCACCGCGATTCCCCCGAGCGCGTCGGGGGCCACGTTCTCGGCGCAGGCGACCTCCGTGAGGCTGGCCGAAGCATTCGCGAGCTCGTCGGTGCATGCCTCGTCGGAGAAGGCGGTCAACCGCGCATCGCACACCCCACCCTCGGGAGGCCCGCACGTGCACGCCGTGCAGCCCAGCTCCCCGTCCACGTCGCCGAAGAACACCCGCCGCTCCGGGTAGCCCGCGGGGCATACCGGCTCGTCACGATCCTTGAAGACGCAGTGCCGGAAGCCCTCGGCTTCTGGCGCGCACTGCTGGCCTCCATCTTCGCAAGCCACCGCCTCCCCCACGCGGGTGCACGCGCGCGCGAAGAACGCCCATGCGAACGGGCCGGAGGCGGGCACCGGGCCCACCTGGGGCGTGCACGCGCCGACGCTCGTGCTCGTCGTGACCAGCGAGCCCGTCGCACCAGGGATGGACGTTGCCGGCGCGCACGCGCCATTCCAGCCCTGCGGCAGCGCGAGCGCGTGATCGTCCGGGCCCGGCTCTTCTCCCGTGCACGCCGCGTCCTCGCGCACCACCACGGTGCTCGGCACCTGACACGCTGCCCCCGTGCACAGGCAGGGAGGGCACCCACCCGTGTGCCTGAAGCCGTCGTGACCTTCGTACACCATCGCCGGCGCCTGCTCCGGGCACGCTGGCGCCACCGCGTCTGCGGTCCCCGTCCACAGCAGCACGGGCCCTTGCCAGCCGAGGGCAGGCACCGGCACGCACGTCCCACCGTTGCACCCCTCGCAGGGACGCTCGCAGGTCAAGCAGGGATCACTGCACGTGTAGAGATCGATGCGTCCAGTGCTGCACGAGACCACGAACAGCGCTGCGAGGAGCGCGCCGGAGCCCATGATTCGCCACGTTCTGGAGGACGGGGAGAGCATCGACGGGGGGCAGCTTACCAGATCTCGTCGCCCTACCTGGCTGGCGCACAGCAGAAGGTCATGGGATCGCGCCCCGAAAGCTCCCCCGTGGGTTGACCTCCCGTGGCCGTACAGATGCCTGGCTCGTTGTTCTTCCACGTCCCCCGCAGGCTGGTGAAGTCCACCCAGCTCGGCCCGGACCAGCCGAGGCAAGGCTCGTGATCCAGGCCGGTTGTCATCAGCATTCCCTGGTCCGCGCACTCCGGCTCCGAGTGCCAGTAGATGCGCGCCCGACAGTTCGCGCCGAGCGGCTCCCCGCAGGCGCAAGGCGCGCATCCGAGTGCGCCCTCGGTTCCCGTGAAGAACGCGCGCCGCTCCGGGTAGGCCGCTGGACACTCGGGAGCCTCCGCTTCCGGGCGCGACACGCACTTCTCGAACCCCTCCGGTACGGGCATCCCTCTCCCGGGGCGCCCCGAGGTCCCGGGTGCCGCAGGCGCATGGCAGGCCCGCGCCTGCATCTCCCAGGCGTGCTCCGCGACCACCGCCTCCGGGCCCGCGATGGGCGCGCAGGGGGTCGCCACGGTGCGCGAGAAGTGGATCGACATGTACGTCCCCGCCTCGATCGGCGGGTGCGTCACGCACGTCCCGTCCCAGTCCTCTGGCACCGGGAAGGAGAAGATCTCCGGATCGGGCACCTCGTACACGTTGCACATGTTCTCGTTGTAGACCTCGACCCGAGGCATCTCGCACGCTGACGGGCCGCACGCGCACGAGGGACAGCTCTGCCTCGTGGAGAGCCCACTGAAGCCCTCGAAGAACACCTGCGGTGCCTCCACCGGGCATGCTGGCGCCTCTTCCGCGCTGCTACCCCACCAGAGGAGCACAGGTGGTTCCCAGCCGAGCGCGAGGTCGTCGTCGTCGCACGCGCCGTTCGCGCACGGATCACAGGCCTCGTCGCAGCAGGGGCCCTCGCACGCGTCGGTGTGCCCTTCCCCCTGAGAGCAGCCTGCCGTGACGAGGAGCCCCGCGAACGTGAGCAGGAGCTTGATGGTCATCACAGGTGCAGATCGTTTTCAGTGATTCACCGATCAAGTCAAGGCACTGGAGGGTGTGTATGCACCGATGTTCTGCTGCATTGGTGCCATCTCGGATTTGTTCTCGGATTTGTTCTCCGTGAGGAAAAGAGCGTGACGGGTTCACAATGCAAAATGGCCCAGCCCTCACCTGGGCAAGGCTGTCCATCCTCTCAGCCCTCACGGACCTACCCTGGCCGTGCACAGCAGAAGGTCATGGCTTCGCGCTCGGACAGCGCGCCCACCGCCTGGCCCCCGGTGGCCGTGCAGGTACCCGGCTCGTTGACCTGCCATGTTGCTCTCAAGCTCCCGAGCGTGATGGGGCTCGGCCCGGACCAGCCCGTGCACTGTGGGTGCTCCAGGGTTGTCAGCATGCCTGGCGCATCGCCCGCGCAGCCCTGCGCGATGTGCACCCTCACGAGGGCCTGGCACTTCGCGCCGAGCGGCTCACCGCAGGCGCAGGGCGTGCAGCCGAGCGCGCCCTCGACCCCCCCGGAGAACGCATGCCGCTCCGGATACGCCTCCGGGCACGCTGGAGCATCCTCTTCCGGGCGCCAGACGCACGCCGCGAACCCTTCGGCCACCGGCCCTCCGTGGCGGGCGTCTCCCGGCGCATGACAGGCGCGCCCGCGGGTCTCCCAGGAGTGCTCCGCGATCATCGGCTCTGGACCGGTGATCGCAGCGCATGGCGTGGCAACGGTACGCGAGAAGTGAACGGACATGTACGTGCCCGCCGCGATGACCGGATCGGCCGTCGCGCACGTCCCGTCCCAGTGCTCCGGTAGCGGAAAGGGGATGATCTCCGGATCGGGCACCTCGTACACGTTGCACATGTTCTCGTTGTACGCCTCGACCCGAGGCATCTCGCACGCCGACGGGCCGCACGCGCACGACGGACAGCTCTGCCTCGTGGAGAGCCCGCTGAAGCCCTCGAAGAACACCTGCGGTGCCTCCACCGGGCATGCTGGCGCCTCCTCCGCGCTGCTGCCCCACCAGAGGAGCACAGGTGGTTCCCAGCCGAGCGCGAGGTCGTCGTCGCACGCGCCGTTCGCGCACGGATCACAGGCCTCGTCGCAGCAGGGCCCCTCGCACGCGTCGGTGTGCCCTTCCCCCTGGGAACAGCCTGCCGTGACGAGGAGCCCCGCAGACGTGAGCAGGAGCTTGATGGTCCTCACAGATGCAGATCGTTCTCAGTGATTCACCGATCAAGTCAAGGCACTGGAGGGAGCGTATGGGTTAAGGGCTTACTGCATTGGTGCCATCTCAGATCTGTTCTCGAATTCAACGGATGAAGAGGAATCGACCGAGATGAGCGGATCCGCCCCCAGGTCCCCCCAGAGCTACACGCGACGCTTCGGGGGGAATCCGGGGGAGGTATGTCTCGCGCCACCAGGAAAGCGCATCTCAGGGACGGCGGGGGCGCCTCAGCAAGCTGGCCCTGGCGGAGGAGGGCAAGGGCGAGGTCGTGCTGGCCTTGCGTCTGCGCGGGGTCGCGGGCGAGCAGTCGTCGGGAGAGGTCCAACGTTCTCGTCAACGAGGGACCGGGTGCGGTCGAGGCCGCCTCGGCCAAGGCAGAGGCGATTGCGGGTGACAAAATCCATGGTCTTCAGGGGGAGAGGCGGCGCATCTCCAGCCGCGCGTCGTGCAGAGAGGGGATATGCACCCCTTCATCAGCACGCGGCTTCTCGAACCAGCTCCTGGCAGCCTCGCTCGGGGTGATGGCCCCCGCGCGTTGCTTGTAGGAGGCTGTCTCGTCCACGTCACCGGATCCGCTGAACCAGGCGAACCACGTCTCGATGCTCCAGGTGGGCACACAGAGCGCAATTCGCTCGTCGTCCTCGCGTGGGTGCTGCGTCAGGTCTGCCCCTCATCCCATCCGCGGGCGATCGCTTCGGAAGCCTTCAACCCAGCGTCGAGATCGATCTGCAGCGGCCTCACTCGGGCCACGTCTCCGCTGGGCCGCTCGAACTTGAAGGCGTCTCCGGGCGCGAGGTAGTCGATCACCTCGGGGTGATGCGAAATGATGAGGAGCTGGCTCCGGGTCTCCTCGACGACCTCCGAGAGCTTGCCGAGCCAGGGCTGAACCTCACGGAGCGAGATGAAGTTGTCGGGCTCGTCGAAACACAGAACGCTTGCCCGGCGTGCCGCGAGGCGGAGGATGGCATAGAGGGCGAAGATCTCGCGCTGACCGCTGGAGAGCTCATCGAAGGACAGGTTGTAGGATTTGCCCTGCTGACCCTGACCTGAGGCGAAGGTCGCGACGAGCTCCTTGGCAGAGCCGGCGGTGGGTACGAACCTGAAGGACTGGAGGTCCTCGAAGATCTCACGCATGTCCTGGTTGAGCGTGCCGATGGCTTCGGGATCTTCGGACGAGGCGTTGCGATACCAGTAGGCCAGGTTGCTGCCGTCGCGCTCCAGCCAGTGAGCCTCCTTCTTGCTGACGGCGGTCATACGTGCCGGGTTCAGACGGAACACCCAGAAGCTGGCGATGATGTTCTTGAACCGCATGAGCCGCTGGTTCTCAGGCCGCTCATCGAGAATGCCCAGGAAGGAGCGCCTGGGATCCGCAGGGAAGCTCGTGCCGAGCTTGCCCTGGTCATTGTAGAGATGGACCTGGCGCGCCTCGTACTTGAACAGTGTCGTCCCGTTGAAGTCGACATGCTCGCGCTGAATCGACGCCGTGCTGATCTTTCTGTTCTGCTCCACCTCCAGCACGTACCTGTACATCCCCTCGTCGATCTCGACGTCGATCTCGAAGCGCTGGGTGTCGCGTGAATCCCACCTCGTCAGGCTGGCAGCAGGGATCCTTTCCTCGACGGCCTCACCGAACACCACGATGTCCTGAACCGCTTCGAGCACCTGGAAGACGCAGCTCTTGCCTGAGCCGTTGCCGCCGACCAGCAGGTTGACGCTCCGGGGGTGGAACTCGAAGTTGACGAGACACTTGTAGTTGTCGGCGTAGATGCGCTTCAGCATGGGAGGGCCCAGGAGGATGTGGCCACGACCTTAGAAGAGTGGAAGCGCCGTGGCCATCCCTCAGGTTCGGGGGCCGAAGCTGCATGGAAGGCGCGCTGAGCCGGCAGGGGCGGGTGCAAAAGGCCAGCTCGTCGTGCAGCGGCGGCATGACACTCCGGTGGATGCGCCTGTAGCGTGGCGCTCCATGGGTGCTGCCTCCCCTGTGTCCTCGTCACCGCTGCCCGAGGGGTCTCCGCCCCAGGTGTCGGTCGTGCCTCCGTCGGCCAGCGTCGCCGCCCGCGTCGCCAGCATGTCGCGCCTTGTCCCCCTCGACTGGATGCGCGGCCTGGTGATGGTGCTGATGACCGTCGACCACGCCTCGGGCGCCTTCAACGCGGGAAAGATCTCCTCGGACTCGGTGGCGTCCTGGAAGGTGGGGGCGGCGCTCCCGCTCGACCAGTTCCTCACCCGCTGGGTGACCCACCTCTGCGCCCCGACCTTCATCTTCCTCGCGGGCGCGGTGCTCGCGCTCAGCGTCGAGCGCCGGCTCGCGAAGGGAGAGGCCCCGGGGAAGGTCGACCGCTTCATCGTCTCTCGCGGCCTCTTCATCGCCCTCCTCG
Organism: Chondromyces apiculatus DSM 436; assembly: GCF_000601485.1. Lineage (GTDB taxonomy): Bacteria > Myxococcota_A > Polyangia > Polyangiales > Polyangiaceae > Chondromyces > Chondromyces apiculatus. The sequence goes on from NZ_ASRX01000010.1 coordinate 155,349, forward strand.
ACGTGGTGTGGATGTCGTGGATCTTCGCCCGGCCCGGCGTGGTCCTCTTCCAGGTGCTCTACGCCATCGGCGCGGGCCTGGTGTGCATGGCCGCGCTGCGCAGGCTGACCACGCCGTGGCTCGTGGGCCTCTCGGCGGCGCTGATGCTGGGCGGCGAGGCGCTGGCCGGCCTCTCGCTGCTGCTGGGCGGTGGGCAGCCGACGTTGCCGGGAGCGCTGCTGATCACCGGAGGGAGGTTCCCGCCCCTGGTCATCGCCTACGCGCTGCTGCCGTGGCTGTCGGTGATGATGCTGGGGTGGGCGTTCGGCCGGGTGCTGGGCAAGAAGGAAGAGGCGGGGAGGGGAGTACGGCCGGCGCGGTTGCTCGCGGTAGCCGGCACCCTGGCGCTCGCGGGGTTCGCGGTGGTGCGGGGGCTGAACGGCTACGGCAACATGCGGCTCCTGCGCGACGATGGCTCGCTCGCGCACTGGCTCCATGTGAGCAAGTACCCGCCGAGCCTCTCGTACCTCCTCCTGGAGCTCGGGGTGATGGCGCTCGCGCTCTCGGGCTTCTTCGTGCTGGCGCGGCGCGTGGGCGAGCCGCGGTGGATGCGGCCGCTCGCGGTGCTGGGGCAGACGGCGCTCTTCTTCTACGTGCTCCACGTGCATGCGCTGCACCTCGCGGCGTGGGCGCTGGGGATGTCGCGCAAGGCGGGGCTCGGGGCGACGTACCTGTCGACCTTGCTGTTCGTGGTGGCGGTGTACCCGGCGTGCGTCGCCTACGGCCGGTACAAAGCGGCCCATCCGGAGGGATGGACGCGCTACCTGTGAAGCGGCGCCAGCCTCTCTCCGGCCTCCGATGCGCTTCGCAGCTTCGTCCCTGGTCCTCGGCGCTGTACTCTGCAAGAAAGAGGGTAGCGACCAAAGGGAGCGTAGGGGCCGCGAGGCCCCTGATTGAGGGTACGCAGTACCATGGCCAGTCTGGCGTATGTGTCCGAGAGGTTCGAGGAGCTGACGGCCGGGGTGCTGGCGCCGCTGGTGCTGGGGGGAACGATCCGGCCGGTGAGGCCGCTCGGGGTGGAGCTGGGGCTCAGCGTGGGGGCTGGGCGGACCATCGTGGACTCGGATCTTCGCTCGCAGGTGGACGTGGCGCGGGTGCGGATTGCCCGGCTCATCGCCCCGGTGGACACCCTGCCAGAGCTCTCCTCGTATGACTGGGCGCTGTGTGCGGCGCTGAACGACCTCTTCCAGGTCACCAACCATGAGCTGGGGGGCATGCTCACCCGCGGACGTTACCGCCGGCTCCTCGGCAGCGTGGTCGCGCTGTGCGAGCGGATTCCCCCGCCGCGCACGGTGGAGGCGGCGCTCTCGCGGCATGCCACGTTTGCGCGGGTCCTGGAGTGCGTGCGGACCGACACCACGGTCTCGTGGTGGACGGGGCGGGCGAGCTTCCGGGGGCAACCGCCGCCGTCGCGGCTCATGGCGTGGCCGCAGGTACGGAACGTCCATCTCGACGCGCGTCGGGTCACGCTCACGGACATGCTGGGTGGGGTGCAGGGCGTCAGCGAGGGGGAGTACCTGGATGCGGTGCGGCTCTGGCTCACGCGCACTCCGTTGACTGACCTCGCCACGATGGGGCGACGGAGCCCTGGGTTTGCGTGGTCGGCCCCGACGGTGAGCGTGATCGGCACGGCGCCTGGGCGCGCGCTCGCGTACCGGCTCCTGGCGCGGTACGGCAGGGAGCAGGCCTTGGAGGTGATGACGCGGGCGACGGCGGAGGTGCCGGCGCACTGCGAGGAGGCGCGGACCCTGTGCGAGGCGTTCTTGCGCGAAGTGACCGAGGGGCTCGGCCCGAAGAGCGAGGTGGTGCAGGCGGCGCGGTGAGGCGGCGCGGGCACCGCGGCGCAGTGACGGATGGTAACCGAGGCACGGATACCGCAAGGGTCGTCAAGGACACAGGTCTCGCCGGCAGCAGAAAAAAAGGATCGAGGGTGTGTCGATCCGGGGTCTTCTCGTTTGTCGTGAAGGGGACGGCGCCAGTGGGGCGCTGGGAACCAGGAGACGATGCACCGATGCAGTACATGATCCTCATCTATGACGACGAGTCCGTGTGGGCGAGCATGCCGGAGGCGCAGTCGCAGCAGCTCTTCGGGGAGTACAGGGCGTACACGGAGGAGATGACGAAGGCAGGCGTGCTTCGCGGAGGGGACGCGTTGAAGCCGGTCTCCACGGCGACCACGGTGCGCGTCCGGGAGGGAAAAACGCTGACGACCGATGGACCGTTCGCCGAGACGAAGGAGCAGCTCGGCGGCTACTACATCGTCGAGGTTCCCGACCTGGAGGCGGCGCTGAAGTGGGCGGCGAAGTGCCCGAGCGCGGCGATCGGATCCATCGAGGTGCGGCCGGTGATGGACTTCTCGGGCTGAGCGAGGGCGCAGCGGGATCGTCGCGCTGTGGCGCGGCGGTCCCGTGAACGACGCAGGGGTCTGGGTCGTCGCGCCGTGGCGCGGCAGCCCGGGCCTCTCGCGTGGTAGGGTCGCGGGCGATGCGCGCCGGGGGGCGTGCGCTCCGTGGGTGACGTGCGACCCAAAGCAACGATCGAGCGGGTGTTCCGGCAGGAGGGGGGGCGGGTCCTCGCGAGCCTGATCCGGCGGTGCGGGGGGGACTTCGACCTCGCGCAGGACGCGCTGCAGGATGCGTTCGCGCAGGCGCTCGCGGTGTGGCCCACGGAGGGCGTGCCGGAGCGCCCAGCCGCCTGGCTCACCACCACGGCGCAGAACCGGCTGCACAACCTGGTGCGGCGGGAGGGGGCCGGGCCGCTCGTCGCCCAGGAGCTGCCGGAGGTGGCGGCGCCGGAGGCGCAAGGCATCGAGGAGCTTCTCGATGCGCTGCACCTGCCCGACGATCGGCTGCGGTTGATCTTCACGTGCTGCCACCCGGCGCTGTCGCGGGAGGCGCAGGTGACGCTCGCGCTGCGGACGCTGTCGGGGCTGTCGACGGGGGAGATCGCGCGGGCGTTTCTGGAGAGCGAAGCGACGACGGCGCAGCGGCTCGTGCGTGCGAAGCGCAAGATCCGGGAGGCGCGGATCCCGTACGCGGTGCCTGCACCGGAGGCGCTGCCAGGGAGGATCGAGGGGGTCCTCGCGGTGGTGTACCTGGTGTTCAACGAGGGGTACGTGGCGACGTCCGGGGAGGGGCTGGTGCGCGGGGATCTCGCGGCGGAGGCGGTGTCGCTCGGGCGGCTCCTCGTGGAGCTGCTCCCGGAGGAGCCAGAGGTGCTGGGGCTCGCGGCGTTGATGCTCCTGCACGACGGGCGGCGCGAGGCGCGGACAGGGCCGGACGGGGGGCTGGTGACGCTGGAGGAGCAGGATCGGAAGCGGTGGGATCGGGCGGCCATCGCGGAGGGGCTCGCGCTCCTCGATCGGGCGATGGAGCTGCGGAGGGGCGCTGCGCGGGCAGCATCGGCGGGACAGGCTGTGTCGGCGGGGCAGGCAGCGTCGGCGGGGCAGGCAGCGTCGGCGGGGCAGGTCATGTCAGCAACGCGGGCGGCGTCGCGGGGAGGCGTGGTGCCGGCCTTGGCGGCGGCGCCTTACCAGATCCAGGCGGCGATCGCGGCGCTGCACGCGCAGGCCGCGACGCCGGAGGCGACGGACTGGCGGCAGATCGCGGCGCTCTACTGCGCGCTCCTGCGGGTGCAGCGCTCGCCGGTGGTGGAGCTCAACGCGGCGGTGGCCGTGGCGATGGCGGACGGGGTGGAGCGAGGGCTGGTCTGGCTCGACAGGCTCGCGCTCCGCCCGGAGCTCGCGCGCTACCACCTCTTGCCGGCGGCGCGCGCGGATCTGTTCCGCCGCGTCGGACGCTGGGACGAGGCGAGGGACGCTTACGCCGCGGCGCTCGCGCTGGCGACGAATGCGCAGGAGCGGGCGTACCTCGCGCGTCGGTTGCAGGAGCTGCCCTCGGCGGGTTGAGGTCCCTGCTCGGAGGGGCGAGGGGACGCGCGTCCCCTAAAGCCCCGCGGTGAGGGCCTGATCGGCGGCGGCGTAGCCGGCGCTCACGGCGCCGTCGAGGTAGCCCACCCAGGCGGTGGCGGCCTCGGCGCCTGCCCAGTGGATGCGGTTGAAGGGGCGGCGGAGGGCGCGGCCGAAGGCGGTGAGGGCGCCGGGGGGAGCGACGCCGGTGGGGCCGCCCCAGGACCAGGGGTCGGCGCTCCAGTTCTTGTAGAGGAAGTGGCGCGGGGTGCGGAAGCGCTCGTCCTGGAAGGTGTCGACGAGGGCGGCGCAGACGGCGCGCTGCACCTCGGCGTCGCTCTGGCCGCCGAGGGCGTCGGCGTGATCGCCGACGACGAAGGCCATGAGGGAGGCAGGGTGAGGGGGCACCGTGCAGTCCATGGTCCAGATGAGCGGGGTGGTGTTGCCGATGGAGAGGCCGGAGTAGCGGGGGTACCAGAAGGGCTCGTCGTAGACCGCGTAGCACTTGATGGTGCGTCCGAGCGGGGAGCGCTGGGCGAGGTGGATGCGGTCGGGGGGGAGCGGGGGGTCGTAGTCGATACGGGAGGAGACCGCGGGGCTCGTGGCGACGATGGCGCGGCGGGCCTGGAACTCGGCGCCGGCGCGGGTGGTGACGGTGACGCCGGTGTCGTGCTGGGCGATGCGCATCACCGGGTGGTCGAGGCGCACGACGGGGCCGAGCTGCGCGGCGAGGCGCTGGCAGACGTCGTGCACGCCGTACCGGAAGAAGAAGCCCTGCGCCGCGTCCTTGCCCTGGTTGTCGAGGAGGGTGTCGAGGCTGCCGGCGGTGGCGGCGTACCAGAGGAAGTAGAGGAACGACATCTCGGCGGGCTCGACGGACCAGACGGCGCGCACCCCGACGCGGAGCATGTCCTCGTCGAGGCGGGTGAAGAACACGTCGCTCTTCAGGAAGTCCTCGACCGACCAGTCGTCCCAGCGCTCGGCGTTGGGGGCGTTCCACGGGTCGTGGACGTGGTTCCTCATCACCTGGATGAAGCGCTCCAGGCGGAACTGCATGCGCCAGATGCCGAAGAGGGAGAGGGGGTTGAAGGCGGACCAGGGGAGGGCCGCCTCGGTGGACGCGAGGGTGCGCTCGCCGTTGAGGTAGTAGACGGCGCTGCCCTCGGCGCGCACGGGGATGACGTCGGAGGTGGGGTCGTCGAAGTCGATGCGGAGGCCGAGCTCGCGGCAGAGCTGGATGAGGGCGAGCTGGTTCGTGCCGAGGTAGGCGGCGCCGAGATCGAAGGTGTGCTCGCCGCTGTCGAGCGCGACGACCTCGTGGCGCGCCCTGCCGCCCGTGCGCGACTGCGCTTCAAGGACGATGACGCTGCGGCCTTGCTGGGTGAGCTTGCGCGCGGCGCACATGCCGGAGAGGCCGGCGCCGATGACGATCACATCGCACTGCTCTGCGGGCATGGTGCGCTCCTTGGTCCAACCAACCTGGGGAACGACACTCTAGGGGGAAACCGAGGCCCCTCGTGGAGATTCAGAGCGAGAACGCGGAGGGAGACGGGTCGCGGCCGAGGTCGACGAGGGTGCGCAGGGCGCGGGCGTCGGCGGCGGCGAAGGGGGCGAAGCGCTCCACGCCGAAGAGAGAGCGGAGGGGCTCGCTGGCGGAGGAGTGATCGGCGATGCGCTGCAGGGCGACGGTGAGCGCGGAGCGGGCGAAGATGGGCACCGTGGAGAGACCGGCGATGAGATCGGCGGGGATGGGGCCGGCGGTGTCGAGGACGCGGGCCTTGCGGCCGGGGGCGACGCCCAGGAAGCCGGCGCTGACCAGCGGACGGAGCGGGTCCGACGCCTCGTAGACCGCGTAGGTCGCGCCCACGTCGGCCCGGCCGTGCAGCACCGCTTCGGCGACGCGGCCGTGGGTGTCGTGGAAGACCTCGGAGGAGAAGAGCCGGCGCGGGTCGAGGCCGCGGCGGCGCAGCGCGGCGCGCGTGAAGAGGTAGCCGCTGGCGCTGCTCGGGGCGACCCAGGCGGCGCGCGTCCCCGCGAGCTGCTCGAGGGAGGTGTAGGGCGACGCCTCGTCGACGAAGAGGGAGGCGTGGTAGAGCGACGCGCCGGCGCGGACCGAGCTGACGAGGGGCACGACCGAGGCCAGGCCGGGGTTCGTGACCATCAGGGTCGGCGAGAGCCAGGCGAGGTGCACCCTGCCCGCGGCGACGGCCGAGGCGAGGGCGCTCGGCGAAGGCGCGCGGTGAGGCGCGATCACCGTGCCGACGAGGTCTCCGAGCAGCGTGCAAAAGTCGGCGAGGTGCAGCCGGGTGCGGGCGTCGTCGGTGGCGGGTACGAGGCCGAACGTGAGCCGCGGCATGGGATGCGGCGGCGTGTGCCTGCGTGGTGGTGTCATCGTTTCCAGCGTACCGGACGGCGGTGACAGCGGGGTGACTGTTTGGAGCCGCTGACACCGCAGCCCGCAGGCTTTCGAGTGCCTCCAAAACGCTCGACGTGCGTGCTGGGAGGTGAGGCAGCTCGCTCAGGGATCGTTTGAGCACCGGGGAACTGCGCGTGACGAAGGCGGTGCCCGACGAGGAAAGAGCAGCACGCGGCCACGAGGGTGTACGTGGGGCGAAGAGGTCGCGACGGACGCCTCCGCCAGCGTCGCTACCTCCTCTTCCCTACATGTGTCTGCCTCCATGAACGGCGCTCAGGGCCTCGGCGTCGTGTCCTCGGGGACGCGAGGTCTCGTCCTTGGGAGGCGACCGATCTGTGTGCTGCCTCTCCTTTGAACAGAGCCGCTCTGCCTCGGGGCTCATGGGGAGGGGGCGCGAGGTCTACAAAAGGTGGAGCGGAGACGGAGGGATGGGACGTGCGGATCAGGGGATAGGGGCGTGCGGGCTGCTGTGGACACCTGCCGGCGAACGATGTAACAGTTGTGAAAGTGTTGTAGTAACCAAGGGTGCCCGCGCGGAAGCTGGGCATGCTCGGCTCCGGTGTTGCTGTGGGGCTGTGTATGTCTGCTCCCGGGTGTGCCTGGTCCTCGGGTTTCGTCGGGTGCCGGTCTCCGGTGCGGGTGGAGCTTGCCGGGACCGGCGGGGCACCGGCAGGCAGGCGCTGGCAGGCAGGCGAGGGACAGGTGCACAGAGCACGCAAGGGAGCTGTGGGGTCGTCCGGGGGGATCGGGCTCACCAGCCGCTGGGCCGCGTGGGTGCGGGCGGCGCTGGTCGCGTGGGTGCTGCTCGTGCCGGAGGCGGTCGCCGCGGCGGAGGTGCTGACGCGGGCGCGGGTGGTCGCGCTGTCGCGCCTCGCGCCCACGGTGCGGACGGCGAGCGCGGAGGTGGGCGTGGCGCGGGCGGAGCGGGAGGCGGCGGGGGTGTTCTCGCTGAGCAACCCGGTGCTGTCCGCGGCGGGAGGGCTGCGGGTGAACGCGGATGGACGGGTGCCCGTCGCAGCCGCGGCGAGCCTGTCGTTCCCGTTCGATCTGGGCGGGCAGCGCGCGGCACGGGTGGATGCGGCCGGAGGTGCGCTCAAGGCGGCGGAGGCGCTCGGGGCCGATACGGGGCGGAAGATGCTCCTGGCGGTGCTCCTGCAGCACGCGCAGGTGCTGCGGGACGAGCGGGAACTCGGCCTCGCGCGCATGCGTCGGGAGCTGGCGCAGGGGCTGCTCACCACGGTGGAGCGGCGGCGCGCTGCCGGTGAGATCCGGGAGACGGACGCGGCGCTGGCGACGCTGCAAGCGTCACGAGAGGCGGCGGCCGCCGTGACGGCGGAAGGAGCGCGGGACGCGGATCTGGCGGTGCTGGTGGCGCTGCTCGGCATCGCGGACGAGGCGCCCACGGTGTCGGGGCAGCTCCTGCCGGAGAACGATCCCCCGGCACTCGCGGTGCTGCTGCGGGAGGCGGAGGCGCGCACGGACGTGCGGGCAGCACAGGCGCAGGCGGTGTCGGCGCGGGCGCGGGTGGGGCGGGAGGAGGCCGCGAAGTGGTCGTCGCTCAGCGTCTCGGCGCAGTACGAGCTGGACGAGGGGGCGCACATCGGGATGGTGGGGGTGTCGGCGCCGCTGCCGCTCCTGAACGCGAACCGGGCGGCGGTGGCGGCGGCGCGGGCCGAGGTGGAGGTGGCCGACGCACGGCTCGCGGTGGCGCGGACAGGGGCAGCGGGGCAGATCCGGCAGCTCCACGCGCGGTACACCTCGACGCGGGCGGCGCTCGAGGCGCTGGGGGCGACGGCGGAGCTGGCGAAGCGGGCGTCGGCGCTGGCGCAGCGCTCCTTCGAGCTCGGGGAGAGCGACACCTACAGCGCGCTGCTGGTGCGGCGGGAAGCGCTCGATGCGCAGCTCGCGCTGCTCGCGGCGGAGCATGCGCACGCGAACGCGAAGATCGAGCTCCTGGTGCTGTCGGGGAGGGTGCCGCGATGAGCAGCGCGCCGAGGGTGGAACTGACGCGGGGGAAGATCGCGCTGCTGGTTCTGGGGGTGCTGGGGATCGCGGCGGTGACGGCCGGGGTGACGGTGCTGGTGGAGCACGCGGTGCACGGGGAGCCAGCGCACGGAGGGCACAGCGAGGACGAGCACGGGCACGAGCACGGGAAAGACGAGCACGGGAAAGACGAGCACGGGAAAGATGAGCACGGGCACGGGAAAGACGAGCACGGGCACGGCGAGGAGGAGCACGGGGAGGGGAGGGTGGTGCTCAAGCCGGCGATGGTGGCGAACGCGGGGGTCGAGGTGGTCGCTGCAGGGCCAGGGCGGGTCGCGGTGACGGTGACCTTGCCCGGCGAGGTGGCGCTGAACGCGGACAGGGTGGCGCACGTGACGCCGCGGGTGGCAGGGGTGGTGCGCGAGGTGAAGCGGAACCTCGGCGACGTGGTGAAGAAGGGGGAGGTCCTGGCGGTGCTCGACAGCCGGGAGCTGGCCGATCTACAGCGGGAGGCGCTGACGGCGCGGGAGCGGCTGGAACTGGCGGAGACGAGCTTCAAGCGGCAGGAGGCGCTCTGGCAGGAGAAGGTGACGAGCGAGAAGGAGTTCCTCGCGGCGAAGCAGGCCCTCGCAGAGGCGCGGATCGAGCACCGGAGCGCGCTGCAGAAGCTCTCGGTGGGATCGGGGGGGCGCTCGAAGGACGGGGGATACGCGCTGATGGCGCCGCTCGACGGGGCGATCATCGAGCGGCACGCGACGGTGGGCGAGGTGCTGACGGGCGACACGCGGGCGTTCACGGTCGCGGATCTGTCGACGATCTGGGTGAACGTGACGGTGTACGCGAAGGACCTGGCGCAGGTGCGGGTGGGGCAGGTGGCGCGGGTGCGCGCGGAGGGGATCGCGGAGGCGGCGGAGGGGACGATCACCTACCTGAGCCAGGTGGCCGATGAGCAGACGCGCTCGTCGACCGCGCGGGTGGTGCTGCTGAACCCGGGGCCGGCGTGGAGGCCAGGGCTCTTCGCGACGGCGGACATCGGCGTGAACGAGATCGAGGCGCGGGTGACGGTGCTGGACGAGGCGGTGCAGCGGCTCGACGGCAAGGACGTGGTGTTCGTGCAGGAGGGGGACGCGCCGGAGGGCGGGGCGGTGTTCGAGGCGCGGCCGGTGCGGATTGGGCGGCGGGGGACGTCGGCCGACGGCACCGGCGGCAAGACGGTCGAGGTGCTCGCCGGCATCGAGGCAGGAGACCGGTACGCCGGGAAGAACAGCTTCGTTCTCAAGGCGGAGCTGGGCAAATCCGGGGCCGCGCACGAGCACTGACGGAGGCGCTGGTGTTCACGCTGCTCGGGAAGCTTCTGTCGTTCTCGGTGCGCCACCGCTGGGCGGTGGTGCTGGTGACGCTCGCGGTGGCGGCGCTCGGGGTGCACAACTTCCGGCGCCTGCCCATCGACGCGGTGCCAGACATCACCAGCGTGCAGGTGCAGATCAACACGCCGGTGGAGGCGCTCTCGCCCGTGGAGGTGGAGCGGCGGATCAGCTTCCCCATCGAGTGGGCGATGGGGGGGCTGCCGCGCGTCACGCAGGTGCGGTCGCTGTCGCGGTACGGGCTGTCGCAGGTGACGGTGGTCTTCGAGGACGGGACCGACATCTACTGGGCGCGCCAGCTCGTGAGCGAGCGGCTCGCGGCGGCGAAGTCGGCGATGCCGCCCGGGAAGGTGGAGCCGCAGATCGGGCCGATCGCGACGGGGCTCGGCGAGATCTACATGTGGTCGGTGGAGGCGAAGGAGGGGGCGCTCCGGCCCGACGGGCAGCCGTACACGCTGACGGATCTGCGCACGCTGCAGGACTGGGTGGTGAGGCCGCAGCTCCGCACCGTGAAGGGGGTCACGGAGGTGAACTCCATCGGCGGCTACCAGCGCCTGTTCCAGGTGGCGCCCGATCCGGCGAGGCTCCTCTCGTACGGGCTGTCGTTCCGGGACGTGCTCGGGGCGCTCGCGGCGAACAACGCCAACGCGGGCGGGGGGTACATCGAGCACAAGGGGGAGCAGTACCTGATCCGGGCGACGGGGCTGGTGGAGGGCGAGGACGACATCCGGGAGATCGTGGTCGGGCAGCACGATGGGATCCCGATCCGGATCCAGGACGTGGCCGAGGTGGGGGTGGGGCAGGATCTCCGCACGGGGGCCGCGACGGAGGGCGGGCGCGAGGCGGTGATCGGCACGGCGATCATGCTGCTCGGGGAGAACAGCCGGGTGGTGTCGCAGCGGGTGGACGCGCGCATCGCGGAGGTGAACCGGTCGCTGCCGGAGGGGGTCTCGGTGCGGACCCTGTACGACCGGACGTACCTGGTCGAGGCGACGCTGCGCACGGTGACGCGGAGCCTGCTGGAAGGCGCCGGCCTGGTGATCCTGGTGCTGGTGCTCCTGCTCGGGAACGTGCGGGCGGCCTTGATCGCGGCGGCGGTGATCCCGCTGTCGATGCTCATCGCGGTGAGCGGGATGCGGGTGTGGGGGATCAGCGGCAACCTGATGAGCCTCGGGGCGCTCGACTTCGGGCTGATCGTGGACGGGTCGGTGATCATCGTGGAGAACTGCGTGCGCAGGTTCGCCGCGGAGCAGCACCGGCTCGGCAGGGTGCTCACCGGCGAGGAGCGGCGGACGCTGGCCTACGAGGCGTCGCAGGAGGTGCGGAAGGCGACGCTGTTCGGGGAGATCATCATCGCCATCGTGTACGTGCCGATCCTGACGCTCACCGGGATCGAGGGGAAGATGTTCCGGCCCATGGCCGCGACGGTGGTGCTGGCGCTCGCGGGGGCGACGGTCCTGTCGATGACGCTGATCCCGGCGCTGGTGGCGCTGGTGCTGCGCGGCAAGATCACCGAGCGGGAGAACCGGGGGCTGCGCTGGGCGCGGCGGGGCTACGAGCGGGCGCTCGACTGGGTGCTCGCGCGGCGTGGTCTGGTGCTCGGGGGAGCCACGGCGATCGTGGCGCTGTCGGGGGTGCTGGCCACGCGCCTCGGGAGCGAGTTCGCGCCGAAGCTGAGCGAGGGGGCGCTGGCCATCCAGCCGGCGCGCATCCCGTCGATCAGCCTGACGCAGAGCCTGGTCATGCAGGGGCAACTGGAGCGCACGCTGCGCGAGCGGTTCCCCGACGAGGTGGCGGAGATCTTCGCGCGCACGGGGACGGCCGAGGTGGCGACGGATCCGATGGGGCCCAACGTCTCGGATACGTACGTGATGCTGAAGCCGCGCGAGGGGTGGACGCGGGCGACGACGCAGGAGGAGCTGGCAGAGGCGATGGCCGAGGTGCTCGAAGCGCTGCCTGGCCAGAGCTACGAGATCAGCCAGCCCATCGAGCTGCGGTTCAACGAGCTGACCAGCGGGGTGCGCAGCGACGTGGCCGTGAAGGTGTTCGGCGACGATCTGGAGGTGATGATCCGGGAGGCGCAGCGGGTGAGCGCGGTGCTGGCGACCATCCCCGGCGTCGCCGATCTCAAGGTGGAGCAGGTGACGGGGCTGCCGGTGCTGACCATCGACATCAACCGGCGGGCGGTGGCGCGCTACGGGATCAACGTCGCGGATGTGCAGTCGATCGTGGAAGCCGCGGTGGGCGGGGTGAGCGCGGGCGAGGTGTTCGAGGGGGACCGGCGGTTCGACCTGGTGCTGCGGTTGCCGGACGCGATCCGGCGGGACGTGGGGGCGCTGGAGAACCTGCCGGTGCCGCTCCCGGCGGCACGCGAGGGGGGGCACGCGCACGCGGAGGCCGGGGGGGAGCTGGGGGCGGGGCGCGTCAGCCGGCCGGGGTTCGTGCCGCTCGGGGCGCTGGCGACGATCAAGCTGGAGGAGGGGCCCAACCAGGTGAGCCACGAGGACGGCAAGCGGCGGGTGGTGGTGCAGTGCAACGTGCGGGGGCGCGATCTCGGGGGGTTCGTGGACGAGGCGCAGGAGCGGCTCGACGCCGAGGTGAAGCTGCCGGCGGGGTACTGGATCGCGTGGGGCGGGCAGTTCGAGAACTTGCTCACGGCCCGAGCGCGGCTCGCGCTGGTGGTGCCGGTGGCGCTCGGGCTGATCTTCACGCTGCTCTACGCAACCTTCGGGACGGTGAAGAACGCGCTGCTGATCTTCACGGGGGTACCGCTCGCGCTCACGGGCGGGGTGATGGCGCTGTGGATCCGGGGGCTGCCGATCTCGATCGCGGCGGCCGTGGGGTTCATCGCGCTCTCCGGGGTGGCGGTGCTCAACGGGCTGGTGATGGTGACGTTCATCGAGAACTGCCGTCGCGAGGGGGTGCCGCTCGACGAGGCGGTGCACCAGGGGTCGGCGGCGCGGCTGCGGGCGGTGCTGATGACGGCGCTGGTGGCCGCGCTCGGGTTCGTGCCGATGGCCCTGGCGACGGGCACGGGATCGGAGGTGCAGCGGCCCCTGGCGACAGTGGTGATCGGGGGGATCCTCTCCTCGACGACGCTGACCTTGCTGGTGCTGCCGGTGCTGTACCGGCTGTTCCACCAGCACGAGCGGACGCGGAAGGGCGGGGCGAGCGGGGGCGAGGGCGAGGGCGGCGAGGGCGAAGGGGTCAGGGGCGAAGTGGCCTGATCAGGCGCGCTTGCTGGAGCGGCGGCGGCGCGGGGCGGGCGGAGCGAGGTCGCTCGTGTCGAAGGTGAGGGGAGCCGTGGTGGCTGCCTGGAAGCCAATGGCGGTCAGCTCGCGGACGCCGACCACGTCTCCTTCGGTGACGAGGACGGCGCGCAGGAGCACGGCGGCGAGCTCGGCGTCGTTGCCGGGCCAGGGGTACTCGAGGATGAGCGAGAGGGCATGGAGGTCGAGGCCGAGGGGGCGGCCGCGTAGCCGGGTGCCGAGGCGCGCGAGCTGCTCCAGGGAGAGGGCGCGGAGGTCCTCGCCACGATCGGCCAGGGTGGGGAGGGCGACGGCGCGGTCGCCGAGGCGATCGGCGAGGCGCTCACCCATCTGGCCGGCAGCGACGAGGACGTCGGGGGTCTGAGGGACGGAGACCACGAGGCCCACGTCGTCGGGGAGGGAGGCGCCGATCTCGTCCTGCACGTCGGCGGGGAGGACGTGGGCGTCGAGGACGACGAGGGTGCCGCCGCGCGCGGTCTCCACGGGAGAGGTGTCGGGGTCGCGCCACCGGGCGAGGGTGTGCTCGGCGCCGCCGGTGCCGTCGACGAGGGTGAAGGGGCCGCCGGAGCGGGGGGAGGCGAGGTGGGCGAGCGAGGCCCAGGCGACGGCGTCGATGCCCGGCCCCGAGAGCAGGGTGACGGGGCGGCCGCCGACGCTGAGCCGCTCGATGTGCTCGACGGCGGCGCGCGCGGCGGGGCTGTAGGCGCCCACGCGCGCGGGGCGGGCGAGGCGCTCGGCGATGCCGCGGCGGCGCGCTTCGCCGTGGGCGAGTTCGCGGGCGAGGCGGTCGGATTCGGTCTCCGCGTGGGTGAGCTTGCGCTGCATGTCCATCTCGCGCTCGCGGGATCGGGCGAGCATGCCCGCGGCGCTGAGCACGGCGCCGAGCCGGTCGGCGAGCATGCGCAGTCCCTCGACCTCTTCGAGGGTCATGGGGGCGCGCCGGCCCGCGCGCGGCAAGGCCAGGGCGCCCGCAGGGCCGATGGCGTCGCGTACCGCGGCGACCGTGCCGATGCCGCGCTCTTCGAGCCACGCGAGGAGGGGGCGCACCTCCGCGCGGCGCACCTGGGCGGCTTCGAGGACCTCGATCCGGAGCACGCCCTCGGGTTCGTCGTCGGCGAGCGTGACGAGGCGCTGGGGGATCTCCGTGCGCTCGCGGTGGGCGTAGCCGGCGAGATCGACGGTGACGCGCTCCGGCGGCGCGAGGCGGTAGAGCGCTGGGCCGACGGGGGACGGGGGGCGATCCGCGAGGCCGGGCCGCGGGAGGGGGCGCGCGGGGCCTCGGCCGTCCCAGAGGTCACGGAGGGCGAGGAGCGCGGCCTCCATGGCGGTGTCGGGATCGGGGTGGAGGGCGGCGCGGGCGGCAGCGTCGAGGCCGCGCAGCCAGCGCGCTCCTTCAGGGGCGAAGCGGCGGCTGAGCCGGGGCGCGAAGAGTCCGGCGATCGCGCAGGCGGCGCAGGCCACGAACACGGCCGCGCCGAGGGGGGTGCGGGGCAGGCCGACGAGGGTGCGCTCGGCGGCGTCGAGGCGCAAGGGGCTGTCGTGCACGATGTACACAGCCAGCAGGGCGACGGGGGTGGCGAGCGCGGCGAGGGCGAGGGTCACCCGGAGGGCGCGGGAGAGGGCCGCGGGGTTTCCGGAGACGACGCTGATCGCCACGCAGAGCGAGGCGATGGTGCTCGTCAGAGGCAGCAGGGACTCGGGCCGCGCCACGCCGGCGAGCGCGGCGAGCACGCCGATGGAGAGGGCGGTGAGGGTGAACAGGAGCGCGGCTTCGGTGCGGTCGGCGACGCCGAGTTCCAGGCGGCGATCGATGCGGACGCGGACGAGGGCGACCACGATGATGGCGAGCGCGCCGAGCGCAGCGGTGGTGGTGGCGTAGGCGATCGCGGAGGGGTCGAGGCCGATGGCGCGCTCCGGGATGACCGCGTCGGCCGCGGGGAGGGCGACGGCGATGGTCCAGAAGAGCGAGGCGAACGCGGCGGCGTCGAGGCGGCGCGCGGTGGGAGGAGGCTGGAGGAGCCCGCCGAGACCCGCCATGCGTGACAGGGACCAGAGGGCCGCGATGGAGGCGATGGCCGCGCCGAGGTTGCCGAGCGCGAGGAGCGAGGAGGAGGCGGGGCCGGTGCGGGTGGCGAGGAGGAGGGCAGCGCCGGTCACGGCGGCGCGGGCGGCGCTGCGCGCGGAAGGGTCGATGCGGTCCTCGGCTCCGCCCGCGTGGCCGGCCTGGCCTGCACGGCCCCGGTCGACGAGGGGTGCCGTGAGGCGGAATGCCAGCGCGAGCAGCAGGGGCAGGCCGGTGAGCGCGAACCAGGCGGGGCCCCGTCCGCCCGAGGCGCGAAGGGCCGCAAAGGCGGCGTACGCGACGGCCGCCGCAGCGATCCAGAACGAGCGCGCCCGCCACGGCATGGGCGCAGCCTACTCCGCGACCGCCAGCGGGCCACGTTTCCCGGCCCCGGGGGGGAGCAGGCGTGTGAGGTGGCACCGGGTTCGCAAGGCCTTGCGCGTGACGTCAGCCGTGAGGTCCGGCCGCCGCCGCGACGCTCCTCGGGCAGACATGCCACCAGAAAAGAGAGGGGGTCATGAGAGAACAGATGACAGTGGCTCGTGGCGTGAACATCGCGCTGGGGCTGTGGCTCTTCGCCTCCGCGTTCCTGTGGCAACACACCGAGGCGCAGTTCACCAATGCCTGGGTGATCGGCGTGCTCTCCACGACCTTCGCCGTGCTGGTGCTGTGGGCACCCTCTGCACGGCACCTGAACACCGCGCTCGGCGTCTGGACGGTGCTGAGCGCCTGGGTGCTGCCGTCGATCTCGACGATGACGGTGTGGAACAACGTCATCGTCGGCATCGGGATCTTCGCGACGTCGCTGCTGCCTGCGGTGGACATGCAGACCACCCCGACCAACGCGTCGCGGGGGTAGCGGGCTGTTCTACGCGCTCGCTACGTGCACCTCACCCGCCCGGTCATCAAGGCGGGCCACCAGCCCCGCCTGGTCATCAAGCCATCAAGGCGCGCCGCCAGCCCCGCCAGCCCCGCCGGCTCCTCCAGCCCCGCCGGCTGCATCTGCCCCGCCACCCGCACCGCCGCCGCCGCCCGTGCCGGCGAGGCCGCCAGCGCCTCCCATGCCCGCCGCGCCACCCGAGCCGCCTTCACCCGCCGGTGAGCCTCCCGCCCCGCCACCACCGCTGGCCTGGTAGGAGCCCTCATCCATGGGCAGGGTCCCCGCGCAGCCTCCCAGGGAGGCCATGCCTGCACCGAGAGCGAGCACCGCCATGATCCACTGCCACCCCGTCCGATGAATCATCGCACTGACCTCCGGGTCTTCGAGCCTCCCGCGTCGGCGACGCGCGTGAGGCGTCATGGCCGCTAGTAGGCGTATGCCGCGCCGAGCCGGATGCCGAGGTACTGATCCAGGGCGCCACCAGCGACGGAAGTGTCGCCGGGGACCGGTGTGAAGGAGGAGAAGAACCGCGCGTAGTCGAGCTGAACGCGCGCCTCGACGCCGCTTGCGATGGGGATGGCCACGCCTCCGCCGAGCGCGAAGCCGAGGACGCTCGCGTCGGTGAAGGCGTCGTAGACTGCGCCGGAAGACAGAGGGATGAAGAAGTCGAACCCGGCGAGGATCGCCACCGGGCCCACGGGGGCGCGCAGATCGAGGCCGAGGCGGAAGGCGCTGTAGGAGACGTCCGGGAGCAGACCGTCGACCTCGGAGCCGTCGAACGTGAACGACTGCAGGCGCAGCCCGACCCCGACCCCCAGGATGGCGGAGGAGGGGGTCTTGCCGAGGTGAATGCGCTCGCGGAGGCCGACGTGGAAGCGCTGGTAGGTCGTGCTGACCGACTCCTCGGCGCCTTCTTCGGCCGAGCTGAGACCGAGCGCGCGGGCGTAGCCCAGCGTGATCCCGAGGTCCTTGAGGAAGGGGACACTGGTCCCTGCCAGCGGGTAGACCTCGGCACCCACCACGATCATCGGTGCCCCGAAGACGCTGTAGGGCCGCAGGTTGTCCGTGACTGGCTGGGAGTAGTCGAACCAGCGGCCACCGAACTCCAGGCCGAGGTCGGCGATGAAGATGGCGCTACCCACCTGGTTCTTCGGTCTCGGCCCGGAGGGGCCGGCGTCCTCTTCTTCCTCCTCCTTCTTCTTGTCTTCAGGCTCGGGCTCGGGCTCGGGCTTCTCGATCTTCTCGGGGGCGCTCGAGGGCGGCGGAGCGAGGTCGCGCAACACCGGACCCAGGGCCGCGTCGATGGATCGGAGGTAGTCGGCCTCGTTGCCACGCAGCGCGATCGGCTCGTCGACCGGGAGATCGTCGGACTGCTGATCGACGTAGACGAGGTAGAGTTCCTTGCGCGATCCCGCCTGGCGCATGAGCCCGAGCACCGCTGCCTGGATGCCCGCCGCCTTGAGGGCTTTGCGGATCTTCGGCAGCACGCGTGCGCGGGGTTTCGCGTCCGCGATGGCCTTGCCGAGCGGCAGACGGACCCCTGCCTTCTTGAGCGCCTTCGCGAAGACTTCCGGATCGGCGACCTGCAAGGTCTCGGGGACGATGGCCTGGATGGCCGCTCCCATGGAGTCGGCCTCTTCACCCTCGATGAGGATGGCGATGGACTTGGCCTCCTCGGACTGCGCCGCAGCGGGGGCCGCAGTGGTGAAGATCGTCGCGGCGCCCGCGGCTCCGAGCAGCAGGTGTGCGCACAGCCGCACGGCGAGGAAGCGGCTGCGCACATGAGATCCTGGCGCGTGGGCCGCGAGGGGCCGCCGCGATGCCTGCGCGGCATCGTGCGCGGCAAGGGGGGAGGCGAGGTCGTCCGGCTGTAGCACTGGCGTGAGCCTACAGGCCCTGGCTGCATAGAATCCAGCGTCTTGATGGTCTTGATGGACGGACAAATGGGGCTCGCGGGAGACGCTGGCAGTGCGGTGTTGCGGCGTTGTGGTGTTGCGGTGTTGCGGTGTTCCTGCAGCGCGAGATGCGGCTGCGAGCCGGAACGAGGAGAGCCGACTCCTGACGCGGTGGCGAGAAGGATGACCCCTGCGGGGGCTTCCTGGTAGGCTCGCGGCCGACAGGAGCACGCCAGAGGGAGGAGGACGAGGCGGATGGAGGGTTCGCAGAGGCGCGCGCAGGACCGCGGTGGTCGACGATTCCCGGCGACCGCGTTTGCTGCGCTGCTCGTCGCGGGGGTGTGCGGGGGAGCCTGCGAGGATGCGCCCGCCCCGGTGGACTCGGCCTGCGGCGCGCTCTCGCCTGGGGGGGCGCCCATCCGTCGGATGACGCGCTTCGAGTACAACAACACGGTCCGCGATCTCCTCGGCGATGACACCCAGCCTGCCCGGGCGTTCGTGCCCGAGGAAGAGGTGCTCGGGTACAACAACCAGGCCGCCGCCCTGGGGGTGACGCAGAGCCTGGCCGAGCAGTACATGAAGGCCGCGGAGCGCCTCGCGGAGCAGGCGGTCGTCGATCTCGACACGCTCATGCCGGGCTGCGATGCGGAGGGCGAGGACGCGTTGTCGTGCGTCGATGGGTTCGTGCGGGGCTTCGGGCGTCGCGCGTTTCGGCGCCCCCTCGACGCGGGCGAGGTCGCGCGCTTCACGGAACTCTTCGGGTGGGGACGCGAGGCGTACGACGCCCCGACGGGGATCGCGCTGGTCATCCAGGGCATGCTCCAGTCGCCTCACTTCCTCTACCGGGTAGAGCTGGGCATGCCCGATCCGGTGGAGAAGGACGTGGTGCAGCTCTCGCACTACGAGATCGCGTCGCGGCTCTCGTACCTGCTCTGGTCCTCGATGCCCGACGAGGCGCTGTTCGACGCGGCCGAAGCGGGGCAGCTCGGCACGCCGGGGGAGATCCGCGCCATGGCCGAGCGCATGCTGGAGGACCCGCGGGCGCGCCCGGCAGTGCTCGAGTTCCACCGTCAGTGGCTGGAGCTGAAGCACGTGGACCTGATGACCAAGGATCCCGGGACGTATCCTGCGTACGAGGAGGGCTTGCGGCCGCTGTGGCTCGCGGAGACCGAGGCCTTCGTGGAGCACGTGGTCTTCGACGATCCCGCGGGCGATCTGACCACCCTGCTCACGGCGCCCTACAGCTTCCTGAACGAGGATCTCGCTGCCTTCTACGGTGTCCCGGGTCCGGAGGGGGAGGCGTTCACGCGCGTGGATCTCGATCCGGCGCAGCGCGCCGGGGTGCTGACGCATGCGAGCGTGCTCGCGACGCAGGCCAAGCCCAACCAGTCCTCTCCCATCCACCGCGGCAAGTTCGTGCGCGAGCGGCTCCTCTGCGATCTCGTCCCGCCTCCGCCTGCCAACCTCCCCATCGTCGTCCCCGAGGTGCAGCCGGGGGTCTCGACGCGAGAGCGGTTCGCCCAGCACCGCGAGAGCTTGACCTGCGCTGGGTGCCACGAGCTGATGGATCCCATCGGGTACACGTTCGAGCACTACGACGGCATCGGCCAGTGGCGGGACATGGACCAGGGCCAGCCGGTGGACGCGACGGGGGAGGTGAAGCGCACGCACGCCAACGGGAGCTTCGACGGCGCCATCGAGCTCGCGCACCACCTGGCCGAGAACGAGCAGGTCCGCCAGTGCGTGGTGAGCCAGTGGTTCAGGTACGGCTACGGTAGGGCGGAGAAGGAGGAGGACCACTGCAGCATGGTGTCGCTCCAGCAAGCGTTCGCGGAGTCGGGGTACAACATCAAGGCGTTGCTCGTGGAGCTGACGCAGACCGACGCCTTCCGTTACCGCCGGCAAGGGGGGACGCCATGAGCGCTTCTCGCCGCCTGTTGAGCCGTCGGGCGCTGCTCCGGGGAGCCGGTGGGGTGGCGCTGGGTCTCCCGTTCCTCGACGCGATGTCCCGGTCCGCTTCGGCGACCACCTTTCCGAAGCGCTTCATCGTGTTCTTCACCGGCCTGGGCACGGTGAAGGATGCCTGGGTTCCTCAAGGGACCGAGCTCGATTTCACGCTGAGCGAGGTGCTCGCTCCTCTCGCGCCGTTCAAGGAGAAGCTCCTCGTCCTCGAGGGGATCGACATGGAGTCGGCCTACCACGGGCCCGGAGACCCCCATCAACAGGGCATCGGGCACGCCTTGACGGGCACGGAGCTGCAGGAGGGAGACCTCTTCCCGTATGCCTGCAATCCCAACGCGAAGGTGGGCTGGGGAGGCGGGATCTCGGTGGACCAGTTCCTGGCGAGCCACCTCGGGGCCTCGACGAAGCTCGGTTCGCTCGAACTCGGAATACAGGTGCAGAACGCCAACGTGTCCTCCCGGATCTCGTACCTCGGTCCGGGGCAGCCGGTGCCGCCCGAGGACGATCCGCGGAACACGTGGAACCGCCTCTTCTCGGAGATCGCTTCCGATCCCGACAGCGCGGCGCGGCGCCGGGCGCATCGTCGCCGCGTCCTCGATCAGGTGATGGGCGACTACCACAACCTCCAGGGCAAGCTGGGGGCGGGTGACCGCGAGAAGCTCGAACATCACCTCGAAGCAGTGTCCGAGATCGAGAGGCGCCTCGATGCCCCGGGGACCATCGGGGGGAGCTGCGCGATTCCCACGCTGGGAGATCCGCCGGAGCCCTTCGTCAACGACAACTACCCCGAGCTCGGGCGGCTCCAGATCGACCAGCTCGTGATGGCGCTGGCCTGCGATCTGACCCGCGTGGCGAGCCTGCAGTGGGCCTCGACGCAGGCCGGCAAGGTGTTCACCTGGCTCGGCCAGAACGAGACGCACCATCAACTCTCCCACTCCAGCCCGACGGACGAGACGCGGAGACAGCAGATCGTGGACATCGGGAGGTGGCACGCCGAGCAGCTCGCATACCTGCTCGACAAGCTCGCCGCCGTGCCCGAGGGGACGGGGACGCTGCTCGACAGCACGCTCATCCTGTGGTGCACCGACATCGCCGTGGGGCAGACGCACGCTCGCCGTGACATGCCGTATGTGCTCGCTGGCGGCGCCGGCGGCGCGCTGGAGATGGGGCGCTACCTGCGCTACCAGGGCAACTCCCACAACGACCTCCTGGTCGCGCTCTGCAACGCGATGGATGTCGATGTGACGACGTTTGGAAACCCGGCGTACTGCACCGGCAAGCTGCCTGGGCTCGGCGTCTGATCCCCCCCATCCGGAGGGTGCGCTATGCTGCACGGATGGAGCAGCTTGGCAGGTGCAGGGGCTGGGTGCGGCGAGGCGCTTTCGCGGTGCTCACGGCGTTCCTCGCGGCGTTCCTCGTGGCCGGCGTAGGGTGTGACGGCGGCGATGACGATGGCGAGCCCACCACCTCCACCACGACCGTCACCGGCGGGGTCTGCGAGGGGGAGACGCGGAGCGATGTCTACAGTGCTGGGATGGAGGTGCCATCCGAGGGGGGCTCCTTCTCCGTGCGCCTTGTCGAGGCCACGCCCGGGCCACCCGCGAAGGGCGAGAACTCCTGGACGCTCCTGGTTCTGGATGGCGCAGGCCAGGCCGTGGAAGGGGTCACCCTCACGGTCACCCCCTGGATGCCGGACCACAACCACGGCAGTCCGGCCCCGCCCACGGTGAGGGCCACGGTGACGCCCGGCGAGTACGAGGTGTCGGCCATCGACCTGATCATGGCCGGCTTCTGGGAGGTGACGGTCGACATCGCTCCCGAGGGCGGCGAGCCTGACAGCGCGGTGTTCGGGTTCTGCGTCGAGGGCTGAGCTGTCTGCTCAAGGGACGCAGGTGAACCCGCGATCCGGGGTCCACTCCACGCTGGTGTTGCCCAGGGTGAAGGTGACGAGCTCACCCCGGAAGGCGGGGTCGAGGTCGCCGCTGTCCACGAGGGTGTCGATGAGGTCGAAGTCCATCGGCCGGAGGTGCACGCGTAGCGTGATCCGGTCGGGGATCACGTTGGGGATGCGGTAGGTGCGCTCGACCTGGTGGTAGAACGCCGGGTCGCTCGGATCGTTGGTGACCGAGGGCGGCAAGAGCGACGGCGTGCTCGTTGCGATGTCCCAGAACATGTACGTCTTGTTGCCCTGAGCATCGACGGCATCCTCCTGGATCCGCCACAGGTCCGGGTCCGTGCTCGTGGAGAGGGCCTGATCGGCGGGGATCACGCCGCTCTCGTAGATGACCTGTCCGCCAGCGTAAGCGACCACCTCGGGCCAGGCGCGCCTGTTGTGGGCGGCGCCGCTCGTGAAGGCGTGCCCGGCGAAGGCATTGTCGAGCGACACTACCGCCTCGACGCCCCCGGCCAGAGGCCGGACGCACAGCTTCGCGACGAGGGCCCTGTCGAGTTCCTCCTGCACCAACGCCCGCTGGGCTTCACGCTCGGGGAAGGGGATGAGGGCCACGTCCACGGCAGGCGCGGCGTGATCGTGGAGCAGTCGGACAGGGGAGTTCGGAAGCGTGGACGCGGGTCCGTCGCGCCCTTCCATGTGACACTGCCCGCAGGTGAGCTGCGTGGTGCGTCCTGGCTTGGCGAACAGAGAGTTCTTCCACTCGGAGTAGGTCCGTTCGAGGAACACGCCCTGGGGCGTCACCACGTCATGGCAGCTTCCGCACAGACCGGCAGATTCCATGCTCCGGCGGTCGTGCAGCGGCGAGTAGCCGGAGCGGTGGGGCGCATCGGGTGAAGGATCGGCGATGCCGCCGCGCATCACCCCGTCGCTCGCGAGGCGAAGAGGGTTGTTGTGCTCACCCTGCACCGCGTCAACGCTGTGGCAGAAATAGCAGGTGACTCCTCGCAGGTGCTGCGGCACGTCACGCAGGTTGAGGCCATCGGTGGTGGCGCCGGCGCGCACGGCCATGGGCGCGTGGCACTGCACGCAGAAGGGCCCGAGGGCACCTTCGGTTTCACGCTGGCCACGCTCGTTCAGCGCCAGGAACACCGGATCGTCGCTGGCGTAGGCGTGCATGCTGCCGGACCACTCCCGGAAGTGGTCGGGGTGGCACGAGGCACATGCCTGCGGATCCATGAGCGCCTCGGCGTTGAGGTACTCCGGATCTGGCGTCTCGTTTCCGTCACACGCGGCGCACGCCAGTGCGAGCGCCACAGACCATCTCCTCACCATTGAGCTCCCGGTGTCGTCTGCGGCAGCGTAGTTCAAGTTGGACACACCGCCCAGCGGCGCTGCCACCGCGAGCAGGGAGCCAGCGATCGCCCAGCAGCGCGGCCACCTCCGGCCATGACGCCAGCAAAGAGGCAGGGGCGGACGATGGCTGTGCTCCGGGGTGATGGCGAAGGAGGATGCGAGGCCCAGGGGAGCAGCTCAGGCGCGGGGAGCGAGGTGATGCGTGGGGGGTGGGCACGGGAACCCAAAGCGAAAGTGCGCAAGGATTGCGTCGACCCTCGGACGTTCTGAGAGGTCGAGGAACCCTGCGCTTATCGATAATCGAATTCGATATTCCGTGCCGAATCTGCACACCATGTGACGGAGAGGGGATTGGGTTGGCCGTATGCACGGAAGATGACGCGGTGGCCGTTCCGAGAGCGCGAAAGCTCATGAGAAGTTGATAACCTGTTTCTACATGGCGATGCGTCCATCCCTTCCACGGGATGATGCGGCTGGCATGTCGCATTGAGCTGACGCGTTGCGCGTAAGGCAAATCCCGTCCGGAAAACAGGCGCGCTGCGCGGTCTGCCACGGGGCGCAAAGGTGCGCATTTCCAGATGATTTTACGGTTCTCGCTCACCAATCCGGTGCAGGACGATTGCGCCAAATTCCATCGGGAGTGCAGGTGAAGGCCATGAGCCGATTTCGAGGAAGATCAGGGCGAGCGCATCTACCGAAGCATTGATGATTGCTCTATAGCTTCGTGCGCCTGGCCTTTTTTTCAGGCGTTTTCCTTGATTCATCAAGCATCGAAGCTGGAGGATCTCTCAAATGACGCGTAATCACCTTGCAACCCTCGCGGGTGTCCTCTCGTTGACCTTCGTCTGCGCCGTGGCACCCGGATGCGGCGGGGACGACGATGGAAGCGACGGCAATACGAGCACGGACACGGACACGGGGACGGGCACGGGGACCGGCACTGGCACGGGGACGGGCACGGGGACCGGCACTGGCACGGGGACGGGCACGGGGACCGGCACCGGGGTCACCTGTGACGTGTGTGGCGACTACGGCGCGGCCGTTCCGGCCGTGACCAGCCAGATCGTGGACGAGGCAGCCGCGGACCCGATGTTCGAGGCCGACTTCGCGCCCCTCGTCACGGCGGGGCCGACTGCCGTCCAGAATTTCAAGGACAGCCTGACGGCCTTCATCTCCGATGCCTACGGATGCTCGACGGGTACTTACATGGGCCCGTCGATGGAAGAGGCCCACATGGGCATGAACATCACGCAGGACGAGTACAACGCGTTCGTCGGCCTGATCGCCGGGGTGCTCATGGATAACGGCGTGAGCGAGGAGTACGTCACCGAGTGCTTCGCGCCCGCGCTGACGGATCCGGCCTTCTCCAGCACCATCGTCGGGCAGTGATCAGGCGATGAGCACCAGGGGTCGCGTCGGGTCGTGGGGCCGGTGGGTCAAGCGTGGGCTCGTCGGCGTGGTCGGTTTCACGCTGCTGGCTGTCGCCGTCATCGGCTTCGCGCACACGAAGCACGGTCGCTCGTTGCTGGCGCTGATGCGCGGGGCGCCGGGCTGTCCAGTCGGGATGGATGCGAAGCTCTCGCCCGAGGAGCTGGAGCAGGTGCGGGGGAAGGTGCTGGCCTCCGTTCGCGGAGACGAGCGCGCCCTGGTACGCCCGGCGCTGGGTTTCGTGCTCGATGCGACCACGCGTGCCGATGTCGAGCGCTGGGCGCAGGAGAAAGGCGTGCGATGCGAGCCCGCCAAGCGCGGCGCCGCGCTGCGCTGCCTGGACGTTCCGGTGTCGGCGCTGGCTGCTGTGGACGCAGGGGTCGAGAAGGCGGAGACCCGTGTGCCTTCGCACCCGGTCGACGGGTTGTTCTTCGGCTTCGATGGCCACGGGAGGCTCGTCTCCCTCGATGCCTCGCGTGATCACCTCTCCGCAGCGGAAGCTGCGCAGCTCGTCGAGGAGGTGCGCGAAGACCTCGCTGCGCAAGCGGGCCCCCCGGCCCTGGAGCGCGGCGTTCCTGGCGCTGAGTACCTGCAGGGTGGAGCGCTTCGGCAGATCGCGTCGGAGTTCCGCTTCTCCGATTACCGCGCGCAGGTGAGCGCGACCAACCTCGGCCAGAAGGTCGTGGTTCGCGAACAGTACCAGTCCATCCCCAACTAGCGGTTTTCTTTCGCTCCTGCCTACCCGGTCGGCGCAAGACTCTTTGCGCCGGCAACTATTT
Source organism: Chondromyces apiculatus DSM 436 (assembly GCF_000601485.1). GTDB lineage: Bacteria > Myxococcota_A > Polyangia > Polyangiales > Polyangiaceae > Chondromyces > Chondromyces apiculatus. Next base: position 180,580 of record NZ_ASRX01000010.1, read on the forward strand.
TTGGCAAGAACGCAGCGATGGGCGCCCTGAACCCCAAGCTGCGGCACATCCTTCCGCGGCAGCGATCCGTGCGCGCGGCGGCGCTTCTCGCCTGTCTCCTCCTGGCGTCCGTGCCTGCCTGTCGTCGCGATGCTGGCCCTGCAGAGAGCGTGGATGCGGGTACCGACGCCGAGGTGACGCCCGTCGCTACCCAGGGGCTCAACGCGCTGCCTGTGCCCCCCCCACCCCCTGACAAGCCCATGCTGGGCGTCACGGCGTTCGTCACCAACGTCTACGCCGAGCCGCGAGACACCTCGAAGAAGCTCGGATACCTGCGTGTTGGCACCAAGGTCGCCCGCTCCGACGAGCCAGCCGGCAAAGCTGGCTGCCCGGGCGGCTGGTACCAGATTCATCCCCGGGGATACGTGTGCGTTGGCAAGGATGCGACGCTGGACCTCGAGGATCCCCTCCTCAAGGCAGCGAGCAGGGGGCCCAATCTTCGCAAGGCGCTTCCCTACCACTACGCTTTCGTTCGCGCCGTCCTCCCGCTGTACCTGCGGGTCCCCACCGCTGACGAGCAGCAAAAGTCCGAGTTCAAGCTCAAGGACCACCTGGACTGGTTTGAGCAGAACAAGGGGATGGTCCAGAAGGTCACGCTCGGAGCCACGGACGTCGCCATCGACGAGCGGGGCGTCCCCCTCCCAGGCAAGAAGGTCGGGGAGCTCGGCCTCGGCAAGAACTCGCTGGAGCTCGGCGAGGGGGTCCTGCTCGGGGGCGAGACCGAGAACGATCCCATCCCGTTCTGGCTCGAGGGAGGCAAGCGCGCGATCCCCAACATCAGCGAGTTCGCGGTCCCCGACTACGCCGTCTTTGCCGATCGCGCGCGCCGCTTCACGGGCCTGTCTCTCGTCGGCTCGTTCCCGACCGGCCCGGAGTCACTCGGGCGGCGCTTCGCGATCACCGCTGACATGCGGCTCGCGCCGAACACCAAGATCAAGCCCGATACCGGATCGACCTGGCACGGTGTGGAGCTGACCGAAGACTTCACGCTCCCGCTCGCGTTCGTGCGCAACCGGGGCGTGCGCACCTACCAGATCTCGGGCAACAAGGCGACGCCGGGCGAGGAGCTGGAGCTCCGCAGCATCCACCAGCTCACCGGGCGGCTGCGCAAGGCGGAGGGCGTGAAGTACTACCGCACCAAGGACAAGCAGTTCCTGAGCGAGCTCGACGTGGGCCTCGCCATCGCCCCCGACACCTGGCCGGAAGCCGCCGAGAAGGGCGAGAAGTGGATCGAGGTGTCGATCAAGAACCAGACCCTCGTCCTCTGGGAAGGCAAGCGCCCCATCTACGCCACGCTGGTCTCCACCGGTCAGGCTGGCATGGGGGACCCGAAGACCACGACGGCGACGGTGCGCGGTGTCTTTCGCATCCGCAACAAGCACATCTCCGCGACCATGGACTCCAACGAGTCCACCTCCGAGGGAGGGCAACCGGATCGCGTCATCAACGCCAGTGTCTCCCAGAGCGGACCCCCCAAGGAGAGTCCTGCGAAGGACAAGGACAGCAGCCCTGCGGCGAAGAAGGCTGGAAAGGGTACGAAGGACGCCAAGGGGGCGAAGAACGCGAAGGCGGGCGGCAAGGACAAGCCGACCGCGCCGGTCGCGCCCGCTGCGAAGGACGCAGGCAAGAACGCCACCGCAGCTCCAGCCGACGCGAAGGTTCCTCGCAGGGGCGACGGCGAGTACGGCGTCACGCGCCGCCGCGGCGAGGGGACCTACAAGCTGCGTGACGTGCCTTATATCCAGTACTTCGCCAGCGGCTACGCGCTTCACACCGCGTACTGGCACGACGTCTTCGGCACGCCGCGCAGCCATGGCTGCATCAACATGTCGCCCGTCGACGGGCACCGCGTCTTTCTCTGGACGGAGCCCGCCGTGCCCGAAGGGTGGCACGCGGCGGTCACCGGCGAGGAGATGGGCGAGGGGACGGTGGTGATCGTCCACGAGTGACCGAGATCCAGGGTATGGTCAGCGAATGACCGACATCGCTCCGCGCGCGCCGCGCGCGTCTGCTGCCGACGCTGGCGATCTCGACCCTCCGGAAGCCCAGGAGCGCCGGCAGCGCCTCGTCGACGAGCTCATCGCCATCGGTGATGCGCGGAGCAAACCGGTCATCGAGGCGCTCCGGCGTGTGCCGCGCCATCTCTTCGTCCCCCCGACCGAAGCTCGGTACGCCTACGACAACAGACCGCTCGTCATCGGCCACGAGCAGACCATCTCCCAGCCCACCGTGGTGGCGATGATGACTGAAGCCCTCGATCTCGACGCGTCCTCGCGCGTGCTCGAGATCGGCACCGGCTCCGCTTACCAGACAGCCATCCTCTCGCTCCTCGCCGCGGAAGTATGGTCGATCGAACGCATCCCCTGGCTCGCCGCTCAGGCAGAAGATCGTCTCCAGCGGCTTGGCTGCGCCAACGTGCACGTGCGCTTCGGGGACGGGTACGAGGGCTGGGCCGAGCGAGCGCCCTTCGATCGCATCGTGATCACCGCTGCGCCCCCCGCGATCCCCGGGGCGCTCCTCGATCAGCTCGCAGACGGGGGCATCCTCATCGCCCCCATCGGGAGTGGGCAGAACCAGGATCTCGTCCGCATCCACAAAGCCGAGGGGCGACTTCACCAGGAGAGCCTCGGCGCCGTGCGCTTCGTCCCCATGCTGCCCGGGCGCTCCGGCAGCACACCGGGGAGTGCCGGCCTTCCCTGAGCGCCCCCACAGGAACCGCGCGCGAACGCCAGGGCACGCGCGCGTGCGGCACGTGTTACAGAGGGCGCGTTGCAGCGTGTCGCCACGTCGCCTTGGTCAGCCGTCTTTCTTCAGCTCGGGAGACCCATGTCACTTCCTCGTGTGCACCTGTTCGAGTGGAACGATCTCGAGGCCGCCCCCGAGGTTCTGCGTGAGACGGTGGTCGAATCTCTGAGCCGGACCCTGCGCTGGGGTGGGATCCTCCGCGGACTGGTCGCACCCTTTCGTGAGTTCCTGGCGGAAGCCGGCGTGGACGAGGTCCTCGATCTCGGCGCAGGCGCCGCCGGTCCAGCCCGGGTGCTGGCGGACGAGATACAGCGTGCCGGTGCAGTCCCGCCCCGCTTCATCCTCACGGATCTCCATCCGCGCCTCGAGCCCTGGGAGGAGGCGCGCGCGGCGCACCCAGGCATCATCGACTTCGAGCCCACACCCGTCGACGCGACCGCCATCCCTGCGGCGCTGAGCCAGGGTCGCGCCCGGATGATCATCAACGCGCTCCATCACCTCGAGCCGCACCTCGCGCGCGCGCTTCTCGCCGACGCCGTGCGCTCGGGGGCCGGCATCTTCGTCGCGGAAGGCTTCGGCCGGGAACCTCTCCGCTTTCCGACCATGTGGCCTGCGGGCCTTCCTTCACTGCTGCTCAACCCCTTCCTCAGCCACCGTCATCGCGTGCAGAAAGCGCTGCTCACTTACCTGACACCCTTCGTCTTCGCGGCGAGCGCATGGGACGGCTTCGTCAGCACCTTGCGCGTCTACACGGAGGAAGAGCTGCGCGCGATGGTCGCGCCGCTGGGCGAAGGATTCCGCTGGCGTTATGGTGTCTTCCGCTACGCGCCTCTCGGAAAGGGATATTATTTCTACGGCGTGCCTCGCCGTTGACGGCTGCGAGAACCCGCGGCGCGCGGCGTGTCCCTCGTTTGCCAGGCGCCTTGCTAACGCTTGGCGGCAGACGGTACCCTCTCTACCGTGCACACAGGCGACCCGTTTGGCTGGGTGGGGTCGACCATCGACGGCCAGTTCGTGGTCGAGGCGCCAGCGGGTGAAGGGGCGTTCGGCATCGTCTACCGCGGGACGCACCTCGGCTTCGACGTCCCCGTCGCCATCAAGTGCCTGAAGATCCCGGCGGACCTCGGCTCGGAGCAACGCGACGAGTTTCTCAACCGCTTCCGGGACGAAGCCCGCCTGCTCCACCGCCTGTCGCGCCGCACCATGGGCATCGTCCAGGCGCTCGACATCGGCGCGGCAGCAGCGCCGAGCGGGCAGTGGGCGCCTTACATCGTCATGGAGTGGCTGGAGGGCGGGACGCTCGAACAGGACCTCAAGCGCCGCCGCAGCGAGGGCCGCCCGGCGCGCTCTGTCGACGAGGCGATCCAGCTCCTCGCGCCGGTCGCCGCGGCGCTCGCCATCGCCCACGAAGAGAACGTCACGCACCGGGACGTCAAGCCAGCGAACCTCTTCCTCGCCACCGGCCGCGATGGCGTCCTCATCAAGGTCCTGGACTTCGGCCTGGCCAAGGTGTTCGCCGAGACGCCCACGGTGACCGAGGCGCTCGCGCAGACGGGCCGCACCTTCCGGGCCTTCACGCCCCAGTACGGCGCTCCCGAGCAGTTCAGCCCGCGTTACGGGGCGACCGGTCCATGGACCGACGTGTACGCCCTCGCGCTCATCCTCGTGGAGCTCGCTGCCGGTCGCCCAGCGCTTGCCGGGAGTGACGTGATTCAGCTCTTCGTCGCCTCCAGCGACGAGGCCCACCGGCCCACCTTGCGCGCCCTGGGCGTGGAAGCGAGCGCCCCGATCGAGGCGGTCCTCACCCGCGCGCTCGCGGTCAACCCGGCCACCCGGTACGCGAACCTCGGTGAGATGTGGGCCGCCCTGGAGGCCGCGCGCCGCGCCTCCTCCCGACCTTCCTGGGATGGCGCCCAGCACGCGCCTCTTGCGGGCGTGCGGCGCGACACCCTGCGCGTTCCCGCGCCGTTGCCCTCCATGAGCGCGCGACCGCCAGGGCCGCGCGAGGTGATCTCCTCGGGGCGCGGGACTGCCCCAGCCATCCCTTCACCGCCGCCGATCCCGGGCGGCGCGCTCTCCGCGCGCAGCAGCAGCGGATCTCTCAGGCCAGTCACCGAGAGCCCCCTGGTCGGACCGGAGGCCGGCGAGAACCGCGTCTGCACGGTGATGTTCGTCGATCTCTCCGACGCCAGCGGCCCCTCCGCGCGCACCGACCCAGAGGAGGTCAAAGAGCTCTTCGACCGAGGCTTTCGCCTCCTCTCGGAGCACGTCGAGCGCATGAGCGGCGTGGTCGAGAAGCCCGTCGGGGGCCGCGCCATGGCGGTGTTCGGCATCCCCCGCTCGACCGAGCACGATGCCGAGCGCGCCGTGGCGGCAGCCCTGGGTTTCCAGGCCGCCCTCTCTCACCTGCGCGGCGCGGGCATGACCCCCGCCCCCCTCGGCGGACCAGCCCCCCGCTGGCACGAGCTGCGGACGATGCGCGGCAGCAGGCTGACGGCACGGCTCGGCATCGCCTCGGGCCGCGTCTTCGTGGGGCCGAGCGGCTCTGCGGCCGCGGATGCGGGCGCTGGCGTGCGCTCACCAGGTGCATCCAGTGCGGGCCGACCCGAGCTGGCGGTCATCGGCGAGGCCGTATCTCACGCGGCGCGCATGCAGCAGATCGCCCCGCGTGGTGCCATCGTGACCGACCGCGACACCCAGCGGCTCGTGCGCCACCGCTTCGAGCTCGAAGCCATCCCCTCGGAGCGGGGCGTCGGCGCGTACCGCGTGCTCGGCGAGAACGCCTTCCTTCCCGGCATCGCGCGGGCCGACTTCCACGGTCTCGAGACCCGCTTCATCGGCCGCGGCAGGGAGCTCGAACGGCTGCTCAACACCGTCGATGACGCCCTCGGACGGCGCGCCCCGCGGCTCATCACCGTCTCGGGCCCGTCGGGGGTGGGCCGCACCCGCCTCCTCGCCGAGCTGTCGGCGGCGCTCGTTGCTCGGGGTGGCATCTGCATGCTCGAAGCGCAGTGCTCTCCGCTCGGCCGGGAGACCAGCTACGCCCTCACCGCCTCGCTGCTCCGGATGCGCTTCGCGATCCACCACACCGATCCAGCGGACGCGGTGCGGCGCAAGCTCAAGCGCGGTGTCCGCTGGCTCAGGGCGCACGCCGCGCGCGCCGCGCGCGATCTCGCCCCCCGCACAGCCTCGCCCCTGGACCTGCGCGCCACCGTGCGCGCCACCTCGTTCGCCGAGCTGGCACCTCCCCTCGAGGCCAGCGCCGGACCTCCGAGCGTGGCCCTCGGCCTCCGCGAGGTCAGCGACGTCCTCGGTCGGGTCGCGGCGGTCCTCGGCGTCGCTCCTGCGCCCGCGGAGGACGCTGCGGCGCGCACCATGGCCACCTCCGATGCCAAGCGACGCATCCTCGAAGCGATGTTTCGCCTCTCCGCCTTCGCCCTGGACCGGACGCCGATCGTGGTCCTCTGCGACGACGTGCAGTGGGCCGACGACGCCAGCCTCGACCTGCTCGAAGAGCTCGCGGCGCGCGCCGACGGCCTCCCCCTCGCGGTGGTGTGCACGGCGAGGCCCGAGCTGTTCGAGCGTCGCGCGCGCTGGCGGGAGACCCGCGCGCCCCACAGCCCCCTGGCGCTCGGCCCCCTCGCTCCTCACCACGTCGAGGAGATGATCCTCGACCGCCTGCAGCGTGTCCGCGCACCCTCTCCGGCGCTCGTGTCCCTCCTCTCTGCGCGCGCCGAAGGGAACCCGCGCACCCTCGAGGAGACCCTCGAGCTGCTCATCGACGCCGGCGCCATCGACACCTCGGGCGAGACGTGGGCCATCCGCGAGGCCGAGCTTGGAGCGCTGAGCCTGCCGCCCACGGTGCAGGGCCTCGTGCAGGCGCGCCTCGATCGGCTCGATCCCGAGACCCGGGGCCTCGTCGCCCTGGCAGCCGTCGTGGGGCGGACCTTCTGGGAGGGCGCGATCGACCGGTTGCGTCAGTCGACGCCAGCGGGGCGCTCCCCCCGCTCGGCCGAGCGCGCGGTGCAGCTCGACGACCTGGACCCGCCCTTCTCCGCGCTCCCTGGCGACCTCTCCGCGCGGAGCACCGAGCAAGGCCCCACGCCCACTGCGGAGCTGATCGCGCGCCTCTCCGAGCGGAGCCTGGTGCGCGCGCGCCCCTCCACCACCTTCCCCGGAGAGCGCGAGTACACCTTCACCGAAGGGCTGATCTGCGACGTCGCGTACGAGATGCTCAGCGTGAAGGTGCGCCGCCGCATCCATCTCCTCGTCGCGGAGTGGCTCGAGCAGCAGATCATCGGCGACGCGGGCGCGGCGCTGCTCGCCTTGCACCATGATCGCGGCGGCTCACTCCGTGACGCGGCTTCCGCCTACGCCCGCGCCGCCACGCATGCCCTCGCCCTCGGCGAGATCGCCGAGGCGCGAACCCTGCTCACGCGTGTGCGCGAGATCCACGACGAGTCGACCGACGGCGACGAGCCTTCGCACGCTGGTCGCCGCATCTCTTCACCTCCCGGCGGCGCCCCGGCACAGCTCCAGGGGACCCAGCGCTCCCCCTCGTGGGAAGGCGTCGACCGCCGCGTCGCCCCCTGGCGTGACCGCGTGCGCCTCCGGCTGGAGCTCGGCGATCTCCTCCGCCAGACCGGCGATCTCGAAGGGGCGTCCCATGCCTACGAGGAGGCGCGCTCTCGCATCCTCCGCGTCGAGCGCAGGTTCGCTCCTCCCACCGACCCGCGCGAGCCCCAGCGCTGGGAGTCGCGCATCGATCTGCGCCTGGCCCTCGTGTGGCAGGCCCGGGGCGCCGTGCGCGAGTCCCTGGATCTCGCCCTGCGTGCGCGGGAGCGCGCCAGCCAGAGCGGCTCGGGCGGCGAGGCCGAAGCCGCGCGCGCGCTCATCGAGTACCTGGAGACCAACGGACCTGCTGCCCCGGGGTGAGCCCCTCACCGCGCTCCCCCGCGGGTGGACACCGGGGCGACCTGACGGACCTGCAGGAAATTCTCCCTCGCGCACCTCCCGGGAGATACTGGGGGTCCCAAGGAGCGTGTCATGAGAACAGGTGGGGCCAGCCTCGTGCTCGTAGCGGCAGTCATGCTGTCCGGCTGCGGACGTGACGGGGGTCGATCAGACCACGCCGCCGCCGCCGCTTCGCCCGGTGCACCGGTCGATGTCGCGGCGGTGCCCGGCGCCAGCGATGAACCTGCGCCCGCGCAGAAGCCCGCATCACCGCCGAGCACCTCCCTGACCACCCACAGCCCTGCGGCCCCCGCTGCCGCCAGGAAGGCCGGCTCCCCCGGCACGCTCACCCTCCTCGCGGGCGGCGACGTCTGCCTCGCCAAGGCCCTCGGACAGGCGTTGATCCAGGACCCCACCTTCGAGCCCTTCGCGCCCGTGGCCGGGCTCCTCGCCTCGGCCGACCTGCGCTTCGCCAACCTCGAAAGCCAGATCAGCGACCAGCGCGGCGAGACCCAGCACCCCCGGAACCCCCTCGTGTTCGTCACCCCTCCCGTCGGCGCCGACGTGCTCGCGCGTGCCGGGATCGACATCGTCTCGCTCGCCAACAACCACATGTGGGATTACGGCGAGCCGGCGTTCCTGGACACCCTCACGCATCTGGAGCGCGTCGGGGTGGACTATGCGGGCGCCGGGCGCGGCTACAACCGCGCTTACGGACCGCGCATCGTGGAGCGCAACGGCTTCCGCGTCGCCTTCCTCGCGGTGACCGACATCTGGAACCAGGGCCTGCTCTGGACCCACCCTGCGAAGGACCGGGTAGCCGCCGCCGATCTCAACGCCATCGCCGTGACGGTGCGCAAGCTGAAGCAGCAGCGGGACATCGACGCGGTGGTGGTGAGCCACCACGGCGGCGTGGAGTACCTCGACGAGCCCATCCCGTTCACCCGCAAGATCGCGCGCGCCGCGATCGACGCCGGCGCGGACGCCTTTCTGGGCCACCACCCCCACATCTTCCACGGCATCGAGCTGCGGCGCGGAAGGCCCATCTTCTACAACCTGGGCAGCTTCCTGATGAAGGTGAGCAACGAGCACCCCGATGCGGCCCTCGGCATGCTCGCCCGCCTCACCCTGCGGCGCGGAGAGGCACCCCTCGCGGAGGTGTGCCCGGTGCGCAACGAGGGCCTCACCACCCTGCCGCTCACCGCCGACCCGCAGCGTGCGGCCACCGAAGCTGCATTCGGCGAGCGCCTCCGGCGCGTCTCTGGCAGCACGACGCCGGCGGCCGCGCTGGGCTCCTATGGCCCCGACGGCTGCGCGCCGCTGCAGCCCGAAGGTGCTCCTCCCGTGGCCGAACGCGAGGCCCAGCGCGGCGCCCCGAGCGGTGCCGTGCGCTCCTCGACCTCCTCGACCTCCTCGGGCAAGCTCGGGCAGGTGCGTCACCGGGAGCCTGGCCGGTAACGACGCGGCCCATCGCCCCCCTGCCTCCCCGGTGCTCTCTCAGCGCCGGGCCGGGAGCTCCAGCACGAAGGTGGCTCCGGTGGGCTCCCCGGGTGGCGCATCGCCCGACCAGCGGTTCTCCACCAGCACCCGCCCTCCGTGCGCCTGAGCCACGCTGTGCACGATCGCCAGACCCAGGCCGGTCCCGTCGCGGGCTTCATCGGTGGTGAAGAACCTGTCGAAGATGCGCGGCAGGTTGGCAGGTGGAATCCCCGGCCCGCGATCGGCCACCGCGATCTGGATCCTCGGCGGATCCTTCTCGTCGCGCGCCGTGACCGTCACTGCCTCCCCCGGGGGGGAGAACCGCAGGGCGTTCTCCACGAGGTTGAGGAGCGCTGCCTCCAGATCCGTCGCGCGTCCCACGACGCACCGCTCGCCCCGCGCGTCCTGCAGCACGATGGGCTGGTCCGGCGTGCTGGCGCGCTCGATCACCCGGGCCAGCAAGGCCGGGAGATCCACCTCCGTCATCGGCTCCCGGGAGGCCTCGATGCGGCTCAGCTCCAGCAGCCGCGACACGAGGCGGTCGAGCCGCTCGACGTCGAGGGTGATGTTCCTCAGGAACCGTCGCCTGGCCTCGGGATCGTCGTCGGCGCCTTCTTCGAGCAGCTCTGCCGCCCCGCGCAGCGAGGTGAGCGGAGACTTGAATTCGTGGGCGACATCGGCCGCGAAGTCCTGGATGTAGCGGAGCCTCGCATCGAGCTGCTCCTTCATGCGCGCGAAGGCCGCCCCGAGCTCCGCGATCTCCCCCCCACCCGACACGGGGATGGTGACGCCTGGCTCTCCCTCGGACACGCGGCGAGCGGCGCGCGCGAGGCGCGCGAGAGGGCGGGAGATGGACCACGCGAGCAGCAGCGTCACCGTGGCCGTGATCAGCAGCGCGACGGTGAGCATCCGGACCAGGCCCTCGCGGATGCGGTGAAGCTCGACGAGCACGGGCTGGGTGGAGCGCACCAGGTACGCGGCGCCGACCACCCGCCCCTGGTGCCGGATGGGTTCCGTGATGAACAGCAGGACATCGGGGTGGCGATCCCGGACGCGGGTCATCGACGCCGGCCGACCCTCGAGTGCCGCCCGCACCTCGGGACGCTCCGGCACCTCGGGCCAGGTCTTCAGCCCCGACCAGGCACGCTCCTCGGTGCTGCTCTCGCGGAGCGCGCGGGGGACCAGCAGCGAGGGGGCCGGCGGCTCGGGCCCCTCGGGCGGCCCATGCTCGTGGGAGTCGGCCAGCACGGTGCCCGTCGCGTCGAGGAGGCGCACCCGGGTGCGGGTTCGCTGCGCTGCTGCGGTGAGAATCGCGCTGTGCCGGAGGTCACCCAGATCGTGGTGCTCGGCCATGTCCTGCTCGCAGAGCGCGCGAACCAGGACTGCCTGGTTGCGCATGTCGCGCTCCAGGGCTTCGAGGAGCTGCCGCTCGTGGATGCGCGCGAACTCCAGCCCGGCCACCGGGACCAGCAGCACCACCACGTTGACGATCAGCAGACGCGCGCGGATGCGACCGAACTCGCGGAGCAACCTGCGCCATGCACCACTCTCGAACAAATGCGCCTTCGTTGGTCGTGGATAATCGCCCTGGGGCCGCGGTTGCCCAGGTGAGGTCTCCGGCGTCCATGTTCTGGCCGAACACCCCTGGGAAACTGCCGCTTCCGCAGGGTATCTTGGCTCCCCGATGGTTGGCTTCTTCTTTGCTAACCACCCATCCCGAGGTTCTACCCATGACCAAGCGCCGCTTCCTCCCCACGTCTCTCTCTGTGCGGCTCATCGCCGCTGTCTCTTTCGGCGCGCTGCTCGCCGCATGCGCCGGTGATCTCCCGGCGGGTTTCGGCGATGAGGAGCCCGGTGAGGGCGGTAGCGGCCCGGGGACGACGACCTCCTCCTCCACCACGGGTGGCGGCGGCGAGGGCGGCACCGGCAGCGGCGGCGAGGGTGGCGGCGCGGTTCAGCAGGCGACCTACGCGATCGCGGTGAACGTGCCCACGCCCGACATGGAGCTGCGCACCGAGCAGGACGTCGACGTCACCATCACCCCCAACGGCTTCGTGGGGCCGGTGACCCTGGCCGTCTCCGGGCTCTCCCCGGACGACATGACGGGCACCTTCGACACCACGACCGTGAACCTCGACGGCTCCACGACGGTCATGGCGACGCTGACGCTCAAGACCCTCAGCATCTCCACGGCGGGTCCGCAGTCCGGCATGGTCACCGCGACCTCCGAGGCGGGCGTGAAGGAAGCGCCGGTCAGCATCACCATCATCCCCCAGATCACCATCACCATCCCCCCGAACGTGGCCACGAAGCTGAACACCACCGACTCGTTCGGCGCTTTCCCCACGGTGATCAAGGCCCTGCCGAACCTCTCGGCCCAGAACCCGATCCGGGTCCGCTTCTACAACTCCGACGGGGTGCCCCGAGAGATCCACGCCGACAACCCGAACCAGGGCTTCGCGCACACCGGCGCGGCCATCCAGCCCGGGCAGTTCGATGCCCAGGAGCGGAACGTGAACGCGGCGGGCACCTACAGCTTCTACATGCACGGCGTCAACCAGGGCACGACGATCCAGGGGCAGATCAAGGTCGAGTAACCTCGTCCCCACCTCGGCGGGGGAGCCGGCACCGTGGCTCACCCGCCAGCGCCTTGCCAGGCTCCCAGGAGCCGTCCCTCCCGCCGCCCTCGTGCACCATGCTATGGGAGCGGCGATGAACGACCCCGCTTCCCTGGAGCCCGAGGATATCGGCACCTGCCTGCAGGTCCTCGAAGCGATCTCCGAGCGGCGTGACCTCCTTGCGGACCTCGATCCCGAGGTCCGTCGCCGCCTCATCGTCGCCGCGGGCCGGCTCTCCAGACCCGAGCGCGCGGAGCAGCGTCAGCTCGCCAAGGCCTTCCGGCGCCGCGACCGCGGCGAGCGCAAGGCGGCAGACGAAGCGCTGCTGGAGGCGACAGGCATCCGAACCGCGCGCCGGGATCCGGTGTTCCTCACCCCCCGGCCCGTCGCGCCACGCCTATCGGAGGTGCTCCACCTCGAACTGCCCACGGAGTCTCCAGAAGACGTCACCGCCGGCATGCCCGCAGAGGCGCCCCCCGCGGCTTCTGCAGAGGGACTCCGCGAAGCGCGCAAGTGCTACGTCTGCAAGGCCGAGTTCAGGACGGTGCACTTCTTCTACGACGCGATGTGCGGCCCCTGCGGCGATCTCAACCACCAGAAGCGCAACCAAGCCACGCCCCTCGACGGCCGCGTCGCCCTGGTCACCGGAGCGCGGGTGAAGATTGGCTACCAGGCGGCGATCAAGCTGCTCCGCGCCGGAGCGCGGGTCATCGTCACCACCCGCTTCCCCCACGACGCCGCGCGCCGTTACGCGGAGGAGACCGATTACGCGGACTGGTCGAAGCGCCTCTCCATCTACGGGCTCGATCTCCGCCACACGCCCAGCGTCGAGCTGTTCGCGCGGCACCTCGACGCCACCCTGGACCGCCTCGACTTCGTGCTCAACAACGCCTGCCAGACGGTGCGCCGTCCCCCCGCCTATTACGAGCACCTCGTGGCCGTGGAGCAGGAGGCCGTGGAAGCCTTGCCCGAGCGCGCGCGCCCTCTGGTCGACGCTTACGAGGCGCTGAGGCAGCGCGGAGCCCTGGGAGGCGGATCTGGTCGGCACGCCGCTCGGCGCGCCGCCGGGTTGCTCGAACCGGCTGCCCTGTCCCAGGTACGCACCGCGGCGGACGGGCCCCTTGCCTGGGCGCTCTCCTCCGACACCGAGGCAGCGCCCCCCGAGGCGCTGTTTCCCCGCGGCCGCTACGACGCCGACCAGCAGCAGATCGACCTGCGCGGCGTGAATAGCTGGCGGCTCACCCTGGGCGAGGTGGAGACCGTGGAGATGCTCGAGGTGCAGCTCGTCAATGCCGTCGCCCCGTTCATCCTCAATGCCCGGCTCAAGCCGCTCATGCTGCGGCACCGCACCTTCGACAAGCACATCGTCAATGTCTCGGCGATGGAGGGCCAGTTCTACCGCTCCTTCAAGACGGACCGGCACCCCCACACCAACATGGCCAAGGCGGCGCTCAACATGATGACCCGCACCTCCGCGGCGGATTACGTGAAGGATGGCATCCACATGAACAGCGTGGATACCGGCTGGGTCACCGACGAAGACCCGGCGGTCGTCGCGGCGCGCAAGGTGGAAGAGCATGGCTTCCACCCGCCGCTCGACATCGTCGATGGCGCCGCCCGCATCTGCGATCCCATCTTCTCGGGATTGCTCACCGGCCGTCACGTCTGGGGGCAGTTCTTGAAAGATTACGCCGCCACCGACTGGTGATCGGCGGAACCCCCGGATCCCACCGTGATCCGCCGGGGGCGCCCCGGAGGATCGGCCTCGGGTATCCTCGCGGCCATGCGAATCCTTGCCCGATCCTGGTTCATGCTCGCCCCCGCGCTCCTCGCGTTGCTCCCGCTTGCGGCCTGCGGTGGTGACGACCCCGACCCCGGCGAAACGGGCGGCTCGGGTGGATGTGGCGCGAACTGCAACGAGGGTGGCTCGGGCGGTGCGGGGGGCGACGGCGCAGGCGCAGGTGGCGCTGGCGGTACGGGCGGGGCGGGGGGCTCGGGTGGTGCCGGCGGCGGGGCCCCGGCCGACATCCGCGCCCAGCTCGAAGCGATCGACGGCCTGGAGCTCATCGAGGAGCCCTCGGGGCACGACGGTTACCGCTACTTCGAGATCACCCTCGACCAGCCCGTCGACCACGCCAACCCCGACGCCCAGCGCTTCCAGCAGCGCATTCACCTGCACCACCGCGACGCGAGCGCGCCGCTCGTGCTCGCCGCGACCGGCTACAACCTCTGGGGTGGTGAATACCTCGAAGAGCCGACGATGCTCCTCGAAGCCAATCAGCTCGTCGTGGAGCACCGTTACTTCACGCCTTCCCGCCCGGTGCCCACCGACTGGGCCCTGCTCGACATCGCGCAGGCGGCGGCGGATCACCACCGCATCGTCTCCCTGATCCGGCCCCTCTACGAGGGCGCCTGGATCTCCACGGGCGCGAGCAAGGGCGGCATGACCTCCGTGTACCACCGCCGCTTCTACCCGGACGACGTCGACGGCACCGTGGCCTACGTCGCGCCCCTGAGCTTCGGGACCGACGATCCCCGCTACGTCACCTTCCTCGACCAGGTGGGGACCGACGCTGCCTGCCGGCAGAAGCTGCAAGACTTCCAGCGCGAGCTGCTGCTCCGCCGTGACGTCATGCTCGACCGCATGAACGACCTCGTGGCCCAGGGCGCCACGTTCGACCTGATGGGGATCGAGGCGACCCTGGAGACCGCCGTCATCGATCTCGAATTCACCTTCTGGCAATACGGCGGGGAAGGCTTCTGCGGAGCCATTCCCACGTCGACGTCATCCGACGACGAGGTCTGGGAGTTCTTCAATGCGCTCGCCGGTGTCATCGGGTACTCCGATACCTCGGTGCTCCAGTTCGAACCCTATTACTGGCAAGCGCTGACCCAGCTCGGTGCCCCCGGCATCGACACCAGCCACCTCGACGACCTCCTCCAGATCGATCAGGACGCGCTCGACATCATGCCGAGCATCCCCGAGGACCCCGTCTTCGAGCCGGAGGCCATGCAGGACATTCACGAATGGGTCACCACCGAGGCCGAGCGCATTCTGTTCATCTATGGTGAGACCGACCCGTGGACTGCCGGTGCTTTCGAGGTCGGCGCGGCGGTGGATTCGTACCTCTACGTCGCGCCCGGGGCGAACCATGGCGCGGGCATCCTCTCCCTCGACGATGCCGACCAGGAGGCCGCGCTCGGGCACCTCGCAGCCTGGACCGGGGTTCCGGTAACCCAGCCTCTCGTGCACGCGTCGCTCCGCCAGAGGATGCCGACCCCCCCCGCCTTGAGGCTCGTGCGCCGCGCGCTCTCCCGCTGATTCAGGGATGTTCCACGGCGGCGATCACGCCGTCGTAGAACTCCGTGCACCCCACCGCATCGAGCAGCAGGTTCCAGTTCCTACCGTCGAAGGGGAACGGCAGGCCGTGGTTCGTCAGGAGCACGCCGATCAGATCCCGCGAGGGATCCACCCACATGAACGTCCCGGCACCGCCCACCTTGCCATAGGACTTCGGCGAGAGGCGCATCCCGCCCGTCGAGAACCGGGGAGACCAGATCTCCCATCCATAGCCTTTGGGCCCCACCAGCAGGTCATTGAGGGGCGAGAGCTTCGCCTGGGCCTCGTCCACCTCTGGCGTCTGGTTCCTGACCATGGCGCGCGCCAGCGGCCGGGAGAGGATGCGCGTGTTGCCATAGCGGCCCCGGTTCAGGAGCATCTGACAGAAGACGGCCATGTCGCGCGCCGTGCTGAACACGCCGTCACAACCGACGACCCCACCGAGCGCGAAGTCCTGGTCGTCCTGCACCTCTCCACGCACCATGTAGCTGCGGCGGTCCGTGGGGCCCGTCGCGGCGATCCGGTGCTGCAGCGCGGGTGCCGGCTTGAACATGGTGCTGCTCATCCCGAGTGGCCCCCACACCATCATGCGTACGAATGCATCGAGGGGCATCCCGGCCGCTGCCTCGATCACCCGACCGAGCAGACGATAGGCCAGGTCGCTGTAGAGAATCTGCGTCCCGGGGGGATACGCCAGCGACGTCTCCGCCATGTGCTGCCACACCGCCGCGCGGTCTGGCTCGTCGAGGAGCTGGTTGTCGACAGGAAGACCCGACGCATAGCGCAGCATGTCGTGGATGGTGATGTCCCCCTTGCCATTCACCGCCATCTCCGGGAGCCACGTCGACGCCGGCTCGTGCAGGGCCATCTCTCCCTCGTCGACGAGCACCAGCGCCGCGATCGCCGTGGCGACCACCTTGGTCATCGAGAGCACGTCGAACATGGTATCGAGCGTGACCGGCTCATTCGTCTGACCGTGGACCTTATGGCCGAATGCGCGGTGTCCCACGATGACGCCGTGACGGGCGATCAGCGCCGTGGCCCCGGGATACAGCCCGTCCTCCACGCGGCGCGCGATGCGCGCGAACACGTCTTCGAGGCGTTCGGACGACATCCCCACGTGCTCTGGCGGCCCCGGCTCCAGTGTCGGTGATTCATTGCCGCCCTGCTGCCCGGGAAGCGCCAGGATGGCGGGAGTGACCGCCAATGCTGCTGTCGCCGGCCCTGCCCAGCGAAGCACATCCCTTCGCTTCACGGTGCGCTCGGTTCTCATGGTGTTGCTCCTTTCCCAGTCTCAACTGGTAACCAATTACACTACCACAGCAGTCCCGTCTGGCCCGCGGACCGCGACATCATTGTCGTGTCGATGCGTCCACAGCCCCCTGAACGTTCGCGCTCGTGAAGGCGTGCGCGCATGGGGATTGCAGTCATGTCCGGCGCGAAGGAAACGTAGCGGTAGACGCTGTAGACCCGGCGACACCGGGACCGATGCACCGGCGCTCACATCACCCCACGCTCCGGGGCCAGGCGTTCACCCGACCTGCCACGAGCTGACAGAGCGCCGCCACACCGCGACGGGGCACGGTGACCAGCTTGTCACGGAACTCACGGCTGTCCGTGTAGAGCTTCGAGACCTTGTGCGGGAGTATCGTGGAGCTCCAGACAGCGACGACGCTCGCCCACCGCAGCTCTGCTTCGGCCTGCGCGGCATTGCGGTGACTCTCGCCGTCCACGATGCGGATCTCGAGGTGATCGGCGAGCAGCGCGCGCAGCTCCTCGGCGGTGCCCGGACCTCCCCCGATCACCAGGAGGCGACAGAGCCCGTGCGCGTGGAAGGCAGCGACCATGGCCAGGGCGGCGCGTCGGTTCACGGAGCCGTTGCAGACGGCGCAGGCGTGCGTCGCGTCTGCGGGCACGAGCCTGACCCCCCCGGCTGCAGGGTGACCCATGCAATCGGCGCAGCGAGGTTCCGAGGGCTCCGCTGCGCGCGGCGCTGGAGGCCCGAGCTGCTCCCTCGCGCGCCTCGCCGTCTCGGCCGGGACGAAGCTCGCAGGGTGCCACCCCACCTTGGCGGGGGCGTGCTCCTCCAGCCACAGGAGCAGATCGTCCTCGTGTATCCCCAGGACGCGAGCCAGGCTGCGCACACGGACCGATCTCACCATCGCTGCTCATTTTGACACAGGCCCGCCGCCGCTGCTGGAGCCTGCCAGGTGACCCCCGGAGGGTGCCGTGAAATCGCCCGGGCCAGAGCGGTGGCTGGGCGTCGCGGGCGGCCCCGCATTGCGAGGCGCGAAGAAGCGCGCTGGTCGTATTCTGCTCCCGGAGCGCGTGTGCCTGGGCCGATCCAGCCCCACGATAGCGGCGGGACGTGAAATTCGGGCAATGGACGGCGATCGGCGGACACCATCGCTTCACGATTGCATGCGCGATCGTTCTTTTTCCCTGGTGGCGCGCGCTGCGCTGGGTTTCAATCGCTTCTGCGGGGGGAGGTCGTTCGCGCATTCACCCCAACGCAACAGGAGGTAGTCCGATGTTAACGTCGAATCTGGCGTTCCGCTCCGGTGTGATCGCCGCCATGACCCTTGCCAGCCTCGCCTCGGCGAGCGAGTCGCAGGCTTCGTACACGCTCTTCGAGAGCGGTCAGGTGCGCCCGCTGGTGCTCTCGCCCGACGGCAAGCGCCTCTTCGCCGCGAACACGCCCGACAACCGGATCGAGGTCTTCCACGTGGGGCCCGCGGGGCTGCTCCACCTCTCCTCGATCCCCGTGGGCATGGAGCCCGTGGCCCTCGCCGCGCGGAGCGACAACGAGCTGTGGGTCGTCAACCACCTCTCGGACAGCGTGAGCATCGTCAAGCTCAACCAGTCCCGCCTCGGGGGGCGCGTCATCCGCACCTTGCTCGTCGGCGACGAGCCGCGCGACATCGTGTTCGCCGGCCCCGGTCGCAGCCGCGCGTTCATCACCACGGCCCACCGCGGGCAGAACAGCCCGATCGACCCGCAGCTCACCACCGCCGGGGTGGGCCGCGCCGACGTCTGGGTCTTCAATGCCGAGAGCCTCGGCGCGTCCCTCGGCGGCAATGCGCTCACCATCCTCACCCTCTTCAGCGACACCCCGCGCGCGCTGGCCGTCACTCCCGACGGCTCGAAGGTCTACGCCGCCGGCTTCCACTCGGGCAACCGCTCGACGACCATCTTCGAGCCGCTCATCCCCGATGGGTTCGGGCTCGATGGCGTCCCGGGCCCTGCGACCAACGTCGACGGGGTACCGGCGCCCGAGGTGGGGCTCATCGTCAAGTACGACGGGGCTCACTGGAGGGACACCCTTGGCAGGAGCTGGGACGAGATGATCCGGTTCAACCTGCCCGACAAGGACGTGTTCGTGATCGACGCCATGGCGAACCCTCCGGCGCAGCTCGCGGGCTCCGCGGGCTTCTTCACCGGCGTCGGCTCCATCCTGTACAACATGGCCGTCAACCCGGTCAGCGGGAAGGTCTACGTCTCCAACACCGAGGCCCTGAACCTCGACCGCTTCGAGGGATCCGGGACCTACGCCGGGGAGACGCTCCGGGGCCACCTGCACGAGAGCCGCATCACCGTGCTCACACCGGGTGGCGGCGTCGCGCCGCGGCACCTGAACAAGCACATCAACTATGCGAGCTGCTGCGCACCGGCGCCGAACACCGAGAACGGCAAGAGCCTCGGCCTGCCGCAGGCCATGGAGGTCACTCCGGACGGCACGAAGCTCTACGTCGCGGCCCTCGGATCGAGCAAGGTCGGCATCTTCGACACCGCCCAGCTCGCGAACGACACCTTCGTCCCGAGCGCCGCGGACCACATCCCCGTGAGCGGCGGCGGCCCCACCGGGATCGCCCTGGACCATGCCCGCCAGCGGCTCTACGTCCTCACCCGCTTCGACAACTCCATCTCCGTCCTCAATACCGCGACGAAGACCGAGATCGCACATCTCCCCATGCACAGCCCGGAGCCACCGAGCGTCACCACCGGGCGCCGCTTCATGTACGACACCTCGTTCTCGTCGAGCCACGGCGACTCCTCGTGCGCGAGCTGCCACGTCTACGGGGACTTCGACAGCCTCGCCTGGGATCTCGGCAACCCCGACGCCCCGGTGCTCAACCACCCGGGCCCCTTCATCGGTGACACCACCAATGTCTTCACCGGTCTGCCCATGCTGGAGGAGTTCCACCCCATGAAGGGCCCCATGGCGACCCAGAGCCTGCGCGGCATGGCGAACCACGGCGCCATGCACTGGCGCGGCGACAAGACGGGCGGCAATGACGCTCCCTCCGTCCAGCCGGATGGCGGCACCTTCAACGAGCAAGAGGCGTTCATGCACTTCAGGGACGCCTACGCCGATCTCCTGGGGCGCTCCTCTGCCATCTCCGTCGGAGACATGGAGGACTTTGCCGACTTCGTCCTCCAGATCAAGTACCCCCCGAACCCTCTCCGGCCCCTGAACAACACGCTGACCCTGCCTCAGCAAGCCGGGCGCGATCTCTTCGACATCCGGGAGTGCTCCGTCGCCGGCTGCGAGACCTGCCACACCCTCGATCCGGGCGCGGGCATCTTCGGGGGCACGGGAGCCGCCGTGTTCGACTTCCAGACCCAGCTCTTCAAGGTCCCCCACCTGCGCAATGCCTACCAGAAGGTGGGCATGTTCGGAATGCCGGAGGTCGCCGGCCTCATTTCCCAGGACAATGGCCACAAGGGCGACCAGGTGCGCGGCATCGGGTTCCTCCACGACGGCGCCATCGACACGGTCTACCGCTTCATGCTGGGGGCCGGCTTCTCCGTGGACTTCCCCTTCGCGCCCACCCCCAATGGCTTCGCGAGCACCCCTGCTGGCGACGTGGAGCGCCGCGAAGTCGAGCAGTTCATGCTGGCCTTCGATACCGACCTGGCCCCCATCGTCGGCCAGCAGATCACCCTCACCGACGACAATGCGGCGACGGTCGGGCCGCGCATCGACCTGCTCAAGGCGCGCGCCGATCAGGGCGAGTGCGACCTCGTGGTGAAGAGCCAGTTCCTGCTGCGGGAACTCGGCTTCCTCTACCTGGGCGGAGGGCAGTTCGCCACGAGCCGCGCCTCGGCCCCACACCTCAGCGACACGGCATTGCGGCTCCTCGCGAACCTGGCCTCGCGCGAGCTCACCTATACCTGTGCGCCCCCGGGTTCGGGCGTACGGATGGCCCTGGATCGTGACGGGGATGGCCACCTGGATGGCGATGAATACGACGCTTTCAGCGATCCCGCCGACCCGTCCAGCACGCCCTGAAGTGCCCACCGCAGCACTCTCTGCGCCTGAAACAACCGGACGCGTTTGAATTTGCTCCATGCATGAGCCACTCTCCAGGCGGGGAGGGGGTCCAGCGCGCTGGACACCGAGAGGAACGTGCGCCCGCCGGGATCTTGCGGTCTGCCCCGCTGTTCCCCCCCCCGCCGTTCTCTATCAGGAGTCCGCCATGCTACCGCTCAAGCAACTCATCGGGTCTCCCATGGACCCGGCGCGGTTCCTCAGGATTGCGATTGCGCTCTCGGGCGCGCTCTCGTCGGCCCACCGCACGGGCGCGGACGGGGGAGTTCGCGCTGATACCCTCCTCATCGACGAAGGCAGCCGGAGGGCGACGCTCCAGCGCTCGTCGGATTTCCTCGTCGGCGTGGGGCGGCACGGGACGCGTGGCGTGGTCCCCACCGAGGCGCTCCCGTACCTCGCCCCCGAGCAGACCGGGCGCATCAGCCGCGCCTCGGACCAGCGCAGCGACCTCTATGCGCTCGGCGTGGTGCTCTACGAGCTGCTCACCGGCGCGCCGCCCTTCGACGCTGACGGCGTCATCGAGTGGGTCCATTGCCACATCGCGCGGCGCCCCCGCCCCCTCGCCGAGTCCACCTCCCAGCTCCCTGCGCCCATCGAGGGCGTGGTCATGAAGCTGCTCGCCAAGATGCCCGAGGACCGTTACCAGACCTCGGCGGCGCTCGGGCGCGACCTCGCCCAGTGCCTCGACATGGTCGAGGCAGGCGACGACGTCCAGCCCTTCGACCTCGGTGAAGGCGACATCTCCGAGGACCTCCACATCCCCCACAAGCTCTACGGCCGCGACGCGGAGGTCGCGGCCTTGCTCATGGCCTTCGAGCGCGTCTGCGAGGTGGGCAAGCCCGAGATGGTGCTCGTCACCGGCCACCCCGGCATTGGCAAGTCGGTGCTGGTCGACGAGCTGTACCGGCCCGTGGTCCGCCGGCGCGGCATGCTCATCTCCAGCAAGGCCGACCAGTACGAGCGCGGCATCCCCTACGCGGGCATCGTCCAGGCCCTCGACCGCGTGGTCCAGCGCCTGCTCATGGAGAGCAAGGCCCGCCTCGCCCAGTGGAGGCAGCAGATCCTCGACGCCGTGGGCGCGAACGGCCAGGTCGTGCTCGACATCCTCCCCCGCATGGAGCTGGTCCTCGGCCCCCAGCCGCCGGTCCAGCCCCTGCCCGGCAACGAGGCGCGCCACCGCTTCGAGCGCGTCTTCCGCCAGCTCTTCGGCGTCCTCGCCAGCCGCGAGCACCCCGTGGTCCTCTTCCTCGACGACCTCCAGTGGTCCGACCCCGCGAGCCTCTCGCTCCTCGTCAGCCTGATGACCCACGGCGAGATCGGCCACCTCCTCGTCATCGGCGCCTACCGCGACAACGAGGTCGGCGCTGGCCACGCCCTCACCGCGGCCCTCGACGAGATCCAGAAGGCCCAGATCCGCACCATGCGCATCCTCCTCGGGCCGCTCTCGCGCGACGACGTGCGGAGCCTCGTCGGCGACACCTTCCGTTGCCTGCCCGAGCAGGGCGCCCCGCTCGGCGCGCTGATCCACGAGAAGACCGACGGCAACCCCTTCTTCACGACCCAGTTCCTCTCCACCCTCGTCCAGGATGGCCTCGTCACCTTCGACAAGGACCGCCTCTCCTGGCGCTGGGACCTCGGCAAGATCCAGGCGGCCCGGCTCACGGACGACGTCATCGAGATGATGATCCACAAGCTCCGGCGCCTCTCCGAGGAGACCGCGAGCGCGCTGCGCTACGCCGCCTGCATCGGCAGCGAGTTCGAGGTCGACACCCTCACCGCCGCCTGCGAGGCCCCCCGCGCCGGCCTCCACGAGCGCCTCAAGCCTGCGGTGCAGAGCGGGCTCCTCCTCCGCTTCGGCGAGAGCTACGGCTTCCTGCACGACCGGGTGCAGCAGGCCGCCTACCTCCTCATCCCCGAGGCGCAGCGCGGCGAGGTCCACCTCCGCATCGCCCGCTCCCTCCGGGCCCGCACGCCCTCCGAGCACCTCGGCGACAAGGTGTTCTCCATCGTCAACCAGTACAACCTCGGCGTCTCTGGCATCACCACCGTCGAGGAGCGCAGGACCGTCGCCGAGCTGGGTTTGCTCGCCGGCAAGAAGGCCAAGTCGTCCGCCGCGTACACGGTCGCTGCTGGCTACCTCGCCGCCAGCATCGCCCTGGTCGACGAGCCCACCTGGAAGACCAGCTACGACCTCCTGTACGCCCTCCACAGCGAGTGCGCCGAGTGCGAGCACCTCTCCGGGAACGCCGAGGAGACGCGCCGCCTCTGCGACCTCATCCTGCAGCACGGCAGGACCAAGCTCGACAAGCAGCTCGCTTACCGCCTCCTCATCGAGCGGCACATGGCGGAGATGCGGAGCGACAAGGCCGTGGAGGCCTGCCTCGACTGCCTCAAGCTCCTCGGCGTCGAGATCTCCAGCGCGGTCACCGACGCCGACGTCGACGAGGAGTTCCGCAAGGTGTGGGAGGCCCTCGGAGATCGCTCTGTCGAGGCCCTGCGCGATCTGCCGCCCATGACCGACCCCGAGATGCAGGCGGCCGTCGCGGTCCTCACCATCACCTTCGTGCCTGCCTGGTACGTCAACCAGACGCTCTCGCACATGATGATGGCGCGCACGCTTCGCCTCAGCGTCGTCCACGGCAACGCCGGCCCCTCGGCGATGAACTACGTCACGGCGGGCATGGTCCTCATCCCCAGGTTCGGCGATTACCGCCGCTCCTACGAGCTCGCCAAGGTGGGCTACGCGCTGGCCCAGCGCGACGGCGCCCTCTACTGGCTGAGCATGATCTGCTCCACCTTCGGCGCGTTCGCCGCGGTGTGGTTCGAGCCCATCGGGCGCTGCGTCGAGTACCCCAGGGAAGGCCTCGACGCCGCCCAGCGCTCCGGCAACGTCACCTGGATCACCCTGGGATCCATGCACTTCCTGTCGATGATGATGAGCTCCGGCCGTCGCCTCGACGAGGTGCACCGCGAGAGCGAGCGCCTCCTCGAGATCGTCCGCAGCGTCGACCGTGACATGGGCGCGCCGATCCTGCTCGCCATGCAGCGCTCGGTGCAGTGCCTGCGCGGCCTCACCAGCAACATCTCCACGCTGAACGGCGGCGGCTTCGACGAGGAGGCCTTCGAGGAGGCCAACCCTCCGAGCACCCTGCTCGCGTACTACTACTACCACGCGCGTCGCCTGCAGGCGCGGCTCTTCGCGGGCGAGATCGCCGACGCCGTGCGCTCTGCGCGGTGCCTCAAGCCCGTCCTCTGGCACGCGGCCTGCCAGTTCTTCGTCGCCGAGGGCACCCTCTACATGGCCCTCGCCCTCCTCGCCCACATGGACGAGGTCGACGCCGAGACCCGCGCCATCTACCGCGCCGAGATCGCCGAGCACCAGGCCCTCCTCGCCGTGTGGGCCGACAACTGCCCCGTGAACTTCCTCGCCATGCAGCACCTCGCCGCTGCCGAGGTGGCGCGCGTCGACGGCCGGGTCGAGGACGCGCTCCGCCTTTACGACCACGCCGCCGAGGCAGCGCGCCAGAACGACCTCGTGCACCTCGAAGCCCTCGCCAAGGAGCTCGCCGGCCGCTTCTGCCTCGACCGCGGCTTCTCCACCCTCGCTGGCGCGCTGCTCCGCGAGGCGCGCGCCTGCTACGTCCGCTGGGGCGCGGACGGCAAGGTCAGCCAGCTCGATCGCCGCTACGCGCGCCTCTTCGACCTGGCCACGGCCTCTGCCGGGACGATGACCAGCACCAAGCTCGAGCAGATCGACGTGCTCACCGTGGTGAAGACCTGCCAGGCCATCTCCTCCGAGATCGACCAGAGCAAGCTCCTCTCCACCCTCCTCGGGATCATCGTCGAGCACGCGGGCGCCGAGACGTGCCACCTCCTCGTCCCCAGGGCCGACGAGATGGTCGTCACCGGCTCCGTCTCCATCGGCGACGCGGGCATCGACGTCACGGTCCACGCCGCGCCCTTGCCGCTCGCCTGCGTCCCCTTGCCGGAGTCGATGGTCCACTACGTCAAGCGCACCCGCGAGCAGGTCATCCTCGACGATCCGGCGTCCCAGTCGCTCTTCTCCAGCGACCCCTACATCGAGCGGGTCAGGCCCAAGAGCGTCCTCTGCTGCCCCATCGTCCGCCAGGGCACCCTGATGGGTGTCCTCTACCTGGAGAACAACCTCACCCTCGGCGCCTTCAGCGGCAGGAAGATCGCCCTCCTCGAGTTCATCACCTCCCAGGCCTCCATCTCCATGGAGAATGCCGCCCTCTACCAGGCCCTCCAGCAGGAGAACGCCGAGCGCGGCCAGACCGAGAGCTCCCTGCGCGAGAGCGAGGACCACCTCCGCCGCCTCGTCGAGGAGCGCGCCGCCTCCGAGGCCACCCTGCGCGACAAGCTGGACATCATCGAGCAGCAGCAGCAGGCCATCACCGCCCTCTCCACCCCCATCATCGAGGTCTGGGATGGCGTGCTCACCATGCCTGTCCTCGGCGCTGTCGACAGCCGCACTGCCGCCCACATGATGCAGGTCATGCTCGACGCCGTGGTCCGGCAGCAGGCCCGCCACGTCATCGTCGACCTCACCGCCGTGCACTCCCTCGACAGCCACATGGCCGACCACCTGATCCGCATGGTGCGCGCCGTGCACCTGCTCGGCTCCGAGGGCATCATCGTCGGCCTCCGCCCCGAGGTCGCCCAGACCATGGTCCTCATGGGCATCGACCTCGCCTCCATGACCACCCTCGCCAACCTCCGCCAGGCGCTGGTCCGCTGCATGAACCGCAGCGACAAGAATCCCCCCCCGGCGCGCGCCCGTGGCCCTGTGGCCAGCCTCTCCAGCCGGCGCTGAACGCGGCACCATCGGCGTCAGCGCCCCCGTCGGTCAGCGCTCTTGGCGATCAGCGTCCCTGGCGGCCAGCGTCCCGGCAGTCAGCGCCCTCTGCGGTGCCGCCGCGTGCGCTGGAGGAGCACCGCCCCCACCGCCAGCCCGAGGAGCCGGAGCGGCGCGCCCTCTCCCGCGCCTCCTGCCGTGCGGCAACCGCAGCCTCCCTCGTCGCCTGACCGACCTCCCTCGTCGCCGTCTCCGCCCCCTGCCGACGTCCCCGCGCTCCCACCCCCGCCGGAGCCCCCGGGACCGCCCGCGCCTGTCCCGCCGGAGCCCCCACCGCCGCCGGTGCCGCCCGTGGGCGAGTCCGCGGCCAGCTCGTAGGCGCCCACCGACGGCGGGCTCGCGCGCAGGAGCCCGTCGAGGTCCACGGTGAACCCGTCCTCCGCGTGATCCACGCCCGCGCCCCGCGCCGGGGAGCCCTCCGTGAGGTGGTAGTCGTCGGCGCTCGCGTCGACGAACCCAGCCTCGGCCGCCGTGGCCACGAACAGGTTCCCCTCTGCGCTCCACCCCACGTCGTTCGACGCCGCGATGGACTCCGGCGGACCCACCACCAGGTTGTTCCACGCAAACGAATTCTCCAGCGCGTCCCCGAACACCTGCACCGCGCCCTCCCCGAGTCCCGTGAAGGTGTTGTGCGCGATGCGGTATGCCACGGGCCCCGGCGTCAGGTTCAGGTTGGCGTAGATCGACCGCTGCGCGAACCGCGCGATCACGTTGTCCGCCAGCGTCGTGTCGTACGCGCCGAGCACGATCACCCCCATCTGCGGCCCGTCCGAGAGCACGTTCCTCCGGACATCGCACCGCGAGAACGACCCGATCTGCAGCCCTTGCTGCTGGTACTGCACCCCCGCCGACCCCACCCGCCGGATCACGTTGTCGTGCACGCTGCACCCCTCGTGCGCCATGCCGACCTGCATCCCGTCCCACTCCGTGTCCTCCACGAGGAGGTGATCGACCTCGATCCCTTCGAGGAAGTGGGGCTGGTGCACCTCCTGCTGGTTGTTGCAGGTGATGGTGTGCCCCGCTGCCTGGGTGCTCCCGATGTAGAGCCCCTCGCCTCCCGTGTCGTGCACCCAGAGGTGGTGCAGGTGCACGTTCTTCTGCGCGAACGTCCCCTGATCCGCGCTCCCGTCGCAGAGCGGATCGGTCTTCGACATCACCCCTGCGAACCCCGTCTCGTACACCTCGATGTGGTCCGCCTCGTAATCCGTGCTCTTGTCGAGGAACCACAGCCCCACGCCCGGGTACGGATCCCGATCCGGCGCGCTCACCCGGAAGCCGTAGTCGACGCCGCTCTCCCCGGTACCGGTGATCCGGAAGTGGTGCGAGCTGCCCTGGAAATCCACGGCATAGGCCCGATCGGTGTTCCGCACCTGGACCACGCCGCCGCAGTTCTTGATCACCACCGGCGCCTCTGGCGTCCCCCGGATCTCGCGGAAGCGGATGAACTGGTAGTCACCCGCCATCACGCAGACCACGTCCCCGGGCGCGACGCCGAGCTCCGTCCCGTTCACCGCCTGGGTCCCCGGCGCGATCTCGTGATCGCAGCCGCAGTCACCTGCCCACGCGGGCGAGGCACCGACCATCGCCAGGAGCCATGCACTTCCGGCACAGACGCCGAGGCCTGCCCGGCGGAGGATCGCGCGCGTCGTCGTCATGCAGCCGAGACTAGGGGAGCCCCCGATGCCGGTCACCTCCAGGAAATTTCCGCGCGACCTCGCCCTGCACACCTGAGCTGGCAGAGCCGTTGCATGCCGCGTTCGGGGCGGAGCCAACCATGCGATGGGATGAAAATCACGAGAGTCCTGATGTCATCGATCGGCGGGGCGAAGGTGGCGGCGGCGGCCCTGCGCTCGGGGGCATGTTCGCGTTCCTCCCCCTCCTGATGCGCTCCAGGTTCGGCTGGGTGGGGCTGCTCGTGATCATCGCCGTCGCCATGTTCGGCGGCCTCCGCGGCCTGTTCGGCGGCGGAGAGCAGCGCGTGCACGGTGAGACCCGCGGCGTGGCCGGAGCCCAGGGCGACGAGAAGATGGTGCACTTCGTCTCCTTCGTGCTGGACGACGCCCAGACCACCTGGAGAGAGCTCTTCTCGGAGCGCGGCCGCTCCTACCGCAACGCCAAGATGGTGCTGTTCACCGGCGCCACCCAGACCGCCTGCGGGCGTGGCCGCGCCGCCACTGGACCCTTCTACTGCCCGCCCGATGAGCGGGTCTACATCGACCTCAGCTTCTACCAGGAGCTGTCGAACCGCCTGGGCGCCCGCGGCGACTTCGCCCAGGCCTACGTCATCGCCCACGAGATCGGCCACCACGTCCAGCACCAGCTCGGCACCGACAAGCGCGTCCAGAGCGCCTCGCGCGCCGAGCAGGAAGGGGCAGGGGGCGCCTCGGTCCGCCTGGAGCTGCAGGCAGATTGCTACGCCGGCGTCTGGGCCCACGCCACCAAGCGCCGCGACCTCCTGGAGGCCGGTGACCTCGACGAGGCGCTCAACGCTGCTGCCGCCATCGGCGACGATCGCCTGCAGCGCGACAGCGGCGGCGCCGTCCAGCCCGAGACCTGGACCCACGGCTCGTCTGCCCAGCGCTCCCGCTGGTTCAAGCGCGGCTACGAGTCCGGCGACCCCTCGTCCTGCGACACCTTCGCCGAAGGTACGCTTTGAGTCTCCACGAGGGGACGCGCGCCGACCGCCACGTAGCGCCCCTTGGCGCGACGTCCCGCCGTGTGTGTCCTCTGCGTCACCTACCTGGAGCGCTCCGGTCCTCGCGGAGGAGCTGCTTCACGTAGCCGGGCAGTGCGAACGCCGCCGCGTGCACCTCCTCGGTGTAGTAGCGGAGCCCCTGCGCCTCGGTGAAGCGCCGCGCCTGCTCCCGATCCAGATCCCTCACCGGCCCCCGATCCCCCAGCGCGCAGTAGGCGAGGCTCCAGGTCCCGGAGGGATAGGTCGGCACGCTGATCAGGTACGGGTGCACGCCCGCCGCGCCGAACAGCCCGCGCAGGCAGGCGTGGATCTCCTGGAACACCGGCACCTCGAACCGCGGCGACGCGCTCTGGGTCACCAGCACCCCGCCCGGGCGCAGGATGCGCGCCGCGTTCCGGTAGAAGTCGGCGTCGAAGGGCCCCCGCCGCGGCCCCAGCGGATCCATGACGTCGATGCAGATCACGTCGAACGTCGCCGCCGCGCACTCCCGCACGTACGCGATGCCGTCGCCCACCTGGAGCGCGAGCCGCGGGTGACCGAGCGCGCTCGCGGCATCGCCGAGGTAGCGGCGGCTGGCGTCGAGGACCGCGGCGTCGATCTCCACGAGGTCCACCCGGTCGAGCGCCTCGTGCCGCAGCAGCTCGCGCGCCACCCCCCCGTCACCCCCGCCCAGGATCAGCGCCCGCCGCGCCTCCGCGTGGCTGAGCAGCGGCACGTGCGCCATCATCTCGTTGAACACGTACTCGTCGCCCTCGGTGGTCATCACCCTGCCGTCGAGCGCCAGCATCCGGCCGTAGGCGTGCGTGTCGTAGACCTCGATCTTCTGGTACGCGGAGCGCGCCCGGTGCACCACATCGCCCGAGTGCCGCAGGGAGAGCGCGATCTCCGGGTCCCGCTCCGTGAACCACACGTTGCGCACCGGCAGCCGGGGCCTCGGGGGCGGCCCATGGCGCGCGCCTTCTGGCCACGCCGCGCCCTCCGGCCACGCCGCGGC
This sequence comes from Chondromyces apiculatus DSM 436, assembly GCF_000601485.1. Lineage (GTDB taxonomy): Bacteria > Myxococcota_A > Polyangia > Polyangiales > Polyangiaceae > Chondromyces > Chondromyces apiculatus. The sequence goes on from NZ_ASRX01000010.1 coordinate 209,651, forward strand.
CTCCGAGACCCCGGCCTCCGGCGCACCGGGTGACGACGCTGGCGGCGGCGCGAGCAGGCTCCGCAGCCCGCGCCCCTGCTCGATGGCCGACCCGTGCCTGGCCTGGAGCGACGCGTGCAGGTGCTTGTAGCAGACCCACGGGTCCACCTCCTGCCCGCAGGTGAACACGTCGACCGCCGCGTAGCCGTACTCCGGCCAGGTGTGGATCGCGAGGTGGCTCTCCTGGATCACCACCACCCCGGACACCCCGAAGGGCGAGAAGTGGTGGAAGGTCGACCCGATCACGGTCGCGTTGGCGGCTTCCGCCGCCTCCAGCATCCGCGCCTCGATCAGGCTCACGTCGTTGAGCAGCTCCGCGGGACAGCCGAAAAGCTCGGCGACGATGTTGCGACCGAGGACGTCCAAAGCTCGCCTCCGGGGGGCGCGTACGTTTCCGCGTGCGCGTCAGATACCCGCCCACGCGCGTGCGCGCCACATCACTCCTCGGCGGCCTTGTAGCCCACGCCGTGCACGGTGGCGATCGGATCGATGCCCGCCTCTCGGAACTTGGCCCGGATGCGGCGCACGTGGGTGTCGATGGTCCGCTCGGTGATGAGGTTGTCGTAGCGGTAGGCCCGCTGCATGAGCTGCGCCCGGCTCAGCACCACCCCGGGCCGTTCGAGGAGCGCGCTGAGCACCCCGAGTTCTGTAGGCGTCAGCGGCACCACCTGCCCTGCGCACCGCACCTCGTGCCGCTCCGGGGTGATCTCGATGCCCCGGAAACGCAGCACCGCCGCCCGCTCCACCGGCTCCCGCTCCGGGTCGTCGACGCGCCGGAAGATGGCCCGCGCCCGCGCCACCAGCTCCCGCGGCGAGAAGGGCTTGGTCAGGTAGTCGTCGCCGCCCAGCTCCAGCCCGAGCACCCGATCGATCTCCTCGCTCCGCGCCGACAGGAACAGGATCGGCACCCGCGACTTCGCCCGGATGCGCCGGCACACCTCCAGCCCATCGATCTCGGGGAGCATCACGTCGAGCACCACCAGGTCGACGCCCCTCTTGTCGAGCTTGTCGAGGATCTCCAGCGCTGCGCGCCCGTCGCCGGCTGCGGTGACCCGGTAGCCTTCCTTCTGGAGGGCGTAGCTCACCACGTCGCGGATGCGCGCCTCGTCGTCGACGATCAGGACATGCTTGCTCACGGCCGGGAGCTCCTCGGGAGGGAGCGCTGGGCAGCGCTCTCCCGGGAGCCTAGCCGGGCTCGCGCCAGGCTGCGCGGAACTCTCGACACGGAGGCCACCCGCGCCCGTCTCGGGGCCGGTCGGCAGGTCAGCGGGTGCAGGCGCGGCAGCGGATCGGGGGGGGAACATGGATGCCTCGGGAGCCCTGCTCAGGGTGAGGGCGCCCCGACCGGCGTGCACTGCGCAGCATCCGGCGTGTCGCACTGGGTGAGCGCCGCGTTCCAGTGGAGCCCCGCGGGGCACCCCCGCAGGTCGGCCGTGCCGCCGGCGCAGGTGTAGAAGGTCGCGCAGTCGGCGGGGTTCGCGTACACACCGTTCTGCTCCGGGCAGGAGAACGCCCCGCCCGCGTCGCCCGGCAGATCCACCGGAGGCTCTTCCCCGGGGGGCTCCTCGCCCGGGGGCTCTTCGCCCGGGGGCTCTTCGCCCGGGGGCTCCTCGCCCGGCGGCATGCACATCGTCCCGTCATCCTGCACGCAGAGGTGCCCAGGGCCGTCGAATGCCATTCCCTCGGGGCACTCCAGCGGTACTGCGTTGCCCATCATGCAGAAGTAGAACGAGGTGCAGCTCTCCGGGTGGGCAAAGAAGCCGAAATTCTCGGGGCACGTGAATTCGTCGGCCCTGGCTTCCCGGGTCACGCTGAGCATCCCGAAGAGCATTGCACCGAAAGTGGCAACTGAAAGCAACGAGTGACGGTTGGTGTACATGACGGTCCCCCCTGTTCGAGCGTGGTGATGTCCAGGGCTCCTGCCTCGCAGTACCCTCGTTCGAATGGAGACTGTAATGCCCACTGCCCGGTGCTGCAAGGCGTGCAGCCCCGGCTTCGGCAGAGAACCGCGCCCGCCCGGGGTTTTCCGCGGTGTCCTTCGCTGCGTTCTTTGCCCGGACGCATCCCTCCCTGCGTCGCGCCCAAACGCATAGATCGGTGTAGTCATTGGTATCGCCTCGCTGAGAATGGATCGCACATCAACGTGGCAATGGACGCGCACCATGATCCGCAATGGGCGGGCGCCTCCCGCCCCACCTACCCGAAGGGCGCCGCCGCCGTATCGGCCCCGTCCTCGGGCGACATCACGGCGCCCAGCCCTTCCACCCGCGCCCACACCTCCGCCACGATCCCGCTCGTCCCCGCCAGCGACTCGCCCCCTGGTGACCCTTCCCGGGCGCTCAGGCCGCCGCCGGCATACCGCGCCACGTGGAGCTGTGCCCGGAGCGCCTGCACCAGATCGGACAGCTCTTCCAGTGCCGCCGCGTCCCTGTCGCGCAGGCTCACCAGGCGCCGGACGTTCTCCAGGTGGAGTTTCGCCGTGGTCACCACCCGCGGCGCCGCCCCGGCGCGCTCCAGCGAGGCGAGGCGCTCTTCCGCGCCCGCGATGTCGAACCCCTCGCGGCGGATCAGCGCCGAGAGCTCCGCGTGCCGCCGCGCCGCCCGTCCGACCTCGCCGCCGATCCGCGCCGCCGCGCTGGGCGGGAGCAGCGCTTCCAGCGGCGTGCCGGCAGAGGCGCTCACGCACTCGGCGAGGGCGTCCTCGATCCGCGCCGCCGTGGCCGCTGCGGGCGAGGAGAACCCCGACCCTGCCGCCCCCGAGTCCCGGGAGGCCCCTTGATCCCCCGCCTCCCTGGGCACGCCTCCTGCGGCGTGTGCCGGAGAGGTGGGGGCCTGTCGACCGAGAGCGACAGGCGCCCAGAGCGGCCACAGAGGGATGGCCAGCGCCGCCGTCCCGAGCGCCCCGAGCCGCTTTCCCCCGCCTGCACCGCCGACGGCGCCCCTCTCCGAGGCCTCCGCCGCGCGCTCGGCCCGGTAGATGGCCACCGCGCAAGCCACGCCCACCAGCACGTAGAGCGCGGCGATATCGAGGAGGCTCACAGCCCACCCTCCTGCCGCTCGGGCGCCGCGGGCACTGCGCGCACTGCGGGTGCTGCGGGTGCTGCGGGTGCTGCGGGCACTGCGCCCTCTGCGCCCTCTGCGCCCTCTGCGGGCACTGCGGCCTCGGGAACTGCGCGCACCGCCGGCCACGTGCGCGGCTCCGGAGACCGCGGCGCTGCCGGCGCGTGCTCGTAGGAATCCTCCTCCCAGCTATGCTCGTGCGTCGTGAGATCCTCGTCGAAGATCCCCATCGACGAGCGCCCGCTCTTCAGCACAGCATCGCCGAACCCTCCCTCCCTCGCGCGCAGGAAGGGCGGGCTCTCCGTGCGCGGCCGGACCAGGTAAGGCCGCAGGATCCACGAGGTCTGCCCTGCCACGGCGAAGAACAGCGCCACGAACCCGAGGGCCGTCAGCACCCGCCCCTTGCCGGCCCCGAGCCCGCGCAGGAGCACCCCGAGCGCCGCGAGCCCGGCGAGCCCGTAGGCGAAGGCCGCCGCCAGCGCCGCCTGGTGGTAATCGAGCCCGAGATCGAACATCAGCCACAGCACCGGCGCGCTCGCCAGCAGCACCAGGGCCGCCCGCGCCGCCGCCGCCAGCGACAGCGACACCACCGATCGCAGCGGGAACGCGCGCCCCAGCGTCGCCGAGAACGCATGGAACCCCGGGGTGCACAGCGCCAGCGTCGCCAGCAGCGCCAGCGGGATCTTGATCGCCGCGTAGCCGATCTGCACCCCGCCCCTGAAGCTGCCGATCACCCCCCCGAACACCGCCGCGCCGAGGGTGATGGCCACGAGCGCCGTGGCCGTGATCTGCCCGAGGTTGTCCTCCTCGCGGCACCGTTGCGCGACGCCTGCCGGATCGCGCAGGAGCCTGGAGAGCACGTCGAGCGAGGGCGCCGTCGCGGCGCGTGCGGCGTGGACCTGCGCGCTCATGACACACCTCCGAAGATCGGCAGGGTTGCCCACCAGACCCGCGCCGCCAGCGCCGTGGCGAACAGCGCGAACCCCGCGAACACCACCCCTGTCGCCAGACGCCGGACCTCGCTCTGCCCCGCGAGCCCGGCCCCCAGCTCCCGGAGGAGCCGGCTCACCCCGGCGACCCCGCCGAGCACGAGCCCCAGCCCCCCCGCGACGATGGCCGCGCCTTCCCCGTTGCTGGACACCACGTAGAGCGCCGCCGCGGGCGCCACGCCTGCCAGGATCAGCCCCGCGCTGGCTGCCGCCCGCGCCGAGGCGGCGACGACCCGCGGCGGATCGAGCGGCGCATCGAACAGCGCGAGCGCAATGAACAGCGCCGGCACCGCCAGCCCCGCCACCGCGACCAGCGCCGCCGGCACCCCGACCGCGTGCCGCAGCAGCGACACCCCACCCTCCCGGGTCCCGAGCGCGAGCCCGTAGAGCGCCGCGAGCCCGGCCCCCGTGCAGAACCTGGCAGCTTCCGCCCGCAGATCGACGGGCGCGGCAGGATCCGGCGTGAGGAACGCCGCCGTCCACCCGGCGCGCACCGCGCTTCCTGCCACCGCCTCCCCGGGAGCCTCTCCCCCCCGAGGAGCGCCCGCGTTCGACGCTGTCACCGGCCACGCTGTCGCCGCCGCCCTCCCGGCCCTTTCCGAGGACGTGGTCTCGCGCGTGTGCGGCGCGTGCGGCGCGTGCGGCGTGGGCGGCGTGGGTGCCTGGGCAACGCGCGTGCTGGCGGCAGGGCCTGGAGCCGTGGCGGGCTCCGGGGACGGGGGTACGGCTGGGAAAAGGGCTGGGTCCAGCGAAGCCTGGGCGTGCATGATTCCTCCGAGCAATGGCGGCGCCGTGGAGGCGACGCAGGTCATGAAGTACCCCCCCGGAAAGGCAGGGCAGGGGACAGGTCTCGGAGGAAGCGCGGAGAAGTTGTGACGGAAGTGTGGCAGCGGTCCCAGGCCACGCTGGAGGGCCCAGCGCCTCGCGCGCCGCGGGCCCGCCGCGGGCCAGCAAACCGCGCTCCCCGGGCCACGCTCCCCGCGGACTCCGGGCCCCTGGACCCCTTGAAAACACGCGTCCTGCGCGGTGTATGCGTGCAGCCGCGTCCGCCCCCTTGACGGAGGCTGGCGAATCCAGGATGCAGCGCGAATGACATTCCGAACGGCTTTCTCGCCCCCGTCGCTCGTCGCCGGGTTCCTCCTCCTCGCGCTCTCGGCCTGCGGCAAATCGGGCACCGAGACCTCCTCGGCCACGGCGCCCTCCGGCACGTCCGCCGCCAGCGCCTCCGGGACCACCTGTGATCTCGCGTCCTTCGAGAAGGCGCAGAGCGACGAGGGGCCCAACGCCACCCTGCATTCGGAGCGGAAGTTCACCGGCTGCAAGTTCGATAGCTGGACCAAGGGCACCAAGACCGCCACGTTCGTCGGCGGCGACAAGAAGGTCTACTGCACGAACATGGCCGACCCGGGCCTCCAGCCCGGCGATACCGTCGACATCGCGGGCAAGGCCGACGGCGGCGGCTACATGCGCCTCTACGGCTGTACCGCCACGAAGAAGTAATCACCCGCCATGAGGTACGCCTTCCTGCTCATCCTCCTCCAGGCGTGCGCAGCAGGCGTACCTTCCCCCGCCACGCCGAACACCGACCTCTTCCCCCCCGGGGCGCGCCTCGTCGCGCGCCGTCCTCCACCCCCGCAGCTCGGCGAAGCGCGCCACCTCGGCGACTTCTGGGTAGGCACCCTGGTGCGCGACGACGGACGCTTCGACGCGATCGCCGTCCTCGACGCCGAGCGCCACACCCCCCGGTGGCGCCACACCCTGGAAGGCCCCGCGACGAGCCTCACCTGGGCCGTCGCCTCCCGGGACGTGCTGGTGGTGCAGATCCGGACCGCCGCCGCGTCGTACCTGCTCGGACTCGACGCCCGATCCGGAGCCGTGCGCTGGCGCGAGGACGACGACACCTCCGCGGCGCTGATGGTGGAGGGCATCCTCGTCACCGACGGCAATGGCAAGCTCCTCGGCCGCCGCGCCACCGACGGCGCCGTGATGTGGATGCAGGAGACCTTCGTCACCACCATGGCCGCAGGCGGCCCCTGGCTGGTCACGGGCCACGACGAGGACATCGCGGTGATCGACCCCCGCCGTGGCGAGACGCGCCACCGTCTCCCGATCGCCGCGCCCAACCACCAGGCCCAGCTCGCCATCGAGGACAGCACCCTCTACGTCTCCCTCTGGGGAGAGGGCATCCGCATGGTCGCCGCCTCTCTCTCCACCGGCGCCATCCTGTGGCAATCGCCGGTGCTCGACACCCCCCTCTACGTCGGCGAGCCCGCGCCCGGCCACCGCCACGTCTTCGCGTGCACCCTGTCGAACGTGATCCTCGGCTGGGACAAGCGCACCGGCGCCCGCACGTACACCCGCGGCGTGCCGAGCTGCAACGACCTCGCCGCCCACCCGGGCCCCCCCGAGGAACTCTCCATGAGCGCCCCCTCCGACACGCAACGCCTGCACTTCCCCGTGGCTCTGGGCGCCTCGGGCGCCTCGGGCGCCTCGCGCGTCTCGGTGACGAGGCCCGTGCTCATCGAGGGCACCGTGACCAACACCCGCGGTCAGCGCGTGGCCGACGTCGACGTGGCCATCGGCATCTCCACCGTGCGCAGCGACGCCCGCGGCCACTACCGCGCCACCCTCGACTTCCCGGGCACCGTGTGCGCCCAGGCGCAATCGAGCAAGGCGTACTCGCGCCTGACCTGCATCGAGCCCACCCCGGAGCGCCCCAGCACCCTGGACCTGCTCCTCGAACGCCCACCCCCCAGCATCGACCCCGAGTGACCGCGCGCTTCGGTCGGGGACGCCGGTGTCCGACCAGGCCCCCTCCGAGACGCCGGTGTCCGACCAGGCCCCCTCGGAGACGCCGGTGTCCAACCAGGCCCCCTGGCACGCTCTCGACGCCACTCCTGGAAAGCAAAGGGGCACCCCCCGTGAGGTGCCCCTTTCATCTTCAGACGCGAGACTCAGCAGACGCGAGGCTCAGCGCGGGGGGTCACCCCCCCGGCCGCGCGAGCCTCCCCATCAAGCCGCGGGAGGCGTGGCTTGCGTGTTGTTCTTGTCCTCCTCCTCGGCGGCCGCGGCCTCCTCCGCGTTCCGTCGGCGCGTGCGGACCCCCTTCTGCGCGGCCTGGCTCGGGTACCGGAGCGTCCGCTCGAAGGGCAGGAGCAGCGCCGGCTCCTTCCGGCGTTGCGCCCGCGACTGGAGGGCATCGACGATCAGGCTGATGTCGTTGTTGCGCGCATCCACATAGAACGCCCGGCTCTCCTCCAGGACCTCCACCAGCTTCCTGGCGACCCCGAGCTGCTGATCGATCATGTCGATCGTCTCGTTGCACATCACGAAATGGTCGTGCACATCGTCCGGCACCCCGACCGCAGCGCCCGAGACGGGCAGCGCATGCTCCAGCTCCACCCGCACCTCGGTGATTCCCTCCTGGTCTGGCCGGAGGCCACGACAGTCATCCATATCGACCAGCCTGCCCTGAAGAGGGGCGAGGAGGAGAGAATGGGGACCATCGTAGGTTCGGTATTTGTTCGACATGACAATCAAGCTCCTATCCTGGGGTAACCCTCCGACGCAGGACACGCACCATCGCGTGACGTTCTGCGCAGAAGCACGGCTGAAGATAGGAGCGCATTCGAATGGCGCAAGGCCATTTGGAAAATAATTTTGCGACCCGGGCCGGTGACGTGATGGACCATTCACGTGAACGCGAATGAGATTCACGTGAACGCGAATGAGATTCACGTGAACGCGAAAGGGATTCACGTGACGTCGAACGAGGTTCGCGTGAACGTGAAGGGGGCATCACGTGGACGCGAAGATCGTTCACGTGAACGGGTACTGGGCTAACTAGCCCAACCAGGGTCTGAAACGGACCCATCGATGAGGGGGGCTCGTAATTACGAGCAACCCGCCTCGCTCCTCTCCCGTTCTCACTCCCGCCCTCATCCTTACACCGCTCCGGCGACCAACCAGTCTAGGTCCATCGTCCTGGGGGTGGTCAGAGGTCGGACAGCGCTTCGAGCCTCCCAAACCGTCTCACTACGAAAGTCACACGGAGGCCACTCCCCGGCCCTCCTCCTCAACAGACCCGCTGCCGCCTCAGCGAACCTCAACGCGCGCGCAAAACCCTTTGATCGTAGCCTTCCGCGCGCTTGGAGGTAGGACATTGCCTAGCACGTCCGCTCGCTTTGATCGCGACTGGGTCTTGCTGTCGGGCTACTGTTGGGGTGACAAAAGCAAACCGCCCCGCTTGCAGTTGGTAGCTGCAAGCGGGGCGACCACACCAACACAGGGCTAGCCCGGTCAGCGTCTTGGCAGATCGATCGTGGCTTGCCCTCCTATGGAAGGCAAGGACGCTGTGGCGAACGTGTTGCCGCTGGCCAGACGTGTCGATGTGATCGCACATCTGGTCGAAGGAGCTGGAGTCCGCACGACGACGCGACTGACCGGAGTCCACAAGGGAACGATCCTCCGATTGCTCCTTAATGTGGGTAACGGATGCATGCGACTCCATGACCGTCTCGTCCGTGATGTGGATGTTCGAGAGATCGAATCGGACGAGATCTGGTCCTATATCCACAAGAAGCAGGCGCGAGTTAAGGAAGGGGATCCGAGTGAGTGGGGGAATGCGTTCACCTACGTCGCGATGGCACGCACCTCGAAGCTTGTGATCGCGTTCCGGACCGGGAAGCGTAACGATGAAACCACCGAAGAGTTCATCGCTGACATGAGATCAAGGCTCGTCACGGTGCCGCTGCTTGCGACGGATGGCTACCCCGCGTACCCGGCAGCCATCGCGGAGCATTTCGGTGGCTCAGTCGACTATGGGATCGTTCAGAAGAATTACAGTCGGAAGCGGCAATATGACGGGCCGCCGACTGATCATAGATACGCGACACGTCGCGTTAAATTCGTGACGAAGAAGATCAAGTTTGGTGCACCAGACATGGCGAAGATCTCGACGTCGCACATCGAGAGGCAGAACCTGACGATGCGGATGCAGATCCGTAGGCTTACTCGTCTGTGCAATGGGTTCTCGAAGAAGCTGGAGAACCATCGGGCCGCGATTGCGCTGCACTTCGCGTACTACAACTTCTGCCGGGTTCACGAGACGCTCAAGGTGACGCCTGCGATGGAGGCGGGGGTTGCGGATCACGTGTGGAGCTTGGAGGAACTGATCCTCATGGCGTTGGAGGAGCCTGAGGGGAAGAGGCCGGAGCCGAAGAGGCTGAAGCTGCCCACGCAGGGAGAGGGGAAAGAGGCTGTTGGTTCTGCCGCGAGGGAGTTGCCGAATGGGCGGGGGTGGCTCCGGCTCGTTTAATAAGTGTAGGCGTACCCTCGAAGAGGCCGCTGCGGGAGGTCGACGCGGCGGCTCCAAAGAGGGGCGGGAAGCCCAAGGCCACGTAGGAGCCCCCCCCCTCCCGCTCGCGTTGTCGTCTCGAACGTCGTGCGAGTAGGCTTGCTGCGCCCTCAAGTAGCAGAATGTCACGATGGCCGAGACAAGGTGAATACGACTCCCCTACGCTTTTGAGCAGCGCTCGCTCACAATGGCGACCACCGTGTGCTTACCCTGAGCTAGCGTACCAATCCTCAAGTTCCCCTACTTGAACACCGAGGAGAACTGCTGCCTCATGAGTCGCGAGCATGCCAGCATTGTTCCAATCACGAACAAGATACGCAAAGTGTCCACGACGCACCCGCGATGTACCTGTCGGACCGACATTATCGGCGTCGAAATCGTCATCTTGCGAAAATTCCTCCACCGGATTTTGAGAGGCGGCTTTGCGGAGTTCACTCCTAAGCTGGGGTGATGTCTTTTCCCTGCCAGTGTGCCCAGCACCTTCTTCCTGAAAACAATTGATGAGATGCTCAGCAGCGGTAATCGCCGTAAGGCCAAAGTGGGCGCGAACTTTCAAGACTGCGCTAATAAATTCCGGACTCGCCAACTGGGGCAGATCTGGCACCAACTTTCGCACGCTCTCGCGTGGTGCTAGGAAATATGCAGCGAAAGCATTCGCGCGACTCTCCATTTCATACATTAGAGTGCGATCTGTGTCGACGAAATCTGTACGACAGATCCATGAATCACTATGGCGGTGACGCCGGTCCATGAGTAGATGACATATCTCGTGCGCGATCGAAAATCTGCTGAGCATACGTTTGGGCCCGCTTTTTCGATCGTTCAAGAATACGCAAGGAGCAACATTGCGCGTGCATATGGCAGCGGCGTCAATGGCGTCGGCTGCGAGCGAAGCGACGCCAACAAACATGCCATTTTTTTGTGCAAAAGAGCGCATTGACTGAATCGGGTCGCCATTCAGTGAGAGTTGTCTGCGAACTTCGATTGCGGCTAGCTCCCCTTGGCGCCATGGCCTCGATTCTCGCCATTGATGAACGCCTTGCAACTCATGGATGAACCAGCGCCAAGAATCAAGTCTTCGCGCATTTCCTTCGAGCTGCTCAAGTCGTTGTAGAGTCCGCGCAAAACGAGTGAGGTCAGAGATCTTTGAGTGCGCAATCGCAATATTCACATCCCTGTCTGGCAAATCTATAGCTGTCACCTTGCCGTGCGGCATGCTATCAGCGACTTTCTTGAAGAGTTCGTTCCAACGCGCGTTCTGCATAAGCTCGGAACGAGTCGCCCGCACCGCTTCGGGATCTCCCGTGAGCAGTTTGGTGAGCACTGTGTGGGACAGGTTCAGAGGATCACGCACGGACTGTCGACACAATGCGGTGGCAATCGCAGCCGCTTGCTCATCAGTTCCTATGGGTGGCTCAAGTTCCGTGTTAGGGGCAAGAAAATCATCAAGTGAACGCCTTGCACGACGAAACAGAGACTCCTTCAATTCCTCATGAGGGAGATTCTTCCACATGTAGTGATCCCGCAGATTCTCTAGTCGACAACCAACTTCTGTCGCTTTATTGAGGTCATCGATACACTCCCTGTGCCAAGAGGGTTCTTGTTTTCGGTACGTCGCCGCGACTCCTGCTCGCAACAATGCAGGGACTTGTTCATAGATGTCTACGAGAATAGCACCGTCAAATGCCTCTTGAATTTTCTCAAATTCGGAGCCGTCCGCAAACGCCTGAAGCGCAGTACGAAGTCGCCTGTCGACCTCCTCGTTGCGCGAACGGATGATGCTCTCTTTTGAGACCATCAGGTAGTCGCCATCGAACGAGCGAACTAGTTCTTCTTTCGCAGCGGCTGAAAATGGCGCATTAAGAGGGATGGCTTTCCCCTCGCTGATGGCTGACTCAAGGCTTGATTTGGGATCTTCGTAGCCAATGACAATTTCGCCATGTACGCCTATTGGCCAGATCACGGTGTCATCACGATCTATTCTTGAGAACACGCACGTCAATGGTCGCCAGGGTGCGCAGGGCGGGTCAGTGTCCCACACGGCCACGACGCGCAAGTCGACTAGCAAATAGCGATTCATTCGTGTCCCCTGGAACGCAGAAAGTCTCTTACATAACTAGCGGCGGCCATGTAGCCCTTCTCGCCTTTTTTGCACTTCACCCATTCCACCTCAGATTCGGCGAAGCTACGCTTTAGCCTACCTAGCAGCCTGACTCTTTCCCCGTCCGCAAACCACGTCGAATCTTCCACAATGGCAACAAGTTGGCACGCAATGTCTACCGGACCACTTCGCCTGACCTCAAACGTTTGCGAAGGAAGGTCAGCCTCACGAATAGGTGCTGTGGTCCGTCCTGGGTACCATCTAGGAGGTTTCCCGCCATGATCTATGTAGTCTGTAGGCGACTCGAAGCACGATTCGAGTACCATGGAAAGATAGGTGCGGTACTCGCTTATCGGGATTGAGTACTTGTTAATTGTACTAATAGCTTCGTCGAGATCCACGTTGCGCCCCACAGTCCCCTTTGTCATCATTCCGGCCGTATCCCAAGGGGCACCATAGCCATTGGGCGGGACACGCTCAGCTTCGGGGGCCCAAATGAGTATCAAAGGAGCAGGATCGTACGCGCAGCGGCCTGTCCAAAAAAACGTATTGCCGTCTCCAACGCCGAGGGCCGTACGACTTGCAGCTCCTGAGTTGGCAATCAACAGCTTACTATCTTCAAGCCGTGCCGGAGAGTTGCAGCGATGCAACAGTGGCAAGTCGAACGCAAGCCGATCAAACTTCCCCGTTGGTTGAATATTGGTCATGTAGAGGAGTTCGAGACGTAGGTTCTCTATCGAACAGCATTCGTCATTAACGCCATTCGGCATGTTCTTTCTCCTTATCCTTACACCTCGATATGCAGCGCTTAACTACGGCGGAGCGGGCATGAGACTAGCCGAAAAAGGGGTGACTCGCTTCAAGCGGAAGGGGTGGCATCTGCTCTCACTTCTGCACCAGGCGTCCTGCGTCCTGTCTGTAAAGTTTTAAGTTAAATGCTCAAGGACTAGAATTTCAAGTGCTTAGGAAGCTTGAAGACGGGGTTGTTGTGTTGGGCTAGAGGCCCGCCATCTCAGCGCTCTCACGAGGTTGAGTGGTCGGGTGAGGAGTCAGGATCGGAGCCCGCACCACTGCTGCGCAGCAGTAGTGAAGCGTCGCACCCCGTACCTGATCCGGGCGCTCACGGTGCTGACGGGGATGTCTACGACCGGACGCGCTGCCAGTTCTCCGCCGCCGCGATGAAGCGCAGCCGCGCGGCGCGGAGGCGGGCGCGGGCGGTCTCGTACTTCACGTCGAGCGCCTCGGCGATCTCGGTGACGTCGAGGCGCTCCCCGTAGCGCATGAGCAGGATCTCCGCCTGGGCCTCGGTGATCAGGTCCAGCGCGCGGAGGATGTCCCGGGCCTCGACGATGCCCGCGGTGGCGGGCAGGTGGGGGAGCCAGTCATCCGCGCCGCGCACGCCCCAGGGCGCAGCGTCAGGCACCTCACGCCGCCGATGCGCCTTCTCGCGGTAGTGCGAGACCTGCCGCCACGTAATGCCCGCCAGCCAGAGCTTGAGGGCGTCGCCCAGCGGCTGCCCGGGCAAGGGCCTAAAACGGCCCTGGGTCATTGCCAACCACGCCCCAGCCGTGACTTCTTGGACGAGATCTTCCCAGTCTTGCGGAGGCACATTCATGGCGCGCAGGAGCGCGCGCACGAAGGGCGCCATCCGGACGATGGGCATCTCGTCGATGTAGAAGCTGGCAGGAGCGTGGGCGGCGCTATCATCGCGCCGCCCGCGGGTCACGCCTTCGCCTCCGGCGGAGCGTCGGGCGAGGGCGTAGTGAAGGGATCGGGCCGCGGGCGCTTGCAGTGGACGCAGCGCCCATTACGGTTGCCGATCAGCACGTCATCGAGCGTGAGGTTCGTGCACTTGGAGATGCGGTAGGCGATCTCCGCGGTGGCATCGTAGGTGCCATTCCAGATCTTCTCCGCGTCTCCTTTGCCGAGCACGAGGAGCGTGTCGACGGCGCTCCAGGAGCCGCCGCACAGGCCCTTGATGGTGACGAGGACTTCGCGCAGGCTCTCGGTCTCCTGGTCGTTGAGCGCGACTTCCATGTGCGATTGGTCGAGGGGACCTTTGGCTGTCATGATGACCGCACCTCGCCTGGGATGGCCGCTCCACAGTGCGGGCAGGAAGCAGCGACCCTCAGAATCACCAAGGATCGCCTCCACAGTAGTGCCGGCAGCCTTGGCGGCTCGAACAGCCATGCCGGGCGACGTGGGACGTCCACTGACGATGCTGGCGATGCTGTTGGGATGAACTCCCATCACCTCAGCGAGCGCTCCGTAACTCCCGTAGAGGGCTCGGAGATTCCGGAGGGCGGCTCGGAGCCGCATCTGTTCGGTGTCGGTGAGAGTTACAGATGATCTTCGGGGACCGGGCAGACCAGTCCCTTTGCCCTCTCGGGGGCGTAGGGGTACTACTGACATCGTCGGACCTCGTTAGCGCGGGGTTCGGCCACGCAGCCCGGATGGTTAGCGCCATCGCGGGCTGCACTTCGTTCGGCGAACCTACGCCCCCAGATCTCCGCCCGCCACGCTCATCCTCCAAAAGGACCCACTGGAGGGCAAAACAGCCCAGTGCCCGTGAACGTGAAGGGAGCATCGCGTGAACGTGAACTACAGTTCACGAAGGTGTAGTCGATGGTTCACGCGACGCTCCCTCGGGCGTTCTGGACACCTGCTCCCCCGGTTGAACCAGGCCGATATGTGAGATTGGACACGTGGTGCTCAGGGTCGATCGACCCTGTCCGATGGATCGAAGGACCCCGTGCGATGGATCGATCGACCCTGCCCGATGGGTCGATCGATCCTGCCCGATGGATCGGAGGACCTCGTGCGATAGGTCGACCGACCCTGCCCGATAGGTCGGAGGACCCCGCGCGATAGGTCGATCGATCCTGCCCGATAGGTCGGAGGACCCCGCGCGATGGGTCGAGCGACCCCGCCCGATTGGTCAGAGGACCCTGTGTGATGGGTCGAGCGACCCCGCCCGATAGGTCAGAGGACTCTATGCGATGGGTCGAGCGACCCCGCCCGATAGGTCAGAGGACCCTGTATGATGGGTCGAGCGATCCTGAATGCCAGGTCGGAGGATGCCGTGCGATGAGGTGAGCCCGCGTGACGGGTTAGACGGAACCTGTCGGAGGGCTGGAAGCGCCACCGCCGGGGTGGCTCAGGGGATCCTGTTCGTCGGGTGACTGCAGCCTCTAGGTGCCGCCCTTCGGGCGACGCGACGTTCGAAGACGGATGCTCGGGTCGCGCCTTACTCGGTTGATCTTGCGCTTTACCCAGAGCGCGCCGAGCGGTAGCTCGATGGCATCGAAGGGAGGGATACGCACGGCGATGTCTCCACGATGTACCTCGATCATCGTGTAGCGACCATCGGGCCCGAGGCGATGCACTTCAAGCGCGAACTCGCGCGGGTCCACGAGCCACACGTCCTTCACGCCCTCTCGAGCATAGACGGGCAGCTTGTCATATCGGTCGTTCGGACCCGTACGTGGTGACAAGACCTCGCAAACCCAGTCCGGCGCGAGGGGGAAGTACGCGGTTTCCGGGAGCTCGGGGAGGCGCTCGATGCGCCATGCCGCCACGTCTGGCACCAAGGCTTCGCTCTCCAGATGGAGTTCCGGTTCGTCGATGACGCGCCAACCACCCGGCCCACCCTGGGCGAGTTGGAATGGCAGCACGAGCAGCGCGCCGAGGATCGATGACGCGTGTGCATGCTTCGGAGCAGGTCGAGGGGACACGTAGAGCCTGCCCCCGATGATCTCAGCGACCATGTGCTCCGGTACAGCCTCAAGATCGGCATACGTCGCGGGGCGCTGCTGTTTCTCGGCCGGCTGTCCCATTCTTGATACGCAGCGTAGCGCGAGCGTGGATTGGCCGCGACGGGGCTTCTTTGCTCCAATATTTTGCGATCGAGGTGAGAAATCTGATCAGACTCCTGCAAAATGTGCCGACAGATACATTCTGGCGTCATCCCCGAAGAAGTGGGACTGTCGCATACCTGTTCGTCTGGGCAGACGAATCTGACGGACTCCGGAGTGGACACGGAACCGGGGCGCTGGTTCATCGTATCACGTACGATACGTGAGACGGCTTACTTGAGCTGAGACATCGAGGGAGGAGCCGCCTCGTCGCCGACGACTCTCCCTCCGCGTCACCGTGACCGGAACTTGGCGTCGGCGGCACCTCACGACGGACCGCCAGGTATCGTGAGGCTTGGGCGGCAGTTCCTCAGCCTCCAGCTTGCGTGAGAACAGCGTGCATACGTCGCCAGGATGCTGAGCGCAGCGACCATGGGCCATGCAACTGCTGCGTTGAAGCACATCATGACGACAGCAACAGCTACGACGCACACGGCGCGCTGCGCTGATTCTCGCGCTTGGTCATCTCCTCGGCAGGCACCCCGTTCATCAACCGTGCGATCTCGCTGGCGGCTTTGGCCAGGGGGAAATCCTGCGAGTGGCTGTGTTTCTCGTCTGTCGACTCTGATGGTTGGGCGACACGAACCACCGAAGGCTTACGGCTCCTACCCCGCAACCGCAAGGAGGCGGCGCTGCGGGTGCTGCACGCGGGGGTGGGGGGGCGGCAACGCATGGGGTGCGGGGTGTTCCGGCCGCTGCGGGCGAGGGGGCGTTGACGCACCTGCTCGCGAAGTCGACGCCGGATCCGGAGAAGCCGGGGCGCCAGACGACGCTGCCCAGCCACACGGCGCTGGTGGTGCTCGCGGCCGAGACGATGCTCGACAGGGCGGCGGCGAAGACGCTGGCGCGGGCCGGGCTCCAGGGGGAGGGGCACCTGCAGGGGTTCCGGACGCTGGCGCGTTTCGGCGCGCTCCTGCACGACTGGGGCAAGGTCAGCGGGCACTTCCAGGCCATGGTGCGCCGAGGTCCGCGGGAGCAGCTCGTGCGGCACGAGGCGCTGAGCGCGCTGCTGGCCTGGAGGCACCCGGCCTTGCGGCGCTGGCTGGAGGGCGCGGCGGTGTTTCAGGGGGCGGGGGATGGGTGGCTGCTGCTCGGGGCGGTGCTGGCGGGCGCGGGGCACCACCTCAAGTTCGAGGGCGCGCGTGGTCCAGGGAGGCGGGGCCAGTACGGCTCGAAGGGGCAGGGGACCGGGGCGCCCTGCTCCTCGGGCACGCGGACTTCAAGCGCACCCTCGCGGTGGGGAAGAAGCTCGGTCTGGGCGAGCCGCCGGCGCTCAAGGATGTGGTGTGGCGCAGCGATGACCCGGACGACGACCCACGCAGGCGCCCGGCTGGCCCTCGCCATGCTCGGCGAGCCGGCGGTGAGCACGGTGCTGCGTACCGCCTGGCGCGTGAAGAACCTGGACCTCGATCCCGGGGTCGGTGAGAACCGCCGCATGGACTACCAGGAGCTGCTCACCGAGCTGAGGGTGGCCATCTGGGTCGACTCCTCGCAGGAACCAGGCGACGGAGAGCCGCTCGCGGCGCGGGTGACGCAGGCCCTGCGCGCGCCGGACAGCGTCACCCGGTTCGGCGGGCTGTCGCTGGGGGAGAGCCGCGATCTCGTGGACAGCGTGGCGCCCCTGCGGGTGCGGGAGGGGGAGGAAGGGGACTGGCTGCTCCCCGATGCTGCCGGGGAGATGACGCTCCCCGTGTGGCCGGATCACGTGGCCTGGGCCATCACCCGGTCGGTCGCCCCGAGGAAGCCGCCTCCCTCGGGCGAGATGACGACGTGTTCGAGCGCCCCGAACTGCGCGACGGAGGGGCGGCGCTTGAGGCGCGGGTGCCCGGCACAATCGCCTCGGCGCCGTTGGCTCCTGCGGTGATTCCAGGCGATCTGCTGCAATCCCACGCCCTTCGGTTCTTGTAGGTACAGTCGCCCTGGGACATGCTGCCCGCGTGTCCAGGAACCGTCCATGCCGCGCGGAGCGGAGCCCGCCCGAGACGGGGGAAATCGTTCGCGTGCGCCAGCGCCAGTACCTCGTCGACGAGGTGCGGCCGCCGTCAGCGCCCGATGAGGCGACGCTCGTCTGGATGTCGTGCCTGGACGACGATGCGCAGGGCGAGCCCCTCGAAGTCCTGTGGGAGCACGAGCTCGACACGGAGATCGTCCGCGCGTCGTGGGAGAAGCTGGGAGGTCGCGACTTCGACGCGCCTTCTCGCTTCGCGGCCTACCTCCACGCGCTCCGCTGGAACTGCGTGACGGCGACGACGCCGAGGCTGTTTCAGGCGCCATGGCGGGCGGGGATCGAGGTGATGGCCTACCAGCTCGAGCCACTCCGCAAGGCGTTGCGGCTGCCGCGCGTCAACCTCTTCATCGCAGATGACGTGGGCCTGGGAAAAACGATCGAGGCAGGTCTCGTGCTGCGCGAGATGTTGATGCGCCAGCGCGTGCGTCGCGTGGTGGTCGTCGCTCCGCCGTCGGTGGTGCTCCAGTGGCGCGACGAACTCGAGCAGCGGTTCGGTCTTTCGTTCGTCATTTACGACCGCGCCTACGTCGCGCGCATGCGGCGTGAACGCGGGTATGCGGTCAACCCGTGGACGACCCACGCGCGGTTCATCCTCTCGCATGCGCTGCTGCGGGAGGAGGACTATGCGGGGCCCCTGCGGGACCTCCTGAGCACCGACGAGAATGGCAAGCCCCGCGAGGGGGCCCACCCTGGTTCGCTGCTCATCCTCGACGAAGCGCACCACGCGGCCCCTGCCTCAAGCTCGAAATACGCGATCGACTCGCAGTTCACGCGCGCAGTTCGTGATCTCGCCGAGCGGTTCGAGCACCGGCTGTTCCTCTCGGCGACGCCCCACAACGGTCTCTCCAACAGCTTCTCCGCCCTGCTGGAGATCCTCGATCCGCAGCGCTTCGTGCGCGGCACGCCGGTCGAACCGAAGCTCCGCGACGAGGTCATGGTGCGGCGGCTGAAGTCCGACATGCGCGAGGTCTCTGGCGGGTTTCCCGTGCGCCGTGTCGTCCCGGTCGTGCTCCAGGACCTGCCGCGAGATGCCCCGGAGCTTGAGCTGGCGCGGCTCCTCGACGCGTACTGGGAGCTGCTGGAGGAACGCCTGAAGACGCTGCCACCCAGGCAACGCGCGGCGCACCACCTGGTGCTGGTGAACCTGCAGAAGCGCCTCTTCTCCTCGATCGAGGCGTTCCACCGCACGCTGTCGGCGCACCGCCGCGCCCTCGAGCGCGCGGCCGCGAACACCTCGGACACGGAAGGGTCACCCGCGCCAGCGACTCCGGGGCTTTTTTCGAGCGCGCTCGGTGCCGAGGAGGATGACGCAGATCTCGATGAACCGGAGGTCGACGCCGCCGAAGAGCGGGCTGTCGAGGGTGCCACCCGTGCCTCGGGCGGGAAGCCGTCGGCAAAGGAACGCGAGCTGGTCGCAGCAATGGCGGCGCTCGCGGAGCGTACGCGCCGGCTCCCGGACGCGCGGGTTCGCTACCTCGTCGACTGGATCCGCAAGGAACTCTGCCCGGACCTCCCCGCGCTCGGCGCTGTGGCATCGCAGCCGGCGCACTGGCTCGCCAGGCGCGTGGTCATCTTCACGGAGTACGCCGACACGAAGCGCTATCTCGAGCAGTCCCTGCGCGCCGCCATCGGTGCGACCGACCAGGGCGAGGAGAGGCTCGCGACATTTCACGGGGGTATGCCGGACGAGCTGCGCGAGGGGATCAAGCGGGCCTTCAACTCCAGCCCCGAGAAGCATCCGCTTCGCATCCTGGTGGCCACCGACGCGGCGCGTGAGGGCGTGAACCTCCAGAATCATTGCGCCGACCTTTTCCACATGGACCTTCCGTGGAACCCGTCGCGCCTCGAGCAGCGTAACGGGCGCATCGATCGGAAGCTGCAGCGGGCGCCCGAGGTGCGTTGCCACTACTTCGTCCACGCCCAGCGCGAGGCGGACAGCGTGCTCAAGGTCCTCGCCGAGCGCACGGAGGTCATCCGCGACGAGCTCGGGAGCATGCCGCCCGTCCTCGAAGAGAGCCTGACCCGTAGGCTCGCGGCCGGTATCGGGCCGCGTGGGCGAAAGGAGCTGGCCGAGGCGCTGTGGAGGGATACCGCCGACGGGAAGGCCGAGGGGGTGCCGGAGGAGCTCGAAGGGGTCCGGAAGCGGAAGGAAGCGCTGTCGGACCAGCTCGACGAGCTGCGCAACATCCTCGACCAGTCGCGGCGCTCCCTCGATTTGAATGCGTCGCAGCTTCGCAGCGTCCTCTGTGAGTCGCTCGAGATGCTGGGCGCGGAGCCGCTTTCGCCCGATGCCGACGCCGAGGACGCCTTCGTCGTGCCGGCGCTCGACAGGCGCGCCGGCGCTGACCCGACGTGGGCCGAGACCCTCGACACGCTGCGCAGCCCACGGCCGCGCGGGCCGCGCGGTATGGGTGTCTGGGAGTGGCGTCGCACGGCGCCCATCCGGCCTGTGGTGTTCCAGGATCGGGGTCACCTCGACGAGGACGTTGTCCACCTGCACCTCGAGCACCGGCTCGTACAGCGCCTGCTCGGGCGGTTTCTGGCGCAGGGATTCGTGCTCGACGACCTCGCGCGCGCCTGCGTCGGTCTGACCCGGGATGCCGTACCTCGCGTGCTGCTCCTCGGTCGCATCTCGCTCTACGGTGACCGCGCCGCGCGCCTTCATGAAGAGATCGTCTCGGTCGCGGCGCGATGGCTCGATCCGGTGACCCGCTCCAGGATCCTGAAGCCCTACGCGGAGGACGCCCAGGAGAAGTCGTGGGACCTCCTCCTCGCGTCGCTCACTCAGGCGAAAGACGCCGGCGTCCCGGAGGAGGTGCAAGGGAAGCTGCTCCGCACCGCTCCGGACGACGTTGCGCAGCTCTTGCCCCACCTGACGAAGCGCTGCGAGCTGCTGGCCGAGAAGGCGTGCGCCAGGCTCTCCGAGCGCGGCGAGCGGGAGGCCAGGGACATGGTCGAGATCCTCGAGGCGCAGCGCCAGCGCATCGCGCGTGAGCTGGCGAAGGTCGAGGGCCCCCAGCTCGCCTTCGCGTTCCAGGGCTGGAGCGACGACGAACGGCGCCAGCTCCAGGACAATGCCAGGTTCTGGCGCCGCCGTCTCGACGCGATCCCTCGCGAGATCGTGCGCGAACCCGCCCGTATTCGCGCGAGCTACACGGTGCAGGCCACGCGCATCGAGCCCGTGGGGATCGCCTACCTCTGGCCAGTGACGGGGTAACGGATGGCACCTGGACACCCGCAGCTCCGCGTCCATCAAGACTGGATCGGCCTGCTGAAGCCGGTGGGGCTTGTTGTCTCGCCACCCGCGCTGCTCGCGGCGCAGGCGTTCCCGGACAGGAACGTGGTCAGGGAACAGCAGGTGCTGCTGTCGCTCCTCACGCCGCCTTCGCAGGAGGGCAAGACCTCGGACGCGCCGCTCTCGCCGCTCGGCTTCGCGCGCCTCGCGGCGCAGGTGCTGGGGTGGAAGCCGGACAAGCTCGTACCCGCCGAGCTGCTTCCCGACGCGGTGACGCTCGTTCTCCCCGAGTTCGGCGAGACGCTCCGGCCGACGTACGCCGTCCCGGCGCCGCGTGAGGTGGGTCAGGAAGGCGCGAGCCCATGGTTGATGCTCGTCGAGGAGCTTCCAGACGGTACGTCGTTCGACGAGCCTTCCCCCGAGGAGGGGCGCCGCTGGCACGCCAGCCCCCAGATGCGCCTCGAGCGGCTCCTCCGCGAGACGGGCATCGGTATCGGCATTCTCGCCAATCGCCGGCAGCTCAGGCTCGTCTACGCGCCTCGTGGCGAGTCGTCGGGGCACGTGACCTGGCCCTTGCACCGGCTCATCACCGCGCTCGATCGGGACATGCTCTCGGCGCTGTGCATGCTCCTGGGATCGGCGCGTCTCTTCAGCCTGCCGCGTGAACAACGGCTGCCGCACATCCTCAGGGAGAGCCGCAAGTACCAGAACGTCGTCTCGACCAAGCTCGCAGGCCAGGTGCTCGAGGCGCTCAACGAGCTGCTGCGCGGGTTCCAGGCTGCCAACGAAGTGAGCCGTGGAGCCCTGCTCGACGCCGCGGTGCTCAAGGACCCCGATCATGTCTATGGCGGCCTGCTCGCGGTCCTGCTCCGGCTGGTGTTCATCCTCTACGCCGAGGAGCGCGGGCTGCTCTCGTCGTCGCCCATCTATGTTCGCAATTACTCGCTCACCGCCCTCTTCGAGAAGCTGCGCAGCGACGCCGGCCGCTTCCCCGACACCATGGACCAGCGCTACGGCGCCTGGTCACGCCTGCTCGTGCTCTTCCGCATGGTGCACGACGGGGCTCTGTGCGGCGACCTGCGCCTGCCGCCGCGCCACGGCCACCTGTTCGACCCCGACGCATGGGGGTTCCTCGAAGGGCGCCCCTACGGCCTGGGCCGGGTGAGGGGCGCCCCCGTCCCGGTGCCGAAGGTCAACGACGGCGTGCTCCTGCGCGTGCTCGAGCGGCTGTTGCTCCTCGACGGTGACCGCCTCGCCTACCGCGCGCTCGACGTGGAGCAGATCGGCTCCGTCTACGAGAACATGATGGGCTTCCGCCTGGAGCGAGCGGCAGAGACCTCGATCGGGGTCGGCAAGCAGCATGTCGTGGTTGGCCTTGAGACATTGCTCGCCAGGAAGGGCACCGAGCGCGAGAAGTGCCTCAAGAACGAGGCGGACGTCGCGCTCTCGGGCAAGGCCGCGGAGGCGCTCAAGGCAGCCACCTCGGTGGACGACCTGATCGCCGCTCTCAGCCGGCGCATCTCGCCGCTGACGCCGCGGCCGGTGCCCGTGGGGGGGCTCTACCTTCAGCCAACCGATGAGCGTCGCCGGTCCGGGTCGCACTACACGCCGCGCGAGCTCACCGAGCCCGTCGTACGGGCGACGCTGCTTCCGGTACTCAAGGATCTCGGTCCGACGCCGGAGCCCGAGCAGATCCTGTCGCTGAAGGTCTGCGACCCCGCCATGGGCTCGGGCGCGTTCCTCGTCGAGACCTGTCGTCAGCTCGCCGAGGCGCTCGTGAAGGCGTACGATGTTCACGGCCGCCCGGCCGATGTGCCTCCTGGCGAAGACATCCTGCTCTACGCGCAGCGGCAGGTGGCGCAGCGGTCCCTCTACGGCGTCGACAAGAACCCCTTCGCGGTCGATCTCGGCAAGCTCTCCCTGTGGCTCGCGACGCTGGCGCGCGACCACGCCTTCACCTTCCTCGATCACGCGATCCGGCACGGCGACTCGCTGGTGGGTCTGTCGCGCGAGCAGATCGCGAGCTTCCACTGGGCGCCGGAGCAGCAGGTGCCGGTGATCCGTGGCTTCATCGACAGGGCGATCACCGAGGCGCTGGAGCTGCGCGCGAAGATCCCGGGGCTGGCGACTTCGGATGACGTGCAGGAGAAGCAGCGGCTGCTCCAGGAGGCGGATGGCGCGCTCGCCAAGGTGCGGCTGGTGGGCGATGCGATCGTCGCGGCTTTCTTCTCGGAAGAGAAGCCAGCGGCGCGAGACGCCGCAAGGGAGCGCTTCGAGAGGGCCGTGACGGGCTGGGTCTCGACCAGCCCTCCGGCCGGTGCGGGCGCGATGACCGGGTTGTACTCCAGCGAAACGCCGCGCCCATGCTTCCACTGGGAGGTCGAGTTCCCTGAAGTGTTCTCTCGGGGGCGCCCAGGCTTCGATGCCATTCTCGGCAACCCACCGTTCCTCGCCGGGATGCGAATCTCGACGAACTTCAATCGCCGCTACCTCGACTGGATCTATGTGCAGACACCGGGAGCCGGGAGTCGGGCGGACCTCGTTTCGTACTTCATGCGCAGGTCGTGGGCGCTGGTCCGAAGCAAAGGCTGCGTGGGCATGGTGACGACACACACGATTGCCTACGGAGACACCAGGCGTGCGACGCTTCTGCCCATCCGGCAGCAAGGTGGAACGATCCTGTTCGCCACGCGCCCGGAGACCTGGCCTGGTGGGGCCGCCGTGGTGTACCGGCTGCTTGCGCTCCGGAAGGGCGACGCACCTGGTCCGGTGATGCTCAACGGCCGTCAGGTGGACAGGATCACGGCCTTCCTCGCCGCCACCGGGCCTGACGAGGACCCGGTCCCGCTGCTTGCCAGCAAGGCACTCGGTTTCTCTGGCCCCTACGTCTATGGCGACGGCCTCCTGTTCGCCGACAAGAACCCGGATGCGACGCCGCTCGAACACGCACGCGATCTCCTGCGTATGCACCCCGAGTATCGCGAGGTCATCAAGGACTACTTCGGCGGTAAAGAGATCCTGACGAGCCCGACGCAGTCACCGAACCGGATGGTGATCGATCTCGGACAGCTCTCGTTGCCCGAGGCGGAGGCGCGCTGGCCGCTGGTGGTCGACATTGCACACCGGAAGAGCCGGCCGCTCAGGGCCCTGGTGAAGCGGGCGTCATACCGCGAGAGGTGGTGGCAATTCGCGGAGCCCCAACCGGCCCTCCGGGCAGCCATGGTCGGCAAAGCTCGCGTGCTCATGCATGCATTCACCTCGAAGTTTCTCGCGTTCGTCTTCGTGCCCTCGACGGCCGTCGTGGGACAGCCACACGCCGTGCTGGCCATGGATGACTTCGCGAGCTTTGCGGTGCTGCAATCCCGTGTTCACGAGCACTGGGTTCAGTACTTCGGCTCCTCCATGGCCAGCACCATGCGGTACCCAGTCTCGGACGTCTTCGTCACGTTCCCATTTCCGGATGACGCGACCGGCTGGCGCGCCTCGCTTCGGCAGGTCGGCGCGTCCTACTATGAGCTTCGCAGCAGAACCTGTGTGCATTTCGGAGAAGGCCTCACGTCGATCTACAACAGGTTTCATGACCCCGCCGAGACGCGCGAGGAGATCATGAAGCTTCGGGCGGCGCATCAGGCTCTGGATGAGGCCACGCTGGCAGCCTACGGGTGGAACTGCCTCACCCCTCGTCCCGAGTTTCTCTCCGAGGTTCCCGGTGACCCGGACGAGGAGGGTAGCGCCCTCGATGGGCTGGAGGCTGGAGACACCGTTCGCCTTCGCTGGCCGGACGAGGTGCGCACCGAGGTGCTGGCGCGCCTCCTCGACCTGAATATGCAACGGAGGCACCGGACGTCTTGAGGGAGGGACTGTGGGGGGCCTGCGCGTACGACGCAATGCGTCTGTCCTGGCGTGCGGCGTCATGGGCTCGTGACGCGGCGCGGAAGCGGAAAGTGCCGGGAAATGCGGGGCGGATTGGCTTGACTGAGCTGGAGGCGCGAGATAGGTTCCGAAAGTTGCTTGTCGCTAGCAAGTAAAGAGGCTGTATGGAACCATGCATGACAGCCGCACCCAGACGTCGACAGGAGGACCGCACGGCTCTCTCTGACAAGCTCATGATTGAAGCGGCCGTGAGCTTGCTGGTGGAGCAGGGCATCGCGGGCACCACGCTGGCGAGCATCGGGGAGCGCTCCGGCTACTCGCGTGGGCTCGTCACCCACCGCTTCGGGTCGAAGGCTGGGCTGCTCACGCACGTGCACGACAGCGTGGCCGCCGAGTGGCTGCGTCGCGTGGAGGCGCTGGTCGGTGACGCCACGGGGATCGCGGCGCTCCAGCGGGTCACGGATGCGCTCTACGAGTTCATCCGGGATCAGCCCGAGGAGCTGCGCGCGATGTACCTCTTGCGCTATGCGAGCATCGATCCCAGCGCGGAGTACCGCGCCAACGTGGCGAAGGTGAACAAGGCACACATCCGCGCGCTGAAGCGCTGGATCGAGCAGGGGAAAGCGGCGGGGAGCGTCGCGGCCGAGGTGGATGCCCGGCTGGCGGCGGAGCTGTTTGCGAGCGTGGTCGACGGCCTGCTGTACCGCTGGCTGGTGAACCCGGACATCCCCATCAAGGAGCTGCACGAGCTGCTGCGTCAGCACCTCGCGCGCTCGCTGAAGGCAGCCGAAGGCAAGGGTGGTGCATAGACGTCGATGGCCACAGTGATGCGCTGACATCCGCAAGGATTCACCCCCACGGCGTGGCGGGGACCTCTCTCCGGGAGGCCCGCACACGGATTTCGCTGCAGATCATCCTCCCTGACGCCCAGGAGCCCGAGGCCCCGCTTCGGTGACTCCGTGAGGGGTTCCTTCTCCATTTCAAAGCTCGCTAGCGCCTCGCTGCTGCCCTGAGGGGCGTTCGGCGGTGGGGTGGCGGTGGTGGTGCGCGCTCTCGGGAGCCTTCGGCGGATTCGCCGGGGGTCCTTTCCGGGAGGGCGCGCCGCGAGGGCAGCCGTGCGTCAACAGGTCAGGTCGAGGAGACCTCGATGATCCCGCGAACGAACTTCGATTCTGAGCACGAGATATTCAGGGCGTCCGTGCGCCAGTTCTTCCAGGCCGAGGTCGCGCCCAGGGTGATGCGCTGGCGCGAGCAGGGCGTCGTGGATCGGGACATCTTCACCAGGGCCGGAGAGCAGGGATACCTGCTGATGTGGGCGCCCGAGGAATACGGGGGCGTGGGGATCGATGACATGCGCTACGAGCAGATCCTCCAGGAGGAGAACTACCTCCATGGCGATCCAGGGTTGTGCCTGACGCTGCATTCGCGGGTGGTGGCGCCGTACATTGGCAAGCGCGGCTCGGAGGCGCAGAAGCAGCGCTGGCTGCCGCCGGCGATCCGCGGGGAAAAGATCCTGGCCGTGGCGATGAGCGAGCCCTCGGCCGGCTCGGATCTGGCCGGGATGAAGACCCGGGCCGAGGATCGCGGCGACCACTGGGTGCTGAGCGGCTCGAAGACGTACATCTCCAATGGGTTGCTGGCCGATCTGGTCATCGTCGCGGCGCGTACCTCGGGTCCGTCGAAGCATTCGATGGGGCTGTTCGTGGTCGAGGCGGCGATGGAGGGGTTCAGGCGCGGTCGCAAGCTGCACAAGCTCGGGCTGGATGCGCAGGACACCGCCGAGATGTTCTTCGATGAGGTCAAGGTGCCCAAGGAGAACGCGCTGGGAGACCCCACGGAGGGGTTCCGGTACCTCGCCGAGGCGCTCGCGGTGGAGCGGCTGCAGATCGCCATCGGTTCGATCGCCCATGCG
The DNA here is from genome assembly GCF_000601485.1 of Chondromyces apiculatus DSM 436. Taxonomy (GTDB): domain Bacteria; phylum Myxococcota_A; class Polyangia; order Polyangiales; family Polyangiaceae; genus Chondromyces; species Chondromyces apiculatus. The sequence goes on from NZ_ASRX01000010.1 coordinate 236,138, forward strand.
CAGGTCGCTTTCGATCTCACCCTGGAGTACGTGAAGGAGCGGAAGGCCTTCGGGAGGCCGGTGGGGACGTTCCAGGATCCGCGGTTTCGCCTGGCGCGCATGCGGGCCGAGCTCGATGCGCTGCAATGCTACATCGACCACTGCGTGATGCTCTCCAATGCCGGTCGGCTGACCGCCGAGGTGGCGAGCGGCGCGAAGATGCTCGCGACGGAGCTGGAAGGGCGGGTGATCGACGATTGCCTCCAGCTCCACGGGGGGGCGGGCTACATGGAGGAGTACCGGATCTGCCGCATGTTTCGCGACGCGCGCGTCACGCGAATCTTCGGTGGAGCCAACGAAATCATGGCCGAGATCATCGGTCGGGGACTGGGGCTCGACGAGCGCAAGCTGATGAAGCCGCAGCCGGTCTGAGCGCACCCTTCTCGCCTGGTAGATCGAAGCATGCGGGCAGCAGCCCAGGTGAACGCCGAAGGAGGTGATTCAGCGTTGATCGTGGACCACGATTGAATCGGAAAACCTCAGGACGTCTACGGGATAGGGGGTATCTGTCATGGCTACTCGATCTGCATTCCTCGTCACCCTCGGGGCAGCCGCCACCACGGCGCTGCTCACGGGGGCCTCCGGCGATGCCGCCGCAACGCCTCCACTGCCGCTGCTCGACCAGTCGGCCATTCGTTCTCCCTGGGCAGCCGCCTGCGCAGGTCAGCCCGACAGCACGCCGCTGCCGGTCGATCCCCGCACGCTGGTCGTCCCGGGGATCAACACTCCGGGCACGGCCTTGCAGTTCAACGCCTTCTGGGTCGATCTGCACAATCCTCCGCCGCCGTTCGAGACGACGCTGGCGCCGAACCCCACGACCTGTGGCGAGTTCCGCGCGAGCGCCGAGCGCGGGCGGCGCAACATGGTGGAGAAGGTCTACTTCCAGCCCTTCAGCACTGCCCTCGGCTATTTCAACCTCTACAAGGTGTGGGGTTACCTGGTGCGGCCTGCCGACTTCGATCAGCAGGTGATCAAGCGCTATGGCTACACCGAGGCGCCGTTCCGGAACCCCTATCCCTTCCCCTGGGAGGATCCGAACCAGACCGATGGCGGCAGCGGGCAGCTCCCGCTGGGCTTCGTCCAGGAGAAGGACGAGGACGGCGACTACACCGGCCTCATCGCGGTGAGCTGTTCGGCGTGTCACGACTCGCGGCTGGGGACGTCGAACGAGACGCCCTTCACGTGGGGCCGTTCGAACGACGCGAACGACGCGGGCCTGACCCAGTCGGACATCTTCCGCGCCAACGTGGTGACGCTGCCTCTGCAGCTCGCGCCGATCCCCTGGAGCGTGGGGCGTGGGACCACGGACGCCATCGGCATCGTCGACCTGCTGCCGGCGCTCTTCGACATGGACACGCTGCAGCTCGTGCCGAGCCTGCTGGAGTATTTCCCGTCCCACGCGGGCGGCATGTCGAAGGCGCCCAACTGGTGGTACCGCGCGTTCAAGACGCGGCAGTTCTGGGACGGCGCGTTGACCTCGGACAACGTGCGCTCGGAGATGGCCTTCGGGGTCGCCAACCTGTTCCTCGACGGCCCGGAGCGGCGGTCGCTGACGCCGGAGTTCGAGGACAACGACAACTTCTTCATCTCGATGTCGCCGCCGGTCTACGCGCAGCCCATCAACACGGCGCTCGCCGAGCAGGGCGCGGTGCTGTTCCACGAGCGCGATCTCTGGGCGAACGGCGCGAACGCCGCCATCCCCAAGCAGGCCGGCAACGGCTCCTGCGCGAGCTGCCACGGCGTCTACTCCCCTCGCCACGCCGCCAACCCGGCCTACCTGCCGGATCCGCGCCTGAAGGGCATCGCCGGGGTGATCACGCCCATCGAGACCATCGGCACCGACCCCGCGCGCGTCGGGTTGATGGAGGACGAGCGCAAGCGCCGCGCCTGGAACACCTCGTTCCTGGCCTACAACGAGATGAGCCCGGATCATCACGGGTACCAGGACGATCTCGTGAGCAGTGTGCTGCGCCGGGTGCCGCGCGCCGCGTACGACACCGGGATGGGGCCGATCTTCTCGCCGGAGGGGCCCAATGCGTGGATCGAGCCGTTCGGCTACATCGCGCCGCCGCTCTACGGCGCCTGGGCCAGCGCGCCGTTCTTCCACAACGGGAGCGTCCCCGACCTGTGGGGGGTGCTCAAGCCCTCCGACCGGCCGTCGGTCTGGAAGCGTCGCTACACCGCGGCGAACATCCTGGGGACGAACGCCGGCTACGACGCGAGCCTGTCCTCCTACGATTTCCAGAAGCTCGGGTGGAAGTACACGGCGATGCAATGCCGCGACACGCCGCTCAGCAACCCGTTCCTGCCCTGCAGCAACGAGATGGCGACGGTCGATGTGCTGTTCGCGAACCTGGCCAACAAGGCCGCCGAGTTCAACTCGCTGGCGTACCAGTCGCCGCCGCCCATCACCGACAAGCAGATCAAGTCGCGGATGATCTTCAACAGCCACCTGTACGGGAACGGCAACGAGGGGCACGAGTTCACCCAGTCGCTGACGGACGCGGAGCGCTGGGCCATTCTCGAATACATGAAGACGCTGTGAGCGCGCGAGGTTAGCGGCCAGCCGCCAGCGGCCAGCGGTGAGCGGAGAAAGAGGCGAGACGAGATGACGGAAGAAGCCAGGAGAGAGACCGCCGAGCAAGCCGCCTTCCGGGCGCATTGCAAGGCGTGGTTGAAGGACAACCTGCCGCCGAGAGCCGCCTTTCGCTTGCCGCTGAGCCCCATCGAGATCGCCACCACGGAGCAGCTCGCGTACCTGTGCGCCTGGCAGCGCTCCGCCCACCGCGCCGGCCTGGTGGGGTGCGACTACCCGAAGGAGTACGGGGGCGGTGGGCGGCGCGGCTGCCAGGTCGTCGCGAACGAGGAGATGCAGGCGGCAGGGGCGCCCTTCTTGCCGAACATGGTGGGCCTGGGGATGGCGGGGCCGACCCTCTTTCACCACGGGTCCGAGGAGCAGAAGCGGCGGCTCTTGCCCGCGTTGCTCTCGGGGGAGGAGATCTGGTGCCAGGGGTTCAGCGAGCCCGGCGCGGGCTCGGATCTGGCCAGCGTGCAGACCTTCGCCAGGCGCGAGCGCGGGCGGTGGATCATCAATGGCCACAAGACCTGGACGTCGCTCGCTCACTTCGCCACCTGGATGATCCTCCTCTGCCGCACCGACAAGGCGGACAAGTACAGGGGGCTCTCGTACTTCGTCGTCCCCATCAAGGAGGCGCTCGGCCGGGGAGTCACGGTGCGGCCGCTGGTGAAGATGACCGGAGAGACGGGGTTCAACGAGGTGCTGCTGGAGGATCTCGTGGTCGACGATGGCCTGCGCCTCGACGAGATCGGCAGCGGGTGGAACGTGGCCATGACCACGCTGCTCCACGAGCGGGGGGCGGGGTCGCTGGTGACGCCTGCCTCGGGGGGAAAGCGCGCCGACGATCCCTCCAGCGTGGGGGGGGCCGCGGGGCTCGTCGACCTCGCGAAGCGGAGCTACCGGGCCGGAAAGCGGGTGGCGGACGATCCGGTGTTCCGGGATGCGATCGTGAGGATCCTCATCCGGCAGCAGGCGCTCGACGAGGCGTCTCGGCGGACCCAGGTTCCGGGGCTGACCGATCACCCGATGCGCCTTCCGTTGCAGCACAAGCTGGTCAGCTCGGAGCTGCTCCAGGACACGGCGCGGCTGGCCTGCGAGATGGAGGGCATGGCGAGCTCGCTTTACCTGGGGGACGACCATGCTCCCGCCCGTGGCCAGTGGCCGCTCGCGTACATGAACTCTTACGGATTCACCATCGCCGCCGGGTCGAACGAGATCCAGCGCAACATCCTGGGCGAGCGCGTGCTCGGCCTGGCGAAGTCCAAGTAGGCGGAGAAGGTCGATGGCTCAACCGAGGAACTTCGGCTTCGGCGAGGAAGAGCAGGCGCTGAAGCAGAACGCGCGGCGCTTCTTTCAGGAGCGCTTGCCCGTGGACGTGCTGCACCGGCGGGTGGCGCACGATCCGGATCCGATGCGGCGCCCGGAGTGCCTCTGGGACGAGGCGCTCTGGGGGCAGGTGGTGGAGCTGGGGTGGACCCTCCTCGCGGTCCCCGAGAGGGTCGGCGGCCTGGGGATGAGCGCCGCTGCGGTGGCGGGCCTCGTCGAGGAGGTGGGGCGGGCTGCGTTCCCGTCGCCCCTGATCGCGACCCTCCAGGCGACCTACGTGCTCGCCGCGTGTGACGCCGAGGCTTCCAGCGCGGCCAGCGGCTTGCTCCGCCGCATCGCCGAGGGCACGCCGGTCAGCCTGGCGATCACCGACCGGCGAGGCTCCTGGGAGGCGTCGGACACCGACGTGACGGCGAGCGGGTCGGGCAGCGTGACCTTGAACGGGACGGCGTGGTTCGTTCAGGATGCGCGGAAGGCCGAGGTGTTCGTGGTGAAAGCCAGATCTGCCGCGGGCATCGGGCTGTACCTCGTCGAGGCCACGGCCAGGGGAGTGACCATCGTCCCGGATGCCATCGTGGATCTGACCCGCGATCAGGCGCACGTGGTGCTCCGCGATGTGGTCGTGTCTGCCGACCGCGTCGCGGCGGTGGGGGGCAAGGGCGAGGCGGCGCTGCAGGCCGCGGAGCCAGCGATGCTGGTGGTGGTGACGGCCGACATGGTCGGCGCTGCCGAGTGGCAGCTCCAGACGACCGCGGAGTACGCGAGGACGCGGGTCCAGTTCGATCACCCCATCGGCTTCTTCCAGGCCGTGAAGCACCCGCTGGTGGAGATGATGGTGAGGATCGACGAGGCGCGCACCCTGCTCTACAGCGCGGCCTGCGCCATCGACCACGAGCCCGAGAAGGCAGAGATCCTGGCGCGCATGGCCAAGGCTGCCGCCAGCGACGCGGCGTCGTATTGCTCGGGGCGGTCCGTGCAGCTCCACGGAGGGACGGGGTTCACCTGGGAGTGCTTCGTGCACCTCTACTTCAAGCGCCAGAAGCACAACGAGGTGCTGCTCGGCGACGGGGCGTACCAGCGCATGAAGCTGGCCGACAAGCTGATAGGACCGATCGGGATCGGGGGCGGCGCTTCGTGGTGACGCCAGGGGGATGAGGATGCCCATGGAGATTCGCGCAGCGATTGCCCGGGCGAGAGAGCCCTTCACCGTCGAGACCTGTGAGCTCGCCCCTCCCGCGGCGGGTGAGGTGCTGGTGAAGGTCGAGGCCTGCGGCATCTGCCACACCGATCTCACGGCGAAGGACAAGGGGATGGGCACGCCGCTCCCGGCGGTGCTGGGGCACGAAGGGGTGGGGCGCATCCAGGCCCTCGGCGAGGGTGTGCGCGGGTTCGAGATGGGTGAGCGGGTGGTGATGAGCTTCGGCGCGTGTGGACAGTGTCCGAGCTGCATCGAGGGGGGGCCTGCGTATTGCCAGCATGCCCTCGATTTCAACCTGTTCGGGCGTCGCGTCGATGGCACGTCTCCCATCTCCCTGGGGGGGGCATCCATCACCGGGCACTACTTCGGGCAGTCCTCCTTTGCCACCCACGCCGTGGCGGCGTCGGCGAACCTCGTGAGGCTGGGCGAGGACCTGCCCGTCGCCCTGATGGCTTCCCTGGCGTGCGGGGTGCAGACCGGCATGGGCTCCATCCTGAACGTCCTCGACGCGGGCCCCGAGGACACGCTCGCCATCCTCGGTTGTGGCACGGTGGGGCTCGCCGCCGTGATGGCGGCGCGGATCGCGGCGTGCCGGCGCGTCATCGCCGTGGATCTGAACGACAGCCGTCTGGAGCTGGCCGCGACGCTGGGGGCCACCGACGTGGTGAACAGCGCGCGGGAGGATGTCGGGAGCGCGCTCGGCAAGCTCGGGGGCTTGACCCTGGCGTTCGACAACACCGGCGTGCCGTCGGTGATCGAGGCGGCCTACGGGGCGCTCCGTCCGCGAGGCCAGATCGCGCTGGCAGGGGTGGCGGCCCGCGAGGCGCGCATCCAGCTCGATCCGAACAGGCTGATGGCCACGGGCCGGGTGCTGCGCGGCACGGTGGAGGGGGACGCCACCCCGCGCGTCTTCATTCCCAGGATGGTCGAATGGTACCGGAGCGGGAAGCTGCCCCTTCACAAGCTGGTGACCACCTATCCCTTCGAGCGCATCAACGAGGCGGTGTCCGACATGCTCTCGGGCCGCGTCGTCAAACCCGTGCTGCTCATGCCGTCGCTCTGATTCTTCCCGGAGGTTTCCCCATGCAATCGGACGCCCACACGACGAGTACCCTTGCCTCCGTCATTCGCACGCACGCCGCCGAGCGGCCCGGCGCGGTGGCCCTCATCCAGGACGACGAGGCCGTCACGTACAAGGAGCTTCACGCGCGGTCGAACCGGGTCGCGCAGGCCCTTCAGGCATGCGGGATCGGGCCGGCGGACCGGGTGGCCTTCCTGGACAAGAACGGCATTGCGTACTTCGAGCTGCTCTTCGGCGCCGCCAAGCTCAATGCCGTCCTCGTCGCCATCAACTGGCGTCTGACGCCGCGGGAGGTGGAGTACATCGTCAACGACGCGGAGGCGACCGTCTTCGTGTTCGGGGCCGAGTACGCGGACATGGCGGCCGCGCTCGCGAGGGAGCTGAAGCGGGTCAAGAAGTTCGTGGTCATCGGCGCCAATGACCGGTTCGAGCCCTATGCGAGGTGGCGCGACGCGGCCGGGAGCACCGATCCGGGCATCGAGGCTGCCGGATCGGACATCGCGTTCCACGTCTACTCCTCGGGCACCACGGGGCATCCGAAGGGGGTGATGCTGAGCCACGACAACCTCTTTTCGCTCCTCCCGGCCTCGTCGGCAAACTGGAAGGTCGATGCCAGCTCGGTGAACATGGTGGCCTTGCCCGTGTTCCACATCGGCGGCTGTGGCTGGGCCATGGTGGGGATGTTCAATGGCTGCACCTCGGTGATCGTGCGGGATGTCCAGCCCGCCGCGCTCATCGATCTGATCGGCAAGCACCGGATCACCCACGCCTTCCTGGTGCCAGTCCTGCTCCACGTCATGCAGCTCGCGCCCAACGCGGCGCGCGGTGACTATTCCAGCCTGAAGCTCGTCGTCTATGGCGCGGCGCCCATCAGCGAGGAGGTGCTCGGCGGGGCGGTGAAGCTCCTCGGGTGTGGGTTCGCGCAGGCCTACGGGCTGACCGAGACCACCGGAGCGATCGTCACGCTGCCGCCCGAGGACCACGATCTGGAGGGGCTGCACCGCCACCGGCTGCGCGCGGCCGGCAAGCCGCACGCGGGCGTGGAGGTGAAGATCGTGGCGCCGCAGACGGGCGAGGAGCTGCCCGTCGGGACACCGGGGGAGATCTGGACGCGCTCCCGTCAGAACATGGTCGGCTACTGGCGCCTGGAAGGCGACAGCGCGACCAGCATGACCGGGGACGGCTGGCTCAAGACGGGCGACATCGGGTACTTCGACGGCGACGGCTACCTCTACATCCACGATCGGCTGAAGGACATGATCATCACCGGCGGGGAGAACGTGTACCCGGCCGAGGTGGAGAACGTGCTGATGAAGCACGAGACGGTGGCGGACGTGGCGGTGATCGGCATTCCCTCGGAGAAATGGGGGGAGTCGCCCCTCGCCGTGGTGGTGCCGGTGAAGGGCGCCGTGGTCAACGAGAAGGACCTGCTCGCCTTCGCCAGGAAGTACCTCGCGGGGTTCAAGGTCCCCGTGGGCATCGAGCTGCGCGCCGAGCTGCCGAGGACACCCTCCGGGAAGGTGCTGAAGAAGGACCTGCGCGCCCATTACTGGGAAGGCTGCACGCGCGCGATCAACTGATGACGGTTGAGCGCTGACGGTAGAGACGATTCACCATGGTTGGAGACAAGGAGCAGGTGATGATGGGGCAAAAGGGCAAGCCGGTGTTCGTGGTCGGAGTGGGGATGATCCCGTTCCGCAAACCGGGGGCGTCGGAGGCTTACGACGAGATGGGCGGCGAGGCGATCCGGCTCGCCCTCCAGGATTCCGGCGTCGATTACGAGGACATCCAGCAAGCCTATGCCGGCTATGTCTATGGTGACTCGACGGCCGGGCAGAAGACCGTCTACAAGGTCGGCAAGACCGGGATCCCGGTCGTGAACGTGAACAACAACTGCGCCACGGGCTCGACGGCGCTCTACCTGGCGCGCCAGGCCATCGAGCACGGGATCGTGGACTGCGCGCTCGCGGTGGGCTTCGAGCAGATGAACCCGGGGGCGATCGGGGTGATGTTCACCGACAGGCCGAGCCCGCTCCAGGACTTCGAGATCGCGTGCGACGTGCTGGTGGGCAACGCAGAGGTGCCCATGGCGCTGCGCTTCTTCGGGGGCGCGGGCCTCAGCCACATGAAGAAGTACGGGTCGACGCTGGAGGACCTGGCGAAGATCCGGGCCAAGGCGAGCCGTCACGCCAGGAACAACCCGCTCGCGGTCTTCCGCAACGAGGTGACGCCCGAGGATGTCCTGAGGTCGCCGGCGGTGTGGCCGGGCGTGATGACCAGGCTGATGGCGTGCCCCCCCACGTGCGGGGCGGCTGCGGCGATCCTGGTCTCGGAGGACTTCGCCCGGAGGAAGGGGCTGCGCCGCGACGTGGTGATCGCCGCCCAGGCGATGACCACCGACAGGCCAGACACCTTCGAGGCGCACGACATGATGAACCTCGTCGGGTACACCATGACCAAGCGGGCCGGCCAGATGGTGTACGAGGCCGCGGGCGTCGGCCCCGAGGAGGTCGACGTGGTCGAGCTCCACGACTGCTTCGCCCACGCGGAGCTGATCACCTACGAGGGGCTCGGCCTGTGCCCGGAGGGTGGGGCCCAGAAGTTCATTGCCGACGGCGACAACACCTACGGGGGCAAGGTCGTGGTGAATCCTTCGGGTGGTCTCCTCTCGAAGGGTCATCCCCTCGGGGCCACCGGGCTCGCGCAGTGCTACGAGCTGGTGCACCAGCTCCGCGGGACGGCAGCGGCACGCCAGGTCGAGGGCGCGCGCATTGCGCTTCAGCACAACCTCGGGCTCGGCGGCGCCAGCGTCGTCACCCTCTACCAGTCGGTGCAGTCAGGGCAGCCGGCACAGGCGCTGTGAGGAGGGGATGCAAGTGAAGGCAGAGGCACGGTTCCAGGAGCTTCTCGGGAGCACCCGCAAGGTCGCCATCGAGGCTCTTTACGAGCTGTTCGACGGCCTGGAGGCGATCGACACGCCCTTCATGCTGGGGGAATGGGAAGGCGGCGTGTTCAACACGGGGCACCCGGGAGAGCAGCAACTCGAAGGTCTGCGCTGGGTCGGCAAGACCTTCCACGGTGAGAACGACGTGGATCCCATCGTCAGCCGCACCGCGGACGGCGGGCGCGAAGCGAACCCGGTGCTGGGCAAGGCGACGCTGCGCTTCGTGCGCTACCGCGGCGTGTCCACCGCCACCATGGTGTACGACCAGCACCCGGTGTACGACCATTTCCGGAAGATCACCAGCGGCCTCGTGCTCGGCGTGATGGACCGCAAGGGCGAGACGCTGCCGCTGTTCTTCTACCTGCGGAAGGTCTGAGCAGGCGTGAGGCGGGGGGGGCGGGGGCAGGAGCCCCTGCCGGGTGCGTCAAGGCTTGAAGAAGCCCTTGATGTTGAGGGCGGCCTTGGTGCCGGAGCGGGTGCCGCACTGGCCGTTGGGCCAGTTGCCCTCGGCGATGAAGATCTTCGAGCCCTCCACCTTGGTCACGTAGGCGACGTGGCCGTAGCTGCTGCTGGTCTGGATGATCGCCACGTAGCCGGCCTTCGCGGTCTGGGTGTTGACGATGTTCATCTTGTCCTGGAACGACGTCAGGCCATAGGGGAGGGCGGGCTGGCGGCAACGCGCGTAGTAGACGCAGTTGTCACACTGGTTGCACGCGGGGGCGACCAGCGAGGATTCCTCGGCGCTCAGCTCCTGGTCCGCCTCGCCGACGCTCTCGATCTCGTCACCGTCGCTGAGATCCTCGTCGGCGGCCTCGATGTCGTCGCCGGGCTCCATCTCCACGGTGCAGCCCATCAGGGGGAAGGAGCAGGCCGCCAGCATGAATGCCACTGCACCGAACTTCGAAAACATGCTCATGTCGATTCTCCGCGAATACGCAACAGGATGGTTGTTCCCTTGCGGCAGCACGCGGCAATGCCGGAGCGATCGCAATGGATCGCAGGACGGAGCGCGTGACGGTGCAGGGGTCGCGTTTTCCAGGGGCGTGGGAGTATCAGGGTCTGTGATCCCCGGTGGGCCACATCCGTGGAAAGACGACGAAAGGACGCCCATGGTATACGGTCCGCGCGCGCATAACGTCAAACCAATTCCGCGCGACCTTGCGCCGCACGAGGGCATTCGTGGGCTGGTTCCTCCATACGCGTAACATTCCTCGATGAATGGTGGCGCGTCATGCGTCAATCGATGCGACCTTGTAGGTGAGAGGGTTCAATCATCACTCTTCACCGGAGAGCGCATTGCCTGGAGTGAATTCATTTAGCGCTAGGAGCACATTCCAGGCTTGGACCCGCGGATGCAGAGGTGAGCACGTGAAGGAGGGCACGTGAAGGTGAGCACGCACAGGCGAGCACCTGGCGCTCGGAGCACCGCCGAACTCCGAGGGACGCGGGGGGAGGGGCGCCGTCGACGCCCTTCCGGTCAACGCTTCGGTGGGTGCTTCAGTTGAGGGCGCTGCCGGAGCCGCCGGGGCTGGGCTTGGCAGCGGGGGGGCCGAAGATGGCGTCCCAGTTGGACCGGTAGGCGTCCGTGGCGACCTGGGCGGGGCCGGAGCGCGCGTGGGCGGCGGGGGCAGTGTGGGCGGCGTCGAGCATCACCTCGACATCGAACAGGCGCTCGTGTTCCTCGCGCTGGTGGAGCTGGACGACCTCGCCGTGCAGGGGGCGGCCCTCTTCGAGGGCGCGGAGCTCGCCGAACTCGATGCGGTTCTCGCGCTTGCGGATCACGCGGAGTCCCTGGCCGTCGTCGCTCGGGCTGTGCACGAAGAGGAGGTCTCCGCGCGCATCTCCACGTCCAGGCGAGGCCTCGCGCGCATCTCCGCGTCCGAGCGAGGTCTCGCTGGAGGTGGTGGTCGGGGCCGTGGGGGAGGTTCCCCCGGTGATCGCCGTGGAGTGCGACGGCGCGTCGGCCGTCGTGGCGCTTGCCTTGGGGTCTGCGGCCTTGCCCATCTGGACAGCTTCCCACGTTCCACCGGGGCCACGCCAGATGCCGTCCTGCAAAACTTGGCCCCCGAGACCGGCTCGCCGTACGTCGGGCCATGGCTCCCCCGGCGCCCGAGCGCTCTGCGCCCGCGTGTCGGCCCCGGTTCTGCCGGGAGCAGAGCCCCCGTATCGCGGTTGCGGGCTGTCGCGCCGCGGGAGGAAAAGATCATGACCGGTCGAAGCGAAGGTAACGGAGATGCAGGCGAGCGGCGCAGTGGCGCCGGGCGTCGGGTCCATTTCGAGGCGCTCGTCGCGGTGGGCGAGGCGGCGGGGGGCTCGGGCTTCGAGGCGGAGTCGGTCGATGTGTCGCCCGATGGGATGCGGCTGCGCGCGGCCTACCTGCCCGAGGTGGGGGATCGTCTCCTCTGCCGTTTCGACGGGCCAGGCGGGGAGATCGCCGTGGAAGGCGAGGTGTGCTGGCGCCGCGACGAGTCACGCGGGGGAGAGTTCGGGCTGCGCTTTGCCGGGCTGGACCCGGCGTCGAGCGAGGCAGTCCGGGCTCTGGTCTCCGGCCTGGGCGGGACGAGCAAGCCGATGGGTGGGGGCCGCAGCGTGGCCCCGGGAACACCCGCGGCGGCTCCGTCCGACGGCCCAGGCCGCGGGGCGCGGGTTCGGTTGCACATCGAGGGGCTCGGCTCGCCGATGAAGGCGCGCGTGCGCGCAGGCGAGGACGGGGCGCTGGAGGTGGGGTCGAACCTGGAGTTCCTCAAGGTGGGGCGGTCGCTCGCCCTGGAGGACGTGGAGCGCGGCGCGCGCCGCGAGGCGTTCGTCGACGCGGTGCGGGTCGAGGTGGATCCGGGGAGCAGCATTCCCCAGCTCGTGGTGACGCTGAGCTACGAGCCGACGACGTCCGAGGCGGCGCGTGCTGCGGGATCGCCGCGGGCAGCGACGCCGCGCGGGAGCCGGGGCAGCTCGGCGACGGCTTCAGGGGCGGCGCTCCCCGCAGCCGCCGCCGTGTCCGGAGCTTCGGTGGCTTTGGCATCTGCAGCGGCGGCTTCGGCGGCTCCGGCAGCGGGTGGGGCCGGGGCAGCAGGGACTTCTCCCGCGCGAACGCGGAGCACGCCTGCACCTGCACCTGCCCCGGCGCTCGACGAGTCTCCGGCGGCGCGGGCCACCGAGCCGACGCTGAGCAGCGCGCGCCATCCGCAAGAGGTGCGCCGTGACCTGGAGGCCGCTCAGGAGTCCGACGCTTCGCCGTCGGCGGAGGCGTCCGAGCAGGATCGCGGTGAGGCCGAGGACGTGGTGGCCGGGCAGGACGGCGAGGCCGAGGCCGGGCCCTCCAGCGAGGCGGCCGCAGAGGAGCCGGGGAGCGGTCGGGGCGCGCGGCTGCGCGACGTCGGCGAGAAGGCTGCCGCCGTGGGGCGCGCGGTCGCAGGCCGGGTGGGACCGGCGCTGTCGGGCGCGACCGATCGGGCGCGGGGCGCGATGGGCGGCCTGCTGGCGCGGATCCGCGAGAAGCGCGCCGAGCGCGGCGGCGTGAGCGAGGTGAGCGAGGTGAAGAAGGGGAGCGAGCCCCGGCGGATGACGGCGCCGCCGCCCACGGGCGCGCTGCGCACAGAGGGTCGGCGTCTGGTGCGTGACGATGGGGCTGCCTCCGACGAGGCGGCCGCCGCAGAGGAGGCAACGGCGCGGCCGCGGGTGAACAAGAAGGCCGCGGCGCTCGGCAGCTTCCTGGGCCTGGCGGCGGTCCTCGTGGTGTTCGGGGCGGCGCGCCTGGCAGGGCTGGGCAAGGGCCCCGAGGGGACACAGGCGACGGCGGCGCTGCCTGCTGGCGCGAGGAGTGCCGAGGCGCTCGCGGCGCTGCCCGCGCCGGGCGCGATGCCGGTCCCCACGGCCGAGGGGACGCTCACGGCGAACGTGCCGCTGTTCGGGGCGACGCCGCTGTCGACGACCGAGCCGGTGCTCCCGTCGGCACCTCCGGTGGCCGATCTCGGGTCGGGCGCCCTGGACCCGCTCGCCGAGGCCGCCGCCAACGCTGCGGGGAACGCCGAACTCGAAGCCGGTGACGAAGGGGGCGAGGAGCCCACGGCGACCGGCGACGGCAAGGCGTGGGGGCAAGGCGAGGTGAAGAACCCGATCGTCCTCAAGCTGAAGATGGACGGCGACATCGAGCGGTTGACCGGCGCGGCAGGGCCGATGGGCTTCACGGTGTCGCTGCCGGATCGTCGGGCCCTGTCGTCGGGGAGCGGGCTCGCCCGGAAGGACAAGCGCATCGCCTCCATCCGGGTGGTGAACACCCCCCAGGGCGCGGAGGTGTCGCTGCAGTTCAAGGACGGCGTCCCGGCCTACGTGGCGAAGAGCAACGGCGATCGGCTGGAGATCGCGCTCGGCAACGACTCGGCGCCGAAGAAGGTGGCCTCGAAGTCCAAGGCCAAGAAGGGGAAGAAGGGCAAGGACGACGCGAAGAAGAAGGGCGGCAAGGGCAAGTCGCACTGAGCCGCCTGCCTCCCGGCTTTGCCCCGGTCCCTGCCGCGACGACACGCGCGGGGACCGCGGCCGCCCCGCGCTGATCCACACGGTCGGGCTTCCGAGCCAGGGTACGCAGTACGCAGGTGGCCCCGCATGCGTATACTGCCCGCCTGATGAGCGCCGTTCCCTTCGTCACCATCGCCATGCCCTGCCTCAACGAGGAGGGCTACATCGAGGCGTGTCTCGAGAGTGTGGCCGCCCAGGACTATCCCCGGGATCGGATGGAGATCCTGGTGGCGGACGGGGGGAGCACGGACCGCACCCGGGAGATCCTGGGGCGCCTCTCCGCGGAGGATCCGCGCATCCGGATGATCGACAACCCGGACCGGATCCAGGCGGCGGGGATGAACCAGATCATCCGTCAGGCGCGCGGGGACGTGGTGATCCGGATGGACGTGCACTGCGAGTACGCCGGGGATTACGTGCGGCGCTGCATCGAGGTGCTGGAGCGGACCGGGGCCGACAATGTCGGCGGGGCGCAGCGCCCGCGGGCGAAGACGTGGTTCCAGAAGGCGCTCTGCGCGGCGCTCACCAGCCCCCTCGGGGTGGGGGGGGCGAGCTACCGCTCGGCCGAGAACGAGGGGTTCGTGGACACGGTGTTCCTCGGCGCGTTCCGGAGGCGGGTGTTCGAGACCGCGGGGATGTACGACCCGAAGGCGGTGACGAACGAGGACGCGGAGCTGAACCAGCGCATCCACGAGGCGGGCGGGAAGGTGTTCCTGAGCCGCGACATCGTGGTGCACTACTACCCGCGCGCGTCGTACGCGGCGCTCGCCAAGCAGTATTACAAGTACGGTCAGGGCAGGGCCCGGACGCTGCTCAAGCGGGGAACGTTCCCGTCGCCGCGGCCGGCGATTCCGTTCCTGATGGTGGTGTCGGGGGCGACGCTCCTGGCGACGTCGCGATGGCACCCGCTGACGCTGCCGGCCTTCGGGCTCTACGCGGTGGCCACGGGGATCGAGGCGATCCGTGTGGGGCGCCGGGAAGGGGCGCCGGCGATCCCCATCGTGTGGGGGATCTTCCCGGTGCTGCACGCGTCCCACGGGGTGGGGTTTGCGTCGGGGCTCCTGCGGTACGGGCTCGATCCGGACTGGGCGCCGGAGCCGGAGCGGCTCGATCCCATCCCGGTGGCGGTGGGGACCGGCGAGCCGCTGGAGGCGTGAGCGCTCGCGCATGGTGCGCGTGGAGCACCTCGCGGGGGGCGGCCTGCTGACGCTGCACGATCCGTGGCTCGCGGCCGCCGAGGCGGAGGCGCTGTTCGCAGCGCTGCGGGACGGGATCGCCTGGAAGCAGGAGACCATCCGGGTGTTCGGGCGTGAGCACCAGCAACCTCGGCTCACCGCCTGGTACGGGGACCCGGGGACGACGTACAGGTACTCGGGGCTCACGCTGGAGCCGCTGGTCTGGACACCGGCGCTCTCGGCGCTGCGCCGGCAGGTGGAAGAGGCGAGCGGGGCGCCCTTCAACAGCGTGCTCCTGAACCACTACCGGGGCGGGAACGACGCGATGGGGTTCCACGCGGACGCCGAGCGGGAGCTGGGAGAGAACCCGGTGATCGCGTCGGTGTCGCTGGGAGCCCCGCGGCGGTTCGTGCTCAAGCCGGTGCGCGCGCTCGCGGGTGAGGCGCCCGTGGAGCTGTCGCTCGGCGGGGGGAGCTTGCTGGTGATGGGGGGGACGACGCAGCACTTCTGGCGGCACGGGGTGCCCCGTCAGGCAGGGGCGGGGCCGCGGATCAACCTGACGTTCCGGCGCATCCTGCCGGTCGCTGCCTGAAGAGACGACGAGCGCGCGTGCGGGGAGGGGCGGGGCGCGCAGTGCACGGGATCAGTGCTGCTCGCGGAAGGGCTCCTCGTAGACGACGACGAAGCCGTCATTGACGGGGGAGCTCGGGCTCTCGCTCTCGAAGGGCTGTTCGCCGCCGTAGTCGACGGCGCCGATGAAGGCGCCGGTCACCGCGACGCGGCCCGTCGTGCTCGGCACGACGAGGATGTCGCCCTGCGAGGTGGTGTCCGAGGCGCTCGGGATGTGCCGGTGCGTGAGGTAGGCGCCCGCCGGATCGAGCCTGGCGATGAAGGCGTCGCGTGCGCCGAGGGCCGTGAGGGAGGCGCCGTCGAGGTCGAGGGTGCCTCCGAAGGCGCCTCCGAGGAGGAGGTTGCCGCTCGGCTCCACGACGAGGGATGTCCCACCCTGCTGCAGCCTCTGGTCGTCGCCGTCCCCGTAACGGCGGCTCCAGACGTGCGCGCCGTCGATCCCGAACTTGACGAGGTAGGCGTCGGAGGTCGCAGGCGTCTGGCCCGTGGCCTGGAGGGCTCCGCCGCCGAAATCGACGGTGCCGAAGAAGTCTCCGGTCATGAGGACCCCGTCCGAGGCGGCGGAGAGGTGGGGCGTGGAGCCCCCCCACCCCCGCTCGAAGACATGGGACCAGAGGACATCCCCGTCGTCGTCGTCGAGTCGGGCGACGAAGATCGGTCGCTGGCTGAACGGGATGTCGTGGGTAGCCCCATCGATCCGGAACCTGTCCTCGAAGACGCCCGCGATCACCACGCCGCCCATGCCGTCGGAGACGACGTCGGTGACGACAGAGTAGCCGTCCTGGATTCCGAAGTTGCGGATCCACGCCGGGTTGCCGTTGCTGTTGTACCGCATCACGAAGGCGTCGACGCCCCCCTGGGACTGCACGCCGCTGTTGGGGTTGATGAGGTAGATGCCGGAGAAGCTGCCTCCGACGAACACGTTGCCCTGCAGGTCGGTGGCCACGGCCATGGGGCCTTCGGCGCCTCCTTCCTCGCAGGTGCCGCAGAGCACCTTCTCGTCGGTCTGCGCGCCGGCAGCATCGAGCGTGACGAGCTTGAAGGCCGTGAGGCCATAGGAGAAGTAGCCACCCGCCATCGAGGGCTGCATGGGGTAGTTGGCAGCCACGCAGGAGTTGAGTGAGGTGCCGCTGCCGACGAGGGCGATCACCCTGTCCGAGGGGAGGAGGTCCATGTCGCGCAGGCAGTCCTGGAGGGAGCCGTCGTCGATGGAATGGATGTAGAGGGGCGCACCGGCGGGACTCAGACGGGCGATGAAGGCGTCGTTCTGGAAGCCCGTGGTCTCGGCGGTCATGCCGCCGAGATCGAGGAGCCCGCTGAAGCTGCCGCCGAGCAGGAGGTCACCGGTGGACGTGTAGGTGAGCGCGGTCGGGTAGTCCTCCCCCTCGTTGCCGAACCGCTGTCCCCACACCAGATCGGGGTCCGGGCCGTTCACGGTCCCTCCTTCTCCGCCCGTGCCGCCAGCGCTGCTGGTGCTGCCGCCGGCGCTGCTGGTGCTGCCGCCCGTGCCCGTCGCGTCGCGGTTGAACTCCAGATCGCCGAGGCCGGTGACGCCGTTGCAGGCGACGAGGGACACCACGCTGAAGGCGGTGCCGAGGGCGAGGTGAGAGATGCCGTGTGTGCTCATCAGAACCTCCCGTGCAGCAGGATGGATCCTGGCCCGATGCCTACCTGAACCTCAGGGATGCGGATCGCCGTGCTCGGCTCCGCCTCCGTGTCGTCCTCGCCATCGCTGCCGCCGCCGCTCGCGCGGACGATGAGGAGCACGGCGCCCGTGGCGACGCCGAGGCCGCCGAGGATGAAGCCCGCCGTGGAGAGGTTGCCGAGGGTGCCCGCGCGGGCCGCGGCGTCCTCGTCGCTCTTCAGGCAGTCGTTGCCGTTGCAGCGGCTCTTGATGTCGCTGACGGCGCTGGAGGACATGACGCCCGTGACCACGCCGAGGCCGAGGCCGAGGGCGCCCACGCTGAAGGCAGCGATGGTGGGGGCGAGGGACGACGAGGTGCTCTCGGGCGGTGGTGGCGCGGTGGTCTCCTGAGGCTGGAGCACGATCTCGAGCCGCTCCACCCGGGACTCGCGCAGGATCAGGCGGCGCTCCGTGGGCGCGACGCCCGGCGCCTCGACGCGCACGGTGTACTTGCCAGGGTCGACGTCGAGGCCTTGCTGCAGGGTCTCCAGCGAGGTCTCCTCGCCGTTCACGGTGGCGCGGGCGACGTCCGTGGAGGTGCCGCTGAGGGTCACCTGGATGACCGGGATGCGGGGTTTGAGGGCGTCGAGTTCCTTGCGGGCCTCGGTCTGGGCCTCGCGGAAGGAGGGCGGAGAGCGCGGGGTGAGCGGTTCGCTGGCGGCTTGCTGGAGGAGGTCGCGGGCGCGCAGAAGCTCGCCGAGGCCCATGTGGGCACGGGCGATGAACACGAGCAGGCGCGGGGAGTGGCACTTCTCCTCGGCCTGGCCGAAGGAGTCGATGGCGGCCCGGTAGTCGGCGGCCTCGAACTGCTCGAAGGCCTTGTCCGCGAGCGCTCCCGCGTCCTTGCGCTCCTTCGCGGAGCACTGGCCTGGCGCCGCGAGTGCCGGGGCGGGGGCGAGCAGGAGCGCCGTGAGCACCGCTACTCCCTGGAGCGTGAGCCATCCTCGACGCTGACGCCCCCTGCCAGGGCCGAGGGGCGCCGGGGGGCGGAGACTCAGGGGGTGCGCCAGAGGTCGCGTGCGCATGGACCGGTCAATACCATGTTGGCTTGCGCTTCGGGGGCTGCGGCCGTGCCGGCTGGGTGACGGGCGCCGTGGATGCTGCGGCTGGACGCGGTTCTGCCGTGGTGGCGGCAGCGCTCGCGGTGGCGGTGGTCGTCCCCGCAGCGCTGGCCGTGGGGTCCGGGGCGGCCTTGTCGGGCGATGCCGGCGTGGGCTGGTCGGGCGTGGCGGACGTGGCAGACGTGCCGCCGTTCGCGCCGGGCTGCGCCGTGGGTACGCCAGAGAGGGCAGGGGCGTGCTGGGGGGGAGGGGAGGCGACCGCGCTCGTGCCGCTGGTCGCCGGGTCAGACGGATCCGAGAAGGCGACGCGCGCGACGAGGACGAGGCCCGTGACCGTGAGGGCGGTGCCGGCGCCCGCGGCTGCCCAGAGCGCACGCCGGACGCTGGGCGACCAGGGCATCTGGGTGAGCGTGCCCGAATGACCGAGCGCGAGCCCCTGGTCGGCCGAGGGGCGGTCGATGGGTACCGGCCTGGGGGTCAGGGGGGCGGTGATGGACATCGCGGCCGGGGGGGCGGGAACGCTCGGGAGGCTGACGCCGGACACGCCGGAGATGGAGAGCGAGATGGGGGTGCCCATGGTCACGCTCTGGAGCGACTCAGAGCTTCCGGAGCCCCACCGCTCGACGGGGGCCACCCCGGCGATGGCGCCGAAGGCCTGCGTCATCTCGCTCGCGCTCTGGAAGCGGAAGTTGCGATCTCGGGCGAAGGCGCGCTCGAAGAAGCGATCCAGGGACTGGGGCAGATCGGCCGCGAAGTGGGTGGGCATGGGGATGGGCTCCCTCAGGATCTGGACCATGACCGCGCCGAGGGAGTCGCCGCTGAAGGCCTTCTCGCCCGTGAGCATGCGGAACAGGATCACCGCCAGGCTCCAGAGGTCGCTGCGGCCATCGAGGGGCCTGACGCCGCGGGCCTGCTCGGGGCTCATGTAGAAGGGCGAGCCGACGAGGCGCCCGGTGGCCGTCTGCTGCCCGTCGAGGGCCATGGTGTTCGCCTGGGCCACGCCGAAGTCGAGGATCTTCACGACCTCGTCGCTGTCCTCCCGGGCGAGGAAGATGTTCGCGGGCTTGAGGTCGCGGTGGACGATGCCTGCGTTGTGGGCGAGTTCCAGGGCACGCGCGGTCTGGTCGAGGATCCGCGCGCACTGGGCGGGCGTGAAGCGCCCGACCCGGTCGAGACGCTGCGAGAGGGTCTCGCCCGCGAGCATCTCCATGACGATGTAGGGCGTGTCCTCGTGGAAGCCGTACTCATAGATCTGCACCACGTGGCGGGTGCGGAGCTGCGCTGCGGCGCGGGCTTCGCGCTCGAAGCGCATGCGCGCCTCGGAGGCCGCGCCCTCATCGAGATCTTGCGCCAGCCGGATGAACTTGATGGCGACCTGGCGGCCGAGCATGAGGTCCTGGGCGCGCCACACCGACCCCATGCCGCCGCGGCCGAGGAGGTCGAGGATCTGGAACTTGCCAGCGACGACGGCCCCCGGTTGCTCCACGTCCGAGTACCCGATGGACGGGTCCGGGGTGGGGGCGCGCGGGGCGCGCGGCGGGGGCATCATCGGCGCGATGATAGCACAGGCATCCCGCCTCCCTGGTGCGGCGATCTTGGCCTGGTACGCAGACTTTCAGGTCAGGCGGCCCGGGCCCACCGGGGGTGGAATCGACCATTCCTCGCGCTCGGAGGCCAGGGGTTCGGGGTCTTCCTGGGCGCTGCCGAAGAACTCCAGGAGTTCGCGTCGCCGGGCCTCGGCGTCGGCACGGCCGAGCGCGATGAGCTTCTGGGTGAAGGGCCCGTCGAAGAGCAGGTAGCTGGCCAGGTCGGCCTCGGTGTCCTCTCCGACATCCATGAGCGAGAGGAGCTGCCGGGTGACGAGCGGGCCGCTGCGGAGCTTGCTGGTGCGGATGTGGGAAGCGGCCATGCGGCCGAGATCGACCGAGGGGCGCACCACCAGGCTCTTTACCCGCCGGTAGGGCAACACGCCGCGGCGGGTGGCGACGGCGTTGAGGGAGGGGAGGAAGCTCGGCCCGAAGGCCTTCTCGCCGTCGTCGATCATGCTGTTCACCCGTGACAGCACCTCGAAGTCGGACTGGACGTGGTCGAGGAGGAAGGCGTTGAGCACCTTGCCCAGCACCAGGCTCGCCCGCGGCACGTTCTTCCTCTCGACGCTGTGCAGATCGCGCAGCTCGCGGGAGAGGCCGATGGCGAGCACGTGCGTCGCGCCGAGCCACAGCGCCGGGGCGATGGGCGTGTTCTGCCGGATGCCGCCGTCCATGTAGAGTTCGTTGCCGATGCGGACCGGGGGGAAGAGCAGCGGGATCGACGCCGAGGCGAGCGCGTGCAGCGGTCCGATGTGGGCCCCGCGGATCACGGTGCGCGGAGGAGCCTGCGAGGGGAGTGCGCCGTCGGGTCCGGTCTGCATGAAGATCACGGTGCGGCCGGTGGCGATCTCGGTGGCGGAGACGCTGAGGGCCGACAGGTGGCCGTGGCGCAGGGTGCGGGCGATGGCGCGCCAGGGGATCTCTTTCTCGATGATCTTGGCCATGGGGGCGACGTCGAAGATGCCGGCGCCCGACTGCCCTCCGCCCAGCATGAGCCGCGGGAGCGAGAGCGCCTGCTTCATGCCGAAGCCGAGGACGGCTTCGAGCTGCAGCTCGTTCCAGAGGTCGATGAGGCGACGGATGCCCAGGGTTGGATCGTTCAGGTGCGCGGCGAGGAAGCAGGCGTTGATGGCGCCCACCGAGGTGCCGCACAGCACGTCGATGCGCGGCGGACGGCCCCGGACGCGGGCGAAGGCGTCGAGGATGTAGGAGAGGACGCCTACCTCGTAGGCACCCCGGGCTCCGCCGCCCGAGAGGATGACCGCCACCTTGCGGCGGGGCGGCGCGTCGTGCGTGGGAGGGCTCACTCGATCGCTCCTCGACCCGGGCTGCTCAGCAAGGCGTCACGGTTTTCGGGGCTCTGGGCATGGGCAGAGAGGTTGCTCGCCCCGCTCGGGGCGGCGGACGGGATCCATTCCCGTCCCGAGCCGGTGATCATGCTGCGGTCATCCATGGGCAGGGGGGAAGCGAAGCGGTTCATCTCGGCGATGGTCTGCTCGGCAGAGAGGATCCGCTGTACCACGGGGCGGGCCGCGAACAGCTCGCGGTGACGCGGATCGCGCACGTAGCTCGCCACCTTGCGCACGTGCAGCGCGGCCCGGTGGTAAGCGTCGGGCGCGCTCGCCGGGGCACCCCGGGAGAGCACGCTGCAGGCGAGATCGCGGATCTCGATGCCGTACTCCGAGCTGCCTGCCTCGACGGCGCCGAGGGCGGTGCGGGCGAGCAGCACCGCGGAGTGGAGCTCGTCGACGTCGGCGCGGGTGGCGGCCTCGATCGCGGTGGCGTAGGCGTGGTAGCTCATCAAGCCCTGGGCTTCGGCGAGCTTCCTGGCCTCGGTGGCGCCGGCGAGGGCCGCCCGGAGGTCGCCGCGGGCACGCGCCAGCAGCGCGCGCAGGATGCGCTGGTGCACCATGTCGTAGACGCTGCCGGTCACCGCGATGAGGGCACCAGCGTCGGCGACGAGGGTGTGCGCGGCGTCGAGATCGCCGCCTTCGAGCAGCACCCAGGCGGAGCAGAGGAGGGTGTCGGCGCGCGCATCCTGGTCGTCGTAGCGCTCGTGCGCCTCGCGCGCGCGGCGGAGGTAGCTCAGCGCCCGGTCCATGTCGCCGAGCCGCAGGTAGGACTGGCCGATGTTGCTCAGGGTCTTGGCGATCTGGAAGCGGCCACCGATGGCGAGATCGATGGAGATGGACGCGAGGCCGACGGCGATGGAGTCCTCGAAGCGCTCGAGGACCATCATCGCCACGGCGAGCGCGTTCTTGGCGCGCGCCTCGCTCCTCCGCGCGGCGACGGCGCGGAAGACGGCGATCGCCTCGGCGTAGGCCTCGACGGCCTCGTGCACCCGGCCCACGCGCCGGAGGAGGACCCCCTTGGCGCGCAGGACCTCGGCGCGGGCCCGCGGGGTGAGTTCGCCGGCCTGGGCTACCCGGATGGCGCGGTCGCTGGCGCTGAGGGCGCCAGGGATGTCGCCGAGTTCCCGGAGGATCTCCGAGAGGATGGTGAGGGCCTCGACCTCCAGCGCCGGCCTGCGGGCGAGCCGCGCGATCTCGGCGGCGCGCTGCGCGACGGGCATCCCGCGCGAGAGGTGTCCGTCGTCCAGGTCGAGGCGCGCCGTGCGGACCATGGCCAGCGCTACCCAGCGGGCCTGGCCGCTCTCCCGCGCCAGCTTGCGCAGGGCGGTGAGGTGGGTCTTGCGCTCGCGGCGCTTGCCGAGGTGGCGGAAGATGGCCTCCAGCGCTTCGTGCGCCACCATCCGGCGGCTATCGCCGGTGGGCAGGAGCCTGAGGGCGCGCTGGTAGTAGCGGAGCGCGAGCTGCGCCTGGTGGCCCATGCGCGCGCCGGAGGCCGCCTCCAGGTAGAGCTGCGCCGCCGGCCCGGGAGACTCGCCGCGGGCGAGGTGCTGGGCCACGATCGCCGCCGAGAGGCCCTGGGCGAGGGGCGTGGTCGCGAGGTGCTCGCCGAGGCGGCGGTGCATCCGGGCGCGCGTCGCCCCGTCCAGCGAGAGGTAGGCCACGTCCCGGGTGAGCGGGTGCCGGAAGTCCACCGTCCCCGCGCGCCGATCACACAGGCCCCGCGCGCACAGGCGCACGACGGCCTCGTCGCTGGCGAGGCGCATCAGGTTGAGCAGATCCTCCGCGAGCAGGGGCCCGCCCGCCACCGCGAGCCACCGGACCACCTCCTGCTCCTCGGGCGGCAGCTCCCGAAGCCGGTCGCCGATGAGCTGCTCCAGCGTCGAGGGGAGCTTCTCCGTCCGATCGCCCGCCCGCTCGTGGCGTCTGAGTTCCTGCACCCCGCCTTCGCGCTCGACGATCTCCAGCGTGCCGCGCTCGAGCAGGGCGTCGACCATCTCCAGGAGGAAGAACGGGTTGCCCGAGGCGCGGGGCACGAGTTCCCCGCACACGGCGGCCACGCCCTCGCGCACGCCGAGCCTGGCCTCGACGAGGCGGGTCTGCTCCTCCGGGGAGAGCCCGCGCAACTCGATGCGCACCAGGCCCTCGATGAAGGGGTTCACCCGGTCCTCGGGGCGGGTGAGCAGCAAGGCGAGGATGGGCAGCGCGTCGGTGCGCCGGAGCAGCTCCTGGATCAGCTCCAGGCTCGGGCGATCGCCCCACTGCAGGCCGTCGATCACGATCACCAGGGGCTGGTGGCGCGCCAGGGCGCCGAGCAGGTAGCGCACGCCGCGCAGCAGCAGATCGCGGCCGTAGCTCGGGACGTCCTCGTCGGGGTGGTCGATCTGCTTGCCGGTCACCAGCTCCGCCAGCCGCGACACGATGCGCGTGCCCACGGGGGTGCGCGCCGCCGGGCCGAGCAGCCCCCGGAGCACGCTGCAGGCGTCCTCGATGCTGTGCTCGATGCCCATGCCGGTGATGTCGCGCAGCACGTCGGAGAGCGTGGCGAGCGGCAGCTCCTGCTTCACCGGCGAGCACTCCACGTGCAGGATGCGCGCGTCGCTGGGCAGCTCGGCGAGGAAGGCCGCCGTGAGCGCGGTCTTGCCGATGCCCATCTCACCCACGATGGTCCGGGCCACCAGCTCCCCCCGCAGCGCCGAGCCGGGCGGGGGGAGCGTGCGCCGGTCCTCGCTCTCGAAGTACTGCGCGGCCAGCTCGGCGGGGGAGAGGGCAGGGGGCGACACCGCGCGGTGGTAGGCGGCGTGCAGATCGGCGCGCTCGGCGTCGCGCCCCACCAGATCCGTGGGGGCGAGCGCGATCTCCGCGATGCGCTCCTCGCGGGTGAGCGGCCGCTCCAGCCCGTAGAGGCGCATCTGGTGGGGCACCTGCACGTCGCGCGCGTCTTCCAGGTCGAGCGATGGGGCCTCGCTCCAGCGGAAATCGCGGCGCACCAGCCGGTAGACGCCACCTGCGACCCAGGTGCGGCCGAAGGGCGTGCGGTCGCCGAGCCTCTCGGCCAGGAAGTTCGCCGGCTCCTGCAGGGTGTGGTGGATGAGGCGCCCCTCCTTGTCGCGCTCTCCCGCGGCGATCCCCCGCACGATCCCCATGGCGGCGCGCAGCTCTGCGGGCAGGTCCTCCGACGCCCCGGCGAGCGCCTCGTGCACGTCGACCGCCAGCGACGAGGCCTCGAACGCGGCGCGCGAGGGGTTGTCCATGAGGCCCACGATCGCCCGCGCGGAGGCCGCGCCCTGCCAGGACCACACCGCGCCGCGCCGGAAGCCGATGTCGTCGAGCAGGCTGCGGATGGACTGCTCGGTGCGCTGCGCCGCGGCCGGACCCAGCGCCGCCTCCAGTGATCCCAGGCCGTCCAGGCGGAGCGTGACCACCGCCACGTGCCGCACCTCGCGCACGACGCGCTGCGCGCCAGTGCCTCCGGAACCCGTGGGGCGCGCCGCCGGCACCGCGGCCATGGTGCGCGGCTGATCGGGCGGGCCCTCGGCGTGGGTGAGAGCCCCGCGCATGAGCATGCCCTCGGGCAGATCGCGCCCGAGCAGGTGGGCGACGGTCTGCTCCACGGCGGCGTTGTCCACCAGCTCCTGCTTGGCGAGCAGCACCCTCGCCACGGCGCCAGCCAGATCGCGGGCCGTCTGGAACCTGCCCTCCTTGCCGTGCGACATCGCCTTGGTCACGATCGCCGCAAGCTCGGGCGGGATGTCGGGCGCGTGCGCCTGGGGAGGGTCGAAGCGGCCCTCCTTGACGGCCTCGAGCAGCGCCTCGTCGTCGAGCTTCCCGTAGGGCGAGCGCAGCGTGAGCAGCTCGTAGAGGACCACCCCGAGCGCGTAGATGTCGCTCCTGCGGTCCACCTTGTCGCCGCGGGCCTGCTCCGGGGACATGTAGCCGAACTTTCCCTTGAGGACCCCGGTCTCCTCGCGGAAGAGGTTGGCGCTGGCGATGCCGAAGTCGGCGATCTTCACCACCCCCTCGAACGAGAGCAGGATGTTCTGCGGGGACACGTCGCGGTGCACGATCGCCAGGGGGACGCCGCCCTCGTCCTTCCGCTCGTGCGCGTAGTGCAGGCCCTTGGCGGCCTCCGCCATGATGAAGGCCGAGACGTAGGGGGGGATCCTGGTGCCCTTCTGCTTGGCAGCGGACATCAGCTTGCCGAGATCGAACCCCTCCACGTACTCCATGAGGAGCAAGAGGCCGTCATCCCCGTGGTCGGAGAACTCGTAGACCTGGACGATGTTCGGGTGGTTGAGGCGCGTCGCCAGGTGCGCCTCCTCCACGAACATCGCCCGGAAGCGCCGCGAGGCCCCGTGAACCGGCAGGATGCGCTTGGCGACGAGCAGCTTGTACGTGCCCTCGGCGCCGCGCTTCTTGGAGAGGAATACCTCGGCCATGCCACCGGCGCCGAGGCGTCGGATGATCTCGAGATCAGCGAGCTGCGAGGGGTGCTTTGCCATCAGGCCGGTTCACACGGACAGTCCGAGCCAGCGTGTCACGGCACGGCAGGACGGACGGACGAGCGGCGCATGGTAGCGTCCTGCCGTCGCCTTGGGGGAGGGCTGGATGGCGAAATCTGCCGTTTTTTTCTGCCTTCATGCGTGACGTGCGCAGACGCTTACGCGCGCCGGGTCGCTTCTGCGTGCCCGCACGTGCATCCTGCGCGCCTCGTACTGCGATGCTCTGGACGGGCACGACGGCTCTCGGGCGACCGCGTGCGACCGCGCGAGGGATTGCTGGAGCGCGCCTGCCTCGGCAGGTGTGCATCTGCTGCGCACGCCTGTTCCCCTGAGCATTCCAGGATCTTCTCGCGATGCACGATTGAATCCCCAGGAACTTCGCGCATTCCAATTCACGTGTGAACAATATGCCCCGAAGGCGTAAAAAATGTGCGCTGAGGAGCTACCTGATTGGTTCCTGCGCGCTACCCTGATGCCTGCTTCGGTTGTGACCGGAGCAGAGAGCGGGGTGAAACAGAGCATGAATAGCTGGCTGTCGAGATTCGGTAAGCGCGTCACGAGTCGAGCGGGTCTGCGCGTGCTGGTTGGCTCCCTGGCCGTCCTTCTCGTCGCGGCGGTGGCCCTGGTCGTCCAGGGAAGTGGCGAGCGGACCGTGACCTACACGGAGATCCTGCAGATCGCTGGTGGGTCGCAGGTGGCCCGGGTGGAGATCCAGGGCGAGCGCTTCCTGATCCAGCAGGCTGGTGGGCAGCGTTCCGTGGGGCTCGTCGCCGACGAAGCGCTGCGGAAGGATCTCGCCACCCGCTTTGCAGAGGCCGGTGTGCCCGTCGAGTTCGCGCCGGGGGTGAGCTCAGGCGAGCGCGCCGCGGGCATGCTCGGGCCCTTCGCGGTGCTCGCGGTGGTCGGCGCAGGTCTCTTCGTGGCCCAGCGCAAGCGCCAGAAGGGGCACTTCACGGAGCTCGGGAGCGGCATGCAAGGCATCCAGGTGCGCTTCGCCGACGTGGCCGGCATGGACGAGGTGAAGGAGTCGCTCAACGAGACCGTCGAGTTCCTCAAGGACCCCAAGCAGTTCGCGCGGCTCGGCGGGCGTGCCCCGCGCGGCGTGCTGATGACGGGTGAGCCGGGCACGGGCAAGACCCTGCTGGCGCGTGCGGTGGCCACCGAGGCTGGCGTGCCCTTCCTCTCCGCGTCCGGATCGAGCTTCCAGGAGATGTTCGTCGGCGTCGGCGCCTCGCGTGTGCGGACGCTCTTCGCCGAGGCGCGCAAGGTCGCTCCCTGCATCATCTTCATCGACGAGATCGACGCCGTGGGCCGTGCCCGCGGGCGCAACGGTGACTCCGCCGCAGCCGACCACGATCAGACCCTGAACCAGCTCCTCGTCGAGATGGACGGCTTCGATCACACCGCCGGTATCGTGGTCATCGCCTCGACAAACCGCGTGGACGTCCTCGACCCCGCCCTCCTGCGGCCTGGTCGCTTCGACCGCCAGGTGGTGGTGCCCCTGCCCGACGTGCGCGGCCGCGAGGAGATCCTCCACGTCCATGCCCGCCCGCTGGCGCTCGCCCAGGAGGTGGATCTCGGCCGCATCGCCAAGTGCACGCCCGGCTTCTCGGGCGCGGAGCTTGCGAACCTCCTCAACGAGGCGGCCATCATGGCCACCCGCGAGGGCGCCGATGCGGTGGCACACGACCACATCGATCGCGCCCGCGACCGGGTGCTGATGGGTCTGGAGCGCAAGAACGTACTCGTGGACGAGGAGGAGCGTTACACGACCGCCGTGCACGAGGCCGGCCACGTCACGGTCGCCCTGCTCGCGACGGGGACCGACCCGATCCACAAGGTCTCCATCCTCCCCCGCGGACGCGCGCTGGGCGTGACCCAGGCCCTGCCCGAGAAGGACCGGCTCATGGTCCGCAAGGATTACCTGGAGGACCAGATCTGCCTGCTCATGGGCGGACGCGCGGCAGAGATCGTGGTGCTCGGGACCATGACCGCCGGTGCGTCCGACGACATCCAGCGCGCCGCGGGCCTCGCACGGCGGATGGTCGCGGAGTTCGGGATGAGCGATCTCGGGTGCATCGGCCTCGGCGCCGACACCCATGGGCGTAGCCAGGCCCTCCTCGACAAGGTGGAGGAGACGGCGCGCACCCTCGTCGAGACGCAGCTCGCCCGCGCCATCAAGATGGTCGAGTCGCGGCGCGCCGAGATCGACCTCCTCGTCCAGGGCCTGCTGGAGCGGGAGACGCTCGACGCCGACGAGATCTACGAGTGCTTCCCGGCCGATCGCCGCTCCGTGCCCATGGCGACGGTGACGAAGCTGGCGCGCTTCAAGGCTGCCTGAGCCTCGCCTCTCGGGGTGGGGTACACGCCCCCGCTGCCCGCCCCACCCGCCCCGCCCCCTTCAGAACCCAGCCATCACTACGTTCAAGCGCACCTCTGCGCCGAGCCTGAATCCCGAGACGGCGGTGACGGTGGCGTTGTCTTCACCCCCCAGACCGCCACGCACGAGGAGCCGCGTCTCGGCACCGGTCTGGAAACAGCCGTACGCCACGTGCGCGCCCACGCCGAGGTGACCTCCGACCAGCATCGCCGGCGTCTCCCGGGGATCGCTGACCGGTGTCCACATGTCGAGCCCGGCCCGCGCGAACGCATGCGAGCCTGTGAGCTGCAGCTTGCCGGTGGCGAACGAGAAGGTCGCGGCGGGGTGGAAGCCGAGCGTCGTGAAGACCAGATCCCCGTGCTCCATCCGCAGCACCGAGGGATCCAGCGCGATCCCCCACTCTCTGTTGATGCGCACCCGCCAGCTCGGACAGTACCCGAGGTGGGTCGGCCTTCCTGGACCGCTCCAGACTCCGAGACAGGCGGCGAGGATGCCCAGCTCGACCCGGGGGAAGCGCACCGGTCGCGGCGGAACCCAGGCGGTCACCGGGGACGGCACGCCGAGGTAAGGATTGACTCTGGCGCGCTCCTCCGCGCGGAACCGCGCCTCCAGCTCCAGCCTCACCCGCACCTCCGCTTCCAGACGGAGCCGCGCTTCCCACTCGTAGTAAGCCTCCCAGGCCAGCCGCGCGTCGGCCTCGGCGCGTGCGCGTGCCTCGGCCTCGGCGCGTGCGCGCGCTTCGGCTTCGGCGCGAGCGCGTGCTTCCCAGTCCACCTGGGGGGTGGGCACGTTGACGGGCGGCGTCTGCACCGGAGGGGGCTTCCAGTCGATGCCTCCCTTGAGGCACCAGGGCGGAATGCAGGGCTGTGACTGGGCCTGCGCGGTGCGCGACCAGCACACGAGCACCACCAGCGTGGCGAGGAACGCGGCGCTGCCGGTAACGCTGCAGGGGTTCAGTCGTCTCGGCACCATCAGAACCCCATGCTCGGTCCGAACAGGTACTCGATGGCGCCATGCGGTGTCGGCAGCCTCCGCAGGTCACCTCCCACGTCAGTCCGGAAGAGCAAGCGCGCCTCGATGAACCACCCCATGAACCCCCTGCGCCCGATGCGCACCGCGCGGAACTGGAAGCCGCCCCCGAGGTGCGCCCCGAGCACCGCGTCCGGCGCCTGAGGCGCATCTTTGAGCGGCAGCGTCACCTCGAGCCCCGAGCGGACATAGACATCCATCGCGCTCGGTTCCTGGCTCATGAGGAGCACCGAGGGTTCCAGGGTCACGCCCGGGAAACGCTCGTCGACCAGGTGAAGCACGCCGTAGGAGCCCGCGACCTCGAACCCCAGGTACTTCTTCAGACGCAGGCGCGCGCCGAGCCCCACCCCCTGGCTCCAGAGGCCGAGATCGTCGCTGACGAACCCGACGGAGATCCTCCCGGGTGTGAAGATCTCGAACATCGGCAGCCGGATCGGCAGGGGGTTCGGTTCAGGCTGCACCCCGCGCTGGATCCAGGCGCGGCGGCGCTCCTCGTGCACGTCGCGCGCTGCCCGCTGCCGCTCTTCGGCCTCCATCTTCGCGCGCGCCTCGGCCTCGAACCTGGCGCGCAGTGCCGCCTCCGTCTGCGGCGTCTGGGGTGGGGGCGTCGCCGGGGCGAGCGGGGCCGCTGGGTGACAGAAAGGCGGGATGCACGGGAGCTGCGCGGACGCTTCGCCTGCACCGAGGAGGCTCACCGCGAGGGAGGCCAAGAACGCAGCGGTGATCGTCGAGAAGCGGCGAAGGTGCATCGCGCGCGTCACCCCAGCAGATCCACGGCACCCGGCGCTCGGAGGGGCGTCGCGATCCCGGCGCGACTGAGGTACTCCATCACGCCCAGCACCCCGGCCTCGTCCCACGCATCGCCCATGAACTGCAGCCCCACGGGTACGCCCTCACCGTCCACACCCACCGGCGCGGTCCCGGCGGGGAGCCCCGTCAGGTTGCCCAGGAACGCGAACCTGCACAGCGCATCGATCGCCGCAGGGTCGCCGAAGCCCTCGCGCACGTCCGCGTCCGTGTACCGCGGCGCGCCGCCGCCCATCGTGGGCAGCGCCAGCACGTCCACCTCGCGGAGCGCCGCCGCCACTTGCTCTCGCAGCCGCGTGCGCAGCCGCTGGCCATCGAGGTACTCCAGCGCCGTCAACCCGGAGCCCACGGCGAGCGTCAGCCGCAGATCGTCCGTGAGCACCTCGCGCCGCTCCAGCCAGTCCTCCTGCCGCTCTGCCAGCACCTCGGGCACCACCGTCACGTAGCCGATCGCCGGCGCCGAGCGCGACAGGGGCACCAGCACCCGCACGATCTCCGCACCTTCCCGCTCCAGTGCGTGGAGGGCCTGCCAGCACACGGACGCCACCTCGGAGCTCGCGTCTCGCCACTCGGCGTCGATCACCCCGATGCGCAGCCCTCGCACGCCAGCCCGGAGCCTCGCCGAGAACCCTCCTCGGGGCGGCGGAGGCGCCCAGCGCGTCGTCGGGTCCTCGGGGTCCACCGTGGAGGCGACGGCGTCAAGAAAGGCAGCCAGGTCCGCGACGCTGGCTCCGATGGGTCCGGCATGTGTCACCGACCCCCCGATCAAGCTGCCCTTGCTGCTGACGCGCCCGTAGGTGGGCTTGATCCCGAAGACACCGCAGAGCGATGCGGGCAGACGGATCGAACCCCCCGCGTCGGTCCCCACGGCCAGCGGAGCGACGCCGAGGGCCACGCCCACCGCCGACCCGGTGGACGAGCCTCCTGCGGCGCGCTCCGGGTGGTGGGGGTTGCGTGGCATGACCAGGTTCACGTTGGCGCCGATGGGCGACATGCCCCACTCGGTCATCACCGTCTTGCCGAGGATCACCGCGCCCGCCCCGCGCAGCCGGGCGGCCACCGTGCCGTCGCGCTCCTTGGGAGCCTCCGGCGTGCACCGGGAGCCTTGCCGCGTCGGCAGGCCAGCCACGTCGAGTTCGTCCTTGATGAGCACGGGCACTCCGTCGAGCGCACCCCGCGCCGCGCCGGCGGCATACCTCGCGGCAGACGCCGCGGCCTGGGCGCGGACATCGTCGACGTCGCTCGCAGCGAGCACGTTCATCGAGGGGCGGCGCCCGCGCAGAGCCTCCAGGGCCGCGAGCGCGCGCTCCGTCACCTCCACGGGCGACACCCGCCCCTCGCGCAGCGCCTGCTGGATGTCCGCCGCGGTTCGGAGGGGACCCCCTGCTGCGGGCGGGGCGAACTCTTCGTTCTCGGGCGCGCGTGAGGCCCTGGCCTGCAAGGGGCGGTGATCGCTCGGCAGCGGCGCTGCGCGGGCCCCCAGGGGTAGGCGCTGAAGGGCGGTGATCCCCAGGCCACCCTTCAGTGCTGCCCGGACGGCGCCCGCGGTGACGGGGGACTCGGCGGCCACACGCGCTGCGGTGAGCGCGCGGCCTGAAATGCGGGGCATGGGTCTGGGCATGGCGGGGTAGGGGAGGGGGAGGAGAGAGAATTCAGGGGTGCAGGGCGAGTCGTTGCTGGAGCGTGGGGCGTCGGGTGGGCATGGAGCGCGTGGAACCCGTGAACCGTGCGGCGATCACTTGCATGGCGCTCCTCCGTCCTCACGCTTCAGACAGCGCAGCAGAGTGTAGCTCGCCTGGATCGCCGAGTTGTAGGCAGCGGCGAAGCTGCCATTGTAGGTCGCGTTGTAACAGGCCTCCCCCGCGAAATACACCTGGTGCGCGACGGGCTTGGCGAGCACTCCTCGCATCGCCGATTTGCCTGGTAGCGCTGCGGAGTAAGCCCCGTGAGTCCAGCTCTCGGAGCCCCACGCCGTGGTCCGCGACTTCACGAGCGCTTTGCCCGCGTCGCACTTGCACATCGCGCTCATGGCGGTGACGGCGAGCTTGGTCATCGCGTCCTTGCCGCGCCCCGGCTGCTTCTCCAGCTCCCAGGCCCGATCGCCGCCGAAGAAGCCGATCGCGGTGTTGGTGTCCATCGGCCTGAACACGAAGGCCATGTCGTCCTCACGGCTCCCGAGGTCCCCACCGTAGAGCACCCAGGTGTTGTCGAGCGCAGCGCCGTCGTCCTCGGGGAAGACGTCGGCCGTGCTGAACTCCAGGATGACTTTGTTGAGGAGGCCCATGGGCAGCCCCGCGATCGCCTCGCGCTTGTCCGCGGGGAGCGCGGGCTCGAAGGCGATCTTCCCCGACGCGAGCACGCCGGTGGACACGGTGACGAGCACCTTGCGCCCCTTGAAGCGCTCCTTCGTCGCAGTCTCCACGGACACCCCGCTGGCCCCGTAGCTGATCTTCGTCACCGGCGCGTTCAGGCGCACGTGGGGCATCACCTCCTGCCCGAAGGCCTCCACGAACGTGCCGTACCCCTCCTTGACGAGCACGTCCGCGCCTGCCGCGAACTTGGCCGACTCCAGCGACGAGCTCCGGTCGAGCTCCACGGCGCTCTCCAGGGGCCCGCTGTTCATCGCGACGAGCTGCAGCAGGTCCTTGAACGATGGCTCCTCCACGCCCTTCGCGGGCCGCTGCGAAGCGGCGCCACCCGGAGCGCGCACGGCGTCGTCGTTTAGCGGCTCCTTTCCCTCCAGCCATCCGGAGCGGCGTGTGGCGTCGGTGCGCATCGATGGAGGCGTAAATGGGATGCCGTCCAGTCGTCAAGGCATCACGCCAGACCCTGCCACGACGGCACCCATGCTCGGGCCAGGCGTCAAGGCCGCACGCCTTCAGCGCGGCGAGGCTACCCAGAGCGGGATGCCCACCACGACGCTGACACCTCCGAGCGCCATGCCCCCGACGCCGACCATGGTGAGGGCCTCTCCGTACGCTCTCACGTCCCCCCCTCCACGCTGCATCCCCGCCGCCCCGACCGCCGCCATCAATCCACTCAACGCCGCGATACCGAGCCCCACGCCGACCAGAATTTTCCCCGCCTTTCCCGTGTTCACCCTGCGCTCCGCCGGCGCGAACTCACCCGTGTCCTCCGGTGGGATCTCGGCTGCGCTGTCGAAGCGGAGCGGCGGGGCAACCTTCTCGTACGGCGCACCCACCCAGGCTCCCTGGCCCGGAGGCG
Source organism: Chondromyces apiculatus DSM 436 (assembly GCF_000601485.1). Classification (GTDB taxonomy): domain Bacteria; phylum Myxococcota_A; class Polyangia; order Polyangiales; family Polyangiaceae; genus Chondromyces; species Chondromyces apiculatus. The sequence continues at coordinate 269,247 of NZ_ASRX01000010.1, forward strand.
GAGGATACGCCCACGGGGGCACCCCGTACCCATGAGGAACCCAGTACCCCGGAGGAGGTGGCGCTCCCGCGGGAGCCGCTCCTGCCTGGCCTGTTGACGCCTCCGGAGGGCGCGTGACAGGCGCAGGCACCGCCACGTCGGGCCCTGACGGTGGCGATGCCGTGGGTGCAGGTGAAGACGCGGCGGCTGGCGCTACCTGCGCCACGGTCGTGGGCTCCGCGCTCGATGCGCGGGGCGCGAATACCACCGCGCTCATCAACGTGGCGCCAGCCAGCAACGCAGGAATCCGCAGGGCAGGCGTCTGCAGGGCAGGGGAGTGCTTGTACGGGGACATTGCCGAGACCTCTCTCGGCGTTGACCGGAGCAATCCGAACGCCACTGGACCGTCGAATCTTTCGACACTGCGTAGGGCGGTAGCGCCACCCGTGGATCCTGCTGGATACGCTCGATCAGCCGGGAGGGGAGCTGACGGTGAGCAGTGTCCTCACCATCCTCGGCGGCGTGTGGCGCGAACACCCCTGCGCGGGACGACGTTCGCACAGGTCGCGAACGCGCATTCGCCCCCTGCATCTCTCTGCACACCACCCCGATGTCCACCCAGCTCTGCCGGAGTCCGCGTGGGCAAGATCACGCCCCCACGGGATCGCCTCCCTGACGCATTGCGACGCAGGGGCGAGGCAGCTACAGGGGCCGCCACCGCGAACAGCCCATGAACATTCCCACCGTCGACCTTACTGATCTCTCCTCCAACGACCCGGCCCGCCTCGCCCGGAGCGCCGAGGCCATCCGTCACGCCTTCGGCACCTTCGGCCTCGTCTACCTGAAGAACCATGGCGTCGACGCCGACGCCCTCACCCGCTTCTACGACGCCTTCCGCGCCTTCGTCGCCCGCCCCCTCGATGCGAAGCGCCCCTACGGCCGCGCCGACCTCTGGTACCAGCGCGGCTGGACCCCGCCCAACACCGAGGTCGCCGTCGCCGGCAATGGCCAGCCGGACTTCAAGGAGTGCTACTTCGCGGCGCCTTTGCCCACCGACGAGGACTCGCGCGTCGAGTTCCCGCAGATCTACCCCGACAACATCTGGCCCGACGACGCCCCGCCCTATTTTCAAGAAGGCCTCCTCACCCTGGGCCGCTCCCTTCACGACGCGGGCCTGAGCCTCCTGCGCGGCGCCGCCGTGGCCCTCGGCCTCCCCCCCACCGCCTTCACCGCGCTTTGCGACCGGGCCCCGCACGTCACCCGCGCCCTGCAGTACCTGCCCCTCGGCCCCTCCCAGGTGAACACTGGCATCCTCTGGGGCGAGGAGCACACCGACTTCAACCTCCTCACCCTCCTCCCCGGCGGCCGCTTCCTCGACCCCGAAGGCCGCCCTGCGCCACAGCCCGATGCCAGGAGCGGTCTCTACCTCCGCACGCGCGCGACTCCCTCCGAGCCCAGCGGAAAGCTGGTGCAGGGGGCCGCGCCCCCCGGGTGCATCGTGGCCCAGGTGGGGCAGCAGCTCGAGATTCTCACGGGCGGCACCTTCCTCGCGACGCCCCACGTCATCACCGCGCCCGGCGTCCCCGGCTGGCAGCGCCAGTCGGCCGCGCACTTCATGCACGTGCACACGAGCACGCTGCTCTTCCCGCTCCCGCCCCTGCGCACGCCCGCCGCCATCCGTAGCTACGCCCCGCCCGTGCTCGCCGGCACCTACGACATCAAGACCCTGGTCGACATCGGCCTCGCCCCCCCGAGTGCCCTCGACCAGCTCGGCTACCGCCACTACGACCGCCTCAACCGGATGCGCGCCGAGGCCGCCAGCGCCTGACGCGCGCCTCGCAACCTCAGGGGAGGACGAGCTTCTTCAGCGCCTCCTCGACCCTGGCCTTGTGGGCCGTCACCCAGGCGTCGAGCGTCTGCGCGGCATCCTTCTCGGCTCTCGCCTCGGCGTTCCGTAGCACTTCTTGCGCCTGACCGTGGGGCACCACCACGATGCCCTCCTCGTCGGCCACCACGATGTCTCCCGGCTCCACGTTCACGCCGCCGCACACCACCGGCGCATTCTGGATGCCGGGCTTGCTGCGGGGCGCCGGGATCGGGATCACCCCGCGCGCGAACACCGGGAACCCGAGCGCCCGCACCTCGGCGAGGTCACGGATCACCCCGTCGACCACGAAGCCCGCGATGCCGCGCTGCTTGGCGTAGGCGCACACGTTGCCGCCCGCCATGGCGAAGTCGCAGTCCCCCGCCTTCACCACCACCACGCTCCCTGGCGGCGCGCGGTGCAGCGCGACGTGGAGCATCAGGTTGTCGCCAGCCGGGCACGCCACCGGATATGCGGGCCCCGCCAGGCGCGGCATGGGCTGCCAGAGCGGCCGGAGCCCGTGATCCATCACCCGATCGCGCGTGAGCACGTCTCCGAAGGTCGTCGGACTCAGCCTGATGAAAGCATCCACATCCATCGAGGTCTCCTCTCCAATCCGATGGATGCCGTGACACGCCATCAGCGCGCCGACCACCCACCCAGCTCGAACCCCTGCCGCTGCGCCACGAACCTGGCCACACCCGTGGGCCGGGACGACCATGCCGTGAAGCGCGCCGAGGACCATCCACTCGGCACCACCGCGGAGCGCGAGTACGAGGACCACATCCCGTCGCTGCAGGCGTAGCACGCGGCTCGCGTGAGCTGCGCGTCGAAGCGCAGCCGTCCTTCGGGGCTGTACGCGGGCGTGATCTGGACGAGCTCGGGGAGCTCGGTCTCCCCATTCTCCATCGGGAAGTCGGTGCTCTCCTCGTCGAGCGCGGCGCGGCCCTCTTGCTGGAGGCGCTGCACCTCGGACAACTCCTCCAGCAGATCGACGGGAGCTGCGCGCTCGATGTTCCAGACCAGGAACGCTGCCGCCGTGGACCCGTGCGCTCCACATGCATACATGTAAGTTCGCTCCTGGATGAACAGGTACGGCCCCACGCTCGCCAGCAGGCTCACCGAGTGGTCGATCTCGTTGGCTCCATCGAAATCTCCCCGCGGAGCCACCACCAGTGCGCGCATCTCCCCGCCGCGCAGGGCAACCTCGGCGCGGGTGGCGCTGCCCTGGCCTCGCTCCTTGTCGACGATGTCGGGATCGCAGGACCCGGTGTCCAGCGCGACCGCCTCCATCTCCCAGCGCCACTCGCCTTGCGGCGTGGCGATGGTCACCCCCTCTTCCTCCCCGAGCGCCTCACCGGCCGCGTTGACCCGGTAGGTCTTCACCGCGCCATCTGCCCCGCGACCCCAGACCAGGAAGACGCGGGCGTCGGGCTCCTCGGCCAGCGGCGGCGCCGCGATGGGGGTCGCCAGGACCACGGTGGTCGCCGCCACCGGAGGAAGCGGCCGCGGGCTCGCCGTGCAACCGGCGACCAGCGCCGACGCGGCGAAGACGAGATGGAACGCGCAGAGGTCCGGGCGGAGGGCGGCGAGGGAGGAGCGCAGCATGGCCTCGTTGCACAGCATGCCCCATGCCCCGGCGCAGGAGCGGCTTTTCTCCGTCCTTCCTGCGTGGGCACCTGTGGCCGGGAAGCCACCGGGCGTGTCCCGATGAGCGCACCCCCCGAGCCACCCCGCAGGGACGCCCTCGTCAGCCGCTCGTCTCCCCGCCCGTTCCCTGGTTCGACCCCCCTCCCGGCGGATCCCACCACTTCGACAGCCGCCCCGAGGGAAGTGCCGGGATCTCTGACGCCGCGCGCGCGTAATGCGACGTGTCGTTGAACAGCGTCAGCCGTCCGCGGGTCGGCCCCTTGAAGTCGAGGATGTTCAGCGCCGCCGGGCCTTGATCCAGCCGGTCCCGGTAGGAGCGCGGCTCGATCCCCAGCACCGCGCTGATCAGCAGCCGGATGGTGGCCTTGTGCGACACCACCAGCACGTGCTCCCCCGGGTGGGCGTCCACGATGGCGAGCAGCGCCGGCAACGCGCGCGCCGTCACGCATAGCCCTGTCTCGCCGCCCTCGGGCGCGAACGTGTACGGGTCCTGCTCCCACTTCGCGTATTCCTCGGGGTAGCGCTCCTCCACCTCGCGCCGGGTCTGCTGCTCCCACCGCCCGTGGGAGATCTCCCGCAGCTCCGCCCGCACCTGCACATGCAGCCGGTGCTCCGCTGCCACGAGCCGCGCCGTCTCCATGCAGCGCCCCATCGGGCTCGCGTACGCCGCCCGAAGCGGTTCACCCGCGAGCCGCTCTCCCAGCTTCCGCGCCTGCGATAGCCCCTCCTCGGACAGCGCCACCTCGGTCTCTCCGGCAAACCTGTCCTCTGCCGTGAGCACCGTCGCCCCGTGTCGCACCAGGAACACCCGCGTCGTCATCGCTGCACCTCGTTCGGCCCCCTGAGCGCCGACATGCTCACCGGCTCCTGGCGGCGCACTGTCCGCGCCAGGGTGCCACCCTGTCCGGGAGACTATCTTCGCCTTGGCCCAAGGAAGTCCATCGCGACGGTACTTCGGGTGCTACGGTCGAGAGACGCGCGGCGCTTCGTCGCGCAAACCAAAGGCGGTGTCCCATGGGTGACAAGTCTCCCAAGTCCAAAGACAAACAGAAGAAGCAGGACAAGGCGAGCAAGGACCAGAAGAAGGCCACCACTGTCGCGCGTACGCCGACCACGGGCGCCGCGACCGCACCCGCCAAGAAGGGCAAGTAGCCCCTCCGTCCGCGCCATCGCAGGCGCCGAGCGGGTGGATGCCCCTGCAATCAGGCTGACCGAGACCTCGGCATGAGGTGACGGCGGCCAAGCGCAACGCGCGGCTCACCCCTCCCGCCAGCCCTCTTCACGCTCTCGTCAGCTCTCGTCAGCCCTCTTCACGCTCTCGTCAGCCCCCGCTTCCGCCAGCCTCCTGCGCGGGGTCTGCGCGGCGTGTACACGGCCCACCTCGTGTGGCGTGGCGCCTGGCCACCCATCTCCCCCGGCGATGATCATCGTCAACGCAATGCCCATTCTCGAAACGCAGCGCGCGACGCATCCTTCATCGTGTCGGAAGCGACCGACGGAACCCGAAGAAACTCACGGAGTGAACCATGATCACGATGCGCGCTGCAGAGGAACGGGGCCACGCAAACCACGGCTGGCTCGACTCGTACCACACCTTCTCTTTCGCGGGTTACCAGGACCCGAAGCACATGGGCTTCCGTTCGCTCCGGGTCATCAACGAGGACCGGGTGCGCGAAGGCCAGGGCTTCGGCACCCACCCGCACCGGAACATGGAGATCATCTCGTACGTCATCGAGGGCGCGCTCCAGCACCGCGACTCCATGGGTACCGGCTCGGTGATCCGCCCCGGCGAGGTGCAGCTCATGAGCGCCGGCAACGGCGTGACGCACAGCGAGTTCAACGCCTCGAAGAGCGAGCTCGTGCACTTCCTGCAGATCTGGCTCATCCCCTCCGAGCAGGGGACGCCGCCCCGGTACGAGCAGAAGGCCTTTTCGCGGGAGGAAAAGCAGGGGCGCCTGCGCGTCGTGGCCTCCCCAGATGGCCGTGACGGCAGCGTCTCCGTGCGGACCGACGCCGTTGTCTACGCCGGCCTTTTCGACGCCGGCGAGGCGGCAGAGCTCCGCCTGAACAAGGGCCGAAACGCCTGGGTCCACGTGGTGCGCGGCAAGGTCCGCGTGAACGGCCGCGACCTCGTGGCTGGCGACGGCGCCGCGATCACCGAGGAGGCGGCCGTCCGCGTGGAAGGCGTCGAGGGCGGTGAGAGCGGTGAGGTGCTGGTGTTCGACCTTGCCTGAGGCGCCTGCCCTCACCGCGGCCCGAGGGCCTGGGGGGCCGATGCGCGATCGAGGGCCCCCAGGCCCTCGCCTACCTGTCCCGGCCCCCGGCCCTCCCCTGGGCTTCTTCAGCCGGCTCTTTCCCAGCCTGACCCTTCTCGGCCCCGCCCTCTCTGGCCTGACCGCTCTCAGCCGCCCCTTCCGCAGCTTGAGCCTGAGCCGGGACCCTCTCCACGGGTCCCAGGCCATCGTCCACCACGCTGACGCGGCAGCCATAGAGCTCGGCCATGGCGCGGATCGGACCTGTGCCTCCGTAGGGAAAGGCGAGTGGCGTGAAGCGGAGTTGACCGCTGCTCGCCGAGAGCTGCACGGCTTTCTCGAGACGGTATTCGCCCTGGTAGAGCTGGTAACCCAGGGACCCGAGCGACTCCTCACGGGGTCTCAGGGCGAGCCTCGCCCAGAACTGCGCCTCCGGGTGGAGCTTGCCCCGCGACTTGCGGTGCCCCACGTCATTCCAGGTCCGCGCGAGGAGAGCCCACGCCGCGGCGTCCGTGAACGTCACCTCCACGTAGCAGGGAGGCGGCGGCGCGGACTGCTGCGCGGGCAGCGTGGGCGGCGGCTCCCAGGGCGCGAGGGTGCTGCGCACGGCGTCGCAACCAGCACGGTCGAAGGCCGCGAGGTCGACACCGGCATCTTCGACCGCATGCCTGGCGAGGTAGCCCGCAGTGGGCCAGGTGAATGCACCGATCGCGCTGAATTCTCCGAGCCCATCCTCCACCGCCCGCGCAACGCAGCGCACCCCGGCGCTGAGGCGGCGCCGTCGGGCCCTCTCCGGGTTCGGCGGATCTCCCTGGCGACCGGCGAGACCAGACGCGAGCGCGTTCACCTGCGCGAACGTCTTGCGCGCCTCCACCTCGGAGACCATCCCGCCCGCCCAGGCGCTCAGGACGCGGTGCGCGATCCGGACCTCCTCCGGGATCTCGGCGAGTCGCTTCAGGACCTCCTCGGCGCAGCGGAGCCCCGCGGCCATGTACGCGCGCTTGTCGACCTTGCAGGCCGCGGCCATCCACATCAGCCACCCTGCCCGAGGCGCGTCCTGCCACGCCGCCCGGAGGTCGGTGCCGAAGGCGTGGGCCCACAACGCCGCCTCCGGATCGCTGGAGGCGCCCTGGAAGAGGCTCTCCACCGACCGCGGCGCTGGCGCATCGTCGGCCGTCGACATCGGGAGACGAGGCTACCACCCTTCTGGTCCCCGCAGACGACCCCCTTCCGGAGCCCTGCGTCCGCTTCCTACACGATCGCGGGCCCCAGGCGGCGGCTGGCACGGCTGCGGGGCCGGGCGGTTCAGCCCGCGCTCACGGCGTCGGGAAGTGCGACTGCATGAACGCCATGTACGCCTCCTCGGACGTCTCCCGCCGCGCCTTGACGAGCGGCTGGATGTCCTCCGTCGCCACGTAGCGGAGCTGATCCGTGCCATCGGTCGCCGCGCGGAAGATGACCTCTGCCACGTCCTCCGACGTCGCCAGCCGCTTCGCCCGCAGCCCTGCGAACGCCTCGTTCGCCCGGGCAACGAACGCCTCGTAATCCGCCAGCGAGGTATTGTGCGCCGCCTCCGCGCCGCTGCGCGCCCCGAAGCTCGTGGCGAGGGCCCCTCCCGGCTCGACGATCTTCACCGCGATATTCTGCGAGGCCAGCTCGTACCGCAGCGCCTCCGAGAACCCCTCCAGCGCAAACTTGCTCCCGCAGTACGCCGACAGCATCGGCAACGTGAACACGCCTGCCCCCGAGCTGATGTTGAGGATCATCCCCAGCTTCTGCTGCCTGAAGTGCGGCAGGATGGCCCGGGTCACATCCATCACCCCGAACACGTTCACATCGAACTGCTCCTGCATCTTCTCCCGCGAGATCGACTCGAAGACCCCGAACAGGCTGAACCCGGCATTGTTGACCAGCACGTCAATCTTGCCGAACCGAGCAATGCCTGCCGCAATGGCCTCGTCGATGCTGCCGCGGTCCTGCACGTCGAGCCGCGTGACCAGCACGTCCTTCATCCCCACGAGATCGGTCTCCGCCGCGGGCGCTCGCATCGTCGCCACCACGTTCCACCCCTCTCGCGCGAAGTGCTTCACGGCCGCCTTGCCGAAGCCCGAGGAGGTGCCGGTGATCAGGACAGTGTTCTTCATCGCTCGCTCCCTTGTCTTCCACGGGTCGCCGTGGCCAGAGCGAACCTAGCCAGCACCCTCGGAGCCAACAATCAGCCCACCGTGGGATGCCCTGGTGCACGTCTTCGAACAATGCCCTGCCGTCGGCAGGCAGGCAGGCAGGCAGGCAGGCAGGCAGCGCTCGCACGTCAGCGCACACGAGGATCGTCCTGTCTTATCAGGGAACCGGATACCTGACCGGAAACTCACAACGCCTTCGTTTCTCCGTGCGGTTCGCGCAGCTTGAAGAGCAGAGATCGGCCCTTCAGCGATAGTGACGCCTCGTTGAGGAGGCGCACCAGTTCCTGCTGAAGGAGTCGTTCGGAGGCGCAGGGGACAGGCTCGATCCACAGCGTTGTCTGCCGCTCCTCCAGACATGCGAGGAAACTGCGTCCGAGCAGCAGTTCATGCAGTCGCCCCAGGCTCATGGTCCGTACTTGGTGGAGCCGACTACGCAGCAGCAGCAAGGCGATGGCATTGTGCATCAGCAGCATCAGGTTCTTGCACAGCCCCTCGGCGCCTGTGGGCATCCGCGCTCCCTTGTCCTGCGGAGCTTTGAGGCGGCGCGCCTGCTGTTCATCGCATCCGCGTTTCTTGCGAGCGAAGCGTCGAATCGCCTGCATCGTCTGTGGCAGGGTGGTCGGCACGAAGGCCTCGATTTCGTCGCTGAGTGCTTGCTCGCGCGCTTGCAGGCGTGTCCGCGCGCCATCGATGCCGCGACTGGTGGTCGTCACAAGCCCCCGATCGAGGTTGCGATCAAAGCCGACGGCGACCAGCGCCTTGAGCGCATTCTCGTTCGAGGGCCAGCGTGTCTTGTACAGGCGGTCGAGCTTGCGCAGCGCCGCTTTGGTCAGTGGCCTGCCCGTGCGGTAGCGCAAGGCCTTGGTGGACCCGCGCCCCTTGTCAGGGTGGGCGGGAAAGATCACCTCTTCGGGCCCTTCCTCGCCCACCTTGCTCTGCATCGCCTTACCGTGGTGCGGTTTGCCACGGGCCACCTTGCGATCGCGCCGCACGAAGACGGGTAGCCGCGACCGCGTGTGCACCTTGGGCGCGCGCCGGTAGCGTGTCCAGTGTGTCGAGCCTCGGCTGACCGTCAGGGAGGGGATGGCGCGGGCGGCCGCCCAGCGCAACGTCGCGACCCCACTGCCACCGCGAGCCCAGATGTGGTGCCGCGACTGCGACCTCAACCATCCAGCGCGCGGCTTGTCTGCGTACAAGACCTCAAGTGCATCCTGCAATGGGCTCGCAGGCTTGTGCCAGGAGACGTGGTAGGCCAGCGCCGGACCGCCACGGGGTCGCACAACCGTCAGGCCGAAGTAGGTCGCCGCGAGCAGGCGGTTGCCACGGCTGCCAATCGGAGCGGCGTATGCAGGCTTCTTGGTCCAGTAGACCTGACCAAACATGTCGGTGTAGGCGATGACCTTCCCCCCACACGCCACTGCAGCCTGGTGTACTTGCGCTTCTACCGCGCGGGCCACGAGCGCAGCCCCCCCGCTTCGCGCCAGGTAGCGGGCGTGCTTGCGCAGCGTGCTCTCGTCATAGGGTCGAGCACGACCCGTCCAGATCGGTTCGGCTCCGGCACGACGTTCGCCCCCGACCCAGCCCCCAGAGTTCATCAATCGCCCTACAAGCGCCCCCAGGTGCTCCTCGATCACACTCGCCTTCGACGGCGACCGCGAGGACACGGGCGACGCTTCAAGGCACGTCGCTCCCGACGGCGCTGAGACGAGCGTCGTCGGAGACGACGCTGAAGGGGACGTCGCTTCTGACGGCGGTGCCCTCGGCGCGCTCATCTCGTTCGCGAGCTGGGCGAGCGGCTCGGCAAGCAGTGCCGGCCACAGCACCGTCCCTACCGCGGCAGCCGGTTGGAAGCTGCCACGCGCGCCTGAAGAGAAAAAGGGGGTGGAGTGAGCGAACCCGCCGCGCTGCCTTTGCGAGGTCGTCCAGGGAGCCGGTGTGGCACCCCGGCCTGCTTCAGGGTCAACTGGATCAACGCAGCACTCGGCCTCGACTCTTCGGGTTCGTGCTCCTTTATCCACGCCGCAATCTGGCGCGTGCCGATGTCTCTCGGCAACCTCGCGCGCCGGAGGGCGTAGTAGCCCTGCAGGATCAACGCGCGCATTGCGTTCAGCCCATCGGTTTTATCAAGGCGTTCATTCGCCACAGCAGTTCCTCTCATCACCTCCTTTGATGCTGCGTCGCACCAAAGCTCGCTCTCCTTCGTCACGTGCCGAGACGGCCTCGCTTCCACGCCAACTCTGGGCCCTCAGAACCTCTCGCCGTCTCGCTCGTTCAGCGTTTCGGAGGCAGCTTTTTCCCATCGAACGCGAGGCGTCCCGGTTCCCTGGTTAGAGACGCTGGCAGTAGTTATCGATGCTGTGAATACATAAAGTTTTGTGCTTGATAGGAAGTCGGAAAGAGAGCGAGTCGAGGAGCGGATTTCATCTCATGAGAGCAGTCTCGCTATAGCCATGGCGCGAACTACCACTCTCGGGTCTGCCGACTCTCCTTGGCTCCGGATTTCGCCAAGAAGACGCACGCCCATCCTCCTGAACCTCGGCAGCTCCTTCTCCAGCGTCTCCGGCAGGTACACCGCCGCCTTCCTTGCCGTTCCACCCAGCCGCCCTCCGCTGAGCAGCCCGCGTAGCCTCGGCTGCCCGAAGGCCATTCGCTTCTGGTAGTGGCGGCCGTCCAGCAGGGTGCGCTCCACCATCGCATCCAGGTAGCCCGCTCCAGCCGTCTTCACCGTCTGGGTGAAGGTGTCGCGCACCTGGGTGGTCAGCTCTTCCAGGACGCCGTTGGCGTGCTGCATCCAGGGGGTCTTGAAGGCTTCCTGGATGCGGTCCATCAGCTCCTTCAAGCGCGTGTTGCCCGGGAGGTGGGGGGTGACGGCGGCGAGGGTGGCTTTGAGGGTCTCCAGCTCGTCGAATTGCATTTCCAGCTCGCCTTCGGCGAGGACGAGGGGGGGGATGAAGCCGTCGGGGTCTTCGAGGGCGCGGTGGAGGGCGGCTTCGAGGCCGTCGATGTCGAGGGGTTCGCCGCGGGTGAGGATGGCGAGGGCGTCGCGGCGGTCCTTGGGGGGGAGGCGGCGGGCTGGGGGGAGGTCGTCGTCGAGGTCTTCGTCGTCGGGGCGGGGTTTGACGGTGGCGAGGAGCTCCTTCCACTGGGGTTGCTTGCGGATGCGGGGGAGGGAGGCGGGGTTGAGCCAGAGGAGTTCGATGGCGGGGCGGTGGAGGGCCGTGGGCTTGGGGGCGCCGGGCTGGGCGGCGGCGGCGTGGGCGGCTTCGTTGGAGGAGGGGCCGGCGCCGAGCTGGACGCTCCAGGCGGCGGCGTCGGAGGCGCCCGCGAGGCCGGCGCTGGCGCCTTGGGGCCGGGCAGGGACGAGGGCGGGGGCGCTGGCGGCGTCGGCGGCTTGCTGGCCGATGGTGTGGGCAATGCCGGGGCCGCCGGAGGTCCAGGGGCTGTCGGCGCTGGCGGGGGCGATGGGGCCGACGGCGGGGGGGCGGCTGACGAGGGGAGGCGGGGCGATGGGCGGGAGATTCGCGAGGGGGAGCGCTCCGGGAACTGCCGGAACTGCCGAGGGGAGGGCTGCGTCGGGGCGCGGCAGGGAGGAGGGGGCGAGGTCCGGCTGGGGGGCGAAGGGGAGGCCGCCGCGGGCGGGGTCGGAGGTGGGGGCGGGAGAGGCGTGGGGG
>NZ_ASRX01000011.1 GCF_000601485.1 Chondromyces apiculatus DSM 436
GCCACGCCCGCCACGCCCGCCACGCCCGCCGCGAATCCCTCCACGCCGTCGCCCCCCGCCAGCCCGACCGCCCCTGCTGCCTCCGGCGCGCCCCAGGACAATGCCACGGCCATTCGCATCGACTATCACTCCGTGAAGGCCCTGGTGAATCCAGCGCCAGCGCCACCCGGCGCCCCCCTCCAGGTCCAGGTGCAGCTCACCGGCGTCGCTGGCGTCGATGTCCCCGCGCGCATTGCCCCGCGCCTCCGCGCCCACCTCCCCGAAGGCGTGCGCGACCTCCCGCTCACCCCCGCGCAAGTCCCCCCCACGCAAGCCTCCAGCGCCCCCGCCGCCGGCGCCGCCCCTGCTGCCGGTGCCGCCGCCGCCACGCCGGACACCGCCTCTTTCCGCGCCACTGTCCTGCTCCCTGCACCGTCTCCAGGCGCGCCTCCCCTGTCCGTGCGCCTCGACATCGTCGACGACCGCGGCGCCGTGCTCGGCACCACCACCTACCAGCCCGCCGAGGAGCCGCCTCCCCCGCCACCCCGGGTGATTCACGAGCCTCCCCCTCCGGTCCTTGGCGCGTGGGTCCCCCACCTCTCGCCCTCGCCAGTCCTCGACACCCTCTGGCTCGCCCCCACCCTCCCGGACAGCGCCTCGGCCGGCGCCGCCATGACCCGCACCCGCGAAGGATGGATCGCCCAGGGCCACGCCCGCGTCACCGGCTCCCTCGGCCCCATCGGCCTCGACGCCGCCCTGCGCACCAGCGCCACCGCCGACCCGGCCCTCGGCAGCAGCGGATGGGCCGGCGCCCGCGCCCGCCTCCTCCGCCTCCAGGACTCCACCCTGGAGTTCGCGCCCTCTCTCCGCCTCGGCTTCCCCCTCGACGACACCGGCCCTGCCACGCGCCTCGAACCCTCCCTCGCTGCTGCCGGTGCCCTCGGCCGCTTCTCCTGGCTCGCCAGCGCGGGCATGCGCTTCCGCCTCCAGGACAGCGCGGGCCCGTCCGCCATCCCGGAGAGCCATGGCTTCCTCCTCGCGGGCGCCACCTTCGAGCCCCTCCACTGGCTCCGCCTCCACGGCGCCCTCGACACCCACCTCCTCCTCCCGGGCGAATCGCTCCGGGCCGGCGTTGCCCTCGGCGCCGAAGCCGGCAGCGCGATCTTCGGCGCCGCCTCGGTCCGCCTCGGCCAGAGCGACGACCTGGACAACGGCCTCTTCGCCGCCCAGCTCTCCCTCGGCATCCGCACCCCTCCGCCCCGCGCCCCCCAGCCTGCACCCCGTGCAGCGCAGCGCCACGTCACCCCCGGCGCCCCGCATTCTCACCCCTCACCCTGACCGGCCTCGACGCCGCCCCCTTCGGCCCCTGCCAGACCCACCATGAGCGGCGCAAACAACGACGACGACTTCAGCTCCGGCCAGCGCAACACCCCGACGGTGCCCTTCGCGATTCCGCGTGGCCGCCCCGCCGCCTCTCCGGCCGTCCCCCCGCCGCTTCCCGCTGCGGCCCCACCTGCCGTTCCCGTCGCCTGGAACGACCAGGCCGTCGTGGCCGAGCTGTACGTCGACGAAGAGGATGAGGGCCAGCGCAACACCCCCACCTTGCCTTTCGCCGCGCCCCGCGTCCCCACCGTGGCGCCTCCTGCCCTTCCCCGCTCGTGGCGAAGCGAGGACCTCGCGAACGGCGCGCAACGCCCCAGCACCCCCCCGGTGAGCGACGCGCAGAGTCCCGGCACGCCCCTCGCGTCCGGCGTGCAGCGCGCCGGCCTCCCCGCGGCAGGTGACGCGCCCCCGCCCGCTCCCGTGCACGCGCCCGTCGCCGCACCCCCACCCGACGCATCGTTCGTGGTGAGCATCGCCGACAGCTCCGACGACGACACGGGCCAGCGCAACACCCCGACCCGCCCCTTCGTCGTTCCCCGCGGCCGCTCCGGCGCGCCTCCCGCGCTCCCCGACTCCTGGAAGGACGACGACGCCGAGCGGCCCTCCCTGAAGTCGCTCCCTGAAGGTGCGCCCAACGCTTCCCCGGGCGCAGCGCGTACCCCGTCGAGCATGCCGCCGCGCGCCCCCTCGAGCATGCCGCCGCGCGCACCCCAGCACGCATCACCGGGCACGCTGCAGCGCTGGCCGTCGAGCGCGCCTCACGCCGCACCGCCGGCGGCCTCTCACACCCCGCCACCGAGCGCCTCGCAACGTGTCTCGCCGAGCCAGCCCCCTGACGTCTTCGGCCCCACCATCGCCTCGAACCCCCCGCCCCAGGGCTCCCCGGCCACCTCCATCCACGCGCGCCCCCTCCCGCGCCCGCCCCAGCTCCCGGTCTCCCTCTCCATCTCCCCCTCGCTCCCGCGCCCGCCGCCGCCCGACGCGGACGGCAGCTCCAGCCCTGCCCAGACCCTTCGCTCCGCGGCGCCCGCGCCCCAGCCGCCGACCGAAGGCCGCATCCTCTCGGGCCGCTACCGCCTCTTCCACGTCCTCGGCACCGGCGGCATGGGCCAGGTCTTCCGCGGCGAGCACCTCCGCATCGGCACCCCGGTCGCCATCAAGACCATGCACGCCCACCTCGCGGTGAGCCCCGAGGACCGCCGCCGCTTCCTCCGCGAGGCCCGCGCCGCCTCGCTCCTGCGCCACCCGAACGTCGTCCAGGTCCTCGACAGCGACGAGGACAACGGCCTCGCCTACCTGGTCATGGAGTTCGTCGACGGCAGCACCCTCGGCGACTGGCTCCGCGCCCTCCCTGCCCCGCCGCCCCTCGCCGAGGTCGCCAGGATCTTCACCATGATCCTCAGCGCCCTCGTCGCCGCCCACGCCCAGGGCGTCGTCCACCGCGACCTCAAGCCCGACAACATCCTCCTCGCCATCACCGAGGGCAGCGAGCAGCCCATCGCCAAGGTCACCGACTTCGGCCTCGCCCACGTCGACGACCCCCAGGACACCGGCCCCACCCTCACCCAGCGCGACATGGTCGCCGGCACGCCCGAGTACATGAGCCCCGAGCAGTGCCGCTCCCTCCAGGTCGGCCCGAGCGCCGACCTCTACGCCGCCGGCTGCATCCTCACCGTCCTCCTCCAGCGCCGCCCTCCCTTCAGCGGCGGCGCCCCCATCGAGATCTTCACCAAGCACCTCTTCTCCGTCCCGCCCCCCCTCGTGCGCCCTCTCGGCGCCGAGCCCGTGCCTCCCCTCCTGGAGCGCCTCCGCCTCGACCTCCTCGCCAAGCACCCGGACCGCCGCCCCGCGACCGCCACCGAGGCCCTCACCCGCCTCCGCGAGGCCATGTCCCCCGAAGCCACCGCCTCCCGCCTCCCCGACCGCAAGGACGCCGCCCTCGCCGGCACCCGCGAAGCCCGCGCCCCTGCCTGGTCCGCCCAGTCCTCGACCGCCGCGGGACACCCCACCCCTGTGCCCGGCGCCCCCGTCGTCGTACCCACCGACCCCGCGGGCTCCGCCATCCCCGCGGCAGACGGCAACCTCGGCAACGCCGCCACCATCCCCAGCGTCCGCCGCCCCGCCGGTACCCCTGCCGCCAGCCCCGAGGCGGCCGACATCGCCTACCTCCACCTCGACCCGGCCGCCCCCCGCCTCATCGACGACCCCTGCGCGACCGGCCTCGAAGCCCTCGGCCTCCGCCCCCACACCTTCCCGACCCTCGCCGCCCTCGCCGCCGCCCCGCTCCCCGTGCTCCTCCTCGACGCCGGCGCCAACGTCGACGCCGCGTGCGCCTTCCTCCGCGACCTCGCCACCGCCTCCCCCCGCACCCGCGCCATCGTCTGCGTCGACGGCCTGGGCGCCGAGCGCATGACCGCCCTCGTCGCCGCCGGCGCTGCCGACGTCACCGGCGCCCCCGTCACCCCCGACGTCCTCGGCCGCAAGCTCTGGCGCGTCGTCCGCCGCGGCCGCTGACCTGCGCGCGTTCCCCGCTGCTCAGCCGGAGAGGTCCAGGTTCCGCTGCCGCGCCCACCGCGCGAGGTGGTAGCGCACGAACTCGCACTGCTCTGGGGTGTGGACGCCAGGCTGGCGCGCCGCAGACGCTTCGCATTCAAGTTCAGTGCGTCGATGTCATCCTGCGCAAACTTCCCGAGCGCCGTCTTCTCCTGTGCCGGTCGCACCTCGCCCTCGGCGCTGTAGCGCAGGTGCTCTCGCGCGCTCGGGCCCACCCCGTCGACGGGGTGCAAGAAGAGCTTCGCGTTCCCTTTCGCGGTGTCGCAGTGCCGCTCACCGGTCTTCGGGTGCACCTCGCCGGCCTTCGTGCGCAGCTCGGCGACCTCGTCGCCCAGGCAGACGCCGAGCATGTTGCGCCAGAGCAGGGTGGCCTTTCTTTGTTCCTCGTTCGACTGGGCGTGCCAGTGCTCGACACACATCCTCCAGCAGGCTGTTCGTGTCTCTCCCCTCGACGAATGGCTTCTCGGAAACCAGCGCGCCACGCTCCAGGATGCGGATCTCCTCGCGACCTGCGCTCGCGGCGACCTGCGGAGAGTGCGTCGTGGTGACGAACTGTAGACCTGGAAACGTGCGCCGTAGATCCCCCAGCACCTTGCGCTGCCAGCGTGGATGCAGGTGGAGATCGATCTCGTCAATCAGGACGACCCCCCCGGAGCGCTCGGCGGCGTGCGCCCCGTGGTGCGGATTGAGCACCGCGGCGCGCCACGCCATGTCCGCGACGAGCGCCACGAGGTTCCGGTAGCCGTCGCTCAGCCACCAGAACGGCCTCCGCTCGCCGTCCTCTCGCTCGATCATCAGCTCCTGGCTCCTCACGTCGAAGAAGAAGCGCTTCGTGCCCTTGATGCACTGGCAGACCGCCTCCTCGACGGCACGGAGCTGTGCCACGGGCTTGCGTGACTGCAGCTCCACCAGCGTCTGCTGGTACATCCACTCGGCGAGGAGGCGGTGGTTCGACGCTGGATCCAGCGCATCGATGTAGCCGTCGTACCTGGACCCAACGGCGCGCTTCGCCTCGGTGACCTTCTTGTGCAGCCAGAGCCGCTGCGCCCCGTAGTAGGCGATGACGGGCAGCTCGCAGGCCTTGCCCCGCTGGACCGCCCTCGCGAGCTTCTCCCCGGCGCTACGGATCGAGGTGGCGCCCACCCGGGTGGTGCGCCCGTCGGCGTGCTGCAACATGCGCGACCAATCGAGGGGCTTGCCATCGAGCTGGCCTTTCGCCTCGACCCGCACCGGCCACTGGGGCTGGAGATCGAGCAGCCCCTCATGCTCGTAGACCACCTGGCGCGCGTCATCCTTCCCGAGGTTCCATGCGGTCGCGCCGGGGAGACCCAGGAAGAGACCGCCGAGCGCCACGGCGAGCCCCTCCAGGACAGCCGTTTTGCCAGCGCCGTTCTCTCCGATGAGCAGGGTCATCGAGGGATCGAGGGAGAGGTCCTCGAAGCAGCGGAAGTTCTTCAGGTGCAGGCCAGTGCACCCTCTGTCGGGTGCTCCCGAGCGCCGCTCCCTCTTCTTCACGCGCAGCGATTTCATGCGCAGCGATAAGCTCGAACGATGGACCACATCGACTGCCCCCACTGCGGTGCGCCTTTGCCGCTCGGCGACGTCGGTGCGGTGGTGACGTGCGCCCCCTGCGGCGTGCTCATCTACCTCCTCGGTCCGAACGGCGAAGGCAAGAAGCTCGACGACGACACGCGCGTCCGGAGCCCCGGCCTCGCCTTCGCCACCATCGAGATCGAGCCCGGAGAGACCGAGGAGCAAGCCATCGCCCGCACCAGGGCAGAGTGGGACCAGTCGGAGCGGGAAAGACCAGCGCGGGAACTCATGGTGAAGAGGGTGAACGACTGGATCCGGACCACGCTGGCCCTCGCGGTCCTGCTGTTCGCGGCCTACTGCACCTACCGCTGGCTCACCGACACCGAGGACACTGTGCCGGTGTTGCCCGCGTCAGAGACCCCCTGAGCTGCCCCCAGCGCCTCACGGGCACAACGCATCGCCGCGCGACCGCTCTTCCCCTCCCGGAGAACGTGCGCCCCCGCCAGGTGTGACCAACAAAGATTTTCGGTCACACCCCGTCGCCGCGCGCGCTGGGGTGATCGGAAGGTACGAACGACGCCTTCTCCCCGGTTCAGGGCAGCTCGCGGACAGGCCGTGTCGCGCCCTGGTCTCGGCAACGAACCGCACACGGAGGGAAATCATGATCCAGTTCTTCAACGAGGGTGGCTGGGCGATGTGGCCGATCCTCGTCTTCGGCATGCTCACCATCGGCGCTGCTGCCCGCTTCGCGCAGAGCCCCGAGCGCGCGCACCTCCGCTTCATCGGCACGGCGGGCGTCTTGACGGCGGTGACCACCTTCCACGCCACCTGGCTCTGCATCGGCTCGGTGATGGCCTACGTGAGCGACCTCGAAGGCGCCGCTCCTGCGAGGGTGAGCCAGATCCTGTTCGCCGGCCTCAAGGAGAGCACGAGCCCCGGCGCCCTCGGCGGCGCGCTCCTCGTCATGGCCTGCTTGCTGGTCGCCTTCGGCACGCTGCGCCAGGACAAGATGGCGCGCGCTGCGGTGACCGCTGCGTGAAGCTGCCGCCGTGGCGTTCCGGTGCAGGGGGAGAGGGGCGCCGGAAAAGGGGTGCTGGGGAAGGGACGCCGGAAAAGGGGCGCCGGGAAAGGGGCGCCGGGAAAGGGGCGCCGGGGAAGGGAGAGCTGGCGCCTCCGCCTGGGAGGAAGGAGGCGCCAGCATCGGGGGGAAGGGGGACCTGACGATTGCGGACCACGAAGTGGACGCCTCGACGACCCGGCTTCGAGGTGGACCCTGAGTGGCCAGCTCCAGGACCACCTCACACCGGTATCGCTGACGCAATCACCCGTGGCTCAGGCCTGCGGGGCGACGTGCGCCCCGCAGGCGCAATCGCCGGGCTTATGCCTGAGGGCTGGTGGGCTTGGTCTCGGAGGCCTGATCCTCGGCCTCCGCGGCGGCTTCCGCGTTGCGGCGCCGCGTCTTCACCGCGCGCAGCCCCACCTGCGCATTGTAGGCGACCGTCTTCGCGAACGGCGCCAGCAGCGACTCGTCCTTCCGCCGCGCCGACGACTTCACCGCATCGGCGATCTGACCGATGGTTCCTTCCCTCTCGTGTTCGTAGAACGCGAGGCTCTCGTCGAGCACCTCGGTCCACTTGTCGACCACGGCCTTCACGGCCTGAATGTCCTCCAGGGTCTGGTTACACTGCTCCAGCTCATTCTGGAGTTCCGGGCCGATGCCGGCCGCGGCGCCGAGGGAGGACATGTTCGTGGCAAGCTCCACGAGCACCTCGGCGAGCCCTGGCTGCGCCCTGCGCATACCACGCAGGGCGCCCGGGGGCAGATCCTTGAGCCGGGGACCAATGGAAGTGATGTCGAGCGTGACAGGCCCGACGTAGGGCTGAGCAGCCTTCGCCATAACGATTTCCTCATTGCGAATCGTCGCCTCCCCACCGGGGAGGCGACAGGTGCACCCCGAGGGGCGCGTGTTGGGTTCCAGCGCCCACCGCACCAGACGGGTACGGTGAGCGCGGGAAAAGCTGGCCTCGACGGAGAGTACCGTCAATCCCCGACGCATCTTTCCAGCCGAGCCCGTTGATTTTGGTGAGACGTGCGCCCACAGCGTATTCTTCCACCTCACCTCGGAGCTGGAGGGTGTTGTCGCTGGCGCGAATGCGTGATGCGCCCACTGGCCAAGGCAACGCAATGGCCATGCCGCGCGCATCGACGGGTCACGCCCAAGTGATTTCGAGGAGTTGAGCCATCTCTTCGAGGAGGTCACCCCCATCTCTTCGAGGAGGTCACCCCCATCTCTTCGAGGAGGTCGAGGGTCACCCTGCCGGATGTCGCAGACCTCCTCGACGAGATGCCTGGACATCCTCGACGACATGAGCGTCGTCCTCGAAGAGGTCAGCGTCGTCCTCGAAGAGGTCAGCGTCGTCCTCGAAGAGGTCAGCGTCGTCCTGTGGCGTGCATCGACAGCGCCGGGCGGCTCCTGGCAAGATCACCCCGTGGATCCCCTGAACAGGAGACGTCAGTGACGACCAGGCACCTCGTGGACCCCGAGCTTCTCCCGCTCCTCGACAGGATCCCTCCGATCCAGATCACGCCCGAGACCCTGCCGCAGATCCGCGCCATGCGCCGCGAGGCGAACGCCCAGATGGCGGCGGCAGCCCCTGCGTTCCCGGATGTCGAGGTCGAGGAGCGGCGGGTGCCGGGCCCCGACGGCGCGCCCGAGGTGCGGGTGCTGATCTACCTCCCGAAGGACGCGCCGCGGCCGTTGCCAGCGCTGCTCTGGATTCACGGCGGCGGCTACGTCTTCGGGAGCGCCGATGGCGATGATGCGAAGGTGAAGGAGATGGTCTCGCTGCTCGGTTGCGCCGCCGTCTCCGTCGATTACCGCCTCGCGCCCGAGACGCCGCACCCGGGCCCCGTGGAGGATTGCTACGCGGCGCTGACGTGGCTGCACGCGAACGCCGCGCAGCTCGGGGTCGACACGACGCGGATTGCCATTGGCGGCAAGAGCGCGGGGGGCGGGCTCGCGGCGGGGCTGGGGCTGCTCACGCGCGACCGAGGCGAGGTGCCGCTCGTGTTCCAGCTCCTCATCTACCCGATGCTCGACGACCGCACGGCGGTCGCGGGCGACCCGCATCCGCACGTCGGCGAGTTCGTGTGGACGCCCGAGGCGAACCTGGTGGGCTGGACGGCGCTGCTCGGGAAGGCGCCCGGCGGCGAGGGGGTGTCGCCGTATGCCGCCGCGGCGCGGGCCGAGTCGGTGGCGGGGCTGCCGGCGACGTTCATCAGCGTGGGGGCGCTGGACCTCTTCGTGGAGGAGAACCTGGAGTACGCGCGCCGGCTGATGCGCGCCGGAGTGCCGACGGAGCTGCACGTCTACCCGGGCGCGTTCCACGGGTTCTCCATGCTGGCCAGCGCGCAGGTGTCGCAGGCGTATCACCGGGACCTGATGGACGCGCTGCGGCGCGCGCTGCATCCCAGGGGGGCGCCGGAGCCAGAGGGTGCACCTGGCGGCGGGTGAGGGGTCGGGCTTGCGGGGAATGGCTGACAGGCGGTGAACGGCACAGGGCCTTGCGGGAACCTTCTCCCCTCACTCCGTGAAATCCTCCCGCAGCGTGCCATGGCGCATTCGTACCCCTTGCGCCGGCACGAACCGGCTTCCTTCGCAGCCCATCCTAGAGGAGCCCGGCTCCCCGCGAGATGCGGTAGATTTGCGCAGCGCGCACCGGCGCAGGCCGAGGGTAGGTCGCGGTACGCGGCGCTAGCCGCCATTCTCGATGGCAATCACGATGGCGGCGTGGTTTTGCAGGGGGTCCAGGTGCGCGGCCTTCGCGAGCAGGCGCGCGCAGAGCGGCTCGAGCGGCGCACCGGCATCGAGCAGCTTTCGCATCTCGTCGTCGGGGATCGACGCGTCCTCCAGCGTGTCGCCCACGGACTTCGTCACGAGGAGGAAGCGGTCGCCAGCGCGCAGGGGGTGCTCGGTCACCTCCACGTCGACGCTCTCCTTGGGTCCCAGGGCGCGGACGATCACGTGGCGGTGGGGCGCGTTCCGGCGCAGGTCGCGCTGCTCGGCTTCATCGGTGATGTTCTTCATCCGGATGAAGTCGTTCACGAGGGAGTGGTCGCGGGTGAGCGGCTCCGCCTGGCCGTCGCGCCCGCGGTAGACGCGCTCGGCGCCCACGTGCGCGATGATGGCGGTGTCGGCCGTGAACGCGACAGCCACGGCGCTCGCGATGCTCCCTTCCAGCTCGGGGCGGGTGGCGATGAAGGCGTGGAGCTTCTCGTTTGCGGTCTGGAGGACGCGGACGAGGGTCTCTGCGGAGGGGGGGAGGAGGTCGGCTCCGTCGCTGCGGTGGGCGGCGGCGATGCCGTCGCGCACGCCGTCACCGGCAAAGGCGGCCGCGACGCCGGGCATGGGGCCGGCGCCGGTGACGAGGGTGAACGTGGCGAGGGGAGGGACGACGGCGACCCGCTGGGTGGCGATGCCGTCCGGGCGGTTCACCTCGGCGCGGGCGATGAAGTGGGCGACGAGACTGCGCGGGGCGTCGGGGCTGGCGTCACCCTCGGCGCCGCGGTCGAGGCGAATGCCACCCTCGCGGGGGCCGTCTCCAGGGGGGAGGGCCTCGGCCGTCGCCCGGGCGGTCTCGAAGAGCCTCGGGGCCTCCGCAGGCGCGCTGGGTTTTCGGGCGCCGGTGTGGTCGCCGTCCTTGCCCGGAGCGCGTGAGCGGGGCTCGTCGTCCGGTGGGGGCGGGGGCGAGGAGAGGTGCGCGTTCTGGGCGGCTTTCCTGGTGGTGCGTTGCATCCAGAGGACGGCGACGACCACCGCCACGACGATGAGCACCGTCTGCAGCTCTTTCCAGGTGAAGTCCATGGCCTCTGGTACGCGCCAAGGAACACGAGGGTCAAGCAGGCCGGGCGGGCCTCACGGCAACACAGGGCGAGCCGCGAGCGAGGTTGGGGGGAGGGTGGTGGACCTGGAAGCCGCGCAGGTCAGGAGAGCACGTCGCTGGCGCTCTTCGCCCCGATCACGTTCTCGATCCAGCGGTCGAGGGTTGCCGCATCCGTGCACCCCTGGATGCGCGCTCTCTCGTCCGCCGTGAGCGCGATCCCAGCCCGGGCCAGCAGGCGGAGCAACGCATCCTGCTTCCCTTCGAGCTTGCCCTTGCGCTCACCTTCCTGGAGGCCCTCACGCTTGCCCTCCTGGAGGCCCTCACGCTTGCCCTCCTGGAGGCCCTCGCGCTTGCCCTCCTGGAGGCCCTCGCGCTTGCCCTCCTGGAGGCCCTCGCGCTTGCCCTCCTGGAGGCCCTCACGCTTACCGCGGTCGATGAGCTGCTGCGCGAATGGGGGGAACGTCGCTTTGCCTTCGGTCTGCCGTTCCATGATCAGCGCCTCCAGGGCCCTTCGCAGGGGCTCACGCAGCGCATTGTAGACGATCTGGAAGTACACCGCAGCGTGCTCATGGTCGTACCGCCCGAGCGCGCCGAGCGCCGCCAGGGCCACCTCCAGGCCGTGCGGACCGTTGCCGTGCGCCGCTGCCGAGAGGATAGCCAGCTCCGTCTCCTGCTCCGCCAGTGCCTGATCCGTCACCACCGGCACCACGGCTGGGCCCACCACCAGCGGCTCGACGCTCCCGCGGCCGAGGCCGAGATCGATCTTCTCCGAAGCCCAGGCGGCCACCTCGGCATCGGGTGCGACGACCAGCACGATGGTCGGGCACTGCTTCTGCGCCCTCGCCACCACCACGTACACCGGCCACGAGTACTTCTTGCGGGGGTCCTTGTCGCGCTGCACTTCGAGCACGATCGAGAGCACCAGCGCCCCTCGCGCGTCGCGCAGCTCCAGGGCCAGGTCGGCGCGGAACTCCACCGGCGTGAGCTGGTCGAGCGAGGCCTCGACCACGGCCACCGTGGCGTACGGCGGCAGGTCCAGGTGGAAGAGCAGTTCCAAGAGGTGCGGCGCGAGCGCGGGGTTCTCGCGGAACATGTCGACGAGACCGTTGTGCTCCAGCGTCGGCATTGCGCGCACGCTACTCCCCACCTGCAGCGACCAGCAAGTCACGGGCGCAAACCAATGGGCAATGCCTCCGAGCGCGTGGCCTCATTACCATGGGCCACTGGCCACCGTTTGTATCTCGGCTGGCCTGGCGTCGGAGCGTCGCCTCAGAACCCCGCGAGGATGTCTTCGATGGCCTGGGCGAAGCGGTAGGGGGCGCCGGGGGCGTAGCGCAGGAACAGGTAGGGGTCGATCAGCTCCAGCTCGATGAGGGTGAGCCGACCGCCGACGTCGATGCCGTCGACGCGGGCGTAGAGGAGGCGGTGCGCGGGGTCGCCGGTGAGGGCGCGGGCTGCTTCGAGCACGGCCTCGGCCTGGGTGACCAGGGCGGGGGAGGGCACGAAGAGGTCACGGGTGCCGCCGTGCTCGGCGTGGATGCGGAACTCGCCGGGCTTCGGGAGCTTGCGCACGGCGTGGCTGAAGCGGTTGGCGATGAAGATGAGGGAGAGCTCGCCGTGGTCGAGGACCTCGGGCAAGAACTCCTGGACCATGAGCTTGCGGGTGCGGAGCAGGTCCTGGAAGGGGGCCTCGTGCTCCGCGAGGTCGGCGCGGGAGGCGCGCCAGGTGTCCTGGCCGAGCATGGAGATGGCTGGCTTCACCACCACGGCGTCGTCGCGGAAGGCGCCGCGGTGGAGGAGATCGTTCAGGGTGGTGTCGGTGCCGGGCTCGATCCAGAGGGTCGTGGGGATGGCGATGCCGCGCGACGCGAGGGCGTCGAGGTAGCTCTTGTCGAGGCACCAGCGCACCACGGGGACCGGGTTGTGGAGGGGGAGGCCAGCGCGCTCCACCGCGTCGAGCCAGGCGCAGAAGCCGGCGGTCTTGTGGTGGTAGTCCCAGCAGGAGCGGAGGACCAGCAGGTCGAACTGCTGGAGGTGGGCGAGGTCCACCTCGGGGGCGTCCCACACGAGGGGGGTGACGCGGATGCCGAGCTGGTCGAGCTCCTGGACGGCGAGCTGGTCGTCGGGGGTGAGCTCGGGATCCTGGTCCGACGTGAGGAAGGCGATGCTTCGGTTCACGGGGGGGAGATGTAGCCAGCCCTCTCGGGCGATGTCCAACGGCAAGTCCCTCGCGTGAACGCGGCGCTGCGGGGGCCTCACCACCGGCGACTGTAAACGAGCGCCATACGATACCGTTTGCATCATCGCGATTCTCGTCACGCCGCGCGGGCGTACGGTGAGGGGACGAGGTGCTTATGATGCGCAGTGACATACGACGGCGTGCGCTCCATGCGGCGGCTGCCGTGTCGATGATCGCAGGGGTGTTCGGGTGCGGCGGTACGGTCCTCGTGGACGACGAGGAGGAAGGCGGCGAGGAGGAGCCTGCGGGTCCGCTCGCGGACGCGGGGGCGGAGGAGGACGCGGGACCGCAGGAGGACGCGGCGGTGCCCGGGGACGGCAGCGTCGCCGACGCGGGGACCACGTGCGGCAACCCGACGGAGGACTGGGAGGCGTACCGCGCGTGCTGCGACCAGGTGAACTGGGACTGGGAGGCAGGGTGCGAGGCCTGGGGGCCGCCGGTGCCGCCAGAGATGGGGGTGGCGTGATGGACGCTCACGTGCTGGATCTGGCGCACGAGGCGCGGCGGCTGCGGCCCGAGGTGGCGGAGATCGACCCGGCGCTGCGCGTGGCCGTGCAACGCACCTGGCGGGGGCGGATGGTGAACGAGCACGGCTCGGCGCCGGTGTTCGAGGGGCTCGCGCAGCAGCTCCGCCAGGCGGGAGCGAGGGAAGGTGACGTGGCGGCGTGCGCGGTGATGGCCGCGGAGGAGCGGCGCCACGGGGTGCTCTGCGGGGCGGTGGTGGAGGCGTTCGGGGGCGAGGCGAGGGCGAAGGTGGTTGCGGGGCCGCCCCTGCCCGAGCACGCGGACGTGGACCGGCTGGAGGCGGTGACCCGCAACGTGCTCAGCGTGTGCTGCCTCTCGGAGACGGTGGCGGTGGCGCTGATCAGCGCGGAGCGGCTGGAGATGCCCGAGGGGGCGCTGCGGCGGCTGCTCACGGAGATCCTCGCCGACGAGGTGGGTCACGCCCGCTTCGGGTGGCGGTGGCTCGCCGAGGTGGGGCCGAGCCTCGACGGCGCGGCGCGGGACAGGCTGGGGGCCTATCTGCGGGTGGCGTTTGCGGCGCTGGAGCGCCATGAGCTTTCGCACCTGCCGGCGGGGACGGCGTTCCCCCCAGAGGCGGCAGCGCTGGGCCTCTGCGACGGGCGCGCGGCGCGGGATCTGTTCTACGACACCGTGCGGGAGGTGATCGTGCCGCGGCTGGAAGCGCACGGGCTCGGGGCCCTCGCGGCGTGGCGCTCACGCGGCGCGTCTGGCGCGCGCAGCGTCAAGGCGGCGTGAGGTTCTGATAATTCTCGGGGGATGCTGCCCTCCCTCGACAGCCTGCGCTGCTTCGTGGCCGCGGCGCGCCTGCTCAACTTCCGGGCCGCGGCGCGCGCGGTGGCGCTCAGCCCCGCGGCGCTCGGCCAGCGCATCCGCGAGCTGGAGGAGGGGATGGGGGCGAGCCTCTTCCGCCGGTCGACGCGCTCGGTGTCGCTGACGCAGGCAGGTCTGGCGTTCCTCCCGGCGGCGGAGCGCTGCCTGGAGGCGGCGCGCGACTGCGTGCGGGCGGCGCGCGGGGAGACGGGGCCGCCTCCCATGGAGATCACCATCGGCACCCGGCACGAGCTGGGGATGAGCTGGATCCTCCCCCAGCTCGACAAGCTCTCCGAGGCGTTTCCCACGCTCGACGTGAGCCTCTACTTCGGCTCGGGCGCAGATCTCTTGCTGCGGGTGCGGTCCCTGGAGATCGACTGCGCGGTGACCTCCTCGCGGATCACGGACCCCAAGCTCGACGCCGCACGTCTCCACCGCGAGGACTACGTGTTCGTGGGGTCCCGAGCCCTCCTCAAGGAGCGGCCTCTGTCGCGCGAGGCCCACGCGGAAGGCCACACCCTCCTCGACGACAGCCGCGACCTTCCCCTCTTCCGCTACTGGCGCGACGCGCCCGGCGGCGGCGATCGCCTGCGCTTCAAGAAGATCGTGTGCCTCGGCGGCATCGGTGCCATCCGCGCCCGGGTCCTTTCCGGGGCGGGCGTGGCCGTGCTGCCGGTGTACCTCGTCGAGCGGGACCTCGCGGCCCGCACGCTCCGGCCCATCTTCCCCGAGGTGACGCCGCTTCACGACTGGTTCCGGCTGGTCTTCCGCGCCGACGACAGCAAGCGCTCCGTGTACGAGGGGCTCGCGGCCCGGTTCCTCGAAGTGCCGCTCGTCTGAGTCTCCACGAGGGGACCCGCATCCCCTCGCCCCGTCGGGAGTGAATCCCGACAGGGCCCCACTCCCCTCGAACCGCTCTTGCCAGCCGCCACGCAGCGCCCTTGGCAAGGCGTCGCGCCCTGGGTTTCCCTGGAGCCGAGCGGCTGAAGCGCTTCTCGACAGTCCACAAAAGGAAAAGGGGCGCCCACCACGCAGTGCCGTGGTGGCGCCCCTCGACTCCGCGTGAGCGGCTCAGGTCCCCTTGAAGTCGAGGCCCTTCAGGTTCTGGGTGACGAAGTCCCAGTTCACGAGGCTGTTCAGGAAGGTGTCGATGTACTTGGGGCGGGCGTTCCGGTAGTCGATGTAATAGGCGTGCTCCCACACGTCGATGGTGAGCAGCGCCTTCTGGCCGTGCTTGAGGGGCAGGTCGGCGTTGCCGGTCTTGGTGATGGAGAGCTTGTCGCCGGTGAGCACGAGCCACGCCCAGCCCGAGCCGAACTGGGTGGTCGCCGCCTGCGCGAACTCCTCGCGGAACTTGTCGAAGCCGCCGAAGTCGCGCTTGATCGCGTCGGCGATGTCGCCCGTGGGCTCCCCGCCGCCACCGGGCTTCATGCAGTGCCAGTAGAAGGTGTGGTTCCAGACCTGGGCCGCGTTGTTGAAGAGGCCACCCTCGGCCGTCTTGATGATCTCCACGAGCGAGCCATGGTCAGGCTTGCCTTCGAGGAGCTTGTTCAGGTTGGTGACGTAGGCCTGGTGATGCTTGCCGTGGTGGTACTCGAGGGTCTCGGCAGAGATGTGGGGCGCGAGCGCGTCCTTCGCGTAGGGGAGCTCGGGAAGGGTAAACGGCATGGGATGGTCTCCTTGAAAGTGAGTATCAACAACGCGCACGGGACGCGCATGAGCTGCTGGTGCCAGCGAAACGACCCTAGATCACTACGTCAGTCGTGGGTGGTTCCGTGCCAATAGATTGTCCGGAGTCCAACGCGGTTGCCCTCGGCATGACGAATGTCGCCGTCGGAGCGCGTCGTGCCTGGAAATGCTGTGCTGGACGGCCCCCGAAGCCTCGCCGAACCGCAGTGATGCGTACGGGAAACTCCGATGCTGTGAGCTTCAGGGCGGGTCGCCGTGCCGGTGCACGAGCGCGACCGCGGTGGCGAGGGAGCTGTCGGCGAGGGAGACGGCGCGCGCGATCGGGAACGCGGCGACTGCGAGGTCACGGAGGACGTGGCCCGGCGGCACCTCGACGAAGAGGCGCGCCCCCGTCTCGACGAGGAGGTTCACCGCATCGTGCCAGCGCACGGGGAAGGCGAGGTTCGTGGCGAGGTCGGCCCGGATGACCTCCGGGTCGCGCGTCCCGCGGCCCCCGCGGTTGGTGACGTACGGGACGCGAGGGGCCATCACGGTCGTGTGCGCGAGGAAGCTGCCGAGGTCCGTGGCAACATCTGCGAGGAGTGGACAATGCGAGGGTACGCCGACGCTGAGGCGCACCGCGCGGTGTGCGCCGGTCGTGCGCGCCTCGGCGACGGCGCGGTCGAGCCCTGCGTGGGAGCCGGCGACGACGATATGGCGCGGGGCATTGACGATGGCCAGGTAGACCGGCGCCTCGGGCGTGGCGATGGCTTCCGTCAGCGCCTTGACCTCGGGCTCGTTCAGGCCGAGCAGCGAAGCGAGCCCGTAGCCCGTGGGGAAGGCGGCTGCCATGCGCTCGGCGCGGTACTTCACGGCCACGAGCGCCGCCCCGAAATCGAGCGCCCCGCAGATGACGGCCGCCGTGAAGGCGCCCACCGAGAGCCCGGCCGCAGCGTTGGGGAGGGCTCCCTCGGCCGCGAGCGCGCGCGCCGCTGCCACGCCGGCCGTGACGGTGCCGAGCTGCATGGCGACGGTGGGATGAAGGTCCGAGGCGCGCGGAAGGCCGCGGACGTCCAGGCCGAGGACCGCGCTGGCCTCGGCGAGGGTCGCCGCGACCGCCGGGTGGTCGGGGAGCTTGTCGAGCATGCCGGGCGTCTGTACGCCCTGGCCTGGGCAGAGAAAGGCAACGGTCACTTCGGCACTCTCATCGCCGGGGGAAGGGGTCTGTCGGTCACCAACGGGCCGTTTGCAGCGGAGGAGAGGGGTCCGTCAGTCATCGATGTCCCCTTTAGCCTCTTCTGGCACGGATGGACCAGTCCGACTTCTTCACCTGGCGCTACACCGATCCAGGGGCGGGCCTGGGGAACCGTGTACTAGCATCCAGAACGGAGAGGGATGACGGGTCCTCAGGGGGCAGATGGAGGGGGCGGCGAGGCGTCAGGGGCGCTGGGGTGTGCATCGCGGAGCGCCGCCGCGGGCGCTGCGCCGCGCGCAGGAGGGTGAGCGATGGCCGAGACCGAGCTGAGTCGCATGCAGTCGGAGGTACAGGGGAGCTTCACGGACATCCCGGCAGGCAGCACGGTGCAGCCATGCCCCTCGTGGATCGAGCTGCGCTTCGTGCCGAAGCCGATGCCCGAGCCCGCACCGTCCGAGCCGGGGAGCGGGGAGCAGACCTTCAAGGACAGGTATCTCTGGGTGCTGAAGGTGAACGGGTCGAAGCACGGCGACGGGAAGCTCGACATGCGGAAGGGGAGCGTGATCCGCTATGACGATCTGCCCTGCGGGACGTGCTCGATCGAGATCGACTTCCCGAGCTTCGGGTCGGGCGTGCGCGCTTTCTGGCGCAAGGACTGGCCGAGCCACGTCACCGTGAAGAAGGTCGAGTTCAAGGACCTCAAGACGGGGATGGTGCACATCTTCGACATCATCAACGAGCTGCGGGCCGTCGCGGAGTACATGGCCGCCGAGATGAAGAACAACGCGGCGAGCGGCCACGCCTGGTTCATGAGCGCGCAGAACACCGCAGGACAGGTGCCCGGGGTCGGTGCGCTGAACAAGGGTGCCGCGCTGGCCCACTGGACCGAGAGGGTGGCGCCAGGGAGGCCCTGGGACCACAAGCCTCACTTCACGTCGCAGAAGATCGGCGAGACGAAGCCCGGGAGCTGGCACACGTGGGGAGAATGGGAGTACTTCCTCGATGCCTGGTCCAACATTCACTACGGCTACGTGGGGCGCGCGGCGGGGTTCTCGCGCGACACGCTGCTCCTCGGCGCCAACGCGCAGCAGCTCGTTCACAGCGTGACCGGCGGGGGGACCACCGGAGGCGATCCCGAGCAGGACGCGCTCGCCATCAAGATGGGCAGCGACATGTACGATCAGGGGGCGACCATCACCCCGGAGCTGCTCATCGAGAAGGTGGTGCGGACGCCGCAGTTCGACAGGCGCCCCCACAGCTACGAGAGCGCGACCGGCGCCGGGGATCAGGCGACGCTCCGGAAACGTTGAGGCAGCGACGCGGCGGTTCAGGCGTCGGGGGCAGGGCGCCGGGGCGCGGTCTCGCGGGATGGGCTAGGATGGGCCGAGAGGCCCGATGAAGGTCCACAAGGAGCAGCTCGAAGCGCTGGGGCGCATGGAGTCGGAGGCCTACGAGGAGAGGCTGGTGGGGTTCCTGCGGCGCACGGTGACCCGCGCGCGGGCGGCAGGCGCGGCGGAGGTCGAGGCGCGGGTGCGGGTGGACGTGGGCGAGGCGAGGGCGCTGGGGCTGTCGACGGAGCGGCAGATCGCGGCCTACGTGGCGGCGTGGTGGGTGCTCGGGGAGGGCTTCGCGGAGAGGTTCCCGGCGATCGGGGAGGCGCTCGCGGACGAGGGGTGCTCGGCTGACGAGAAGGCGCAGGTGCTGCTCGCTCACCTGGATGGGAAGGCGCAGAAAGGAGGCGCGTGAGCCATGGCGGAGGACGCGGGGGGCCAGGGAGCCGGCGTCGGGGCGGGCATAAGGCAGCATCGGCAACCTGCGCTCGTGGCATACGTGGGGGGAATGGGAGTACTGCTTCGACGTCTGGTCCAACATTCATTACGGCTATGTGGGCCGCGCCGCTGGATTCGACAGGCAGACGTTGATCGACGGGTCGAACCGCTCGTCATGGCGGGACACCGGGGGAATGACGAGGCTCAGGACAACGCCTCGATGAACCCGGGAATGGATCTGTACGACAATGGGGCGGAGATCACGCCAGAGCGCCTGATCAGGGAGATCGAATCGAACGCCGGCTTCGACAGGCGTCCCCACAGCTACGCGAGCGCGATCGGTCCACCGCCCTCCATCAAGAAGCGGTGATGCGCGAGGATCGGTGAGGTCGCGGCTGCCGCTGGTCGCCTCGCCGGGAAGTGATGGTGAGGCGACGTTGCCACCAGGGCCGCGCTTGCCGTTGCGCTTCGGAAGGATCTCGGCTGTCCTCGTCGGCTCATGCCTGCTCCGAACGATGCCGAGGCTCCCAAGGGCGCGCGCGACGAGGATGAAGAGGACGCCGCCAGCGACGACGCTGCCAGCGACGACGACGTCCTCGACGAGGGCGACGCTGCCAGCGACGAGGGCGACGCTGGCAGAGAAGACGCTGGCAGCGAGGACGCTGGCAGCGACGACGATGACGACCTCGACGAAGACGATGACGTCCTCGGCGAGGACGACGACGCCGGCAAAGACGCCGACGCGGGCAAGGGCAGAGGCGCCGGCGAGGACGAGGGCGAGGACGAGGGCGAGGATGAGGGCGAGGGGAAGAGAGGGGGGGCGCAGCGGACGACGCGGGTGCTCTTGCTCGTGCAGGAGCGGTTCGATGGGACGTGCGTGATGGCGCCGGCGGCGGCGCCGGGGCTGGCGAGCCTCGGGGCGGAGGAAGAGGCGCGGGCGGAGCAGGAGCTGTTTCTGCGGGAGTACCTGCGCCGGGCGCGGCCGGAGCTGGTGTCGCGGCTGTCGCTGCCAGAGGGGACGCGGCTCGTGGAGGTGGGGGTGCCGGTGCCGCGGGAGGAGCTGCCGCGGAAGCTGCAGAACGAGACGCCCGTGGATTTCGGGTGCGTGGTGGTGCCGGCGACGGGAGGGGATGCGTGGGTGATGGTGCCGGCCGTGGGGCACACGTTCTACGTGGAGCGGCGGGAGGTGCTGGAAGAGGCGGCGCGGCACGAGGTGCGGCGGCTGCTGGCGTCACAGGAGCTGTCGGCGTGGGAGGTGCGGGGGCTCTTGCCCGCCCGGGAGACGCGGCTCGAAGCGGTGGAGATCCCGCTGGAGAGCGTAGTGAAGGTGGGCAAGGGGGGGACGCGGGCGGAGGAGATCGCGCGGAGGGCGCGGCGGCTGAAGGCGGTGCAGGCGCTGGAGGGGGCGGCGACGGCAATGCACGCGGAGGGGCGGTTCGGGCCGCCGCCACTCGCAGGGAGGGAGGCGGAGCTCGGGCGGCTCGTGGCGTTGCTGTCGGGGAAGGAGCGGCTCGGGGTGCTGCTCGTGGGGCCGGAGGGATCGGGGAAGAGCGCGCTGATGCGGGAGGCAGTGCACCGGGTGGGGCGGCCGGTGTTCGCGACGAGCGGGGCGCAGCTCATCGCGGGGATGAGCGGGTTCGGGGCGTGGCAGGAGCGGGTGTTCGAGGTGATGGAAGGGGCGCGGGAGCTGGATGCGGTGCTCTACGTGGAGCACCTGGAGGACCTGCTCTCGACGCGGGGAGAGGAGGGAGGGGCTGACCTCGGGGGGGCGATGCGGCAGTTCCTGGAGGACGGGAAGGTGCGGTTCGTGGCGGAGGTGCGGGAGGACAGGCTCGACGCGCTGGAGTCGAAGCACTGGGCGTTCTTCGCGGCGCTGAGCCGGATCCAGGTGGCGGCGCTCTCGACGGGGGTGACGCGGGAGGCGCTGGTGAAGCGGGTGGAGCACGATGCTCGGGCGGATACGCTGAAGCCGCAGCTCGCGGTGGAGGCGATCCCGGCGCTGATCGAGCTGTGCGAGCGGTACCTGCCGTACGCGGCGTTTCCGGGGAAGGCGGTGCGGCTCTACGAGGACCTGCAGGCGCTGCGCGAGAAGGAGCAGGGGCCGGGGGGGACGGCGATCACGCTGGGGCGGGAGGACGTGTACGAGGCGTTCTCGCTGAGGACCGGGGTGCCAGCGTTCCTCCTGCGCGAGGACGTGGCGCTGCGGGTGGAGGAGATCGGCGCGCGGCTGTCTCGGTCGGTGATCGGGCAGGAGCAGGCGGTGCGGGCGCTGGCGGAGACGATCGCGGTGGTGAAGGCGGGGCTGCAACCGGCGGGGAAGCCGCTGTCGACGTTCCTGTTCGTGGGGCCGACGGGGGTGGGGAAGACGGAGCTCGGGCGGGCGCTGGCGGAGCTTCTGTTCGGGTCCGCGGAGCGGATGGCGCGCTTCGACATGAGCGAGTTCATGACGCCGGACGCGGCGGATCGGTTGATCCGGGGGACGGACCGGGACGCGGGGCTGCTCACGAGTCGGGTGCGGGAGCAGCCATTCTGCGTGATCTTGCTCGACGAGATCGAGAAGGCACACCCGGCGGTGTTCGATCTGCTGCTGCAGGTGTGCGGTGAGGGGAGGCTCTCGGACGCGCGGGGGAGGACGGCGTACTTCCACAACGCGATCGTGATCATGACCTCGAACCTGGGGGCGGGGGAGCGGCGGGGGACGTCGGGGTTCCTGGGGGGCGGGGTGGATCTGGAGGGGCACTACCGGCGCGCGGTGGACGCGACGTTCAGGCCGGAGATGGTGAACCGCATCGACCGGATCGTGGCCTTCAGGCCGCTGTCGCGGGGCGAGGTGGTGAAGGTGGCGGGGGTGCTCGCGGAGCGGCTGGGGGCGCGGCGGGGGCTGGTGGAGAGCGGGGCGGGGCTGTCGGTGAGCGCGCAGGCGCTCGGGAAGCTGGCGGAGGACGGGTTCTCGGAGGTGTACGGGGCGCGGGCGCTGCGGCGACACCTGGAGGAGCACCTGGTAGCGCCGGTGGCGCGGGCGCTCGCGGGGCTGGGGAGCGCGGGGCGCGACGTGGTCGTGGAGGTGACGGAGGCGGGGGAGGTGCGCGAGGGGCACGGGGGGGACGTCGTGCACCGCGCGGTGTCGGGGGCGATCGAGGTCGTGGTGCGGAGGCGGGGGCGGGCGAAGGGGTCGCAGCAGGGGTTCGGGTTCGAGGAGGTGAGCCAGATCCGGCGCGAGGTGGACGGGTGGATGGCGCTCGGTCCGGTGATGGAGCTGAAGGACCAGATGGACTTTCTGCTGACGCAGCTCAACCTGGAGGAGCGGGGCCGGGCGCGGGGGCGGAAGGGGAAGGCGCAGGAGGCGTCGCGGGCGCGGCCGGGGGAGATCGCGGCGATGCACGCGGAGCACCACCGGCTGCAGGTGCTGTGGGAACAGCTCACGAAGGCGCAGGACGAGGTGCGCGCGGTGGAGGAGCTGGCGATGATGGCGCTCTTCGAGGGGGAGCCGCTGCAGCCCTTCGTGCGGGAGACGCGGGTGGCGCAGTTGAAGATGCGGCGGGTATTGCCGCGGGCGATGACGGCGCTCCTGCCGCAGCGCGATGCGATCACCCTGATGTTCGAGGAGCTGGACGCGGGGGCGTTCAACGTGTGGCTCGTGCCGCTGCTGAAGGCGCTGGAGGAGCGGAGATGGAGCGCGCAGCTCCACCTGGATGGGGACAAGGTGCGGCCGGACGACCCGCCGTGGCCTCCGGCCCGGCGGTGGGGGCCGCCGCGGAGTGTGGGGGAGGCGCTGGAGGCGCTGGCGCAGCCGAAGCGGTCGTTCAGGAACGTGCTGTTCCGCTGCCGCGGGGCGTACGCGGCGGCGTTCCTGGCGCTGGAGGTGGGGCTGCACCGGGTGGTGATGCCCCAGGGGGAGGCACCGGACGGGGCAGAGGACGATCGGGTGCACGTGAACGTGCAGCTCGTGGGGTTCGCGGCGGACATCCGGGAGGCGGAGTGGGAGCACAGACTCTTGAGGCCCCCGGCCCCGGGGGGGGCGGCGGGGCGGCGGAGAGGGGCCGCGGTGCGGGAGCAGAACCAGCCGGAGAGCACGGTGTCGGTCGCGGGCAAGCGCGGGCAGGTGGCGATGGTGACGGACCTGGTATGGGACCGGCTGGAGGAGGTGGCGCTCACGCATCTGCTGCTCCTGGAGGATCCAGACAGCGGGCTCGATCGTGACGAGGTGTACCTGCCGTCCAGGAACGCGACGGCGAACGCGACGGCGGAGGACGCCGGGTCCAGGGGGACGAGGTAGCCATGCACTTCCTGGTGCCGCTGTTCGAGCGGGTGATGGCGGGTGGCTACGGGTGCACGACGCTGGGGCTCGGGCCGCTGACGCGCGCGCACGAGGGGGCGAACGCGCACCGGGTGCAGCGCAAGCTGGTGGAGGCGCTGCAGGAAGCGTTCGCGAAGTACCCGGCGGCGGAGCTTTCGCGGGTGCAGATGGCGACGGGGATCCGGCTGGAGCGGGTGCGGCTGGAGCTTCAGGTCGGGGGCGCGGATCGTCGGAAGGTGTCGGGGGTGTTCCCGGTGGTGCTGGAGCCGCGGTGGGCGTCGGACGAGGCGCAGGTGATGCTGGCGTACCACCCGGAGCGGCAGGACGAGGCGGTGGCGATGGACATGGAGGCGCCGCTGGAGGGGCAGCTCCGGGCGCTGTTCCAGCACGCGTGGGGAGGCCTCGGGGAGGAGGAGGTGGGGGCCCTGATGAGCCGGGGAAAGGAGCGGGTGTCCGCGGTGGGGTTCACGTGCTCGCCGCGGTCGGCGCTGGACGATCTGCCCCGGAACCTGCGGGAGGATCCGGGGCAGGATCCTGCATGGCGGCACAAGCGGAAGCGGTCGCTGGAGGTGCTGCCGGGGGTGGGGGTGAACCTGACCGCGCGGGCGGCGTCGGGGAGCCTGGACGTGGGGGTGCCGCGGGCGCCGCTGCGGGAGCAGCTCGCGCACTTGCTGGGGGCGGCGCGGCCGCAGCCGGTGCTGGTGGTGGGGGCGCCGGGGAGCGGGAAGTCGACGCTCATCCAGCGGGCGGTGCTCGATCTGCTGGAGGCCGATGGGTACTTCACGCACCGGAACCTCGATCGGGTGCGGGGGGTGTGGCAGGTGGCGGGGCGGCGGCTCCTCGCAGGGATGAGCCACCTCGGGGAGTGGGAGAAGCGGTGCGTGGGGCTGCTCGAAGACGCGATCGGGCGGAACCTGGTGCTGGTGGTGGACGACGTGCACCACTTCGCGCGGCTCGGGCAGTCGCGGGAGAGCACGCGGTCGCTGGCGGAGTTCTTCCGGGGACCGCTGGCGCGGCGAGAGCTGACCATCGTGGGGGAGTGCACGCTGGAGGGGCTGCGCTTGCTGGAGCAGGAGGCGCCGTCGTTCGCGGCGCTGTTCACCCAGCTCCACGTGCCGGAGGCGACGCGCGCGGAGTCGCTGCAGCTCATGCTGCGGGAGGCGCGGGCGCTGGAGCAGCGGCGGCCGGTGCGGGTGACGCCCCACGCGCTGCGGGCGATCCTCGACGTGGGCGGGGCGCTGATCTCGTCGCGGGCGCTGCCCGGGAAGGCGATGGACCTGCTGCGCGACCTGGAGGCGGCGCAGGTGGAGGGCGAGGACAAGGGCGAGGGCGAGGCGAAGCGGGCGGAGGTGGGGACGGCCCAGGTGATGCGGCTCCTCTCCGCGAAGACGGGGGTGCCCGAGTCGCTGATCGATCAGAGCGCGGCGCTGTCGCTGGAGGGGGTGGAGGCGCAGCTCGCGGCGCAGGTGATCGGTCAGCCCGAGGCGGTGCGGGTGGCGGTGGACCTCCTGGCGCGGGTGAAGGCGGGGATGACCGATCCGCGCCGGCCTTACGGGGTGTACCTGTTCACGGGGCCGACGGGGACGGGGAAGACGGAGATGGCGAAGGCGCTGGCGACGCTTCTCTACGGGAGCGCGTCGCGGCTCCTGCGCTTCGACATGAGCGAGCTGAGCGGGCCCGACGCGCCGGCGCGGCTGATCGGGGACCGGTGGGAGCCGGACGGGCTGCTGACGCGGCGGGCGCAGGAGCAGCCGTTCTCGCTGATCTTGCTCGACGAGATCGAGAAGGCGCACCGGTCGGTGCACGCGCTGCTCCTGCAGCTCTTCGAGGACGGGCGGCTCACCGACGCGGCAGGGAGGACGGCGCGGTTCAACCACGCGGTGATCGTGATGACCTCGAACCTGGGGGCGCGGACGCGGGGCGCGCTGGGGTTCGGGGAGGGTGGGTCGGCGACGCGCTCGGCCGCGGCAGCGGAGGCGCGGATGAAGGAGGTGGCGGCTGCCGTGCGGGAGTTCTTCGCGCCGGAGCTGTTCAACCGGATCGATCGGGTGGTGCCGTTCCGGCCGCTGAGCGCGGAGGTGGCGGTGGCGGTGGCCGACAAGGAGCTGAAGAAGCTGCTCCGGCGGCGGGGGCTGTCGGAGCGGAACATCTTCGCGAGCGCGACAGCCGGGGTGCCCGAGAAGCTGTCGGAGGTGGCGTTCTCGGCAGAGGACGGGGCGCGCTCGGTGAAGCGGGCCATCGAGGACCGGATCGGGGGTCTGCTGTCGGAAGCGATCGCAGGGGCGTCAGCGGCAGCGATGCAGCTCCTGCGGGTGAAGACGCGCGGCGAGGGGTTCGCGCTGGACCGGCAGGTGCTGGAGGAGGCGCCGCCCGCAGCGGCGCGGTGGGCAATCGAGCCGTTGCTCAAGGCGCCGCTCGGGGTGCTGGCAGGAGCGCTCGGGGCGCTGTCGGGGCGGATGGAGGCGCTCGTGCAAGGGAAGGCGCTCGGGTGGCTGTCGGCGCGGATCCAGCACCACCTGGGCGCGCACCGGCAGGGGCTGGAGGAGCGGGCGCAGGGAGAGCGGGCGCAGGAAGGGGGCGGGGACGATGGGGGAGCCGAGGCGCACGCGCTGGCGGCCGTGGAGCACGCCGAGGCGGTGTTCAACCTGGACGCGATGCGGGCGGCAGTGACGGCGTTCCACGGGCAGGTGGAGCGTTACCGGCGGCGGATCGAGGGTGATGTGGAGGCGGAGCACATGACCCTGGAGGCGCGGCGCTTCGGGTATCTGGCGCGCGAGGACGAGGACTCGCGGTCGCGGGTGCGGCTGTTCCACACGAGCCAGCTCGAACCGCTGGAGCGGGCGCCGACGCGGCACGAGGTGCTGGAGGCGCTGGCGGAGGGGTACGCGCTGGAGCGGGCGCTGGTGAAGGTGGACGAGCCGGGGCAGCACGCGATCTTGATCGAGCTGGTGCCGGCAGGAGAGCGGGAGCGCAGGTCGCCGGGGACGGGACCCGGCCTGCTGGAGGCGCTGGTGTACGCGTACGTGAAGGCGCGCGGCGAGGTGGAGGGGTGGGCGGCGTACACGGAACGAGGCGATCTGGTGGCGAGCCCGAACGTGGCGGAGCTGCCCCGGCCGGAGGAGTACTTCGCCTGGAGGCTGGAGGTGGTGGTGGTGGGGGTGGTGGGGCTGTGCGTGCGCGATTTCTTCGAGCTGGAGAGCGGGACGCACGTGTGGACGTCGCTGGGGCGCGGGCCGGAGCTGGTGCGGGTGCGGGTGTGGGCCGCGGGCGCGGGGGAGACGCCGAGGTCCGCGGTCGAGGCGCACCTCGCGCGGCGAGCGGTGTTCGACGAGGCGGCGCGGGTCGGGGGGGAGCTGCCGGAGGACCCGCGGGCGCTCGGGCCGGTGGTGCGGTCGATCCGCTTCGATCCGCCGGAGCAGAAGGGGAGGACGGCGGCGATCGACATCGAGGATTACGCGATGGGGTACGCGGAGACGGCCGAGGTGCAGTCGATACAGCAGGGGCTGGAGCCGCTGTGGCTGCTGCGAAGGACGCGGGAGGAGGTGGGGTGAGGCTTGACCTGCCAGGCTGCGGCTTGCTCTCCTCGGCGGCGTGAGTGAGCGTTCCTACCCGTCGCTGCGCATCGCGCGGCTCGTGATCTCGAACTTCCGGACGTTCCACGGGCCCACGGAGATCCTGCTTTCGTCCGGCGGGGTAGCGGACGAGATGCCGGTGTTCCACGGGGGGAACGGAGCAGGGAAGTCGAACGCGATCGCGGCCATCGAGCTGTTTTTTCAGGCAGCCCACTACTGGCTCAACGCCCGTCTCCAAACAGCCGGTTCCATAGGACAGCCACAGCACATCCGCGTCCCATGGGACAGTTCGCAGCCTTTTCGGGTGCGCTCTCGCGACTGGCCCCCGAACATCCGCGAATCGCAGTTCATCGAACTAGGTTTTGCGGACGGCGGCTGCTTCAGGATGGTTTTCATGCCAGCCGGAAACGATGTCGTTCTGCGCTTGGAAGTCCCCGACAGCCATGGCCAGATGAAGGTGCTGTACGAGGATGAACGCACCAATCACTATAAGGAGATTGCCCGACTTATAGGTCGGTTCGCAACGCCGAGGGGACCGGGAAGCCAGCCGCTTGCGCACATGGACGCAAGACGCCGCGAGGATCCTAACGTGATTCATGGCGCGCCAGGAAGCCCACTGTCTTCGACGTTGCTTGTGCGCCTTGTGGAGCTTTCGACTTCATTGAATCCTCAGGACACAGAACGGTGGCGAGCGTTCGTCGAACTGGGTGGGCGTCTTGGATCACTCCGTGGTCGAGAGATGTACGTCATGCGGACGGAGCAAGGCGTCGATCTGCGTTTCGAGATCCGAGGCCGCCAGATCCTGCGTTACACGGAACTCAGTTCGGGTGAGCAGCAATTTCTCGCGATGTGCGCCGCCATCGTCACGTCACGGGCATCCATCGTCGCTCTTGAGGAACCGGAGATCAGCCTGCACCCCGACAACCAGGAGCTGATGCGCGACGTCCTGCTCGAACAGGTTCGCAGCGGTCTCGTCGACCAGATCCTTCTTGAGAGCCACGTTCCTGTCTTCGATGGGCCGGAAGTCATCCGGTTCCGTCGCTCCGAACAGGGGGCTACAGAGGTGAGCCGGGAGCCCAGCAGGCCAAAGGACGCGGACCTGAGCGCACAAGCGCGCGAAGCTGGCGCCAAGAAAGAGTGGGTCACCAGCGACGGCTACACGCGACTTCCAAAGGAGATGAGGAGCGATCTGGGGCTCCAGACAGGGGGCTACCTGTGGTTCCTGCGACCAACGCCTGAACGACAGTGGGAA
Organism: Chondromyces apiculatus DSM 436; assembly: GCF_000601485.1. Classification (GTDB taxonomy): domain Bacteria; phylum Myxococcota_A; class Polyangia; order Polyangiales; family Polyangiaceae; genus Chondromyces; species Chondromyces apiculatus. The sequence goes on from NZ_ASRX01000011.1 coordinate 27,659, forward strand.
GCCTGGACCGCCGATCAGCTCGACGGGAGGTTCGGCTGGAAGGATGAAGAGCAGGAGAAGTGAGCGTGCCTCGGCTCTGGCTCGACACCAACGTGGCCCGCAGCGCAAAGCGCATCGCACAGCTCTGCCGGCTGGCCACACAGAAAGGCGTCGAGGTCGTGATCCATCCCCAGGTCTACCTGGAGCGCCGCCGCCAGATGCGTGCTCAGGAGGGGGCGAATTTCGATGGAGCGCTCTTCGACGGGTTCCTGGCGCGCCAGGGCATCCAGGTGCCGGTGTTCACGCTGGATCAACCTCGTGCCAGTGCCTGGGCAGACGCGCTCTCCGAGCGATACCCGTCAGACAAAGCCTGGGAAGCGGCGAAGAAAGGCACCCTCGGTGGGCAGCTTCAGAAAGCATTCGCCGTCCTTCCAGGCAGCATGCCCATAACGACCGACTGGTTGATCTCTCTGCTCGTGGAGCATGAACCCTCATCGCGCGCGGTCACCGAGGACCGGAAGGAAGAGTGGCGCTTCTTGCGAGAAGCGGAGCCCCGCCGTGCTCTCGGCTGGGAGGAAGCCTTTTCCTGGCTGCAAAGCCTTCCCGATGTCGCTCATCACGACGAGAAGGACGAAGCCCTGTGACACCGAAGCGATCGTTCCGCGTCTACTTCACGGCGCATCCGGATGGGCGGCTGACGGGGATCTTGCTGCGGACCTGGGACTGGTTCTTCGACAGGCCCTCGCCGGCGGCGTACGGGGTGTCGGAGGAGGACGTGCTGGCGCAGCTCGAAGCGGAGCTGCACGGGATGGTGGCGACGAAGGAGGACGCGCTGGAGCGCTACCTCTGGGACGATGCGTTCGAGGTCCGCACCATCACGGTGGAGGTGCACCCGCAGACGACGGTGAAGAAGCGGGTGGTGATCGGCAAGCGGCGCATTCCGATCCGGCTCTCGTACCTGTGGAGCAAGCTGCGGGAAGGGGGGTTCCGGGTGATGCTGCCGCGGTTCAGCCACTGGTTCATCGTGGAGGAGCTGGCGAGCGCGCCGGAGGTGCTGCGGCAGATGGTGACGACCGCGCTGCTCGGGGAGAACCCGCGGTCGCTCTACGATTTCCGGATGGAGGGGGAGGAGTACGTGCGGGCGTGGTCGCCGCGGCTGGCGCAGGCCCACGAGAGAGGGCTGGCCGGCAGGAAGGGGCACAGCGCGCCGAGGAAGGAGGAGCGGCCGACGCTGGAGGCGGTGGCGGAGGAGCTGGTGGACCGGGCGGTGCGGCAGAAGCTTCCGCCGGTGGTGGGGGAGTCGGCGGAGCTGGACGCGGCGATGCGGCTCGTGGACCGGGCAGCTCCAGCGTCGATCCTGCTCGTGGGGGGGGCGGGGGTCGGGAAGACGACGTGGGTGTACCGGCTGGCGCGGAGGTTCGCGGCGTGGCGGCGAGAGCCGGGGCGGAGGCGGGTGCCGCGGCTCTACAGCACGTCGGGGGACCGGATCCTGTCGGGGATGAAGTACCTGGGGATGTGGCAGGCGCGGTGCCTGAAGCTCGTGGAGGAGCTGTCACATGAGGGGGATTTCCTGCACGTGGGGGCGCTCTTGCCGCTCCTCAGGCCGCAGCCGGACGGGGCGTCGATCGCGGACCTGTTCCTGCCGGCGCTGCGCGCGGGAGAGGTGAGCCTCATCGGGGAGTGCACCGAGGAGGAGCTGGAGGTGGCGCAGCGGCGGGCGGCGACCGTGGTCTCCTGCTTCCAGGTGGTGCGGCTGCGGGAGATGGAGGCGGCGGCGGTGCCAGGGTTGCTCGCGGAGTACGAGGTGCGGCGAGACCTCAAGGTGCGGCTGCATCCGGCGGGGAAGAAGCGGCTGGTGCAGCACCTGGCGATGTTCCGGCGGGATGTGCGGTTCCCGGGGAAGGCGCTGCGGTTCCTGGACTGGCTCGCGCAGGAGGGGCAGGCAGGGGCGGGGCCGTCTGCGGCTTCCGCGACGAAAGGGGGGGCCAAGGGGAGCGCGGGGGAGGCACGGCTCCTCTACCCGAGGGATGTGTCGGCGGCCTACGCGCGGTACTCAGGGCTGCCGATGGAGCTCATCGCCGATGAGGTGCCGGCGGGGGCGGAGGCGATCGCGAAGGGGCTCCGGCAGCGGGTGGTGGGGCAGGACGCGGCGTGCGCGGTGGCGGCGCGGGTGCTCGCGCGGTTCAAGGCGGGGATGAACGATCCGGAGCGGCCCTCGGGGACGCTGCTGTTCGTGGGGCCGACAGGGGTGGGGAAGACGGAGCTGGCGAAGCAGCTCGCGCGGACGATGTTCGGGGACGAGGGTCGGATGATCCGGCTCGACATGAGCGAGTACATGCTGCCCGGCGCGTCGGCGAGGCTGCTCGCGACGGGGCCAGGGGTGGTGAGCCTGGCGCAGCGGGTGCGCCAGGAGCCGCTCAGCCTGGTGCTGCTCGACGAGCTGGAGAAGGCCCACCGGGAGGTGTTCGACCTCCTGCTCGGGGTGCTCGGGGAGGGGCGGCTGAGCGATGACGAGGGGCGGCTCGTGGACTTCCGGATGACGCTGATCGTGATGACGTCGAACCTGGGGGTGTCGGATCGGGCAGCGGTGGGGTTCGGGGGGGGTGGAGAGCGAGGGGGAGGCGAGGGGAGAGAGGCGGAGGCGCAGGGAGGAGGGCGGGGGGTGGTGCCGGCCGCGGTGCGGGAGCACTTCCGGCCGGAGCTGTTCAACCGCATCGACCACGTGGTGACCTTCTCGGCCCTGGACAGGGACAGCGTGCTCCGCATCGTGGATCTGGAGCTGAACCAGGCGCAGGCGCGGACGGGCCTGGTGCGGCGGGGGCTCCGGCTCCGGGCGACGGAGGAGGCGAGGGCGAGGCTCTCGGAGCTGGGCTTCGACCCCAGGCGAGGGGCCCGACCGCTGAAGCGGGTGATCGAGGAGCAGGTGATCACGCCCATCGCTGCCCGCATGGCAGCGGACCCGGGCTACCGGGAGCGCGAGGTGCCGATCCGGGTTGAAAGTGGTCAGCTTGTGGTCGGGTAGGACTGCCCACGCTCGTGCATTCCGGATGTGGGTGTTGCCGCGCCGCAGCAATGTGATGTCAGGGCCACTGGAAGGGTTGAGGACAAACGCAACACATGCGACCCTCGGCCCCTGCAACCCGTCGCCATTCCCGGCAAACCGGGCGCACTTCGTACGTTGATCAGGTCGATCGGCATGGCCAAAGAGCGCGTCTTCTCCCTTGATGCGGTCCGTACCGATGGTTGGTTCGAGCGCATCGGTGAGGGCATCGGCAGCTTCCATGCGCTCTGTGACATCGTCGGCGAGGCGTTCTTCGCGTTCTCGATGATCACGGGCGCGCGCATCACGGCGCTGACCGTGGACCGCAGGAACCCCGACAACACCCTCGTCGATTTCGTGATCGCGCCCCCAGGTGAGGAGGAGGACGTGGGGGACGTCCAGCGGCTCACCCTCGCGGATTTCCGGCACCGCCTCGTGGCAGCGCTGCTCACCGAGGAGGCGATGCCTCAGGCGCCGGAGCGCGACACCGATCTCGAAGGGCTGCAGCTCCACATCGGTGTTCGCTACCTCCTGCTCGCGCCGCTGTACGGCTACAGCCTGCGCAAGCTGATCGTGGAGGGGCGCGTGTCGCGGCTCCTGCTCCTGCGCGATGGCGTGGAGGAGACCCACGAGCTGAACGAGTACCGGGCGCGCATCCGCGCCCATGTCCGCGAGGAGCTCGACCGCGCCTCGGACCGCAACAAGTCGGCCATCGATCTGACGAAGGTGGCCGAGGCCGAGGTGGCGGCGCAGCGCGGGGAGTGGGGTCGGGTGATCCAGATCCTGGGCTCGTGGCCGGCGCCGCTCGCCATCTTCCTGCGCACGCCCGAGGGGCAGATGCTCACACCGGAGGCCCGCGGGCTCATCGCCAAGGGGCTCGGGATGCTGGGCACGGCCTGCGTCAAGCTGGGCGAGGAGCAGCAAGGGGAAGAGGTGATGCGGCTCGCCGTCCAGTATGCGCAGGACGGGGTGGCGGCCGCCGACATCTTCCGGAGGCTCGGCGAGGCGATGCTGGAGGACGGTCGACCGGGCGAGGCGCTCGGGCCGCTCCGGCGCGCGGCGAACCTCGGATCACCGGCCAAGACGATCTGGCCCCTGCTCGCCAAGGCCTTCGTGGCCCGCAAGAAGTACCTGGCAGCGCTGGCCTGCATCCGGGAAGCGCGAAACGCCGGCGTGGGAGACGCGGAGCTTCGTGCCGAGATCCAGGAGGTCGAGGCCACGCTCGGCCCTGCGCTGACGGCCTGGCGGGGGCTCATCCTGGCGTCCAGCCGCTCCTGACACGGAGCGACACCTGGAGCGGCATCATTGACACCCCAGGGGGTGCCGGCTAGATCCCGGCCCCATTCCCCGGGATACGCTGGACTTTCTGCCGCCCGAAGCCCAGCAACATACCCACCTCTCGAAGCCTCTGTCCGGGGGCGAAGCGAACTAGGTACCCGATGGCCACCTATATCCCGCTCCTGCTGCTGTTCCTCATCGCCGCGATCATCGCGATCGCGATGTTCCTGCTCTCCACGTACATCGGTCCGAAGAACCCGACGCCGGAGAAGATGATCCCGTTCGAGTGCGGGAGCGAGTCGACCGGCGGGCGCTTCGTCAAGCCGAGCGTCAAGTTCTACCTGACGGCGATCCTGTTCGTGGTGTTCGACCTGGAAGCGGTGCTCATCTACCCCTGGACGATTCAGTTCCGATCGCTCGGATGGGTCGGCCTGGCTACGATGGGCTCGTTCATCGCGCTGCTCGTCGTCGGCCTGCTTTACGTGTGGAAGAAGGGAGCCCTCGAATGGGAGAGATGAAAAACGACGCGACCACCGTCCGGGTCCTGGAGGGATCCGAGACAGGGTTCGCCACGACGCGCATCGACGCGCTGCTCGGCTGGGCGAGGAAGTACTCGCTCTTTCAGTACCCCTTCATCACGGCCTGCTGCGCGATGGAGTTCATGTCCTTCTCGGGGCCGCGCTTCGACATGGCGCGGTTCGGCGCCGAGGCGCCGCGCTTCTCGCCGCGCCAGGCGGACCTGCTCTGGGTGGTGGGCACCATCAGCCAGCGCCAGGCCCCGGTGCTGAAGCGCATCTACGAGCAGATGGCCGATCCGAAGTACGTGCTCGCGTTCGGGACCTGCGCGTCGTGCGGCGGCTTCTACGACAACTACACGACGCTGCCCGGGATCGACAAAGTCGTCCCCTGTGACATCTACGTGCCGGGCTGCCCTCCGCGCCCCGAGGCGGTGATCGATGGCCTCCTTCTCCTGCAGGACAAGATCGCGCGCGGTGACCGCACCCCGGCCGTGGTGAAGCCGCGCATCGACCCCGTGAAGAAGGGCGAGGAACTCTTGCAGCTCCACCGCAAGGGGAACGGCTGAGTCCATGAGCAAGCAGATCCTGGAGCTGCTCCAGGCCCGGTTCCCCGGCGCCATTCTGGAGACGCACTCGCAGTTCGGCGATGACACCGCGGTGGTCGATCCCGCGGTCTGGCGCGAGGTTGCCCGGTTCCTCCGGGAAGACCCGCGCATCGACATGGACATGTTCGTCGACCTCACTGCGGTCGACTACCTGTGGCAGGGCGCGTACCCGCGCTTCGAGGTGGTCTGTCACCTGCGCTCGCTGCAGTACGGGCACCGCATCCGCATCAAGGCGCGCATCGGCGAGGAGGACGGCTCGGGGGCGGACATCGACTCGCTCCAGCCCATCTGGAAGGGCGCGAACTGGTTCGAGCGCGAGTGCTTCGACATGTTCGGGGTCGTCTTCCGCGGGCATCCCGACCTGCGACGCATCCTGATGTACCCGGAGTTCCAGGGGCACCCGCTCCGGAAGGACTACCCGGCGCAGAAGTACCAACCCCTCATTCCGTTCCGCGACGTCCCCGACAAGCTGCCGCCGTTCGGCCCCGACGAGGGGATGAGCTTCGGCCGGCAGATCCACGATCAGCACGCCGGATACGCGAACGAGGAAGCCCCGAAACCCCCCGAGGCGTAGCCCATGGAACCGCTGGATCTCGATATCAGTGAGGGCGAGCTCGAGCTCCCGAGCGAGCCGATGATGCTCAACATGGGGCCGTCGCATCCCGCGATGCACGGCACCATCCGGATCGTGGTCGAGCTCTCGGGAGAGCTGATCACCAAGGCTGACGTGCAGATCGGTTACCTGCACCGCGGCTTCGAGAAGATGTGCGAGCGCGGCACGTGGACGCAGGTGTTCCCCTACGTGGACCGCTGCAACTACGTCTCGCCGATGCTGAACAACGTCGGGTTCGCGCTGGCGGTCGAGAAGATGATGGGCGTGACCGTGCCCGAGCGCTGCCAGTACTACCGCGTGGTGCTCGGCGAGCTGGCGCGGATCTGCGACCACATGATCTGCAACGGCGCCATGTGCATGGAACTCGGCGCGTTCACGCCGTTCCTCTACCACGCGCGCGCCCGCGACATCATCTGGGACATCTTCGAGGAAGAGACCGGCGCGCGGGTGACGCACAGCTTCGGCCGCGTCGGCGGCATGGCCGCGCCCCCCACGCAGTACTTCAAGGAGATGATCCGGGCGGGCTTGCCCCGGGTGCAGAAATTCCTCTCCGACTCGGAGCGGCTCCTCGTGAAGAACCGCATCTTTCTCGATCGCCTGGAGGGCGTCGGGAGGATCAGCAAGGAGGACGCGCTCGCCCTCGGGTGGACGGGGCCGACGCTGCGCTCGACGGGCGCGGCGTACGACGTGCGGAGGGCACACCCGTACCTGGTCTACGACCGCATGGAGTTCGACGTGCCGGTGGGGACCACGGGCGACAACTACGACCGGTTCATGTGCCGCATGGAGGAGATCCGGCAGTCGATGCGGATCATCGACCAGGCGCTCGAACAGATGCCCGACGAGGGCCCGATCAACATCGATGACCCGCGGATCATGCTGCCCCCGAAGGGCGAGGTCTACACGACCATCGAGGCCACCATCCAGCACTTCAAGATCGTGATGGAGGGCATCAAGGTCCCGGCCGGCGAGTGCTACTCGTACACCGAGGGTGGCAACGGAGAACTCGGCTTCTACATGGTCTCCGATGGCAGCGGTACGCCCTACCGGTTGCGCATCCGGCCCCCCTGCTTCGCGGTGACGCAGGGTCTCGAGCAGATGATCACAGGGCTCATGATCCCCGATGTGGTTCCGACGTTCGGGTCGTTGAACATGATCGGTGGAGAGTGCGACCACTAGGCTCACGGAGTCGACGCTTCCGATGACGACCATCAAGATCGACGGCAGAGAGATCCCCTTCGAGCCCGGTGACACGGTCATCCGGGCCGCGCACCGGGCGGGCATCGACATCCCCCATTACTGCTGGCACCCGGGCCTGTCCGTCGCAGCGAACTGCCGGATGTGCCTCGTGGAGCTGCCGCCGCCTCCAGGGCGCCCGGCGATGCAGCTCGACATCCTGCGGTGGGACGAGGCGAAGCAGGACTACGTGCCGGCTCGGAAGCCGAAGCTCCAGCCGGCGTGCCAGGTGGCCTGCGCGCCGGGCATGGAGGTGCTCAGCGAGTCGAGCGAGCACGTGGCCGAGGCCCGCTCGGCGGTGCAGGAACTCTTGCTCCTGAACCACCCGGTGGACTGCCCCATCTGCGATCAGGCCGGGGAGTGCCGCCTGCAGGACTACTGGCTGGAGCATCAGCGCAAGGGCAAGCGCATGCGCCAGGAGGTGGTGCACAAGCCCAAGGCCGTCGTGTTCGGTCCGACCATCGTCTACGACGCGGAGCGCTGCATCATCTGCACGCGCTGCGTGCGCTTCTCCGACGAGGTGGCGAAGGACCCGGTGCTCGACGTGCGCGAGCGCGGCAACCTGAACGAGATCACCGTCTCGCCGGGGCGGCAGCTCGACCACGATTACACGCTGATGACGGAGCACGTGTGCCCGGTCGGTGCGCTCACGTCGATCGACTTCCGCTTCAAGGCCCGGGTGTGGTTCCTCCGGAGCGCGCGCACCGTGTGCCAGGGATGCGCGACGGGCTGCAACGCCTTCCTCGACTACGATCCGCGCAACAACACGCCGTACCGCCACCGGCCGCGCGAAAACATGGCCGTCAATACCTACTGGATGTGCGACACCGGCATGCTCTCGTACAAGCGCGCCGTGGAAGGGCGGTTGCTCTCCGCGCTGGTGGGCGGTGACGACGCGACGCTGACCGACGCGCTCGCGGCGGCGAAGGAGCAGCTCGCGGGCATCAAGGAGAGCCCCGGGCGGGTGGCGATCGTGCTCTCCGCGCAGCACCCTACAGAGGACAACTTCGCGCTCTACCAGCTCGGCCGCACGTTCATCGGGGCGACGGACTTCTTCGTGTCGGGCAAGCCGCTCGGCAAGGCGGACGACATCCTGATGAGCGCCGACAAGAACCCCAACACCCGCGGGGTGATGGAGATCGTGGAGGCGGCGGGCGGGGGCTCCGGGAGCGCGACGCAGCCGCGGCCCCTGGCGGACCTGCTCGAGGGGATCGCCGCCGGGAAGTACTCGTACGTCATCGCGCTGGGCTCGGACCTGGAGGTCGACCCGGCAGAGGCGCAGAAGGCGCTCTCGCGGCTCAAGGGCGTGGTGACCATCGCGGCGCACGACGGGCCGCTCGCCAAGGCCGCACACGTGGCCCTGCCGGCGAGCGCCTGGGCCGAGGCCGAGGGCTCCTACGTGAACAAGAAGGGCCTCGTGCAGCGCAGCGAGCGCGCCCTCAACGCGCGCGGTGACGCGCGTCCGGCATGGGAGCTCGTCGCGGAACTCGGGCGGAAGCTCGGCTACGCCACCGGGTGGAAGACACTGGCCGAGGTGCGCAGGGCCATGCCGGCCGGCACCTGGGCGGGCGCCACGGCGGCGTCCCACGCAGTGCAGGCCCCCGTCACCACCACCGAAGAGTCTGGGGCATCGGTATGACCGGCGTAGAAATCGTCCTCGCGCTCGTCAAGATCATTATCATGATCGCCTTCCTGCTCGGGCTGGCGCCCATCGCCATCTGGGCGGACCGCCGGCAGAGCGCGATGTTGCAGCACAGGCCAGGCCCCAACCGGGCGGCGGTGTACATCCCCTCCATCGCGGCGCGCGGCCTCGTGGCTGGCCCTGCCGTCTTGTTCGCGGCCGTGGCGGGCTTCACGGCCTTGCAGAAGCTGTCGGATCGAGCGGCCTACGAGGGAACCATCATCGGGATCCAGCTCGGGATCGTGGTGGCGTGGTTCAGCCTGCTCATCCTGTGGCGGGTGATCCGGGGGAGCGGCGCGATCAACGGCTTCGAGAGGCTGATCGGCGGGATGGACCCGCGGAACATCTTCTACGCCGGGCTCGCGGCGCACCTGGTCGGCCTGTTCCTGGCCCGCTCCATCCCGCGTGATGCGGCGCCCGTGTCGGTGCGCGTCGTGCTCCTCGCGCTGACGGTCCTGCTCCTCGCAGTAGGCGGTTACGGCGCCTCGCGGGTGCCGGACGGGAAGGTCGCGATCCGCCTCGCGGGTACGCTGCACCCCGCGGCCGACGCCCTGAAGCTGATCCTGAAGGAGGACTTCGTCCCCCCGAACGGCGATAAGCTCCTGCACGCGCTCGGACCGATCCTCGCGATCCTCCCTGCCTTCATCACCTTCGCCATCATCCCCTTTGGCGACAAGCTCTGCTTCGGCGACGACGGCGACAAGGTCTTCGGCTTCGCGGACCTCGGGCTCCTGCAGCGGACGGTGACCGACTCGTTCCAGTGCAACGGGCACGTGGTGAACCTGCAGGTCGCCAACCTGAACGTCGGCATCCTCTACCTGTTCGCGATGGCGGGCACTGGGGTGGTCGGCGCCGCGATCGCGGGGTGGGCGAGCGACAACAAGTTCTCCCTCCTCGGCGGCCTCCGCGCGTCGAGCCAGATGGTGAGCTACGAGGTCGCGCTCGGCCTCAGCCTGGTCGGGCTCTTCGTGATCTACGGCAGCCTCCAGCTCGGCCCGATGGTCGAGTGGCAGCGCCAGAACGCCTGGGGCATCTTCGTCCAGCCGGTCGCGTTCTTCCTGTTCCTCGCCGCGCAGAACGCGGAGCTGAAGCGCGTCCCCTTCGACGCCCCCGAGGGCGAGAGCGAGATCGTCGCCGGGTACTTCGTCGAGTACTCGGGGATGAAGTGGGGCATGTTCATGGCCGGTGAGTACGTGGAGCTGCTCGTGTCGAGCGCGCTGCTCGCGACGCTCTTCTTCGGCGGTTACACGCTCCCGTTTCTGTTCCGCGACGGCATCACCGTGGCCTTCGGCGACACCACGGTGTTCCAGTACAAGATGACGCACCTGTCGGTGTCGATCCTCCAGGTGCTGGTCTTCTTCGGGAAGACGATCGTCATCAGCTGGGTGCAGATCTTCTTCCGGTGGACGTTGCCGCGCTTCCGCTACGACCAGATCATGAAGCTCGGCTGGACGAAGCTCTTGCCGGCGGCCATCGGCAACATGCTGGTGACCTGCATCATCGTGCTGGCCATCGACTCGGCGCCGGCAGGGTTCCACGAGGGTCTCGCGATCGCGGGCCAGGTAACCCACGGCATCCTGGTCTTCGGCGGGCTCGCCGCCTTCGTGGCCATCGTCGCGGGCCTCCTGGAGCCCGTGAAGCGCAGGCAGTTCCTCCAATCTTCCGCGGCGCGCTTTGCGGCGGCTGCGGGTGGCACCAAGTCGTCGCCCCAGCAGGCGTAGGAGAAGACCATGGCCAAGGCCCCCGCCCCCAATCCCTGGACCAAGCCCCGCGGCGAAGCCATCAAGCTGAAGGTCATCCCGCGGCCCCAGCGCACCGCCGAGGTGCAGTCCTACGTCCCCGCCTTCCTCAAGGGGATGTCGATCACGATGCGCCACTTCTTCAAGAACACGAAGGAGATGGTGCTCGGGCAGAAGCCGGACCCGGTGCTGGAGGGCCTGGAAGAGGGCATCACCACCATCAACTACCCGGAGGAGAAGCGCCCCTACCCGGAGCGCTTCCGCGGGCTGCACCGGCTCACGCTGCGGCAGGACGACTCGCCGCGGTGCGTGGCGTGCCTGTGCTGCTCGACTGCGTGCCCCGCGCAGTGCATCCACATCGTGGCGGCCGAGTACCCCGAGGGCGACACCCGGCGCGGGTACGAGCGCTACCCGTCGTCGTTCGTGATCGACGAGCTGCGCTGCATCTTCTGCGGCTTCTGCGTGGAGGCGTGCCCGTGTGACGCCATCCGCATGGATACCGGGATGCACGCCACGGCCTACGACTCTCGCGAGCAGTTCATCTACAAGCGCGAGCTGCTCATGAGCTTCACGGGCCGGGACGGGTCGCGGGAGACCGCGAACCCGCGCCACGAGCCGGGTGACGAGACGCACCCGGGCGTCACGCGTGAGCACATGGAGCACTGACGGGCCAGGCCATGGCCACCTCCCTCGGCCCCTACGAGGCGGTGATCGGCCTCGAGGTCCACGCGCAGCTTCTCACCCGCACCAAGGCGTTCTGCGGCTGCGCGACGAGCTTCGGCGACCCTCCCAACACCCATACCTGCCCGGCATGCCTGGGACTGCCGGGCGCGCTGCCCGTGCTGAACGGCGAGGCGGTGCGCATGGCGGTGGCCGCGTCGCTGGCGCTGGGGTGCACCGTCCAGCACCACAGCGTCTTCGCGCGGAAGAACTACTTCTACCCGGACCTGCCCAAGGGCTATCAGCTCAGCCAGTACGAGCTGCCCCTGGCCCGCACCGGCGTGCTGGAGATCGAGGTGGAGGGTGAGACGCGCCGCGCGCGCATCCTCCGGGTGCACATGGAGGAGGACGCCGGCAAGAACCTGCACGGCATGGGCGGCGCTTCGGTGGTCGACCTGAACCGCGCCGGCACTCCGCTCGTGGAGATCGTGGGCGAGCCCGATCTCCGCTCCGGGCTGGAGGCCGCCGAGTACCTGAAGCGGTTGCGCGAGATCCTGATGTTCGTCGGTGTGAACGACGGCAACCTCGAGCAGGGCAGCTTCCGGTGCGACGCCAACGTGTCGGTGCGCAAGGTGGGTGAGGCGCGGCTCGGCACGCGGACGGAGCTGAAGAACATCAACTCCTTCAAGTTCGTGGCCGACGCCATCGACGTGGAGATCCGGCGCCAGATCGCCCTCCTGGAGGGCGGAGAGCGGGTCCGCCAGCAGACGCGCGGATACCACCCCGAGCGCCGCGAGACCTACCTTCTGCGGGACAAGGAGAGCGAGGCCGATTACCGCTACTTCCCCGATCCCGATCTGCCACCGCTCACGCTCGACGAGGCGTTCATCGACGGCGTGCGCTCCGCCTTGCCGGAGCTCCCCTCCCCGAAGCGGCGCCGCTTCACCGAGGAGCTGGGCCTCTCTCCCTACGCGGCCAGCGTGATGACCGCGCACCCCCGCGTCGCCGGATTCTTCGAGGAGACGTGTCTCCTCCACGGCGACCCCGTGAAGGTCGCGAACTTCGTGCAGAGCGAGGTGCTCCGCGACGCCCGCACCTCCGGCCTCTCGGCGACCTTCACGGTGACCCCGAAGCAGGTCGCAGCCCTCCTCCGGCTGGTGGATGAAGGCACCATCAGCGGCAAGCAAGCCAAGGAGGTGTTCACCGCCATGGCGGAGAGCGGCCATGATCCTGGCGACATCGTCCGTGAGAAGGGCATGGCAGTCCTCAGCGACACCTCGGCCATCGAGCAGCTCGCCGCCAGCATCATCGCGGCGAACCCCAAGCAGGTCGGCGCGTACCGCAGCGGCAAGACCGCCCTGCTCGGGTTCTTCGTCGGCCAGGTCATGAAACAGACGGGCGGTAGCGCGAACCCTGCAGTGGTCAACGAGGTGCTCATGCGTCTCCTCGCCGCGCCGACGTGATCTCTCTGCAACGAAGTCTTTGCGTGCGGGCCTCGGTGAAATACGCTTAGCCCCGCGCACGCGCTGCGGCCCTGCGAGCAGGAAGCAAGCCGCACGTCGACGACCGTTCAACAACCTCAGGAGCGAGCATGAGCCAGGGTGGCTACGGCGGGGGTGGGGGCTGGGGACAGCCGCCGGGTGGTGGTGGTGGTTTCGGTCAGCCTCCCGGCCAACCTGGCGGCGCAGGGGGACAGCCTCCGGGCCAGCCTCCTCAAGGCGGCTACGGGCAACCCCCTGGGCAAGGCTCCCCGGGCGCGTTCGGCCAACCCGCTGGCGGTAGCTACGGCGCGCCTCCCCCTGGCGGCGGCGGTGGCTACAACCAGCCCCCCGCGGGCTACGGCCAGCCCCCTGGACAGCCCCCTCCTGGCGGGTCCTGGGGACCGCCGCCCGGGCAGCCCCCGGGTGGCTATGGCGCGCCCCCCGGAGGCGGTGCGTTCGGTCCTCCCGGCGGCGGCGCCTTCGGTCCTCCTGGCGGCTATGGCCAGCCTTCGGGCGGCATGCCCCCCTATGGACCTCCGCCCGTCGGCGGTGCAGGCGGCGTGAACCGGTTCTTGAAGCCCGCCTTGATCGGCGGTGGTGTCGGCGGGGTCGTCTCGGCGATCCCCTTGATTGGCGGCCTGCTCGTCTGCTGCTTCTGCCTGCCCACCCTCGGCGGCGCGGCGCTCGCGGTCTCCATGCACCTGAAAGAGAACCCCCACGAGCGGCTCAACACCACCGATGCGGCCATGTGCGGCGGTCTCGTGGGCGTCGTGTCCGGCGTCCTCTCAGCCATCTTGCAGTACATCGTCGGTCTGATCTTCGGCGGGGCAGCGCTTGCCATGCTGGGGGGCATGACGCGCTCGATGCCGAGCTTCGCCGCCAACCTGGCGGGGGGTGGCCTCGGCCTGTTCGTCAGCATTCCGCTGAGCGCCATCCTCTACGGGGGCATGGGTGCCCTCGGCGGCTTCCTCTCGATGCAGCTCTTCTTCAAGGACCGGCTGGCACAGTAGCCTGGCGCCCGCCGCGCTTCTCGATGGACCCTTCCCGCCTCGTCGACGACGTCCGTTTCCCCCTCCGCACCGCCGCATTCGCCGGCGTCACCTTCGGCATGTACGGCCTGCTGGAGGTGGACTGCGCGCGCTCTCCCGCGTCCGCGCGCGAGCAGCTCCTCCACACCTGGATGCACCGCTACGGCCAGGCGCTGGTGAAGCTCTACGGCATCGACGTGCGGGCCGGCGGTCCCCACGTCGGCGCGGGCGCGCAGTACCCCGGCACCGATGCGCGGGGGCGCGGACGCCTCTTCGTCATGAACCACCGCTCCGGCCTCGATGTCCCGGTGACCCTCGCCCACTTCGAGTGCACCATCCTCAGCCGCGCCGATCTCGCGCGCTGGCCGGTGATCGGCGTCGCTGCGCGCCGCGCCGGGGTGCTCTTCGTGGACCGGAGCGACAAGCGCAGCGGGGCGGCCTCCGTCAACGCCATGGCCTCGGCCCTGGAGGGTGGGCGCGCGGTGATGGTCTACCCCGAGGGCACCACCTACGCCGGCGACGAGGTGCGACCTTTCCGCCAGGGCGCCTTCGCCGCAGCCCACCGCGCGGGCGCGGAGATCGTGCCGGTGGGCATCGCCTACGGCGGCGGGGACGCGGCCTACCTCGACGAGAGTTTCGTCGATCACATGAAGCGCGTGAGCCGGGCGCGGCGGACGGTCGCCTCCATTGAGGTCGGCGAACCCATCGCCCCTGGTCCCGAAAAGGACGCTCTCCGCCTCGCCGCCCACGACGCTGTGCAGGCGCTGGTCCACCGGGCCCGCGCCACCCTCGACGAGCGCTGACGCACATCGAGCCGTTTCCCCTGGCGGTGCTGGTCGGCTACCGTGTCCGTCCCAACCTCGTCCCTGGTCCATCGTGCAACGATCTGCGAAGAGATGAGGGGTCTCGACCACCGGGAGCGTAGGGGCCCGTAGGACCCTGATTTTAGAGAACGCAGCACTGGAGCCTCGTCGAACCGCCCATGGCCACCGAAGGGACGCCCCCGCACACCACCGGACAGCGCAAGGCCTCGGATCCCGCCCAGGGAGCGGAGATGCACAAGGACCTGATGTTCCTCGCCGATGCGAGCGAACAGCTCACGGGCTCTCTCAACCCCCAGACCATCCTGGAGCGCCTCGCCAGGCTCGCGGTCCCCTACCTCGCCGACTTCTGCACGGTCGATCTCGCCAAGCGCGTCGACGGCAACAAAGGAGAGTTCGATCTGCGTCCGCCCTCCGGCGAGAAGGAGGACGAGAAGAGCCAGAAGTCTCCCTTCCGCCGGGTGACCGCGGCGCACGTCGACCCCGAAAAAGAGAAGCCCCTGCGCGAGGTGGTCCCCGAGGCCGAGGGCCCGCTCGGCATTGCCAGGGTGCTGAAGAGCGGTCAGCCGCAGGTCTTCCAGGGGCCTGCCGAGGGCGGCGCAGAGGCCGTGGAAGGCCTCTCGGCGCAGCTCGCCGTGCTCGGCGCGCGCTCGGTGATGGCCGTCCCGATGATGGCGCGGGGCCGGCGGCTCGGAGTCCTCTCCTTCGGCGTCACCGCCTCGGATCGCGTCTACTCCACCGACGATCTCGTCCTCGCCTCCGAGCTCGCCCACCGCGCCGCGCTCGCGCTCGACAACGCCTACCTCTACCGAAAGGCCGAGGAGGCCCGGAAGGCCGCCGAGAAGAGCGCCGACCGCGCCGCCTGGCTCTTCGCGGTGACCGCCGCGCTTTCCGACGCGATCACCCCGGCCGCCGTGCTGCGCGTCCTCGCCAGCGAGATCGTCGCCGCGGCGGGTGGTGTGGCGGGTGCCGTCGCCATCCGCACGGGGGGCACCGAGCTCGAGGTGGTGCGCAACACGGGCTACCTCGACACCGACGCCACCTCGCTGCGCCAGTTCGACGTCGATGCCATCCTGCCCCTCGCCCGGGCCGTCCGCGATCGTCAACCGCTCTTCCTCGAATCCGACGCCCAGCTCGCCCAGTTCAGCCCCGCCTTCGTCGAGGCCTGCCGCGAGGCCGGCGAGCACGCCTACGCCGCCATCCCCCTCTTCCTGGAGGGCCGCGTCCTCGGCGCCGTGGGCTTCGCCTTCACCGAGCCGCGCACCTTCTCCGACGACGAGCGTGCCTTCATGCTCTCGCTCGTCCAGCAGGGCGCTCAGGCGCTGGAGCGCGCGCGTCTCTCCGCGCTCCAGACGGAGGAGGCCATGCACCTCTCGCACGAGGTGCTGCGGCAGATGCCCGAGGCCATCCTCATCACCGACCTCGACGGCAACATCCGCCAGTGGCTCGGCGAGGCCGAGTCCATCTTCGGCTACCTCGCCGAGGAGATCGTGGGCAAGCACATGTCCCTCCTCCACCGCGAGGACATCCGCGAAGAGTCCACCCCGCGCATCCTGCAGGCCATCGAGTCCATGCGCACCTTCGTGGGCGAGATCCCCTGCGCGCGGCGCGACGGCTCCGAGGTCCCCATCGAGGTCACCGCCTACCCCGTCCATGACCAGGAAGGCCGCCCCCTGTTCCTGGTGGGCATCCACCGCGACATCACCGACCGCAAGCGCGCCGAGGAAGAGCGGGCCCGCCTCATCCGCGCCCAGGCCGCGCGCGCCGAGGCCGAGGAGGCGGCGCGGCGCTTCTCCTTCCTGGCCGAGGTCTCCACCTCGCTCACCGCCTCGCTCGACTTCGCCACCACGCTGAAGACGCTGGCGCACCTCTGCGTCCCGACCATGGCCGACTTCTGCGTCGTCGAGGTCCCCGAGGGCGACGGCTCTCGCGTCGTCGCCTCGACCCACACCGACCCGACCAAGGAGCCGCTCCTCGCGCAGTTCCTCCCGAGCGGCCTCGATGGCCTCGACGGCGACCCGCGCTCCCCGCGCGCCGCCCCCTCCTCGGTGCGCGTCCACGTCCCCGGCGGCCCTGTCGGTGCCTCGCTCCCCCCCGTGCTGCGGGTGCTCAAGACCGGCCGCTCCGAGATCTACCCGAGCCTCACCGAGAGTTCGGTGATCACCCCCGACATGCTCCCCGAGCAGGTCACCGCCATCCGCCAGCTCGCCCCCACAGCGTACCTCGTGGTGGCGCTGCGCGCGCGCGGGCGCATCGTCGGCGCCCTCGCCCTCGGCATGGCGGAGTCGCGGCGCCACCTCGATGCCGCGGCCGTTTCCCTCGCCGAAGAGGTCGCCTACCGCGCCGCCATCGCGCTCGACAATGCCCGCCTCTACCGCGAGCTCCAGGACGCCAACCGCCTGAAGGACGAGTTCCTCGGCACTGTCTCCTACGAGCTGCGCACCCCGCTCAACGCCATCCTCGGCTGGGCCCGGATGATCCACTCCCGCTCCCTCGACGCCTCCTCCGAGCAGCGCGCCGTCGCCGCGATCGAGCGCAACGCCGAGATGCAGACCACGCTCATCGACGAGCTGCTCGACGCCTCCCGCATCATCACCGGCACCATGAAGATCGACCGGTTGACCATGGAGTGCTCGCTCCCCATCCAGGCCGCCATCGACGCCATCCTCCCCTCGGCGGCGGGCCGCGGTGTGGCCATCCAGATGGCCCTCGACCCGACCGGCGTCTTCGTCGAGGGCGACCCCGGGCGTCTCCAGCAGGTGGTCTGGCACCTGCTGTCGAACGCCGTGAAATTCACCCGCGCCGGCGGCGTGGTCTCGGTGCGCCTCACCCAGGACGACAAGTGTGCCGAGATCGCCGTCGTCGACACCGGCGAGGGCATCGTGGCCGAGCTGCTCCCCTACGTCTTCGACCGCTTCCGCCAGGGCGACAACGTCGCCGGCCGCCGCCACGGGGGCCTCGGCCTCGGCCTGTCCATCGTGAAGCACGTCGTCGAGCTGCACGGCGGCACCGTGGAGGCCGCGAGCGGCGGCAACGACCGCGGCTCCACGTTCATCGTCCGCCTCCCCCTCTCCCGCGGCGCCGCGGCGACGGCGCTCGGGAGCCTTGGCGTCCCCCCCGAGCCGCGCAACCTCTTCCCCCGCCTGACCGGCGTGCGCGTGCTCATCGTCGACGACGACGAGGACACCCAGGAGATGCTCTCCGCCGTGCTCCGCCGCTGCGGCGCCGACGTCCGCACCGCCAGCTCGGCCCGCGCCGCCCTCGACATCCTGCAAGGCGGCTGGGAGCCTTCTCTGCTGGTCTCCGACATCGCGATGCCGGGCGAGGACGGCTACACCCTCATCCGCCGCGTCCGCGAGATGCTCCCCCGCAAGGTCGGCCGCACCCCGGCCCTGGCGCTGACGGCCTACGGCCGCGTGGAGGACCGCGTGAAGGCGCTCTCCCACGGCTACCAGATGCACGTGCAGAAGCCGATCGAGCCGATGGAGCTAGCGGCCGCCGTGAAGTCCCTGGCCACGGGGCCGATCCCCTGGCCGGAATGAGGGCGCGCTGTCGGTACTCGCCACCAGCACCGCCTCGCCAATGCGGTGGTCGCTGATAGGGCGTAACGTTCGTCGAAACGGACGGCTCCGACGAACCACCTCGACGGTTTCGCCCTCGAACCCTTGGATTCACGGGCAGACCGCAGGTTTCTGGGGCTGCGTGCAGGCCGCGCCTGCCTGGTGTCCACAGGTAGTATGGAAGCTGGCGCGTGAACCCGACGATCGCTTAGTCTGGTAGGCGGAGTAGCCTGTGCCCGACGTCCCCAACAGCCCGCAGCACCGCCCACCGCCGCCACCTCGGCCCGAGGGTGGGCCATCGTCGCCGCCGCGACCGGCTTCCGTGCCTCCGCCCGCCGTGCCGAGGGCCAGCTTCACGGCTGCGATGCCGGCAGCGCAGCAGCAGCCTGCGATGCCTCCCACGCCCTCGACGACCGGCATGCGCGCCGTGCAGGCCCCCGCGCCCACGCCCTCGACGACCGGCATGCACGCCGTGCAGCAGCCGCCTGCACCTCCGAGCCCTGCCTATGCGCCCTCGATGAGCGGCGCGGCATCGCTGGCAGGAGGGCCTCCGGTCGCCCCCACCATGCCGCTCCCCGGGGCTGCGGCGCAGGGCATCCGAAGGCCGACGTTGAGCGGCTCCATCCCCCCGCCCGTGCCGCCCGCCAACGGGGCAGCGCAGGGCATCCGAAGGCCGACGTTGAGCGGCTCCATCCCGCCCCCGCTCCCGCCCGGGGCCGCGGCGCAGGGCGTGCGACGGCCGACGATGAGCGGCTCCATCCCGCCCCCGCCTCCGCCGCGTCCTGCAGCGGGGCAGCCGGCGCCGCAGGGGCACGCGGCGCAGGTGGCGGCGGCGCAGCCGAGGCACATCGGCGGGATCCAGGAGCTGGCGCCGGGGACGATGATCGCCGGGCGCTACCAGGTGCAGCGCCTGCTCGGGCAGGGCGGCATGGGCGCCGTGTACGGTGTTCGTCACGTGAACACCAGCGAGCTGCTGGCGCTCAAGCTGCTCCACCCGTCCATGTCGCAGAACGCGCAGGCGGTGGAGCGGTTCCGCACCGAGGCGCGGGCGCCGGTGCGCATCGGGAGCGAGCACGTGGTGCGCGTCGTGGACGCGGACATCAGCCAGGAGCTGGGCGTGCCCTTCCTGGTCATGGAGCAGCTCAAAGGGCGTGATCTCGGCACGGAGCTGAAGCGGCGCGGGGCGCTGCCCGCCGGCGAGGTGGTGGTCTACCTCCAGCAGATCGCGCGGGCGCTCGACAAGGCCCACAACATGGGCATCGTCCACCGCGACATGAAGCCGGCAAACCTGTTCCTCACCTTCCGCGAGGACGGGTCGCCGTGCGTGAAGATCCTCGACTTCGGCATCGCCAAGCTCGCGGACGGCGCGTCGGCGGAGCTTACCCAGGACGGCACCATCTTCGGGACGCCCTGGTTCATGTCGCCGGAGCAGGCCCGTGGCCACGCGACGAAGGTGGGACCGCCGGCGGACCGCTGGGCCCTCGGGCTCATCGCGTTCCGGCTGCTCACCGGCAGGAACTACTGGAAGAGCGACAGCATGGCGGCGCTCATCGGTGAGATCCTCTACGAGCCGATGCAGCTCCCGAGTCAGCTCGCGCCCCATCTTGGGCCCCGCTTCGATGCGTGGTTCGCGCGCGCCTGCAACCGTGAGGTCGAGCAGCGCTACGAGAACTCCTCGGTGATGATCGCGGAGCTCGCCGACGCGCTCGGCGTGTCGGCGACGGGCCACGCGACGCACTCGTCGTTCGGTGCCTCGTACCCCTCGATGAACGTCTCGCAGCCCTCGCAGCCTGGCTACCCGGGTCAGACGGGGCACCCGGGGCAGACGGGGGTGCACGCGGCGATGGGGGGCTCGCAGCCGTCACACCCCGGCGCGTCGCACCCTGGCATGTCGCACCCCGGCATGATGAGCGGGTCGCAGCCAGGAGGCGCGGGCGCGTCGCAACCGGCGATGGGGACCTCGCAGCTCGGCCTGTTGTCGCAGTCCCATGCCCCGATCACCGTGCAGCCGGCGAGCGCGCCTGCGGCGCCCATGTCGGGACCGGGCACGACCAACACGCCCTACTCGGCTACCCAGCCACCGGGGACCGCCAAGCGGCAAGGCCTCGCGGGGCCGGTGCTCGCGGGGCTGGGCATCGCGCTGGCGCTCGCGGGCGGCGCTGCGGGGGCGTGGGTGCTCCTCAAGCCCAAGCAGCCCGAGGCCGCGCCGACCACGATGGCGGCAGCCCCCGAGGGTGAGGCACAGATCACAGCGCCTGCAGCGCCGGTGGAGAGCGCAGCGCCGGCCGCCGCACCTCCCGCGGAGTCGGCGGCTCCGGCCGACCCGGCAGCGCAGCCGGACCCTGCTGCCTCGGCCGACCCCGCCGCAGCGCCGGAGGCCTCCGCGGAGGTCGAGGCAGGGCCCGCAGGCTCTGCGACGCCCGTCGCGGCCTCTCCTGGCGGAGGCAGCGCCACGAAGACCTCGTCGACTCAGTCTGCCAAACCGGGTAGCTGGCTCCCGCCTGTCCCCGGGGTGCCTGCCGCACCCAAGGTGAAAGACATCAATTTCTGATGCTTGCGATGCGCATTTCCCGGATCTCCCTTGCCCTCTGCGCTGCTGCGTGGACCTCTGGCGTCTCTCCTCTTGGTGGCACCCTCACGGCACAGGCCCAGGACGCATCACCTGCAGACGCGACGCCGGCTCCGGCCGACGCGGCTGGCGGGGACCAGGGGATCCCCAGGCGCGAGGCGACCGAAGAGGAGATCGATCTGGCGCGCCAGACCGCGCGCGACGGCCTCGCGGCGTACAAGATCAGCGACTACACGAAGGCGCTGACCCTCTTCGAGAAGGCGCGGGGACTCTACCCGAGCGCCCAGATCGTGCGGATGACGGGCTACTCGCACCTCGCCGTGCAGCACTGGGCCGAGGCGGTGGAAGCGCTGGAGGCAGCGCTCGCCTCGCAGCTCGGGCCGCTCTCCGAGGACGACCGCAACGACGTGGAGGACCAGCTCGCCAAGGCGCTGACGCACTTCGGCCGGGTGACGGTGACCACCTCGGTGAAGGGCGCGACGGTGGTGATCGACGACGATCCGCCGCGCCCACTCCCGTTGTCGGGGCCGATCCGCCTGCCGGAGGGCGGGCATTCGGTGGTGGTGAGGGCGCCCGGACACCTCGACGCGAAGGACGACATCGTCGTGGAGGGCGGCAAGGAGGAGGAGATCACCCTCGATCCTCGGCCGACCGCCGCGCCGCCACCGCCGCCACCGAAGTCGAAGCCGGTGGCGCCCCCGCCGGACCCGGGCTTCCAGGGCGTGAAGATCTTCCCGGCGCAGCGGGAGATCGGGATCGCCGCCGCGGGGACGGGGGTGGCGCTCGGGGCGGCCGCGCTGGTGACGGCGCTCGCGGGCGCGGATCTGCGGCGCACCGTGGAGGGCGACGTGGCGGCGCACGAGCAGAGCTACGGCCCGAACTGCGCGCAGGGTGACTACCGACTGTGCACGTTCGATCGCGCGGTCATCAACAACGACGCCGACCGGGCGGACACGCTGCGGGACACGAGCATGTGGCTCGGGATCTCGGGCGGGGCGCTGTTCGCCGTGGGGACGACGCTGTTCCTGCTCGCGCCGGACGGACCGCTGGCGAAGAAGCCGGCCCACGTCGGGCTCCGGTGCGGGCCGCTCGTGGGTGGAGTCTCGTGCGCGGGCGCCTTCTGACCAGCTCCCGGACGGCGCTCTCGAGGGCTGGGCTGCCTGCGCAGATGCCGCGAGGTGTGCGCGCTGCCGTGGGAGCGGCTTCGTTGCTCTCGACCCTCGTCGCGGTGGGGTGCATCGACGTGCCATCGCGCCGGCCCCGCAACGCGCTGGAGGTGCGCGACGTCACCGTGTCCCAGGGAGTGGGCCTGGAGACGGCGTGCACCCCGACGGGGGTCGAGCTTTGCTTCGACGCGCGGGACAACAACTGCAACGGGATCATCGACGAGGGGTGCGGCCTCCACACTGGGGTCCTGCAGTTCACGGTGGCGTGGGAGGCCGCCGAAGCCGACGTGGACCTGAACGTCTACGACCCTTCGGGGGAGCTCTCCCGCATCGGGGAGCCGACCGCCTCGGGGCTGATGAAGGACCGCGATTGCCCGCGGGTGAGCGGTGAATGCCAGGGGCAGAACGTGGAGAACGTGTTCCTGGCCGAGGGTGAGCCGGCGCGCGGGAGATACCGGGTGGTGGTGCGGCTCGACAAGCTGAACGGTGCCACCGCGCCCGTGGGGGTACAGCTCAGCGCGCGCGTGGGGCAGCGGGCGTTCGCGATGCGGCTGGAGCTGTCGCCCGGGGCGTCGACCGAGGAGAAGACGTTCGAGTTCACGCTGTGACGGCGCGGATCACCGGCGCTGCAGGTTGACGGCTGGTGCGTTCCCGCCCTACACCACTCTGGAAGAGCCCATGAATCCCATCTGGATGGCCATCACCATCGTCGGCCTCGTCGCGTTCTTCGCGTGGAGCGCCAACCGTCGCTTGAAGCTTCTCATGGTGGGGCGCCCGGAGGGGCGATTCGACCGGCTCGGAGAGCGGCTCAAGGGCGTCTGGGTCTACGCCTTCGCCCAGAAGAAGATGAGCTACTACCCGCTCGCCGGGCTCGCTCACAAGCTCATCTTCATCGGCTTCATCGTGCTCCTGCTGCGCTCCGTCATGCTCTGGGGACGCGGCTTCGTTCCCTCGTTCAACATGTTCATCCTGGGGCCCGAGCCGCTTCACATCGGCGGGCTCGAGCTGCCCCTCGGCCACCTCTACGACTTCGTGAAGGATGTCGTGGCGCTGATGGTCATCTTCGGCGCCCTGGTGTTCATCTACTTCCGGGCGGTGAAGAAGCTCCCCCGCATGACCCTCTCGGGCGAGGGGCTGCTCATCCTCTGCATCATCATCACCATGATGGGGGCGGACATCGTCTACGACGGCGCCCTCACCGCCCTCCACCACAGCTACGGCACGATGAAGTGTGCAGCGGGGGACGACGGGTTGTGCGGAAGCATCGCCAAGGTGATCGCGCCCATGTCGGGCGTGCCCGCCGATCCGACGGGGCCCCACTGGGCTCCCTTCCCGAGCCCTGCGGGGTCGCTCGCGGCGGTCCTGCTCTCGGGCCTCGGACCGCTGCCGCTGGTGATCGTGGCGCACGCAGGGTTCTGGACGCACGCGACGCTGGTCCTGGTGTTCCTGAACATCCTGCCGTTTTCGAAGCACTTCCACATCATCACCGCGATCCCGAACGTGCTCACGCGCGACATGGCGCCTCGCGGGCGCCTGCCGAAGGTCGCCGACAATGCCGAGGCGCTCGGCGAGATGGTGATGAAGGCCGCGGAGGAGCCCGAGAAGGCGGAGCCGGTGGGCATCGCCAGGATCGAGGACTTCACCTGGAAGGCGATCCTCGACTTCTACACCTGCACCGAGTGCGGGCGCTGTACGGACAACTGCCCCGCGCACAAGACGGGCAAGATGCTGAGCCCCAAGCAGCTCACCCTCAACCTGCGGGATCACCTGTACGGCAGCGAGGCCGAGCTGGTCGCGGAGAAGGCGAAGAAGGACGCCGCGAAGAAGAGCGGCGCCGCGGACGGGGAGAAGAAGGAAGGCGAGGGCAGCGAAGCGTCGGCCGAGGCCGAGGCGCCGGCAGAGGCGGCTGCTGACGGCGCAGAAGGCGCGAACGGCGCGAACGGTAAACGCGCCCTGAACCTGATCGGCGACGTCGTGCACCCGGACGTGCTCTGGGCCTGCACCACCTGCAGGGCGTGCGAGGAGCAGTGCCCGGTGATGATCAGCTACGTCGACAAGATCGTGTCGATGCGGCGGAACCTGGTGCTGGTGAAGGGGGAGATTCCGAACGATCTCAACGGCCCCTTCCAGGCCATGGAGGTGAACGGCAACCCCTGGAACATGGCCCGCCTCGATCGCGCCAACTGGGCCGAGGGGCTCGACATCCCCATGATGTCCGACAAGCCCGACACCAAGGTGCTGTTCTGGGTGGGGTGCGCGGCGAGCTACGACGATCGCGCGAAGAAGATTGCGCGCGCCACGGCGCGGCTCCTGCAGATGGCGGGCGTGGAGTTCGCGATCCTCGGGCAGGAGGAGACCTGCACGGGCGACCCCGCGCGGCGGGCGGGGAACGAGTACCTGTTCGCGATGCTGGCCGAGCAGAACACCACGACCCTGAACGGCTACAAGGAGCAGGGCGGCGTGAAGCAGATCATCACCACCTGCCCCCACTGCTTCAACGCCCTGGCGCGCGAGTACCCGGACTTCGGCGCGAAGTTCGAGGTCGTGCACCACACGGACTACCTGCTCAAGCTGGTGGCCGAGAAGAAGATCGCCCCGAAGAAGCGGCTCGATCAGAAGGTGGTGTTCCACGACTCCTGCTATCTCGGCCGCTACAACGAGATCTACGAGCAGCCTCGCGACGTGCTGCAGGCCATCCCGGGGCTGGAGCTGGTGGAGGTCGAGGGCTGGAGCCGTCAGAAGGGCCTGTGCTGCGGGGCTGGCGGCGCGCAGTTCTGGATGGAGGAGCAGAACAAAGATCGCGTGAACGTGAAGCGCACGCTGCAGCTCCTCCAGACCGAAGCGAAGACCATCGCCACGGCGTGCCCCTTCTGCCAGACGATGATCTCTGACGGCCTGAAGGCGCACGGGAAGGAAGAAGACGTGCGCCAGCTCGACATCGCCGAGCTGCTCGAAGAGAGCGCGCTGGAACGGCCGGTCCGCCCCAAGGAACCGGAGCAGAGCACCTCCGAGGGCGACGCGGCGAGCGCTGCCTGAGCCCGCGACGCACCGCGGACGTCCTGGCCTGGTGGTCCCGCGTACGACCGGGCCGTTGCGGAGCTTTCAGGTGCGCCTCTGTGGGAACTCTCGTCCGGGTCGAGCCTGCCCTGGCGCTCTGTTCTCTCGTCATACTCCAGGAAGGCCAGGCCTGAACGGCCGTACGTTTCAATCCCATGCGTGCGTCCCGCCATGGCCTGAGTTAGATTCAGGAGTGTCGGTGGAGGTGAGCAGGGTGATCGAAAGCGCTGCCGAGATGACCGCGAGGAACGCAGCCAAGAGCGCTGCGGTGAGCACTCCGCGTCTGGTCGCCATCGCGATTGACGCCGTCGCTGATGCGGCGCTGCGCGCACGCGAGGCGGAGGCCGTGACCCATGAGCTTCGTTGCGACGCCTGCGACGAGGTGATCGAGGGCGAGGCGGCGGGCCATGGCCTCTACGTGTGGGTCCGGGGCGACGAGGTGCGCCGCGAAGAGCCGCCGCTCTGCGCCTGCTGCGCCACGGCGATCGGGATCACCGCGCTGCAGGCCTGGAGCATCGAGGAAGAGGAAGGCTGAGCACCCCGAGATCGGGTGTTCCGGCCAAATAACCGAAACGCGACGCAAGAACGTGGCCTCGGGCTGGAGCTGGTCTAACGTTCCAGCGACGGATGGCGGATAGCTCAGCTCCGAGTGAAGAGCCCGTGGTGGGCCCGGTGCGTCAGCCGGTGCGCTGGCTCCTGTTCGTCGCCGTGCCCGCCGTCCTCGGTTTCGCCGTGGTTCGAGGCATGGAGGCGGCGAGAGCGCACGCCCTCCTGGCGGAGACGACCCAGACGCCCTCTCCGGAGGCGATGCCTCTCCCGGACGCACCCTCCCCACCAGCAGCCACGGCAGCTCCGGGCATCGCGGCGGTCACGGCCGCCACACCTGCGCGCGGGCCGGAGTCCGCGTCCCTCCTCTGCGAGAAGCAGGAGCCGCAGGAGCCGACCACGGCGCCGGAGACAGAGGCAGCCACCCTGTCCTCGGGTGCGTCGACCCTTGAGGCAAGCGCGGTGCTCGGCCAGTCCTCTCCACCCGCCTCGTCGATGGCGGTGGCAACGGCTTTGGCGCCGGTTGCGTGGGCCCCCGCGCCGCTGCCCGCATCACCCGTGGCGTCTGCGGTGTCCGCAGCGGTACCGGCGGTCTCGACATCAGCGCGTGCGCCGGCCCCTGAACCTGCATTGCGGCCACCGCAGCAGGTCCAGCTCCCGGAAACGCTCGCGGGGCTCCAGCCCGCCCTGCCCGATTGCGAGCCCACGCCGCTCACCTCGTTCCAGCTCGCCGAGGTCCTTCGCGAGGGCCACATCCGCCACTTCGGGAGGGCGCCGCACGCAGATCGCTGGGCTTGCGCCTGGGCGCACTGCGCCTTCGAGCAAGACCGGGGCGACGCGATCTACGGCAACAACCTCGGCCACCTGACGTTCTCCATCCCGCCCAACGTGCCGAAGCCGAGGCCTCCGGGCCGGGTCTGCGTGAGGCGCATGAGCGAGCGCCTGATGAAGGGACCCGACCGATGGGCGCGCGTCGACATGTGGTTCCGGGTCTTCGAGACGCCCCAGGAGGGAGCCGAGGCCTACTGGCGCCTGCTTGCGAACAGCTACTACTCGGTCCTCGCCCGCTGCGACGTGGCAGACCCTCGGGGAGCTGCGCAGCGCCTCGCCGAGATCGGCTACTTCACTGGCCCCGAGGCGCCCTACATCGAGGGCATGGCGCGCCTGTTCGTGAAGGCCCGCGGCTCGCTGATCCCACAGGTCATGGAACAGAGCCCGCTTCCCTGACTCCCTGCGGAGCGCCGGGGAGAGGCTCTCGCTAGAACGCCTCTCCGATGCCCAGGTTGAAGGCGAGGGGGAGACCGAGCAGCTCGTCGGGCTTGCCTTCGCCGACGGGGAGGGGCTCGTTCGGGCAGACACCCGCCACCTGGACGCAGGGGATGCGGAAGCCGAGATCGACGCGCAGTGGACCGATGGGCGTCGCGTAGCGCAGGCCGAGGCCAGTGCTCAGGTGCGGGTGCGTCAGGCGGTAGGTGACCTCGGTGCGGGTCACGTCGCTGGCGTCGAGGAAGAACGCGGCGCCGAGGTCGCCCACGATCGGGGTCCGCAGCTCGACGCTCGCCTCCCACAGCGAGAGGCCGCCGGTGGGCACCAGCCCGTTGGTCAGGCCGGTCAGGCTCGGCACGTTGTCGTGTGGGCCCACCTGGTTGTAGGGATAGCCGCGGTTGCTGTTGGGCCCACCGCTGAAGAACGCGCGGAACTGCAGGACCTGCAGGTCTCTCGCGCGCTGGATCTCGGTCGAGTCCGGGTCCGTGAAGGCCGTGCCGTAGTTGGTGGGGAACAGCATGCCCACCATCAAGCGCAGCGCGAGGGTGGTCTTCTTGGTGACCGGGAGGTAGCCGCGGATCTCGGGCTGCAGCCGCACGTCGTTGGCGTCCCCGAAGATGTACCCCGCGAGCTCGGCGTCGACGCTCGCCCAGAAGCCCTTGTGGGGCGCGATGCGGGTGAGCTTGCCGTCCGAGTCCCGGCGCAGGTCGAGGGTGACGACGCTCTGCAGGTAGGGAAGGAGCAGGGTCCGGAAACCGGCGGGGGGCGGGCCGTTGATGTATGCGAACGGCTGGTTGAGCTGCAGGTTGTAGTAGAGAGCCGCCGTGAGGATGTCGTTCCTGAGGAAGGGGCGCTCCAGGCCGACGGCGCCGGAGTACTCGTAGTAACCGACGACCTTCTCCTTGCCCTCGACGACCACGTCCTCGCGGTTGAACTGGCTGCTCTGCAGCCGGTAACGGCGCAGCGCGCCGCGGAACACCGCCGTGGTGCGCGGATCGATGACGTCTGGCTGGCGGAGTTCGGCCTTGAGCTGCGCCTCGAACAGCACGTCCGAGGGGAGATCGTCGAAGAGGGTGGAGATGGTGGTCGGATAGAAGACCAGACCGGGGCGGGCCTCGACCGTGAAGCGGCGCAGCCCGCCGAGGAAGTTCCGGTCTTCCCAGCCAGCGACGAGATGGACCTCGGTGCGGCCACCGAGTTCGCCGCCGCCCCCGAGCTTCACCGAGCGCAGCCTCGCCGGCTGCAGCTTGAAGGTGATCGGAACGACGGGGTTCTCCGGCTCACCCTCGGGTGAGCGCCCGATCTCGATGTCGATGGCCCCGAACACGCCGAACTCCGACAGCGCCCGCTGCGAATCGTCCAGCTTGTCAGTGGAGAACGGCTCTCCCTCGATGGCCTTGATCGCAGCGCGAATGGGCCGCTCGGGGATCTCGTCGAGCCCCTCGATCTTCACGGGCCCGAACCTGGAGCGCGGCCCCATCTTGATCTGGTAGGTCACCTGCGCCTTGCGCGCGACGAGGTCCACGCAGACGTAGCCCTCGATCTTGGCGTAGGGGAAGCCGCGCTCCGTGAGGGCGCGGAGGATCAGCCCCTTGGTGTCCTCGTAGGTGCTCTCGTCGAAAGGTTCGCCCGCCTCCACGTTGTTGCGCGCCTCGACCACCGCACCGAGCACCCTGCGCATGTCGTTGGCGATCGCGTCGGACCACTCCAGCCGCACGGGATGCTTGCCCAGATCTCGCTGGCATGCCGGCTTGTCCTTGAAGAGCCGCGGCCGATCCGCCATCGGCGTCTCAATGGCCCCCACCACCACCGGGACCCCCTCCTCGACCACGATCTCCACGGCGACGCGCCCGCCCTCGCGGTCCTCGATCCGGTGCACCCGGCCTGCGCGCGCCCTGGCGCTGTAATACCCGCGCGCCTGGTAGTAGCGCTCGACCCGGGCGAGGTCCCGCTCCAGCACGAAGCGGTCGAAGCGCTCGTACTTCACGCTCACCACATCCAGGATGCGGAGGATGGGCACATTCTCGAGCGCGCCCCCGAGGAGGCGCGACGACTCGGCTGTGGCGATGGCGCCCTCGATGTCGCCCCCGCCGACCTTCGCGTTGCCGTCCACATAGACCGCATCGATGGGGCAGCCACTGAGATCGGGGCGTGAGCAGGGTGGCCGCGAGATATCGCGGCAGCCGATGCCGAGGAAGAACAGCGCGAGGGCGCTGCAGAGGGTTCCCAGCACACGCAGGCGGGAAGGTTCAAGATGTTTCGGCAGGAAGCGAGGGTTCAACGGACCGCTTGGCTGTGGTTATGCTGACGTGCCCCTGCTTGGATGCCGGGGGCGCGAGAAAGTGAGCGTACGGGATGACAGAAGCGACGCAAAAGGAAGCTGCTGGCGGTAGCACCGTTGGCCAGCATCCTCCTGCTGCGCGAAGAACGAGCGTAGCGCCTGCACTGGGTTTCCCGGCCTCCGGGCTAAGCCTTGCCAGAGGCTCAGGATCGTTCGTCAGACTCCGTCAGGGTCATCCCCAATCACGCCAGCAGCGGTGTTCGATCCCGGCCCCCCTCACCTCCCGGGTTGATCGAGGTTCCCCAGCGTGCACATGCCTGCCTCGGAGCGCGCGATGACGCATAGAATTCCGGGGGCGTGGGTGTACAGGTACGGACAGAAGCCATGAGAGAGCGCGCTCCTGCGGTAGCAATGCGCCTTGCTCCGGTGCTGCTCGCGCTGTGCAGCCCAGGTGTCGCGCGCGCGCAGGGCGCGGTCGAGAAGGCGGCGGCCGAGGCGCTGTTCCGGGAGGCGCGCGCCCTGCTGGAAGAGGGGAAGACCAGCGAAGCGTGCGCCAAGTTCGCCGAGAGCCAGCGCCTCGAGCCCAAGCTCGGGACGCTGCTCAACCTCGCGAGCTGCCACGAGGAGGAGGGGAAGATGGCCTCGGCGTGGGCGGAGTTCAACCAGGCGGCAGGCCTGGCCACCACCGCGAAGCAGGAGGCGCGCGCCGACTTTGCCCGCACGCGCGCCGCGGAGCTGGAGACGAAGCTCTCCCGGGTCGTCTTCCAGGCGGCGGGAGGCGCAGCTCCGGAGATGACCATCCGCATCGGCGACAAGCAGCTCGGCGCCGCCACCCTGGGCTCCAAAATTCCCCTCGATCCTGGCCCCTACCAGGTCGAGGTGACAGCGCCCGGCAAGCAGCGCTGGGCGACGCAAATCCAGGTGCCGGCCGGCCCTGCGAGCCTCGACGTATCCATCCCGGCGCTTGAGGACGCATCCTCCGCGGCGCCGGACGACGGCGGGCTCGCGGCGATCTTCACGCCCCCCACCCGGCGCACCATGGGCCTCGTGGCGATGGGCGTCGGCGTCGTCGGGGTCGGCCTCGGCACCTACCTCGGCGTGCGCACCTTCGTGCAGAAAGGCACCATCTCCGAGCACTGCACGGGGAGGTACTGCGATCAGGAGGGGCTCGACGCCAGCGACGACGCCCACACCTCTGCGGGGCTGTCGACCGTCGCCTTCATCGCCGGAGGCGTGTTCCTGGCGGGAGGCGCGGTGCTCTACCTGACCGCGAAACCGGCGAAGGACACCTCACCACCGACGAAGAGCGCGGCCAGTGCGCGCCACCGTCAGGGCGCCACCCTCTGGGTCTCGCCGAACGTCGCCCCGGGGCATGCAGCGCTCGGGCTCGGGGGCAGGTGGTGAGCCGGCGTCGGGCAGCGGCGTGGCTCCTCGGCATCGCCGCGATGTCGGGGGGATGCGCGGTCATCGCGGGGCTGGACGATCACGAGCTCTGGCCGGGCGGTGAGCCAGGAGGGCTCGTCGTGCTGTCCGAACAAGCTGGCGCCCTGCCGCACGCCCTCGTCGTGGACGACACCTCCGTCTACTGGGTGACCGAGGCTGCGGGAGCGCGCGGCGTCTGGAAGATCCCCAAGCGCGGCGGCGACACCGAGCCTTTCGCCACCCTCTCGGATCCCAACACCCCGACGCCTGCCGAGGTCGAGATCGGCCTCGCCATGGACCTCGACACCATCTACTGGACGCAGGCCCAGATCGACGGCCCCTGTGACAGCCCCTCGGCCCCCGACTACGCGCCGGATCGGGTGCTGAGCCTGCTCAAGGCGGGTGGAGATCCGACCCCGCTCCTGGAAGTGTGCGCCTACAACCGGCCCTACGGCATCGCGGTGGATGGCCAGCACGTCTTCGTGTCTCTCCCGGGCGATCGCCGCATCACCCGCATCCGCAAGGGAACGCTCACCACCGCCACCATCTCTTCCAACCAGTACGACCCGACCCACGTCGTCGTGGACCAGACCAACGTCTACTGGATCGTGCGCAACGACAACGCCAGCGAGGGCTACATCCGGTGGGCCTCCAAGAGCGCGACGGACGTGGCCCCGGAGACCCTCTTCACCGCCGAGAACCAGCTCGCGCGCCGCCCCAATGGCCTCGCCGTGGACGAGCGCACCGTCTACTGGGTCGACGACGGCCGGGTGCGGGCGGTGACCAAGCCCGGGGTCACCTCCGGCGAGGGCGGCGCTGGCGGCAGCGGTGGCGCTGGCGGTAGCGGCGGCGAGGGGGGCATCCGGGACATCGCGACCGGGAACGGCGTGTTCCCGGCCATCGCCATCGACGACGCCTACGTGTACTGGACCGAGGCCACCGAGGGGCGGATCCTGCGCGCGCCCAAGGACGGCGTGATGGTCGAGCCCCAGGTGCTCGCCGAGGGCCAGAACGATCCCGAAGCCATCGCCGTGGACGGCGATGCCGTCTACTGGACCAACTTCGTGGGCGGGCAGCTCATGCGGCTCACCAAACCGTCACGCTGAAGGACGCTCACCCAGCCGGGTGCAGCACCACCGGCAGCACGCCGGGTCCGCGCACGACAAGGGTGCGGTGCCAGGTCATGGGCTCGGGGCCCCGCGTGATCTGCGCACACCGATCGAGCAGCGCTTCCAGCGCGAGCCGCCCCTCCATGCGCGCGAGCTGCGCCCCGAGACAGAAGTGGATGCCGTGCCCGAAGGTGCACGCCGCCGAGCTCCACGTCCTCCATCACGATGCGCGGTGCCACCTGCGCCGGCGCTGCTCCAGGAGATCGCTGAAGTGGGCCCGCAACTCCCGCACGGCGTCGCGCGCGATCTGCTTGCGCACCTCGTCGTCCGGACGCACTGTCGTGACCCCGCCGGTGATGAGGTCTGCCCAGCGCTTGAGCTGCGCGTGCATGGCGGGGTCGAGCCCCAGCGTCTCGCCGATGGCGTAGGCCGGGATGCGCAGCGCATAAGGCGGCATGATGTCGAAGGGCTCTCCGAGGGGCAGCGCGGCCACGGTCTGCTCGGCGAACGCGCGCACCCGCGGCTCCAGCCGGGCCATGGCCGGGCCGAGGAATGCGCGGTTGATGAGCGCCCGCTGCCGCCCGTGCTCGGGAGGATCCATCGTGAGCATCGACTCGGAGAGCGGGTTGCCCCCGAGCCACGGCGGGTTGGTCGCCACCCGGAAGCCTCGCGACGAGAACACCTGCGGGTTCTTGAGGACGTGCACCACATCGTCATGCCGCGCGACCGCCCACATCCCGCCCGGATCCACCTGGCACACGGGCGCGCTGCGACGCATCTCCGCGTAGACGGGGTAGGGGTCTTGCTTCAGCGCGGGGGACAGCAGGTCGATGCGGGATGTCACGGGGTGTTCCTGGGCAGGTGTCACGGCACCTCACCTCATGCGCGTCAGGCCCGTATCCGCGCGACCTCACCGCGCTGGCGCAGATGTCACGGAGCCCTGCGTCAAATCCCTCCAGGTCATGGGCGCCCGCGTACTTCTGCAGCGCGTGCAGCGCATGCCGCGATGC
Source organism: Chondromyces apiculatus DSM 436 (assembly GCF_000601485.1). Lineage (GTDB taxonomy): Bacteria > Myxococcota_A > Polyangia > Polyangiales > Polyangiaceae > Chondromyces > Chondromyces apiculatus. The sequence continues at coordinate 60,324 of NZ_ASRX01000011.1, forward strand.
TGGCGGCTTGACACCAACCAGGGCGTTCGCTGTCCTGCACCCGAGGGGGGAGCGCGTATGAAGATGGGGACGCAGGGATTTTCTTCATGAGGCAGATCGCGCTCACCGTGTCGTTCTCGTTCGCTGCCGCGCTCGCGAACGTGGCGGCCCATGCGCAGACGCCCACACCGCCCTCGGCGAGGACTCCGCCTGCACCTGCCGCCTCCACCCCGTCGCCTGACGACCCGCAGCAACCTGGCTACGCGCAGCCTGCAGTTCCGCCGCCGCCTGGCGATGGGCAGCCCCGAAACCCCCGGCAGCCTGGGTATCCGCCCCCTGGGTATCCGCCGCCGCCTGGCCGGGGCCAACCTGGGTATCCGCCGCCTGGCTATCCGCAATCACCGCCGTCTGCATACCCACCACCCGGCTATCCGCCGCCTGGCTATGCACAGCCTGGCTATCCGCCGCCCGGCTACCCACCGCCCGGCTATCCACCGCCTGGCTATCCACCGCCTGGCTATGCACAGCCTGGCTATCCACCACCACCCTATGGGTACCCGCCCCCTGGATACGGCGCGCCAGCTCCCGCGGCGCCGGCCCGTCCCCAGCCACCGCTCGTGATCTACGGTTGGGACCCGGACGTCCCCCCGCCCGACGGCTATGCGCTGGACTCGAACGTCAACGCTTACCTCATCGGCGTGGGCTTGGGGCTGCTCACGGCCGGGTGGTTGACCTCGGCGCTGGTGGGGAGCCTCGCCTCGGACGCCACGGACGCGGATCTGGGGGGCCACTCCGCGGCAGACTGGACGCCCCTCTACTTTCCGGTCGTCGGCCCCTTCATCGCGCTCGGCACCCTGGAGCCAGATCCCGCGGCGGCGGGACTCCTCATCGCCGACGGCGTGATCCAGGCGGGAGGTGCGATAGGCATCCTCTGGGGCGCCCTGAACCGCCGCTACAAGGTGGTGCGTGAGCGGCAGGGCCTCGTGCACGTCACCCCGGTCGCGGGGCCGTCATTTCGAGGGTTGTCGGCGCTGGGCCGGTTCTGAGGAGGAGACGATGGGAATGCCTCGATACCCGCTGGGCGCACTGCTGATGGTCACCGCCGTCGCGCTCGCCCCGACCGCGGCGCGCGCGCAGGTCTCCCACCCGACGGCGGCCGAGGCCGAGGCCACGCCGCCGGAGGTGGACCCTCGCCCGGTGGAGATCCCGACCCCGCCCCCGGCGCCCGGGGGGAGCAACCCGCACACGGCGCTCGTCACGGGCGCGAGCGTGCTCGGTGGCCTGGGCGTCGTGGCGTTCATGGCCGCCGGGATCTCGTGGCTGGTCGCCGCGAACGACGCCGCCAAACTCGACGAGGAGTGCCCCAGCAAGATCTGCTACGAGGACAGCCCTGGCGGCGAGCACCTCGTCAGGGCGCGGGGCGCCGAGCGCGCCTCCGTGGTGCTCGTCGGGGTGGGCACGCCACTCCTCGCGGGCGGCCTGGTGATGTCGCTCTTTTCGACGGCTTTCCGGCGCAGCGGGACGGCGGTGAACGCCGCGCCCGTCGTCGGTCCGAGCTTCGCCGGGGGCACGCTCCGGGTGACCTTTTGAAGGAGACGCCATGCGACGACGCGGTCTGCTGACGCTGGCAGTGCTCGGGGGCTTCACGCTGAGCGGCTGCGAGGGGTGCCTCGGGCTCGACGAGTACACGCTCGTGGAGGGCCAGGGCGGTGGTGGTGGCAGCCCCGACGCCGGGCCCTCGCCGACGTTCTGTGCGCCACCCAGCGAGGGTAACCTCTTCGTCGTGCTGCCTCCTGCGCCGGCGTCATCAGCCAGCGCAGAGAGTGGCCCGTGTGCATTGCCCGGGAACATGGATCCCGGCATCGATGTCATCGCCTACGCTCCCTGGGCGGGCACGTGTGGGGCGCGGACGAGGATCACCAAGGCAAGCGGCGTCGCCCTCACCGGTCCGATGCACGCGCGGCACACGGCGGGGACCTCGGCCTTCGTCGCGGGCACGTTCCGCGGCGGCCCGCTCTCCCTACCCATGGGTTGCGACCAGAGCGGGAGCGTCATCCTCGAGGAGGAGAACGGCGCCACCGACACCCTGTTCGTTGCCGCGCTCCAGATCCGCGGCGACCGGTTCTGCACGGCGTGGGCGCGCCGCGCCTCGACGCAGGACCCAGGCGCCGCGGGCGTGCTGCGCGTGAATGCGGTGGACGCGGATGAGGAGGGCCGCGTGGCCATCGCGGGCTCGCTGGGTGGCGCCCTCACGCGCTTCGAGAGCCCCGCGTCCTCGCCGGTCGAGGCGCGCGGGCACACCTTCTTCGCCAGCTACGCGGCAGGAGGTGTCCTGGAAGTGGCCACCGCCCTGCCCGGAGCTCCTGGTGCGCAAGACGCCGCGCTCGCCCTCGCAAAGGGCCAGGGCACCTGGTTCGTGACAGGAACCGCGCGCGCCGAGACGCCGGCATGTCACGGCTGCATTGGGACCACCGCGGTCGTGGACGCCGCGGGCGTGTGCCCTCCAGGCGAGGGCGCCGGAGGCAGCGGCGCTGGCGGCGCGGGCGGTGCTGGCGGCGCGGGGGGCGGAGGAGGCGGACCTGGCGGAGGTGGCGCGGGAGGGGCGCTTCCGGACAGCGACAACGCCTTCATCTGGAGCCCCAGCCCCACTGGCTCCTGCAATCAGCTCTCCTTCGTGGGCTCGGACCGGCTGGGTGATGCGGACGCGCAGCAAGGCCTGGCGCTCTCCATGATGACGACGCCCACCTGCAACGGCTACTGGGCTGGCCGCGCCGGCCGTGAACGCTGGCCCTTCAGCGCCAGCGACCCCTCGACCACCCTCTACGACGCCGGCGGCACCACGCAGGACGGGTTCATCGTCCGCCTCGACAGAAACCGCGGCTCCGGGTGCGGCACACCCGACGGGGCCATGTGGAGCCTGCGCCTCGCTTCTTCAGCGCCGGGCGCGACCGCGGTGGGCGCCCTCGTGGAGGCCCGGCGCTGCAGCGACGCTGCTACCGCGGCGGTGCTCGCCTTGGGCGGGGCGCTCTCCGTGGACGTGCACCGCTGCACCACCGGGGCCGCCTGCGAGGCCTCGCTCACGAGCATCCCTCTCACCCCGAGCTTGACCGAACAACTCGCCCTGATGTCCCTCCGCGGCGACGGAACTCCGGAGTGGCAGGCGACCCTCGGCCCCATCGCCCTAGACTCCAACGGTCGCGCCCTCGCGCGGATCGTTCACGACTTTCGCGACGGCATCCACGTCCTCTTCACCACGACCGGCCCGCTGCGCCTGCAGAACCTCGACCTGAGCTTCTGCGCGGGCATCGCTGAGGGCGCCGAGGCAGGCACCTACCTCCTCGAGCTGAGCCACATCGGCACCGGGAAGGACAGCGCAAGCTGTCGCGCGGCGACGCGCCTTGCGCCTTGACGCGCTCTGGCCGGTCCCACACGGTCCCCGCCATGTCTTTCCCCCTCCGCGCGCTCACGCTGTCGGCGCTCACGGTCCTCACTCCCTGCCTCGCCGGCTGCTACTTCCTCGTCCCCACCCAGCCGTACGACCCCGCCGACCCCCGCTTCCAGAATGCGCAGGCTTCGGATCCCAACGGCCCTCCGCCGTCCAGCGGCCCCAGCGAGCCTGAAGCCTCCTCCTCGGGCGGCGGCTTCCAGAGCCCCCCGAAGCAGGACAGCCCCCCGCCCCCGCCCTCGAAGCCGATTCCCATCAGCGTCCAGATCCGCAGCGAATGCTCGAAGACGGTCCCGGTCTTCTACGGCGAGAAGCCCGGCTTCAGCAGCGGCACGCGCTCCAGCGTCAGCGGCAACTCCATCAGCTCCCAGGGGCGGAAGTCCGACGGCACGCTGACCGTCTGGCTCCTCGACGCGAAGGACAACGGCATCACCAGTGTCCGCGTCAGCCCCGACACGAATCGCGTCATCGTCGACCGGAGCTGCACCGGCCTCCGCACCGAGTGACGCCCTCCGCGCCCGCGCCGCGCCTACCCGCCAGTCCTCACGCGGCACCGGAGCCGCGGACCAGCATCTCCTCCGCGGCGCCTCGCCCGGGCCCCTGGGTGCGCCGGTAAGCGCCGGGCCCCATGCCCATCCACCGCTTGAAGGCCTTGCTGAAGGCGGCGTCGCTCTCGTAGCCCGCGCGCTCCGCGATGAGGGAGATGGAGTCGTTCGTCTCCCGGAGCCATTGCGCCCCCTTCGCCATCCGCCATTCTGCGAGGTAATGCATGGGCGGCGCCCCGACCAGCTCGTGGAACCTCGCCGCGAACCCCGAGCGTGAGAGCCCCACGGCCGCCGCGAGGCGCTCCACGCTCCACGCCTCCCCCGGACGCGCGTGGATCATCCCCAGCGCCGCGCCAATGGCCGGATCGGCCAGCGCCCGCCACCCGCCCGGCTCCTTCTCCTCGTCGAGCGCGCGCAGGCGCAGCACCTGGACGAGCAGCACATCGGCGAGGCGCCCCAGGACGAGCGCCGTCCCCTGCCCGGGAGATGCGCTCTCCGCCAGGAGGAGCTGCACCGTCGCCGCGAGCGAAGGGGATGCCTGGACGTGCTCGGAAGCCACGCGCACGGCAGGTGGAAACGCCGCGAGCAGCGGGCTCCGCCCTGCCGCGGCGAAGCGGAAGCACCCCGACACCACCGTGCTCTCCGCGCCCCCGCCCCCCAGCCGCACCGGCGGCGACAGAGGACCGCCCACGTGCCCCACGGAGAGCAGCTCTCCGGGGCTCAGGGTGTTCTGCCCGCTCCGCGCGCCATCGTCGATCGTGTGCGCCGCCCCGTGCGGCACGAGCGCCACATCGCCAGCGGCGAGCCGCAGGGGCTGCTCCATCCCGTCGACCTGCAACCGCACCCGTCCCCGGGCCAGCACGTAGAACGACGACGTCGCCTTCTGCGGAACGCGCAGCGCCCAGGGAGCGCTCAGCTCGAAGCGCCCGAACAGGAGCGTCGTGAAGCGCAGCGTCTCCAGCACGTCCGACAGCACGTCGGGGTACCCGGGAGAGCCGGAGGGACGCTCGGACAAGAACGCTGGACGCACCGACATGGAGCCTCGATAGCGCCCGCGCCATGCTCCGTCCACCTCACGCCCATGAACCACCCTCGCCACGGAGCACCCCCATGAACCACCCTCGCCACGGAACCACCCCACCCCGCGCGCCCCGCGCCCGCGTCCTCTCCCAGCCCAGCGCGGAGCATGCCCGATGACGCCGACCACATCCCACGACCGCCCCACCCCGCGCGTCCTCGTCATCGGCGCCTCTGGCAACACGGGCCGCCGCATCTCGGAGCGCCTCGCGGCGTCCGGCGTCCTCGTCCGCGCGGCCACGCGCAGCCGTCAGGCCCCGGAGGGCGCCGCCGAGCAGGTGCGCTTCGACTGGAGCGACGCCTCGACCCACGGGCCGGCGCTCCAGGGGGTGGACCGCATGTACCTCATCGCTCCGGCTGCGGTCGAAGACCCGGACTCCATCATGCTGCCCTTCATCGACGAGGCGCTCGCGCGCGGGGTGCGCCGCGTCGTCCTGCTCAGCTCCTCCGCGATTCCCGAGGGCGCGCCGGGGCTGGGGACGGTCCACCAGGCCCTGCGCGAGCGCGCCCCCGAATGGACGGTGCTCCAGCCTTCCTGGTTCATGCAGAACCTCCTCGGCACGCACCACCTGCACGGCAAGAGCCTGGAGGAGCACGGGACGGTCACCACCGCCACGGGCGACGGGCGCGTCGGGTTCGTCGACGTCCTCGACATCGCCGAGGTCGCCGCCCGGGCCCTCGCCGACGCGCAGCCGCACGACACCGCGCACCACCTCACCGGACCCGAGGCGCTGAGCTACGACGACATCGCCAGCATCCTCACCCGCGCGACCGGCCAGCCGAAGCGCCACGTGCGCGTGAGCCGCGACGACTCGGCCCGCCTCATGGTGGAGGGGGGCATCCCCGAGCGCTATGCCGCGCTCCTCGCGCGGATGGAGGATGCCATCGCGCACGGCGCCGAGGCCCGCCTGACGCCCACCGTCGAACGCGTGACGGGCCGCCCTCCGAGGTCGTTCCAGGCCCTCGTCAGAGCCAGCCTTCAGCGCTGACTGGCTCCTCCGCGGGCCCCGCGCCTCTCACCCCCGCGCTCCTCACCTCCGCAGGCGACCCGCCCCCGCATCCAGGCCGGGACTCAGCGTGTGCAGAGGCAGGTGGTACAGCCGGACCACTTGCAGTAGCCCGAGCCCGGCCCGTCACACTTCGCATCGCAGTCCACGTCGCGTACGCACTCCCAGCAAGCCTGGGGCTCCGCGTCCGGCGTGGTCACCGGCCCTTCTGCGGCCACGGCCGGCGAACCGGCAGCGCCCACCCAGAAGCCAATCCCGGCCAGCAGCATCGTGGAAACCAGCGCGCGTTGAATCTTCTTCTTCATGTCGAACTCCTTTGCAGTGCCTCTGGACCTGGCTGTGCCGCAGCGATGCCGTGGCGACTCCGCCGACCGCAAACCACGGCGAGACTATAGGCGCTCAACGCAATGAAACCAGAGGCTTCGACGCGCTCCGATGCTGTCGCCTGACGGTGTCCTCCGCGCCCGCACTGTCGATTGCACCTCACCCGCATTCGTCCGTGGAGACCAGAGCAAGAGCCGCGCAGGAAATGCCTGATGGAGCGCGCACGTCCGGTCGACGCCGAGGCCGGTCTGCTACTACCGTACGATTGCGGGAGTGATCATGTCGGTCGAAGGGTTCTGGTCCAGACGCAGGGCGGAGAAGGTGCGCAGGCTGGAGCGCATCGCCTCTCTCTCCCGTGGCCGCGTGATCGCCACCGAGCGCATCGTCGAGGCCCTCGAAGGCGTCCTCCAACCGGGCGATCGCGTCGCCCTCGAAGGCAACAACCAGAAGCAGGCCGACTTCCTCTCGCGCGCCCTCGCGCGGGTCGATCCGGCGCGCGTCCGCGACCTGCACCTGCTCATCTCCAGCATCAGCCGCCCGGAGCACCTCACCCTCTTCGAGGAGGGCATCGCCCGCCGGGTCGACTTCGCCTTCGCCGGCCCGCAGAGCCTGCGGGTCGCCCAGCTCCTCGAGGACGGCAAGCTCGAGATCGGCGCCATCCACACCTACGTCGAGCTCTACGCCCGCATGTTCGTGGACCTCACCCCGCACGTGGCGCTCGTCTGCGCGGAGAAGGCCGACGCCGCCGGCAACCTCTACACGGGCCCCAACACCGAGGACACGCCCACCATCGTCGAGGCCACCGCCTTCCGGCAGGGCATCGTCATCGCCCAGGTGAACGAGATCGTAGGCGAGCTGCCGCGCGTGGACATCCCCGGCTCCTGGATCGACCTCGTGGTCGTCGCCGACCGCCCCTTCGCCGTCGAGCCCCTCTTCACCCGCGACCCGCGCCACATCGACGAGCTGCAGGTGCTCATGGCGATGATGGTCATCCGCGGCATCTACGAGCGCCACGGCGTCACCTCCCTCAACCACGGCATCGGCTTCGACACCGCGGCCATCGAGCTGCTCCTCCCCACCTACGGCGAGCGCCTCGGCCTGCGCGGCAAGATCTGCCGCAACTGGGCCCTGAACCCCCACCCCACCCTCATCCCCGCCATCGAGAGCGGCTGGGTGGAGAGCGTGCACTGCTTCGGCTCCGAGGTCGGCATGGAGCGCTACATCCGGGCCCGCTCCGACGTCTTCTTCACCGGCCCCGACGGCAGCCTCCGCTCGAACCGCGTCCTCTGCCAGCTCGCCGGCCAGTACGGCGTCGACCTCTTCATCGGCTCCACCCTCCAGCTCGACGCCGACGCCAACGCCTCCACCGTTACCCTCGGCCGCCTCGCCGGCTTCGGCGGCGCCCCCAACATGGGCCACGACCCCCGCGGCCGCCGCCACCCGAGCCCACCCTGGCTCGACCTCCGCACCGACCCTTCCCCCCTCGCCCGCGGCCACAAGCTCGTGGTCCAGCTCGTGGAGACCTTTCGCAAGGGCGGCGAGCCGGCCATCGTCGACACCCTCGACGCCATCGCCGTCGGCAAGAAGAGCGGCATGCCCCTCGCCCCCGTGATGATCTACGGCGATGACGTGACGCACGTCGTCACCGAGGAAGGCATCGCCTACCTCTACCGCGCCGAGGGCGCCGAGGAGCGCCGCGCCGCCCTCGCCGCCATCGCCGGCGCCACCCCCATCGGCCTCCGCGCCGACCCCGCGAGGACCGCCTCCCTCCGCGCCCGCAGCGTCGTCGCCTTCCCCGAGGACCTCGGCGTCGCCCGCCTCGACGCCAGCCGCTCCCTGCTCGCCGCGCGCAGCATCGAGGACCTGGTGGCCTGGTCCGGCGACCTCTACCAGCCCCCCGCGCGCTTCAAGAGCTGGTGACCCCGCCGTGCTCCCCACCGTGCTTCCCGCATCCCGCCACCTCCTGCCGGCCTGCCCCACCGCGCGCGCCCGCGCCCGCCGTCTCGGCGCCCTGGCCACCGCCGTGCTCATCGCCGAGGCCGAGCTGACCCCCAAGCCAGCCCTCGTCGACCGCCGCGGCAGGGGCGCGCACACCGACCTCGACCTCGACCTCATGCGCCGCTCCGCGCGCGCCCTCCAGTCAGGCTTCGAGGCCATGGCCCTCTGCGCCGCCGGCCAGCGCCCCTCGCCGCAGCTCCGCGAGCGCCTCGCCCAGCTCGGCCGCGACGCCGAAGTCGCCATGCTCGCCGCGAGCGCCGGCGCCAACACCCACCGCGGCGCCATCTGGGCGCTCGGCCTGCTCCTCGCTGGCGCCGTCGCCTCCCCCGAGGTCCCCCCGTCGTCGCTTCCTCGTCTCGCCGTCGGGGACACCGCCGCCCACCTCGCTGCCGTCACCGCCGACACCATCGCCCACACCGCAGGCGCCATTGCGCGCCACCCTGATCGCCTCGCCCCGCCCAACCCCAGCCACGGCGCTGCCGTCTGCGCGCGCTACGGCGTCTCCGGCGCCCGGGGCGAGGCCTGCGCCGGCTTCCCCCACGTCCTCCACCACGGCCTCCCCACCCTCCGCGCTGCCCGCGCCCGCGGCCTGCCCGAGGACAGCGCCCGCCTCGACGCCTTGCTCGCCATCATGAGCCACCTCGACGACACCTGCCTCCTCCACCGCGGCGGCCGCGACGCCCTCCTCACCGCTCAGGTCGGCGCCAGCACCGTCCTCGCCCTCGGAGGCACCTCCACCCCGGCTGGCTCCCGCGCGCTGCACCGCCTCGACGCGCAGCTCCTCGCCCTCGACGCGTCCCCCGGTGGCTCCGCCGACCTCCTCGCCGCCACCCTCTTCCTCGACGCCCTCCACCCCTGACGCCTTCACCCGCCCCGCGAGAGCCGCCCATGGAACAGCTCCTCTTCGAGTACCCCGACCGCAAGCCCATCGACCGCCGCGCCCACGCCGGCGTCGTCGGCTCGGGCGATCTGGAGGTCCTCCTCGAACCCTCTCCCGACGGCGCCCTCCACGTCCGCGTCCGGACCAGCGTCGACGGCTACGGCCAGGTCTGGAAGAACGTCATCGACCGCTTCGCCACCCGCTTCGAGGGCGCGGCCACCATCGAGATCAACGACTTCGGCGCCACCCCTGGCACCGTCATGCTCCGCCTCGAACAAGCGGCAGAGAGGATCCGCGCGTGACCTCCTCGCCGCCATCTCGCCTACCGCGCCCTCCCCGCCCCCAGGGCCTCCTCTCCCGCCAGAGCGTCGCCGAGATGACCGCCCGCGAGCGCGCCCGCGCCGTCCTCGACGAGGGCTCCTTCCGCGAGCTCCTCGGCCCCTTCGACCGCCTCGAATCCCCCTGGCTCCCGCGCCAGGGCATCGTCCCGCAGTCGGACGACGGCGTCGTCATCGCCCGCGGCACCTTCGACGGCGACCGGGCCGTGGTCGCCGCCATCGAGAGCGCCTTCCAGGGCGGTAGCATGGGCGAGGTCTCCGCCACCAAGATCGCCTGCGCCCTCGACCTCGCGCGCCGTGACTGCAACGCGGGCAACACCGTCCGCCCCATCCTCTTCCTCGAAAGCGGCGGCGTGCGTCTCCAGGAGGCCAACCTCGGCCTCGGCGCCATCGCCGAGATCCACGCCGCCCTCGTCGCCCTCCGCCGCCTCACGCCCGTGGTCGGCGTCATCGCCGGCCCCGTGGGCTGCTTCGGCGGCATGTCCCTCGCCGCCGCCCTGTGCACCACCCTCATCGTCACCCGCGAGGCCCGCCTCGGCATGAACGGCCCCGAGGTCATCGAGCAGGAGGCCGGCATCACCGAACTGGACGCCGCCGACCGCCGCCTCGTCTGGAGCCTCATCGGCGGTGCCCAGCGCCACGCCACCGGCTTCGCCGACGTGCTCGTCGACGACCACCTCCCCGACGTCGGGCGCGCCCTCCGCGAAGCCTTCGCCCGCGGCACGCCCCCGCGCCACCGCAGCGCGGACGTCGACCGATACCTCGCCCGCCTCCACGACCTCGCGCGTACCGCCGACGGCGACGCGGTAGCCTCCCTGACCCCCGACGATCTCCGCGCCGCCTGGCCCCGGGAGCACACCGATGACCGCTGAGCCCACCTCGCGCGGCCGCGTCTGGTTCGAGATCTTCGCCCAGGGTGGCACCGTGGTCCCGAGCGGCGCCGCCTCGGTCCTCGTCGCCGACGCGCCCCTGCCCGACGCGCCCCTGCCCGACGCGCCCCTGCCCGACGCGCCCCTGCCCGACGCGCCCCTGCCCGACGCGCCCCTGACCGGCACGACCGCGCGCGTCCTCGCCGTGGTGCCCGACCCTCACAACCCCTTTCCGCGGGCCCGCGGCGGCGAGGTGGGCCTCCTCGAAGGGTGGACGCTCGCGCGCCACGTCCGCGCGGCCATCGACGCCGACACTGCTGACGAGACCGAGCCCCCTGGCCCTCGCCGTCCCCTCCTCGCCATCGTCGACGTCACCAGCCAGGCCTACGGCCGTCGCGAAGAGATGCTCGGCATCCACCTCGCCTGTGCAGCCGCCGCCGATGCCTATGCCGCGGCACGCCTCGCCGGCCACCCCGTGATCGCCCTCCTCGTCGGCAAGGCCATGTCGGGCGCCTTCCTCGCCCATGGCTACCAGGCGAACCGCATCCTCGCCCTCGATGCGCCCGGCGTCGTCGTCCATGCCATGGGACCTGAGGCCGCAGCGCGCGTCACCCGCCGCACCGTCGACGACCTCCACCGCCTCGTCGAGGCCAACCTGCCCATGGCCTACGACATCCGCAGCTACCGGAAGCTCGGCTTCCTCCACGCGCTCCTCGACGGCATCGACGCCGACGCCCCCACCCCTGCGCAGGTCTCCCGCGTCCGGAGCGCCGTCGCGCAGGCCATCGACGATGCGCGCCGCGGCCCCCGCGACCTCTCGAACCGCCTCGCCTCCCCCGAGGCCATGCACGCCCGCGCCGCCTCCCTGGAGGTACGCCGCCGCCTCGCCGAGCAGTGGGATGAGCGCTGACGCGCCGCGCCCCCACGACCTGCTCCGGCTGGCCGACGAGACCTGCTTCGTGGTGCCCGGTGACACCACGCCTGGCGGCAACGCGCCCGGCCACGCCGCGCCCCGGAGCGTCGACCTCGCCTCTTCCACGCTCCCTCCCACGCTCCCTCCCACGCTCCCTCCCACGCTCCCTCCCACGCTCCCTCCCTGGGTCCCTGCCGCCCTCGCGCGCGCGCCGTGGGTCGTCGTGCGCCGCGCCCTGCCGCTCGGGCCCCTGATCCCGGTCGGCGTCCGCGGCGCGACCCGCGCCGAGCGATGCGCCGCCCTCCTCGCCCCCGCGCGCGTCCCCATCGCCCTCTCCCCCGAGGACCTCGCGCACGCAGCGCTCCGTGAGCGCCATGTCCGCACCCGGCAGCGCACGCACCTCCCCGTCTTCCACGCGCTCGCCCGCGTGGCCGCCGTCCTCGATGCCACGGGCCTCCCCTGGGGCCCCACGGGGAGCGTCGGCTTCGAGCTTGCGAGCGGGTGGCCAGCGGCCACCGAGCGCAGTGACCTCGACCTCCTCCTGCGCCCCCGCGGACGCCTCTCCCGAGCGGAGACCGTGGACCTCCTCGCTCGCCTCGAACGCCCTGCCGCGGACCTTCGCCTCCGCCTCGACCTCCAGGTGGAGACCCCGCTCGGCGCCGTCCTGCTCCCGGAGCTGGCCCGCCCCTCCGGAGAGGTCCTGCTGCGCACCCCGTGGGGCCCACGTCTCGTGGCGGACGCCTGGGCGTCGAGCGGGGAGGTCGCTGTCCCACCCGCCCTGCCGTGAAGACCACCGTTGCACGCGGGACGTCGGCGACCGGACGACCCCTTTCCATCGTGGCAAGTGGGATGTCGGCGACCGGACCTCTTCCACCGGAAACATGGGATGGCTACGCCCCGTGACCCGCTCGGTGCCGTGCTGATCGCGGAGACGCCCCGACCCCTCGCCACGGTCCTCTCCGTACGCGGCGGGTCCGCGTTCCACGTTATCGCTTCTCCGCGCGCTGACGATTGTCCCGCGTCAGCGAATACGGCAGCGCCGATAGCGACTGTCCCATCCCTGGTGAACCGCATACCCGTCCAGGAGAATACCCCGAGGAGTCAACGCTCCGAGGAACCTCGCCAGATCAGGGCCTTGCTTACGCGCGGAGAGGCGCTGGCCCTCGACCCTGGATGACGCCAGACGTACGGGGCGACGCCGCGCAGGACGGATGCTTCCCTCCAGTGTTTCAGCCTTCCATTGACTCCAGAGATAAATGATCGATTTCATTCTGCTGCCGCTACCGGTGCCAGTCGGCAAGGTGCATACTCCAGTCGCTGCTGGTGGTGTATGTCGATCACGCCTGCGGGGAGGCCCGGGTGGTCGACTGGACTTGCAAGAAAGTCATGCCGCCGAAGCAAGCGTCCGGATGAGCCGATATCACCCATTCGCCTGCAACTCCGTCAATCCGACCTCAATCGGTTGCGAGCCGCGGCGAAGTGTTCATTGCACCGCAGAACCAAAACAATCGGAAGTGGCGCGACAGGCAGCACTGCAACCTCGTGGAGCGAACGAGTCGTCGTCGCCATCAGCAGGACAGGGTACGACCATGAAGATCATTCGAAGAGCCGATCAGGATCGTCTGACCACGCGCGGTTCTCTCAGGAAGGGCGAGCTGTCGGACGCCGTGTTCGACGGGAACCCACTCCCTCGCGAGCTCACTGCCCGCAACTGGAAGTCCGAGGGGAGCGTTCACCGGACGCGGGTCCTCGCCGACAACCTCGACAGCACCAGGTACTTCTGCGGACCGCAGGTCTCGATCCTCCGGGACGACAACCGCCTCGTCACCTGGGCTGCGGTCGCCGAGGTCATGGACGGCGCCGTCGAGCAACGTCAACTCGTCCTCTGCAAGCTCTCGGGAAACCGGCCTGCGACCCCCACACCCCCCAAGATGGAGCGCCAGGTGATCGCCGAAGGGCCCCTGTTCCGGCACCACATCGCCCTCGACAAGGCGAGCGGCGAGGTCTCCGTGACATGGATCACCCGCTCGGAGGACAAGCAGCAGATCTGGCACAACGGCAAGGCGATCGAGACCGAGGCTGAAATGCCCGATTTCCCCTTCTTCGCGTTCAGCCAGCCGCCCATCGGCCATGTCGTCGCCGACAAGCCGGCCTTCGGCCTGCTGAGCTACAAGTGCCGCAAGAGCGGTCGGCTCTTCTGGAGGCGCGTGGCGGACGGCGAGGTCGGCCCCGAGAGGGAGCTCAAGCTCGGCCAGGTGCTGGGTGGACTGAGCTTCAGCGCCTACAAGGACGACGTGGTCGCCAGGGCGGATCTGCTCGTCGACGGAAAGATCATCCCGGTGCTCCTCAAGTCGACCGACGCTGGCGAGAGCTTCGGCCCCCCTTCCCAGATCGACATGTCGAGCTACGACGCGGGATTCGAAGTGGCCCCCGGCTACACCAGGCCGGTCGTGGACATCGGCGGCAATTTCCACGCCCCCATCCTTGCCAGCAATGGCAAGGAGTCCGTCGCGCTCAATTACCTGATCAACGAGGGGGCCCTGGTCGAGGCCATCCGGGTCACAGGGACATCGCCCACGGGCTCACTGGAGGTGTTTCCGGCGACCGTCGGTCACCCTGGCGCTCATGGCGACGGCACGACCGACGGCTTCGGCCTGATCATGGTGCTCGGGACCGAAGGGCAGCTCTTCACGAGCAACTCTTCGGCGGGCGGCATCTTCTTCCCGCGCAGCACGCAGCTCAACCACGAGATGCCCCTCGTGGCCGCCTTCGGAGCGACCGAGTGCTACGGCAGCGGCCTGAAGCCGAACTTCGTGAGCATGGACTACATCTACATCGAGGCCGATGCGCGTGGAGAGCCAGTCTCCGCGACAGCGCACCTCGAAACCTGGGACATGCCCCTCCCCATCCCGAAGGCCACGGCGAAGAGCGACGGCTCCCGGGTGGAGCTCTCGGTGATCAGCGACGCGGACCTGGAGCCAGGAAAGGTCAACTTCCGCTTCAGCGATCCCTCCATCAACGTGCTCGACGTGAAGGTCACCGGCCTGCGGACCGCCATCGTCGACACCGATCGGGCCAACCTGAAAGGCACGACCCTGATCTTCGAGGTCAACACCATCTTCCACCGTCACTATGGTGAGGCGCTCGTCGCATAGCGGCACGCATATGCCCTCTTTCAGTCACCTCGAATTGAACGTCACCGACCTGGACCGTTCGATTGATTTCTACCTGTCCGCGCTGAGCCCACTCGGCTTCGTGCTGGCGGACTCCGAGAGAGGGCAGTATGCGCGGCTGACCAATGGCCGCGACGCAGTGCTCATCCTCTGCCCTGTCGCAGAGGCGTACCGCGACAGACCGTACCACCGCAAGGCGGTGGGATTGTCGCACCTCGCGTTCGGGGTCGAGTCGCACGAGCGGGTCGACGAGATGATCGCCCACCTCGCCCAGCTCGGCATCCCCCTCCTCGGTGAGGGCAAGATCAGCTCGGACTACCGGCGGGGCTACTGCACCATCGCGTTCGAGGATCCAGACCGGATCATGATCGAGATCGTGCATCACGATCCCCACTACTTCGCCGTGTTGCTCTGAAGCCCCTTCACCCTGACCCTGCGCACACCCGCGACCCCGGCACCTCCTGCCGCGTCCCCGTCACCTGACGGTTGTCGCTCGCCGGTGACCACGGCAAGGATGGCAGCGTCTGCCCCAGCCCGAGGAGATCGCATGCCAGGCAACGTGAAAGCCCCCCGGACACGGTTTCGCCCCCCGCCAGCGCGAACCAGCCTCCTGCGGACGCGAACCATGGCTCCGTGGACACGAACGATCTTCACGTCGACAGGAAGGATCGTTCCTGTCGACGTGAACGATCGTCGCGTCGACGGTAAGGAGTCTTCCAGTCTACGGGCTCGCGAGACGCGCCGACGGAGACCGGGTTCATGTCCACACGGAGCGTGTTCGTGTCCGCGCCGGGAAACCCGCGTCCACGCCAAGGAGCTTCGTGTCCACGGGAAGGACCTTCGCGTCCACGGGGACGAGGTCCGTGTCGGCACGGAGCGCCTCCGTGTCCACGTCCAGAAACTCGTGCCCAGACGAGGGCGCTTCGTGTCCACGGGAAGCGCATCCCCGTAGACGTGCCCGCTCTTCGTGCCCGCGCCTGGAAACTCGTGTCCACGGGAACGAGGTTCGTGTGGACATGTTGCTCCGGTTGCTGGCCCGGGCAGGGATCGCGCTCATGGCGGACGAGAGAGTGGCTGCTCCTTCAGCGCCATGATCGCCGGCTTGTTGCAGCCTCTTCCGTGGCCCGCGAGGCTGCGCCTCACCGGAAGCCCGGACCCGAGCATCGCCCCGCAGCGCGCGTGTGCCTGATCGATCCGCTGCGGCGCCCTCGGGATGGAGCGCGTAGTCTGCTTCCCTAATCGGTAGCCTGGCTGCGATTGGCGCGCCGCGCACCGGCATTCTACCTTTATTCAGCATCCTGACCACAATCTGGTCGCTGCGCACCGCTCATTTTACGTTTCTATTCGCCGTTGTTGATGGTTTGCCGATTGTTTGCCGACGATCCAGGGGGTGCTGGTGTTGCGAGGGCGCCGCCCAGCCGCACCCGGGGTGGGCCGTGGGCATTGGCGGAGCACACCCAATGGTGCAAATGTTGCTTCAATGGCGGTGCTCGAAACCATGTCCTCACGGAGACAGCACATGAAGATCATGAAAGCCAACCTGGTCCTGACCGCGCTGGCGCTCGCCGCGACCGCCGTCGCGACCAACGTCGGCGCAACACAGCTCAATAGCAACGGCTCGGCCTTCCAGCCGTACAATGCGTCGCAAGCCACCGTCATCGACTACTTCGGGACGGGCGTGAGGACGATCGCCTCGACGCCCACCTACGTCGTCGCCTCCGTGGACCACAACCCGTCCACCAGCGGACAGACGGTCTTCATCGATGGCACCCACTCCGGTTCGCAGACGACGACCTGCTCGGTGCTCTCCTACAACTACAACGGCACGATCCTCAGCTCCCAGTCGGTGAATGCCACGGCCGTGAGCGGTGCCTGGGAGCGGTCGGTTCGCTTCACCCCCGCGCAGTCGACGAACTGGGCCTACTTCTCGGTGCTCTGCCTGCTCCCGGCGAACGGAGCAGGCGTCCTTCTCGGGGTGGCCGCCTCCTGAGGACGACCTGCGCTGCGTGACATTGCGGAGGAAAGTCGAGAGCCGGCATGAAACGCACGATCATCATTCTGACAAGCGTGGCCGTGGCGGGACTCGGATCCTACGTCGCCTTCAAAGACCTGGCCCACCCGCCCGAGCACGCGGCTCCGAGCGCGCGCGCCGTGGTCACCACTTCCCCTCAGCAAAGCCGCGACAGGTCCCCTGGCGCAAGGAACGACGCGGGGAACGACAGGGCAGCGACAAGGGCCCGGATGGCGCGCCTCGAGGCGGAGATGTCACAGCTCCGTGAGCAGGTGGCCACGCTGGAGGACGAGGCCCAGGCCGACGCTGCACCCGCGGACCCCGAGCCTGCGCGCCGGGGCCCGGCACAGCGTGAGCAGCAGGAGAGAGCGTGGCACGAGCACATGGCGGTCATCGCTTCGGACTTCCAGAAAGAGGCGACGAACGCCGCCTGGGCCCGCAGCACGACCTCGGCCCTGCAGAGCCAGCTCACTGCCAGCGAGGCCTTGCGCGACACCATGCGCAGCGTCGAGTGCAGATCGCAGACCTGCCGGGTCGAGCTCGACGACGACGGCAGCGGGAAGATGGCGAAGGAGATCCCGATCTTCGTCCAGCAGTTCGGCGACAGCCTGCCAAGCATGCAGGCCGACCACATCAACAATGGCAATGGCCACAGGACCGTCGTGCTCTACATGACGCGCAACGACGGAGCCCAGGCGGCCGCAGAGACGTCGCAACGCTGAGCGTGGCGGCGCTCCTGGCGAGCCGCGCGTCGAGCGCCGAGCGGCGGCCGCCGCGCTGCACGAACACCTCCGCGGACGCATGCCCATGGCTGCGGGTCTGCACGTGCGGGTTGCTGGTCCCCGGTGGCGAGGGGTAGCGTGCGCGCGATGCCGACGCTCGAACACCATGGCCTCGTCGACATGTTCCGCGAGAACCCTGCGCTCGCGCCTCACTTGCTGGAGCTTCTCTTCCACCTGGACCTGCCGCCGTACGCGACGGTGGCGGTGGTCGAAGCCTCGCTCGACCAGCTCACGCCGGTGGAGTTCCGCGCCGACCTGGCCCTGGAGCTGCGTGACGCCAAGGGGGCGCTGGTGCTCTCGATCGTGCTGGAAGTGCAGCGCGACAAGGACCCTCGCAAGAAGTACTCGTGGCCGGTGTACGTGGTGGTAGCGCGGGCCCAGAAGCGGTGCCCGACCATCGTCCTCGTGGTCGCCCCTGACGCGGAGGTGGCCTCCTGGGCCGGAGAGAAGATCGACCTGGGTCTCGGCCGCGGCAGCATCGACCCGCTGGTGGTGGGCCCAGCGGTCGTGCCGGTGGTGACGGACCAGGCCGTCGCGGAGAAGGAGACGGAGCTGGCCATCCTCTCGGCAGCGGCGCACGGCAACGGCCCGCACGGGCTGGACGTGGCCCTCGCGGCGCTCGGGGCGCTCGGGCGGTACGACCATGAGCACGCTGCGGTGTACTTCCAGATCGTCTACAATGCATTGCGTGAGCCCATGCGAAGGGCCCTGGAGGCGCTGATCATGCAACGACAGACCGAAGGCAAGGCGACGTTCCCGGCATTCGCGCAGCAGCTCATCGACCGCGGCAAGCGCGAGGGCCTGCAGGAAGGCAAGCGCGAGGGCCTGCAGGAAGGCAAGCGCGAGGGGGAGCTGGAAGGGAAGCGGAGCGTGCTGTTCCGGTTGCTGGCGCGGGCAGGGCTTGCGCTTACAGAGGGCGAGCGAGCGCGCATCCAGGAGTGCATGGACACCGCGACGCTCGACCGCTGGAGCGAGAACGTTCTCGGCGCGAAGAGCGTGAGCGACGTGCTCTTCTGAGGGGCACCAGGAAGCTGCGCACGTGCCGACGGCAATTCGCGGCATGGGTGAGCGCACGGGGGTCGTGGTGCAGACGATCCACACGCGGTGGACGAAGCAGTCGCGGGGGCAGCCGCAGGCGGACGCGCGCAATGCGACGCCGGAGGTGCTCGACCTGGAGGCGGCGAGGCCAGAGAGCGCCGTGAGCGCGGGGATCGCGTGGCACGACGTGGTGTGCGACGAGGCCTGGGGGTTCACGCCGCGAGGGCGCTACGTGGTACTCCCGGCGCGTTCGGGCCAGTTCCACGGGGTGGACGTGGCGTGGACAGGGGAAGGCGCTGCGGTCGCGGTGTTCGGAAGGCGCTGCTTCGTTGCCAGTGAGGGGGAGACGGGGGTCGTCATCTACAACGGCACCGAGGATGTGATCGAGGATGGATGGCGCGCGACGCGGTATCACAAGATGGTGTTTCGCGTCGGCGTCGGCGTGACGTGGGCGCCGGGGCTCTTCAGGGGGCCAGTGGACCACGAGCGACGGATGATGCGTGACCTCGCCTGAGCGGAGGGAAGAGGGGCGCGGGAGCGACGGGTCGATCGGGTCAGGAGGCGCTCAGGGCGCTTCGTGCTACATCCATGAAGGGGGCAAAGCGGAGGAGATCAAGAAACGTTCGCGGAGCCGCATGGCGTGGGTGTGACACCCGGCGACGACGTCGAGCACCGAGCTGCTCGAAGCGTGTCGCGTCAGGGTGAAATCTCGGCACGGAGGTGCGCGTGGAGTGGGTTTACAAAGCGACGAACTCGAAGCTGGACCACATGGGGACGATGTTGATGGTGGACAGAGATGGCTTTCTCTGCCGCTCCGCCTACGAGGCGGCGACGAAGACCTGGGCCGACAACGTGCGTCAGGTCGACGTCGGGGATACGGTCCATGTCTACTTCGGGCAGAAGGGGCGGGATGCTCGCCCGATCGGGTCCTTCCGGGTGGTCGAGCCAGACGGCACCCACCCGGTGCATGCCGCGGTAGGCAAGCGCGTGGAAGGGACGGCGCTCCACGTGGTGGATGATCCGTCGTTCATCAAGCGGCGGGATCCGGAAGGGGAGTACAGCGAGGACCCCATTCTCGGGCTCTTCACAGGGTGGGTGCTGCAGAAGGTCGGCCAGGCGCCGCCGTTTCGGCCTGCGATGTTTCGCGGGAGGACCACGCTGCAGCCGTACACGAAGGCGTCCTGAGAGCCCTGGGGGGATAGGCTCTACGTCACACGGTGAGGGCTCCCGCCTTCGCCGCCTCTCCTGAACCATACGGCCGGGGACATTGCCCGCTTCCCGAGGCGACGGGCGTCAGGCCCGAAGCGGCAAAGCGCTCTGGAAACTGCGGGTCGATCGCGGAGTAAGGGGCCCCGACGCGCTTTGCTCGGCGGGAGGCGGGGGCGCGAGCCCCTGCCGTGGGAATGAGCGCCGGCTCAGCCCTTGAAGCCGGCGGCGGCGGCCTCGCGGTTCCAGGCGTTCTTCACCAGGGCGTGACACTCCGAGGTGGTGTCGGTGACGGTGAGGCCGTCCTGGCGGAGCTCCTGGAGGACGATGGCGGGCATGACCCGGTCGATGTGCATGATGAGGCGGGCGGTGTCGCGGTAGCCGGTCTCGGCGAGGGCGGCGGTCTCGCGGTCGCCGAGGCCGCAGGCGGTGGTGTGGAGCATGTAGTAGCCAATGGTGACGTGGCTCAGGAAGGTGTAATCGTCGCGGATCGATTTGGCGGCTTCCTCGGGGCGCACGGCATTCATGAGGCCTGCGGCGAAGCCGGTGACGGCGGAGACTGCATCCTTGACGGGCTTGCTGGTGCTGCCGCCGAGGCCCTTCGCGCGGGCGTCGAGCATGGAGAGGTGCGTGCGCAGGGTGCGCTGAAACTCGTTCACGGCAGCGAGGGCGTCGGGGTGTTGCTCTTTCTTGAGGTTCTCGGCCTGACGGTCGATGGCGCCAAGGCCATGCGTGATCAGGGCGTGCATGTCGGTGACGTAGGTCGTGAGGGTAGAATTCGGCGTCTCGATGGCCATTTCCGCGTCTCCTGTTGGAATGAGGTGAGGGGCGGATCGGGCGATCGGGGCTCGCGATCCTTGCCGCGCTGAACGTTCAGCGGCGGAAGCATAGTGGTGGTGAAGCGACACGCAATGCGTGCAACCAGAGCGGGGCGAATTGCTCGGCCACCGGGTGGAATGCTCCGCCCATGGTAGCAATGGCCCTGGCCCGACGTGTCCAGATTCTTTTGAGGACGAAGGGCCGCAGTCAAGTGATGCCTGGGCGCCTCAGGTGAGGACCGGAGGGAGGGCGTCTGATGCGAGGGCCTCGGGAGATCGCGCCGTGGATCGGTGCCGGTCGGTGCCGGGAGGTGGGCCGGTGCAGGGTGTGGGTCGGGCCTGGGAGGGGTGGGCCGGTGCGGGGTGTGGGGCGGGTCGGAGGGTTTCCGTGCAGGCGTTGGCGTGGGGGTTGCGAAGTGGCCGCGACGAGCTGCGGTGAGCCGCGCCAGAACTGCGCCGGAGCCGCGACAGCGCCGCGACAGCGCGACGACGGAGCCGCGCCGCGAGGTCAGGAGATCCTATGAGCGTCAAGGAAACCGTGGGGAATGAGGGGTACGAGCGTGTTCGGGAGGTGCTCCAGAAGGCGTTCCCGGGTGGTGAGGTGACCGATGCCATCGTGGATGGCGCGATCCGGGCAGCATGGCGGGTGCGCCTGGAAGCGCTGAAGGCGCTGGGGGTGCCGGTGCCGTCGCCGGAGGAGGCGACCGCGGCAGAGCCGAGCGCGGAGGAGCTGGCTGCGCTGGCGTCGGCGCCGTCGTATCCGCTGTACCTGGGGAACGCGCAGCACCAGCGGGTGCTGGCGATGAATTCGAACGAGCCGTTTCATTCGGAGTTCGTGGGGACGCTGCCGCTCGTGCGGGTGCGGCTGCCGCAATCGCTGCACCTCGGGGACGAGCGGGTGTCGACGGCGATCGGGGAGGTGGATCTGAAGCGGGATCACCTGGTGGGGTCGATCGCTCTGGTCACGCAGAAATACGGGGGGCAACTGGGCTACCGGCCGGCGCGGGTGGATCTGATCACGCCGGCGCGGCTCTGGGGGGTGCGGTTCGCGGCGGTCGCGCTGTACCTCGGCTACAAGGAGGCGTCGGACGCGACGCCGTCGTTCTACCTGCTCGAGGCAGGGATGGCGACGGGGCAGGCGGCCATGCTGTATCTCGGGCAGGCGATCGATTCGGTCATCGTCGCGCGGAGCGGGTATCTGCCGACGCCGTTCGCGTCGCCGAACAACACGTACACGGGGTGGGTGACGATGGATGGGGACGAGCCGGTGCAGCTCGTCGTGCAAGCGAATGAGCCGAGTCGGTCGTTCTACATCCAGGTGACGGTGAAGTACGAGAAGGTGTCGACACCGGACAGGGAATGGCCGGCGGACCTCACGTGGGAGGCGATGGAGCGGGTGTGCGCGATCGGGGATGCGATGAAGGTGCCCACGGGGATTCCGCTGCAGGAGGTGCTGGGGGCGCTGGGGCTGAAGCGGCAATGGATGGAGGTGCCAGGCTTCGGCTGAGCACGTGTCCCCCGATCAGGGCCGAGCAAGAGAGCTCCCGGGGGTCGCGGGGGAGCGCTGCCATTGCAACAACCTTTGACAGAAAGCCGAGAGAGGTCGTCACCGATGTTCGCAGAGAAGCTCTTTTCAATGGTCGAGGAGATGGTCCACAGCTTCCAGCACGTGCAGCCCCACGTGGGGGTGGCGATGGCCGTGGGGAAGAAGGTGACGGTGCCGCTCACCGTCCACCACACGCTGGAGCAGATCCTCGGGGCGGTGCAGCAGGGCGCGGACAAGCAGGAGCTGATTCCGCGGGTCGTCGAGCAGCTCGTGAAGACGAGCCCGGAGGGGAGGCGGGCGGCGGTGCCGTCGAACGAGGCGATCTTCGGGCCCGAGACGGGGCCGCGGAAGGAGTGGAAGAACCAGCTCGCGAACCAGGTGGCGCAGCCGCTGCAGCTCTTCCGGCCGACGTCGCTGCTGGATGCGTCGACGGGCGCCTCGGACTGTACGTCGATCGAGGCGATCCTGGTGAGGGCGCTCCAGAATGGCACGGCGGTGAAGGCGGCGGGGTCGGGGCACTCGTACTCGGACGTGGCGACAAGCCCGGATTTCCTGATCGACACCCACGGGCTGAACCGGCCCTCCGATGCGAAGAACCCGATCACGGGACAGCTCTCGCAGGCGATGCTGCGTAGCCCGCTGAAGCTCGGGGTGGGGGCCATTCACTGGAATGGCTACCATCCGGACGTCAATCGCGCGCTGTTCGAGACCGAGGCGGGCATCACCATCCACGACATGAACCAGGTGCTGGAGCAGCGGAACCTGGGGCTCATGAACATGGGTGGGTACGACGGGCAGACGATCATCGGGGCGACCTCGACGTCGACGCACGGGTCGGGGATCACGCTGGGGCCATTCCCGGACATGGTGCGGTCGCTGGTGATCGCGACGACCGGGAAGTGGAATGGCAAGACGGTGGGGGGAAAGGACCCGGGGAATGGCGTTTACTACTACCGGATCGAGCCCACGGACGGGATCACGGATCCGGCGAAGTATGCCGACCCGCTGATTCAGCTCATCCAGGACGACGATTGCTTCAATGCCACGATCTGCAGCATGGGGTGCTTCGGCGTCATCTACTCGGTGGTGTTCGAGGTGATGCAGATGTACTGGCTGGAGGAGAACCGCTCGGAGACGACGTTCGACAAGCTGGTGCAGGCGCTGCAGCCGAACCCGGCGAACCCGGGGCACTTCCCGGACGTGCTGGTGAACACGCGGAACTTCGAGGTGTACGTGCACCCGTACCCGATGGATGGCCTCAAGGTCGTGGAGATGGACCTGACCAAGCCGCCGGAGACGTACTACCCGTACTTCCGTTGCCTGGTCTCGGCGCGCAACATCGTGGAGCGGCCGCACGACATCCTCGGGCGGTCGGGGCACCGGAACATCATCTCGCAGATGATAAGCCTGTTCCGCCTCAGCTTCGAGCTGATGATCGCGTTCCTGAACCTGTTCCCGGAGCTGGTGCCGTTCGCGATCTCCGCGTCGGAGGACGCGCTGGTGGACTCGAGTTACATCAACAAGTCGTACGAGATCTACAACCTGGGGCTGAACCAGGACTCGGGCTTCGCGGCGGAGATCGGGTTCTCGCTGGAGGACGACGACGGCAACTACACGCCGGATCATCTCATCGCGGCGGTGAACAGGATCCACCGCATCGCGCAGGTGGCGCGGGTGCAGGGGGAGCAGTACCAGACGTCGGCATTCTCGCTCAGATTCGTGAAGGCCTCGGGGGCGCTCCTGTCGATGATGCACGGGAGGAACACGGGCATGATCGAGATGGACATGGTGACCGGGACCTACGCGGGGACGGAGATCATGTACCGCTACGAGACGAACATGTATTCGCTCGGGGGAAGGCCGCACTGGGGGCTGGAGTTCGACTTCCTGAACGGGAGCAACGGGCTGCTCGGCAAGCTGTACTCGGAGCTGGAGACGTGGCTCGCGGTGTACAGGCAGTTCAACGGCCGGGGGACGTTCAACAGCGCGTTCACGGACCGGGCCGGCTTCACCGTGATGGAGTGAGCTGAAGTGAAGAGAGCACGTGCGGGGGGCGTCGCGTGAGCGAGCGACGTGCGCGCGGCGTGCGGGAGGGCAGCGTTCCAACGGTCTGAGCCAGCCCCCGGGAGCCAGTCCCGGGCCTCCGCGTCACGGTGTACGCGGCGTACGCGCGGAGACGGAGGGGGGGAGGGGATCTTCGTCGAGGTCGGGAACCGGGGGGGCGGTGGTGCCATCTCCCGGTCACGCAAGACCACCCGGCGGCGCGAGGACCGCGTCGTCCGGGGGAGGCCAGCGATCACACACGGCAGCCGGTGTGCGCCGTGGCGTGCGTGCCTCCACACACCGACCACGAGAAATCCGATGATCCGTCTCTCGCGTGCGCTCGCAGGTGGGCTCGTTCCGCTCGCGCTCGTTCTCTGTGCGACCTCTCCGGTGGCCGCGCAGGGACAGCCGCATCCCGCACCGGCTCCGATCGCACCGGCTCCGGCGGCGGCGCCGGGGGCCGGGGCTGCGTCTCCAGGGGGAGCTGCTCCGTCTGCGGGAGCTTCCGCGCAGGCGCCCGCGAACGCCTCTGGATCGGCTGCGTCGGCTGCATCGAGCGCGTCGGCGGGCGCTGCACAGACGGCGGGGGTGGCACCGGCGTCCGCGCCCGGGACCGAGGCCGCGGCAGCGCCCGCCTCGCCCGTGGTCGCGCCCGTGATGGCGACGGCCCCCGTGGCAGCGCCCGGCCCGGTGGCTCCCCCGGCGGCTCCCTCGGAGAAGGCGCCACCGCCGCCGCCAGGCACGGTGAAGGTCGGCGGAGGTGAAGCGACGCCGCCGGAGACGTTCAACTTCCACGCCTCGCTCAGCGAGGGGCTCGGCTTCAAGACGTCGGAGAACCTGTTCGCGGTGGACATCGGGGTGCTGTCGCAGATCCGCGGCGAGACGGTGTTCAACGGAGGGGAGCTGACGTCCGGAGGGTTCAACGTGCCGGTCACGCGACCTTACCTGCGGGCGCGGGCGTTCCAGGATCGGATGAAGTTCCTGGTGCAGCCGGAGCTGGCAGGGGCGACGCCGCGGCTGCTGGACCTGGAGGCGACGTGGCAGCCGATCCCGGAGATCGGGATCAAGGCTGGGCAGTTTCTGACGCCGTTCAGCAGGGCGTTCATGACGCCGGTGCCGCTCCTGCAGTTCCAGGACTTCTCGCGGGTCGAGGAGAGGTTCCGGGCCGGGCGCGACACGGGCGCGATGCTGCTCGGGTCGGCAGGGCAGGGGTTCCTAGAGTACTACGCGGGTGCGTTCAACGGGAACGGGATCGACAAGGGAGGCAACGACGATACGTCGGTGATGGGGATCGGGCGGCTGGCGGTGAGCCCGGTGCGGGCGATGCCGTACGACGAGACGCCGTCGCTGCGCGGGCCGGTGCCGTTCGGGTTCTCGGTGGGCGTGAACGGGATCGCGGACAGGGCGCACCCGACGCAGCAGGTGACGGACGCGACGACGGGGCAGACCACGACGGTGGCGCTGCCCGCGGAGACGCGGCTGACGGGCGGGGTGGATCTGGCGGTGGCGTGGGGCGGGTTCACGTTCTTCGGCGAGGGCTACCTGCGGCAGGCGACGCCGGACACGGGCGACGCGGTGCACGGGGTGGGGGTGTTCGGGCAGGCGGGGTACTTCGTGGTGCCGCAGCGGGTGGAGGTGGCGGCGCGGGTGGGGTGGATGGATCCGTCGTCGGGGAACGCGGACGACGAGGAGACGAGCTTCGAGGGGCAGGTGAACGGGTATGCGGTGGGCAACCACCTGAAGATGGGGCTGCGCTACCAGCTCCTGCACCTGGATGCGGCGTCGTCGGATGGCTACCAGGCCGGCACGAACCACCGCGCGCTGTTCCAGGTCCAGCTCTGGATCTGAGCGCGCTTCTGGAGGGAGGGCTCACGAGGGGCTTCCGCCGGGGGTGAGAGTCGCGCACAAGGGTTCCATGAACCCGGACAAGCTACCCAGGCGACACCTGCTCCAAGGACTCCTGGCCGTGGGGGCGGCGAGCTGCGCGAAGGCCGACCCGCCGCCGGCACCCGCCGCCGATCCACCGCAGCCCGCGGGCGACGCGTGGAGCCGCTTCCGTGCCGAGTTCGAGCTGTCCCCGGCGTGGATCCACATGACGGGCTTCCTCCTGGTCTCGCACCCGCGCGCGGTGCGGGAGGCCATCGAGGGGTGGCGCCGGAAGCTCGACGAGAACCCGGCGTATGCCGTCGAGGAGCACGGGCACGGCACCCACGCGCAGGAGGCGGCGGCGACGTACATGGGCGCGCGCGCCGAGGAGATCGCGCTCACCGACAGCACCACGATGGGCCTCGGGACGCTGTACACCGGCTTGCCGCTCGCCGCCGGGGACGAGGTGCTGACCTCGACGCACGACCACATGTCGACGCACGCCGCGCTGCTCTACGCGACGGAGCGCGCGGGCGCGAAGCTCGTGAAGGTGCCGATGTACGGGCGGCCTTTCGAGGCGACGGCGGCGGGGATGGTGGACGCCATCGCGAAGGGGATCACGCCGGCGACGCGGGTGGTGGCGATCACCTGGGTGCACTCCGCGACGGGGGTGAAGACGCCGGTGAAAGGCATCGCCGAGGCCGTGGCGAAGGCGAACCAGGGGCGCGCGCCGAAGGACCGGGTGATCCTTTGCGTGGACGGGGTGCACGGCTTCGGGGTCGACGACGTGACCATGGGGGATCTCGGCTGCGATTTCTTCGTGGCCGGGTGTCACAAGTGGATCTTCGGTCCGCGAGGTACGGGGGTGATCTGGGGCAAGGCAGACCTCTGGCCGCTCCTCAAGCCGAGCATCCCGTCGTTCAGCGCCGAGCTGGGTGGCTGGTGGATGGGCAAGAGCGGGGAGAGCATGCCGAAGACGACCGCGAACATGATGAGCCCCGGGGGGTTCCACTCGTTCGAACATCGGTGGGCGCTGCCTGCCGCGTTCGAGCTGCACCAGCGCCTGGGCAAGGCGAAGGTGGCGGCGCGCATCCACGCCTTGAACCGGCAGTGCAAGGAGGGGCTGAAGAAGATGAAGCACGTGACCCTGCACACGCCGGTGGATGACGCGATCTCGGCGGGGATCATCTGCTTCGAGTCGGAGGGGATGAAGCCGAAGGAGATCGTGGAGCGGCTGCGGGAGAAGAAGATCATCGCCTCGACGTCGCCCTACGTGACCACCTACGCGCGGGTGGCGCCGAGCCTGCTCACGTCGGAAGCCGAGGTGGAGGCGACGCTGCGAGCGATCCACGATCTCGGCTGAGCGGCGTCTCTCTTCGGCGAAGGAGGGATGACGCTGAAGGAGGGATGACGCTGCGCGCCGCGTCGCGCGATCCGCGCGCATGACGCGGATGGGACATTTGGCGTCCGCGCGGCGCGCGAGGGCGGTGGACGCCTGTGCAGGTCTTTGACATAGGGTTTCTTCAGAGCGGCGGCGCGTCGACGAGGTCGGTGAATGCCTCGGGGGGATGCCGCGTTCCATCATCGAGAGCACCTGCGCGAGGGGCGCGCAGGTGGTGCTCGGGTTTGCGTACGACTGGAGAGACACCATGACATCACTCGGGCACGAGGACACCGCCGCCGTCACGCTGGTGGAGCTGCTTCGCCGGATGGCCGCGGAGCGGCCGGATGAGAAGGTTTTCAGTGTGCTCGGGGGCGACGTGTCCTTGCTGCCCCAGGGGTCGGTGACGCCCGGCGCAGTGACGTTCGGGGAGCTGGATCTGACGGCGCGCGCGATCGCGGCGGCGCTGCAGAAGGCCGGGGTGGCGCCCGGAGAGCGCGCGGTCTTGCTGTTCCCGACCGGGGTGTCGCTGGTGCCCGCGCTGTTCGGGTGCCTCTACGCGGGGGTGGTGGCGGTGCCGGCGCCGCTGCCGGGGGTGGAGGGGCGGTCGCCGCTGGCGGGGCCTTCGCAGTGGCTGGTGTCGATGATCGCGGCGTGCAAGCCGGCGATCGTTCTGAGTGGGGTGGGAGCGTTGCCGGCGTCGCGGGCGGCGTTCGTGGGGGTGCAGGGGCTCGAAGACGTGCCGTGGCTGGTGACGGAAGCGGTGTCGCCAGCGAGCGCGGGGGGGTGGAGCGAGGTGGAGATCGGGCCGGAGACGCCGGCGATGTTGCCCCCAGGGGCCGGTGACACGGCGGTGGTGACGCACGGGCGGCTGCTGGGTGGGCCGGCAGCGCTCGGGCTCTCGCGGACGACGGCGGGGTGGCTGCCGGCGCTGCAAGATGGCGGGATGCTCGGGGGGAGGCCGGGGCTGGCGTCGGCGGCGCCCCCGGCGCCCCCGGGGAAGGGGCGCGCCGGGTCGAGCGCGGCCTGAATCGGACGGGGGGCGTGTGCCCCCGCCGTGCAGGGCGCGGGGTCAGGGCGTGAAGGTCGCGCGCGACTCCATGTGGGCGTCGACGTCGTCGTCGGTGAAGTAGAGCGGGGGGGCGTTGTTGCGGCGCCAGTGCTCGACTTCGTCGGCGTGGTGGGGGCTCTCGGGGTCGAAGGCCTGGCCGCCGGGGATGGCGTTCCAGGCGCGCGGGCCGTCGGGGGTCATCTCCACGACCATGCGCTGCACGGGGCCGCTGCCGAAGGTGAAGTTGCCGTTGGTCCACATGCCGAAGTTCGAGGCGTCGACGCCGAAGTTGTCGCCGGGCCGGGGGAAGCCGCCGGGGAAGGCGGGGTCGTCGGCAGGGGGGACGTCGACGGCGCTCGTGCCGGAGATGTCCGGGACCAGGGAGGTGAGGCGCACGGTGTGGAGCTTGCCCCAGGTCCACTGAGAGGCGTCGTCGCCGAGGGTGCCGCGGAGGGTGGCGATGCCCTGGAGGGCGGCGCGGGCGATGCGCTCGTGGCGGGTCTCGGTGACGCCGGCGGTGGAGACGTCGTCCCAGAGGACGGTGTCGCTCACGCCGTCATAGGTGACGAGGCGCTCGGGGGTGAGGAGGGCCCACTGGAGGGTCTTGGCGATGGCGCCAGAGCCAGGTCGGGAGCCGATGGCGGTGGACTCGTCGCCGAAGGCGAGCTGGGCGAGCTGGGTGATGGTGGCGTTGAAGAGGGAGGTGGCGATGGCGTCGTTCACCTCGGCGGCCCCCGGGGCGCCGTCGCCGATGTCGACGCCGGTCGCGGTCTCGAACGACCAGGCGCCGAGGCGGGCCACGACGTCGTCGAGGAGGTCGAGGTCGGCGGCGGGGGTGGCGGCGACGAGGTCGGCGAGGTCGGCGTGGGTGCCCGGGGTGGCCCGCTCTTCGGCGACGCGTTCGAGGCTGGCGATGAGGGCCGGGGTGAGGTGGCGGCCGAGGGGGGACTGGTGGTCGGCCTGGATGGACATCATGTCCTCGGGGGTGACGCCGCCCGCAGTGGTGAGCTGGTCGAGGCGCTCGGTGATGCGGGCGACGCGGTGGCCGATGTCGTAGTCCCAGCCGACATAATAGGGGTCGTTGAAGGGGTTGCCGTCGAGGGTGGCGCCGACGAGGTCGTTGTTGGCGGTGGCGATGAAGCCGCGCGCAGGGTTGAGGTCGTGGGGGAGGTGGCTGTCATCGAGGTCGCCGGTCCACTCGGCGCTGCCGTCGCCCGGCAGGACCATGAAGGGGGCGACGCCGGTCTGGGTCTCGGGGTCGTAGGTCATCGCCTCGGCGGGGCGCACCGGGACGCGGGCCTGGGTGGACCAGAAGATCTCGCCCTGGGTGGTGGTGATGACGAAGCTCTGGGCGCCGACCTCGAAGTGGTCGATGGCGGCCTTGGCGTCGTCGAGGTCCTTGGCGACGTTGAGGCCGAAGAAGGCGCGGACCTCGTAGGAGGGTTCGTCGCCGGTCCAGCGGACGCTGAGCGCGGTGTCCTCGGTGCGAGGGACGACCTTTCCGTCGACGATCTGGGGGACGATGACGCCGTGGTGGGGGACGTTCTCCAGGTGGAGGACGACGTCGTCTTCGCCGGAGACCTTGATGGTCTCGGTGATGATCTGGATGGGGACCTGGTTGCCGTTGAAGAGCACGGTGTCGGGGTCGTCGCCCGCGCCGGGGGTGATGGTCTCGGAGTAGACGTCGGTGACGTCGTGGCCGGCCGTGGTGACGCCCCAGGCGACGTGGTCGTTGTAGCCGATGATGACGCCAGGGACGCCGACGAGGGAGAGGCCCTGCACGTTGAGGTCGCCGCCTGCGCGCGTGGTGTTGAGGTGCGCGTACCAGAAGAGGGGCGGGCTCGGGAGGCTGAGGTGGGGGTCGTTGGCGATGATGGGGAAGCCGGAGGCGGTCTTCGCGCCGGAGACGATCCAGTTGTTGGAGCCGCGGGTCTCGTCGCCGAACCGTTCGAGGTGGCGCTTGGCAGCGTTCGCGAAGCCGAGGGAGCGCTGGAGGGCGCCGAGAGAGACGGGCTGCGGGGCAGGGGAAGGTCCGGGCGGGGGTGAGGGCTTGGCGCTGGTGCCGCCGTCGGTGCCGACGTTGGGGAAGCCGTCGCGGGTGAAGACGTCGCGGGCCGGATCCATGGACCAGAAGTCGCGGAAGATGCCTTCACGGGGGTCACCCGCAGGGTAGGCGGCAGCCGCAGCGGCGGCAGCGGCGGTGATCGCGATGTCGGTGTCGCCCTCGTACGAGAGGGAGCTGGAGAGGTAGCGACCGATGGCCAGGGAGTCCTGCGGGGTCCAGTCGGTGAAGGCCTCCTTGTTGGGGAGGAGGAAGAGGTCGAGGAGGCCGGCGCCCCTGGGGAGCTTGGTGGTGCCGTCGCGGAGCTCCTGGATGTACACGTTCACACCGGCGGCGAAGGCGTCGAGGGCGACGCGGGTGGGCTCGGTGGGCTCCATGCCGTCGTAGATGCGGTTGGCGACGCGCTGGTAGCCGATGACGCGGGCGGCGATGTCGGCTTCGAGCGCGTCGGGGGAGAGGGTGCCGAGGAACTCGGCGAGACGTCCGGTGACGTTGCGGCGGACGAACTCCATCATCGGGAAGCGGTCGCGGGCCATGAGGTAGCCCTCGACCATGGCCACGTCGTGGAGCGAGGCGCCGTAGATGTGCGGCATGCCGCGGTCGTCCACGGTGACGTCCACCTGCGCTTCGAGGCCCGGGAGGGACATGTCGCCCTCCTCGGTGTTGGTGTCTGTCTGGTTGGTGGTGGATGCCGAGGGGCCGGGATCATCGTCGCCGTCGCAGCCAGGGGCGGCGAGGAGGCCGAGGGCGATGAGGCCGAGGGAAGCGAGGAGCGGGACGCGGCGCATGGAACCTCCGTGAAAACGGCGGTGACCCTAACACGGGGCTCCAGGCATGGGAGCGGTCGAGCACGGTGGCGCGGGGGTGTACTGCATGGCGCGCAGCGTCGGAGATGGAGCAGGCCTGCGGTGAGAGGGGCGTGGATCGAGGTTCCGGAGGCGGCTGCTTTGTGCGACATCTGATCGGGTCATGGCGGATGTTCTTCCTCGTGGGGTGGACGTGCGGGCGCTCCTGCCGATCGCGCTGGGGCTCTATGCGACATACGAGGACGAGCTGGGGCAGGTGACGCTGGACCGGCTGCAGGCGTTCAAGCAGAAGGCGCGTCAGGCGGCGGCGAAGGATCCGATCGATTCGCTGCTGGCGATGGCGCTGATCGGGGCGACGCTGATGCACGCGGCGGAGAAGGACCACAACCCGCGTTGCCGGACGTTCATGGACGCGCTGACGTTCGTCACGACCAGCCTGTCGGTGGGATACGACAACAAGTTCCCGGTGACGGACGTGGGGAAGGCGGTGGGGTCGTTCGTGCAGGTGTTCGGGCCGTCGCTGGCCGCCGCGGCGCTGCAGCCGCCGAACGCAGAGCTGCGGGTCCAGGAGGACCGGGAGGTGAACCGGGCGATGCTGGCGCGGCTCGACGCGATCCTGGAAGCGCTGAAGAACCGGCCCGAGGGGCGCTAGGAGCCCTTCGGCCAGGACTGCGACTGCGACGGTTGCGACTGCGGCTGCGGCTGTGAGAGGCGCAGGGCGTAGGCGTCGCTGCGGGGCTGGGCGGGGCTCGCGGGAGGGGAGGGGCGGGCGACGTGGCCGAGGAGGTCGCGGCCGATGCCGTCGCAGATGATGGCGGTCTCCTCGACGACGTAGGTGAGCATGCCGTGGAGCCGGGTGAGGTCGAGGTGGCCGAGCGCCTTGTCGGTGACCCACTGCACGAGGCCCTGGAGGCGGTCGAGGGTGGCGCCGCCCGGGAGGGTCTGGTGCTCCGGGGGGCGGATGTCGGCGAGCCGCATGTACGAGGCGTGGGCGCAGTGGCGGAGGGAGCGCGGGAAGCGCGGCTCGAACATGAGGAAGCTCGCGACGGCCTCGCCAGCGACGCGGCCCTGGTTCACCTTCATGAAGGGCTCGACGCCGGAGCAGGCGCGGAGGAGGGAGAGCCAGAGCGCCGTCTCGACGACCTGGTGGCCGGCAGCGATGGCGGGGAGCGCGTTGCGGGCGGTAGCGGCGGCCTCGGCGAAGGCGAGGTGGTGCACGTCGAGGGTGCGCGCGGTCTGGCCCATGCGTTCGAGGAGGACGCCGAGCCAGATGAAGTCGAGGGGGGTGTCGTGGAGCATGGTGCTCTGGGTGAGGCCGAGCGCGAGCTGCACGAGTTGACGGACGCGGCGGTAGAAGCCGTGGCGATGCACGGACCACCCGGTGACGGCCGCGTCGCTCGCGATCCAGAGGTGCAGCTCGTTGACGGTCTCCCAGACCTCGAGGCTGACGACCTCGCGGATGGAGCGGGCATTGTCGCGGGCGGCGGCGATGGAGCGGCGCAGGCTGGCGATGTTGTCGTCGTCGAAGCAGAGGTAGCGCTGGACGATCTCGCCGTCCCCTGCGGCCGCCTTGCCGTGCTGGCCGACGAAGTTCGGCTCCTGTCCGAAGGCGGCGAGGACGGGGCGCCAGTGCTCGGGGGGGGTGAGCTCGGCGTCGAGGACGAGGTGCTGGGTGACCGCGAGGACACGGGCCATGCTCTCGGCGCGTTCGAGGTAGCGCCCGAACCAGAAGCAGTGATCGGCAACGCGCGAGATCATGGGCGTCCCTCCGGGGCGTCTTTGAGCACCCAGGTGTCCTTGGATCCCCCACCCTGGCTGGAGTTGACGACGTACGAGCCAGGGCGGAGCGCCACGCGGGTGAGGCCGCCGGGGAGCACCCAGGGGCCGTCACGGCCGGTGAGCACGTAGGGGCGGAGGTCGACGCGGCGCGGGGAGGTCTGCGCGCCGGCAGGGTCCCAGGTGGGGGCGGCGCTGAGCTCGATGCGGGGCTGGGCGATGTAGCGGCGCGGGGCCTGCTCGATGCGGGCGCGGAACTCGTCGCGCTCGATGGCGGTGCTCTCGGGGCCCATGAGCATGCCGTAGCCGCCCGCCTCGTCGACGGCCTTCACGACGAGTTCGTGGAGGTGGTCGAGGACGTAGCGGCGGTCGTCGTCGCGGGCGCAGACCCAGGTGGGGACCTGCTGGAGGATGGGCTCCTCGCCGAGGTAGTAGCGGACCATGGCGGGGACGAAGGCGTAGACGGCCTTGTCGTCGGCGACGCCGTTGCCGGGGGCGTTGGCGAGGGTGACGTTGCCGGCGGCGTAGGCGCGCATGAGGCCGGGGACGCCGAGCATGCTGTCGGGCCGGAAGACCTCGGGGTCGAGGAAGGCCTCGTCGGTGCGGCGGTAGATGACGTGGACGCGGCGGGGGCCTCGCGTGGTGCGCACGAAGACGCAGTCCTGGTCGACGAAGAGGTCCGCGGCCTGGACCAGCTCGAGGCCCATGGTGCGCGCGAGGAAGCTGTGCTCGAAGTAGGCAGAGTTGTACGGGCCCGGGGTGAGCAGGACGGCGGAGGTGGTGCTCGCCGGGGCAGGGGAGACGGAGCGGAGGGTCTCGGCGAGGCGGCTCGGGTAGTCGTCGACGCGGTGGACGCGGGACTGGTCGAGCAGGTGGGGGACGGCGCGCTTGGTGATGAGGCGGTTCTCCAGCACGTAGGAGACGCCCGAAGGGGTGCGCAGGTTGTCTTCGAGGACGCGGAAGCCGCCCTGGGGATCGCGGATGAGATCGATGCCCGCGATGTGGATGCGCACGCCGCCCGGGGGGCGGAGGCCCTGGAGGCGGGGGAGGTAGTGGGCAGCGCCGAGGACCAGCTCGCGGGGGATGAGGCCCTCGGCGAGGATGCGCTGGTCGCCGTAGACGTCGTCGAGGAACAGGCTGAGGGCGCGCACGCGCTGGGTGATGCCGCGGTCGAGGTGGTTCCAGTCGGAGGCCGCGATGAGGCGGGGGATGAGGCAGAAGGGGAAGATCTTCTCGAGCTGGCCGCCCTTGCCTCCATCGCCGCGCGTGTCGTCAGCGACGCCGCTGGCGCTCTTGCCGCGGCCGTCGGCGTAGACCGAGAAGGTGACCCCCTGGTTCAGGAGGGCCAGCTCGGCGAGCTGCTGGGCGTGGGCGAACTCCTTCCCGCTCATGGCGGCGAGGATCTCGACGACCCGGCGGAACTCGGGGCGCGGTGTCCCGTCGCTCAGGAACAGCTCGTCATAGGCGCCGGGGAGCGCGTTGTAGCCCTGGAACAAGCCGACTTCAGAAGCCTCCGTAGACACTGTGCGTCAAAGTAACGCCGACAGCGGCCCGAGGTCCATAGCTAGTGCCCCACGTGCCGTGCCTCACGACGGCTCGCGGCGCGCCCCGGTGGTGGCCTCGTGGTAGGCGCGGGCCACGTCCGCCTCGTCGAGGAAGCCGACGATGCGGCCCTCGGCGTCGAGGACGACGAGCTCACGCACTTCATGCTCGAGCAGCGCTTGCAGGGCGCGGTGAAGGTCCTCGGTGTCGGCGACGGCGGCGGGGGCGTCCATCATGTCGTGGGCGATGGCGACGTCGCTGATCTCGGGGCTCATCGCGGCGGTGCGCAGGATGTCGGCGTCGATGGTGCCGATCACCTTGCCGGCCTCGTCGAGCACCGGGAAGGTGTCCTGCCACTCGCAAGCCGCGATCCGCGAGACGATGCTGGCGCCCTTGGTGCGGGCGTCGAACACCACGAAGGGGCGGTTCTTCACGACGATCTCGCCGACGCGGATGCCGCGGAGCACGTCGTTGATGAGGTCGTCGCGGTGGGCCGGCGAGTCCCGGCGGGTGGGGACCTGGGCGCGGTAGAGCGAGCGGTGCCGGAGGGCGGCGAAGGCGATGCCTTCGCAGAGCATGAGGGGGACGAGCAGGTCGTAGCTGCCGGCGAGCTCGCAGACCATGACCAGCGCCGCGATGGGGACGTGGGCGATGCCGCCGTAGAGGGCGCCCATGCCCACCAGGGCGAAGGCGCCGGGGTCGATGCGGGGGTCCTGGATGAGGATCTCGGCAGCGCGGCCGAAGGCGCCGCCAGCGAGCGCGCCGATCACCAGGGAGGGGCCGAAGTCGCCCGCGCTGCCGCCGGAGCCGACGGTGAGCGAGGTGGCGAGGATCTTCATGCCGAGCAGGAGGAGCAGGAGCTCGACGCCTGCCCAGCCCGCGGGCAACCAGCTCGCGCCGCTGATCGCCACCTGCGCGGCTCCGTAGCCGGCGCCGAGCAGGCCGAAGCCCTGACCGGGGTGCCCGGAGCTCGATCCGAGCAGGATGAGGATCGGGGTGACGAAGAGGCCGAGGGCGAGGCCGCCGAGCGCCGGCTTGGCCCAGGGCGGGAGGCGGATGCGCTGGAAGAGGCGCTCGGTGTTGTGGAGGACCGACACGTACGCCACGGCGATGACCGAGAGGAGCACGGCGAACAGGGCGTAGAGCGGCAGGTGCGAGGGGATGAACGGGTAGCGCGGGGCGTGGGTGAAGAGGGTGGATTCGCCGAAGAAATAGATGAAGACCGAGTAGGAGACGACGCTCGCGAGGATGGACGGGACGAGCGCGTCCGACTCGAAGTCGTCGCGGTGGAGCACCTCCACCACGAGCAAGGCAGCGCCGAGGGGAGTGCGGAACATGGCCGACATTCCGGCCGCGGCGCCGGCGATGAGCAGGATGCGGCGCTCGCGGGGGCCGACGCGGAGGGCGCGCGCGAGCAGGGAGCCGATGCCACCGCCGATCTGCATGGTGGGGCCCTCGCGTCCTCCCGAGCCGCCCGAGGCGAGCGTGAAGAACGAGGCGAGGGCTTTGACGAGGGGCACCCTGCGCCGGAAGACGCCGCCGCGGTGGTGGAAAGCGTCGATGAGGGCGTCGGCGCCGCCGCCGCGGGCCTCGGGGGCGAGCTTGCTGGTGAGCAGGCCGCCGATGAGCGCGCCGATGGCAGGGATGAGGCAGATGAGCCAGGGGCGCAGCTCGGTGCGGTGGTAGCCGGGGAGCACGGCTTCGCCATGCGCGCGGAGCGGTTGGTAGCCGGTGAGGCCTTCCAGGATGTGGCGTTCGCCCAGCTCGAGCGCGGCGAAGAAGAGGGAACCAGCAAGGCCGGCAGCGGCGCCGACGAGGCCGGCGTGCAGGAGCACGCGCCCGAGGTCCTGGAACGCGAGGATGCCTCGGGGTCTCGGGATGGGCGTGGCGGGGAGCGGGGTGCGCAGGGCGCGTCGTGCTGGAGGTGCCTCGCGCGGCGTCGTCATTGGAAGCAGATCGTGAAGGTCGGCGCCGGCCTGGCGCGGTGATCCCGATCCGTAGCGCGGAAAGGCGACGCAGGGCAGACGGAAGCAGAGGTCGATGGGCCATTTCCACCGGCAAGCCCCTTGCGAACTCGAAGTGCGGGCTCCAGAACCCCACCGGAGGATCCGGAACCATCGGGGATCCTCGGGGCATCACCGGTTGAGCCGGGCAGGGGAGTGGTAGAGGCATGCACACCATGGGCGAAGCGAGGGTCGTGATCGGCGACGACATGGTCGAGATGAGCGACGAGTCCGTCGAGACGACCGACGATGTGGTGGTCTCGACGCGCGAGATGGTGCAGGCCGTGGTGACACCCGAGGTCGCTGCCGACGCGCTGCAAGAGTCGTTCGGAGCGCTCGTCGATGCGGATTACCTGCCAGGCAAGACGGGCTTCCGCGACGTGCTCTGCGGCAAGTTCGAGCTCTCCGAGATCGAGGCGGAGGAGCTTGTCGACGCTCTGGAAGCGCTCGGATACGTGCGCTTCATTTCGTCGGACGACGGGCTCGGCTGGTGCATCTCGCGCGCTGATTCGGGCCCCTGATCACCCCCCTGAGAAGCGCGCTGTAGGCGCCGCGATTCTCCTGGTTGCGCTCGATGATTCTGGGCTACGCTCGTTCGTCATGGGTGCGGGGAGTGCAGTCCCGGGGATGATTGACCGGGCGGATCCGCTCGTGCTCCTCGTGGGGTGCTCCGAGGGTCTCGTCGCCATGTGGCGCGAGGCAGGAGGGCGCCTGTCGGTCGCCGTGCAGGAGTGGGAGCCCGGGACGCTCCGTACGGGGGCCCTGCGGCGCCCCTTCGCCGTGGTGGTGATGGATGACCGTTACCGCGCCGAGCCCACGGCGTTCGATGCACTCACCCGCGAGGGACCGACGTCACTCGTGCGGCTCGAAGATGGGGATCTGATCCGGCAGGAAGACCAGCAGCTCCTCGCAGAGGCAGTGCTGCAGGCGGCGTACGAGATGACGGCGCCCGGAGCCACGGCGTCGTTGCCGGGCTGAAGCGCGCCTGGTGAAGCTGAGCCGGCTGGCGGTATTTGCCGGGCTGAGCGGCGGACCCCGGGCGGCATGGCTGCGCCCGGGGCTCGCCCGGTGGCCTCAGGGCTTCCGCTTCATGCCGGGCAGGTAAGCCTTCTCGGGCGGCGGCTCGAGGTACTCGATGGTCTCGGCCGTCATGATCCCGTACTTGGGATCGGCGGCTGCACCGCTCGACGATTTGCTGAACGTCACGCCGTAGTTGCCGGTGACCTTCACCTTGGCGCCGATGTTCGGCACGGGGTTCGGGACCTTCACGCCCCAGAACTCGTCGTCCACGGCGACCTCGCCCTCCTTGCCGCTGGGCGCGCGGTCGATCGCCTCGATGATCGTGAAGAGCTGGGCGAAGTTCGAGGCGAAGCCCATGACCTGGATCATGTCCTTGGTCTCGCCCTTCTCGTCGGCGATGGCGAACATGGGGACCGCGGCCTTGCAGTCCGGCGGATCGGCCTTGCCGGTCTTGTGGATGGAGCAGGCAGGGGCCTCCGCGAAGTTGGTCTTCACGATGTAGCCGACCAGCGAGATCTTCTTGCCGTTGACGTCCTCGTTGTGGACGCGGCTCCGGAGGTCGTGGGTCGCGCCGTAGATGGTGTAGGCGTCCCCTTCCTTCTTCTTCTTCGTGGGCAGCGTGGGGACTGCCGGCAGCGTCGGCTTGCGGCCGCTGTGGGCAGGTTTCGCGGTGTACGGCTCGTCCTCCCCTCCGCATCCGGTGAGGCCTGCGACGATAACGGCGGCGGTGAGGAGTCGACCGATACGGAGCTTCATCACATCTCCCTGAGCGGCAAAAGGGCGGGCCCTGGATCCGGCCCACGGCTAACACGGGGTCGTGCAGGGCGTAAAGAGGGGATGGTTTACCGGCAAGGGAAGGCTGTCGTCCAGAACTCGGCAGCCCCTGATGAATCTGCGTCCAGGGTGGAGAACGCGCTCAGTCGAGGAAGGAACGACGCGGGGGGCTCGCCGAGAGGCCGCGGCGGTCGTCGTGAGGCATCAGGGGTTGCCGCTCGGGCATCACCGGACGTTCGTCTACATGGGCCGCCCGAGCACCAAAAGCAGTGCAGATGAACAGGTCCGCTCTTCGCGAACGGCCGTTCGATGCGTTACCCTCACGACCCCATGGCGGAGAACGTCCTGCGCGCAGATTACGATCTCACCAAAGTCCTCGTGATGATCCTGGCAGGTGGCGAGGGGCGTCGGCTCGGTCCGCTCACCTACGAGCGCGCCAAGCCTGCAGTTCCGTTCGGCGGTCGATACCGGATCATCGACATCGTGCTGTCGAACTTCGTCAACTCGGGTCTGCACAGGATCAAGGTGCTGACCCAGTACAAGAGTTCGTCGCTCGACGAGCACATCGCGCGCTCGTGGCGACTGTCGTCGATCCTCGATGCGTTCATCGAGACGGTCCCGGCGCAGCAGCGGACGGGGAAGAGCTGGTTCAAGGGCTCCGCCGACGCGGTCTACCAGACGCAGAACGTCGTCACCGACGAGTCGCCGGAGCAGGTGTGCATCTTCGGCGGTGACCACGTCTACAAGATGGATGTGCGGCAGATGCTCCAGGCGCACCTGGCGCGGAACGCCGAGGTGACGGTGGCCGCGATCCCGGTGACCAAGGAGGAGGCCCGGTCGTTCGGGGTGATCGAGGTCGACGAGCAGGGGCGCATCGTCGCGTTCCACGAGAAGGTCCAGGACCCGCCGGAAATCCCCGGCAGGCCGGGGATGTGCCTCGCCTCGATGGGCAACTACATCTTCCGGACCCGCGCGCTGCTCGACGTGCTCGAAGCCGACGCGGCGAGCGAGACGAGCGCCCACGACTTCGGCAAGGACGTCATCCCGCGCCTGGTGAGCGGTGGTCGGGTGTTCGTCTACGACTTCCACAAGAACCGCGTGCCCGGGGAGGAAGGGCTCGGCTACTGGCGCGACATCGGGACCATCGACGCCTACTGGGCCGCGCAGATGGACCTCGTGAGCATCCAGCCGGCGTTCAACTTCTACAACAAGGACTGGCCCATCCGGACCGGCATCAGCCACGACGCGCCCGCCAAGTTCGTGTTCCGCGACGAGGCCAATGCGCGCGTCGGCATCGCGACCGAGAGCCTGGTGTCGCTCGGGTGCATCATCTCCGGTGGGCGCATCCATCGGAGTGTGCTGTCGAACCGGGTCAGGGTGAACTCGTTCTCTCACATCGAGGAGTGCGTCCTGTTCGAGGACGTGAAGATTGGCCGCCACGTGAAGCTCCGGCGCTGCATCGTCGACAAGGACGTGGAGATCCCGCCTGGAACGGAGATCGGCTTCAACCTCGAGGAGGACAAGAAGAAGTGGTACGTGAGCGACGGTGGCATCGTGGTCATCCCCAAGCGGGCGAAGATCGAGTCGCCGTAGTGTCTGCGGAGAAATGCCTCTACGATGGCGTGAGCCGCATTTCGGGACGAGGTCCCGGTGAAGGGGTAGCGATCAAGGGGAGAGCAAGGGCGTAAGCCCCCATGTGCAAAGATGCCACGCACCATCATCGTCGGAGACGTCCACGGCTGTCGGGACGAGCTGGCCGCGCTGCTCGAGCACATCGGGCTGGTCACATCCGACCGGGTGGTGATGGTCGGCGACCTGGTGGTGAGGGGACCTGACCCGTGCGGCACGCTCGATCTGCTCCGGGAGGTAGGGGCCATCTCGGTGCGCGGCAACCACGAGGACCGGCTGCTCCGGTGGCACGCTGGCAAGGGAGACCCTCGGGGCGAGCCTCTCGGTGAGATGTCGAAGGTGACGGCGCGGCTCCTGCGCAAGCGCGACTGGGCGTGGCTCGAAACGCTGCCCTACTGGATCGACCTCCCCGAGCAGGGCATCCGGGTGGTTCACGCCGGCGTGGTGCCCGGGCTGCCCATCGAGCGCCAGGATCCGCACACCTTGATGTACGTGCGCTGCCTGGGCCGCTACGGCGAGCCGGTGGAGCGTCGGGGTGGGAAGCAGCTCTGGGGAGAGGCCTACATGGGGCCGCCGCACCTGGTGTTTGGCCACAATGCGAAGCCCGAGCCGCAGCTTCACCCGTGGGCGACAGGCGTCGACACGGGCGCCGTGTACGGGGGCCGGTTGACCGCGATGGTGCTGCGCGAGGGTGAGCCTGTTCCGCCGCCTGCGTCCCGGCTCGACGTGCTCGTCTCGGTGCCGTCGCGCCGCCGGTATTGCGGCAAAATATGATGTGTATCTAGGCTACGCGCCGCATGAGCGTCGAGTCGGAGCCGCGGTATCCCTTCGTGATCGTTGATGTGTCCGCCGAGGAGTCGGACGAGCTGGCTGCCACGCTGTTCGAGCTGGGAGCGTCGGGCGTGGAGGAGCGCGATGACCAGACGCTGCTGCGCGGGGCAGGGGCAGGTCGGGTGACCCTCGTGGCGAGCTTCTCCGACCGCGCCGAGGCCGAGGCTGCCGTGGAGGGGCTGCGCGAGATCGACGCCGCGCTCGCGCCGCGCATCGAGGAGGTGGTGGGCGATGCGTGGCGCGATGCCTGGAAGGAGCACTTCGCGCCGTTCGCGCTGACGCCCCGGATCACCGTGGCGCCGCCCTGGGTCGAGGCGCCGCAGGCGCCGGAGGGAGGACACGTGCTGTGGCTGGAGCC
Organism: Chondromyces apiculatus DSM 436; assembly: GCF_000601485.1. Lineage (GTDB taxonomy): Bacteria > Myxococcota_A > Polyangia > Polyangiales > Polyangiaceae > Chondromyces > Chondromyces apiculatus. Next base: position 101,415 of record NZ_ASRX01000011.1, read on the forward strand.
CGGGCGGGCCTTCGGCACGGGGCTGCACGCGACGACCTCGCTCGTGGCGGAGCTGCTCGACGCGCACGCGGAGCAGCTCGCGGGCAAGCCGCTGCTGGACGTGGGGACGGGGAGCGGCATCCTCGCCTTCGTGGCGCTCCTGCTCGGAGCGTCGCGCGCCGTGGCCGTGGACAACGATCCCGACGTGATCGAGGTGGTGCAGGAGAACGCCGCGCGGAACGGCCTCGAAGCGCGCGTCGAGGCGCGTGAGGCAACGAGCGAGGGCGTGAAGGAGGCGTTCCCCTGGGTCGTCGCGAACATCGAAGCGCGGGTGCTGCGCCCCATGGCGGAGGATCTGGGACGGCTGGTCGCACCGGGGGGGTGGCTGATCCTGTCAGGGATCCTGGAGAGCGAGCACGACGAGATCGTGGCGCGCTACGGAGAGCTGCCGCGAGGCCTCCGGCATGTGGAGACCCGGCGCCGGGGTGACGCTGCGTCGGCCGATACGGCCTGGGTGGCGATCCTCTTCGCAGGATGAGCTGGCGCTCCGGATGAAGCAGGCCCTGCTGCGCGTACCGCTCGCCCCGCTCTTCGCGGGGGTCGTGCCGCTCTCTCCGGAGACGGCGCGCTACGTGAGCCGCGTGCACCGCTTGCGGGAAGGCGAGCGGTTCCTGGCCTTCGATCCGGCGCAGGCCCTGGAGGGCGAGGCGACGCTGGTCGAGGTCGGCAAGGGGGCGCTGGCGGCGCGCATTGCGTCCGTTCATCCAGCCTCGCTGGTGCCGCGCCGACCCGTGACGCTGATCCAGTGCGTGGGCAAGGGAGACAAGGTGGACGCGGTGATCCGCGACGCGACCGAGCTGGGGGCCTCGCGGGTGATCGCTGCCCTGAGCGCGCGCTGCGTGGCGCGGCCACAGGCCGATCGGGGCGCGCGGTGGCGGCGGATCGCCGTGGAGGCGGCGCGGCAATGCGGTCGAGGGGACGTGCCGCGCGTGGAGGGGCCGCTACCCCTCGTCGATGCCCTCCACGCCGTCCACGGGGCCGCGGGGGCATGCCTGGATCCGCGCGGCGCGCTGTCCTTCGGGCGGTGGGTCGGCGAGGTGACGCGGGTCGGTGAGGTGATGCGGGAGGTGGCGCTCGTCGTCGGCCCGGAAGGCGGCTTCACGGACGAGGAGACCGCGGCCTGCGAAGACGCGGGGTTCGCTCGGGTGAAGCTCGGTTCCATGACGCTCAGGACCGAGACGGTCTGCGCTGCGGCGCTCGGAGCGCTCCTGGCCCTCACCGATGCCTGAGCCAAGCGACAGAGGGTGGTGCGCGTGAGCAAGGTTGGACAGAGCGTGGTGGCGCGTGACGGAGCGGAGCACGGCTCCTCCGGGGAGGCGCCTCGGGCCGGGCGTGGGGGCGCTGCGGAGGGAGGCACCGGTCGCCGACGCTGGCTCATGCTCGCCCTCCTCGCGGTGACGGCGCTCTCCGGGCTGGCGTGCGCGCAGAAGGAAGGATGGATCGGCCGACGCAGGCGCGCCTTCGAGGGCCTGGCCGCGGCCATCGGCGGCCCCATCGCGAAGCTCCAGCCCTTTCACGAGCGCATCGCCGCTGCCTCCGGCTCCGACGCGGTGTGGCTCGACGCGCGCTGGGAGGCCTGCCGTGAAGCAGCCCCCCACGCGGCAGCGCTCGCAGCGGCCACGCTGCCACCCGACGAGAAGGGCGAGCCGTTCGAGGTCGCAGAGGCCGTGAAGCGCGCCGCAGGGCGCTACCGGGACGGCATCGAGGCGTGCAGCAAGGCGGAAGCGGGCAAGGCGCCCTCGACGCCTTCCCCGGCGTGCCTGATCCGCTGCATGAACGGCTGGTCGGCGCTCGTGGAGACGACCGCGCACCTGCGTGAAGCGGCGAACTGGGTCGACGTGAAGATGGAGCCGCTCGGGCCACCGCGCCCCCTGCTCCAGCTACCCTGAGCAGGAGCCGCGGCGAGGCATACCGTCTCGCGTGGCCGCCTCGCGTGACCGCCTCGCGCCCATGCTTCCCGTGGCAGCGGTGCATGGACGCGGGCCGGGCGTCCGGGCGGGGATCAGCGCAGGTACGCGCCGCAGCGCACATCCTTGTCGGGAACGTCGGCTGCCTTGGCGGCTCCCTTGGGGAACGCCTTGCGATCGCAGAGCGCCGCGAAGATGTCGAGGATCTCCTGCGCCATCTCCTTGCCGGTGGTGCTCTTCACCTGCCGGCCCATCTTGGTCCCCGGCTGGCCGTTCAGGATCTTGGCCCAGTCCTCGTACGCCTTCTGCCGCGTGTGCGTGCCGAGCGAGAACTCGTCGTCGTCGAAGAGCATCGCCGTCCCGTCTGCCCCGTGGCAGCGGGCGCACCGCTCGCCGATGAGGCGCGCCCCGCGCGTGGCGTCGCCGCCTGCGTTCAGCGTGTAGCGCCCCGGGGAGGTGGTGGACAGGGTCCAGACCTGGTCCGGGTGCGGGAGCTTGCCGTCGCGCACGCCGATGACGAACGAGGTGAGCGAGCGCAGCTCGTCCTGAGAGAGCACCTTGCCGAGGCCAGGGGAGTCGGTGCTGCCCTTGTCGAACCACGCGAGCAGCTCGTCGAACGACTCCTTGCCCGCGAGCAGGTTCTTCGCGAGGACCTGCTTCTTGTTCTGGTACTTCGGCCCGGCGATCCCCTCGCTGCCGCGCAGATCCCACCCGAAGAGGTTCTTCAGCCGGTAGTCGTGGCCACTGGCGTTGGACCAGGGGGCGCCGTCGGCGCGCGGCAGCGAGCCGTTGCCGAAGGGGCCTCCGCGGCCGTCGATGGCGTCGGGGGTCTTCGCGCTGTCAGGCGTGAAGTCCTTGCCCGTGTACCAGCGGTCGAAGAGGCGTCCGCCCAGTGCATCGTCCACGGCTGCGGCCGGGGCTGGGCTCGGAGCCGGCTGCGCCGCGGGCGCGGTCGTCTCGGCCGCCGCAGGCGCAGCAGGCGTCGCAGGCACGGCGGCCGAGGGCTCCTGAGGGACGCTCGGCTCGGGGGCCGGCGCACCGCAGGCAGACAGGGCGCAGAGGGCTGCGAGGAGCACGCTGCGCCCACCACGCTTCACACCCGTATCAGCAAAGAGGGGGTTCACCTCCGCCGGACTAGTGAAGGGTCCAGGTGAAGTCAACACGGCGACCCTGCCGCACACATGGATGCCGACAGGGGTGGGGCGCGCTGTCTCAGGCCGGCTCGAGACCCGCGCCGACCAGGTAGGCGCGGGCGAGTTCGTCGTTGTCGTTGTCCGATGGGTGGAAGCTCGGCCGGATGTACTGGAGCAGCCCCCGCATCATCGTGCCTCGCACGAGGGAGCGCTGATCGCCGATGCCCGCCGCGCGGGCCCTCGCGCGCAGCGCGCGCAGCTCCCGCAGTGCGTCGATGGGCGTGAGGCCGTCCTGCTTCCAGAGCATCCACGTCGCGGCGCACCAGAAGCCGAAGAGGATCGCCGACGCCACGAGGAGCCCCGCCATGCGCACGGCGTAGCTGGGGTTCACCTGCTGGAGCGCGTCGAACGCCACGGCCTTGTGCTCGATCTCTTCGGCCGCGTGCCACAGGAGGAGGTCGCGCAGCGAAGGGTGGGCGTGCTCGAGCGCGCGTCGCCTCAGCACCGCCTCGGCGAGCATCGCGGTGTAGTGCTCGGCGGCGGCCGTCGCCGAGAGGGAGAGCACGGAGGGCGTGTGCTTCTCCAGGTAACGGATGGTGGCCTCGAAGACCTCCAGGAAGCGGTCGAACTCGTACCCCTGCGCGCGCATCGCCCCGAAGAACCGCTCGTGGGCGCCCGCGTGGCGCCCCTCCTGGCTGAAGAAGCCGCGCACCTGCTCCATGAGCGCCGGGTCGAGCCGCTCCTGGTGGCGGAGCACGCTGCGCACGAAGAAGCGCTCGCCGATGGGGAACAGGAGGTTCACCCCGTTGGCGATGCCGGTCGCCGCTGCGCACCCCGCGAACCAGGCTCGGGGGATGGCCTCGAAGTCCAGATCGACCTTGCGAGGCCTGATGGGATGCTGGTTCTCCATACGTACTGACCTCCGTTCAATAACTCTCACCGAGAAGTAGCGCGTTGTTGAACGAAGGTCAACAGACTGTCCTTGCCTCGAAAGCACAGTTTCCCTGAATGACGGGGCGGTTGGTCCACCGCTGCGCGGTCGAACGCTGTACTAAGGCCTCCCCTCATGTGCGCCGTCCGCCGCTCGACCTCATCTCCGAGGAAGAACGCCTCCGCGCGTGGCACCCGGGTGCGCCTCGAGCTCGACGAGCGCCGCGCCCAGCTCGTCGCGCTCGGGCTGGCCGCCTTTTACGAGCGCTCCTACGACGAGGTGTCCGTCGACGACGTGGCGCGCGCCGCCAGCGTCTCCAAGGGGCTCCTCTATCACTACTTCCCCACCAAGCGTGACTTCTACGCGGCCTGCTTGAGCGAGGCGGCGCGGCAGCTCCTCGAACAGACGGTGCGCGTGGGGGAAGACGTCCCGCCTCTCGAACGCGTCCGGCACGGCGTCGAGGCCTACCTCGATTACGTAGCGCGCCACGCGCGCGCCTACACCACCCTCTTCCGCGGGAGCATCGGCTCCGATCCCGACGTGGCGGCCATCATCGAGCAGACCCGGGTCACCTTCCTCGAACACCTGCTCCAGGGCGTGGACGACTCACCGTTCGCGCCCGTGCTGGGAAACGCTGCGGCCCTGCGCCTGGCGCTGCGCGGCTGGATCGGCCTCGCGGAGGCCACGAGCCTCGACTGGGTGGAGCGGCGCGAGCTGCCTCTCGCGGCCCTGCGCGACTTCCTCCTGGAGATGCTCCTCGCCACGCTGCGCGCGTCCGGGGCGCTGTCAGCGCCGCCCTGAAGCGTCGGAATCCCGCTTCACGCTCGCGCATCTGCCCGCCTCCGACGCGGGTTCGTGTATGCTGCCTCGGTAAGTTTAAGGAGGTCTCCGTGCATGCTATCTCGCACCGCTTTGGCTTGATCCTCGCGCTCCTTCTGGTGGGCGCGGTCCCCGCTTGCTCCGGCGACGACGGCTCCTCACAGCCCACCTCGACGAGCGGAGCGCAAGGCGGCGCGGGGGGTACGGGCGGCGCGGGAGGCGCAGGAGGTGCAGGGGGCCTCGGCGGCGCAGGGGGCCTCGGTGGCGCGGGCGGTGCCGGTGGCCTCGGCGGTGCTGGCGGCCAGGGTGGCGCGCTCGTCTGCGATCCGGGCTACGAGAACTGCGACGGCAACGCGGCCAACGGCTGCGAGGTGTCGCTCGCGGTGGACGCGCTCCACTGCGGTACGTGCGACAACGACTGCAACGGCGGCACCTGTGAGGCGGGCAACTGCGTCCTCACCGCAGTCTCGACCCTCATCACCATGCAGGACGAGCCGAGCTACCTCACCATCGGTGGCGGCTCACTCTTCTGGACCAACTTCGGCGACGACTCCGTGGCCACCTCGCTGCTCGACGGCACGGGCCTGACCGTGGTCGCTGCCGCGGAGTTGAACCCCGCCGGCATCGTCGCCGACGCGACCCACGTCTACTGGGTCAACCGCGGCCTGTCAGGCAACAACAACGGGTCCATCCGCGAGGCACCGGCCGATGGCAGCATGCCGCCCATCACCCTCGCCGAACCCCAGCCCTACCCGTTCGGGATCGCGCTCGACGACACCCACGTCTACTGGACGTTCCACGAGGGCAGCGGCGGCGTGAGGCGCGTCCTGAGGGGATCCATGGGCACGGGTACCATCGAGACCCTGGCCACGGGCGGCGTGCCCAACGGCATCGCCGTCGACGACACCCACGCCTACTGGGTCCTGCGCGACACGGGCGCCGTGCTGAGCGTGCAGAAGGATGGCCTGGGAGGGCAGCCGACCACGCTCGCCACCAACCAGGGCGAGGTGCGCGAGATCGCCGTCGACGCGACCCACGTCTACTGGACGACGAGCGCGACCGGCACCGTGAATCGGGTCCTCAAGGCCGGCGGCACCGTCGAAACGGTCGCGGTGGGCCAGGGCAACCCGAGGGTCATCGGCGTCGACGCGACCGGCCTGTACTGGGCCAACGCCGCGAGTGGCACTGTGATGCGCGCTTCGCCGGACGGCTTGGTCTACGCCCTGGCCGCGGGGCTCCAGTCGCCCTACGGCCTCGCGCTCGACGACACCCACGTGTACTGGACCAACCAGCTCGGCACGAACGGCACCATCCAGAGCACGCCCAAGCCGCTGATCGTCACGCCCTAGTCTCCAGACCGCTGCGGATCTGGCGAGAGTGCGTGATGCACCCGCTCTCGCCGCGCCAGCGGGAGTTCTCCGAAGATGTCGAACACCTGGATGGCGTCTTCCACCACGACCACGCTGATCCCCTGCCCCAGATAGTGGAACACCTGCTGCGAGCCATGACGCTCCCGCACCCAGACGTCGGGCTGCCCGAAGGTCTGCTTCACGCCGGCCGGGGAGCGCGTCAGGAAGCATGACGGCGGGAACCCCACCGAAGCGAGCCCCTCCGCGCCCTCCTGGTACGCGGTGACCTTGAAGAGCACCACGCGCCCCTCCTGGACGTAGATCTTCCAGAATGGCGGCCACCCTGGGGGGACGCTCTCGTAGACGAGCACCTCGTCGAAGCCGAGGACGAAGACCAGCTCCCGGTCCGGGTCATACCCGCTGTGTTGCCACAGATCCCGCTCCTCCCTCTCGGGCACCAGGCGCGCCTCGCGCCCGAGCAGGCTCCGGACCTCGTTCACGGACTGCCCCACATGGATCTCGCCCAGCGCCTGGATGATACGCTTCTGTCTGCCCCCGGTAGGCTCGGCGCTCGGAGAGGGCTGGGCCTCTTCGGCGCTGGCCTGGGCGTCGACCGGCAGCCCGGGGAGGGCGACGGTCACCACAGGCTCGCCCCGTGCCGGTCTGGCGGGCGCCCCGCAGGCGGATGGCATGGCCAGGAGTACCGCCACCATGAGCCAGACGCCCCACTGCCGCATGCGGCCACAGCGTACGCCACACCCGGGAAAGGGGGCAATCTCGGGGGAGATGTGCAGGTAACAGGCCACGAGTTTGGGTAGCGGGTGGACGGTGCTGTAGGATCCCAACCGATGTTCCCCGCGGAGCCCGTCCCCGAGACACTTGGGACCTACAAGGTCCTCAAGCGCCTTAGCGGGGCCGGATCGACCAGCGTTTACCTGGCCCGCGTCGACGGGCCCCTCGGTTTCCAGCGCAACTGCGAGCTGAAGCTGGTCCCGAACACCGTCGAGGGCGACAGCCGCTTCGCCGAGGAGCTGGCCCGCGAAGCGTGGATCTGCTCGCGCCTCAACCACCCGGCCATCGTCCGGATGTACGACTTCTTCGAGCACGAGGAGAAGCTCGTGCTCGTCCTGGAGCACGTGGAAGGCGTGCACCTCGACCGCTTCCTGCGCCACCTGGTGAGCCGCCAGCAGAAGCTCGGCGATGCCTCCATCTACTACATCATGCAGCAGGTCTCGGGCGCCCTCGCGCACGCGCACTCTGCCCTCGACCAGCAGGGGGAGCCCGCGCCCGTCATCCACCGCAACATCCACCCCGGCAACATCGTCATCGGGTGGGATGGTCAGGTGCGGGTCACCGGCTTCGGGCTCGGCAAGATCCTCGGCCGCACGCCCGACACCGTGGTCGGCATGGTCAAGGGGACGCCCGGCTACATGGCCCCCGAGCAGTCCCGCGGCGAGCGCGCCACGAGCAAGGCCGACGTGTACACGGTGGGCCTCCTGCTATGGGCGATGCTCGCCGGCCGCAGACCGCCCGTCGACGGCTCGCGGCCCGCGCAGATCTCCACGCTCAGGCCCGACGTGCCGCAGCCGGTGATGGCCATGATCGAGGCCGCGCTCTCGCCGAAGCCCGAGGAGCGCAAGACCGACTGCGGGATCATCGAGAAGACCCTGACGCGCGTGCTGCGCCCCGAGGTCGGCAAGGGCGAGCTGATCCGCTGCATCCAGTCGGTGCACGCCACCATCGAGATCGAGGACGCCGACGGTGAAGACGTGCGGCGCCCGACCATCCCCGTGAAGGCCAAGGGCGGCTTCTTCATGAAGGTGCCCGGCACGGCGCGGCTCCCTGCGGAGAGCATCGAGAGCAGCGAGGATGGCGCGACCGAGCTGTCGGCCGACGACGTGGAGCCCGCCGACGATCAGCCGCCGGCGCCCCCGGCTGTGGCCGCAGGCAAGCCTCCCGTGGCCCGCAACACGGTGGAGTCGCCGTCGCAGATCCAGTTCGGCCCTCCCCCCCGGCTCCCTGCCGCAGGCACGCCACTGCCAGGGGCGGTCGTCCTCGCGCCAGCCATCGGCACCCCGTTGCCTGCCGCTGCCGTGACGGTGACCTCCGCGTCTGATCCCGCCCTGACGCCCACGCCAGGCCCGATCCAGTTCGGCCCCCCGCCCACCCAGTTCGGCCCCCCGCCCACGCTCCCGAGCGGGACGCCCGCCTTCGGTGCGCCACCTTCGCTCGGGTCGGGGACGCCGTCCAACGTCGCCACCGAGGTCACGCAATCGCGCTCCTTCGTCCCCTCCTCCCGCTCGGTGATCGGCACTGTCATCGTCTCGGCGGCGACCGCCACGCTGGTGGCCGTGGTCTGGATCGTCATCGCCTACCGCACCCCGCGCCCCGCGACCGACCAGCCCCCGACGCCGACCGCGCCCACCGCGAGCGTCCGCCCGACGGGGAACCCGCTCCCTCCCGCGCTCCCGCCCCAGACCCTCCCGTCCACGCAGCCCGCCGCGCGACCGGCTCCTGACGCCGCCACGCTCCCCGCAGGCTCCGGCCTCCTGACCATCACCTTCCCGGAGGAGGCCGGCGTCTACATCAGCGGCCGCTACCTCGGCGAGGCGAACGCGCCCTTGCAGGTGCGCTGCGGGCAGTGGTTTGTACGGCTCGCCCGCCCTGGCAAGAGCAAGTACCCCGAGTGGCTGACCAAGGGACAGACCGTCAACGTCACCTGCCAGGGCGCCACCACCCTGGTGATGCAGCCCTCCAGCAGACCGTAGTCACGGCGGGGCGGCTGGGGGCGGCTGGGGTAGACAGGTCCTGCGCGCCCCCCCCGCGGCTCAAATCACTCCAGGAAGATCGGGTTGGAGACGGCGAAGGGCCGCTTGCCGGGGAGCATCGGCGCGAGGTCTCCCTCGCCCTTCGCGTGGAACACCACCCAGTTCACGTCGCGGGCGGCGTCCCGCTCCACCGGTACCTGCACCATGAACCGCTTCCCGGGGCCGGGGCCGATGGGCATCAGATCCTCCACCGAGACCGACACGCCGTTGACGATGGTCTCCAGCGTCCTGGCATCCACCCAGCTCGGCGCCTGCACGGTCACGGTGAAGGTCGCCGACCCGTTCGCCGCCGTCGTCACCGTCCCGCCGGGGCCCACGCCTCCGGGACCCTCCACGGTCATGAACAGCCCACCGCTGATCGTCGCCGCGCCCTTCGCCATCGCCTCCTGCACCGACGTCGCCGTCAGCATCCCGATGTCGTCGTGATCGAAGGTGAGGCAGGTGCGCGGGTAGCCGACGGCGCTGGTGCGCAGGTGGTGCGAGTCCGAGGCGCCCGTCGCCCAGAAGCGATACCCGGCGTTGAGCAGCGAGAACCAGTCGCCCACCGAGTTCTCGCGGCTGCCCTCGAAGTCGGAGTCGTTGAACACCTCGATCGCGTCGAAGTGGTCGCTCCACGTGTCGTCGAGGCCGCGGCCCGTCTCGCGATCGTAGCCGGCCATGCGGAAGTAGCCCATGATCGAGCTGTCGCTCGGGTGGTTGACGATCACCATCGGGCTCTCGGGCTGGCTGTGCGCCGCGTCGAAGAGCCCCCCGGGGGTCATGCCGATCCAGTCGACCGCGCCGTTGTTGAGCATCCCCGGCTTGGGCTGGAGCGGGAAGACGCCGAAGTGACCGAACTTGAAGGTGGTGAGCTCCTCGGCGGGGATGCCGAAGGCCCAGGCCTCGAGCTCCATGCGCTCGATGATCGGCTGGAAATCGGCCACCCACTCGTGCTCGCTGGAGACGGGGATATCAAGCCCGTCGGCCACCGCGCCCTTCAGCTTGTAGTCGATGGGGTCGCTGGAGTCGGCCGAGTACCACGAGTGGATGTGGAAGTCGGCGCAGAACACGTTGGTGGTGTCCACGGTCTGCTCCAGCGTCGCGGGGACTTCCACCATGTCCCCGGCGTCCACGTTGATCGCGCTGGTGACCTGCTCGTACTCGAACCCGCGGGTGACGATCACCTGGTGCTCGCCGGGCGGCACCACCAGCGTCGCCTCGCCGGTCACCGCGAACTCCTGGTAGAGCCGCCCGTTCACCTCGTCCTTCACGCCGTACGCGGACGGCCACGCGGCGATGGGTTCGGTCGGCACCACCTGGATCCGCACCGGGAGCCGCACCTGCCCCGAGTCGTCGGTCGCCACCACGTGCAGCGTCCCGTTCGCCGCGAAGGCCAGGTCCGCCTCGCTCTCCCCGGGCGGCACCGTCATGCCCTCGTGCATGGGGTAGCCCTGGCTTTGCGGCACCAGCACCACGTCGTCGCCCGGGGGCGCGTGGATCGAGAAGGTCCCGTCATCGGCCGTGGTCGTGCGTGACAGGTACTCGCCCGCCGCGTTCTCCGCGTGGACCCACGCCCCCGCCACCCCGTCGCCCGCCGCGTTCGTGACCCGCCCGCGCACCTCGCGCCAGGCCTCCTCGCCGTCCACCCGCCGGACCGCCTCGCGCAGCCCATCGTAGCCAGGACCGCCCGCGATGATGTCCGCGTGCTCGACGGTGGTCACGGCGCACGCCTCCGCGATGAAGGCGGGCCCCAGGAACAGGGCGAAGCCCGACTGGGTCAGCGCGAAGTCCATCGGACCCCGCGGCGCGCGCCACGCGAAGCTCGACTTGCCGGAGTCGAAGCCCACCCACGAGACCGAGCTCGTCGGATCCCCGTACCCGAACTCCGGCGTCACCGTCTGCGCCTGGCTGCCGTGGAAGAACCCCACCAGCTCGTCGCTGCCGTCGCGCTCCACCCCGAAGTCGATGGGCTGGTTGCGGTCGTTGATGACGCTCATCCGCACCCGCACGTACTCCGCCCCGGGCTCCAGCACGAAGTCGTGCGTGGCCCGCAGCCCGTAGCTCGCGAAGATCGCCCCGAGCGAGTCCGCGATGAACGGGATCGGGGCGAGCACGCCCGACGCCCTCACCACCGCCGCCTCGCCGTTCGAGCCATCGTTGATGATGGTCAGCGAGTCCGGCAGGATCGACTCCGTCCCGATCCCGGCGAGCGTCTCCTGGTAGTACGACAGCCCGAGCGGCTTGCCGTCGTCGCCCACCCTGTCGACGGCGATGATCTCCCCGCCGAACCGGCTGTACCCGTCGCTCAGCCCGAGGTCCTCGATCACCACCGAGATCTTGTCGTTGATGAGGACGATGTCCCCGTTCGTGATCCCCTGCCGCCCGTGTGCTGGCTGCGGGAAGTTCGCCGCGTCCTTGATGCGCCCGGCCCGCGCCTGACCAGCCTCCTTCGCGCCCAGGGGATCCGGGTGCCCCTCGGCGCTCCCGGCTTCGAACACCTCGCCACCTTCGGGTGGAACGCAGGCCTCGGGGTTGGTCGGGGGTTTCTTCTCGTCGTCGCCGGAGCAAGCGGGCAGCACAGCGAGAAGCGCGAAGGACACCAGGCCGAGACGGTACCGCCGGATCATAGGTGCCGAGACTACCCGACCTTACCCCGGCAAGGATCGCCATTCCTCGGGCCGGGCATGGGAGGGGGGAGGGCAGGGAGGGGGAGACAGAGTCGTGCCCTGAGGGGTCGTCTGCCACCACGAGGACACAAAGCACCACGTTGGACACGCCGTCCGAGCCGTCCACCACCCGTCACCCTCCCTCCCCGACCGCTCGCCGCCCGTGTATGGTGCCGGCATCATGTCGAAAGATGCGCTGGTCAACGCGGTCAAAACAATCCACACGCAAGCCCGCGCGGGCAACCTCGACGACGCCTACGCGGGCTACCGTGAGCTGTTCTCGAGCGCGTGGTTCGGCGAGTGCAAGCCCGAGGATCAGCGCCAGGCGCTCCGGCTCATGGTCTTCGCCAAGGGCGTCCCCCCGAAGCTCACCGAGGCCATGACCGACGCCTTCCGCAGCGCCCTCCAGCCGCTCACCGAGCTGGTCAGCCGCCACGGCGAGCCATCCGACTACGAGCTGCTCGGCATCTGCCACGTCGAGCTTGGCAACAACGAGAGCGCCGACCGCATCTTCCGCGATGGGCTCACCATCGAGCGCCAGCGCAACGCCGGCAGCGACCTCTGTGGCGCGTTCATGAAGCGCATCGCCGCGCTCTGATCGGCGGCACCCATGCACATTGTCGTGGTCGCGAGCCAGAAGGGTGGGGTGGGAAAAACGACGATCTCGCTCAACCTGGGACTCGCCCTGGCGCGGACGGGTCAGCGCACCCTCATCATGGAGCTCGACGCGCAGGGAAGCGTCGGCCTCTCACTCGGCCTCGCCGACCGCGCCCGCCCTGGCCTCGCCGAGGTGATGACCGGCGCCGAAGCGCTCCCCGACGTCATCCTCAAGACCCGCGACCCCCAGCTCCAGGTCCTTCTGGTCGGCCGCGTCGACCCCGCCACCGTCGGCGGCTTCGAGGAGGCCCTCACCCGCGGCCCGGTGCTCCCCGGCATCGTCGGCCAGCTCCGCGGCGACTTCGACCTCGTCGTCCTCGACTGCCCTGCGGGCCTCGGCCGCGTCACGACGCGCGCCCTCGAAGCGGGCACCCACGTCCTCACCCCGCTCCAGGCAGAGCCCCTCGCCCTCCGCTCCCTCGGCCAGATGCTCGCCCTCGTCGACCGCGTGCGCGCCGAGAAGAACCCCAAGCTCACGCTCCTCGGCGTCATCCTCTCCATGTTCGACAGGCAGACCCCTGCCTCCCTGGAGGTCGCCGAGACGCTGTGGACCAAGTTCCCGGGCGGCATCATCCTCGACACGATCATCCCGCGCGACGAGACCTTCCTCGAAGCCTCGCTCCGCGGCGCGCCGCTCCTGCTCATGCAGAAGCGCCCTCCGCCCCTCTCCCGACTGTTCGACCAGCTCGCCAGCGACGTGCTCGACAGGATCCAGCCACGCCCCGAGGAGGACGACGACGATGGCCCGATCCCGCTCCTCCTTTGACCTCGACCAGGCGGTCGTCGCCGCCACGGCGCTGGTCACCGAGCCTGCCGCGAAGCCCGAGCCCCACCGCCCTGGCAGCGACCAGCCTCTCGTCTCCTTCAACCTCGACGAAGCACCCCCGCGCCCCCCTTCGGCCCCCCCGTCCTCCCTCGACGGCATGGCCCGCATCGCCACCCACAGCGATCTTCCCCCCTCGTCCACCGCCGACACCGGCAGCGGGCCCAGCCTCCGCAGCGCGCTGCCTCCCTCGGTGCGCGACGACGACCCGGGCCTCCCCTCGGCGCGCAGCGCCCCCCTCTCCCGCATCGCCGTTCCTCCCCCGCCGCCCTCCATGGCCCGGCCAGCGCAGCCAGACCTTCCCGCGCACGCGGCCCACCTCCCGGCGGCCATCCCCGACCCCCCGCTGCCCGATCTCTCCGCCATCCAGAGCCCCCTCCAGCGCTGCGAGAAGGTCGCCGAGTGGATCGCCCGCGTCACCCAGGCCACCGACGTCTTTCTCGCCGACGCCGCGGGCCTGCCCGTCGTCGGCCCCATCCACGACGAGACCCGCCTCGCCGCCTCCGGCTGGATCGCCGCCGCCGCCGCCGCCCTCGCCAAGTCCCTCCCGGGCGCCCCCCCTTCCGGCGCCTTCGAGCTGCACCTCGGCGAGGGCCCCTACTTCCAGCTCATCGGCTTCCAGGTGCGCGGCAACGGCTACCTCGTCGGCATGGTCTGCCCCTCACCGCTCACCCCCCGGCAAGCCGGCGCCATCCGCCTCGCCTGCCTCCAGACCCTCGGCGACGCCCTCGGAGGACCCGCGTGACCTCCGGCGTCGCACCGCCCGACCCCCCCTCCGGACCCATCCCCCTCGAAGGCATCGCCTACGGGACCCAGGGCCTCGAAGCCTTCCTCGCCATCCACCTCGGCGACGCCCACATCCACGCAGCCTTCGTGCGCGAGGGCACACTCCTGCCCCTCACCGAACTCGCCCCTGCCCTCTGCGCTGCCTACCGCGCCTCCCAGGGAGCAGCCCTCGCCCTCCCTGCCCGACTGCGCCGCAGCAGCTCCGCACCCTCCCTCACCGATGTGGCCCGCGGCACCTCGGGCGCCCGCGCCCCCCTCGGGTCTGCTGGGACTCACACCACCTCTCCCGGAGACCCGCGCCTCGCGCACACGACCCCCACAGAGACGTTTTCCCAGCGATCTCTCGCCACCGCCTCCGGGTCTCCGGGGACACCTGGCGGCACCCCTCTTCCCTTCCGCACCAGCCCTGCGGTCCTCTCCTCCCGACCCCCCCGGGAGCCCTCCGAGCCCCTCATCACCCTGGAGGAAAGCGGCTGCATCGTCCTGCTTCGCCGTGTCCGCGCTTACCTGGTGGTCTGCCTCTTCGATGCTGCCCTGCCCCTCGGCATGGCGCGCCTCCTTGCAAGCCGGCTGACCTCCACCCTCTCCCCGGAGCTACCTCGGGGCGAGGTCAGCGACGTGGGAGAGCCCACCTCGACCGCCGACAGCGCCCCCCGCTCCGTCGTCGGGGAGGGCGACCGCGCCCGCCGCCTCCTGGAGCTGGTGAGCGCCCTCGCCCCTGAGCCCCACGTCGCGCGCCTCCGCGTCTCCCTGCGCGCTGGCATCCCGCCCGCCGCGCTGGAGCACCCCACTTCTATAGGTCCCGAAGCCGTACCGCGCCTCGAAACGGCCGTCGAGGAAATCCTCGGCCTCGACCGCGCAGCCCTCCGGAGGCTCCTGTGACCTCTCTCGGCGCCCTCGCCCGCGAGCTACGACCCCGCGGCCTGCTTGGCCTCGGCGACCAGCTCGTCCTCGCCCTCTCCCACCACCACACCCTCTTCCTCGAACAGACCCTCGTCGACGCCCTCGGCGGCGAGAGCCTCGCCCTGCGCCGCCAGGCCGCCTTCGAGGCCGCGCACGCCATCCTCGGCCCCCGCTTCACCGAGCGCCGCGCCTTCGCCCCCAGGGACAAGCTCACCGCCGCCGAGGAGCTCTTCGCCGCCCTGGGCCATGGCCACCTCCGCTTCGACCTCGGCCCTGAAGGAGGCTCCGTGCACGCCGACGCCCTCCACCACGCTGCCGGCTCCCTCCTCCGCCATGGCGGCCGCGCCCCCACCCGCGTCCCCGTCGACACCTTCGCCGCCGGCTACTGCTCCGCCGCCGCGAGCCTCGCCTTCCCCTCCGACTGGGGCCGCTTCGAGGCCGAGGAGGTCCGCTGCGCCGCCCGCGGCGACAAGACCTGCACCTTCACCCTCACCCGCCGCGCCGAGCTACCGCGCTTCGGCGTGGTCATCACCCGCGCCCTCGTCGAGGCCATCGACCCCTTGCCCTCGGGCAGTGACGGCTGGAGCGTCCCTCCCGCCGCGGTCCTCGCCCCACCCGCCGCCCCGCTCCTCGACACCCTCACCGCCGACACCCGCGGCCTCATCAGCGCCTGCGGCGCCTACCTCGCCCTGGTCCCCGTCAGCTACGCCGCCCAGATCACCTTCGACACCCTGCACCTCATCGAGCGCCGCTCCCCCGACCTCGCCCCCGTCTTCGAAGCGCTGGTGCGCGAGGCCGCCCAGCTCGGCACCTTCCACCTCGTCGGCGGCCTCCTCGCCTCTCCCGCCCACGGCACCGTCACCCCCCGGAGCGACCCCCGCGAGCGCCTCGACCAGCTCCTCGGCCTCTGCCGCGCGCTCGGCTGGGGCGCGCTCTCCGCCGCCGAGTACCTCCCTGGCCGCTCCCTCACCCTCCAGTGCCCCCTCACCCCCGAGGGCGCCTATTACAGCATCCGCCACGGCGCCACGCTGCGCCGCCGCCTGCTCTTCCTCCAGGGCACCGCCCTCGGCCTGATGCAGCTCCTCACGCGCGTCGACTACCTTGCCCCCGAGCCCATCCGCCCCGACACCTACCCCGCGCTCTTCCGCAGCGGCCCGCGGCTCACCGTCGAAGAGGTCCGCTCCCCCCTGCGCGGCGACCCCGTCTGCGAGGTCCGCGTCGACGCCTCCAACGAGTGAGCCGCGGCCCGGAAGCGCCGCGGCGCTCCCGTCACAGGTCGCGGATGTCGAGCACCTCGTGCCAGTGGCCCATCACCACAGCGGGCTCGGGGCCGGCGCTTCCGCGATGCAGCCGTCGTAGAGGATGCCGCTGAGGAAGCATCCCGTCGCCGTGGGCACGGGATTGTCTCCGTTGGTGCACTGGTACTGCGCCGCGGGCTGCTGCGCCAGGCAGTGAACCTGGATGGCCTTGGCCCCATTGCAGTTCTCTGCGTCGGCCATGCTGTCGAGGCAGGTTTGCAGGCAGTCCACGGGCGCGCACGCGAGCGCCGCCGACGCATCGCAGTACGCCTGGCAATCGGCCGTCATGTCGGGCAGCCCGCCCGCGGGCCCCTCGAAGTAGCAGCCCCGCAAGTCAGCCTGCTCGGCCGAGCACGCGCCCTCCGCGAGCCCCGGCTCCCCCTGGCTGCACACGAAGCTCGCCTCGGGCGCCTCGGCGCCACACTGGTAGTACGTCGCCAGGATGTCATCGCACCAGGGCGCGAGGCCCTCCGTGAGCTGGCAGCTCGTGACGCAGTTCCCGGAGCCCTCGGGGCACACGTTGATGTCGTCCATGTGCTCGCAGTAGTTCCCGCAGGGCGTGTCCGGGTAGCTGACGCTCCCGCCCTCTCCGCTCCCGCCGCTCCCGCCGCTCCCGCCGCTCCCGCCGCCGCCGATGCCTCCGGTGCCGCCGCTGCCGCCTTCGTTGGTGCTGGTCGTCGTCCCCGCGCCAGTGCCCTCGGAGTTCCCGTTGGTGTTCTCGTCACCGCCACAACCGACGCCGATCATCGCCAGCGCCGAGAAGGTCAGTCCGCCCAGGATCAACAGCTTCTTCATAGAACTCTTCAAGCCTCCATGGACGCAGCCGCGGACCGCGCCGTTCAGGGCGCCATTATACGTGGCCGGAGTGCCCGCGCCTTCCGACTCCTGCTTTTTCGCCCATCCCATGCCGGCCACACTCTGGAATGCCGCACCGCGTCGGTCTGCCTTCTTCGGCGCTACGCGCTCACAGGTCGCGGATGTCGATCGGTCCGAGGAAGTCCATCTTCCCCAGCTCGACGCCGTTGTGCCGCAGGATCGCGTACGTCATCGCGGCGTGGAAATAGAAGTTCGGCAGGATCATCTGCCCCACCAGATCGGTCCCCAGCATCCCTTTGCCCGGGGTGGCGGGCATGGCGAACGTCCGGTCCGCCGCGCTGTCGAGCAGCTCCGGCGTCAGCGCCTCCAGCGCCACGAGCGCCCGATCGAGGCTCGCCCGCAGGTCTCCGAGCGGCTCCTCGACCAGCGTGAACTGCTTCAACTCCTCGCCCGCGAGCATCGTACGGAGCTGCGTCGGGAACCAGGCGACCATCTGGATCTGCCGCCGCAGGTGCCATTGATCGGGCGCGAGCCGCGCCGAGAGCAGCACCTCGGGATCGATCTTCTTCTGCGCCGCGAACGCTTCGGCCTTGTCGAGCCAGCCGCGCACCTGGCGGACCATGAGGGCCATGGGGGGAACGAGTCTGTCGTGGAGCTTCATGCAGTCCTTTGCTTGCGAGGGAATGGCAGAAAGGCCACCCGGCGGGACCCGACAACCTCGCCAAGCCCCACCGGACGGTCACCGTCAGCGCGCGTGGCTCAGATGTCGCGGATGTCGAGCTGCCCGAGGAAGTCTATCTTCCCCAGCTCGACGCCGTTGTGCCGCAGGATCGCGTAGGCCATCGAGGCGTGGAAGTAGAAGTTCGGCAGGGCGAACTGGAGCACCATGTTGCTCCCCGTCATCCCCTTGCCCGGCATGAACGGCAGCCCGATCATGCGCTCCTCCGCCCCCTCGAACTGCTCCGGCTTCAGCGCCTGCAGCGCCTCCAGCGTCCTGTCGAGGCGCGCCCGCAGCTCGGCGAGGTTCTCCTGCTTCATCTCCTGCTGCGGAGGCGCCGCCCCGGTCAGCATCGCGCCGACCCGCTCCGACGCCATGGCGAACGACTGGAGCTGCCGCCAGAGCGCCCACTGATCCGGCGCGAGCCGCGACCCGAGCAGCACCTCGGGATCGATCTTCTTCTGCTCGGCGAACGCCTGCGCCTTGTCCAGCCAGGTGCGCGCCTGCCGGAGCGTGTTCGTCATCTGCGGGATACAGCTATGGTAGAGATTCATGCCTTCCTCCTCGCACGAGCTTCCTCGTGCGAGGAGCCCATTACCACAGCGGGTTCAGAGGCTGCGGCCGGGCGAGGCACTGCTGGTTGGGGAGCCTGGTGATGGTGCAGGCCGGTGCCGTCACGATGGGGTCGTTCCCGTCGGTGCACCCGTCGTCGGCCGCGGGCTGCTGCGCCAGGCGCGGCCCTCACGCGATCCCGAGCGCCGCCTTCAGATCGATCCCCGCCACCATCCCCGCATTGTCGCGCACCCACTGCAGCAGCGCCGGCCGCAGCGTCGCCTCGATCTCCTGCTTCACCAGCCCCTCCACCGCGCTCGGCGCGATCTTCGCCGGATCCATCCCGAGCGCCCCGTGGCTCCCCAGCGCGCCGATCAGCCGGATCAGGCTCTCCACCCCCGCGATCTGCCCCGCCTCCCCCAGCGCCTTCACCTGCTCCACCGTGATCGCGCCGCCGGGCCGCAGCCTGAACCGCCCCACCTCCGCCTGGTCCGCCCCATCCTTCCGCAGCACCACCGACGTGCACTCCACCACCGCCTGCGTGAGCTTCGGCGCCTTCTGCACCTCTGCGGGCTTCCCGGCCAGGTCCACCCGCAGCGTCACCTTCGCCCCCGCGGGCACCCGGAAGCCTCCTGGCCCCACATCGGCGGCCATCTCCTCCTGCACCGTCAGCGTCGCCGACAGGCTCACGTCCTTCGCCAGCGCCGTCGTCGACCCCCCGTCACCTTCCAGGTTCGCGAGCACCTGCTGGAACGACAGCACCAGGTCCCGGTCCTGGCTCGGATCGTACGGTGCGATCGCCAGCGGCGTCGACGTCACCAGCTTCCGCATCCACGCCCGCGCCTCGTCCACCGCCTGGTCCTTCCCCACCGGGATCCCCCCGCCCACGTGCCACACGTTCGCGGTGATCGTCCCGGTCCGGAAGTCGAGGTCCATCCCTTGCAGCCCCATGTCCCCGAGCGGCAGCGGCAGGTCCACCACCAGGTGCGGCTCGAACGTCATCCGGAACAGCGCCGGCCCCAGCGTCAGCCGGATCGTCGTCGCGTGCGCCTTCTCCGAGGTGGTGACGCTCGCCAGCCCCCCTGGCCCCCCGCGCTGCAGCTTCGTGCGCGCCGGCAGCGTGAACGAGATCGACGCGGACTCCAGATCGACGGTGGGGAGGAAACGCCAGGCCATGGATGAGGGTAACATCCATCCACCCCGCAGCCAGCGCACCGGCCGCGGGATCCTGCGCTCCGTGTGCGCCGCCGCGCGCCGCCTCGCGTCACGGCCCGAGCACGAGATCGCACGCCGCCACCTCCGGCAGCCGCACCTCGCGCACCACCTGGATGGTCACGTCGTCGAGCACCCGGATCACCGCCCCGGCCGTGGCCTCGAACTCCGACACCGCCCCTGACGCCGTGAGCGCCTTGATGTCGAGGATGCACTGGCTCGGATCCCCGATCGACACCGGCCGGTTGTACACCGACACCGGGTTCGGCCCGTCGTTCCTCACGCGCACGTGCACCGCCGCGCCCCCCTCCACCGAGCACTCCTGCGCGCTTAGATCGACCACCCCGGGACAGTTCTCCGCGAACGGCCCCGGCTCGGGCTCCGGCTCCGGCTCGGGGGTCGCCCCCTCGTACGGCACCGCTCCGACCTCCAGCCTCTCGTAATCGTACGCCACCGCCACTGCCCGCGGCAGCTCCGCGGACACCGCCGTCACCCGGAAGTCGACCCGCTCTGCCAGATCCACCCTCACGAACGTCGCCAGCCGCTGCTCCCCCTGGAACACGTCCACCGGCCCCACGTTCGTCGCCAGGAGCCCGAGCACCAGCTCCTGCCCCGCGGCCGGCGGCATCGGATACGCGAAGAGTTCCAGCGTCCCCGGCAGCTCTTCCCACTCCTTGTCCCCCGACCCGCACGCCGTCAGGAGCAGCGCACCCCCGGCTGCGCCCACCGCGCACGCCAGCGCGAACCGCCACCGCGTCTGCTCAGGGCTCCTCGATCGGAACATCGTCCTCCTCCTCCCGGATGCGCCCCGGATCTGCCGGCACAGGCTCGAACGCCTCCCGCATCTTCGCGTTGATGCAGCACCGGAACCCGAGCAGCGGATGACGGTAGTTCTCGTCCAGCACCGGCGACGTCAGCAGGTACCCGCTCACGGCCCTGTCCTCCGACAGCCTGCCCAGGATGAGCGGGATCGACGGATCCTGATCGTTGTCGAACCGCTCCGGCGACGATGTCCAGTACACCACCGACCCCGATGTCTCGGGGAACGCAGGCTTCCCGGTCTCACCCCGGATGATCATGTCGTACGGGTTCAGCAGATCGAACCGGTGGGCCACCTCCGTCTCCGGCCCTGTCGGCGACAGCGCCGTGATCGCCGTCTCGTCGAAGATCAGCGCCCCGCTCCCGCCCTGCAGCCCGGCCTCGGGACCGACGGCCTGCAGCTCCTCCGAGTTGCACAGGAACTTCCCCGCGCGCCCGCACGCCTCGATCGCTTCCCCGAAGGTCAGGTTCGTCCAGGGAATGACCCCGGGCTGGGTCGTCGCGAACGACTCATCGCGCCCCGCCGACATCGCCGTCGCGTCCCGCCGCGACGCCGCGTGGATGTCGACGCACGACCGGATCTGATCCTCCTCCTCCGGCGACTTGCTCCCCTGAAAGGTGACGATCGACATCGTCGCATCCCCGCAGTCGGTCGGCAGCGGCACCTCGCTGCACCCCGCCGCCCCCGTCAAAAGCGCCGAGAGCACGGTCAGCGTCGCCCCCGTCGCCCGCGTCGCCAGCCTTGTCGGCGCCCGCAGCGCCCGCAGCGCCCCGCGCCCGACCCTCGCCGGGCGTGACCCCATGCAAAACCCCGCTTTCATTGCCACCTGTAGCGATAATCGAGCGAAAGCCCGCGGTTGTCCACGCCGCTCCCGAAGTTGTTCTCGTAGCTCACGAGCTGCCCGCCCAGGTACAGCCCCCCGGAGCGCGAGTAGTTGATCGGCAGCTCCAGCTCCAGCTTCAGCCGCTGCCAGGTGTACGAGTCGCCTTGCCGCAGATCGTCGAACCCGATCACGGCGATGAACGCACCTTCCCGCGGGTTCAGATCCGGGAACGACAGCCCCGGGTACGACCCCCGCTCGAACTTGAAGTGCACCCCACCGAGCGACCACCCGAAGAGCTCCGGGAACCGGAAGTCCACCTCCGCCGCCAGCTCGTACCCACCCCCTGTCACCAGCGGGATCGAGTTGTTGAGCGGGTTGTCCACCGACGCCCCGGCCCCTGGCGCGCTCACGTCCCGCGACAGGATCCAGTTGTGAAAGAAGCTCGGCCCGATCCGGAAAAACGCCGTGTGCTGCGACCAGTAGCTGTCTTTCTTCCCCCCGCTCAGCAGCCGCACCGCATCGAGCCCCACCTGCGCGTCCGCCTTCACGAACGCGCTGGAGACCTGCAGGTAATCCGACCTCGCGATGCTCGTCTGCTGCAGCGTGAAGTGCCCGTACCCCATCACCCCCCACCTCGGATGGATGTACGTGTACCCCAGGTCGTACCCCAGGTTGTTCCCCAGGATCCCTCCCGAAGGCTCCCGCGCGAAGCTCCCCGTCAGCGCCGACTTCTTCTGATAATCGAGCGCGTACACCGACAGATCCAGGTGGTGCGTGGTGGTCCCCTTCAGCTCCTCGGTCTCGTCGAGCAGCGACAGGAACGGCCCCGCCACCAGCAGACCAAGCGAGAGCGGCACGAGAAAGTACGTGCATCCTGCCCCGAACGCCCCGGTCCCATCCACCCGCCCCACCGTCCCGCGGCTCATCTCGAAGCAGAGCGGCATCATGAACATCGGATAGGCGGCGAAGAACGGCGACGGCGGCCCCCGCTTCAGCCCCACGGCCTCCAGCAGATCCTGCGCCCCCTTGATCGACCCGATCATCTGCCCGCTGCTCTTCGGTGCGAACAGCCCTGGCAGAAGCTCCGACGCCTTCTTCCCCGCATCCGCGAGCTTCGTGATCTTCTCCGGCGAGAACCCTTCCGGGATCAGGCCCGCGTCCCCCGGCGGCGGCACCGGCGGCGGCTCCTTCCCGTCGATGCGCTTGATGCGGCTCCACTCCACCGCCTCCCGCTTCCCGTCGGCCCGCTCCACGATGGCGTACGCCCCCGGCTTGCTCTCCGTGACCTTCCCCGGAACGGTCCTCCCATCCACCAGCTCCAGCCCCTGGAACGCCCCGTTCGACGCCCCCCCCGCCGCGGGTCCACCCGCCTGCCCAGGCTGCGCGACACCTCCGGCCCCAGGCAGCCCAGGCCCCCCCGCCGCACCCCCGCCCGACGGCAGCCCAGGCCCCCCCGCCTGCCCTGGTGGCCCCGCTGGACTCCCGGTCGGCGGTCGCGACAGGCTATTGCTGTCCTCCTGCGACCACCCCATCCCGGGATAGGCCACGACCATCAACGCCAGCAACGACGAGAGAACCCGGTTCATCGCGATCCCACCATGAATCGACGATTCATTTCGCGTTTGCAAGGCAATTCCGTTCAGGTCTAATGGCGGATCATGCGCGTCGTCCGAGCGGCCCAGGTCGCACCGCCTCATTCTGCCGTGCCCCTCCGTACCCTCCGCGTCGGCGCCCTCGCCACCCTCGCCGCCCTCATCGCGGCGTCCCTCCTCGGCTGCGGCGGCGCGAGCCAGACCAAGCCTGCCGGCACCGCGGCCGCCGCCACCGCGAAGCCCGCCTCCCTCACCTGTCCTTCCCTCGAAGGTGACGCCGCCTTCGACTTCGCCGGTGCCTTCGGCGTCGACCAGGCCATGTCCGCGCGCCTCACCCGCATGGTCCGCCTCGTCTCCGAGCTGGAGCGCACCGCCACCGCCCTCGACACCGAGACCCGCGCCACCTGTAGCGCCCTCGCCACCGACCTCGGCGCCACCCCCCAGGAGCTCTCCGGCGCCCCCGCCGCCTCCTCCAGCGCCGACGCCCCTCACCCCTGCGTCATCGCCGCCAACCACCTCGCCACCCTGCGTCAGACCCTCGGCACCGCCCAGCTCTCCGTCTCCGTATCCGACGTGAGCTGCACCCTCCCCCGCGACGCCGTGGCCACCTGCGCCGGCGAATGCCTCACCGGCCAGACCGGCGTCACCAGCGCCGTCGATTGCGCCCTCACCGACGCCTCCTGCCGCCTCGACTTCTCCCTCCCTGACGCCTCCCCCCAGTGCGCCACCCAATGCGCCGTCCGCGCCCTCCGCGACGTCCGCTGCTCGGCCCAGGTCGACGTCCGCCTCGGCACCACCACCGACCCTGGCTCCGGCGGCAGCAACGCCCCCACCTCCGACCCCCGCTTCACCGCCATCGCCGAGGGCCTCCGCCGCGACATCCCCCGCCTCGCCGGCCTCGGCGCCTCCATCGGCCCCCGCTCCATCCAGCTCGGCAAGGACGTCGCCGGCCTCGTCGACGACCTCGCCTCCACCATCACCGCCCTCACCGACAGCAAGACCTCCACCGCCCGCCGCATCGTCATCGGCGCCGTCCTCGCCGAATGCCTCGGCCCCCAGCTCGCCAACGCCATCCGCTCCAGCACCTCCCTCGAAGCCACCCTGAGCCAGGCCATTTCTCTGCACGGCGCATTGACGAAGCGCTGATAGCGAGCGCCCCGCTGCACTATGGGATCTGGCTCATCGCGATGAGGGTCACGGGGCGACATCATGCGCACCTTGTACAGGAAGAATATCTGGCTCTTCTGACCGATCTGTGGGTGCGTAGTCCGGTCAGGCGATAGAGAACGCGACGCACGCATTCGCATCTCCTGGGTTCCTCGGCTCGCGGAGCCACGAGGCGGCGTCCCACGCAAGAGCAGGGAGCATGCGCTTCGGGAGGCGTGGCAGAGGAAGAGTGCATCGTGCAGGGCTAAGTTAGGATGCAGGCGTTGACCGAGCCTGCGCCCGTACCGAGCCCGCGTTTGCGAGCAGCGGCCAAGCGCCACAGCAAATGAGCGCGTCGAGCCCCCCTACGTCACGGCGCCGCTCAAGCCTGCTGACGCGAAGGCTTGCTGCGGCGATCCGGGCGGCTCCCCGAGCGTTACCAATTTTTTTCCACGACGTGAGCCACTCATTGACTTCCACACGGTCCGGTAGAAAGGCTGCGCCGCGCCCGCGGTAACCCATGCTGTCATGCATAAGGAAGCGGCCCTGGGCCGCGAAGTAGCCGGGGTTTGTTGTCGCCCTCACTTGCTCCGCGAAGTCATTCAGATGCAGGACCGTGTCGCAGAGGTAGGCGTTGTTCAAGTGCGACCAGATGTTACGTCGTGAGGCCCAGTAGACGTAGTTCGGGTTTGGATGGATGCGCTTCCACGAGACATTTGCCTGCAGCGCCGTGCCTCCGTAGGTCGGCTCGCAGAACGACTCGAAGTGGTCGACGAAGCGGATGAAGGAGTCCATGGTCGCCTTCGCTGCCGCCTCAAGGCGCGGGTGCTTCCCGGGCCAGATGATCTGCAGAACTCGCTGCCGTAGGTACTCGAGAGTCTCGGATACCTCCATCGGCAGGATGTTGCGGACCGCGTTGTCAACGAACCACACCCACCTATTGAGCAGCAGCACCGTCGAGATGTCGTCGATCACCCGGGCGTATACGAGCGAACTCACATCGGCCTTGGGCGCCAACGTTTCCTCGACCCACAGTTCATGCTCGCTTTTGATGCGGTGCAACACCTCGACGGGGTAGTTCTTCGGCCCGCTGGGGACCGCATCGATCACGTCGTGATGATGCGAGCAGAGCAGCAGGACGTTAGCGTACGAATCTCGTTCAGCCTTTGAAAGGGGGCTGCCCCCGCGAGGCCCCGCCCCGCTCTCGGCAACGATGTGACACACGTTCGCCGTACGTGGCGGTCCCCTTGGCTTCGGTCAGCTTTTGACGACAGCCCGGAAATGCGCAGCGCGCTGCTGCGCGCCCCCACAGCAGCTTGTAGTCCTTTGTCGATAGGTTGGCGCTCGCCATTCCCTCATCGGCTTGCGCCTTGGCCCGTACCTTTGGCGTAGCCGTGCTGTCGTTGGGCTGCGGCGTGGCCGTGGGGCTCTTCTTCGTCTGCGCCATCGACCGCACTGTACCATCGCTTGAGCGATGGATGCACTTTGCGTGGCACGACAGCGCGTCCGGATGGCACGGCACGGGCCACGTTCGCTCACCCCAGATTCGCTACCGCGGATGTCCCACAACGCGGGCGCTGACCGCATTTGCCACCTCGTGAACCATCTCGTTCGATTAGTCCTCTCATCGCTTGCGGCGATATCTTCACGGTCTTGGACTTGGAGGCCGACGACACCCGCTTCGTGCGTTGCGCGATCTACACGCGGCAGTCGGTCGAGCATGCGGGCGACGATCCTGCGCTCGCGTCCTGCGCCATGCAGCGCGCGAAGTGCATCGAGTTCATTCGCGAGAAGACGCGGCACTACTGGTACCCCATCGGCGAACACTTAGGAGCCTAACCAGTAGGGCGCCCGTCGCTGCCCGGCCGACCTGCGGCGCATCGCTTCGTTGCGCTTCGCCGGCCTACTTCAGTAGGCCTCCTCGTCGCGTTTAGCGGTGCTTGCAGCTCGCACGACCAGCTCGGTTCGTCCTACTGGGATAGGCTCTAAAGTCAGACTTCACATCGAGGCTCCAAGCACCGCGGATCAAGACGACGCGTCCGAGTCGCCTCCAGCCCACCCAGGTGAGGCTGCGCTCGGCACCTGCCCGCGCTATCCTGGCGCCCACGATGGGGCAGCCAGCCGAGAAACAGCCGCGACCCGCGACCTACGCCGATCTCGAGGCCGTCCCCGCGCACCTCGTCGCGGAGATCATCCACGGCGTGCTCCACACCTTCCCCCGTCCTGCCACCCCGCACGCGACCGCGGCGTCGGTCCTGGGGATGGACCTCGGCGGTCCCTTCCACCGCGGCCGCGGCGGCCCCGGCGGCTGGCACATCTTCGACGAGCCCGAGCTGCACCTCGGCGAGGACGTGCTCGTCCCGGACCTCGCCGGCTGGCGCCGTGAGCGTGTGCCCCAGATGCCCCGCGCGGCCTTCATCACCCTCACGCCCGACTGGGTGTGTGAGGTTCTCTCCCCGTCGACAGCCACGCATGACCGCAAGCTCAAGATGCCGGTCTACGCCGCCGCTGGTGTGACCTGGCTCTGGCTGATCAACCCCACGGAGCGCTTGCTGGAGGTCTTCCACCTCAACGCGCGCAAGCTCTGGGAGCGCGAGCAGGTCTTCTCCCACGACGACCTCGTGCGCGCCGTTCCGTTCGACGCCATCGAGCTGGAGCTGTCAGCCCTGTGGGAAGGCCTCGCGGACGAGGAGCCGGCAGGGCAGAGGTAGAGCGTGACCTTCTCCTCTCCGCCCTCCCCCTCCCTCTGGCCCCGCGCCTTCCTCGTCCTCCTCCTCGCCGCCCTCGTGAGCCCCACCGGCGCCCGCGCCGACGCTGACCTCGTCATCGAGAACGGCACCGTGCGCGACCCCCAGGGCGCCACCGTCTCCTACGAGATCGGCACCCTGCTCGTTCCCGAGAACCGCCAGGTCCCCGGCAGCCGCACCATCAGCATCGGCTTCGCGCGCATCAAGGCCCCGCGTCCCACTGGCGCCCCGCCCGTCTTCTGGCTCCCCGGCGGCCCTGGTCTGACCGTGCTCGGCGCCTTCACCGACAGCGACCCCGCTTCCCAGGGCCGCCTCAAATCATGGCTCACCTTCGGCGCTGCGGCCGACCTGGTGATCCTCGAACAGCGCGGCTACACCCGGCGCGGCGAGATCCTCGACATCAAGTCCGAGGCCTTCCCCCTCGACAAGCCCGCCTCGGTGCAGGCCGACGCCGAGGCCATGCGCGCGCTCGCCCGCGCCGCTGTCGCCGCGCACCCGGACAAGGACCTCTCCGGCTACACCATCGCCGCGTTCGCGGCCGACGTCGACGCCCTCCGCCGCGCCCTCGGCTACGACAAGATCAGCCTCTTCGGCGGCAGCTTCGGCTCGCAGTGGAGCCTGGCGGTGATGCGGCTCTACCCTGACACCGTCGCCCGCGCCGTCCTCTCGGGCGTCGAGCCGCTCGACAATGGCTACGACATGCCCTCGCACGTCCTCGCCGCCCTCCAGCGCATCGCCTACGACGCCGACCGCGACCCCCGGCTCGCCCCCTACCTGCCCCCGGGCGGCATCATGGAGGCCGTGCGCGCCCTGCACCAGCGCTTCGCCGCGGGTCCGGTGCGCGTCGAGGTCCGCGACGAGGCCGGTGAGGCGCAGACCGTCACCCTCGGCGCCGAGGACCTCCAGCTCGCGCTTCTCTCCCACACCCAGGAAGGCGCGCAGTGGCCCGCCTTCATCCTCTCGCTGTACCACGCGCATTACGACGCCTGGGCCCGCGAGGTCATCGACGAGCGCAAGCCGGGCACCATCAAGCTCATCGGCCCCCTGGTCGACTCCAGCCTCGGCGTGAGCCCTGCGCGCGAGCACCGCCTGCGCACCGACCCCGCGGTCGCCCTCCTCGGCACCTGGAACTTCGCCACCAACATCGCCTCGGCCCCCGACTGGCCCAGCCCCGACATGGGCGACGACCTGCGCAAGCCGGTCGAATGCACCATCCCCACCCTGTTCGTGCACGGCGACTGGGACACCTCCACCCCCATCGACAACACCCTGGGCCTGCTCCCGTACTTCCGCAATGGCCACGCCATCCTCGTCCACCGCGCCGGCCACGACGGCACCTTCTACCAGCTCCGCGGCGAGCCCGCGGTGAAGCAAGCGGTCTACGAGTTCCTCAAAACGGGCGAGATGAAGGATCTTCCCGTCGAGGTGACCTTGCCGGTGCCCGAGTTCGCGCTGCCCCCCTTCCCACCGCCAGCGCGCCGCGATCCTCCTGCGCCGTGAATGCACGCGCAAATCGCGCACCGCCCGCCCACACCGCGAATGCACGTGCGAATCCTGCAGCGCCGCGTGAGCCCGACGCAGCGCCGCACGTCTCCGCGAGCACCCACCCTCAGGGGTTCTTCTCGAACTTCTTTCGCGCCGTCTGGGCGCAGGCGATGATGAACGCGTCGTAGCTCCCGGCCGTGGCGTAGCCCTCGAGCGAGCCCGCATAAGCCGTCGCCAGCGACTGGATGCGGTCGACGCGGGCGGTGAACTTGGCCGATGCCGCGGTGCCCTTCGCGTGCTTCGAGAGCGCGTCGGTGCAGCCGCTGTAGCGCCGCTGTAGCAGCCCGATGTGGGCCGCCATTCCGTCGTTCAATGTCTTGAACGCCCCGAAGTGGCTCTGCTTGTGGGGCGGGAAGAACCGCACCGCGTACATGATCTTCCCGTTCTTCTTCTCGACGCGGCCCACGTATTCGGTGTGGCTCGCGCAATTGCAGGCCGCCTTGGCCTTGGCCTCGGTGGTGTACTCCTCCCAGGTGCGGAAGGCCGTGAACATCTTCCCCTTGGCGCGCTTGTGGTTGCCGACGTTGTAGTTCTTCATCGACTTGGCTTCCCAGCCGACCTCGCCGGCGATGTGCCCCACGAACACCATGGCCACGTCCTCGTGCAGGTACGCCGGGTCCGACGCCCCGAAGGACGAGATCCAGAAGCTCTTCACGGCGAGGTAGAGGTCCCGCTCTCCCGAGGGCGTGGTCACCGGGTCGACGAAGAGGTCGTCGTCGGTCGAGCCGCACGTGCAGGTGACCCTGCCCGTCGACGTGGTCGCGATCGACGAGGGCTCCGGGCGCGGCGGCGGCGGCGCGGCCTCCTGCTCCGGCAGCACCGCGTCGACGAGGCTCTCCACGAAGGCCACCGGGTTGTAGTGCCAGACCAGCGGCTTCGCCGGGAGCGGCACCTTGGCGGCCGCCGCATCCTTCCAGAAGACGTACGGCGACAGATCGTCCTTGAGCCCGAACGTCGACCAGCGGCCCTTCATCTTGGGGATGGCCTTGTCGAGATCGATGCCCCACTCGCTCACGAAGCGGCAGGCGATGCGGCGCACCTGCTTCACGTTCTTGTTCCGCGACGCGTAGAACTTCTGCAGCTCCTCGGAGGTGAGGATCTCGTCGCTCTCGAAGAAGCCACTCTCCTGATCCACCATCCCCACGATGGCCCGGTTGTCGATGTTGTAGTCCTCGTTCGTGTCCTCCACCGCGGTCCAGTCCGGGTAGCGCTTGGTGTCCGCGAAGAGGTTCTCCTCCGAGAAGATCTCCCAGTGGATCATGTTCGCCCGGTAGCCGCGCGACCCGTACTGCCCCATGGTCCAGAGCAGGTCGCCGGCCTTCACCGGCCGGTCCACCATCACCACGTCGCCCGCCAGGAGCTTGGAGAGCAGCCCTGCGTCGAGCGGCGCCGCCGGGTCCACCGTGGCCGCCTCGGGTTCGAGCCAGTCCGGGCTGTAGCGCACCCACCCCGCCCCGCCGCTGGCGCGGGTCGCCTTCCACCACGGGTCGGAGGTCGTCTTGTCCGTGACCACCAGCACCTCGCCCTTCGTGAGCGGGCCGATCAGGTTGGTCTTCGAGGCGCTGGAGGGTGACGAGCGGAAGTTCAGGTCGGCGATCTTCACCTTGTACCGGTTGCTCGTCGCCGGCGCGGCGGCCTTCAGCCACGGCACCGCGTGGAGCTGCGTGTTCTTCTGGGTCAGCTCCTCGTGGTGGAGGTGCATGTACAGCGCGAAGAAGTGCTTCTTCGCCTTCTCTCGCTCGATGGTGTGGCGGGTGATCACGAAGCTCGTGCTCCCGTAGGCGCCCACCGCCTTGTCCGTGGCCTGCGGGAGGCGCGCCGCGATCACCCGCCCGGGCGCCACCGCGTGCACGGCCGTGCGCGGGTCCTTGTGGACGTGCACCCCGCCGTGCCAGACGGTGTTGGTGCCCATCGGGAAGTAGCCGCTGCGGATCGTGGCCTCGGTGTGGGTGTAGTAGCTCTCGACGACCTGCTTCGTCCCCCGCGTCCCCAGGCCCAGGTTCACGGGCAGGTGCAGCTCGCTGCCGCCGTCCTCTTCGAGGCGGTGCCAGTCGAACGCGGGGCCGATGTCCCATTTCCCCTGCCGGAAATTGATGTGCGACGCGATCCCCTTGAAGGCGCGCGCCTCCTCCTTGGACGTGAACAGGACGTGGCGCGCGGCCTTGTCCTGCGCCCCCTCGGCGCTCAGGAACTTGTAGGGGATGTTGTGCTTGCCGGTGAGGTACTTGAGCAGCTTCTTCAGGCTCGCGTACTGCGCCTCCGTGAACGTCGCGAAGTACCGCTGCCCGCGCCACGGGCCCGTCAGGGTGTGGAAGAGGTGGGTGTCCTCCTTGGTGCAGTAGCTCGTCCCCGAGTACGTGATCAGCCCATTGCCGCTCTCCTTGAGCCACCCGAAATTGGAGATCTCGATGGCCACCGAGCGCTTGGAGTTGAATTCATTGCCCCCGATGCAAGGGTCCGCGTCGCTGCCGCCCAGGTGATACGACCAGCGCGCGTCGTCGAAGAGGCGGTAGAGCGTGCCGTCTCGCGCGAGCACGTACGAGACGCTGACCTTGTAGTCCTTCTTGGTGAGCGTGGGGATGTCGCCCGTGAGCTGGCCGGCCGTGTAATGCAGGACGACGAGGCTCTTCTCGACCTCGGTATCGTAGTAGTACGACGTGTTCCCGTCGGCCCGCACGCAATCGACGACGTCGACCGAGGTGCCCCCGCCGCTCAGCGTCTTCGGGGTGAGCTTGTAGCCACCGCTCCCCGACGTCTGGAAGAAAGTCTTCTCGTTCTTGGTGATCTTGTCGACGAGGGTGCTCATGTTCCTTGCCTCGCGCGGGTCACGTTCAGACGGAGAACTCGAAGGGCGGCAGCACTTCGAGCGTATTGAGCGCGACGACCCCCTCCGCCGACCGCGCCACCTGCCGGGTGCCCATGTGCACGACCTCGGCCCGCTTCGCCCTGGGCACGGGCTCGGGCGGAGGATCCTCGGGCTCCGGCTCGGCGGCGCGCTGCTCCTCGGGCTCTGGTTCGAGGGGCTCCCACTCCGGGTGCCCCCCGCCGCTGCCGTCGTCGTCGGGCGCATCGGGCGGCTCTCCGTCGCCCTCGCCGTTGCCGACCAGCGCGCTCCCCTCGATGAACGCCTCCTCGTCGACGTCCCCGAAGTACTCGCGCAAGAGGGATAGGTGGCTCATCGTCTCCTCACCCCACGCTCAGCAGCCATGCTCGTCGAAGAGCGCCGATGCCGTCGCCTCGTCGAGCGTCCCCGTCTCCTCGATCTCCTTCACCCGCTGGAACGCCGCGAGCGCCTCCGCGAGGTCCGCCGCCTCCCCCCGCGCCTCCCCCCGCGCCTCCCCCCGCGCCTCCCGCAGCAGCCGCAGGTTCCTGAGCCGCGCCTCCGCGCCGCCCGCGCTGTCCGGAGGATCGAGCTTCCCGAGCGCCAGCGTGTACGACTGCTTCTGGCGCGGCAGGAACAAGGTCACCTCCGCGAGGTCCGCGGGCACCTCCGCCTCCAGCTTCCCCTCGCTGTCGGTCTCCCCGGTGACGCTCTCGCGCCCGATCTGCAGCTCGTACGGCTCGTTCTTCAGCGGCTCCAGCGCGCCCGTGAGCCGGAGGTGGAGCGCCACCTTCTCCAGGTGGATCTTGAAGTGATGCCGCTTGTTCGTCGCCGCCGCCGCCCCTCCGGGCTCCTTGTCGGGGATGAAGAGCGTGTCCCCCGGCAAGAGCACGTTCGGATCCTTGCGCTTGTCGCGCAGCGTCGCGTTCTCCGGGTGGCTCCAGATGTCCTTCCAGAGATGCCCGTGCTTCGCGGCGATGGTCGCGAGACACTCTCCTTGCTGGACGCGGTGATGCATGGCGTATCCCGTGAAGTTGAAGCCACCCTGGGACGCGCGGACCCCTCTAGGCCCGGCGCCAGCGCTTGCCGTCGAAGTCGGGGAACGACACCTGACACGTGCCAGGATCGATCCCTGCGAGCCGCGCCGCCCCGCGCGCATCGAGCCGCCCCTCCCGCACCGACCCGTCGGGCAGCTCGACCCTGTACCTCCTGAACGCCACCGGGCGCTGCGGATCGTCATCCGTGGTCAGCACGATCTCGATCCACGCGCTCTCCTCGCGCCGCGGCCCCGTGTCCGCCGCCGCCTCCTCCTCGTCCACGCTGCCGGCCCGCGGCACCAGCCGCGCCCCCTGCACCGCCACGAGCCGCCCCTCGCGCAGCGCCTGCCGCACGATGCCCTTGAGCTTCTGCCGCGCCTCGATGTCGTGGTGCCACGGCCGCTCCTCCCCCAGCGCCGCGGCGATGTCGGCGAGCGTCGCCGCGCCTGCCGCATCCCCCCACCCATCCGGGAACCACGCGTCGACCTGGAACGCTGCGGCACTGGCGTTCAGGACCGTGCCTTCGTGGTCGAGGCCATCCCCCGGCGCGCCATCCCAGCGGCTCCGCTGCAAGAGCCAGAGGCTCTCGTGGGCTTCTTCGATCCGCCACCTGCGCACCGCCATGGGTGTCCACCGCCTCCGCGCCGGAACA
Organism: Chondromyces apiculatus DSM 436; assembly: GCF_000601485.1. Taxonomy (GTDB): domain Bacteria; phylum Myxococcota_A; class Polyangia; order Polyangiales; family Polyangiaceae; genus Chondromyces; species Chondromyces apiculatus. The sequence goes on from NZ_ASRX01000011.1 coordinate 134,014, forward strand.
CGCGCGTGAACACGCGCCTGATCATCGATGCTAAGCGCACGCCAGCGCGTCTGGCAAGGCTCACACCCACGCCCCACGGGCAGAGGCGTGCGCAACTGGCGCCTCCATGCCTCCGCCCATGGAGCTACCCTGCGTCCCACGCTGACGCGCGCCTGACGCTGATCCTGCTCCGCCAACGCCCCCCCGGGAGACCCTCGACCATGCTCCTCGTCCGGAGAGAACAGATGGCCGTCTTCGATCAGGTCTCCGTGGACGCGTTCGAGGACGACATGGCCGCGCACGCGAGGCGCTTCTTCCCGCGCCACCACCGCGTCCTCGGCGAGCCCACGCTCCGCGAGGTGGCCCGCCTCGGCGCTGCCCGCGCGGCGCGGCACGGCTTCACCAGGAAGCGCGACGCCTGCCTGTACTTCAACCTCATGCTCAGCCTCGGCAGCGGCTTCGACGTCGACGTCCAGTTGCCGTGGGCGGCTGCCGCGCTGAGCGACCCCGAGCCCCGCACGCCCTCTGCGCGCGCCGACAGGCTCGTCGCCCGCGCCATGGACCACCTCCAGCGCCTCCGGGGCCCGGGCGGCGCGTACGTGGCCAGGGCGCGCGCGCGGGTCCTCGACGCCCTCCCCGCCCTCCAGCGCGACCCTCCTCGCGTCAGCGCCGGCGCGGACGCCGCGGCCTTCGCGGCCTTCGCCCTCCCCTGGCTCCGCGCCCTCCACCCCAGGAAGGTCGACCTCGCTGGCGAGCAGCCCATGCGCGCCCTGCTCGCCCACGCCCTCGCCACGGCCGGCGCCCACGGCCTCACCACCGCCCATGGCGCCGCGCTCGTCGCCCTCCTCGCCTTCCTCCTCGGCAGCGGCTTCACCGAGGACCCGCAGGCCGCGTGGGCCACCGCCATCCTCGCCGACCGCAGCCGGAGCGAGGCCCACCGCCTCGCCCACCTGCACGAAGCGGCCCTGCCCTTCCTCGACGCCTGGATGACCTGACCTCCCGCTCTCCCCGCGCCCCTCCCGGAGACCCACCATGGCCGAGACCGACACCAACCTCGACGCCGCCAACCAGGCCGCCAGCACGTACGAGGCCACCAGCGCCTGCCCCTGCGACTACACCGTGGAGGTCAAGGTCGTCACCCGCGCCGGCCTGATCCCCATCGAGGGCGCGCAGGTGAAGCTCGACGGCGCCTTCCTCGGCAACACCAACGCCGAGGGCATCGCCGGTACCAGCGAGCCGCGCGAGCAGCGCAGCGTCGCCATCGAGGCCGTCTACGTCAACGCCGCCGAGAACCTCAAGCGCGAGACCTTCGAGCTCCGCCTCGACGCCGTCGACGGCCAGGCCGGCACCTACACCCCCGGCGACTGCACCAACACCATCCTCAAGATCCGCGACGTCCTCGGCACCGGCACCGCGGCGCTCTCCGGCGACGAGGACTTCGTGGACACCTATCCCCCCGACGACGACATGATCACCTTCGACGCCGCGACGAAGCGCTTCACGGTGCTCGTCAAGATGGCCACCCTCTCGCTCGCCGTCCCGTACCGCAGCCAGCGGGAGGGCACCGAGACCCTCCAGAACGGCGCGGTGCTCAGCGGAGACATCCTGTGCATGCCCACCTCGACCGAGATGCTCCTCTCCTACTGGGGCGTGCAGGACGCGGAGGGCGCCGGCCTCACCCGGAACGACGTCATGCAAGGCACCTACGACGCCTCGTCCAACCCGTCCACGACCTACCCCACCCCGTGGCAGCGCTGGGACGAACTGCGCGCCTGGACGGGCACCGTGGTGAGCGACCCCCTCTCCGTCGGCTCCTCGATCCCGAGCGGCGCCGATGGCGCCGACGTGCCGAGCGCCACCGCGAACGGCATGCGCGACCAGCTGGCGCTCGGCGAGCCCTTCATCGTGAGCATCGTGGGAGGCCACATCATGTGCATCCGCGGCGTCGTGGTGAAGCACGACGACGAGGTGCAGTGGGTCATCGCCAACGACCCCTACGGCAACCTGAACAGCCCCAACTCGGTCTACGACACCCTCGACATCGGCCAGTCCGTCGGCGCCGGCGGCGTGAACGACCCCGCCGACGTCTCGGCGGTGCAGGACGTCCTCCGCGCGCTGGGCAAGTACGACGGCCCCACCAGCGGCATCGCCGACGACGCCACCATCGACGCCATCCGCGACTTCCAGGGCCGAGGTGGCGACGGCCGCGTCGACCCCGGCGGCGGCACCGAGGGCCGGCTGAACAGCGAGGTCGGCGAGGGGAACAAGTCCTGGTACACCGACGCCGAGGGCGAGCGCAACACGGCCTCCGGCGACGGCTCCGCGCGCGGCAAGCACGTCTATTACAACGGCGACACCGAGAGCAGAGACGCCCAGAACAACCCCTCGCACCTGCGCTTCAATGCCAGCTCCAGGCTGATGATCCTGAACCACAGCCCCTCCCTCACCCCCGAGGAGGTCGCCCCCCACCTCACCGACGGCGTGGTGCCCCAGGAATGACAGGTCATTGACCGCCCGCGGATGCGTCAGCGAGGGTTCCAGCACGAGGGGGCGCACACCTCCGCGTGAACGGAAGAGAGCCAGATGCGTCGTCGACAGCGGTGGTTGCTGGTGGGAGTGGCGGGGTTCGTGGTGGCCGTGGGGGGTGTGGCGACGAGGGCGCGCCGGGGCCGGGGGAGCCGGACGCGTTCTGCGAGGGGGCGCTGGAGGGCACGCTGCTGCCGGAGCAGGTGCAGGGCGACTGTGCGTCGCTGGTGTGCGACGGCGCTGGCAGACGGATGCTGGCGGCGCTGGAGAGCGACACGCCGGATGACGGGAACCCCTGCACGGTGGACACCTGCGCGGGGACGACGCCGCAGCACACGGCCCAGACCGAGGTGGCCTGCTACTCGGGGGCGGAGGGGACCGAGGGGGTGGGGCGCTGCCAGGCAGGGGTGCAGCAGTGCGACGCAGCGGGACAGCCGGTGGGGGGCTGCGAGGGCGAGGTGCTCCCGGCGGTCGAGAGCTGCGCTGCCGGCGGCGTGGACGACGACTGCGATGGCCTCGTCGACGAGGAGGCCTCCCCGGCCGTGTGCGGCGACGGCTGCACGGCAGCGGACGAGGCCTGCGACGACGGCAACACGAGCAACGACGACGGCTGCACCTCGACGTGCCTCAAGGAGGAGGTGCTCGTGATGTCGCTCGGGGGCAGTCATGCCTGTGCGATCCTGCATGATGGCCGGGTGAAATGCTGGGGCTACAATGGCTCTGGCCGGCTCGGCCTCGGCGACACCCTGGATCGCGGGGACGGTCCAGGAGAGATGGGCGACAGCTTGCCCGCGGTGAATCTGGGCACGGCTGCGAGCGCCACCCTGGTCGGCGCGAGCCTGGGCTACTCCTGCGCCCGTCTCGCGGCGGGCAACATCAAGTGCTGGGGCACCAACGAATACAGCCAGCTCGGCGTCGGCGGTGAACTCAATCGCGGCACCTCCCCGGCCGACATGGGCGACAACCTGCCCGCCGTGAAGCTCTACTCCAGCACCTGGTGAGGCGCGCGCCCGGGTCGCACCGTGGGCTTCACGGGACGGCGCGACACTTGACCCCTCGCGCCGCACGTACGAGGTTCCCGCGATGCTGGTCGCGTCCTGTCATTGCGGGCTGGTGCGTGTCGAGGTCGCGTCCACGCCGGAGTATCTGAACGAGTGCCACTGCTCCATTTGCAGGCGGTATGCCGTGCGCTGGGCCTATTACCAGGAGGACCAGGTGCGCATCCGGTGCGAGCCCGGCGCCACGGAGACCTACATCTGGGGTGACAGGATGATCGCGTTTCACCGCTGTCGCGCTTGCGGGTGCGTGACCCACTGGAAGGACCTCGACCCGAACCAGAAGCGCATGGGCATCAACACGCGCCTCATGGAGCCCGCAGACATCGCCGACGTGCCGGTCCGGCAGCACGCGGGGCCGTCTTCCTGACAGGGGAGGCGACGAAGGGCTGTCAGGTAGGGACCAGGCTGACACCCGGGGATGCGGGCCGGGCACGCATCCTCCATGCCAGCAGGCCCGGTCGGGGGGCTTGAGCGCAGGCAAGGAGGTCGGAGCGTTCCGGGTCGTCGACCTTCTGGAAGGACGAGAGGTCGGAGCGTTCCGGGTCGTCGTTCTTCTGGAAGGACGAGAGGTCGGAGCGTTCCCTGCTGCCATTCTGCTGAAAGGAGGTGAGGTCGGAGCATGGCCCACCTCCTTCCCGTGCTGTCGGTGGGGGTGATGCTGGCTGCGGTGGTGGCCGCGCATACGGCAGGTGGGGGGATGGTGAGCGCGGTACCCTCTGCGTGAGGTCCGCTACTAAAGTTTTTTTTCGAAAGACACGAATGTTTTTCTTCGCGTGTCCGTCTTTATGAGCACGGCAGCGCAATGGCTGCCGCAAGGAGAACATTGTGAGTCAGCTCAAGACCATCCCGCGCCCCGAGAAGTTGACGGTGGCCCGTAGCCTGCATGAGAACCTCTTGGCCCGGCAGAGCAGTGGCCCTGCGGAGCCTGGGCTCGATGCCTACATCCCGCTGCTCGCGAGCCTGATCAGCGGGCTTTCCAGCCATGTCGAGGGGAAGACGGCCGCCTCGGCCGAGCACCAGACGCTGCTGGCGCGCGCGGAGGCGGCCGATGGCAAGGTCGATACCCTCTACCGGCACATCGACAGCTACCTGGCGGTGGAGGGGAGCGTGCAGCGGGGGGAGCTGTCCCTCGGGGCCAAGGCATTGCGCGCGGCGGCGTCGCCCGATGGGATGGCGCTCGTCAATGCGCGTGTCCCGGAGGAGAATGCGTACTGTCGCAGGATGCTCGAGACGCTGCGGAACCCGGTGAATGCCGGGATCCTCGCGGGCATCGAGATGCCGATGGCATGGCTCGACAGGCTGGAGGAGGCGCTCGACGAGAGCGAGGCGGCGCAGAAGGAGCTCGACGGCGTGCGGTTCGACAAGCGCAAGCATGTGGGCCTCGGGCGCAACGTGGAAGAGGAGTGGGTGGACGTGGTGGGGCGGCTGCGCAGCTACATGGACAACCGCGCCGGTCGGTACGAGGCGGTGCGGCAGACCGAGGGGGAGGAGCTGATGGATCCCCTCGACAAGGTGCTGCGGCGGATGCGCGCCGAGGCAGCCGCGCGGAAGACGCGGCGGGACAAGGAGGAGAAGCCCCCGGCCGGCGAGCCCACGACGCCGGGCAAGACGGTGGACGCGCCGCGGGCGTGAGGCCTTAAGGTGAGGGCCGCGCTCCCGGGCGCGGCTCCGCCGTTCAAGCGGTGAGGCTCACTCCTCGACCTCGCCAGGCACCCACCAGGGGCCGAACGCGATTTCACCAGAGAATGGCGGCAGGGTGGCGCAATTGTCGTCCTGCGCGGTCGCGGTCAGCGCGGGTCGCGTGCCGATGGTCTCGAAGACCTCCACGAAACGGCGCACCGGGTCCACGAGCCAGATCCAGGGGACGCCGGAGCGGGAGCTTGAGCGCCACGTCGTCGCGCGCCGTGCGCGGGACGCCGGGCTCGAGGATCTCGCCGGTGAGGTGCTCGGGCAGGGCGCGGATCTGGGCGTAGAGATCGTCGAAGCTGGGGGCGGCCTGAGCGGGGTGGCCCATCGGGGAGCCTATCGCCAAGGCCGGTCGGGGGCGAGTCTCAGCGGCTGGCGCCGAGGAAGTCGGCCTTGGTGAGGGGGACGCCGCTGTTGCGGAGGATGTCGTAGGCCGTGGTGACGTGGAAGTAGAAGTTCGGCGTGGCGAAGGTGAGCAGGTAGTTCTTGCCGGTGAACTCGAGCGACGTGCCGTTGGGGAAGGGGAGCTTGATCTCGCGCGTCTCGCTGCCTTCGAGCTTGCTGCCGTCGACGCTGCGGAGGAAGTCGATGGTCTTCTGGATGCGCTCCAGGAGCTCGGGGAAGGTCTCCTCGGTGTCGGGGAAGACGGGGGCCTCGATGTCGGCGAGGCGGGCGACACACTTCTTGGCGCCGTCGCTGGCGATCTGCACCTGGCGGGTGAGGGGGTGCATGTCGGGGGCGAGGCGGGCCTGGGTCAGCTTGGCGGGATCGATGTTCTGGGACTCGGCGTGCGCGACGCCCTTCTTGAGGACGGACGCGAGGCCCTCCAGGCCCTGAATGAAGATGGGGATGGAGAGCTCGTGCATCGAGAGGGACATGGTGGTGGTTCCTTGGGGGGTGCGGGGAGATCGTGTCGCCCTGCGCGCAGCATCGGGGGTAGCGACCAACGGGAGCGTAGGGGCCGAGAGGCCCCTGCTCCAGGGTACGCAGTACCTTAGCGGCCGCCGAGGAAGTCCATTTTGCCGATCGGGACGCCCTTCTGGCGGAGGAGGGCGTAGGCGGTGGTGATGTGGAAGAAGAAGTTCGGGAGGGCGAAGGTCAGGAGGAAGCTCTGGCCGGTGAAGTCCATCTTGCCGCTGGGGAAGGTGAGGGTGATCTCGCGGGCCTCGCTGTCCTTAACCTTGGCGGCGTCGATGCTGCGCAGGAAATCGAGGGTCTTCTCGATGCGGGCTTGAAGCTCGGGGAAGGTCTTCTCGGTGTCGGGGAAGCTCGGGACCTCGATGCCGGCGAGGCGGGCGGCACACCCCTTGGCGCTGTCGGTCGCGATCTGCACCTGGGCGGTGAAGGGGAGCATGTCGTCGGTGAGGCGGGCCTCGGTGAGGCTGGCGAGATCGAGGTTGTTCGCCACGGCGTGGGCCTCGGCCTTCTTGAGGATGGACGAGAGGTTCTCGAAGGCGCGGATGAAGATGGGGATGGAGACGTCGTACATCGAGAGGGACATGGGGTTGCTCCTTGGTGAGGCGGGGAGGCTAGGGATTCTTGGCCGGGTCGTCCACGGTGGGCTAGGGCCGTGCTTCCCGGGCGCTGGCGCGGTCCGCTGGGTGAAGCGGCGCCGTGACTTGGCCTGCGGAGAGGCCAAGGCGTGGACTACAGACATCTCGGTGGATCGGGCTTCAAGGTGCCGGTGTTGACCCTGGGGACGGGCACGTTCGGGGGGAGCGGCCAGTTCTTCAAGGCGTGGGGGGGCAGCGGGGTCGAGGAGGCGACGCGGCTCGTGGACGTGTGCCTCGATGCGGGGCTGACCATGTTCGACAGCGCGGACATCTACTCGGGTGGGCTCGCGGAGGAGGTGCTCGGCAAGGCCATCCAGGGGCGCCGGGACAAGGTGCTGATCTCCACGAAGGGGACGTTCCGCAACGGCGAGGGGCCGAATGACGTGGGGTCGTCGCGGTTCCACCTGACGCGCGCGGTGGAGGCGAGCCTGCGGCGGCTCGGTACGGACTACATCGACCTCTACCAGCTCCACGGCTTCGACGCGCACACGCCGGTGGAGGAGGCGCTCGGCACCCTGGACGACCTCGTGCGGGCGGGGAAGATTCGCTACATCGGGGCGTCGAACTTCTCGGGGTGGCACCTCATGAAGTCGCTGGCGGTGTCCGAGAAGTACGGCCTTTCGCGCTACGTGGCGCACCAGGCGTACTACGCGCTCGTGGGGCGCGACTACGAGTGGGAGCTGATGCCGCTCGGCATCGACCAGAAGGTGGGCGCGGTGGTGTGGAGCCCCCTCGGGTGGGCGCGGCTCACCGGGAAGTTTCGGCGGGGGCAGCCGGTGCCGAAGGACTCGCGGATGAACGAGAAGACGAACCAGGTGACGGCGCCGCCGATCCCGGACGAGTACCTCTACACGGTGGTGGATGCGCTCGACGTGGTCGCGGCGGAGACGGGCAAGACGGTGCCGCAGATCGCTCTCAACTGGCTGCTCCAGCGGCCCACGGTGTCGTCGGTGATCATCGGGGCGCGCAACGAGGAGCAGCTCCGCCAGAACCTCGGCGCGGTCGGCTGGAACCTGACAGCGGAGCAGGTGGCGAAGCTCGACGCGGCGAGCAACGTGACCATGGCGTACCCCTACTGGCACCAGCGCGGGTTCGCGGAGCGGAACCCGTTCCCGGCTGGCTGAGCCGGGGAGGGGTGTGCGCTGGGTGCGCGCTCCGGGATCGTCCCCGGGGCGCGCAGCAGCTTTGTCCGTCAGCGCCTCAAGACAGGCGCTTGTAGGCGCGGAAGCCGAGGACGCCGATGGCGAGCGCGGCGACCAGGAACACCACAAACAGGAGCTGTGCGATGTCGGCGAAGCCCTCGGAGAGGCCGCCGAAGCCCATGGCGGCGGCGAAGATGGCGGCGATCGCGAACAGCAGTGCCCACTTCAAGATGCCCATCGGAAACCTCCTCTGCTGGGTTGCCGGGCGTTGCCCGGTGTTGCGGGGGGATATTGCAGGGGGTGTGCCGGCGAGGAGGCGGGGCGAGGCTGCTCGATCTGCCCGGATCACGGATGGTATGAGAGGTGAGGGGACGGAGGTCTGAGCGCGTCGTGCGCATGGATGGCGGATGGCGCGGATGGCGCGGATGGCGCGGATGGCGCGTGCAGCAGGGCTGGCGGGGTCACGGCGGGGGATTCAAGAAAAGGTCATCGCGATGGACGGTCCCGGACAGTCGGTGGTGGAGGTGCTGCGGAGCGAGTTCTCGGACATGCCCGATGCCGGGCAGCTCACGCGCATCTGCGTGCGGCTGACGATGGCGGTGGCGCTGGCGGGGGTGGTGGGGTTCGAGCGCGAGGCGCACCGGAGCCCGGCGGGGCTGCGGACGCACATGCTGGTGGCGCTGGGGGCCGCGCTGTTCGTGCTGACGCCCCAGATGGCGGGGATGGAGTCGGAGGACATCGGGCGGGTGATGCAGGGGGTGATCGCGGGGATCGGGTTCCTGGGGGCGGGGGCGATCCTCAAGATGGATGACAAGGGGAAGGTGCTCGGGTTGACCACGGCGGCGAGCATCTGGGCGACGGCGGCGATCGGGATCACGGCGGGGATGGGGCGGGAGCTGACGGCGATCGTGAGCACGGTGCTGACGGTGTTCGTGCTGTCGGGGGTGCGCCAGATCGAGAAGCGCTACCTGGGCAAGAAGAAGGGCCGGGAGCACGACGGGCACGACGGTGAGGACCCGCCGCGCGAGGCGTGAGCAGGGGGGCGAGTCGCCTCGTGAAGGCTCAGTGAGCGGCGGCGGCGCGCTGGGGGCGGGCGTTCCAGACGCGGGTGGCGAGGAGGAGGCCGAGGATGGCGAGGGGGAGCATGCCGAGGGGCCACTGGGACCAGTTCCGGGGGTCCTTGGCGGCGTCGCCGGAGGGGAGGATGCGGCCGTAGAGGAAGGCCTGGGCGCCGGTGCCGAGGTAGACGAAGCCGTCGATGATGCCGGTGGCGACGCCGGCGTTCTTCCTGCCGCCGAAGTCCATGCTGGCCGTGCCGGAGAGCATGCCGTGGACGCCGATGACGCAGAGGGACATGAAGACGACGGTCCAGCCGACGAGGGGGGGTGCCGAGGGTGAAGGTGACGATGAAGGCGCCGACGACCATGCCGGCGTAGAGGACGGTGGCGACGGGGCCGCGGCGGGAGTCGAAGACGTGGTCGGAGATGAAGCCCGCGAAGACGCCGCCGAGGATGCCGGCGACGCAGAGGAGGACGCCCCAGTTGGTGGCGACGAAGGCGAGCTTCTCGCCGGTCTTGTCGGCGAAGACGAGGTACCACTTCATGATCGCGTTGCGCAGGAAGCCGCTGCAGAACTCGATGGCGACGATGATCCAGATGACGGGCTGGGAGAACATGCGCCGCGCGACCGTGACGACGCCGAGGGGAGGGCCGTCGTCGCCGGAGGAGGCGTCGGCGGTGTCGAAGTCCTTGAAGCCGGCCTGGCCCGGGGTGTCGCGGATGAGGAAGTAGTCGATGACGAAGAAGCCGACGAGGATCGCGGCGGGGATGTGGAAGGCCCACTGGATGGGGAGGGCCTTGCCGATGAAGCGGGTCCAGTCGTAGGCGAAGTAGAGGCCGAGGGAGATGAGGATGCCGAAGACGCCGCCGAGGACGCCGCGCTCGCGGACGTGGAACCAGGGGGCGTTGACCTTGACGATGGAGACGGCGCCGAAGCTCTGGAAGTACATGTTGGCGGCGTTGAGGAAGGTCATCGCGCCGATGAAGGACTCGTGCTCCATGCCGCCCGCGCCGCCGACGCGCATGGTGACGCCCATGAGGACGTTCATGAGGGCCGAGCCGGCCGCGGCGATGAGGATGGTGGCGCGGCCTCCCCAGCGGTCGGTGAGGGGGCCGTTGATGAGGAAGGCGACGCCGTAGGCGACCGAGCCAATGCCGTCGATGCTGCCGAACTCCTCCTTGCTGAGGAGGTTGAGGTTCTGCAGGACGGGGACGTTGGCCGAGAGGTTGTACCTCGCCATGTACAGGAAGGCGTAGGTGAGGCCGAGGGGGAGCCAGTTCCAGCGGCGGCGGCGCTGGAAGGCCTCGGAGTGGCCGAGGTCGACCTTGGGGAGGCGCTGGACGACGACGGCGATCGCGGCCAGCAGGATGAGGATGGGCAGGAGTTGCTTCAGCCAGGGCGGCATGCGGGTGCGCGACCTTAACGAGGGCGCGGGTCCGCTGCCAGCGTCGCGTGGCGGAGCGGTGCGTCAGTGGATGACGGCGTCGGGGCCCTCGTGCAGCTCGACGCGGCCGGAGTCGGGCTCGCGGCGGAGGGCGATGACGTCGGCGAGGTCGCAGCCATAGACGACGGCGGGGGAGGCGGTGGTGAGGACCCACTGCACGCGCGGGAGGGCGTGGCGGAGGCGGTTCGCGAGGCTGCGCTGGCGGTGGAGGGGCTGGTGGGCGTCGATGTCGTCGATGAGGGCGACGCCCTCGGCGTCGCGGGGCGAGACGGTGGGGTGCGCGGCGGCGAGGGCGCGGAGGGTGAGGGCGCCGATGGCGATCAGGGTGCGGTCGCTGCGGCCGAGGTCTTCGAACTCGACGCGGCGGCCACCGGCGATGGTGAAGATGGGTTCGAGGCGGGCAGGGTCGAGGCCGAGGTAGGTGACGCCGGAGCCGTCGAGGAGGACGGTGAGGACCTCGCGCAAGGCGGTGTCGACCAGCTCGTAGCGGCTGCCGGAGGCGAGGGCGGCGGCGATGGCGGTGTAGGCGAGGACCTGCTTGGTCTCGCGGGTGAGGTCGGTGCGCGTCGCGTCGTCGAAGCTCGCGGTGGCGCGGACGTCGTAGCGGAGGATGGTGCGCTCGGGGGTGGAGAGGACCACGCCGGAGCGGGAGAACCAGCGGGCGCCGGAGAAGGAGACGAGGACGTAGCCGCCTTCCTGGGCGCGGCGCTCGAAGTGGGCCTGCTCGCGGCGGCGGAGGAGGGCGGCGTCCTCGGCTTCGTCGAGGCGGGCGTTGGGGCTGGTGATGCGCAGGGGATGGAGGCGGGCCGGGTCGTCGAGGCCGAGGAACCAGTCGGTGACCACGTAGGAGAGCTGGCCCTCGTCGGCGCGGGGCTTGAGCTGGGCGGTGGCGTGGCCAGGTCGGGTGGAGGCGACGGCGCCGAGGACCGAGGTCTTGCCGACGCCCTCGCCGCCGAAGAGGACCACGAGGCGTCGTGGCGCGCCGGAGTCGTCCTCCAGCGAGAGGGTGAGGTCTTCGAAGGGGCCGACGTGGACCAAGCGAACGCGGGATAGAAGCACTCGCGGGGGAGCCTATCACCGAGCGGAGGGCGGTGGGATGGGGGAGCGGCATCGTGGTACCGTCGCGGCCGTCAGGGGCACAGGAGGGTCCCCCGCATGTCGAAGAAGTATCGCTGCACGGTGTGTGAGTTCATCTATGACCCGGCGATCGGGGACGCAGACTCGGGGATCGCGCCGGGGACCCGGTTCGAGGACATTCCGGAGGACTGGTATTGCCCGGCGTGCGGGGCGACGAAGCAAGACTTCGAGGCGATCGACGACTGAGCGGGGGGGCGAGAGAGCTTTCTTGACTGTTCGGTCTGGATTGCTAGAGTGCCTGCATGGCCCGCACGAAAGAGTTCGACCGGGAGCAGGCGCTCGACCGGGCCATGCACGTGTTCTGGACCAAGGGGTACGAGGCGACCTCGCTCGGTGACCTGCTCGGGGCGATGGGGATCGCGCGGCAGAGCCTCTACGACACCTTCGGCGACAAGCACGCGCTGTTCCTGGAGGCGCTGAAGCGGTACTCGGAGCAGGGCGTCGGGGCGGTGCACTCCTGCCTGGACACGGCGCCCTCCGTGCGGCGGGCGATCCGCGACATGTTCGAGGCGATCGTCGATCAGAGCGAGGGAGACAAGCGGCGGGGGTGCCTGGGCGTGAGCGCCTCGGTGGAGCTCGCGCCGCACGACCCGGAGGTCGCGAGGTTCCTCGTGGCGCGGCAGCGCGGCCTCGAGGAGACGTTCTACCGCGCGCTGGAGCGGGCGCGGACGCAAGGCGAGATCGCGGCCTCGAAAGACACGCGGGCGCTCGCGCGCTTCCTGACGTCGGCGCTCATCGGGCTCAGGGTGTCTGCCACGGTAGATCCCAGCTCGCAGGCGCTGCGCGACATGGTGCGCATCACGCTGCAAGCGCTCGACTGAGAGGCTCGGGCCTCTCTCCACCGGAGAGGGGCCGTTTGGTTGCTCTAAATTGGACCAAATGGTCCGGAAAGAGGTGCGTCATGGCGAAGAGGCTGGAAGGCAAGGTTGCGGTCATCACGGGCGGGACGAGCGGGATCGGCCTCGCGACGGCGAAGCTGTTCCACGAGGAAGGGGCGCGGGTGCTGGTGACGGGGTCGAACCCGCGCACGCTGGAGGCGGCGCGCACGGAGCTCGAGGGGATCGCGGAGGTGGTGCAGTCGGACGCAGGGGACAGGGCGCAGATCGAGGCGCTGTTCGATCGGGTGCAGAAGGATCTGGGGGGGCTGGACGTGCTGTTTCTGAACGCGGGCATCCTCGTCCACGGGACGCTGGCCACGCTCGACGAGGCGCAGTTCGACGAGGCGTTCAGGGTGAACGTGAAGGGGGCGTGGCTCGCGCTGAAGGCCGCGACGCCGCTGCTCAGGGCGGGGGGCGCGGTGGTGCTCAACTCGTCGATCACCAACGCGATGGGCACACCCGGCTCCGGCGCCTACGGGGCGTCGAAGGCAGCGCTCCGGTCGCTGGGGCGCACGGCGGCGAGCGAGCTTGCCGACCAGGGGGTGCGGGTGAACGTCATCAGCCCGGGGCCGACAGACACGGGGATCATCGAGAAGTCGGGGGGGGCGGCGGACGTGATCGCGGGGACGAAGCAGCGGCTCAGGGAGAGGAGCCCGCAGAAGCGGCTGGGGGCGTCGGAGGAGATCGCGCGGGCGGTGCTGTTCCTGGCGTCGGACGATGCCTCGTACATGACGGGCGAGGAGATCGTGGTCGACGGGGGGATGACGCGGGTGTGATGCGGGAGAAGGTCAGGCCGGCGGGGCGAGGGGACGCGAGTCCCCTCGTGGAGACTCAGGCGAGGACGGCCATCTTGAGGTAGCGGCCCTCGGGCCACGCGGGGAGCGTGGGGTGGTCGGGGGGCTGGCCGTGGAGGGCGCAGAGGCGGAGGTCGTCGCGGGCGAGGGCGGCGTGGTCGAGGGTGGTCGCGAAGTCCTCGGCGGTGATGTGGCTGGAGCAGGAGGCGGCGCAGAAGACGCCGCCGCCTTCGAGGACGCGGGCGATGGCGCCGTGGAGCTTGCGGTAGGCGGCGAGGGCGCGGGGCTTGGCGCGCTCGCTGGGGGCGAAGCTCGGGGGGTCGGAGACGATGAGGTCCCAGCGGTCGCCGCGGGCGTGGGCCTTGTCGAGGAAGTCGAAGGCGTCGGCGGTGACGAACTCGTGGGCGGCAGGGTCGAGGCCGTTCTCGCGGAAGCTGCGCTGGGCGGTGGCGTGGGCGGCGGCGGCGGAGTCGACGGAGGTGACGCGGCCGGCACCACCGAGGGCCGCGGCGAGGGAGAAGCCGCCCGCGTAGCTGAAGAGGTTGAGGGCGCGGGCGCGGCCGCGGGCGAGGGCGCGGACACGGGCCCGGTTGTCGCGCTGGTCGAGGAAGGCGCCGGTCTTCTGGCCGCGGGCGAGGTCGACCTCCATGGCCATGCCGGACTCGCGGACGACGATGCGGTCGGGGAGGGGCGGGCCGTGGAGGTGGGTGAGCTTCTTGCCGGCCTCGGAGGAGGCGGCGGCGGCGCTGGAGGTGGTCGAGGTGCCCGAGGTGCGCGAGGCGTCGTCGCTGAGGGCGCGCAGGCCGAGGGTGCGGACGCCGCGGCGGCCGAGGACGCTGGCGATGCGGGGGACGAGGCGGTCGAGCCAGGGGACGAGGAGGCCGCCATCGAGGCGGAGGACGGCGACGTGGGCGTAGCGGTCGATGACCAGGCTGGGGACGTGGTCGCCTTCGCCGTTGCAGAGGCGGTAGGCGGTGGTGGTGTCGTCCGGGAACCAGGTGTCGCGCAGGGTGATGGCGCGCTCGATGCGGGCGGCGATGGCGGCGGCGTTGAGGGCGCGGCCGGGGGTGCGATCGAAGATGCGCACGGCGATGGGGGAGTCGGCGTCCCACAGGCCGCGGGCGATGAAGGTCTTGCCCTCGCCAAGGTCGACGACGTCGCCTGTGTTGCGGGTGTCGCCCGTGTTGCGGGTGTCGGGGGTGTCCTGCCGCGCGCGCTGGGAGGCTTGCGGGCCGCGGCCCTCGCGGGAGGCGATGCCTTCGCGGAACACCCACGGGTGGCCGCGGCGCACGGCGGCGGCGGCGGGCGGGGTGAGTTGGATCAGCATGGGGCCCGCGTAGCACGGTAAGCTGAGGGCGTGGCGCGTGGCTTCCCCCGTTCTTGCTCGCTGGGTTCGGTTGTCCTGACGGTGATGGGCGCCGCGGTGAGCGCGCTCGTGCTCGCCGGGGCGGCCGGCTGTGACGATGGCAGCTACCTCGCGCCGGGCGAGACGACGACGAGCACGACGTCGTCGACGGGCGGCGCCGGGGGCGCTGGCGGGGAGGGGGGCGCCGGTGGGGCAGGGGAGGGAGGCGGGGTGGTGGAGCCGCCGGGGCCGCCTGCGCTGACGGTGGTGAACGGGGTGAACGACCGGGAGGCGATCCGGTTGTGCTTCGTGCCGTACCCGGGGGATGGGGTGGGGGTGCTGCCGTGGCCGAGCGGGGCGGCGGGGCTCGCGTTCGGCAAGGGGGTGGTGATCGGCGCGGACGAGGGGGTGGTGACGCCCGGGGTCGATGTGCAGGTGCACGTGGTGGCGGGGGATCTCGGGGCGACGGTGGGGCGAGACTGCGC
The DNA here is from genome assembly GCF_000601485.1 of Chondromyces apiculatus DSM 436. Taxonomy (GTDB): domain Bacteria; phylum Myxococcota_A; class Polyangia; order Polyangiales; family Polyangiaceae; genus Chondromyces; species Chondromyces apiculatus. Next base: position 149,100 of record NZ_ASRX01000011.1, read on the forward strand.
GGAGATCCTGGCGCTCGCCGGGGAGGATCAGGCGGTGGTGCAGGTGGCGGCGCTGCCGGTGGTGCCGGGGGCGGTGTTCGAGGCGGAGCGGAGCCTGGTACTGGTGCCCGCAGGGTGTCTCGGGGGGGCAGGGCAGACCGATCCGGCGGAGGTGCTGGCCTGCGGGTCGGCGTACACGGAGGACAACCCGACGGTGAGCCTGGTGGCGGCGCCGATGTCGCGGCTGACGAGGCCGGACAGGGTCTCGTTCCAGGTGGTGCACGCGAGCGTGGCCATGCCGAAGGTGGACGTGCGGCTCGCCAGCGGTCCCGCGGACCTGTCGGGCTTTCTCCTCGCGCCGGGGCTGACCTTCGGGGCGGCGGAGCCTTTTCCGCCGACGACCACCCTGACGGTGACGGACCTGGACACGACGGCGCAGATCAGGACCCACACGCCGGGGCAGACCTCGAACGCCACCTCGTCGGTGCCGCTGAGCGAGGTGCGGGACCGGAGCGGGCTCGGTCCAGAGGTGCTCGACAACGGGGGCGCGGCAGTGCTGGTGGCGGTGGGCGCCGCGCCCGGATTGCCGGACGGGCCTTTCTGGCACGCGCTGAATTACGTGTTGATTCGTGCAGATCCGTGAGGTCGTGAAGCGCTGGGAGAGGGGGAAAGGGGAGGGGAGACGGGGGGCCGTGACCATATGTGTATGGCCCGGTGTTAGAGGCTGTTATGGCGTGAAAGAGCGTGAAATTGCGTAGCGCGTTTTCGCGAACTACGAGTTGGGAGTGTTCACGCGGCGGCGCGGCCGGCAGCGCCGAGGCGGGGTTCACGCAACCATCCTCGCGCCCACGAGGCGCATCACGAGAGGTGTGTCCCAATGATCAGCCCTTCTTCCACGCCCACCCCTTCCAGCTCCTTCCGCTCCATCCAGGGCGACGGGCAGACACCCAGCAAGCGGGTGTACGCCCGGCAGATCCCGGTCGACGCGAACAAGATCACCGAGGTCTGGCTCGACGTCGGGGTGTCGGTGTTCATCAAGGTGGTCATCACCAACAACCTGGCGGTGGGTAGTTACGCGAGCAACACCGAGTACTGGTACGCGTCGTCGCTGGTGTCGCTCGGCGACGTGACGAGCCTGGACATGGGCTCCGAGTCCGGCAGCTTCGGGAGCATGCAGATCGCGTCGTTCGTCGGTAGCCTCGACCTGGCGTTCTCCTGGACGCAGGCCATCGGGACCGGCGGGTGGACGTCGGGGACCTACACGCCGACGGAGGTCCAGGCCCGGCTCTACAAGGCGACGGACCCGGACGACGACAACAAGCAGATCGGCCTGCTCATCGAGCAGGACGAGGACGACAACCTGCGCGCGATCACCTGGTACAAGCAGAGCAACACCGGCACGATCTTCGACGTGACGCCGGAGCGCCTCTCCTTCTCGCTGGTGACGAACGCGGAGGAGGGGCCCAGCGTCGACCCCAACGACATCGAGGAAGGCGACTGGTACTACGCGCACGGCGGGGCCTGATCAGGCGCCCACGAGCGATCGCGCGAGCCTGAAGCCGATGCCGCCGTAGCGGTCCCCTGGAGGGGTCGCGAAGCGCCCTGCGAGGCGGCATAGCGGGGGGGGGCTCATCCAGGCCCCTCCCCGCACCGCGCGCAGGTCGGTGTCGCCCAGCGCGGCGACGTCCGGCAGCACCACCCCACCCTCCACCACCGGTCCTTCGTGGCGCCAGACGTTGGCGCACCAGTCGCGCACGTTGCCGGTCACGCCGCGCACGCCGTAGGGGCTGGCGTCGATGGGGTACTCGTCCACCGGGGCGCGGCCCGCGACGCCCTCATGGCTGCCGATGATGCAGGCCCAGGTGGGCTCCATGTGGTCGCCCCAGGGCATGCACCTGCCATCCACGCCGCGCGCGGCTTTCTCCCACTCCAGCTCGCCGAGGAGGCGCCACGGTTTGCCGGTGCGCTCGGCCATCCAGCGCGCGTAGCGGGTGGCGCTGCGCCAGTCGACGAACGCCACGGGCCAGCGCCGCTCGGCGGGGGAGGCGTGGGCGGGGAGGTGGAAGCGGCCGTCGGCGTCGCGCTCGTAGGCGAGGGCGTCCTCGCCATGGCTGACGCGGCCCATGGGGGCGCGGGGGCAGGCGGCGAGGGCTTCAGACTCGGCGCCGCGGGCGAGGAGGTCGTTCAGGAAGTCGAGGTACTGGGCGTTGGTGACGGGGTGCCGCTGCACGATCAGGGCGTCGACCCAGAGGCGGCGCCGGGGGAGGCTCTCGCCCGCTTCGGGGTCGCCGCCGGAGACGAACCAGCCGGCGGGCACGTAGACGCTGTCGGCCTCGATGTCCCCGGTGCGGGGCAGGTGGACGGGGTGCGGGGCGGTGTCGCCAGGGCGGGTGCCGTCCCAGTGCTCGCCGCGGCCGATGAGCACGGGGTAGCGCACCTCCTCGCGGCCGGGGGCGCGGATGCACAGGAGGTAGCTGCCGCGCGGGAGGGAGGCCGCTCGGAGGGGGGTGCGCCCGAGCGCGTGCGCGGGCTCCGGGGTGAGGATGCGGTCGCGCTCGACGTAGCGGTGGGCGGTGACCTCGGCGCCCGCAGCGTCGGTGAGCAGGGTGAGGGCGCCGTCGCCGGCGAGCACGGAGGCGTGGCGGCCGCGGTCGTGGAGGCGCAGGAGGGCCTCGTAGCCGGCGGCGGCGCGCGCGTCGCGGGCCTCCTCGGCGGCGAGGAGGCGGAGGTGGTAGTGGTCGGCCAGGACCTCGTGGGCCTCGGGGAGGTCGGGGGCCTCGTTGAGCGCGGCGCGGAGGGTCTGGAGCCAGGCCAGCTCCGCGACGGAGGCCTCACTTTCGAGGCGCTCGGCTTCGTCCTCGGCGCGCCAGCCCGTGGCCTTGGCGGAGGAGGGATCGTAGGGGCGGAGCTGTCCGAGCAGGGTCCTGGCCTCGGCACGCAGGGTCTCTGCGCGGGCGCGGAGCGCGGCGATGCGCGGCGTCTCGGCCTGGGCCTCGGCGACGATGGTGAGGGCGCGCTCGCGGCGGTGGGCGCCGTCGAGCCAGCTCCGGATCTCGGCGGCGAGGGCGCCAGCGGTGGGGAAGCGGTCATGGGGCTCCCGGGAGAGGGCGCGGGCGCAGACGGCGGAGAGCTCGAGCGAGGGCGGGGCGGAGGTGACCTCTTCGAGGGGCGGGGGCGGGCCCGAGAGGAGCGCTGCCCAGATGGCGGCGGAGCTGCCGGTGAAGGGGGGGCGGCCGGCGAGCAGCTCGTAGAGCACGGCCCCGAGGGCGTAGACATCCGTGGCCGCGCAGATGCGCCGCAGCTCGCCGCGCGCTTGCTCGGGGGGCATGTACGCGAGGGTGCCCATGATCTCGCCAGGGAGGGTGAGCTGGGCGTAGTCGTCGCCGGCGTCGTCCTGGCACATGGGCGCGAGCATGGTGAGCTGGCCGTCGCGGGGCTGGCCGTCGCGGGAGGTGATGGCCGCAGGTTGCTCCGCGGAGGGCGGCGCGGGGTGGTCGGAGTGGCCGTCTCCGACGCGCTTGGCGAGGCCCCAGTCCAGCACGAGGACCTCGCCGAACTCGCCGATCATGATGTTGTCGGGCTTGAGGTCGCGGTGCACGATGCCCACGCTGTGCGCGTACGCGACCGCCTCGCAGGCGCGCAGGAACAGGTCGACGACCCGGCGGAGCGCAGGGGCGGAGGGGCCGTTTGGCTGGGGAGGCGGGGCGCTCTCCGAAGGGGCTCGCGGGGCTCGTGGGGCCCGCGGGTCGAGGGGGGACGCGCGCGCGGTGATCTGGAGGGCGGCGTTCGAAGGGCCGTGCAGGTCCTCAAGGACCTGGCGCAGGGTGCGGCCACGGACCTCCTTCATGGTGAACCAGACGCGACCATCCGGGAGCTCGCCGCAGTCGTGCACGGGGATGACGCCGGGGTGCTGGAGCGCGGCGGTCATGCGCGCTTCGTTCAGGAACCTGGCGCGGTCGCGCGGGGAGTCGAGCATCTCCCAGGGGAGGATCTTCATCGCCAGGGTGCGCTGCATGATGTGGTCATGCACGCGGCGCACGTCGCCCATGCCGCCGCGGGCGATGCGTCCGAGATCCTCGTAGCGATCGCTGAGCGGGACGCCGCGAGGACGCGCTGCGCTAGTCACGCTGTCGGCGGCCCGCGGTTCGGGCGTTCGCGGCGCTGCACGCGCTGCAGACGTTCCAGGTAGCGGCGGGCGGTCGGGGGCTCTCGGCGGATCGGGGCGTCGATCCCGGTCTGCCGGTAATGTTGGCGTGTCCGCCGTTCCCCGAGCTGTCGAGCTCATGACCCACTCTCGCCTGCCCCGGAAGGGCGCCCATTGTCACCCTCTGGCAGGGATCCTACCCTGGAAGTGTGGGCGTCCTGAAGCGTGAAGCGACCCAGGAAAGCCGGACGCTTTCCGCCCGGGTGGTCGTCGGACGGGCTCCTGGTTGTCTGCTGAGGCTGGAGGATCCGCGCGTGTCTGCCGAGCACGCAGCGGTCTTCTGGAGCGGGGAACGGTGGGAGCTGCGCGACCTCGGCAGCAGCAACGGGACGTTCGTGGAGGGCCGGCGCGCGGCGCATGGTGAGCGGATCCTCCTCAAGGAGGGCGTCCGGATGTCCTTCGGGAGCGACGCGGATCGCTGGGTGCTGGTGGACGCGCTGCCGCCGGTGGCGAGCGCGAGACGGGTGGGGCGGGTGGGTGGCGAGGCGGTGCAGGTGGCCGAGAAAGGCCTGCTGGCGCTGCCGGGCGCGGACGATCCGGAGATCTCCATCTTCGAGGCCGAGAAGGGGCGCTGGCTGGTGGAGGCGGGTGGTCCTGCGCGGCCCGCGGTCGACGGCGAGACGCTCACCTGCTCGGGGAGCACCTGGATCCTCAGCGTGCCGCCACCTTTTCCGGGCGGCGTCGTGCCCACCACGCACCGTGATCTCGGCTCACCGCGCCTCATCGGGCTGCTGACGCTGCTCTTTCACGTGAGCCGGGACGGCGAGTACGTGAAGCTCGCGCTGGTGCACGGGGCGGAGACCATCGACATGAGCGCGCGCGTGCATCACGAGTTCTTGCTGACGCTCGCGCGGGCGCGGCTCTCGGCGAAGGAGGACGCCAGCACGCCCGAGGCCGAGAAGGGGTGGCTCTACGTGGACGATGTGGCGGCCATGCTGGGGGTGGAGCCCGACCGGGTCAACATGGCCATCTACCGCTCCCGTCAGCAGTTCGCGGAGTCCGGGGTGCTCAACGCTGGCGCGCTTTTCGAGCGGCGCCCGACCACCCGGCAGATCCGCCTCGCGACGGACCGGGTGGAGATCCGACCGCTATGAGGCATGCGGCAGGGGCCCGCGCCCCCGCCGTGTCCAGACGGCCCGTGCTCAGGCCTGGGTGCCGCGCTTCTCCTTGGAGATGCCGAGCTTCGCCTTGGCCTTGTTCTTCAGGTCCTTGGCCAGGTCCTTCACCTGCTTGGCCTCCTCGCGGGTCACCGTCCCATCGGCGCCGGCCTTCTTGGCGGCCTCGCGGATCGCGGCGGCGCCAGCGTCCAGCTCCTTGCGCACCTGAGCGCGGGTCGCCTCGGGGACGTTGCGCTTCTCCATCATGTGGTTCAGGCGGTCGCGCGATTTCGTGAGGCGCTTCTCGACCATCTCCTGGAACTTCTGGGCCGTGACGGGGAACTGGATCTCCTCGCGCTTCCTGTCCCCCTTGTGCTTGCCGTGCTCTCCGCCCTTCTCACCGGCCGGAGCGCTCTTGCCTTCGGCCATCGCGACGGCCGGCGCTGCGGCCACGGCGAAGGTCAGGGCGACGGCGAGAGAACGGACGACAGCGCGGATGCTCGACATGATGACGCTCCTTGCAGCGGTCTTCGCTGCGTGTTCGGGTGAGGGTAAAGCAGGGAGCGTGCCACGCCTCCGGCCCCCAGGAAGCCCGTGATCTGCGGGGAAATGGGCCGCGGACCGGCTGCCGCACCCCCCACCTGCGGAGCCGCGGGTGCGGCAGGCGCTCCGCACCTCGGCGGTCTCAGCGTCTCAGCGTCTCAGCGGTCGAGGCGCCGCCGGAGCTGGTCCTCGTAGAGCGAGGCGGGTTCGAGCAGCGCTCCCTGATCCAGCCCCTCGGACCAGTCGACGGGCTCCGTCCCCTGGCCCATGGGCAAGGGCGATTCGAGCACCGTGCTCAGACCCTGGGTCCCGATGAGGTAACCCACCCCGAACTGGAGCGAGCGCACCACCCCTTCGCCGCGCAGCCCCCAGAGCACGTTCTGGGTGCCGGTGTGCCCGGCGCCGGTGCTCTCCTCGTTGCGGTTCACGATGGAGAAGCCGTCGTCGAAGAGCGAGGCATCCACGAGGTTCGCCATGGCCAGGGAGTGATGGAACTCGGACATGCCGGTGAGGTCGAGCGACTCGTCCTTGTCGAGCATCGCCGCGCCGCCGCGGCTCTCCACCCGCAGGAGCACGCAGCCGGTGGTTCCGAACCCCCAGTTCTGGATGAAGTTGTGGCGCCCGGCCTCGCCCTGGCTGTCGCGGATCAGGATCTCGCCGCCGCGCTGCACCTCGAAGAGGTAGCCGTTGCCGCCGACGCCGCGGTTCTGCGCGAAGCCGAGGTGGGTGTCGGCCACGGTGACCTGCTTCGCGTCGGCGAGGAGCACGCCGCCGGACATCAGGTGCGCTCCGGCTCCGGGGCCGCTCTCGGGGGCGGCGGGAGAGGGGAACGAGGCGACGTCGCGGATCCAGCAGTCGGCCACGTTGCGCAGGGCGATGGCGTGGGTGCGCGCTGCGGTCCACGCCGCGTCCCAGCCGACGGCGGTGGACACGCCGAGCGACTCCACGCCGCACGCGCGCACGAGGCCCCTGACGCGCCGCAGGCTCGCGAGGTCCCGCACCTTGGCCGGATACCGCAGGGGCACGTCCAGGACCACGCGGTGCGGTGAGGCCGAGCGATCCACGTCGATGACCGTGCGCCGGAAGAAGGGCTGCCAGGTGTCGTTGAAGGCTTCCCACGTGCCAGCCATCCCGTGTTCGTCGATGAACGCCGGGGAGATGACCCAGCCCAGCTCGAGATCGTCGCCCTTCGCGAGGTCCCCTGCGTCGTCCACCTCCACCACGTCCTCGCGGGGGGCGCCGTCGCGCCGGAGGGGCACGTCGAGATCGCTCGTGGGGGCTCCGGCGAAGGTGAGGTGGGCCGTGTCGCTCATCCCCTCGCTGCGCGTGAAGTACAGGCGCGAGACCTCGGGGCCCTCGCCGCGCAGGACCACGCCCGAGGCGATCACCGAGAGCACGCCTTCCACGCGGTAGAGCCCCGCGGGGAAATGGACGACACCGCCGCCCTGCGCGGAGGCGTCGTCGATGGCCTGCTGCACGGCGGCCGTCACGTCGGTGGCACCCGCGGGGTCGGCGCCGTACGTGCCCACCACGTCGAACACCGCCGCATCCGCGGGGGCGCCCGGCGCGACGGTGCCTTGCCGGTAGCCTGCGTAGGAGAAGTCGTGGAGGAAGTGGCCCTCGGCATCCGTGGCCGAGGGCGTCCAGTCCTCGGCGTAGAGCGCGCTGCGCCAGGGCAGCTCCGGAGTCTTCCCGGGTTCCTCGTCGGTTTTGACGATCGAGTCCGGCGTGTCCTCGGAGGCACAGCCGGTCATCGCGAGCGTGAGCAGCAGCCCAGCCAGGAGCGTACGCATGGGAAGGCTGCCAGCGTACACCAGGTGGTGCTTCAGGCCGTGGTTTCGGCGTGGTCCTTCACGAGGCCGCGGGGGCATCGTGAGCAACGCCAGAAAGGCTGGAGGTGAGGACGGGATTCGAACCCGCGTATAACGGTTTTGCAAACCGTTGCCTAACCACTTGGCTACCTCACCGAGCGGAAATCGAGCGCGTTTCTGCCCCATCTCGCTTCCCTTGTCAACGCCCCCTTGGTCGAGAATCCTCGCGGCCGGCGACGTCGCCTGCGGAGGCTGCGTGGAGGCTGCGGAAGGACGCCAGCCCCCCGATCCTTCGCGCACCGACGCCTGACTTCCGCGGCGCTCCCCGGCATGCTCGCCCCGTGCAGCCCCACGCCTCCGAGGCCGCGTCCCCCGGGCCCCCGGTCCCCCCGCCGCGCCGCCGCCTCGCCGACCGGGCCCTCGACGCCGTCGAGCGGATCGGCAACGCCCTGCCCGACCCCCTCACCCTCTTCCTCCTCCTCGCCGCGCTCGTCGTGGTGGCGTCGGCCCTCGCTGCCCGGGCCGGTGTCGTCGTCACCCACCCCAGCACCGGCGCGGCCATCGGCGCGGTCGACCTCACCAGCCCCGACGGCCTCCGCCGCATGCTCACCGAGGCCGTCAAGAACTTCACCGCCTTCCCCCCGCTCGGCACCGTCCTCGTCACGGTCATCGGCGTTGGCGTCGCCGAGCGCAGCGGCCTCTTCGACGCCGCCCTTCGTCAGCTCGTCACCGTCGTCCCTCCCTGGGCGCTCACCGCCACCCTCCTCTTCGCGGGCGTCAACAGCAGCGCCGCCGCCGACGCGGGCATCGTGGTCCTGCCTCCCCTCGGCGCCATGCTCTTCGCGGGCCTCGGCCGGCATCCCCTCGCGGGCCTCACCGCAGCCTTCGCGGGCGTCTGCGGAGGCTTCGGCGCCAACGTGCTCATCACATCGCTCGACCCGCTGCTCGCCGGCCTCACCGAATCGGCAGCCCAGCTCGTCGACCCCCATTACCGCGTCGAGGCCACCGCCAGCTATTACTTCATGAACGCGTCCACCTTCCTGCTCACCGCCGTGGGGACCTTCGTCAATGCCCGCTGGGTCGAGCCGCGCTTCGGAGCCTTCACGCCGCCGCCCGCGCCCGACACGGCCTCGCCGCCAGCGCCGCCCGCGCCCTCCACCGACCCCCCGGCCCTCGCCCGCCTCGCTCCCCGCGAGCGTCGCGGCCTCCTCGTCGCTGGCGCTGTGCTCCTCGCCTACCTCGCCATCCTCGCCGCCCTGGTGATTCCCGCGCATGGCTTCCTTCGCGACCCGCAGGGTGGCTTCAAGCCCTTCTTCGACAGCATCGTCCTGCTCATCACCCTCGCCTTCTTCCTCCCTGGCCTCGCCCACGGCGTGACCACCGGGACCATCCGCTCGGACCGCGACGTCGCCAGCATGATCGCGGCCACCCTGGGCACCATGGGCGGGTACGTGGCCCTCGCCTTCGTCGCGGCGCAGTTCGTCGCCTACTTCTCCTGGTCGAACCTCGGCCTCATCCTCGCCGTGAAGGGAGCCGGCGCGCTGTCCCGCCTGGGGCTCACCGACATCCCCCTCCTCGTGGGCTTCGTGCTCCTCAGCGCCATCCTCAACCTGTTTCTCGCCAGCGCCTCGGCGAAGTGGGCGGTCATGGCGGCGGTCTTCGTCCCCATGCTCATGCTGCTCGGCTATTCCCCCGAGACGGCCCAGGCTGCATACCGCGTGGGCGACGCCTTCACCAATGCGGTCACGCCCCTCATGCCGTACTTCCCGCTCATCCTCGCCTACGCCCAGCGCTACGACCCGCGCTGCCGCCTCGGCACCATTCTCTCGGCCACCGTCCCCTACAGCATTGCCTTCGGCATTGCCTGGACGGCCATGATGGTGGTCTGGATCGTCCTCGACCTCCCCTGGGGCCCGGGAGCGCCGATCCATTACACGCCGGCGCGTCCTCCCCCCGCCCTCCTCGCCCCCGGACCGTGAGCCGCCTGCCCCCGGGCACGCTCACCACGGCACGGTCAGCGTGCGCCTCGGACCCCGCACGGAGGTCGCGCGCCGCGCAGCCGCGTCACCTTCGCTCCTGCGTGGCGCCCCCCGCGCGCGGCCGGATATGGCACCCTGCGGTTCATGACCGCGTCCCTCTCCTACGCCCACGGCACGAGCGCGACCCCCCTGCTCGGCGAGACCATCGGCGACAACCTGCGCCGCACGGTGGAGGCCCATGGCGACCGCGAGGCGCTCGTGGTCCGCTCCCAGGGCTACCGCGCCACCTGGCGTGAGCTGTGGCAGGCCACGACCGACGTCGCCCGGGGCCTCATCGCCTCCGGGGTCAAGCGCGGCGACCGCGTCGGCGTCTGGTCTCCCAACCGCCACGAGTGGGTCGTCCTCCAGTACGCGGCGGCGCGCGCGGGCGCGATCCTGGTCAACATCAACCCCGCCTACAGGACCACCGAGCTCGATTACGCCCTCCGCAAGTGCGGCGTCGGCGTGCTCTTCCTCGCGCGCGGCTTTCGCCAGGCGAACTACGTCGCCATGCTCGCCGAGGTCCGCCCGAACCTGCCCGACCTCCGCCTCGCCCTCACCTTCGAGGACGACTGGGCGGCGCTGCTCGACGCCGGTCGGGGCGTCGACGAGGCCGTCCTCGCCGAGCGGGAGCGCTCCCTCCAGTTCGACGATCCGGTGAACATCCAGTACACCTCGGGCACCACCGGCTTCCCCAAGGGCGCCACCCTCTCGCACCACAACATCCTCAACAACGGCTACTTCACCGGCGAGGCCCTGGGCTACGGCCCCGACGACCGGGTGTGCATCCCCGTCCCCTTCTACCATTGCTTCGGCATGGTCCTCGGCAACCTGGCCTGCACCACCCACGGCGCCACCATGGTGATCCCGGGCGAGGCGTTCGACCCCATCGCCGTGCTCGAGACCGTGCAGGCCGAGCGCTGCACCTCGCTCTACGGCGTGCCCACCATGTTCATCGCCGAGCTGGACCACCCCCGCTTCGCCGAGTTCGACGTCAGCTCGCTCCGCACCGGCATCATGGCGGGCTCCCCGTGTCCCGTGGAGATCATGCGCCGCGTGATCAGCCAGATGCACATGCGCGAGGTCACCATCGTCTACGGCATGACCGAGACCTCGCCCGGCTCCACCCAGAGCGCGCGCACCGACTCCATCGAGCGTCGCGTCTCCACGGTGGGCCGCGTCGAGCCCCACGTCGAGGTCAAGGTCGTCGACCCTGCCACGGGCGCCGTCGTCCCCAGGGGCACCTCGGGAGAGCTGTGCACCCGGGGCTACAGCGTGATGCTCGGCTACTGGGACGACGAGGCGGCGACGAAGGCCGCCATCGACGCTGCCGGCTGGATGCACACCGGCGACCTCGCCACCATGGACGCCGAGAGCTACGTGAACATCGTCGGACGCATCAAGGACACCATCATCCGCGGCGGCGAGAACATCTCACCCCGCGAGGTCGAGGAGTTCCTCCACACCCACCCCGCCGTCAGCGAAGCCCAGGTCATCGGCGTCCCCAGCGAGAAGTACGGCGAGGAAGTCATGGCCTGGATCCGCGTCCGCGCCGGCGCCACCGTCACGCCCGAGGAGCTGACCTCCTTCTGCGCGGGGAAGATCGCGACCTACAAGATCCCCCGCCACTGGAAGCTCGTCGACGAGTTCCCGATGACGGTCACCGGCAAGGTGCAGAAGTACCGGATGCGCGAGCTGTCCACCGCCGAGCTGGGCCTCGGCAAGGCCGCGCAGATCAAGATGGCCTGAGAGCCTGGCCCGGCGGGGGTTCGCGCTGTCCCACCCCACCCCGCCGGCACCTGTCCCCAGGCTCGGCCCCGGCTCAGCCCACCGCGCGCCGGCGCCGCCACAGGCCGAGCAGCGCCACGGCTGCGACGCCGAGCCAGCCAGCGCCTGCACCCGCCCCGGTGCCCACCGCGGTGCATCCGCAGCCCTCGTCGTCGTCCGAGGTCCCACCGCCGTCGCCAGCACCTGTCGCGTTGCCGCCCTCGCCGCCTCCGCCAGCACCCTCTCCGCCCGCGCCGTTTCCACCTGCGCCGCTGCCCCCGCCGCCCTCGCCGCCAGGATCCGGCGTGACGCACACCCCATCCTCGCAGGCGCCGCTCACGCACTCATCGCCAATGGCGCAGGCTTCCCCGTTGGGCGCCACCCCGAGCGCGAGGAAGTCTGCCGTCCCGATGGCCGCGCCGCCGTTGAACGAGGCCTCCTCGCCGCCCGTGATCAGCACCCCGTGGCCGGCGCCGGCCAGGTACGTCGCCGTGTGGTACACCCGCGGCGACGACATGGGCGGGAGTGACGTCCAGGTGTCCGTCGCGGGATCGTAGACCTCCGCGCTTGCCTGAGGCGCGGCGCCGGCCCCGCTCCCATCGGATCCCTCGCCGCCCGCGATCAGCACGCGCCCGCTCGGGAGCACCGTCGACACCGCCGCCTGGAACGAGACATGCGGCGCCGCGGCCAGCGTCCAGGTGTCCGTCGCGGGATCGTAGATCTCCGCCTCCTCCTCCGTGATGGAGCCGTCCGCATTCGGGCCCACCCCGCCGACGACGAGCACCCGACCATCCGGCAGGCGCGCTGCGTTGTGCCGCTCGCGCGCGCCGTGCATCGCGGCCACAGGGGTCAGGGTGCCCGCGGCGGGGTCGTAGATCTCCGCATCCGTCTGGGGAGCCTGGTTGTCACCCTCCCAGCGCCTCCCGCCCGCGATGAGCACCCGCCCATCGTTCAAGGACGTCGCGGTGTGGCCGGCCCTCGTCGCGGCAGGCAGGGTGCTCACGAGGGTGAGGGTCTCCAGGTCCAGCCGGATGGCGGTGGTGCTCATGTCAAAGTCGGCGGAGCCACCGGCGATGAGTACGTCGCCATCCGGCAGCGTGGTGGCCGTCCCATTGCCCCTGAACTCGGCCATCAGCGCGGGCACGGGCGTCCAGGTGTCTGTCGCGGGATCGTAGATCTCGCTCTCCCCGTAGGCCCCCACGAGCAGCACCCGCCCGTCGGCGAGGACCGTGGAGGGCTCGTCCCAGTGCACCGCGGCCGAGGGCGCGAGCGAGGTCCAGGCCTGCGTGGACGGCGTGAAGCGCGTGGCCTGCGTCCCGATGTCGCTGCCGTTCGCATCGAGGCCCCCGAAGAACAGCGCCTCCCCGTCGGGCAGCGCCGCCGCCATGTGGTGGGCGTGCAGCGTGGGGAGCTGCAGGGTCTCCCACGCGGCCAGCGCCGGTGCGGCCAGCGCGGACGCTGCGAGCGACCACGTGAACGACAGAACCAGCGCGCGCGGATGGATGTTACGCATCGTGCCTCTCCTCGGGTGATCCAGGATCCTCGATGAACCCAGCGCCTCGGCTTCACCCCGCCGGCATGCGGGGCGATCGCCGTGGCGAAGGCGTGACGGGACGCGTTAGGACCATCACAAAAAAGGAGAATCCTGAAAAGAAAATCACGAAACGCGTATGCCGGTCTTCCGCCGAAAGGCCCCGGACCGGATCACCGCGTGGCCATCCACGTCGCCACCATCGGCGCCGTGTCGGGCCCTCCGGCCGCCTCTCGCACCCTGCGCGCGACGTCTCGCCCTGCCGGGAGCAGCGCCTCCAGCGAGACCTGCGCTCCACGGTCGTAGAGCAGCTCGGCGGTGCCTGCATCGAAGGGACCGCGATCCACGCCTGTGGGTGAAGGCTTCAGCCGCAACGTCGCCGCCGCGTGCCCATCGGAGGCCTGCACCAGGTGGATCGCGATGTCCTCCGGCCCGCGCTCCAGCCGGGCAATCCGGAACCCTCCAGGCAGCGCATCGCCCACGGCGAGCGGCCCTACCCGGTTCAGTGCTTCCCCGCGCGCGTGCCCCGCTGTCCCTCCTTCCGCCGCGCGGAGCTGCCCCCCGAGCCCTCCCGCCATCCTCATCGCCCCCAGCCCGCCCAGCACCACCAGCGCAGCCCCAACCATGCCCAGCCGCACCCGCCGCTGCCGGGCCGGCTCCACACCCACGAGCGGCGGATCCCCGGCCTCCTCGCCCGCGCCGTTGCCCGCGCCGTTGCCCGCGCCATTGCCTGCGTCGTCGCCCGCGTCGTCGCCTGCGCCGTTACCCGCCCCTCGCCTGCGCCGCCCCCCGAGCCAGCCTACGAGCCGCGGCCAGGGATACGACCACGCCAGGAGCAGCACCATCGCCGACCCGTAATGGATGCCCGTCAGCAGCAGCACGTTGAGGTGAAAGCCGAGGAGCAGCGTCCCCCAGAGCACCCGCATCCGGGCGTTTACCAGCAGGAACACGCTCCCGAGCTGGATGAGCAACGCCGCCCCGGCCAGCGCCTGCGCCAGCAGGGGCTGCTCCACCACCACCCGCCCGTACGCCGCGAGCCAGCCCTCGCCCTCCGCGTGCAGCGTGGAGGTGACCACCAGCGCGCGCAGGGCCACCCCGTCCGTCCAGCCCCACCCGCCCGTGAGCAGCTTGCTCAGCGCCCCGTTCACGTACGTCGCCGCGAGCGCCGCGGCGGCGCCGGCTTCCGCGAAGATCTCCTCGGGCAGCACCCGCCTCACCGGCCGGCCCATCTCCGGACCGAGGCCCCGCGCGTACACGAGCCCCGCGAGCCAGCCGAGGAGCATCGCCCCGCTCAGGAAGAAGTTCCGCTTCGGCCCTTCTTCGAGCGCCGCCACCGTCTCCACGAGCCACCCCAGCGCCACCAGGGCCACCGCCCCCGCCAGCAGAGGACGGACCCCCCGCACGAAGGCCACCAGCGCGAGCACCGCGACCCCCGCGACCCCCAGCGCTGCGGCCGGCGCCCCCGCGAGCCAGCGCAGCAGCCGCGGCGCCTCCTCCGACAGCCCACCCGCCCGCGCCACGGTGCCGCCGAGCACCACCGCATCCATCATGCCCACCAGGCCGAGCACCACCCGCAGCGGCGCCCGCGAGCAGCCTTGATAGGGGCTTTCGCTCCTGCCCCGGTCCGGGCTCCCGCTCACGGCGACGCCAGCCTCGCGCGGCAGCGGTGGAGCGGACAATCCTCGATACCCGGTGGCCCCGCGACCTCCCCGAGCTTCCAGACGCGCCGCACGATCTCCACCGGCTCACCGACGCCTGGCGCGTGGTGGGCCTCCAGGTGGGCGGCCTCCAGGTGGGCCGCGTCCTCCGCATCCAGATAGCCGGTGTAGTCGAACGACCCTGGCTCCCCGCAGCGCGCAGGCGAGAGATCCAGCGCCCCGTCGCACGACCAGTCCACGAACGCCCGGACGGGGTGGACCCGCCCATCCGCCGTGCGCGCCACGATCCGCGACACCGCCGTGCCCCCGTGCTGCGCGTACATCGAGAACGTCGAGAAGGGATACAGATCCTCGACCACCCGGCTCGTCACCGCGTAGCCGAGCAGGACGCAGACCGAGAGCCAGACTGTCGGACGTGCGACGGGCACCGCCCCATCCTCTCACGGCGCCCGCTCACGTCACCAGCCGCGGTCCTGCCAGCATCCACTGCCCCTCCGCGTCCCGGCGCGCCTTCCCGTCCTGCTCCAGCTTGAGCAGGTGCGCCTCCAGGCTGAGCCGCGCCAGGGGCCACACCTCGCGTGGCGTGTCCGCGTAGACCTCGGCCACCAGCGCGTCCAGGCCTGCCGCCACCCCGCCCCGCCCCGCGAGCGCTGCCACCACCCGCGCCTCCCGGAGGAGCCGGTGCGCCACGTAGTGCTTGAACAGCGCCTCGGGGGCCTCGATCGGATCCCCGTGCGCGGGCAGCGCCACCCTCGCCCCGAGCCCCGCGAGCCGTTCGAGCTGCGCCAGGTACTCCTTCATGTCCCCCTCCCCGGGCGCGATGAGGATGGTCCCCACGCTGGCCACCATGTCTCCGGCCACCAGCGCCCCCCCGTCCTCGTCGAACAGGCACACGTGACCCGGCGCGTGCCCCGGCGTGTGCAGCACCTGCAGCCGCTGTGGCTCGGGCCCCGCCAGCGTCAGCGCCTCGCCGTCGACCAGGTACCGCGTCACCGGGATCTCCGGCAAGCGCGCCGCCGTCTCCGCGTGCGCCCACACCGGCAGCCCCAGCGCCTCCGCGAAGAACGCCGCCCCGCCCACGTGGTCCACGTGGTGGTGCGTCAGCGCGATCGCCACGAGCTTCCGCCCGGCGGACGCCATCCCGCGCGCCCAGGCGAGCCACTCCCGCTGCTCGTCCTCGTGGGGCGTCGCGGGCTCCACGAGGAGCACCTCGCGCTCGCCGAGCGCGTAGCTGTTGGTGTGGGTCGCGGGGGGCAGGGTGGGGGTGCGCGCGGGGAAGAGGTCCACCCCGCGCGCCACGGGGCGCGGCCGGTTCACCGCGCCCATCGTCTCAGCGCTCGACGACCAGCGCCAGCGCCTCGCCGCCGCCGATGCACAGCGTCGCCAGGCCCCGCTTCTTGTTCTGGTCCTTCATCGTGTAGAGCAGGGTCGTGAGCACCCGCGCCCCGCTCGCCCCGATGGGGTGACCGAGCGCCACGGCCCCGCCGCGCACGTTCACCTTCTGCGGGTCGAGGTTGCTCAGCTTGTTCACCGCCATCGCCACCACCGCGAACGCCTCGTTGATCTCGTAGAGGTCGATCTGGTCGGTGGTGATCCCGAGCTTCTTCGTGGTGTTGGCGATCGCCGCGGCCGGCGCCGTGGTGAACCACTCGGGCGCCTGCGCTGCCCCTGCGTAGCCCACGATCCGCCCGAGCGGCGTCAGGCCCCGCTCCTTCACCGCCTTCTCGCTCGCCAGGATCAGCGCGCTCGCGCCGTCGTTGATCGACGACGCATTCGCCGCCGTCACGGTGCCCTCCTTCTGGAACGCAGGCTTCAGCGACGCGAACTTCTCCGGCTTGCCGCCGGGGGGGCCCTCGTCGAGCGTCACCGTCACCGCGTCGCCCTTCTTCTGGGGCACGCTCACCGGCACGATCTCCGCGTCGAACAGCCCCTCCTTCTGCGCCGCGAGCGCCCGCCGGAAGCTCTCCTTCGCGTACTCGTCCTGCGCCTCCCGGCTGAACCCGTGCTCCTTCGCGCACTTGTCGCCGGCCACGCCCATGTGGAAGTTGCCGTAGGGGTCCCAGAGGCCGTCGTGGATCATCCCGTCCACGACCTGGTTGTTCCCCATCCGGTAGCCCGTGCGCGCCTGCGGCAGGTAGTACGGCACGTTCGACATCGACTCCATGCCGCCTGCCACCACCAGGTCGGCGTCGCCGAGCGCGATGGTCTTCGCCCCGAAGACGACCGCCTGCAGCCCCGAGCCGCACACCTTGTTCACGGTCGTCGCCGGCACCTTGTTGGGGATCCCCGCGTAGATCGCCGCCTGGCGCGCCGGCGCCTGCCCGATCCCTGCCGAGAGCACGTTCCCCATGAACACCTCCTCGATGGCGTCCGCGGGGATGCTGGCGCGCTGCAGCGCGGCCTCGATCGCCGCCGCACCGAGGCGGGGCGCCGTCAGCGAGGAGAGCGCCCCCTGGAACGCGCCGATGGGCGTACGGGTGGCAGCGACGATGTACACGGGGACGGGCAGGGTCATGGTGATGCTCCGACGAAGGTTGGACCGCCAGCGATCTGGCGTTCGGTCGTTGGAGGTAATCCCGCCGCGCGTCCGAGGCAAGCGGACGCGCCGTCTGCACGCGTCTGCGCCGTGTCTGCGCCGTGTCTGCGCGCGTTCCCACGAGCCCGGAGGGGAGACCCCGGGCTCGCCGGAGCGGCCTTCAGCGCTCGATCTCGACGTTTTCCAGGATGCCCAGCGCGTCGGGGACGAGGACCGCCACCGAGTAGTACGCGCTGACCAGGTAGGACAGGATCGCCTTCTCGTTGATCCCCATGAAGCGCACCGAGAGGCTCGGCTCCACCTCATCGGGGATGCCGGTCTGGTGCAGCGCGATCACGCCCTGATCCTCGGCGCCCACGCGCATCGCCAGGATGGAGCTGGTGCGCTCGGGGCTGATCGGGATCTTGTCGCTGGGCAGCACCGGCAGCCCGCGCCAGGTCAGGATCTTGTGGCCGTTCATGTCGATCGACGGCGGGTAGAGCCCCCGGCTGTTCAGCTCCCGACCGAAGGCCGCGATGGTGCGGGGGTGGGCCAGGAAGAACTGCGTCTTCTTGCGGCGGCTGAGGAGCTCGTCCAGGTCGTCGGGCGTGGGCGGCCCGCTCCGGGTGTGGATGCGCTGCTTGAGATCGGCGTTGTTGAGCAGACCGAACTCGCGGTTGTTGAGCATCTCGTACTCCTGCCGCTCGCGGAGCGCCTCGATGGTGAGGCGGAGCTGCTGCTGGAGCTGGTTCATCGGATCGTTGTAGAGGTCGGCCACGCGGGTGTGCACCTGCAGCACCGTCTGCGCGACGCTCAGCGGGTACTCCCGGGGGGACAGCTCGTAATCGACGAAGGTCCCCGGCAGGGTGGGCTCCCCGTGGTGACCGGCGGACAGCTCGATCGCGGCCTGGCCCTGCTTGTCCTGGGGCCGCTTCAGGCTCTCCACGAACTGATCCACGTGCGCCTTCAGCGCCGACGACTGCGCGACCAGCTCCTCCAGCACCCGCTGCGGCAGCTCCATGGCGATCACCGGGGTCACGGCCTTCACCGTGTAGCCCCAGGTGTCGTTGGACTCCACGAGCGACTGGTCGCCGAAGTGATCCCCGTCGGCCAGCACGTCGAGCACCGTCTCGTCGCCGAACTTGCCCTTGCCGATCTTGTTCACCTTGCCGTGGGCGATGAGGACCACCTTGTCGGCGGAGTGACCCGCCTCGACGATCAGCTCACCGGCCTTGTACTGGCGCTGCACGAACCGCTCCGCGAGCGTGTTGAGCAGGCTGGCCTCCTCGAAGCCCCGCAGGAGCGGCAGCTCGGTCAGCTCCATGGGGATGACCTGGACCTTGGCCCCGGTGCTGGTGAACGACACCCGCCCGTCGCCGACGGCGTAGGTGAGCCGGCGGTTCACGCGGAACGTGCCGCCCGAGACCTGGATCCACGGCAGCATCTTGAGGAGCCACCGCGGGGTGATCCCCTGCATTTGCGGCTCGGACTTGGTGGTCGTCGCAAGATTGCGCGCCGCCGCCGTGCTCAGGCTCATCTGCTGCGGCAAACCACTGACCCCTTCACCCGGCTTCACGATGCTCGTCACGACTCACCTCTCTTCACTGTCGTCAACCCAATGAAACCCACCGACCGAACCAGGGACGCTGCGCCCTGTCGTGCGCGCTTACCCATTCACCCGCCCGATCTCGACGTTCTCCAGGATGCCGAGCGCATCCGGGACCAGGACTGCCGCCGAGTAATAGAGGCTGACCAGGTAGGACATGACCGCCTTCTCGTTGAGCCCCATGAACCTCACCGAGAGGCTCGGCTGGACCTCGTCGGGGATCCCCGCCTGGTGCAGACCGATCACGCCCTGATCCTTCTCGCCGACGCGCATCAGCACCACCGAGCTCGAACGCGCGCTGGTGATGGGGATCTTGTTGCAGGAGAAGATCGGCACCCCGCGCCACGCCGGCACTGACGCCCCGCCCATGTCGATGCCCTGCGGGTAGACCCCACGGCGGTTGCACTCCTGCGCGAACGCCGCGATCACCTTGGGGTGGGCCAGGAAGAACGAAGGCTGCTTCCACACCGTGGCCAGCAGGCTGTCGAAATCGTCGGGCGTGGGCGGCCCGCTCCGGGTGTTGATGCGCTGCTCGACGGCCGCGTTGTGCAGCAGACCGAACTCGCGGTTGTTGACGATCTCGTGCTCCTGCCGCTCCCGCAGCGCCTCGATGGTGAGCCGGAGCTGCTGCTGGACCTGGTTCATCGGGTCGTTGTAGAGGTCCGCCACCCGGGAGTGCACCTGCAGCACCGTCTGCGCGACGCTCAGCTCGTACTCGCGCGGCTCCAGCTCGTAGTCGACGAACGTCCCCGGCAGGGTGGGCTCTCCGTGGTGACCGGCGGCGATCTCGATCGCGGCCTCGCCCTCCTCGCTCTGCGGCTTGCTCAGGCTCACCTTGTAGGCGTCCACGTGCTTCCGCAGCGCGTCGGAGCGCTCGATCATCTCCTCCAGGGCCCGCTGCGGCAGCACCAGCGCGATGACCGGGGTGATCGCCTTGATCGTGTACCCCCAGGTGTCCTCCGACTCCACCAGGCCCTGTTCACCGAAGTAATCGCCGTCGGCCAGGGTGGCCAGCACGCCCTCGTCACCGAACTTGCCGGCGCCGATCTTGTTCACCTTGCCGTGGGCGAGGATGAACACGTGCTCGGCGGGCGTCCCCTTCTCCACGAGCACATCCCCGGCCTTGTACTCCTTCTGGGTGAACTGACCGGCCAGCGCGTTGAGCATCTCGCCGTCGTCGAACCCGCGCAGGAGCGGCAGCTCGGTCAGCTCCTGGGGGATGACCTGCACCTTGCTCCCGGTGCTGATGAAGCTCACCCGCCCGTCGCCCACGGCGTAGCTCAGGCGGCGGTTCACGCGGTACGTGCCGCCGTTCACCTGCACCCACGGGAGCATCTTCAGCAGGGATCGCGAGCTGATCCCCTGCATTTGCGGCTCGGACTTGGTCGTCGTCGCCAGGTTCCGTGCCGCTTCCGTGCTCAGGCTCAACTGCGGCTTGAGATCCTCACCGCCGAAACTGGACTGCACCGACTTCGCCATGATTCACCTTTCCAGTGACTCGCAACCACGCACAAAAACCAGCCAGAACATCGAATGAACCGGCATGCGCACCGGCGGCAGCGCCCATTCTCAGAGGTGATTGACGACAGTCATCCACCTCGACCACCCCCCATGTGGCCTGCTCGCCGTTTACCGACTTCTAGGGCAGAGCCTTACGTCGTTTCTCCACGGCCATCAAGCGCGTTTACAGTGTTTCCACAGCGCGCTTCCACGGTCTCGGTCCCGAAATCGCGGCGCGAAAACCGTCACCCGGCACCCTTCGCTCCGTCACCGACCCACAGGGCGTCCTCGGAAAATGCATCAAGTGATCGAACATCGATCAAGTGATCGATTCGGAGCGATGTTTGGTGATCCATCTTTCTAAGTATGGGTTGACCTTACGCCGACGCCGACGTCTCCAGAGGTCGGCGCACCCCGCCCCCTCGACGCTACAAGGCTGGGTCCGACCGTTCTCGACGTCCCTTCGTCGGACCCATGGCCCGGCGTGGCAGCCTGGCACCGTCCAAGGTAGTCTTGCTTGCATGAAGACCCCCCCCGAGGCACCGCCCCGCGTCACCCCTGTCCCTTCCACCCCCCCGCAGCGCCTGAAGGTGACCCCCTCCTGGCTGCTCTTTGCCGCCACCGGCGCCCTCGCGAGCAGCCTCGCCGCTGCCGCCTGCGGCGGAGACAGCGGCGGCTCCACCGACACCGGCGGCGCCACCCAGGGCAACGGCGCTGGCAGCGGCGCGGGCAACGGCATGGGAGGCGCGGGCCAGGGCGGCGGCCTGGGCCTCACCAGCGGCAGCGGCGGCGGCGGCATCGGCGGCAGCGGCGGCGCTGGCGGGGAGTGCGGCACCGCCCTTCAGGGCATCGTCCGCGACTTCCAGGTCAGCCACCCCGACTTCGAGGACGACCTCGGGACCGACCTGGGCATCGTCGAACCCCTCCTCGGCGACGACGGCAAGCCCGTCTACGCCGGCGACCCGGCCACGCCCACCACGAGCGGCAGAGAGGCCTTCGACCAGTGGTATCGCGACGAGCCCGGCGTGAACCAGGCCATCCCTGTCAGCATCACCCTCGAACCTGCCGGCGACGGCCTCTACGCCTACGACAACTCCGCCTTCTTCCCCATCGACGACCAGGGATTCGGCAACGAAGGCAACATCCACAACTATCACTTCACCTACGAGATCCACACCGAGTTCGATTACAAGGGCGGCGAGGTCTTCAACTTCCGCGGCGACGACGACGTGTTCACCTTCATCAATGGCCACCTCGCCATCGACCTCGGCGGCGTCCACGGCCCCCAGAGCGCCAGCGTCGACCTCGACGCGCGCTCCGAGGAGTTCGGCATCGCCCCCGGCAACCGCTACACCCTCGACTTCTTCTTCGCCGAGCGACACACCTCGCAGTCGAACTTCCGCATCGAGACCAGCATCGAATGCTTCACCCCGGTCGAGCCGCCCCAGTGACACCGCAGGCTGCAGGCCGCACGCCGCACGCCGCACGCCGCACGCCGCACGCCGCACGCCGCACGCCGCACGCCGCGATGACCCTCCCCTGACCCTCCCGACGCATGCCCTGGAGCGCCATCCCCGCTGACCCTCCCGGACGCCGCGTGCGCCGCTCCTGGCCGAGGATGGCTCACGGCATCGGCTGGGCGGTGGTGCTCGCGGGCGTCGCCGCCATCCCGGCCCTGCTCCTCCCCTGCTGGCTCACCTGGACCTCCACCACCCTGCTCGCGCTCTGCGCCCTCGACACCTTGTGGGCCGTGCTCCGCCGCTCCGGGGTCGCCGCCTGCCCCCGCTGCGGCGCTCGGGTGTGGAACCTCGCCCTCTCTGGCGACAGCGTGGGCAGCCAGTGCCGCCACTGCCACGCGCTCGTGGAGACCGACGCTGGCATCCTCACCCTCACCCCCGAGGCCCGCAACGCACCGAACACCGTGTTCGGCGCCGTGCTCCCCTCCGGCCCCGTCGACATCCCGGCCCTGTGCGTCACCTGCGGCGCCCCCTCCACCCGCCGCCGCACCAGGAAGCGCCACAAGGACCGCCCTCCCCTCGACGTCCCCCACTGCGACGCCCACCCCCCCGTCACCCTCCTCCTCACCAGCGACCCGGAGGACGTGCTCTACGCGCGCTCGCTCCGCTTCGCCCAGGCCCTTGCCGCCCGCAAGGAGCAGCCCCCGCGTGGCTTGCACCGCGATACCGAGGCCGCCCACCGCGACTCCCTCGCCCTCTACGGTGGCCTCGGGTTCATCGCCTTCGGCATGGGGTTGTACGGGGTCCTCGTCCTCGCCGAGGCGAACGACGTCGACGTCTCGGGCCACACCGCCATGCTGGCCCTGTACCTCCTCTTCGGAAAGAGCGCCCTGTCCGGCATCTTCCTGTCGATAGGCGCCACCATCCTCCTGTTCGCGGTCCTCCGCGAGGGACGCGCCTTGCGCCACCACCTGGGCCTCGCGTGACCGCTCCCGCCCAGCTCAGGGCAAGGCTTCCGGCGCGGCCACCACGAGCCCTTCCTTCTCCGCAACGAAGGCAACATCCGCAACGATCACCTCACCGACGAGATCCACACCGAGTTCGATCACAAGGGCCTCGCGCCTCCCACCTCCCGCGCTCCCTCACGTATCCTGGCATTGCATGCCCTGGCGTCCCCTCCCCACCGACCCTGCCGCGCGCCGCGTGCGCTGCTCCTGGGCGCGGATGACCTTCGGCGTGGCCTGGACGGCGGTGCTCCTGGCCGTCGCCGCCCTCCCCCCCCTGCTCCTGCCCTCCTGGTTCTCCTGGACGGCAGCCGCCGCCCTCGCGCTGACCGCCCTCGCCGAGCTCTGGCCCTCGCTCCGTCGCGCCGGCGTTGCGGCCTGTCCGCGCTGCGGTGAGCGGGTGTGGAACCTCTCCCTCCCCGGCGCCAGCGTGGGCAGCCAGTGCCGGCACTGCCTGGCGCTCGTCGAGGTCGAGGCCGGCCTCCTCACGCTCACCCCCGAGGCCCGGGTCGCGCCCTCCGCCGTGTTCGGCATCGCCGTCGGCGCCGGTCCCCTCGCCTTCCCCGCCCTCTGCGCCGCCTGCGGCGCCCCCTCTACCCGCCACCACCTCATGACGCGCCGCAAGGGCCGCGCTGACCTCAACGTGCCCCACTGCGACGCCCACGACCCCCTCGTCTTCCTCTCCACCAGCGACGGAGAGGAGGTCCTCTACGCGCGCTCCCTCCACTTCATCGCTGCCCACGCCGCCACCCAGGCCACCCCCAGCGCCCCCGTCGCCCACGTTGTTCCCGCTGCCCCCGCTGCCCCCGCTGCCCCCGCCGCTTCCGCTGCCTCCGCCGCGAGGTCACCGCTGTTCGGGTGGGACCGCGACTCCCTGGCCACGCCGCGCGACATGCTCACCCTCTGCGCCGGCCCCGCCCTCGTCGCCTTCGGCATGGGGTTGCAGTTCGTCCTCACCCTGGCCGAGGAGAACGACGTGGAGGTCTCGGGGCACCTCGGCATGACGATCCTTTACCTGATCTTCGGAAAGAGCGTCGTCTCGGGCATCTTCGTGGCGATCGGCGCCGTGGTGCTCCTGTTCGTGCTCCTCCACGAGGGCAGGATCCTGCGCCAGCGCCTGGGCCTCGCGTGATCACCCCCGCCTGAACCGCTTCAGGGCGACGCCTCCGGCGCGGCCACCGCCAGCCCTCCCTTCGTCTCCGCCTTCGCCGGCCGGATGTGCCGCCCGATCGCCGCGAGCGCCACGCACGTCACCGCCATCGTCCCTGCGATCAGCGTGAAGTACGCCTTCCCCCCGTCCACCTCCAGCACCGCCGCCCCCGCGTACGCGCTCAGCACCGCGCCGAGCCGCCCCACCCCGATCGCGCACCCCGCCCCCGTCGCCCGCACGTCCGTCGGGTACACGTGCGCCGCCAGCGCGAACAGCGTCGACTGCGCCGCGTTCACGAACGCCCCGTTCACCGCGAGCCACAGGATCAGGGTCATCGATCCCGCCGCGAGCCCCGCCTCCCCGCTGGCCCCCCCGCCGGCCTCCCCGAACGCCACGAACCGCAGCACCACCGCGCTCGCCACGCCCCCAGCCGCCATCACCACCATCGCCGCCCGCGACCCCACCCGCCCGATCGCCCAGCCGCCCGCCACCGCCCCCAGCACCCCGCCCAGGTTGTACGCCGTCAGCCCCGCGCTCGCCGTCTCGATCCCCAGCCCCCGGCTGGTGAGCAGCGTCGGCACCCAGCTAAAGACCACGTACACCGCCACGTAGCAGAAGAAGAACGCCGCCCACAGCGCCAGCGTGTCGCGCAGGTACGCCCGCCCGAACAGCGCCCCCGGCCTCACCCGCTTCCCCTGCGTCTCCGCCCGGTCCACCAGCGCTGCCCCCGCCTCTACCGCCCGCCCCATCCTCCCCAGCATCTCCCGCAGCTCCCCGTGCCGCTCCGGGAACCGCACCAGGTACCGCGGCGACTCCGGCACCACCGCGACGAACACCCCTGCCAGCACGAGCGGCATCACCCCGCCCAGCGCGAACAGCGCCCGCCACCCCAGCGTCGGCAGCACCTGCCCGGCCAGCAGCCCGCCCACCATCCCCCCGAGCGGCACGCACAGAATGGTCAGCGTCACCGCCCACGGCCGCCGCTTTGCCGGCGTGACCTCCGCCGCCAGCGTCGTCGCGTTGGGAATGCACCCCCCGAGCCCCAGCGCCGCCAGGAACCGCAGCGCCATCAGCCCCCCGAGCCCATTCACCACCGCAATCGCCGCCGTCATCACCCCGAACAGCACCATGCTCCCGAGGAGCGCCCGCCGCCGCCCCACCCGGTCCCCCGCGACCCCGCCGAGCGCCGTCCCGACCGCCATTCCCCCGAGCCCCAGCGCCAGCACCGACGCGAAGTCCGACCGCGCCACCCCCCACTCCTCGATGAGCAGCGGCAGCGCGAACCCCAGCGCTTGGTTGTCGAACCCGTCCAGCACCACGGCCAGCGCCGCGCACAGCAGCACCCGCTTCTGGAACCCGCTCCACCGCCCCTCATCCAGGAGCCGCCCCACGTCCGCCGTCCGCCCCCCTCCTGCCGTCCGCCCCCCGCCCACCATGCTCAACCCCCCTCGTGCACCCGGAGGGCTCTGATTGAGGTGCCGCGGCGCGCGTTGTGCCCTGGCGAGCGAAACCTGCCCCTGGACGACCCGGGCACCCCGGGCCGACCCAGAGGCGCGGCAGAGGTCAGTGGGCCCCGTTCTCGCGGGTGTACATCATCGGATCCCCGTTCAGGATCCGGGTCACCTCGCACAGCCGCCGCCACGGCTCGTTGTACATGAAGGTCGTCCCGCTCCCGGCCGGATCGAACACCGACTGCGCGAACAACGGGGCCCCGCCGCCTGCCGGCACCGTCGACGTGCTCAGGAACGGCGACAGCGCCGACGGCACCCCGGCGGGCCTCGGCGCGATGTGCACGAACGGCGTGCTCGTCTCGTCCAGGTGGCACCCATTGCAGGTCGCCAGCCCGAAATGGTGCCGCTCGTCGACCGTCAGCGTCCCCGCCGCCGAGTGATCCCACAGGAACGGCGCCGACGACTCCCCCGCCAGCATCCCCGCCGGCACGTCATCGGGCGCCTCCGTGTGCAGGTAGTCCGTGAGCACCGTGCTGCCCGCGCCGAGCGACAGCCCTTGCAGGTGGGTGTCGAGCGCCGTGCTGAAGAGCAGCCCATCGTCCGGGGTGAGCTTCAGCGTGTCGACCTTCAGCAGCGCCGCATTCGGCCCGAGCCCCACGTTCTGCAGCGTGTGCTCGCGCAGCTTCCAGGGCCCACCCGCGAAGTCGATCTCGTTCGTGCGCACCTGCCCGATGGCGCTGCCCAGGTTCCGCGCCCCCGGCATCACCCCGGGCGAGGTGATGTCCTTGAGGATCCCCTCCAGGTGCTTCAGGTACGGCGGCGCCCCGATCGGACCCAGGCTCGGATTGCTGAGCACATGCCACTCCTTCGCCCAGTCGAACGACGAGAACGAGACCCCCTTCCGCCGCGGCGGCACCTTGTATTCGAGGATCACCGTCGCCTGCAGGGGATTCCCCTTCGGCGCGTCGAGGAACCCGAACACGAACCGCGCCTCCCCCGAGTGCTTCACCCCCGACGCCGACGCCCCTGACTGATCGATGCGGTTCACGATGGCCAGCAGCCGGAACGGCGCCTGCTTCAGATCGAGCGTGCACGTCGCCCCCGCCCCCGTGAGCGGCGTCCCCGGCGCGCACCCGCTCGCCGTGAGCCACGGATCGATCACCAGCGGCCTGATCCCCGGCCGCGGCGGCACCGCCACCCCCGTGGGCGTGAAGCTCGTCGTCTCCCACTGATGGAGCCACTCCGCCACGAACGTCGCCGGCGCCGTCGTCCCCGCCATGTCCATCATCAGCCTGCCGAACGTCCACGCCCCCGCGCTCGCGCACCCCGTCGTCCACGTGGTCCGGCAAGGATCCTCCACCACCTTGAGGTCCGTGATCACCAGCTCCCGCGCGAAATCGACCAGCACCGGCAGCGGCGGCGTGACCCCGGGGTCCAGGTAAGAGCACTTCGTCACCAGCGACTGCTCCACCTCCCCCAGCGCCTCCTCTCCGACCTCCCCGACCTCCCCCGCCCCCTGCCCACACCCCGCGAGCGAGATGGCGAGAGCCGCCGCGACAGCACCACCCGAGCCGACCCGTGATCCCTGGAAACGCTCGACGAGAGCAGCAATGACCATGACGTCTCCTTGTCCTCGCGCAGTCCCCGCGCGCCCCTGCCTCCACGACGCCCCGAGGACCCACCCCGACACATCGCCGCCCTTCCCCGGGCCAGAGGCGAGAAACGCGCAATCGTGCACGCTACCACCGAGCACCACCGCGTCTGCGCAGGAACGCGTCCCTGCACCGCGCCACCATGCCGGTGCCACGCCGAGCCGCATGAAGGTGTCGTTCGGGATGAAACGTGCAGCGGTGAGGTGCAGAGAAAGATGCACGGAGAGGTGCAGGGAAAGGGCAGCGGTGCGCCCTATCCAGGAGGCTCACCGCTGCATGAGGACGAGATGCGCCGTCTCGAAGGTGGGAGGCTCCGCGCCACCGTCCGGCGCGGAGCCCGTGCGCATCACGCGGAGGGCGCCGCCAGGATCACTGGGTGTTCTCCGCCTCTGCCTCTGCCTCTGCCTCGGCTGCGGCTGCGGCTGCGGCTGCGGCTGCGGCCTCCTCGTTCAGGAGCCGCCTCTTCGCCGCCAGCCTCCCGACCTGGCCGTGGTAGCGAATGGCCTCCTCGAATGCGACCACCATCCCCGGATCCGAGCGCTTCGCCGTCCTGCGCGCCGACTCGACCACGTGCCCCACCAGCGACTCGCGCGTGTCCTCCAGGTGCACCTCCGTATCGTCCAGCACCTCGAGCAACCTCTCGACCTGCTCCTTGAGCACGCGCACCTCCGTGAGCTTGCCCGTGAGCGTGCTGATCTCCGTGTAGAGCGTGGGCGAGACGTGGAGCGCCTGCGCGTGCAGGGGCAGCTTCGCCGCCAGCTCCAGCTCCACCTTCGGCCATCCGGCCTTCTCGCGCCGCACACCCCGCATCGCGCCGTGGGCCACATACACCAGGGTCCCCTGGAGCGGCTGGTAATCGAGCTCATACGGGCCCTCGAAGGGCTGAACCATGCTGTTCGCCATGACGTGTCTCCTTGTCTGTGTTGCATGCTGCACCCCGGTGAGGGGCGCGCGGTCAGTACCCAATCAACCCAGGGGCGCGCCGTGAAAAGACGGTGTGCTCCTGTCGCTCAGTAAATGCGGACAATCCGTTGAACGCTTAAGGGGTGTCGTTGCATTTCGTCGCGCTCCCCTTTCGATTTCTCCCACATCGTCGCCACGCCCTGACCTGTGCCTCCTCTTCTTCTACAGGGTGGGCATGGTGGTCGCTGGACCGAAGGCACCCGTCACCGAGGCCGTCGTGTCCCCCAGCCATGAGATGAAGGCTCCGCCGCAGAACCGCATTCCGTGGTCCGTGGTCGTGGCCCCGAACCTTGCAGCGGTCCCCATCACCTGCACGTAGGCAGGGTCGCGGTGCATGGTGCATTCCGTCCTGGCAGAGTGAGCACCCCTGCGAATGCGGGAGCGCAGGATGCGTGCCAGGGGAGGCGAGCGACGCGGGCGTGAAGGGTGCATCACTCGGGAGAGAAGGATGCATCACTCGGGAGAGAAGAGAGTCCTCGTGAGCGAGAAGGGAGTCCTCGTGGACGAGAAGGGAGTCCTCGTGGGGTGGTGTCCTGTCTAGGACACGAGGCCCCCTCACCTAGGACACATGAGCAGAGGTGTCCTACGTGCCTGTCTTGGTAGGGTGGACCGAGCCGGGTCCTACTTCAGTAGGCCGACGAGGAGCAACGATGCAACGGGTCGCAGCTCGGTCGGGCAGCGACGGGAGCCCTACCGGGATAGGCTCTTGGACGACAGGCAACACGTGGGCGTAAGAATTAGATAGAGCGGCCAACGCCACGCGACCGCGTTCCCCAGAATGTTCTCTGGGATTTAGACAAGTTCCCATCCCCGAAACGCCCCGCCGTGACGTCTTAGCCCGCCAAATGGCCGACGATCACAGGGGTTAGTTCCTCAGCGCGAGGACTTTTGGGACAGGAACTAGACTAGAGGTGAAATGCCACGCTGGCGCGCGAACACCGATGCATCCCTGGCTCGATGAGCATGGAATACATGTCCACATGAGATGCATTGTGGCATGGCGCTGTCTTTGTGGTTTCGGCCGATGAGTACCGAGACTGTGGTCTCGCAGTACGGGCACGCCACGTCAACATGCTCCGTGCCGTCGATGCGTGGGGTAACTCCTCTTGCACGTGTGAATACGCCTTCACTACCTCGGTGAACGTGGAAGCGCTCATAGCAAGTATCACATACGGGCATTGCACTTGAACCGATGCTCTGCACCAGCTCGACGGCGACGGCGCTCTCGCAGTTGGGACACGGGACCGATTCCAAAATCATCTCACGGTTGCGCTGCTCCTCCTGCTTAATCTCCTCGACTGCAGACTCTTTCACTTTAAGCAGTTCAAGCAACTCGCTCATCTCGATGATGTAGAAATTCGCTCCTTTCGAGGCTCGCCTGTACTCATCGATCAATTCGCACCGAGGGAGAATCCCTTTTTGTCAGATCGGTGCTGCCAGTCGGCCTTCCGATCTCCCGTCACGAAGATGAGTGGCCGGTTGTGCTCTCGGGCAAGATCGAGAATGGTCCACCAGATCAGGAGGTCCCCAACGCCACCATCGGATTTGTCGGCATCCTTGTAGCCTGGGGGAATCTTGTGCTCCACGCGTCGGCGGAGATCTTTCAGTACCTCAGCCTTGTCGAATCCGGGGTCTCGTATGCAGGGCTGAGTGAACAACCGCGAGTATGTTGCGCTCACTGGATCGTTGCCATCCCAAGCTATTATGCTGTCGCAGAGCCCAGTTACCGCCTTGAGAAAAGTTCTTCTTGCCTCTCTAAATGCCTTCAGAGCGGTCGAGAGAGATTGATACTCTGGGAGATCCCGTAGTAGCGGGTAGTCTAGATCGTCCGGTATCTTGATGTTATTTGATTGATTCGAAATCGCATGAAGTAGGTCTGTCAACTTGAACGGCCGCAGACGGGTGAATTCGCGCGCCACTCGCCCCGGAACGAACAACCGGCCGTTGTCGCGGATAGGCGTAAGCGCAGCCTCGATCTGATGCAGGCTGCTCGTACCAGTGTTGTATGGCAGCAGGAGAACGTTGGTATCGAGAACAAGGTCCGCCAGAGGTAGCGCTTCAGCCACCGAGAGACGTGGGGCGCTGAAGGCCGCCCCAGCGTCAGGCAAAAGCGTATCGACGAGGAACACTGTCTCCTCCGTCAATCCGCTAAGGTCTACCTTGTCGCTCGTTTTCGCCAACGTAACCTCCCCCTTGCCGCGCAGATCTGCCTAAATTTTATGCTTGGCATGTTTACCAGAACCGCACCCTGCGTAACAGAAGGAAAATTTTGAGCACCGCAAGCACGCCTCACGGGCGCGCTGCTCGGCTCACCTTCACATCATCGGGCCAGTGCTCGATCGGTTCGACGCCGCTCGGAATGGGGCAGGCCATGAGGCCGCCGGAACTGGTCGAGGCTTCTACCCCGTGACGCTGCGGAGCCACCCGCGGCCGTTGGGCAGTTCGCGTGACGTGCCTGGCGGCTTCGGGATGAAGAGTTCGCTGATCCTCGGCTTCTCTCCCTCTGGCTCGGCGAGCGCCGTGACCATCAACTCGCTCAGGGTCCAAACATGGTCGGTCACCCCCGCCGCCATGGCCGGGGTTATTCGCATGTTTCGCGAGATCACGCAGAGATTGCGGTAGACGTACTGGAGCGCGATGGCGGCCTTGTGATTCTCCAACTTCTTGGAGAAGCAGAGCGTGCGCCGAGCCAGCCGAGAGTTCCACTGCCGGTTGGTGAGGTTGCTTCGCTCGATAGCGTAAGTGGTGGCCTTGGCTAGGTCGGGGCTGCCAAAGACGGCGCGCTTCTGGATGAAGTCGACGCCCTTGGGCACGCCGTATTTCTCCGCGTCGGTGCCCGGCTTCCCACCGCTGTTCCCAAAGCGCTTGATCATCTGCGCGTAGGGCACGCTGTAGCCGAAGTAGTAGAGGATCGGCTTCTCGTAGAGGGGGCACCCGTCGGTGGTGATCTGCGGCATCACCACGAGGCGCGCGCGTGTGTCTGCCACGATCCTGTCCGCATTCGCGGCATCACGCTTACCAACGTGCCACGCGATGATCAGCTTCGACGTGCGGTCGAGCGAGGCCCACGTCCACTGTTCGCCAACGGTCGACTCATCATCCTTCTCGGGGTCGATGCGTTTCTGCTTCTTGCCGCACCAGGAGTGCTGCTCGTCGAAGTCCACCAGAGCGCACGCGAGGTCCCGCACGAGGCGGTCGTGGAGCCGCTGGCATCCTTCACCGATGCGGAGCGCGAAGCGCATGATGGTGTCTCGGTGCACCTCATTCAGGCGCTCGGTGTCGCGAAGGCTGTTGCCGTTAACCAGTGCGTTGAGCACTGACAGGCGCGTAACATCGTCGAGATTACTCATATAAACCACCCAATCCAAAGCAACGCAGGCCATAAGGCCGCGATCAGGACAAAGAACACCCATATCGTTCACGGCCCAGAGGGTCGCGACGAGAACCCTGCAGCGCCGAAGCGCCGCGATGACTACGGTGCAGCTACGCAGCCCGAGGGCGCACCGCTCCACCTGAGAGCGTCTCACGCCCACACCAGAGCGCGCCGAAAGGGCCGCGTTCTGTCAGCGGGAGCGAGACGTCAGCATGCGCTCTGCTTGCGGAAGCGTCGAGATAACCCGGGTACTGACGAACGGAGCTTGCTCATCTCAGCCTCCTTCTCGCGGAAGCGACGAGCGAGGATCGTCATCCAAGCGGGCACGGCGCGTGCAGAGCACACGTGTACCGCCCGGTGAGGTTCTCGCTCATCGGTCGGCCACTGGAAACCAGTGGAGAGGGCTCGCGGTCTGGACCACCGCGGGCCTTTCTTTTTCCTCCGAAGAGGGCGGCGAAGGCCACGCCACCGCAGCTCAACCTGAGCTGTGTGGAGTGCGGAGCACGCACGATGCCAACGCGTTCGGGGCCCATTCAGGTGCCAGCGGGTAGCGAGCGACGGTGCGAGAAGTGAGTAGTCCAGTAGAACTACGGCCTAATCAGGCTGATTTGAGTGTCTTACGGAATGACGACTCAGTTTTCTTGAAGCAGATTACGGGCCAAGTCTCAGCCGACATTCGAGTCACATTCAATTTTAAGCTATCGGCTTTCCAGCTTCTAGGTGGCATGACATTCAAGTCATACGTAGGTGCTATATTTTCTTTGCGTCTGAGAGTATGACACGAATGTCATACCGACATTCAGTCCCATGAACGGTGCGCTGTGCACTCGCTACTCCTGACAGGGGGGGGGCTGTGCGCTGGGAGCTAGACCCCATCGAACAACTCTGCGAGGCGCACGCCGAGGGCTCGCGCGATCCCTATGAGCGACGCCATCGTCACATTCGTGCAACCACCCTGGATCGCCTGAGAGTGCTTCGCGTTGAGCGCCGCACGCTCTGCGGCCTCCTCCTGAGTCCTCCCACGCTCCTGGCGTAAGGTCCGCACGTGCTTACCGAACCGCTTGAGAGTTCGGAGTCAACGCAAGCCTTTTAGGACAATTTATGTCCTATTAAGAGCATTCAATATCACTTACATGCTGGCTGCCGCGCGCGTTAGGAATCATGGTTGCATGCTTCGTCAAACTTCTTGACAAGACCGCAAGAATGTGAATTGCAAAACAAGCGCGAACACTTTCACGAAAGATGAACCTTCCCACCCTCCAACTCAGCATGGTAACTGCAGCACCACAGAGTTCGCTAAAACATATGTAATCATTATGTTTTTTGCGCTGAATCGAGACTCTGCAATTGCTGACTGTTGCGCGTCCAGAGTGTTGGCTGTTGCGTGCCTAGAGTGCTGATGGGTATCCTCGTACCTGAACCATGGCGGACTACAACCGAACCGTCGAACGACGTGTCACGATCAGGAGCCTCACTCGAGCCCTCCTCACTGTGGTTGATGGGTTTGACCGTGCGACTAAGCTCGAAGCGCTGACTGACGCCATCCTCTCGGTCGAAGAGGAGCCGACGGCGGTCGTCTCAGTTTCAGGGTCGGTGGGCACAGCAGTCGACTCGGGGCCGACTGCTCCGACCGACCAACCACCTCTCACGACGTCAGTCAACACGCCGGCCAACAGCCACCCAGCAACGACAGGGGAGGAGGTGAATTTGGGCGATGCGCCATCGCCGCGGCTAACGGGGAGAGTAGCGGCAGGAGAGCCAAAACGGCCTCAGGCGACGTCGGGCTCTGCTGAGGGGCAGACCGGACCGACAGGGGTCGTTCTCAGGGTGCTTCGGACTGCGGCAAAGCCTCTCTTGTTTGCTCAGGTGGTCGATGAAGCCACCAAAATCGAGCCGGCGTTGACTCGTCACACCATCGCGGAAACGCTCAGTCGCATAAGCAGGAGCAAGAACTCTCCATTGATACGGAAGGGGATCAAAGGAAAGTTTCGCTATGCCCTGAAAACCTCACTCTCCGATGACGGCACGGAAGAGACGGAGGCGGGCACACGAGGCGGCTCCCGCGGATCGGACAGCGAGATCCATGTTCGCCTGTATGAAGCGCTGAGTCAGGAGCCCTCGGGAGACTACGGGCGTCTAGCAACGATCGTGTTCGGCGACGATGCGGAGGAATCCCGCAAAAAGGTACGTGACAAACTCTACTACCTGAAAAGCAGAGGAAAGCTGCGACGTACCGATGGAAAGTGGGAGGTCTTGATGCAGCACTGAGGGTGCAGCAGGCAGTGCTGAACCTACAAAAGTTTCGGGCCCCTCGATGCTGAAACATCGAGAGGCCCGGGCCGGCTCGTGAAAACCGGCTTGCGCAGCACCAACCGGCCCCTATGTGGGGCAGCGTAGGTTACCGCCCACGGTCCCTATGCTACCCCCTGGAAGGGTGCGTGCGCAAGCCCCCTTCGCGGAGAAAGACCGCAGCAGGTGAGGTGTGCCATGTCGGCGCGAACAGAATGAGGGGGGCGGGTCGGACTCAGATGCGGCTCTGATGTTCGACCGCCCCTTCTCTTCCGCATGGGCGCAGTCAGCGGACAGATCTGATGACTGCCACGGATAGTTATGTTCGTCTGATTTGGAGGGCCCTATGGCCTACAGAGAGCCCAGACCGGGCTTTAAGATCATCTATGTCTCCAGTTATTGGCATTGGGGGCTTAGACGTCGAGTGTACGCGCGCGAGTACGGGATGAAGTCATTCCGGTTGGAGGTGCGGGAGAGTGGACCGCGCCGAGTTCCTCCGGACCGTAGTCCGAAGCGGTCTAAAGGTAATTCGTCGAAGTCTGTCTCGCGTCGTCGTCCGTCACGTCGGACAGCGCGTCGCTAGTCGGTGAATGCCGGCGCCGGGTGATTTACCTGGTGCCGGCATTTTGTAAGATCTCTCTGAACTGATATGTATTGCCTACGATCTGACGCGCTGCCAACGCGCGACGGCTTCGAGGAAGCGCTGCTTCGCGGTGCTGAGCCTAGAGAGCCACGCTGGTGGTGACGAGGAGGTGCGGTAGCAGTCAACAGCACTCGCACCACCTATGGTGCAGTGCGTCTCGTCCGTTGTGCTGGTCGCGGTAGGGAGTCGAATGTCTGGGGGCTATGCGGCCCTACCCTCATGAACCAGCTCTGCCACGCCTCCTGTGCTCAGGAACCTGTCGCGGTCGATCAGAGGTAGCAGGGGAGCGAGGCGGCGCTCGCGCTCTATGACCCCGAGCAGATGTGCGGCTGCGACGGCGTAGATGGCTGGCGGCAGCTCCCCACGTAGGAGCTGCACCCGGAGGAACAATGCAGCGGTCTGCACGACGTCTTGGAGGCAGTAGGCACGCACCTGCTCGACCTCGCCTGCATCGATCATCGCTTGGACGTTGCTACCGTTGACATCGAGCTTCCCCGGCATGCCGATGAGCTTTGCGGCGAGGCTGAGGCCGTACGGGCGGGCCGCGCCGTGATCAACCAGCAGGTCCATCAGATCGATGTGTCCGTAGTCTGAGTAGCGGCGACGCGCTTCGGTCTCGTAGTACCAGGGCCAGGCGAGACCGTGGTGCAGGCACCGTGCAACGAGCACCGGCAGATCGAAGCCGCGCCCGTTCCAGGATACGAGCGTTACGCCGATCCCTTCGGCAAGCTTCGCGTTCAGGAAGGCGACGAGCGCCGCGAGCACGGTAAACTCGTCGCGGCCCTCGCTGACGATCCAGGTACGACGCAGCCGGTAGGAGGCGTCGAGCAACGCGGCGCCCATCGCGACGATCTTGTGGTACGGCGGAGCGGGGAACACGTCCCCTCCGCTCTTTTTCTTGGGTGGAGGCGGGAGTGAAGTGTCGAGCACCGTCTCCAGATCGAGAACAAGAAAGGAATTCATGAGCACCTCCAACGACGAAGAATCAGGCTGAATTCACGATGTGCCGAGCGGAGGCGCATCGTGGCGATGTAGTGAGAGACGCCGAGGGTCTCGGCGATCTCTTTGATTTCGCACTGCGCCGCGTACCGCAGCATGAGCACCTCAACGGAGTGCGGAGGCATCAGGTCGAAGGCGCGGAGGATGTCGCGCGCCTCCACCGTGCTCTGCACTGCAGGCAGATGCGGCAGCCAAGAGTCAGCGCCGGGCACCGCCCACGGCGAAGCGCTCGGGACCTCGCGCCGCCTCGACGCCTTCTCGCGGTAATGCGAGACCTGTCGCCACGTGATGCCCGTGAGCCAGAGCTTCAAGGCATCGCCAAGCGGTTGCCCGGGCGAGGGCTGGAAGCGGCCCTCTCTCATGGCCACCCACGCCCCAGCCGTGACTTCTTGGACGACATCCTCCATGTCTTGCGGAGGCACCTTCATGGCGCGCAGGAGCGCGCGCACGTAGGGCGCCATCCGGACGATGGGCATCTCGTCCACGTAGAAGCTGGCTGGAGCGTGGGCGGCACCATCGCGGCGCCGCCGGGGCGTCACGCCTTCGCCTCCGGCGGAGCGTCATCGGGGGACTGCGGGGTGAACGGGTCAGGCTGCGGGCGCTTGCAGTGCGCGCACCTGCCGTTGCGGTTGCCGATCACCACGTCATCCATCGTGAGGTTCGTGGACTTCGAGATGCGGTAGGCGATCTCCGCGGTCGCGTCGTAGGTGCCGTTCCAGATCTTCTCGGCGTCGCCCTTGCCGAGCACGAGGAGCGTGTCGACTGCGGACCAAGAGCCGCCGCAGAGGCCCTTGATGGTGTGGAGGATCTCGCGCAGGCTGGCGCTCTCCTGCTCGTCCAGCGAGACCTCCATCGACGACTCCCGGAAGGGGCCGCGGGTGATCATGACCGCACCTCCCACGCCGCCCCGCAGTGCGCGCAGGTGCTCGCGAGCTTCGGGCCGCCCATGAGCGCTTCTAGCGTGGTGCCCGCAGCCTTCGCCGCCCGAAGAGCCATGGCGGCGGATACGGGCCTCGCCCCATAGGCAACCTTCTCCAAGAAGCCCCGGGCCACGCCGAGGGTTTCCGCGAGGCAACTCCACGATCCATAGGCGGTTCTAAGATTGCGAAGGGCGGCCCTGATTTGCCGCTGCTCCGTATGGGTAAGAGGGATCGCTGCACGGCGCCCCCTGGACGGACGGGGGCCTTGGCCCTTCCCATGGGGGGCCGGATGGACGAGTCTCAGCATGTCGGACCTCGGTAAGAGAGGTTTCGGCCACGCAGCCCGGGGTGTTACCAGCACCCGCGGGCTGCACTACTTCGGCCCAGAACCTAGCTTCCGCCGCGGCCCGCGCATCCCACTTAGGACAAAAACGGGTGAACTAGGACACTACCCTCGTGGGGGTAGTGTCCCAACTAGGACACGAGGCCCCCTCAGCTAGGACACGAGAGTAGAGGTGTCCTGAGTGTGTGACTGGCTACACGGTGACTCTGCCGCGAGTTCGTGGCTTGCGAGCCTGCTCGCCTGGCCATGGGACATCAGGCAGCGGCGTTCTTCGCTCCTTGTCACCGCCGTTCGCCACGGTGACTCCGGCGATGGCAAGCATTTTCGAGTGCTGTATGCCGGGGCGCGGCTCGACGCGACCTCCGCGGCGTTGCCTTCTCATTCGCCCTGACGCAGAGCCCACAGGCCGCGAAGAGTGCGCATGTGGCGCTGGCGGCGACGAGAACCGCGACGCCTACGAGCTGGCCGGCGACGACGTGGCGTAACCCCGGATGCGCTCTTCAGAGCGACAATCCCTCCAGCATTGCAACCGGAACGCCACCCTGTGGCCCGGGCGACGCGAACAGGAGAGGTGATCGCCCGTGAACAGGAACCGGCTGCGGTAGAGCAGGCACAACGAACCAGGCGTGTGTTTCCCGGCTGCGGGAGCACGGCGAACCCGGCGTCTGCGAGCGACTCTTCGGAGATTGAATGAAGCTCTCAGCCTGCATCAACCCTGATGGAGCCTCACGATCATGCCGTCCCGACGGCGACCGCCTTGCGCAGAAAGCGATCGCTCGACGCCTGCTCGAGCATGAATTGCGCGAGAGCAGTTCGTGACGTCTTGTGCATCCCCGGCACCATGTAGCCTTCGACCGCACGGTAAGGGGTGTCAGGGGGCATATCCTCCAGCCGCGCGGGCCGCACGATCGTCCAGTTGCGATCGCTCTGCATCACGAGCGCCTCCATGCGTCGCATGTCCTCGTAGAGCGTGCGCCCGAACAGCGGTTTGATGATCCGGCCGAACAAGAAGCCCTCTTCTTCCGGAGAATACTCTGGCCTCGTTCCCCCAGAGGTCACGCACACCAGCCGGTCGATCCCGGACGCCTTCATCGCTGCCAGGATGCTCTTCATCCCCTGCGAGTAAACGCTGATCGGCTTGAAGCTGTACTGCGCGCCGAAGAGCGACAGCACGACCTCCTGCCCGTCCACCGCGCGCGCGACGTCCGCCGCGTCGAGCACGTCGCCCCGCGTGACCTGGAGCTTCTCGTGGCGAATCGAGAACGCTTCGGGGTGGCGGGTCACCGCGCTCACCTGATGGCCCGCCTGTAGCGCGAGCTGCGTGAGGATCTTTCCTGATGGACCATTGGCGCCGAAAATGACGATTTTCATGGGTTGTATCCTGTACCGGGAGGCACGACGGAATGGATGTACGTCGGATCTACTTCGTGACTTTCAACGTGCATGTGCGGCTGATGCAGACGCGGCGGTGCGCCGGGGAAGCAGGAAGGCGCAGCCAATCGTCAGGACCAGCGCCACGCAGAACACGGTCATGGCCGTGACGTGCTCCTGCATGACCACTTCGTTTTCAGGACGGTCGGTGAGGACGAGACCCAGCACCGTGAGCCCCGCGACTCCCCCGACGTAACGCATCGTCGAGGTCAGCCCGGCGGCCATCCCGCTCTTCTCCCGCGGCACGTCGCCCATGGCCGCGGCCTGCGACGGCGCGCTCGACAGGCCCATGCCGGCCCCGAGCATCACCAGGGCCGGGATCGCGTCCGTCATCGCCCCGAGCGGCCGCGTCGCGAGCAGGGCCATCCCGGAGAGGGCGAGCACGCAGCCGGAGAGCGTCACCGCGCGCGGCCCGAAGCTGTCGGAGGCGCGCCCCGCGACGAGCGAGACCACCACCATCGTCCCCATCAGGGTCAGCAGCGTGTTGCCCACGTCGCGGGGCCCCACGGCGAAGAGCCGCCCCGCCACCTGCGGCAGCTCGAAGATCGTCGCGTACATCGCGAAGTTCTGGAGCGCGATGATCAGGCTGCCTCCCACGAACGCGCGCAGCCGGAACAGCGAGAAGTCGATGACCGGGTCCGCGGCGCGCCGCTCCCAGAGCACGAAGGGCACGAAGCCGAGCACCCCGAGCGCCGCAGCCCAGCGGAGGTGTGTGTGCTCCAGGCCGAGGACCAGCCCCACCAGCGACGCGCCGAGCAGCACCGAGCCCAGGAGGTCGAAGCGCGGCCGCCGTGGCGCGGGCAGCGCGGGCCCCACGACCGCCCCGGCCTGCGGAGGGGACGTGCCAGCGTGTGCGAGCGCGGCGGAGACGAGCAGCACCGGCACGTTCACGAGGAAGATCGAGGTCCACCCGAAGTGCGCCACGAGCTGCGCGCCGACCGTCGGCCCTGTGCCTGCCGCGATCCCCATGACCGCGCCAAACGCCCCGAAGGCCCGCCCGCGCACCTCGGGCGGCAGCTCCGTGCGGAGCAAGGCCATCGCGCTCGGGGCCATGATCGCGCCGCCCGCGGCCATCACGATGCGCGCCGCCGTGAGCGCCGGGAGCACGGGCCAGAGATAAGCGAGCGCGGCGCCAGCCGCCAGAAGGAGCTGACCCAGCCCGAGCGCCTTCCGGTGGCCGAGCCGGTCACCGAGCTTTCCTCCGGGGCTTTGCAGGACGATGTTCGTGAGGAGATAGCTCGTCACGAGCGCTTGCCGGAGCGCGCCGGAGTCGGCCGGGAGGGTGCGCGCCATCTCCGGAAGCGCCACGGCCACCATCGTGGAGTTGAGCGGCCCGAGCGCCGCCGACAGGGCAATGGCGACGAGGAGCCGCACCGGCAGAGGGGCTGAGGACGAACCCTCAGCCATGATCCACCTCGCCCGTCGCGGCCGGGCCGAGGAGCGTCACGCGGCCTTCCGTGCCGTCGACGAGGATCTCCTGGCCATCCACGATGCGCGTCGTCGCCCCAGCGGCCCCCAGGACGGCGGGGACGCCGTATTCGCGTGCGACGATCGCCGCATGGGAGGCCGCGCCGCCGACGTCCGTCACGACGCCAGCGGCGAGGTTGAAGAGCGGCGTCCACGAGGGGTTCGTGTATCTGCAGACCAGAATTTCCCCGGCCTTCAAGCGCTCGAACTCGTGTTCGCTGCGCACGATGCGCGCCATGCCGCGTACCACACCGGACGACGCCCCGGTGCCGCGCAGCTCGTTGCCCGATGCGCTTGCCGCGTTCTGGAACGCTCGCTTCTGCCACCTCCCGTTGACCACCCCGTACGTCGCGCGTCTGCGTCGAACGAGCCGCTTCACCTCGTCCAGCGGAGGCGCGCTCCCGCGGAGCCACGCCCGGACCTCGGCTTCCGTCAGGTAGAAGATATCGTCAGGGGTCGGCAACTGCCCGCGCTCGTGGAGGCGACGGGCGATATCGGCCACCACCGCCTGCATCGCCGAGAATGAGCGGGCCAGATCGAAGTGCGAGCGCTCCCGGTAGATGATTGCTTTGCGCAGCTGCTCCAGGGTGCGCTCGAATGAACCGGGCAACCCCGGCACGAAGCGCAGCTTGTGGGTGACCTCTTCGAGCGCCGCGCGGTAACGTTTCAGGCTGGCTTCTTCGGACGGCGGCTCGGTCGTGTCGAGGAGGCCGCGGAGCAGCGCCCACATGGGCGTGGGATCCTGTCGCCAGGTCGGCGCCGAGAGGTAAAAGCCCGTGGTCTCCCGGTGCCCATGCTCGTCCAGAAAAGCCTCGACCTCGGCGAGGTAGGCGCGGCCGACCACCGATGCTCTCAGATCCTCGGGCCGCCCCTCGCGAATCGGGCGTGAAACATCCGGCCCGGCGCTCGCCGCTCGGCGCGCGAGCTGGAAGAGCGCGAGATTGACGTCGGATGTCCGGGTGTGCAGGCCCGAGACGAGGTCGCCCATGACGGTCCCTGCGCGCTTTCGTCCCACGGCGACGGTGACGGGAATGCGCAGCGCGACCGCGGCGAGCTGGCTGACGATCCCCTCGAAGCGCTTGCTCAGGACTTCTGTCGTCACCTGCACGATCCGATCGGCGCGGCCGAGGAGCGCGGCGTCGTCGAGGGCGCGGATATCAACCCGCGCGCACGCCTCCTGGATGCGCTTGAACGCCTCGGCCTCCCACCACGCCATCCAGTCGTGGCGCAGGCTGGCCGCGACCTTCCCGGGCAGCCCGAGCAGCCGCAGGGTGGGATGCGGCTGCGGCATCACCAGCATCTCCCGCCAGACCTGGTCCAGCATCGCGCGCTCCTCGGTCGCGTCCACCTCGGCCCCGAGGAAGCGCATCGTGTGGATGAGCGCTGGGATCACCATCCGGAAGCCCCATTGATCGAGCGGCTTGGGGGCGACGGGGAACCTGTCGTCATCGTTCGCCGCGACCATCCTCTGCTGCATGCGGTTGAGCTTTGGCGATGGCGGGAGGGGCTCGATCTCGGCCTCGTAGAGCGTGGTGATCGGGCGTGACTGGAGGAGGTGAATGGTGCTGCCCTCGAAGGCGAACTCCACGTCCTGAGGGCAACCGAAATGGTTCTCGAGGCGGAGCCCGAGGCGTGCCAGCGCGAGCACCATTGCATCGCTCGGGGCAGGACGGGAGGCCTCGCGGCGGTCGCGGTCCTCGATCGCGACATCCTCCGCGACATCCTCGCCACCCGAGCCCGTGGGGCCGGCGAGAGGCTCGCGCCGCAGGCGGTACACATCGCCTGTCGTGTGACCCGAGACCACGGCCTCGCCGAGGCCCGGTGCGAGTTCCAGGAGCATGCGGTCGGCGCGCTGGACGACTGGATCGACGGTGAACAGAACCCCGGCGAAATCGGCCGGCACCATGCGTTGCACGACGACGGCGATGTTCACCTCCAGGTGATCGATATGGCGCGCCGCCCGGTAGCGCAGGGCTCGCGGGCTCCAGAGCGACGCCCAGCAGCGCCGCAGCGCGAGGAGGAGATCGTCTTCCCCCGCCACGTCGAGGAACGTCTCGTGCTGGCCCGCGAACGAGGCATCCGCGAGGTCTTCGGCCGTCGCCGAGGAGCGCACCGCGACGCGGGACGCGCCGAGCTCGCGATGGGCATCACGAACCGCGCTCTCGATCGTCGGCAGCATCTCGCCTTTTTCGAAGAGCGCCGCCACCTCCGAGGCCGCTGCCTCCCAGCGATTCACAGCGAGGTGCGCCGAGATGCGCTCGGCCAGCCCCCATTCGCGCGCTTGCTCCGCATAGGCTCGCGCGCTCACCACGAACCCGGGCGGCACGCTGAGCCCGAGCCGCATCAATTCCCCGAGATTCGCGCCCTTGCCGCCTGCCGTGGCGAGATCAGCGCGGGACAGGCTGCTCAAGCGATGGATGAGTGTGACCGACACCGGGTCACCTCCTTGCCAGCAGGGCACCAATGGCGCCGGGCGGCACGGCGGGCCCACCGAACGCCTCCTTGTACGCGAGCGCTGTTTTCGACCCGGAGTGGAGGGCCCGCAGGAGCCCAGTCTCCTGGGCCGCAGAGACCACGGAGGCCACAGCAAACAGATCCATCACATCCATGTTCATCGGCGTCCTCCTTCGCTTTGGCAGAAGGCATCGAACCCGGCGCAGCAGCGTCATTCGGCCGCGGGCGGCGGCCGGGCGCTGTCGGTACGTTACTCTGGAATCACCTGGTCTTCGCTTCGGGCGCGAACATTCGACAGAGCACCTCGACGGCAAACTCGACGTAGGCGCGGTTCTCGGCGGGTTCGAAGCGCTGACGCGAGAGGTGCTGGTGAAACGGCCGGAAGTGCAGCGCGCCGAGGAAAAGGTCGGCAGCGTGCTCCGCCGGCACCGGGCGCAAAAGCCCCCGTGTGAAGGCGCGCTCGAACCATGCGGCGACCTCACGCCGCGCGCGGACGGGCGGCAGGTCCTCGGGTCGCTCGACCCCGGGATCGACATGCACGCCCGCGGAGCGGAGCACCGCCAGGCACGGCACCATGCGCTCGAGGTGCGCCGAGATCTCCATGGCGAGTTCGCGGAGCTGGGTCTGCACGTCGCGGTCGTCCGGGCCTGAGCGCGCGCGCTCGAGCCATGGCTGCTCCGGGCTCGGCAAGAGGGCGGCCCGCAAGAGCTGCTCCTTGGTGCCGAAACGCTGAAAGAGCACTCCGTGGGAGATGCCGAGCTGCTCGGCAATCACGGTCGTCGAGATGCCGGCACCGTGCTCCAGGAAACATGCGCGCGCCTGCTCAAGGATCTGCTCGTCCGTGATGTTGCGCTGCCGAGCCATTAATAACTATCCTGATATTTATCATCAGGAAGGTCAAGTGCGAACGCAGCGGGGCGCTGTGCACTTCGCAAATGTTGGGGTGTTCACATGCTCCGCTCGCGTCGCCATCGTCAACCTCCGAGTGCGTGCGAGCAGACCTCCTACGGCCTCGGGCAGCGCCCAGTCACGATGGCGACCACCGGGCGCTTGCGTTGGGATGGAGGTGAGCCGCGCCTGCCTGACACGGCCCACGGGCACCCGTCGACCTCGGGGGGCTCCCTCGGGGGGCGAGGTCGCGCCGGCGCGACACTTACCTGGCGTAGCTGGCCACGATCTGCCCGACGAGCTTGGCCCAGGGCATGTCGAGGGCGTCGTAGACGGGGCCCGCTTCCGGCCGGGCGTTGTCTTTGAGGATCTCGACCATGAGGGTCGCGTAGTCGGAGAGGATGACGCCAGCCTGGCTCAGACGGAGCAAGTTGACGTCGTGCTTGGTCTTGCTGAACGTGCCCGAAGCGTCGACCGCCACATAGGCGTCGTGGCCGCGCGCCGCGGCAGTCATGGCCGGGAAGCCCGCGCAGACTTCGAGCGAGATGCCGGCGAAGATCAGCTTCTTGCGGCCGGTGGCCTCGATCGCCGCGGCGACGCGCGCGTCATCGTAGGCATTGACCGAAGAACGATCGAGGATCGCGATGCCGTCCAGCGCCGCGACCAGCTCCGGGAAGGTCGGTCCCCACAGGCTGTCGCGCGCGGTGCTGGTGGCGACGATCGGTAGGCCCAGGGCTCTCGCGGCCTTCGCCAGCACCACGACATTGTGCTTCAACTCGCCAGTCTCGTAATCGCGCACGCCGGTCATGAGATTGACCTGGTGATCGACCAGGATGACAGCGGCGTTGTCCTGGTTCAGCGGTTCATAGGTGCGGGTCGTCATGGTGTTCTCCAGCAGGTTTCAGATTCCGATCACGAGCACGGTTCGTGTCGGGGGAATACCTAAGGGCTGGACGCCTGACCGAAAAGTCTTGAAAACGCAACGCATCGTCCGATGTGATGGACGATGAGGTGTGGTGAATGCGCGATCTGAACGATTTCTACTTTTTCGTCCAGGTGGTCGATCGCGG
Organism: Chondromyces apiculatus DSM 436; assembly: GCF_000601485.1. GTDB lineage: Bacteria > Myxococcota_A > Polyangia > Polyangiales > Polyangiaceae > Chondromyces > Chondromyces apiculatus. The sequence goes on from NZ_ASRX01000011.1 coordinate 192,883, forward strand.
GGGATTCACGGCGGCCGGTCGAACCCTCCGCGTGCCCAAATCGACGCTGAGCCACCGCATCCAGCAGCTCGAATCCGAACTTGGGGTGCGGCTGCTCAACCGCACCTCGCGCCGGTTCGGCATGACCGACGCGGGCGAGGACTTTTATCGTCATGCGGTGGTGATGCTCCGCGAAGCGGAACTCGCCGAGACCACGATTCGCAACCGCCTGACCGAGCCGACCGGGACCGTCCGCTGTACGAAGAGCCCCCAGGATCTCCAGAACCACCCCTCGCTGTTCATGATGCGAGCTGGCGTCGAACCGGTGTGGCGCCTGCGTCATGCGCGGCAGAAGCGGGATGAGATCGTCGTTCCGTTGACGCCGAGATTGCTGAGCGACGACATGGTCGGCCTCCAGCAGGCCGCGATCAAAGGCCTCGGCATCGTCGCTTTGCCCGGCTACATCTGCCGATCCGCTGTTCGGTCGGGCCATCTGGAGCGCGTGCTTCCTGGCTGGATCGCCGGAGACTCCACCCTCACCGCGCTCATCCCTTACAGGCAAGGATTGCTTCCATCGGTTCGCGCCTTCCTCGACCATCTGGCGGCCGAGCTTCCGAAGACGGTACTGATGTAGCGACTGCGCGCGTCGCAGCCGATGGGTGTCATCGCGGGACGCCGAACCAGGATGAGCCTCTGCGCACAGTCGTCCGCGGAGGGCCCGTCAGCGTTCGTCCTGCTGGACGCTGAGTCCAGAACACGGTGACTTCTCGGCCGGGCGGCGATCCTTGAGAGTACCGATCGATAAAGCCGGTGCCGGAGTCACTGAAATGGGCAACATCGCGAAGATCGAGAACGCTGGATTGCTGCAAAATGAGTTCACCGAAGCGGCCGTGAGCTGGGTCTCACCGATCGAGCGCGAACGTGAGAAGGCATTGCGCGAGCAGCTCGCCACCTTCTGGGCGAGAGCCACCGGCGCGCCGAGAGATGTCTATGACACCTTCGTCGCGGGCAGCCCGCTGACGGACGATGTGACGCTCGAAGAGGTCGATACCGACGCCGTTCATGGCTGGTGGGTGCGGCCGCGCGAGGCGACCCCCGGCGAGGCGATTCTCTATATCCATGGCGGCGGCTATGTGCAGGGCAATGCCAGGGCCTATCGCGGTTTCGTCAGCCAGATCGTCAGTCGCAGGGGCGTCCCTGCCTTCGTCATCGACTATCCGCTGGCACCTGAAGCGACCCTGCCAGCCGCGCCGGCTGCGGCGCTGAGGGCATGGGGCTACATGGTCCAGAGCGGCTGCGACCGGATCGCGATCGTCGGCGATTCCGCGGGCGGCGGCCTCTCGCTCGTCACGCTTTCCGCGCTGACGAAGGCGTCGCGCGGCCCGAAGCCGATCGCGGGCGTGGTCTTCTCGCCCTGGGTAGATCTTGCCTTCACCGGTCGTTCGATGACCGATCCAGCCGTCGTCGATCCGCTGATCGGCCACGACTACCTGCAGGATTGCGCCCTCAAGTACAGGGGAGCCCTCGCCGCGACCGATTCCATGGCTTCGCCGCTCCACGGTGATCTCACCGGCCTGCCGCCGTTGTTCGTGCAGGTCGGGGCGGACGAGCGCCTGCTCGATGACTCCCGGCAATTCGCCTTCGTGCTGGCTTCTGAAACCGTTGGCCTCAAGCGGGTGAGTGACTTCAATGGCGCCGAGCAGGACGGCGTTTCGCCCTATCCGCTGAACGTCGTCGACGAGAAGCGGGTCAACACCGGCATCGCGTATTTGACGGAAGAGGTTCGGCGCCGGCCGAACCTGACGATCATGGGTGGCGCAGAGGTCGACACCGTCCTGCATGACGGACGGCGCGCGACCGGCATTCGCCTCGCGAGCGGGGAGACCATTGCGGCCGGGCAGGTGATCCTCTCTGCCGGCGCGTACGGCAGCCCCGCGATCCTCATGCGGTCGGGCATCGGACCGTCAGCGCACCTGCGGGCGCTTGGTGTCCCCGTCGTCGTGGATGCTCCCGTGGGCGAGCGGCTCAAGGAGCATCCCTTTTATTACAACGTCTACGCGCTGAAGCCCGAGGCCGGGGCCATGACCCCAGTTGCTGGCGCGATCATCTGGACGAACTCCAGCGAGGCCGGCCCCGACGAGCTGGATCTGCAACTCTCTGGCACGCACATCTTCGATCCGGCGCAAAGCCCGACCGGCGGCGCGATCGTGCTGGCCTGCGCCGTGACGCTGCCCAGGTCGAACGGGTCGATCCGCCTCGCGAGCAGGGATCCGCGGGTCATGCCGCTCATCCGATTCAACTTCTTCGACGATCCCAGCGACCTTCGGCGCATGAAGGAGGCCGTGCGGCTGTCGCGCCGCATCGGTCGCACCGCGCCGTTCAGCGATACGATCGCGTTCGAGATAGCGCCGGGTGTCGACGTGGAGGATGACGCTGCGCTCGAGAAGGCGATCCTCGCGCAGGTGGACGGCTATTCCCACCCGACCTCCACCGTTCCCATGGGCAGTGACAGCGATCCGACCGCGGTGGTGGACAGGAATGGCGCGGTGCGCGGCGTGGAACGCCTCCACGTCGTCGATGCTTCGATCATGCCGGATATCGTCTCGGCGCCGACGAATGTGACGACAATCATGATTGCGGAGGCCATCGCCCAGCGACTTTGAACCCTTCACGGCAACCAACGAGCGAGACCTGAGGGGGTAATGGACCCTGGAGATGGCTGGCACGAGCCGCCTATCGCCCGAGATAGACGGTGAACTCGTTTCCACGCCACTGTTCGAAGGGCAGAGGCAAGGAGCCATAGCCGCTGGAGGGATCTCGGACGTAGGCGAGGTAGTCGCCGGCCTGCTCGTACGCATTTTCCGCCAGGATCATGGCGCCGATCTTGAGGTGAGGCTCGATGAGCTTGAGGATCGGCATGTAGAGCGTGAAGGCGCCATCCAGATGCACCATGTCGACCTCGCCGGGAAGCTGGGTCAAGGTATCGCGGGCATCGCCTTCGCGGATCTCGACGCGTTCCCCCAGGCCTGCCGCCTCGATGTTGGCGCGCGCGCGTTGCACCTTGCCAGGCTCGAGCTCCGTGCCGATCAGCGTTCCGCCGCGCCCCATGTCCTGAAGCGCCGCGGCGAGATGGATTGCGGAGATGCCCATGGATGTTCCGAATTCGACGATACGCTGAGCATTTCGGGCCCGGGCACAGAGATAGAGCATGCGGCCGAACTCCGGGGACACATTCAGGAAATGATCCGCGAATGCGCGGTATGTTCCTCGCAGATCCTTCTTCTCGGATTCCACAAGCTCTCCCACATAATCCTCAGGCGCGCCGCCCCGCGCCGAATGCTCCTCCATCAATTTGCCGTCCGCGGCCTCCGCCTCCTGAAAAAGGCGGCGCAGCGTGTCGGCTACAGGACCTTGCTCGAGGGAATTCATTGCCACCAGGCGCGGGGAATTCGAATTCATGGCGTTCATGGAAGCCCACGGTACGTGTCCCGCATCGATTCGTCCAAGACCTAGATTGCTCTCCTATGATACCTTCATAGCAACGGTCTCGAGCCCATGGAACTCCGACACCTGCGCTACTTCGTGACGATCGCCGAGGAGCAGAGCTTCCGCCGGGCCGCCACCAGGCTCCACGTCTCGCAGTCTCCGCTGAGCCGGCAGATGAAGGACCTCGAGGAGGAGATGGGCGTCGCGCTCTTCGAGCCCGCGGGGCGTGGGATCAAGCTCACCGCCGCAGGTCGGCTCTTTGCCGAGAGAGCTCAGGGAATCCTCGCGAGCGTCGACGCGGCCGTCGACGAAGCCAAGGGGGTCGCCGAAGGCAAGCTCGGCACCGTGGTCATCGGCTTTGAAACGGGAGCGACCTTCATGGGGGTGTTGTCCTCCCTCGTCGCGGCGTTTCGAAAGCGAACGCCCCGTGTGGGCCTGCAACTCGTCCCCCTGAGCAGCGTCGAGCAGTGGACGGCGTTGCGGCAGGGGACGATTGCCTTCGGCTACGGTGCCTACGCACCCAGCGACGACGCCCTGAGCTACCTGGAGATGAGCCGTGACCGACTCGGGCTGCTTCTCTCCCGCGAGCATCGACTCTCACGGCTCGCGAAGATCCGGCTCCGAGATCTCGAGAGCGAGCGCGTGCTGCTCCAGCCACGTCAGCTCTACCCGAGCCTCCACGCGGACATCATCACGGCTGCGCGCGCGCAAGGCGTCACGCTGCGCGGGACGGCGGAGGTGCTCGATCTGGAGGCGCTCCTGGCTCTGGTCGTGATCGGCGACGCGGTCACCTTCCTCGCGGAGAAGGCCTCGGACCTGGTTCCGCCAACCTCGGCGGTGTGGCGGCCTGTCGAAGATCTCCACATCAACCTGAGTGAATTCGTCACGTGGCGCGCGAAGGAAGCCGACGCGCCCGTGGTGCGAGCGCTGATCGAGAGCGCACGAGAGGTAGGCCCGAGACTACAGCCCGCCGCTGGCCGCCCGCGCTCCTCCTCGACCACCCACCGAAACCGTCGCCACAAGCGCTGAGGTGTCTCAGGACAACGCCCTGCCCCTCGTGGGGGTGAAGGAAGTCCGCTCGGGTACTGGACCGAGGCCGACGGCCACCGGGTGATGCGCGCCTTCAAGTGAGCGGACCGGGTATCCTGTTCGCTGCTCCCAATCCACCCAGCGGCACCGGTGGCCCTGGAACCATGGAGAGACCAGGATGAACAAGGCTGATTTCGCGCACCTCGCCACGTGGCCCCTGCTGGTGCTCGCCGCCTGTGGCGGCAACGTGGTCGTCGACCAAGACACCTCACGTCTACATGGCCACCTACGATGGAGGCCAGGTGGTCCGCTTCGCCAAGCAGAGCGAGGTGCTCGAGGTGCTCCACGATGGTGAGGACCTGCCGGTCGGCATCGCCGTGGATGGCACCCACGTCTACTGGGCCTCCCAGGCCCCCGACGGCAGCCTCCGCAGGGCACCGCTCGCGGGCGGCCCTGCCGAGACCCTCTACACCGGCTTCCTCGCGCCCTGGAAGATCGTGGTCGAGGATGGTGCCGTCTACGTCGCCGACCAGTTCGCGGGCCACGTGTTCCGGATCCCCCTGAACGGCATGCCTGCCCAGCAGGTGGCCCACCAGATGGGCCCTCTGGGCATCGCCCTCGACGAATCCCACATCTACTCGGCAGACGCCGAAGGCTGGGCGATCACCCGGGCGCCCCGCGAAGGCGGCGGCGCCGCCTTCGCCATCGCCGACGCGGAAGATCCGATCGACATCGTGGTCGACGAGGAGAACGTGTACTGGACCGAGGGCGAAGGGGGCATCACCGCCATGCAGAGCAAGACCGGAGGCGACCCCCCCATCGTTCTCAAAAGCGGCCAGCGGATCACCAGTGCCATCGAGCAGGACGACACCCACATCTACTGGACCGAGAGCGGCGGCGGCAGGGTGATGCGCGTGGCCAAGTGATGCCATCGGCAACGGCCTTCAGGGCACCGCCGATACCCGCAATGGCGCACCACCGACGAACACCGCTTCGGTGTCGCCGGTGCACGCGGTCCTCGGAGAGGACGTGCAGAGCGGGGAGGCCAATGGCCCAGGGAGCAAACGCGGAGCGCCGCCGCAGCGAGAGGCCACGTGGGGCGCGAGCCTGTGCCAGGGCGGGCTGCGCAGGCAGAGCGCCACTGACGTCGTCGCCAGAGGCGGTCAGGGGCGCGTGAAGGCGGCGAGGTAGCGGGCGAGGAGGTCAGGGAGGCCGGGGCTCTGCTCGGAGCCGAAGGCGCCGTGGGCATCGGTGCGGTAGAGCGGGCTCTCGACGATGTCGGGGCCGAGGCGCCGGGCCACGGGGAGGTGGCCATGGAGCCAGAAGGCGCCGGGGCGCGTGCCGCGGTGCTTCCACCAGGCGAAGAGGGCGTACTTCTCGACGGCGGCGGCGAGGGGGTGGAGGGCGAGGAGATCCATGACCTCGGCGCGGTCGGCGTTGAGGAGGACGGTGGGGGCGGCGGTGAGGTCGATGCCGTCGAGCGCGGTACGGCCGTCGACGAGGGTGAGTTCGGGGAGGTCGGCGCGGGTCTGGAGGTCGTCCTGGAGGTCGTCGAGGAACGCTTGCACGGCCTGGCTGGAGAAGGTGCCGGCCGAGACGAGGTGGAGCATGCGGGGGGCGCTGGGGCTCACGGTTGCGGCTCCACGGCGAGGTAGAGGTCGTAGCCGATGAGCATCACGTCGTCGCGGGTGCGCTGGTGGCGGGCCAGGACCGCGTCGTGGGTGGTGCGGAGGGCGGCGGGGTCGGCGGCCATGCGTTCGTCGTGGGTCATGAGGTCACCGATGGGGCGGCGGGTGGCGCGGGAGGTGTCGACGTGGGCGGAGACGATGCGGTGGCCGGACTGGATGATCGGGGTCTCCGCGTAGGCGAAGGAGTGGGTTTGCCTGGCGAGTTCGCCGAGGGGCACGCCGGGATGACGGGCGGTGAGCCAGTCGAGGTGGACGATGGAGGCGACCTCGTGGATGGCGCGGAGCCGGAAGGCGCGTGCCTGGCCGATGCCGATGCCGAGCTGCTTCATGGCGCGCAGGGTGACGTAGGTGTGGGTGGGGATGCCCTTGCCCGGGACGAGCGGGACGGGGACGCCGTCCATCCAGGCGGGGAGGTCTTCGCGGTGGGCGTAGCGCAGCTCGACGGTGCCGGTGGCAGGGTCGAAGGCGCGCTCGAAGAAGCCGGAGGTGCCGCCAGGGCCCTCGACGATGGTGGTGACGAGGCGAGGCTCGGGGTCGAGGACGGTGGGGCGCGGAAGGGGTGGAGGTTGGAGCGGCGTGGGAGCAGGGCGTGCGCCGGGAGGGGACGAGGAGGCTGCGTCGCGCTTGCCGAACCACCTGCGCCAGAAGGTCATGGAGGGGAGCGTAGCCGAAGGTGCAGGGGTGGATGAAAGGCGGCTTGGGCTGGCAGGGGGCGCGAGCCCGGATGGGAATGGCCGCAGGGTCGCGGGCGAGGCTAGGCTTCGCGTCATGGCGACGATGAAAGCGGCGGTGATTCGCGCGCCGGGCGGGCCGGAGGTGCTGAAGATCGAGGAGGTGCCGGTGCCCGTGCCGCGGGTGGGGGAGGCGCTGATCCGGGTGAAGGCCTTCGGGGTGAACCGGTCGGAGCTGTTCACGCGCCAGGAGCATTCGAGTTACTCGGGGGACGTGGAGGATTTCATGAGGATGCCGTTCGATGCGCTGGTGCAGCAGGTCGCGGAGGGGGCGCTGCGGGTGCAGATCGGGAGGACGTTCCGGCTCGATGAGATCGCGGAGGCGCACCGGTGCATGGAGGAGAACAGGGCGGGGGGGAAGATCGTGGTGCTGACGTGAGGGCTGTCCGAGAGTACGTCCACGACCTGCGGAACCCCTTCATGTATATGCTCACGCCGGCAACGCCATGAAGCTCACCAGCCTCTCCATCCGAGATTATCGAGGCTTCAAGAGCCTCGATCTCGACCTCTCGTCGGATGTCATCGCGCTCGTTGGCGTCAACGGGGCCGGCAAGACCTCGCTCCTCGATGCACTTGCGCTTCTGCTCTCCTGCCTCGTGGAGGGTATCCGCTCGGGAAAGCCCGAAGAGCCCGAAGAGCCCAGAGAGATCGCGCTGCGGGACCGCGACGTCAGGATCGGAGCCTCGACAGCGCACCTATCGCTGACGGCGGAACTCGGCGGGCAGGAGGTCCAGTGGAGCGTGGCGAGGACGTTGCAAGGGCACCCGCCCGGGGCGCCGACAACACTCGACGCGCTGCAGGCGCATGTGGCGGCCGCGCAGGCCTCGATCGCGAGCGGCTCACCCGTCCTGCCGGTCGTCGTTTACTTCCCGACGAACCGGAGCGCACTCGACATCCCCGCCCGGATTCGCACCCCCCACGAGTTCGACGCCCTGAGCGCCTACGAGGGCGCGCTCGAAGGCGGGGCGAGCAATTTCCGGGGTTTCTTCGAATGGTTTCGCGAAGAAGAAGACATCCTCAATGAGCAGGAGGTCTCCGGGGAAGAAGTGGCCACGCCGTCACCGCTGCCGGCCGTGCGCGAGGCGATCGAGGCGCTCCTGCCCCACGCCCGCAAGATCCGCATCGAGCGGCGGCCGCAGCGCATGAGCGTCGAGGTGAACGGCGTGCGGCTCGACGTCGCCCAGCTCTCGGACGGTGAGAAGTGCCTGCTGGCGCTGGCAGGGGATCTCGCACGGCGGATGGCGCTCGCGGCACCGAAGGAGGCCAGGCCGTTCGAGCGCCCTGCGGTCGTCTTGATCGACGAGGTCGAGCTACATCTCCATCCAGGTCTCCAGCGTGAGATCATGCCGCGCCTGCGGCGGGTGTTCCCCCAGGTCCAGTTCATCGTCAGCACGCACTCACCCCAGGTGCTCTCTTCGCTGCACGCGGCGGACGTCCGCATTCTGGAGCGTTTCGAGCTACGGACGCTGGACCGCGGGACCTGGCGACGCGACACCAACCGCATCCTGGAGGCGGCCTTCGCGGATCCGGGGCGGCCTCCCGAGATCGCGGCGAAGTTGAACCTGCTGCGTGATGCCGTCGATGCGGACCGCCACGAAGAGGCGCGCCGTCTCATTCACGAGCTATCCACCATGATCGAGGGGGAGGACCCTGACGTCTTTTTCTATCAGCAGCTCGTGCCTCCGGAGGACGCCCCTGAGGTGTCTCCGTGAGGCACCTCGTGAAGGCTGCGGAGCCAGCGACGGTCACGGAGACGCGGGCCGCGCCCACGACAGACCTCTCCACGACTGCGCGTGCGCGGGCCGCTTTCGATCAGATCGACAAAGGTCGCGTGCGCGCCGCTCTCGCGAGAGAGCAGGGGCGACTTTGCGCCTTCTGCATGCGTCGCATCGACCCCGATACCCGTGACGCGATTGGTGAGCCCACGATGAAAATTGCCCATCGTACGCCGATCAAGGCGAAGCCTTCGGAGGCCCTCTTGTGGAAGAATCTCCTTGGCTCGTGCGACGGTGGGCAGCGCTCGGGGTGGTGGACGACGAGCTGCGACGCAGCCCAGGGGTCGACGGCGCTGACCGTCGACCCGACCGTGAATGCCTCCTGCGCTCGCCTGCGGTACGAGCGCCGCGGCTCCCGTAAGGGCCTCTTCATCACGTCCGATGATCCCAAGTTGCAAGAGGATGTCGAGAAGACGCTCGGTCTGAATTCAGGAGACCTTCCCGAACTGCGGGAGCTTGCCTGGAAGGCCTTTTGTGATCGTCAGCGGAAAGCGGCACCGAACCAGTACGGGCGCTCCGCGCGTGCTGAGTTCTTCCAGGCGTGGATGAAACAATGGAGCGTGCAGCTCCCTGAGATGCTCGGGGTGATAGAGGCGAAGTTGTAACGAGGGCTGGCGCCGGGTGGGGAGGGGGTCAGGTGGTGAAGATGGGCCAGGGGGTGTCGCGGGAGCCAGCGTGCCAGTTGTCGTGGCGGCCGTCCCAGAAGTAAGGCTTCACGGTGCTGACTTCGAGGTCGTCGAGGGTGTTCATGTTGACCGAGGCGTAGTCGCCGCCCATCTCCTCCAGGTGGCCGCGGCCGAAGCAGTGGATGCCGCACTGCTTGCAGAAGTAGCGCGTCGCGGTCTTGCCGCCCCATGCGTAGGTGCCCAGGGTGTCTTCGCTGGAGAGCAGGGTGAGCTCGTCGGGCTTCACGTAGGCCCACATGCCGTTCAGCTTGGTGCAGATGGAGCAGTTGCAGCGGCTGCCGCCCTCGCTCACGTCGATCAGGGCCTCGTAGCGGAGGCTGCCGCAGTGACAGCTTCCGCGGTGCTTGGTCCTGGCTGCGGGGGCGGTGGGCTGGGGGGTGTCGCCGTGCTGGTCCATGGGGTGCGCTCCTCGTTCGTGCGTGGGTTACGAGGAGGAGCTTAACGGCTCGGTCTGACAGCGATGTGTCAGGATTGTCAGTGGGCGGGGGTCAGGTGGTGAAGATGGGCCAGGGGGTGTCGCGGGTGCCGCCCTCCCAGTTGTCGTGGCGGCCGTCCCAGTGGTGGGGGGTCACGGTGCTCGGGTCGAGGTCGTCGAAGCAGTTCAGGTTCACGGCCACGAAGTCGCCGCCCAGCTCTTCGAGGTGGTCGCGGCCGAAGAGGTGGACGCCGCACGCTTTGCAGAAGTAGCGCTTCGCGGCGCGGCCAGGCTGCGCGTAGGTGCTGCAGGTGTCTTCGTCGCTGAGGAGGGTGAACTCGGCGGGGGCGGTGTAGACCCAGGTGCCGTTCAGCTTCGTGCAGAGGGTGCAGTTACACCGGTTGCCGCCGCCGCTCAGGTCGGCGAGGACCTCGAAGCGGACTTTGCCGCAATGGCAGCTTCCGGTGTGCTTCTTCTTGTCGGCGGGGGGGGCGTCGGCGTGCTGGGCCATGGTGTTCGGTCCTCGTGCGTTCGTGCGTGGTTGCGTGGTGCGGCTCAGGGATGCTGACGACCGCCGATGACAGGGAGGTCTCGGGGTCGTCGGGGCGGCGGGAGTCTATCCGGGGAGGATGGGGGCGGGGTAATGTGGCGCGCATGTACCGGAATCCTCCTGCTGCAAGCCTGCTGGTGATCACGGCCGTGGGCGGTCTTGTCACGGCTTACGAGCGCACGTCGGGGAGGCGGGTATGGACGTTCGAGGCCACGCGCAGGGGGGCCAATCACGGGGTGACGCTGTGCCACGTGGAGGACCAGCGGGTGATCTGCGTGAGCGCGAAGATGGTGGACAGCATGTGGGCCGCGGACGGGCTCGCCGAGATCAATTGCCTCGACTACCTGACGGGGCGGCACCTCTGGCAGCAGGAGGTGACCACCGGGGCGAACGTGGGGTACTACACGGCCACGGTGCTGATCGAGGCGGGGCAGGTGCTGATCGCGCACAACACGGTGCTCTTCGCGTTCGTGCTGGAGAATGGCGCGTTCATGTGGCAGCAGCCCATCGACGGGGCGCATGCGGCAGGGATAACGATGCCGGTCTCCGTCGCGGTGCCGGGGCGCGCGACGCAGGCGGACCGGCGCTGACGGGGTCAGGGGGTGAAGATGGGCCAGGGGGTGTCGCGGGAGCCGGCTTGCCAGTTGTCGTGGCGGCCGTCCCAGAAGTGGGGCTTCACGGTGCTCGGGTCGATGTCGTCGAGGGTGTTCATGTTGACCGACACGAAGTCGCCGCCCATGAACTCCAGGTTGCAGCGGCTGAAGCACTGGACGCCGCAGTTCTTGCAGAAGTGCCGCGCCCCGACCTTGCTGCCCCACGCGTAGGCGCCGAGGCTGTCTTCGCCGGAGAGCAGGGTGAACTCGTGGGGCTTCATGTAGGCCCACATGCCGTTCAGCTTGGTGCAGATGGAGCAGTTGCAGCCGCTGCCGCCCGCGCTCAGGTCGATCATGGCCTCGTAGCGGAGGTTGCCGCAATGGCAGCTTCCGGTGTGCTTCTTCTTGTCAGCGCGGGGGGCGTCGGTGTGCTGTTCCATGGGGGGTGATCCTCGTGCGTTGGTGAATCGCGTTGGTGGGTCGCGTTGGTGCGTCGTGCAGTCTGGAGAAGGAGGCTAACGACTGTCGATGACAGCGATATGTCAGGATTGTCAGGGCCGCGATCTGTCCGTGGGGACGAGGGGCGGGCTACGGTGGCGCGCATGTACCGGAATCCTCCTGTGGTGAGCCCGCTGGTGATCGCAGCCGTGGGCGGTGTGGTGGTGGCCTACGAACGCACGTCGGGCAGGTGTGTCTGGCGCTTCGATGCGTCGCACACGCAGGCCGCCTGGATCGATCGGTGGCCGGGGGAGCGCTGCGCCTTTCCGCCAACATCGCCCAAGTCGATGGGGCCGGTGTCGGCTATGGTCAGGCCATGGGACACGGCTCTGCCCAGGCTGTCGTGGGGACGGCGCGGCGGCGCTCGCGGGACGAGGGGCCGCGCATCGAGCGCTGGCAGCCCGAGGGCATCGAGGGGCTCAGCATGTTCCGCCTCGAGGACGCGTCACGCCCGCTGACCACGTACTCGGAGCGTTACGGCGTCGTGGTGATCCTGCAGGGCGCCTTCGACGGCTGGTACCAGGGCGGCGTGCGCACGTTCACGGCCGGCGCTCTCAAGCTCAAGGAGCCCGGTGAAGTGCACCGCGACGTGCGCTTGCACGCCCCTGTCACGCTTCAGGGCGCCGGGTTCACGTCGGAGATGGTGGAGGAAGCCGCGGGCCTGCTCGGTATCCGTCGCCCGGTGCACTTCGTGCCCGTCGAGCCTGGGCGCGCGCCCAGGGCCACGGCGCTCGCCATGGCCATGCACGGGGCGCTGGCGGCGCGCGGGCCTGCCACGCTGGAGCTGGAGGCGCTGGTGACGGAGACGCTCACGGAGGTGCTCGCCACGTGCACGGAGCGCGGCGAGGTGCGGGTGCGCGAGAGGGCCCCGCGGGCGGTGCGCCTGGCCCGCGATTACCTGCGCGCGCACGTCTCCGAGCCCGTCACCCTCGACGCGCTCGCCGCCCACGCGGGCGCCGACAAGTTCCACCTGATGCGCGCCTTCCGCGCCGAGCTGGGGGTGCCTCCGTACGAGTACCTGACGCACCTGCGCGTGGCGCGCGCGGCGGAGCTGCTCTCGACGGGGATGACGGGCGCCAGCGCCGCGCAGGCGGTGGGCCTCTATGACGAGAGCCAGCTCTACCGCCACTTTCGCCGCATCCTCGGCACGACGCCCGGCAAGTTCGCGCGCGCGATGCGGCGCCAGGATCGCCCAAGTGGCGCCCGGGCGCCGCAGCTACCTTCCCGGGCATGAGCGACGATCTCTCGAAGAAGAACCACGGTTTCGCCACCCTGCCCGCCACCGTCCGTCTCGGCGATCTCGACGTCGTTCGCCTCGGCTACGGGGCCATGCGCTTGCCCGGCAAGGACGTGTGGGGCGAGCCCGAGGATCTCGAGCACGCGCGCGCTCTGCTGCGGCGGGTGGTGGCGCTGGGCATCAATTTCATCGACACCGCCTGGTTCTACGGTCCCCACGTGGCCAACCGGCTCATCGCCGAGGCGCTGCATCCGTATCCGGAGGACCTGGTCATCGCCACGAAGCTCGGCGGCAAGCGCTTGCCGGACAGGTCCTGGGTGCCGTTCGCGCGGCCGGAGGAGCTGCGGGAGGGGTGCGAGGAGGACCTGCGCACGCTGCGGCTGGAGCGGTGCGACGTGGTGCATTTCCGCTACATGCCCGGCGCGGGCGTGCCTTTCCGGGAGTCGCTCGACGGGATGATCGCGCTGCAGAAGGAGGGCAAGATCCGGCACATCGCGCTCAGCAACGTGGGCACGGCGGAGCTCCTGGAGGCGCTCGAGCGGACACCCATCGTGGCGGTGCAGAACCTCTACAATGTGGGGGGTGGGCTCGGGGCTCTGGCCCAGGCGACGCACGCGGAGGTGGATGCGCCGGATGCGGTGCTCGACGCTTGCGAGGCGCGCGGCATCGCGTACCTGCCCTTCTTTCCGCTGGCGATTGGCAACCTCGGCAAGGCGCACCCGGCGCTCGATGGGGCCGCGGCGAGGCATGGGGCGACGCCGGCGCAGATCGCGCTCGCGTGGCTGCTGGCGCGCTCGCCGGTGATGCTGCCGATCCCGGGGACCAGCTCGATCGCGCACCTGGAGGAGAACTGGGCGGCGCGCGCGATCGGGCTGACGCGGGACGAGGTGGAGGCCATGGCGCGCGAGGCGCGGGCGGGCGGTTGAGCGGCGGCCCGGGGAGGCTCAGGCCGTGGGGGAGAGGTTGGCGTCGGCGGCGGGCTTGAAGCGCTCGGTCAGCCAGGCGTTCCATGCGGGCTCGTCGCGGGCGGCGGTGGCGGCGGCGTCGGCGCCGTAGAGGTAGAAGCCGAGCACCATGTAGACCTGGCCGCCCATGGGGTGGGCGAAGAAGTAGCCGATACCGGAGGTGGGCGCGTCGAGCCGGAGGAGGAGAATGTTGTGATCGCCTTCGACGACCTCCTCGATGGTGCCGCCGAGCGGGGGGACGCCCGCGGGGGCGCGCCAGTGCTGGCCGGCGGTGGCGCCCGCGAGGCCGAGGGGCTCGAGGAGGTGGCGCCAGGCCTCGGGGGCAGGCCCGGAGGCGGCGCCGCGGACGTAGAAGGTGGCGTTCGGCTGGCCCCGGAAGTGGGTGAGGTAGAGCCGGAGGATCTTGAAGAAGCCCGGCCAGCCGGACTCCCAGCCCTCGAGCTGGCGGTCCCAGTCGTCGGTGTCGGTGAAGAGGCTATGCACGACGCGGACGACGCAGGTGCTGCCGGAGCGCGCTTCGACGATCCACTCGGTCGCCACGACAGGAGACTCGGGGCCGATGTCGCGCTCCTCGGCGGTGAAGCGGTGGGGGGGCTCCCAGGTCTTGATGACCGCGTGGGAGTCCATGCCGGGGCCGAAATGGGAGGTGGTGGCGCCGCCTTCGCGCTCTTCGAGCTCGGTGGGGACGAACCAGGCGGAGATGCCGGGCCCTGTGGCAATGGCTTGCCAGACTTGCTCGGGGGTGCCGGGGACCTCGACTTCGACCTTGACCGATCGGCGTCCGGACGCTTCTTTCTTCACGCTCATGAGGGTTCCTGGGTGGTGGGTTTCGTGGGCAAGGGGTGAGCGACGATGACCAGGCGATGCGCCCGGCCACCAGGGGCCGCGTCGTCGTGGTAGCGCGCGACGAGGGTGGTGATGGCGCTGGTGAGATCGCGGGTGAACGCGGCGCGCTCCGCGGGGGAGCGGAAGCGGATCTCGGTGTCCAGCGAGAGGGTGGGCAAGCGTTTGTCGACGGCCCGCGAGACGCGGAAGAGGGCGCTCACCTCGCGGACGACGCGGGCGGCGAGGGCGATGAGGTAACCCGCAGAGAGGCGGTCTGCGGTGCGCTCCGGGTCGGTGGCGGCAGGGCCGAGCGCGCCCGGGGACACGACGTAGGACGCCGCGGTGGCGACCAGCAAGCGCTCGGTGAGTCCGCCCCACTGGCGCTTGTCGGCCACCTTGACCAGGCCATGCGCTTCGAGGGTGCGCAGGTGGTAATTGATCTTCTGGCGCGCAATGCCGAGGCGCGTGGCCAGCGTGGCCGCGGAGGCCGGCGTCGCCAGCTCGGAGAGCAAGCGGCTCCGGACGGGGTCGAGGGCGACGGTCGCCGCCGCTGGATCCTCGATGACTTCGACGTCGAGCACGGGGGCATCCTGAGGTTGACAACTTTTATTGTCAAGGACGACGCGCGGGGTTCCCCGGGGAAGGCGACGGGTCCTGGTTCAGGCGGGTCGAGGGGGGGAGGGACGCGAACGGATCGTGGTCACCAGACTTGCAACTCCCGCTGGAGCACACCGGTCACGTCGAAGAGGATGCCGCACACGAGCGGACCCTCCACGCCGACCACGACTTCCGTGCGTCCGTTCGCATAACGGCTGGCGAAGCCGCCGTAATGCAGGATGACGCAGTCTGCGGCCGCGGTCTTCCCATCCACGACCTGGGAGAGGCCGTTGAACCAGATCCTGTGATCGCAGGCGAAATCCTCGCAGGGGGAGTTGGACGTCCGGTCACTCCCGGACGCGCTGACGCAGCCCCAGCCGCACGAGCCACCCGGCGCGTGGCCCCCGAACTTGACGCTCTGGCAAGATACCTGAAGAGGACCGCAAGCGAGAGAGTCCTGCGCGGGTTGCGCCAGCGCTCTGCGCGCCTTGATCGCTGTCATGACCTCTGGCGCGTCGGCGTGGGTCAGGTCGATGGTCTTCATGCCCCGCAGGTCAGCCTCGTAGCGGAGTTCATCCACGAGCCAGTCGAGGCCATCGTCGACTTGGGGCTGGAGTTCTCGCAATGCATCCTGGAACTCGTTGTATTCGTCAGGCGAGAAGGCGCGAATCTGCTGCATGATGCGCTGCGAGGTCGCGTCGTCCACTTCTTCGTGAAGGTAGCGGTAGGCGAACGCTTGCATGTCCACGCCCTCCGCGGTGTCGCGCGGGGCTTCTCCGCCGCAACCCGCGGTGAACAGCAGGTTCACGCCAAGAGTAACAATGCCGGTGATTGCCGAACTCAGGGATGATTTCATGATGGATAACTCCTTTGCGGTGGCAATGCAGCTGCCGCGGCGTCCTGTGCGTGAGGAGTGTGCCCATGGAGGGTGGCGCTGTCGACGAACGAGACATCAGCCTCCAGGTGGTTGAAACTGCTTGGAAAGTAGACGGGTCTTCTGCGGCCAGCTCAGACTGGATTGCGTGGCTCGCAAGAACGAGTAAGGTGGCGCCGCGGTCTGGCCGTCCTGTGCGGTGCGCGTGGGGTGGGCAGCGTACTGGCGGGATGCGGGGTGTCGAGCCGCAGGTCTCGAAGCGAGCCACACGAGCAGCGAGGGACCATGAAGATCCAGTTGTGCAGCATTCTCGTGAGCGACCAGGAGAAGGCGCTGAAGTTCTATACGGAGGTCCTCGGCTTCGTGAAGAAGGACGACACCTGCGGCAATTTCATCCAGATCTATCAGACCTGAGCATTCCCTCCTGAAGTGAGCGAGAGGAGCCGTCCGGATGTCTCTGGAGTTCTTTAACAGGCTCTCGATGAGCCTGCGCATCAGGCTGAGCGAGCCCACGGAGCAGATCGCCGAGGGGCTCATGAACCAGAAAGCCTCGCCCACGGCGACCATCAAGTCTCTGAAGCTGCACCCCTCGGTCTTCGAGAACGACGACCTCCGGGATCTCACGCCGGAGGAGATGGACCAGGTGGCCTTCGACGAGCCCGAGATCCGGCTGCGTGGCTATGGCGACGAGGTGCGCCACCGCGCCCCCGATGGCAAGCGCTTCACGGTGCGCGACCTCATCGCTGCCATCGAGGCGACGGAGCTGAAGACGCGCCACCAGAGCGAGTGGTTCGAGGGCATCGACACGCACCACACCTTCTTCGAGGGGATCCGCCAGCAGGAGGACGGGAGCTGGAAGATTCGCTGGGGCTCGTGAGCCTGCGCTTCAGCGGGGGGGAAGCCGGTCCTCGGGCAGGGGGATGAACTCGGCGTCGTCGTGGAGGGGGAGGGGGATGCGGCCCTGGCTCCAGTCGGCCTTCGCCTGGTCGAGGCGCTCCTTGCGCGAGGAGACGAAGTTCCACCAGATGAAGCGCTCGCCGAGCGGCTCGCCGCCGAGGAGCATCAGGGTGCTCGGGGCGGTGGCAGTGAGGGCGGGGGTGTCGCGCGAGGCGATGCCAGGAGCGAAGATGAGGAGCTGGCCCTCGGTGTAGGTGTGGCCTCCGGTCTCGACGCTGCCCTTGACGATGTAGACGGCGCGCTCGCTGTGCTCGTGGGGAAGGGGGACCTTGGCGCCTGGCTGGACCTCGGCGTGGAGGTAGAAGGTGGGCGAGAGGACGGGGACGGAGCTCTTGAGGCCGAAGGCGTGGCCCGCGATGAGGCGCATCCACAGGCCGCGCTCCTCGACCAACGGCAGGTCGGAGGCCTGGACGTTGAAGAAGCTGGGTGCGTTCTCCTCGTCGGCCTCGGGCATGGCGCACCAGCTCTGGACCATCTCGAAGGTGCCGGTGTCGCCAGGGTCGGGGTCCTCGAAGCGCTCGGAGTGGGAGATGCCGCGGGCCGCGGTCATCCAGTTCACGTCACCAGGGCGGATGACCTTCTCGACGCCGGTGCTGTCGCGGTGGGTAATTTTTCCCCGGAACAGGTAGCTGACGGTGGAGAGGCCGATGTGGGGGTGGGGGAGGACGTCGAGGGCGCGGAGGCGGTCGGGTGGGAGGTCGATGGGGCCGCCGTGGTCGAGGAAGATGAAGGGGCCGACCATGCGGCGGGCGCGGAAGGGGAGGATGCGGCGGACCGCGAAGCCGTTGCCGATGTCGGCGTTTCGGGGGTTGATGACCTGCTGGAGCATGGTGGGCCGGGCATGATGTCACGGCGGGTTGGTGGCGAGGAGCACGGCCTCGTGGCGGCCCTCGGCGAGCCAGCCCTCCTCGTAGTGCACTTCCCGGAGGGCGAGCCCGACGAGGGTGGGGAGCTCGCCGTCAGCGAGCAGGAAACGCGCGCTGGGGCGCTCGTGGCGGAGGAGGTTTCCGTGCGTCTGGTGCACGATCAGGAACACGCCACCCGGGGCGAGGAGGGCGGGGATCCGCGGGAACAGGGATCGTTGCAGGTAATGGAAGCAGAGGATGAGATCCCAGGGGCCCTCGGGGAGCGGCTCGCGTTCGAGGTCACGCTGGAGGGTGTGGAGCGGTAGCCCGGCTTGCCCTGCGGCGCGCTGCGCGAGGTCGAGGGCGACCTCGGAGATGTCCACGAGGGTGACGTCGAGGCCGCGCCGGGCGAGCCACAAGGCGTGCCGACCTGCGCCACCGGCGATGTCCAGCGCGCGCCCGCGGGTGGGCAGGAGGTCGGCGCGCGCGGTGACCAGCGACGAAGGGGGGTCGGGCTCGGGGTGCCCCTGGCCGCGCTCGCGCCAGCGCGCGTTCCACCGGATACGGTCGTCATCCATGGGCGCGGGATGTTGGAGGGTGAGCTGGCGTGCTGTCACGTCGATTCACAGGTACCGTGCGGTGTGGTGGCATAACGCTTGCGAAAGCGTCCCACACACAACCGCAGTCCTCCCGTGACCCGCTCCGCGACGCGACCTGACTGAAGGCGTGAACCGCGGAGAGGACTCTCCCGAGCACGACGATGAGACGAAGGCAATCGAGTCAGAGAGGCGTGAATCAGTCGAGACGGCCGTGCAGGTGGTTCCATGGTTGAACCGAGCATGGACCTGGAGCCGCGCACCGAGGAGAGCCGGCGCGCGAGGTGGGACGGGGAAGGCGAGGTGCAGGAGGACGGCGTGCCGCGCCTGAGCACGGGGATCCATCGGCTGGACAGCATCCTCTGCGGCGGTTTCCTGCGGGGGGGGATCTACAGCGTGATGGGGCCGCCAGGGTCGGGCAAGACGCTGCTCGGCAACCAGCTCTGCTTCCACCACGCGAGCACGGGAGGGCGCGCGATCTACGTGACGCTGCTCGCGGAGTCGCACGCGCGGATGCTCCTGCACATCCGCCCGATGAGCTTCTTCGCGCCGGACCGGGTGGGGACCTCGATCCAGTTCGTGAACGCGTTCTCGGTGCTGGAGCAGCAGGGGCTGGACGGGCTGCAGGATCTCCTGCGCCGCTTCATCCGGGAGAGCAAGGCGACCCTCGCCGTGATCGACGGCACCCAGGCCGTGGAGGCGCACGCAGAGAAGCCGCTCGGCTTCCAGAAGTTCCTGCGGGAGCTGCAGGCCTTCACCGGGTTGCTCGATTGCACAGTGCTCTTGCTCACGCCGACGAGCCCGAGCCGGACGCAGGCGGAGAACACCATGGTCGACGGGGTGCTGGAGCTGAGCCACTCACTGCTGGGCCCGCGCGCGGTCCGGGAGCTGACGGTGCACAAGTTCCGCGGGAGCGAGAGCCTGGCGGGGCGGCACGAGATGGAGATCGGGCGCGACGGGATGATCATCCACCCGCGCACCGAGGTGCAGTTCAACAGGCCACCGTCCCGCGCCGGGGAGCAGCGGATCCGGATGCCGTTCGGGATCCCCGAGCTCGACGAGATGACGCACGGCGGCATCGTCTCTGGTTCCACGACGATGGTGCTCGGGCCGCCAGGGGTGGGGAAGACCATCCTGGGGTTGCAGTTCCTGGCGCACGGCGCCAGCCAGGGGCAGCCAGGGGTGTATTTCGGGTTCTTCGAGACGCCTCCGCGGCTCCTTGAGAAGGCTCGGGACGTGGGGATCGACCTCGAATCCTACTGTCAGGAGGGGCTCATCGAGGTGCAGTGGCAGCCACCCCTGGAGCACTACGTCGATGAGCTGGCCGAACGTTTGCTCGAGCGCATCCGGGAGCGCAAGGTCGAGAGGCTCCGGGTGTTCATCGATGGGTTCGCAGGCTTCAAGAGCGCGCTATTCTACCCTGAGCGACTGCCGCGCTTCTTCGCGGCGCTCACCCACGAGCTGCGGAACCTGGACGTGACCACCATCTTCGCCGAAGAGGCCGATCTGTTCCGCACCGAGATCAAGCTCCCCGACGAGGACCTCGCGGCGGTGGTGGAGAACATCCTCGTGCTCAGGAACGTGGAGGTCCGCTCGCAGCTCCACCGGATCCTCTCGATCCGCAAGATGCGGGAGAGCGACTACGACGCCGCGGCGCGCGAGTTCCACATCACCTCGCGAGGGATCGAGGTGGCGCCGTCGTTCGAGAGCGCCGAGGCGATCCTCTCGGGGCAGGAGGTGCGGGCCACGAGGGGCAGGGAACGCGGGCGGCAGGCGAGCCCCGCGCGGAGCCGCACCCGGAAAGGCAGCAGGGAGAGCGCCAGCGTGCGCAAGGTGACGAAGGGGGGGCGCAAGGGGCCGACGCGCGGCGTGGCCGGGAGGCGATCGTGAAGACGGTTCTCATCGTCGATGATGAGTTCGACATCGCCGATGCGCTCTCCGCCATCTTCGAGGTGGAGGGCTACGCGGTGCGCCTCTGCAGCAACGGCGCGGAGTGCCTCAAGGAGCTGGCCCAGGGGCTGCCAGACCTGATGCTGCTCGACATCATGATGCCCGTGATGGACGGATTGGAGCTGCTGCGCAGGATCCGGGGCGACGCGCGCTACAGCCACCTGCCGGTGATCATGATGAGCGCCGTCAAACCGAGGGAGGCCAACCCCGGCTGGCAGATGTTCATCCAGAAGCCGTTCAACATCTCGGCGCTCCTCCAGGGCGTCCACAAGCTCATCGGCAGCCCCACGGAAGCAGAGAGCGCCTGACGACCGGCCGGCGCGCCGGAGCAGGCTTTCAACGCGGAGGGAGCGGGATCGGCGGCAGTCTGTGGTCTGGAACCCTCGGGGAGGGAGTTTCCGGGGAGGCTGTAGGGACTTCCCTGCATGCGCGATGACAGGAGCGGCGGCCCCGTTTATATCTGCGGTTCCATGGGTTGCTTGCACGCCGAGAAGGGGGCTGTGCGTCGATGACGAGCAGCTCGCCGGAGCTGGAGACGTCGGTCGCGAGACGAGCGCAGGCTCGGGTCGGCCAGATCTTGCGCGAGAAGTGGCGGCTCGATTCGCTGATCGGCGTCGGCGGGATGGCGGCCGTGTACAAGGCGAGTCACCGCAACGGCATGCGCGGCGCGGTGAAGATGCTGCACCTCGAGTTCAGCGCGAACGACGACGTGCGCCAGCGCTTCCTGCGCGAGGGCTACGTGGCGAACCGGGTGGACCACCCGGGCGCGGTGCGGGTGCTCGACGATGACGTGGCGGAGGACGGCTCGGTCTTCCTGGTGATGGAGCTGCTGGAAGGGGCGACGCTCGACCGGATGGCGATGATGCGCCAGGAGGGGCGGCTCGGCGTGGACGAGGTGCTGACCATGTCCGACGCGCTCCTCGGACTGCTCGTCGTGGCGCACAGCAAGGGGATCGTGCACCGCGATCTGAAGCCCGAGAACCTGTTCCTCACCATGGCCGGGGAGCTGAAGGTGCTCGACTTCGGCATCGCGCGGGTCCGCGAGGTGCAGGCGTCGGGACGAGAGACGCGCGAGGGGTCGCTGATGGGGACGCCAGCGTTCATGCCGCCGGAGCAGGCGATGGGGAGCTGGAGCGAGGTCGACGGGCGCACCGATCTCTGGGCCGCAGGGGCGACGATGTTCTCGCTGCTCACGGGGAGGCTGGTACACGACGGCGACACGGCGCAGAAGCTCCTGCTCGCGTCGATGACGAAGCAAGCGCCGCCGCTCGGGCAGGTGGCGCCGGGGATGCCCCTCGAGGTGTGCGCGGTGGTCGACAGGGCGCTCGCCTTCGCGCGCGACCAGCGCTGGCCCGACGCGAGCGCGATGCAGCAGGCCGTGCGGCATGCGCGAGAGGTGCGGGCGCGGGCGTCGAGTCCGGTGCTGTCCGTGCCGCAGTTCGGGGTGATGCCGTCGCCGTCGGTGCCGTCGGCATCAGTGCCTGCGCCGTCGGGGCCGATGCAGTCGGGGCCGATGCAGTCGTCGCCCGGGGAGCTGGTGCGCACGCCGTCGGGGCCCGGAGACCGGGCCGCCTTGCCGTCGGTCCCAGGGCCGCTCATGCCGGGGTCCTCGACGCCCGCGCCGCTCGTTGCGGGGGTGGTGCAGGGACCCGGTGCGCTGCGGCCACTGCAGGGGGCGTCCATCGCCGCCGTGGGGATCTCGGCGAGGTCGAACGATCTCGGGGGGACGACGTCGCCGCGGCGCGGCAGGAGCGCGATCGCGGTGGGGATCGTGGTCGGTGCGCTGTCCTGCCTGGCGCTGGCGGCCGTCTTCGGGACGCGGATGCTGGGTAGCAGCGACGGGGGCGAGGAGACGTCGCAGTCCGGCTCCGTCGCGCCGGTGTCCGAGACTGCGCCCGGGGCTCCCGGGGGAGCAGTGACGCCGGTGGGCGAGCCTGCGACGTCGGTGAGCGTGTCACCCGCAGGCGCCGCCCTGGTGGGGAGCCCTCCGCCCGAGAGCACGGTGAGCGCCGCCGCGACACCCGAGGGGACGACGCCGGGCAGCGTGGCGCCCAGCGTGAAGGCGTCGGGGAAGCCGCCCGAGCCGCGGCCTGCAGCTCCCGGGACCACGGCGCGGCCGCCGACGACGTCGAAGCCGGCAGAGCCGCCGCCAGCGACCACCACCAGGCCGAAAGCAGGGTTCGATGGCCGCTTCTGAGGTCTCCACGAGGGACGCCCTGGGTGGGCGAGCTTCACGAGGAAGAATCCATGCGTCTCCCTGAACGTCCCGTGCACTCCATGTCTCGGCGGTTCACTGCCGGCCCGAGGTCGACCTTCCCGTCCCGCCGCGCGCTGACGGCGTTCGTCGTGGGGAGCACGCTCGCGCTGGGCGGTTGCGGGCTCGTCCTCGACTGGAGCGGCTACGAGGACGGGGGCAGCGGGGAGGGAGGCAGCGGAGGCAGCGGCGGCAGCAGCGGCGTGGTGACAGCCGCAAGCGGTGGGGGAAACTGCGAGGTGGCATGCCCCGAAGGCGAGGTATGCGAGGCCGTGGAAGATGGGTCGTTCGGCTGCTTCGAGCCGGTGATGGCCACCGTGGTCGTGACCACGTACCCGGGCGTGGCGAACGGCGCCAAGCTCCCGGTCTCGGGGGCTCGGGTGCTGTTCGTCGCCGAGGGCAACCACCGCGCGCTCACCCTGAAGGCTTCGGAGGAGCCCGGCGGCCTCTATCGCGCGCAGATACCTGCCGAGCGCAACGCGACCACGGGCAGACCGCTCAAGGGGTTCGTCCACGTGGTGGTCGAGGCGTCGGAGTTCCTGCCCTACCCCTCCTGGATTCAGCCCCCGAGCCGCGCGAACCTGCTCACGACCACGCAGCAGGGTGAAATCCAGTTCCCGGAGGTCACCCTGCAGCGCCCCACGGAGGTTCGCCAGGGAGGGATGGTGAGCGGGAACGTGGCGAAGTCGGGGGCGGCCGGCGCCATCGTCGTGGCGCTCCTCGCCGATGGAGGAGCGAGCGCCGGGAAACCTGCCGTGGGGATGTCGATCGCAGACGCGGAGGGGAACTACGTCCTTCGCGATCTGCCCGCCGAGAACCTGCTCCTCAAGGCCTATGCGACGGGGCTCACGGTGGATGACCTGACGGTCACCGCACCGCCCGGCGACGGGATCGTCCTGAACTTCACGGAGTCGGATGCGCCGACGTTCCGGGTGAATTCGTTCCTCGTGGGAGCCCCGAACGTGGCCCAGGTCGTGGCCTTGGTCCCGACGAGCATCCTGCAGCCCGCCGCGCTGGTGGGCCCGGTGCCGCCCGGGATGCAGCTCATCGTCACGGGGGATGAGTCGTTCAGGTTCGAGCGGGTGCCCCAGGGCGAGTACGCGATCGTCACGTACCCCTTCGACGACGACGACAGCGCGCCGGTGCCAGGGAACGGTGTCCCGACGGTCGCCGTGAAGGACAAGAACGTGAACTTGGCCGAGGGGGTCGGGCTCGCGAGTGACTGGGACCTCCTCTTTCCGACGACGAGCGTCGACACGTTGAGCAAGGGCTCGCCCATGTTCCCCCTGTACTTCGAGGCGTCCGCGGCGAGCTGCGATGCCTACCTGTTCGGCGCCAATGGCGAGCTGCTCGAGAAGAAGGCGTTCTCGGAGACCGACATCACCTCACCCATGTGGACCGCGGAGAAGCTCAACGTCGGTCAGAGTTACAGCTACGTGATCCACCAGCGAAACACGGATGGGCACCTCTTCACGATGAGTGAGCTCTACAAGGGCCAGTTCCGTGTGGTCGAGTGAGATGCGCCTGCATTCGAGCCACGTGCGCGCGTTCGCGCTGAGCTTCGCTGCGGCGTGTGCCCTCGCCGTCACCCCGGCGGCGGCCCAGTCACCGCGGGATCCGGCGGCCGCCGAGGCCCTGTTCCAGGCCGCCAAGGCCGACGCCGCCAAGGGAGACTGGGACAGCGCCTGCGCGAAGCTCCGGCAGAGCCAGGACCTCGACCCGGCCCCCGGGACGGCGTTCCGGCTGGCGGAGTGCGAGGAGCAGCGCACGCGCATCGCGACGGCGTGGGCGCTCTACGTGGAGGTGGAGCAGCGCCTCGGGCCCGACGACGAGCGCCGCCCGCTGGTGCGGGAGCGCATCGAGGCGATCGCGCCCCGGGTGCCGTACCTGACCCTCCGCGCGGCGGCCGGCGCTCCGGGCGACCTGGAGGTGCTGAGAGACGGGGTGACGCTCGCGAAGAGCGCGCTGGGGCTAGCGCTGCCCATCGATCCAGGCCGCCACACCCTCACGGTGCGCGCGCCGGGGCGCAAGGAGCAGCAGTTCGTGGTCGAGCTGAAGGAGAGCGAGAAGAAGGAGCTGGAGGTCGCGCCCGGAGAGGTCCTGCCGCCCGTCGCGCCCCCCGGGAGCAGCGAGGGAGAGGGGTCGAGCGGCATGCGCACGGCTGGGTTCATCGCGCTCGGCGTGGGCGCGGCGGGGGCCGTGGTCGCCGGCGTGACGGGGGGCCTGCTGCTCTCGCGCAACGCGACCTTGAAGGACGAGTGCCCGAACAACGTGTGTACGCCGGAAGGCGTCGACATCCGTGACAACAGCGGCGGGCTGTTCGTGGCGAACTACGTGGGCTGGGGCGTCGGCATCGCCGGCGTGGCGACGGGCACGGTGCTGCTGATCCTGAGCCGCGGGAAGGAAGCGCCGAAGCAGGGCCGCATGAGCTTCGGGGCCACACCGCTGCCAGGTGGTGGCGCGGTGCTGATGCGCGGCAGCTTCTGACGGCGCGGCCTGCGGACCCGGGCTACGCTGGGCCCATGAGCGTGCGCGGAGAGAGCCGAGAGACGAAGCACCACGGCGCGCTGCGCGTCAGCGCTGTCATGACGGTCGCCGCAGCCCTGGTGGCGTGCACCTCGGGGGAGGGGGAGGGGACGCACGGGTTGGGCACGGGCGAGGGAGGCGCAGGGGGCGTGGGCACGGGCGCCCCGTCCAGTGGCCACGGTGGTGACGGCGGTGAGGGGGGCGGCGAGGCCGAGGTCTGCGAGGACACGTGCCCGGCGCCCGGGGGTGGGGTCACGTTCGCGTGCAAGCACCGCTTCATGTACGGCGTGAACTACGCCTGGCAGTATTTCGGGGGCGACTTCGGGGGCATCGCGGCCTGGCAGCAGGCGGGAGTCAGCGCGGACGCTGCATCGCACGCGGCGCGGCTCGCGGACATCCACGATCACGGCGGGAGCGTGGTCCGGTGGTGGGTGTTCCCCGACTTCCGCGGCGACGGGATCGCCTTCGACGCCAGCGACAACCCCACGGGGCTCGGCGGAACCGCGGTGGCCGACCTCCACAAGGCGCTGGAGCTCGCGGCGCAGGCTGACGTGTACCTGATGCCCTGCCTCTTCTCGTTCGATGCCTTCCGGCCCAGCGGGGACGTGGCGGGGATCTGGGTGCCCGGGATCACGCCGATGGTCGTCGACGCCCAGAAGCGCGCCATGCTCCTGGAGAATGTGGTGAGGCCGCTGGCCCGTGCCGCCGCGTCGAGCCCGCATAGCGAGCGGCTGCTGGCCTGGGATGTCATCAACGAGCCCGAGTGGGCGATGACGGGTCCGAGCCCCTACGGCGACGACACGTACGATCCGATGGGGGAACTCGCGGTGGTCACGCACGCGCAGATGGAGACGTTCGTCGCCGAGGTGATCGGTGTGCTGCGCGAGGAGAGCAGCGCGCTCGTGACAGTCGGGGGCGCGGCGATGAAATGGGCGAAGGCCTGGTCGGCCGTGGACGTCGATTTCTATCAGTTCCACATGTACGACTGGATCAATGCCTACTGGCCGTACATGGATTCGCCAGCCGAGTTCGGGGTGGACGACAGGCCGGTGGTGATGGGGGAGTTCCCGCTCCAGGGGCTGTCGGGCGTCTCTTACGGGGAGCTGGTCGGGGACTGGTACGGCAATGGTTACGCCGGCGCGCTCGGGTGGCACTACGAGGAGGCGACGCCCGAGCAGCTCGACGCCATGAAGGCGTTCGCGAGCACCCACGCCTGCGAGACCAGGTACTGAGCGCGAGGCGTCGAGGGCGTCGAGGGCGTCGAGGGCGTCGAGGCACCGAGGCGCGCTCCGGGTGCGGAGTCGCATGGCGGCAGGGCACCCCCGCGTCCCTGGCTGGCTTTACAGCCCACCGGGGAATGGGTACACCCCGGTATGATCGAGCTGGCCTGGTTTCGATGGGTGGCGGTGGGTCTCCTGCCGCTGGCTGCACTGGCCTGTGGGGATGGCGAGCCGTCCGACGGGAACGGCGAGGGAGGGCAGGGGGGCGAAGCAGGCGCGGGCGGGGCGGGCGGCGGTGACGGCTGCGTGGTCGTCACGGTGAAGGATCTGCGCTTCGACCTGCAGGACGACGTGGTGACCGGTTACCTCGGGGCGGTCGACCCCTCGATTGGCGGCGACCTGCCCGACCAGTTCTTCTTCCAGTTCTACAACTCGAGCGATTTCATGGGACCGCGGACGGGGACCTTCGATCTGTCGGCCCCTCCGGACGACAACTTCGGGACGTGCGCAAACTGCATCCTCATCACCGAGGACTTCGACGGGCAGACGTCGCAGCGGTTCTTCTTCCAGTCAGAAGGCACGCTGACCCTGGACCGGGATCCCATCGCGGAGCTCGACCTCGCGGCCACAGTGACGGGGCTCCGGCTCGTCGAGGTGACGCTCGATGAGACGCTGGCGTCGACGCCGGTGCCGGGCGGGGCATGCCTATCGGTGCCCGAGCTGCGCATCGACTACAAGTTCGTGCCGCCCGGGTGGACGTGCGCGGCGGAGCGCTACGAGGACGGCGCGGTCTGCGATTGCATGTGCGGGGCGCCCGACGCCGATTGCGCGCCCGACGGGGGGCTGCCCATCGAGGGGTGCGAGGCCGAGCAGGTGTGCGTCGGCGGGATGTGCTTCGACACATGCAGCGCCTTCGATCCCCGGGAAGGGTGCGCCGAAGGGGTGTGCAGCGTGGGGTATCCCGACGACCTCTGCTACGAGGATCCGAGCGCGGTGGCGTCGGTCGGCATCGGCGAGGCGTGCCCCCCGAACACGGCCTTCTGCGCGGTGGACGGGAGCTTCGCGAACGGTCTCTGCGACAGGTACGGGCGCTTCGACGAGGTGTGCCGCGGGCTCTGCCTTTCGGACGCAGACTGCGACGCCGCGCAGTACGAGCGCTGTTACGAGGTCTTCTTCGGGCTGTCGACCAAGGGGGTGTGCGCGCCCATCTTTCCGCCGGAGTGGACGTGCAGCGGTGCAGGGTACGGCGACGGCGCCGGGTGCGCGTGCGAGTGCGGCGCCGTGGACCCCGATTGCGTCGATAGGTCCTTGCCGGTGACGGGCTGTGCGGCAGGGGAGGTGTGCGTGCAGCCTGCGCTGTGCGCGATGCCGGCTCCGAACGACACCTGCGCGACGGCGCTGCCCTTGCCGCTCGGGACGAGCAGCAGCACCTCGCTGGGCGGGGTGGACGACTACGGGACCGATCCGGTGGACGGTGACTGCCTGGGGTTCGCGGTGCAGGGAGGGCCCGACGTGGTCTACCAGGTGGACCTCGCGGCGGGGCAGACGCTCGACGTGATGGCCGAGGCCGAGACGTTCGACGTCAACGTGTACCTGTTCGGGCCGGGCGACGCGTCGGTGTGCAACGCGACGCTGGCCGGCTGCGTGGCGGGTGAGGCCAACGTGAACGTGGGAGAGCACCTGGTGTTCACGGCGCAGGCGGGAGGGACCTACTTCCTGGTGATCGACTCGGCATACAGCTTCGATACCGGAGGCGAGTTCACGCTCACCGCCGCCGTCGACTGAGCGCGAGCGTCACCGCTCGGTGCGGGAGACGCGCACGAGCACGAGGTCGCCTCCGTGCACGGAGACGGGGCGCGCCTCACCGGCGTCGGCTTCCAGGAGGAGGCTGTCGCCGGGCGCGATGGCCTGAGCGCCGTCGAGCTGCAGGGCACCACCGAGCGCGTGGATCAGCCACAGGTCCCCGTGCGCCGGGAGGAGGGCGACGGCGTCTCCTTCGCGGTGGAAGGCGGCCTCGTGGGTGTACACAGCGCGCCGGGTGATGACGTTGAAGTCGCGGGTGGGGCCCCCGAGGAGCCGGCAGCGGGCGCTCCAGTCGCCGGAGAACGTGGCAGCGCTGCCTCTGCCGCGCAGCAAGCTCGGCGCAGCCTGGTCGAAGTGCAGCTCCATGCCCTCGCCGTCCAGCACGAGGAGCGTGCGGTCGTGGTCCGGAAAGGGCGAGAAGTCACAGTCGGAGTCGACCTCGGCGATGCTCACCCGCCAGTCGAAGGGGGCGCCTCCAGCAGGGTGCACGGCAAGCTCGGTGGTCCAGCCGAGGCCGTTCTTCCAGCGCATGCGGCGGTAGGCGGCCTGAGGCAGCGAGGTGAGCTTCATGGGGGCCCGTGAGGGGGTGCGCCACCGCTGCCGGAGGTTAGCGGCGAGGGAGACGTCACTCGATGATCGTGGCGCAGCCGAACAGGACCTCGATCTTGCCGGTCTTGCCAGGGCCGATGGAGAGCTGGGCGTCGTCGCAGGCCTGGGGGCAGAGGATCACCTGGGTGGGGTTCACGGGGTCGTCGTAGTACCAGGAGGCGCCCGTCCCGCAGGCGGCAGCGTTCGGCACGTGGTTGAGCACCGTCTGCGTGTCGCCGTCGCTGAAGGCCACGTTGACCTTGGTCGGGTCGATGGTGCCGCTGCTCGGCGTGGGGATGGTGACGTTGCAGGAGAGCTGCGCCGTCTGGATCACGGCCTGGGCGACGGCATCGAAGAAGGGCTGCCACGCGGCCTGGCCGTCGCAGATCTTGGCGCGCACGCCGTGCCTGCTGTTGACCAGGGTGGTGTACGTCGGCCCGGAGCTGGCAGGCTGCGACGCATCCGGGAAGTGACACCTCTCGCTGGGGTCGTTGTCGGAGCCCCAGCCGTAGAGGGCGCTGAAGACGTAGTCGTTGAAGAGGCCGTTCCAGGAGGGATGGAGGATGCCGGGCGGCAGGGTCAGGCTGTTGTAGGGGTTCTGGCCGCCGGGGAAGTTCTCGAACTGCGTGGCCGAGAGGCGGGCGTTGTCGTCGGTGACGACGACGATGGTCTTCGTCGCCTCGGGCCTGAGCTGGCTGGCCCAGGGCTCACCGCCGCGCTGCTGGCCGAGCTGGTAGCCGTTGGTCTGCGCGAGCGTACCCAGGAACTGTTCGAGCGGCTGGGTGCTGTAGATGTTCATGTTCGAGTGGAAGAACCGCGGGCTGTTGCCGCAGTTGTCATCCCCGGCGAGCGGCTGGGGGATGCAGATCGGGTGCAGGTTACCTTGCTGCGTCTTGCCGCGGAGCGAGAGCATGATGACCCGGTAGTCGAGGGACTTGGCGGCGATGAGGTTAGCGAAGGCGTTGAGGCCGAGCCGCACCTGCTGGACGGAAGTCGCCATGCTCGACGAGTTGTCGACCATCCAGATGATGTCGACGGGGAGCGCGGTCGCTGTCGCTTCTTCTGCCGCGGCCGCACACGCGGAGTCCGGTTCGAGGGGCGGGTCGCCGGAGTCGGCGTCGGTGTCGATCTGGATCCCGCCATCGTCTTCCACGGTGGTGGTCGTCCCTGCGCCCGTCCCGCTGAAGCCGTCGTTGCCACCGGCGCCGCCGTCTCCCGGGGGACTGCCGGGTTCGCCGGTCGCGGTCCCGCCGGTCGCTGCGGCGCAGGCATACATCCCAGTAAAGAGCGCAGGCACCAGCAGAGCGAAGAACCGAGCGCGATGCATTACGAACAGCATTATCACGCCGTTATGTGTAAACGGTGGGTTCTTTGGTGACATCCCGGTGACGGTGTTCGGTTGACGCGAAATGCAACACGCGGCGCACGCGGCCATACCGGACAGGGATGCCCCGCGCGGGGGGGGGTTGGTTGACGCAACGCGCGCCCTCTCGATAGGCTGAAAGTGATGCTATCTCGCCACCTTCGCGCTCGTTCCACGGCCGTGCTGTTCCTTCCCTTGGCCGTGCTGCTTCACGGCGCGTGCTCGGACGGTGGGGGGAGCGCCTCTCCTGGCGCCCAGCCTGACGGCACGGGTGGGACCGGGGGGGCCGGCCAGGGTGGGCAGGGAGGAGGCGACGGAGGGAGCGGCGCGGCTGGCGCGTGCAGCAGTGAGAACTGTCCGCAGCCCTTCATCTGCCGCTACGACACCTGCATCCCCGATCTGGGCACCTGCGCGACCTACGACGACTGCCCCGGGGACTCGTACTGCGACGCGAACGGGGACTGCATCCCCTATGGCGTTCCTCCGGACGTGATCAACGATCCCGACTGCCAGCGGCAGGAGGTGCCCGAGGGCGTGAGCCCGACGGTACAATGCGAGTGGATGGCGCCGAGTGATCCCAGCGATCCGACCGCGCAATCCATCTACGTCTACACGGCCCCGATCGTGGCGGACCTGAACCTCGACGACGATCCCGGCAAGCTCCAGCCGTCGATCGTGATGACGACGTTCCAGAACATCGCGTCGGCGCGTATCGGTACGGTCCGGGTCTTCGACGGCCGCACCTGCGAGGAGCAGATGCGGATCGGCGGCGCGGACGACGCCACGGACGAGAACCGGCCAGCGTACGGGACGCAGTGGGCCATCGGGGACCTCGACGGCGACGTGCCGACGGGTGGGCACCCCGAGATCGTGGGCATGCACCGGACCAGCGGTTCGGGGAATGGTGTCCCCCTGAACCTGTACGCGCTGGAGATCGATACGGCAAGTGGCACGCCGACGCTGTCGCGGCGCTGGTACGGGAGGGTCTGCAGCGCAGGTGGCGACACCCTCGTCAACTTCAGCTCGAACCAGGCGAACTACGGGCCCGGGATCTGGGACATCAATGACGACGGGTCGCCCGAGATCATCGTCGATGAGATGGTGTTCGACGCCGATGGCTGCTTGCTCAACACCTTCAGCGACTTCGCCTACCTGAGCCACGGGGTGATGTCGTCGATCGCCGACGTCGACCTCGACGGGATGCCGGAGCTGGTGCGCTTCGATCGGGTCGCTGGCTGGGACCAGGGCGCTTCGGCGTGGGTGACCAAGGGCTTCTTCGTCCCCGATGCGACGGCGCAGAAGGCCGGGCACGTGGCCATCGCCGACCTCGGTCAGTACTCGCAGATCGCGGGGCACCCGTTCCCGAACGAGCTGCCCGAGGTGGTGGTGGTGTCGGCCGAGACCACCACCTTCAACCCCAACAGCTCGGGGACGATCCGGGTGCAGACGATCGACGGCACGGTGGTGTGGGGTCCCGTGGCGCTGCACCACGATGCAGGTCAGCCCGGGGGGCATGGCGGCCCGCCCACGGCGAGCGACTTCGATGGCGACGGGCAGGTGGAGTTCGCGGCGGCGGCGAACCAGTACTACGCGGTCTACGATCCCGATTGCGTGGCGGCGCTCGGGGGCCAGAGCCCGGCAGAGCGGCCAGGAGGGAAGTGCGAGCGGCCGCCGGGGATGGAGTCGCTCCCCGACGGGGTGCTCTGGGCCCAGCTCTCGCAGGACTTCTCATCGAGCGGCACAGGGTCGTCGGTCTTCGACTTCAACGGCGATGGCAACGCCGAGGCCGTGTACGGCGACGAGTGCTACATCCGCGTCTACGAGGGCAAGACCGGCAACGTGATCTTCAGCGCGCCGGCCTCCAACTCGACAGGCTTCGAGCTGCCCGTCATCGCTGACGTGGACGGCGACTTCGCCACGGAGATCGTGGTGGCGCGCTCCCCGGGGCCAGGCTGCCCGGCGACGGACCCGCTCTTCCCGAACTCGGGGCCGGCGACGCAGAGCGGTGGGTTCATGATCCTGCGCGACCCCGAGGATGCCTGGGCTTCCTCGCGGCCCATCTGGAACCAGCACGCCTACTCGGTCACGCACGTGACCGACGACGCGCGCATCCCCTCCTCCAGCCAGGTCGCGCCGAACTGGACGCAGCCCGGGATGAACAACTTCCGGCAGAACACGCAGGGGGACCTCGGGGTGCTCAACGTCGCCGACCTGACGGCGGTGATCACCGACACCGGCTCGCTCTGCAGCGGTAGCGCCGGGGACCTGACGCTGAGGACCCGGGTGTGCAACCGCGGGACCAACCCGGTGCAGGACGGGGTCACCGTGGAGCTGCAGTCGAACGACGGCTCCGGGACGACGACGGTGCTCTGCAGCGCGGAGACGCAGGCGCTCCTCATGCCGGGCGACTGCGAGGAAGTCTCGTGCACGGGCACCGTGAGCGGGACCGGGAACATCTTCGTGGTCGTCGACCCGAGCGGCACCATTGCCGACTGCCACCCCGGGAACAACCAGGGCGCCGGCACGCTGCAGATCTGCCCCGAGTGAGCCCTGTCGGCGCCCCTCGTCCGCGCTACCCGGCCTGAGCGCCGCCGGGCGTGAGCGTCTTCAACGCTCCTCGTCGTCGCGGCGCACGAGGCCCTCGCGGCGCCCCATCTCGTAGAGCTTCTCCTTGAGGAGCTGGAAGCGCTTCCGGAGGCGGGCTGCCTCGCGCTTCAGGTCCTCACCCTCCAGCAGGGCGGTGTCGTCCTCGTGCAGGACCCGCGCCAGATCGATCCAGGAGAGCTGGCGGTCCACGCGGAGGAGGAGCAGCGTCTGGTCCTCGGGCGGCAGCGACTCTCGCAGGGCAGCGAAGCGGTTCTTCCGCTCGGTCTGGAGCCACGACTGGGTCTGGGTGCGCACCTCGGCGACGATCGCTTCGAGGTGCGCGGACTCCGGCAGGGGGCCCAGGCGCGCGGCGCGCCGCCGGGCATCGCGGCGGAACCGCAGCGAGGCTTTGCGCGCGACGCTGTAAGCCCACGTGCGGAAGGACGAGCGCCAGCCGAAGCGGGGCAGGCCGCGCCAGACACCCTCGGCGAAGAGGGAGAAGACCTCCGAGGCGTCGTCCTCGTTGTGGTGCAGGGCGGCCAGGAACTCGAAGATCTCCCGGCCGTAGCCGCGGAGCGCGACCTCTGTGGCGCCGGTCGTGTCGCCGCGCTCGGCGCGCTCGCGGATGGCCGCCTCCAGCTCTTCCCTCTGCTGCACGTTCATAGGTCAGTCGGTCAACCGCGTCCGTCTGGGTGGATGCCCGGCCATCTTGGCCGGCCGCCGCGCAGATCGCCACCTGTCGGGTTCACATGGTCCCCGGGCGGCATCTATCCCCGCGGGATGTCAGGAGAACGACGGCAGGTCGGGCGAGGGCACCGCGCTCTCTGCCGACCGACGCTGGCGACCGCGATATGCTGCGAGCGTTCATGGACCAGGGCTCCCGGGCACGCAGGGGTGAAGCGGAAGACAGTGGCGAGGAAGACCTGTCGGACCTCGACAGTGAAGGCTCGATCACGCCCGACCCCTTCCTGGCCGAGGTGGCCCGGATCTCCACGCGGCCCGAGCAACCGGAGGACATGCCTCGCCCGGGGGAGACCCTGGGTCGCTTCGTGCTCCGGAGAGAGCTCGGGCGCGGCGGCATGGGGGTGGTGTTCGCGGCCGAGGACGTGACCCTGGGTCGCGACGTCGCCCTCAAGGTGCTCCCGTGGTCGGGGGACGAAGGGCGGCGCCGGCGCTTCCTGCGGGAGGCGCGCTCGGCGGCAGCGCTGAGCGATCCGGGGATCGCCACCATCTTCGACGTGGGCGAGGCGGATGGCTGGGTGTTCATCGCCATGGAGCTGATCCGGGGCGAGACGCTGCGCGCGGTGCTGGAGCGCCGGCCGGTGAGAGGTCGCGCCCTGCCAGGGGAGGAGGTGCGGCGCGTGGCCCGGGCGATCGCCAGGGCGCTCGCCAAGGCGCACGCGGCGGGCGTCGTGCATCGGGACCTGAAGCCCGAGAACGTGATGATCGCCGACGACGGGCAGGTGAAGCTGCTGGATTTCGGGCTGGCCAAGGTGGCCCGCGCCGAGTCCATGCCTGGAGGGCTCTCCACCACCGAGACGGCGGAGGGGCGCATCCTCGGTACACCCGGGTACATGTCGCCGGAGCAGGCCAAGGGCTGGCCGGTGGACGCCCGGAGCGACGTGTTCTCGTTCGGCGTGCTGCTGTACGAGCTGCTCACGGGGCGGCGGCCGTTCGTGGGGGCGACCCTGGTGGAGCTGATCATCGCCATCGACCGTGACGAGCCCCCGTCGCCCTCGTCGATCCGCTCCGGGGTGGAGCGTGACCTGGAGAGGGTCGCGCTGCGCTGCCTGCGCAAGGAGGCCGCGGCGCGCTACGCCGACGCGGGAGCGGTGCTGCGGGCCCTCGACGCCACGCCGGCAGCGAGGCGCTGGGGAGGGCTCGCGGGCATCGTCGCGGCTGCCGTCGGGGCGGCTGCGGTCGCGGGGGTGGTGGCGTTCGGCCTGCGCGACCTCGGCTCCTCGCGCGAGGGTGCCTCGCTCGCGCTCACCGCGCCTCCCTCCCTGGCGCCTGGTCCCACCACGCCCGCCACCTCCCTCGCGGGGGCGGCGTTGACGGCGGTGACGGACCTGCCGGTTCCAGCCTCGGTCAAGCCGGAGGCTGCTGCCCAGTACCGGGAAGCGCTCGCGGCGTTTCGCAACGGCGGAGGCTGGTTCGTGTCGCTGCACCGGGCGCTGGAGCTGGATCCCTCGTTCACGGCGGTGCACGTGCAGTTCGCCCTGAGCGCGTTCATCCTGGCCAAGGACGTGGAGCGGCCGCGCGAGCATTTTCGCCGGGCGGAGGCGATGGCGCACACGCTCAGCGAGCGCGAGAAGGCGCTCCTGAACGCGGTGGAGCCGGTGGTGCGCAACCAGCCCGCGGACTGGGCAGTCGCCATCCGGCGGCTCCAGCGGCTCGCGGACCGCTCTCCAGGCGACGCCCAGATCTGGTTCCTGCTCGGCTCGGCGACCGCCAACTACTCCGACTTCGACAAGGCGATCGGCTTCCTGGAGCACGCGCTCCAGATCGATCCGGCCTTCGCGCGCGCGCTCGCGGCGATCGCCACCTACCACGCCTACCGGGGGCGGTTCCAGGAGGCGCAGGCGGTGCTCGACCGCTGCATCGGAGAGTCGCCGCGGGCCACGCTCTGCCTGCAGACCCAGCTCCTCGTGCGCTCCAGCCTGGGAGACTGCGAGGGAGCGGAGCGCTCGGCGCGGAGGTTGCTCGCGTCCTCCGTGGTGCCTGCCGCGACGTACCCCTCGTTCGCGAACGCGCTGGCCTCTCGTGGGCAACCGCTCCCCACCGTGCGCGAGGCGCTGCGGCAGGGGGAGGAGGCGCTCGCGGGCCTGCCAGCCCCGATCGCCACGGACCTCCAGCAGATGCTGCTCATCGCCAGGATCCGCGCCGATCTGCTCGGGGGTGAGTTCGAGGCGGCGGAAAGCGCGGCCCGGGGGCTCGAACGGGCGGTGGCTTCGTCGAGCCGGCAGCAGGTCGTGCGTGGTGGGGCCGCGCTGCTCCGCGCGCTCGCGCTCGAAGAGAGCGGGCGTGCCGCGGAGGCCGGCGAGGTCGCGCTCGGGTTCCTGGATCGGCGTGACGCCTGGGAGCCCGCGCCGGGCGCCGAGGACTCTGCCCTCGCGAGCGACGCCACCCCACCCTTGCTCCTTATCGCGCGCCGCGCTGGCCTCCTCGACCGACGCGGCGTCGTCGCGCGTCGTGAGCCGTGGCTCAGTAGCTGGACCGAGCGGCTCACGCCGGTGTCGCGCAGCTTTCTCTGGTTGCACGGCTACGCGGGGCTCGTCGAGGACGAGGCCGACGCGCGCGAGGCGCTGAAGGCGCTGCCGCGCTTCGAGCCCCTCCCTCCGTTCAGGCCCCAGACGGCCATCGACGCCGCGGTGGGTCGGACGTTCCGGCTCGGGGGGCAGAGCGCCGAGGCGAGCCGCTGGCTCGAGGGCGCTTCGCGGAGCTGCATGGCGCTCGACTTCCCCGTGGAGCACACGCGCACGCACCTGTGGCTCGGTCAGCTTCGTGAAGAGACGGGGGACCGCGAGGGCGCCTGCGCAGCTTACGGTGTGGTGCTCCACCGGTGGGGAGCGGCGCGACCGCGGAGCATCACCGCAGAGGCGGCGCGCGGGCGTTCCAGGGCGCTCGGCTGCAGGGGATAGAGCGCGTCGAAAAATCGCGCTGGGGTCTGTCACATCCAGCGCGCGCGGGAGCTATCCGATCGAGAGGCCCGACACCGCCCCGGGGGGCGCGCCGCGGAGCCGACTGCGAAAGGAACCACCGCCATGGACCCCTCCCTCAAGTCCACGTCTGTCTCCGTCTGGGCGCGCCTCCGCAGGCCCGCGATCCTGGCAGCGTCCTCCTTGCTGCTCGCGGGCTGCGCCGAGGCCGTGGCCGATGAGAGCATCACCGGGGAGGTCACCGGAGGTCAG
The DNA here is from genome assembly GCF_000601485.1 of Chondromyces apiculatus DSM 436. Taxonomy (GTDB): domain Bacteria; phylum Myxococcota_A; class Polyangia; order Polyangiales; family Polyangiaceae; genus Chondromyces; species Chondromyces apiculatus. The sequence continues at coordinate 229,410 of NZ_ASRX01000011.1, forward strand.
TCCGAGGTGCTGCACTTCACCGGGCCGGGCGTCACCGCGCGCATGACGCGCGTCGTCGCCGCCGATGGCGGAGAGTCGCTGCAGGGTGAGACCGTGGTCGAGGAGGAGAACGGCGCGCGCCGACGGGTGGAGGAGCAGGTCACGCTCGACGGAAAAGGCAGGCTGGTCAGCGCCGCGATCTCGCTCCTCTCGAACGAGGTCCTGGTGACGCGCCTTCAGCTCGATCCTACGCACGGGACGGTGCGGGTCTCGACGCCCGAGGGCACGGTGGAGCACCACCCGCCGACGGATGCGCCGTGGATCTACACTCCCCCCTGGGACGGAGGCGCAGACCTGTCCGAAGGAGGAGGGGCGCATGTGGCAGGGGCTCCCCTGCACGTGCTGGCGGGGCACGGCACCACCTTCGCCACGCCGGTGTCGGCGTGGGTGACGCTGCGCGGCGGAGCGACGAAGGCCTGGGTGCGGCAGATCGAGGCCAACCGAGGCGAAGGTGCGCTCGTCCCGCAGGACCAGGTTGTCGTGCCTCACGAGCGCGGCGTTACCGTGGTGGTCGGATCCCACGGTGCAGACGTCTCCGGAAGTTTCATCGAAGAAATCCGGCTGAGCGATCCGCCCGTGACGCTGGTTCGTGTCCAGCCGGGGAACCGGCTCATGCTCTGAGCACACCCGGGTGAACCGAGTTTTGCCCGCCGCCCTTGCCGTGCCGAACTGGCTCCGTTACATCAGTGAAACCAGAATGGTAGCCCAAGGGGGGGTAAACCATGACGATCGAATGCACCTGGTGCGGGTTCACCGTGCATGGGCTGGATGCCATCGCGAGTATCCCGGCGTGGCCGCTGGAGGGTTCTTTTTGCCCGCGCTGTCGTGGCCGTCGCGCTGAAGGCGCGAAGGTCGTCATCGACGGGCGATACCACGTGGAAGCCGAGATAGGCCGAGGGGGGATGGGCATCGTCTACCTCGCCTCGGACGAGGGCCTCGGGCGCAAGGTGGCGCTGAAGGTCGTCTCGCCCGAGCTGGGCAACGATCTGGAGTGGGTCAAGGCGCTGCGCAAAGAGGCGGCCGCGCTCGCCTCGATCCGGAGCCCGCATGTGGTTCAGGTCCATGCCTTCGGCAGGCACGAAGGCGCGTGCTTCTTCGTGATGGAGTACGTCCGCGGCCAGACGGTGCGCGACATCCTGGCCGAGCACTGGCTGCACCGCGCCCAGATCCCGCTCCACCGGGCGCTCACCATCATCAGCCGGCTCGCCGCCGGGCTCGATGCCGTGCACGAGACGGGCATCGTTCACAGGGACCTCAAGCCCGACAACGTGGTCATCGAGGAGGACACCGGGCGCCCGGTGCTCGTGGACTTCGGGCTCGCCGTCACCGATCCCACCGAGCGGTGGGCGATGAGCGGGGGGACGCCGCTCTACATGGCGCCGGAGCAGACGCACCTCTCGGCCCACACCACCGTCTCTCCGCGGACCGACGTCTACGCGTTCGGTTGTCTCTCGTTCGAGCTGCTCTGCGGCCGGCCTCCGTTCGACGACCTGGTGGCTGCCCAGGTGCTGCACGATCACGCGCACACGAGCCCGCCGGCCATCTCGCAGCTCCGCCCGGAACTCGCCGCGGCCGACGCGGTCTTCCGGCGGGCCCTCGCCAAGGACCCGGCAGAGCGCCACGCGACGTGCTCCGCCTTCGCGCAGGCGCTGATGGCGGCGCTGGGCGTGACGGAGTGCATCGATCCTCCGCCTCCCTCACCGCGGCGCGAGCGCTACGACAGCAGCGCCCGGCGGGTGCTGGTGGTGGACGACGATCCGGCCTTCAGGCGGTTCGCCACCCGCGCCGTGCAGCTCGCCTTCTACGAGGAATCGCTGGAACTCGTGGCGGCGGCCACCGGCGCCGAGGCCCTGGTCAGCGCGTGGCGACAGCCGCCGCACCTCGTGCTCCTCGACTTCGACATGCCGGGCCTCGACGGGGTGGGGACGCTCTCGCGCCTGCGGTCCTTGCCGCAGGGCGATCAGGCGCGGGTCGTGGTGATGAGCGCCAAGCTCGGCGAGGCGGATCGCTGGCGGTTCTCGGTGCTCGGGGTGGGAGACTTCGTGGCGAAGCCCATCGAGCTCGAGCAGCTCATCGAGACCATCTCCAGCATCGCGGCCCGCACGGCCTGGCCTGCCCAGCACGCGCCGGGGCACGATGCCGCAGCGCCCTCGTCTCACACCGCCATGAACGCCGCCTTCGCGTCGGCCAGCGCCGCCGCGAGCTGAGCGAGCATCTCGCCGGCGGGCGCCGCGTCGCCCGCCTCCAGCGTATCCTCCACGCGACCGAGGGCCTGGCTCAGGGCCGACCACCCGTACGAGCCAGCGGTGCCACGGATGCGGTGCGCCAGCAACCTGGCCCTGGCGAGGTCGTCGGCATCGCCCTCGCCGCGCTGCACGCGCGCGATGCACGTGCTGATCTCGTCGAGGTAGCCGGGGAGCTGCGCCCGGTACTCCACGCGCATCTCCGCGAGGGCTGCCTGGATGGCAGCTTCGCGCGCAGGGCTACGGTGGGGTCGCTGCGGATCCTGGGGGTGGGACATGAGGCGGCTGCCTCCAGTGCAGCCCCTCATCTTACCACCGTGACTGGTCGGCGATCGCCGCTCAGGCCACGGCGCGTGCTGCGCCTTTGCCGCGACCGTCGCGGTCGTCGCGGTCGTTGCGCTCGTCGCGCTCGTCGAGAGCAGGCGGAGCCATCGTCGTGGGACGTGCGGGCCGCCCCTTTGCCTGGGTGCCGGCCGCGTCCGGTGTGGACGCCGCGCTCTGCCCTGCGCCCTGACCCACGGGGGCCACGCGCAGCCGCTTGAGCGCAGCCGGGTCCACGGCCTCGCCGCGGATCCAGCTCCGGATGGCGGGCGCCACGGTCTTCTCCCACGCCGTCGAGAGGCGCTGGGCGAGGAACTCCGCGTACACCGCGCCGAGCAGCGCTTCGAGTTCCTCCACGAGGTACATCCGCTCGTAGAACCGCTCGTCCTCCTCTTCCTTCACCTGCGCCGGGATGCGCACGCCGGAGAGGTTGAGCGTGTCGGCCTGGATCACGAAGGTGTAGACCAGCTCTCCCCGCTCGATGCGCATCCGGGCCTGGGTGGGGAGCTTGCCCTGGCGCAGGGCCTCGCGGGCCTCGGGCGCCGTGCTCGGCGCGGTGCCCTTGAGCCGGCTCTGCTCCTTGTCCAGGGTGAGGGTGAGCTGCCCTTCCAGCAGGATCTCGCAGGGCCCGAAGCCCTCCACGTCGAAGCGGCCCTCGCGCAGCTCGCTCTGGAACCACGTCCAGAGGAGGAATTCGCGGCCGACGAACCTTCGCTTCTCGATCAAATCGACCAGATGCATGGCGTTCTCCTCAGGCGAAGGCGGGGTGGAAGGCCGTCGGCGTCAGTGCTTCGAGGGCGCGGGTGTGGAGGTCGGAGAGGCCCATGGTCACCGCCGATGCGCCGGGGCTCTCGGGCAGGAGGTTCACGCTGAAGGTATCCTCGAAGATCTCCATCATCGACTCCAGCACCCGGGGCGACTGGTTCCAGAACCGGACGACGCCGGTGTCCAGGTTCCATGACAGATCCACGACGTTCATCACCGGCAGCACCTGCTTGCGCAGGCGCCGGGAGACGTTGGTCCGGATCTCCTCCTTCTCGCTCTTGGAGAGCCGCTCCCTGCCGCGCTTCTGGAGGTGGGCGCGCTCTGCCTCGGCGAGGTGGGCCTTGAGCAGCGGCCCCGGGATCACCCACTTGTCCGTGCGGAGACCGAGGTTCAGGTAAGAGCCGAAGTACAGCTTGTTGTGGTCGAGATCGGTGTCCAGCGGATCCTCGATGGAGCACCAGCCGGACTGCTGATCGGCCTCTGCCTCCACCGTGAGCGGCTGGAACGCGCGGAGCCTGACCCGCTCCACGAACAGATCGCGGAAACTGTCGGCGAGCTCGCCGCGCACATAGAGCTTCGTGTACGTGATCGTCCCTTTAAGTGCGCCCAAAGATCGTCTCCTTGCCGTAGGGTCGTTCCAGGTATCCGGCCGTCGCGCGCGGGGCCAAGGAAACGGCGATTGTGAGGCCACGCTCTGAGGTATGTTGGGGCCTCCAATGATCCGCGAGGTCCCCTGGCCGCTGGCCATCACCGCGCAGAGCCCCGTGACATGCGGTGCCCTCCTGTGGCGTTCGCGCGGGCAGCTCTACGTGACGGTGATCGTCAAGGCGACGTTTGGCATCGTCGACGAGGCCGAGATGACCCTGGAGGAGCCTGCGCCGATCCTGCGCAAGGAGCTTCATCACCAGGACATCCCGACGCGGAGCGTTCGCGTCACTCCGGACCTCGTGCCGTACTTGCGGCAAGCCGACGTGGTCCTCACGGGGCACGCGTACGCGCCTGCCGGCGCGGTGCCCTCGCTGGAGGTGCGCCTCGCCGTGTTCCGCGAGCAGTCCGTGTTCGACAAGGTGCTCCTCGTCGTGGGAGACCGGCGCGGTGACGATCCTCCGGCGCCATTCGAGCGCATGCCCCTCACCTACGAGCGGGCCTTCGGGGGCATCGGGTGGAAGGACAACCCCTTCGGCGCGGGCTTCGGCGAGAGCGGGCGCAAGGCCTCTCTCCCGAACGTCCTCGACCCGCAGGACCCGACGCGCACCGCGTGCTTCGGGCCCATCTCGCGAGGCTGGCCATCGCGGAAGCAGATGGTCGACGCGACGGCGCGCAAGGCGCTGGACCAGGCCATCCCGGTGGTGCCGGAGGGGCTCGATTACGCCTACTTCCAGGCAGCGCCGCCGGATCAGCGGAGCGCTTACCTCGCGGGTGACGAGTGGATCTTGCTGGAGGGGCTCCACCCCACCCTGCCGCGGGTGCGCTCGCGGCTCCCCGGCCTCATCGCCGTGGCGCGCGTGCATGGCCTCTCGAACCCGTCGCCTGCCTTCGGTCGCCCTGTCGAGATGCTCGCCGACACCTTGCGGATCGACAGCGACACCCAGCGCGTCGAGCTGGTCTGGCGCGCGGTGATCCCGCTCCGGAGCGAGGAGCACGCCGCGGGCATGCACGTGGTCGTCGCGCTGGCGCGGCCTGGCAAGGAGATCCCCTGGCCCGAGGCGCCTCCTGCGGAGCAGGCCATCACGGTGGCCGTCGAGGAGACGACCTCCGGCGAGGTGGACGACAACGCAGCCACGCAAGTACGCGAACCTGCACGCGAACCTGCACGCGAACCTGCACGCGAACCTGCACGCGAACCTGCACGCGAACCTGCACGCGAACCTGCAGGCGCGCCTGCACGCGAACCTGCACGCGCGCCTGCGGAGGACAGGCCTCCGGGGAGCACGCCGGTGTCGGGCGCCCCTGTGCACGCGATGGAAGTCACGAAGGCGCCTGTCTCGGACAGGACCCTGGCGCTCTCGCCCGACGAGATCGCGCATGCCGCGCACCGGCGTGGGCTTCCCTTCGACAAGGTCGTCGCCTCGCCTCGCCCCACGCACGACCACACCGTGGCGATCTCGCCGTCGTCGTCCGAGAGCGACCCGCACGCCGTGCTCCCGTTCGCCGGCGCCGCATCTGCGCCCGGGCCGCGACCGAGCGTCACGAGCACGCCGCTGCCGGGCGCTCCCTGGTCCCACCAGCCTGTCCCTGCGCCGGGGGCGCCCGTGACCGAGGAGGAGACCTTCCCCCTGCCGGCCGGGGCCAAGCCGGCCGTGTCGCCCCCGACCATCCCCACCCGACCATCCTCGCCGCCACCACCAGCGCGGGTGTCGTCACCGCCCCCAGAGGCGCGCCTGTCCTCGCCGCCGGCACCGCCCAGACCTTCGTCGCCGTCCGCCGCCCCGGTTGCCGCCTCGCGCTTCTTCCACGCAGCGCCTCCCGAACCGCCGTCCGGTGCCGCGTCGTCCGTGCCTGCTGCGAGCGCAGTCGTGCTCCCCTCGCGCCCGAGCGACGCGATCCCCGTGGTGCCGGCCGCGCCGTTCATCGCGTTCACCCTGCCCTGGCAGGTGAGACCTCCCCGCGATGCGCGCGTGGTGGTCGTCAAGGGCACCTTCGACCTGGTTCCTGACGGCCCTGCGCGCCTTCGCCCCGAGCCCGACATGCCCTCGGGTGACGTGCACCTCGATGGCGACCCGGCGCGCAGCCTGCTCTACCCCTCGGACTTCGCGATCTTCAAGCCGCGGACCGACGTCACCTTGACCGGCAACGCCTACGCGCCGGGCGGCGGCGCCCCCGCGGCGCAGGTGAGGTTCCGCTTCGGGCGCGGCAGCGCTGGCTTCGAGCGCAAGATCGCCGTCTTCGGCGAGCGGCGCTGGGAGCGCGCCGTCGTCGCCCTCGCCCCCACCGCGCCCCGTCCATTCACCAGCCTCCCGCTCGTGCACGAGCACGCCTACGGCGGGCCTGGCTTCGACGCGAACCCGGTGGGCGTGGGACGCGCGCCAGGTCCGGACGGCGCGACCCGGCTGCCCAGCCTGGAGGACCCCGAGCGCCTCATCCGCGATCCGACCGATACGCCAGCGCCCGTGGGCTTCGGCCCCGTCCCGGCGCGGTGGTCGCGGCGCACGCAGATGCTCGGCACCTACGACGCGCGCTGGCGCGTCGAGCGCTGGCCCTGGTTCCCCGAGGACTTCGACTGGGCTTACTTCCAGGCGGCTCCCCCGGCGCAGCAGCTCGACGCCGTGCGCGGGGACGAGTCCTTCGCGCTGGAGGGCATGAGACCTGACATTCCCCTGCTCGAAGGGCGCCTCCCTGGCGTGCGCGCCCGCGCCTTCGCGCAGCGCACCAGGGAAGCGGGGAGCGAGCTGCTCGAGGTGCTGCTGCGGCTCGACACGGTGCACTTCGACGTCGAGGCGATGAAGCTCGACCTGGTGTGGCGCGGCGTCCTCGAGGTGCGCGACGACGACGCCTCGGACGTGGCCGAGCTCTTCGTCATGTCCGAGGAGACCTCCTCCGCGCCGACCCGCCCCGAGGAGGTGCTGTCCCGCTACCTGGCAGCGCGGGCCTCGCGGGACCTCCCCACGACCGACACCAGCGAGCCCCCTGCGAACGACGCCGCCCCCACAGCGCCCGACCCTGTCGAGGCCCGCGTCCGGGCCAGGCTTGCCGCCGCTGCTGCACCGGCAGCACCGGCAGTCGGCGTGGCCGCGGGCGCGGCAGCCGCCTCGGTCTCCGCAGCGTCGACCCCCACCGCCAGCGCCACCGCGGCTGCCCCTGCAGCGCCAGGCGCGCCCGCGTCCCCTGCGCCTGCGCCAGCCGGTGCTGCCACGTCTCCGGCCGAAGCGCGGGCGATGCGCGCGCGGGTGGAGGCGCGGCTCGCGGCCGGCGAAGCGCTCGATGGCCTTGACCTGGCCGGCGCAGACCTCTCCGCGCTCGACCTGACGGGCCGCTCCCTCGTCGGCACGAACCTGCAAGGGGCCCAGCTCCGCGGGTGCCGCCTCTCCGGGGCCCAGCTCGGTCACGCCCAGCTCTCGGGGGCCGACCTCGACGACGCGGTGCTCGACGGCGCAGACCTGACGCGGGCCGATCTGACCGAGGCCAGCCTCGCCGGCGCCCGGTTCGAGGGCGCGCGGTTGACCGAGGCCGATCTCGGGCGCGTCCGGGCTCCCCGGGCGAGCTTCCGCAACGCGCGGGGAGAGCGGCCGAGCTTCGCGAAGGCCGACCTGAGCGACGCGCGCTTCGATGGCGCGGAGATCGAGGGCGCCGACCTGTCCTCCGCCGTGCTCGACGGCGCCACCTTCGACAAGGCGACCCTGCCTTCCATCCGCCTCTACGATGCGCGCGGCGCGCGCGTGTCCTTCCGCGAGGCGCGGCTCGATGGCGCGCGCGCCGACGGTGTCTCGCTGATCGGAGCCGCGCTCGACGGGATCCAGGCCAAGGGAGGCATCTGGGACCGCGCTGCGCTCGACGACGCGAGCTTCCTCGGCGCGTCCCTCCGGGAGTCGAGCTTCGCCCGCGCCTCGGCCGTGCGCGCCATCTTCTCCAGCGCCGACCTCGTGGACGGCCGGTTCGCGCGCGCCGTGCTCGCGGACGCGAGCTTCCTCAAGGCCAACCTCATGCGCGCCAACCTGGAGTCCACCGACCTCACGCGCGCCGACCTCCGGGGAGCCAACCTGCATGCCGCCGAGACCTGGAAGGCGAAGCTCGCAGGCGCCAGGCTCGACCTCGCCGTGCTGACCCAGACCAAGCTCAAGGAGGACGCATGATCCGCTCCCGCGCCGAGCTTCTGGCCCGCCTCGCCCGCGGCGAGCGCCTCGCGGGCGAGACCATCGAGGACGTCGACCTCGGCGGCCTCGTGGCCGAGGGGGCCGACCTGCGGGGGATCACCTGGCGCCGCTGCCTCGCGCGAGGCGCGCGCCTCAAGGGTGCCAGCCTGCGCGGGAGCCGCTTCGCAGCCGTCGACTTCGCGGGGGCCGACCTCTCCGGCGCCGACCTGACGGGCGTGCTCGCACCCTGGGACGAGACCGGCGCACCTTCGCGCTTCGAACGCGCCCAGCTCGCGGGCGCCACGCTCTCCGACGCCGACCTCTCCGGCGCCCTCCTCGCCGGCGCCTCCCTGGAGGGCGCGCACCTCGTCGGAGCCTCCCTGGTGCGGGCCGCCGCGCGTGGCGCCGTGCTCCGGGGGGCCATCCTCACCTCGGCGCGCCTCTCCCACGCCGATCTCTCGAACGCGGTCCTCGACGACGCCGACCTCTCCGGCGCCGCGCTCGACGGCGCAGACCTCTCGGGCGCGAGCGCGAGCGCCGCCGCCTTCCCGAAGGCCACCCTCTCCAGCGCCAAGCTGGATCGCGCCCAGCTCGTCGGCGCCGTGCTCACCGAGGCCCGCCTCGTCGGCGCGAGCCTCGCCGAGGCCGACCTCACGGGCGCCGACCTCACGGGCGCCGACCTCGAAGCGGCGACCCTCTCCCAGGCCCGCCTCCAGGGCGCCTCGTTGCAGGCCGCGCGCCTGCGCGACGCCCAGCTCACGGGCACCGACCTCAAAGAAGCCGTGCTCGCAGGCGCCGATCTCGGCGGCGCGCGGCTGTCCCGCCTCGACCTCACGGGCGCCGACCTCACGGGCGCCGACCTCACCGAGGTCACCCTGGACGCCTGCGACCTCACCCGCGCCACGCTCGCCGGCGCGGTGCTGGTCCGGGCCTGCTTCAACGACACCCTCCTCGACGGCACCGACCTCCGCGGCGCCAACCTCACCGCCGCCACGTTCGCGAACGCCGACCTCCGCTCCACCCACCTCACCGGCTGCCTCCTCGACGAGACCGACCTCCGCGGCGCGAAGCTCTTCAAGGCGGTGCTGAGCGGCGTCGACCTCCGGCGCACCCGGCTCGCGGGCGCGGCCATCCTCCAGACCCTGCTCGACGACACCCGCGCGGAGCAGGTCGACTTCACCGCCTGCGACCTGACCAACAGCACCTTCTCGGGGGCCTCCCTGGAGGGCGCCAACCTCACCCGCGCCGTCGCGCGCCAGACGAGCTTCGCTGGCGCCAACCTGCGCAGCGCCAGGCTCGCGCGGCTCGCGGGCGTGCTCGCCAACCTCTCGGACGCGACGCTCGACGAGGCCGACCTGCGCGACGCGACGCTCGACGACGCCTCCCTCGACCGGGCCACGCTCCGCAAGGTGCGTGCCGACCGCGCGAGCTTCGTCAAGGCGCGCTTCGAGGCCGCCGACCTGCGTGGTGCGAGCTTCCGCGACGCTGCCTTCCGCGACGCCGACCTCTCCCACGCCCGCCTCGACGGCAGCGACCTGCGCAGCGCCGACCTCTCCGGGAGCAACCTGCACCGGGTGCGGCGCGAGGGCGCCGACCTCACCGGAGCGCGCCTGCAAGGCGCACGTCCCACCGATCCGGAGCGCGCCCGCGCCGAGGACTTCAAGGCGGGGAGCTGAGCGATGCCCGAGCGAGCCTGTCCGACGCCCGACGCTCCCTGCGTCGAGCGCACGTCCGAACCCTGGAAGCCCAGCGAGAGGAGACCCTCATGGCGAACCGCATGAAAGCAGCACGGCCCCTTCCCGCCCCCCCTCCGGATCCGGGACCCATCCGCACCGCCTCCGTGGTGGCCCTCGACGATGACCCGGCGCAGGTCCACCTCGACGAACCAGCCCCCGGCCGCGTCTCCACCCCCGCCCGCCTCGCGCTCGCCACCTCCTACCGCCCTGCCCTCGGCGACCGCGTGCTCGTGGCAGCCAGCGGCGACGACCTCTACGTGATCGGCGTCCTCCACGCGGCGCGCCCACCTGCGCTGACCCTCCCTGGCGGCGGCTCCGCGTCCCTGGAGGGTGAAGCCCTGGCCATCCGCGATGCCGCAGGCCGCCTCCTCGTCCGCTTCGCCGAGGGGGCCGCCGAGATCGCCGCGCCCGACGGCGACCTGACCCTCGCCGCGCCCTTGGGCCGGGTGGTGGTGCGCGCCGGCCTCGACCTGGAGCTCACCACCGAGGGCACCCTCGTGCAGCGCGCCGGCCACCGCGTCGAGGTGCGCGCTGGCGACGACGCGACCACCCCTCAGCTCCGCATCGACGCCGCCACCACCGCCATCGAGGCCACCCGTGTCGAGGTCCGCGCCGACGCCGCCCAGCTCACCACCGGCCAGGCCACGGTCGTCGCCCGCCGGGTGGCCACCACCGCCGCCGAGATCGTCGAGACCGTCGAGCGGCTCGAAGTCAACGCCACCCGCCTCGTGGAGCGCACCCGCGACACCTTCCGCGAGGCCTCTGGCCTCCTGCAGACGCGCGCTGGCCGCGCCCGCACCCTCATCGAAGACGCGTACGCGCTCTGGTCCCGGCGCACCACGCTGGCCTCGCGCGAGGAGACGAGCATCGACGGCAGCAAGGTGCTGCTCGGCTGAGCCGGAAGAAGGAGGACGAAGACACCATGGTACCTGCAGCAACCAAGGCCGGCGGCATGTGCCTCGGCGTGCCTGACGTCTGCCTGACGCCCGCGCCCCCTGCGCCGCCCGTCCCCGTGCCCTACCCCAACCTGGCCCAGATGGCCGCGGCGAACAACGCCGTCACCACCGTGCTCATCGAGAACAAGGAGACGGTCGCCGAGGGCGCGCGCATCCCGAACAGCAGCGGCGACGAGGCGGGCGTGAACGGCGGCGTCACCTCCGGCACGTTCATGGGCCCTGTGGAGCCCAAGACCTTCAGCTCGAAGGTCTACTTCGCCGGCCGCAAAGCCGTCATGCTCACCGCGGTCACCGGGCACAACGGCACGAGCGCCAACATGCCCGCCGGCGTCCACCTCGTCCCCTCCCAGGCCAAGGTCCTCGTCTCCTTCTGAGTACTGCGTACCCTGGCTCAGGGGCCTATCGGCCCCTACGCTCCCGGTGGTCGCTACCCCTGGTTCTTCGCGAGAGCGTCGCGCCAGGGACCAGGCAGCAACGAGGCCCTCGGAGTGCTGGTCCTCGCCTCGCTCAGGGATAGCTCCAGAGCAGATCCAGACGGAATGTCCGCCCGTTCTGGGGCATCACCCGGCTCGCGAAGGTGTCGGTCACGGGCACCTCCCACCGCCGGTCGGCGAGGTTGTACACCCCGACCACGTACTGCAGCCCCATCTCCCGCGCCTGCCCCGAGAGGGTCGCGTCCGCCACGAGCTGCGTGGTCGTCACGGCGTCGTCCGGCACGATGATCCGCCGCGGCGTCTCCAGCGTCATCCGCAGCCCCAACGACGCCAGCTCCCGCACGATGGGGAACACGCCCCGCAGCGACGCCAGGTGCTCTGGCACGTTGACGAGCCGCGGGTTCCCGGGCCCATCATTCAGGTACTGCGCGCGCTGGTAACCGTAGGCGGCCGACAGCATCCACCCTTGCCGCCACTCGCGCCGCAGCTCCAGGTCGCCCCCTGCCACCAGCGCGGGGGTGGTGATGTTCTCGTAGCGCACCAGCGCCGAGCCTGGCGTGTCGGGGATGGTCGCGATGATCCCCTCCACGTAGCTCACGTGCCCCGCCCCGATCACCGCCCAGTCCTTCAGGAACCGCTGCGTGTACTCGACCTCGCCCGAGTACACCGACTCCGGCTCCAGCGACAGCCCGCGCTCCTCGTCGACGGCCACCACCTGCGACAGCCCGCCGTCTTCGTACCGCTGCTCGTAGATGCTGGGCGCCCGGAAGGCCCGCCCCCCCATCACCTTGAGCGTCCCCCCGGTGACGGGCTTCATGATCACCGCCGCGCGCGGCACCACGATGGGACCGAAGGTCGAGTACACGTCCACCCGCGCCCCGCCGGACAGCTTGAGCCACGGCAGCGGCGACCCTTCGGCCAGCGCGTAGGCGGCGGCGAAGCTGTAGGACTGCTCCGAATCCAGGTACGACGTCGTGCCGCTCGCCGTCACCGTGTCCCCGAACATCGACGCCTCGGGGTGGTGCTGCGCCTCCGCGCCCACCGTCAGCCGCAGCGGGATCTTCGGCGTGTACACCAGCCGCGCCTCCCCCCCGAACCACGTCCCCTTGTACGTCTCCACGTTGTCGAGCGAGCCCTCCACGGGATCGTCGAACGCGTACAGCCCCCCGAACACATAGCGGTTCCCGTGCACCCGGGTCATGAGCTGGAGCTGCTCGCCGAGCTTCGGCTCCACGCGCAGCTCCACCATCATCCGCGTGTCGTCGAACTGCGTCCGCGGGTCGCCCAGCGTCGTCGCGTACCCGCCCACCGGGATCGACTGCTCCCGGTGGTGGAGCAGCCACTGCACCGTCGCGGGCCCCCACCAGGCCCTGCCCGCCGTCCCTCCGCTCTTGAACGCCTCCACCCCGCCCACCGCGGGTGTCCCGCTCCCGTCGCGCAGCGGCACGTTCACCGTGAACCCGTCCGAGTGCGCGCCCGACACGCTCGCCCACGCCCCCCGGTCTCTCCCCAGGTTGAGCTGCCCGCCCACCCGCGCGTGCAGCACCGCGTCGTCGTACGTCCCGAAGCCCGCGTGCACCCCGGTCTGCACGTCGCGCGGCCGCGTCACCAGGTTGATCACCCCCGAGAGCGCGCCTGCCCCGTAGAGCAGCGACCCTGGCCCGCGCACCACCTCGATCCGGTCGACGTCGTGCAGATCGACCCGTCCATCCGAGCCGATGTACGCGCTGTTCAGCAGGTTGTCGTTGAGCGGCTGCCCGTCCGACAGCACCAGCAGCCGGTTCCCGTAGTCGTTCGGCTGTCCCAGCCCCCGGATGCTCGCCGACGCGTAGCCCCTGTCGTTCGACAGCGCCACCCCGCGCACCCCCCGCAGCGCCTCGACGATGGTCGGGTAGCCGAACGCGCGCAGCTCCCGCCCGTCGAGGACCGACACCGAGCTCGGCGCGTCGTCGAGCAGCTCCGTGGTCCGCGAGACCGCGGTCACCTCGCGCCGCGGCTCCAGGGTGATCGGCGGCACCTGCGCCTGCTCCCCGGGCCGCACCGTCACCGTCACCGTCACCGGCACGTGACCGCGCAGCGCCACCCGTAGCTGCCGCTCCCCGGCGGGCACGTCGCGCAGCACCACCGGCGTGAACCCGAGCGGCCGCCCATCGATCGTGATCAGCGCCCCTGGCTCGTCCGTGCGCACCAGCACCGACCCTGAGAGCGGCGTCATCACCGCCGTGACCCGGGTCGTCGCCTTCGCCGCCACCGTCACCTGCCGCGGCGCGCCGACGTACCCCTCCCGCTCGAAGTGGAGCTGGTGAACGCCCGGCGGCAGGTCGAGCGCACAGGGCGCCGTGCACACGGGCGCTCCTCGCTCGTCGTCCACGCGCACCGTGGCCCCGCTCGCCCCGGTCACCTCGACCTGCACCGTCCCCACGATCCGCTTCAGCGTCAGCGCCACCTGCGCTTCCTTGCCGACCGTGGCCTCCACGCTGTCCATCGCGGCGGGCTCGTAGCCTTCGAGCTGCGCGATCACCCGGTAGCGCCCTGGCGGCACCGCCATCGGCCTCGGCGACTGCCCCCACGAGCCGAGGTCCACGCGATCGAGGTAGATCGTCGCCCCTGGCGGCGTGGTGATCACGTCGAGCAGCGCCACCCGCGGCGCCACCCGCGCGGTCGCCTCCTCCACCGTCTTGCGGACCGCCGCGTCCTCCTCGCCGGCCAGCGCGTCCACGTAGTACCGGTGCGCCTCCGCGTAGCGCTGGAGGTGCTCGTAGGTGAGGGCGATGTTGAACACCACCCGCCGGTTGGGCACCAGCCGGTTGGAGAGCAGGAAGTGCTCCAGCGCCTCCAGGTAGTTGCCCTGCTGGTAGCTCGTCGCGCCGAGCTGGAAGTGCAGCTCCGACTCGTCGGCGACCCCGTCTGCGCGCACCGGCCCGGGCCCCGCGGCCAGCACCGCCACCGCTGCCAGCGCGGCCGTGCCCCTCGCCAGCGCAGCGACCGACCTGCGACGCCACCGGCTGCCTCGCGGCCTCTTCATCGCCTCAGCCAGATCGTCCCCGAAGGCTTCGGCGCTGCGCCCGTCGCAGCTCCGGACGGGCTCCCTGTCGCGGCCCCCGCCGTGTTCCCCGCCCCGGCGCCTCCTGGTGCGACGCCCTGAGGAGCGGCTCCTCCCGGCGCCACCCGCGCTGGTGCACCTGGCGTCCCCGCCGCGCCCGCCGTCCCTGCCGCGCCCGCGCTCCCCCCGGGCGGCGCGTCGCCGCTGCCCGGAGCCGACGTCGCCCCGGTCCCATCGTTCGCGCCGGGCACTGCGGGGACCAGCTCCACGGATGACGGCCGCGGTCCCTGCTCGGTGATCACCACCTCGCGCACCACTTCCTGCCCGTCCGCGCGCAACCGCACCCGGTGGATGGTGCCCGGTGACCCGGTGACCTCCACGAACCCGTCCACGGCCTTCGCCGTCGACCCGTTCACCTCCACCTCGGCGCTGCGCGGCACCACCCCGAGCCGCACGGTCCGCACCTGTGTTCCCTGCGAGGTTGCATCCGTGCCCCGCTCGCGTCCGAGCAGGTACACCCCGGCGCCCCCTCCGACCACCGCCAGCGCCACCCCGATCGCGATCGCTGCCGTGCGCCGCGACCTCTGCTGCGGGAAGTACCCGGTCCCGAGCCCCGCAAGCGACTGCTCCTGCACCCCCATGGGCGGATACGCCGCCGGCATCGGCCACGCCGGGTGGCTCGACTGGGTCGCCCATCCCGGATGACCCCCGGCTGGTGCGCTCGCCCCTGGACCGCTCGGCATGGGCGGGGGCAACCCTGGCGCTCCCGTCGACCACCCCGGGTGACTCGGCGCCGGCGGTGGTGCTGGCAGCATCCCCGGCATCGGCGTCTGCAGCGACATCGGCGTCTGCATCGCTGGCGGCGTCGCCGAGGGAACGGGCATCCCCACGGACAGCACGGGGGCGACGCGCGCCTTCTCCGCCGCGGAGAGTGGCCGCAGCATGTCCTCGTGCAGCGCCGACCCTCCGGGCAGGAGCGCCATCAGCGCCGCCAGCATCTCCGACGCACTCCGGAAGCGCGCCGCCGGATCGAGCTGCAGCGCCCGGTGCACGATCGCCGCCACCTCCGCCGTCACCCACGGCGCCACCGACTGCACGGGCGGCGGCTCCTCCGTGCAGATCGCCACGATCAGCTCCCCGAGCGGCGTGTCGCTCGGTTGCGGCGTGTGCCCCGACAGCGCCAGGAACAGCACCACGCCGAGCGACCACAGATCCGCGCGCTCGTCGATGTCCCGGTGTCCCCGCGCCTGCTCTGGCGACATGTACATCGGCGAGCCGAGCATGCTCCCGGTGCGGGTCAGGTTGCTGACCTCGGATGACGTCTGCTCCGGATCGGGCTGCAGCTTCGCGATCCCGAAGTCCACGATCTTCAACGTGCGCTCGCCGCCCGGCCCCGACGTCACGAACAGGTTCGCCGGCTTGATGTCCCGGTGCACGATCCGCCGCGCGTGCGCCACCACCAGGCCCGCGGCCACCTGCGCCACGATCCGCAGCGCCGTGTCGGAGGGCACGGGGCCCAGCCGGCGCAGCACACTGCGCAGGTCTTCCCCGTCGAGGTACTCCATCACCAGGAACGGCAGCCCCTCGGCGCCGTCGCACCCTGCGTCGAGCACCCGGGCCACGTGGGGCGTCTCCAGCGCCATCGCGGCCCGCCCCTCGCGCCCGAACCGCCCCACCAGGATGGCGTCCTGCGCGACCTCCGCGGTCACCACCTTCACCGCGACACGGCTGCCGGTCGCCGTGTCGGTGGCCTCGTACACGGAGCCCATGCCGCCTCTGCCGAGCAGCCGCACGATGCGGTATTTGCCGCCGAGCGTCGTCCCCAGCATGGGCTCGCACGACGGTACGAGATGTCGATCGGCACTGCAACCGCTAGCCGCTGCGCCGTGGCTCGCTCCGACCCGAGGATCGGCCGCACGAGAGCTTTCCAAGGCGGCGCGAGGACACTTCCACCCGATGGCGACGTGGGATACCCGACGCGGGTGCGCACACAGGGCATCGCCGGATCCCGGCAGGGGGCATCGTGACCTGGGCCATCGCCGGCGGGCTCCTGCTGCTTCTTCTTCTGGCCGTCGTCATCGTCAGCGCCCGCAAGTACCGGCGCCTCCTTGCTGCCAGCCACCTCGTCGAGCTGGGCCAGGGCCTCGTCCGCCTCAAGGCCTCGGCCCTCGACGCTTCCCGCAGTGAGGGCGTTCCCGACCCGGCGAAGCACGTTTTCGTCAGCTCCGCAGGCGCGGTCGTCGCGTACACCGTCGCCAGCGCCGAGGACGCGCACCAGCACCACCTCTCGCTCTCCTACCGCGGCGGCCCCCTCGCCCTCGGCGCGGCCGGGATCCTCCTCTCCTTCTGCGCGCGCACCCTCCCGGTCCCCATGGCCCAGATCCAGGTGGGCCGCTCCGATCGCGGCGTCTTCCACGCCGTCTGGTCCCTGAGTGACGAGGCTCATGACGCCCTCGCAGCCACCCCGGCGATCGTCCCGAACCTCCAGGAAATCCCTTCCGTGATGGCTGCCTGCCTGGAGGAAGCGCGCCGCCTCGGACCCATCGCCCGCATCGCCTTGCCGCCCGAGATCAACGCCTCCTGAGACACGCGCCCGCAAGCGGAAAACGAGCGCCCGCAAGCGGAAAACGAGCGCCCGCTGTCCAGGGCGCGTACGGACCTGCGCCCCTCCCGCTGCCGCGCCCCTGCTCCTTGCGCAGGATGGACGCTGCGAAGCCTGGCGTGGCACAGTAGCCGCCGCGCTTCGGGACGCGGGCGCGCTTGGGGCGCGTGAACGCGCTCGTGCGAGGAGGAAGGGGACCGATGGCCATCGCTGCGCTGCCCGAGGGAACGCTCCTCGCGCATGGCCGCTACCGGCTCACCGGCGTCCTCGCCCGCAGCAACTTTTCCCTCACCTACCACGCCCGCGACATGCGCGCTGGCGGGGCCGAGGTGGTCATCAAGGAGCACGCCTGCTCCGACGCCTGCTACCGCGACACCGCGCGCTGGCAAGTCCTCCCGCACCCCGATCAGGAGGCCCTGCACCTCAACCTCATCGAGCGCGTCATGCGTGAGGCCGAGCTGCTCCTCGACCTCCGCCACCCGCACCTCGTGCGCGTCGAGAGCGCCTGGGAAGAGCGCGGCACCGCCTACTGCGCCATGGAGCTCGTCCCGGGCCGCACCCTGGAAGACGACGTCCTCGACGCCGCCGACCTGCCCCTCGACGCGGCCCGCTGGACGCGCATCCGCGGCATCGCCCTCCACGTGCTCTCCGCCCTCGCAGCCGCCCACGCGCGCGGCGTCTACCACTGCGACCTCAAGCCCGAGAACGTCCTCGTCAGCCCGGCGCGCGGCGCGGTGCTCATCGACTTCGGCGCCTCCCGCACCGCCGGCAAGCTCCTCCGCACCGTCACCCTGATGCCCCACACCCCGGGCTACGCGCCGCCCGAGCTGCTCTCCCCCGACCGCATCTGCGAGGTCGGCCCGTGGACCGACGCCTACGCCTGGGCGATGCTCGTCTACGGCCTCGCCGCCGGCCACCCTGGCCGCGGCACCCCGGTCGACGCCTCGCGCAGGCTCGTGCGCCGCTCCCTCGCCGACCTCGCCAACCTCGCCGACCGCGTCGACCGCGACCCCTACGACACCGCCACCGAGACCCTGCTCCTCCGCGGCGTCCCCGAGGCCTGGGCCACCGTCATCGGCGCCTGCCTGCACCTCGACCCCGACGAGCGCCCGCGCTCCATGGACGCCATCGTCGCAGCGCTTCGCGACCTCCCCGGAGCCCCCGGCGATACCCTCAACGCGGCGCCACTCCCCACCGCGACGCCGCTTCCCACCGCGTCGCTCTCCACCGCGACACCGCTCTCCACCGCGACGCCGCTCCCCGGTTCTCACCGCGCGAGCCTCTGGACCTCGTCCCCCGCGATCTCCCACGTCGACCCGCACCCTGACCCCCAGAGCGTCCCGCGCACCCGCACCGAGATCAGCCCGGCCCCACCCATCGCTGCCCTGCACCGCGCCGTGCCTCCCACGGTGCGGCCACCGCCTGGCGCGCCAGACCATGACGACGCGCCGCCTGCCCCTGTCGTGCGCAGAGCGCGCTTCAAGCACCTGCCGCTCGTCATCGGCGCCGCCTCGCTCCTCCTCGGGGGTGCGCTCGGCGCCCGCATCTGGCATGGCCGCGCAGCCGCGGGCGCGCCAGGACGCGACACCTCCTCGTCTCCGGCCGCGCACTTCGTCGCCTCCGACCCGCCCCCGCCCGAGGCTCCCGTCGTCGAGGCGCACACCTCCTCCCAGTGCGCCGAGGGCCAGTACCTCTGCGGTGGCGAGTGCAAGTGGACCCACGACCCCACCTTCGCCTGCGGCCGCTGCCGCCCCTCCTGCAAGCTCGACCACGTCGACGAGCATGCCTGCAAGGGTGGCCAGTGCGCCGTGAAGCGCTGCGCCCCTGGCTGGGAGGACTGCGACAAGGACCCGAAGAATGGCTGCGAGGTCGACCTCGGGAAGGACTCCGCCCACTGCGGCGCCTGCGGCAAGTCATGCATGCCCGCCCCCGGCGTGTCCGCTGCCACCTGCGACGCCGGCCTCTGCAAGATCACCCTCTGCGCCCCCGATCGGGACGACTGCGACCGAGATCCGGCGAACGGCTGCGAGGTCGACCTGCGCAAGACCACCGAGCACTGCGGCGCTTGCGGGAACACCTGCGCCCCGGGCCCTCACGCGCTCGACGCCTTCTGCGAAGCCTCGACCTGTCGCCTCGGGCGCTGCGCCGAGGGCTACGCCGACTGTGACCTCAGCGCCGCCAACGGGTGCGAGGCGCGGCTCGCCACCGATCCCAGCAACTGCGGCCGGTGCGAGCAGACCTGCGTCCCGGGCCCCGGCATCGGCACCGTCACCTGCGAAGCAGGCACCTGCCAGATCGAGACCTGCGCTGCAGACCTCCAGGCATGCGGAGGTACCCGCGAGAACGGCTGCCACTGCCAGGGTGGAGGTCTACCCGTCCCCGCGCCCTCTCCCGAGCCGACCCCCGACGACCCTCCGATCGCCGAGCCCCTCCCGGCCCCCACGACGTTGCCCCCCTGGCGTCGCCGGCAGTGGCCCCCCTCGCAGCAGCCCCCCTCGCAGCGTCCCCCCTCGCAGCGTTCCCCCCGGCGTCCACCCCAGTGGACCGCCCCTGTGCCCATCCCCCCCGAGACCTTCTGATCCGCGCGCCAGTCCCGCGCGCCAGTCCCGCGTGCCAGACCTGCGCGCCAGACCCGCGCGCCAGTCCCGCGTGCCAGACCCGCGCGCCAGCTCCGCGCCAGCCCCGCGCGTCACGAAGCCACGAGGTCACGAGGTCACGACGCCTGCCGCAACTCCTGATGCAGGAACCCGACCTCGAACAGCTCCCACGTCGCGCGCCCCTGCGTATCGACCTCACCCGTGGGGATGAGCACCTCATCCCCTGGATAGCGTTCCCCGAGCGGCGTGAGCCGCAACGTATCCGTCGCGATCCCTCCTCCGCTCAGCGGATACTCCATCATCACCACCCCATCCTCTTCCTGCCGCAGGAAGCTGGCGGGCTCGCCGGACGAGATCATCTTCGGTGGCTTCAGCACGCACTGCGTGTCTGACGCCATCGTGCGCCGCTCACGACGCTGCACCGCTCGAACCTCCCAGGTACTCATGAGAGAACCTGTGGGGACCACCTTGCTGGATCGCAAGCGCAAGACTGGCGGCGCGTGGGTTCATGAGCCCCATCTCCGGCGCCCCCTGACCACCAGCTCCGGCGCTTGGCTCAGGATTTCTTCGCGGCGCGTCCGGAACGCCGTGCGCGCTCTTCCTTCGCCAGCTCCTCTTCGGCCATCCGCTCCGCGTCCGCCACTGCGTCCGTGCTCTCCTCGTCGGGCACCGCGGCGACGCGCACCGGCGGCCGCTCCTCCGCGACGCGCACCCGCCCCGTCTTCCCCGCCTTCCCCGTCTTCCCCGCTGCGCTTGTGGTCGCCGCCCATGAGCGAGACGGCTGCATCATCAGGTCTTGTCGCGCCTGATGGAGCACCGCCCGCGCCTTCTTGCCACCGTGCTTCACGGCCTTCGCCGCGACCTGCATCGGCTTGCCGAAGATCAGCGACAGGAGCACGAGCACCAGCGGCACCACGACCTGCGTCGCGACCCCCACCGCGAAGTGCGCGATGGTCAGCCCGAGGATGAACAGGAACCTGATCAACCCCGGCAGCTCCACGAGCGGCGACACCGGCAACCCGGGACCGCCGGGTGGCGTGACGTCCCACCGCCCACCGTGTCCTCCCGCGCGCTGTCGCCTCTCCCTCGCCTCGCGCGCCTCGCGCGCCTCCTGTCGCTGCGCCTCGGCCCGCCGCTGCGCCTCGGCCCGCCGCTGCGCCTCGGCCCGCCGCTGCTCCGCCTCGCGCTGCGCTTCTTCCGTGCGCTGCTGCGCCTCGGCCCGCTGCTGCGCCTCGGCCCGCTGCTGCTCCTCCTGCCGTCGCTGCTCCTCCTGTTGCCGCCGGTGCTCTTCCGCATACGGCTGCACCCGCTCCTGCACCCGCCGCGCCTGCTCCTGGATCTGCCCCGCCAGGTGCTTGCCCACCCGCGACAGCGCATCCCCCAGATCCGCGAAGCTGTTCTCCAGCTCCCCCCAGCCATCATCAGGGTGTGGCGCGTGCGGCGCATGCGGCGCGTGCGGCGTCCCACCTCCCGCCGCCCGGTCCTTGCTGCGCGCCCTCGCCGCCTCTGTGGACGCTGGCGATGGCGGTGGCTCGACCGGCAGCTCTGCGAGCAGCGGCGCCACCCGCCCCGCCCGCCGATCTGGATCCGGCTCCAGCATCGCCACGAGCACCCGCGTCATCTCCGGGCTCGCCGCCCCTCCGAGCGCTGCCCCCACATCGATCCCGAGCCCCCGGTGCGGCAGCGACTCCGGCTCCCTTCCGGTGAGCATCGCCAGCGCCGTCGCCCCCACCGCGTACACGTCCGACGCTGGCATCGCCCGCCCCTGGAACTGCTCCGGCGCCATGTAGCCGAAGGTCCCCACCACCGTGCTCCCGCCCTCCGGCTTCATCTTGTCGCGCACCGACCCGAAGTCGATCAGCGCGAACGACCCATCCGGCCTGCGCAGCACGTTGCTCGGCTTGATGTCCCGGTGCACCACCGGCGGGTGCTGCCCGTGCAGGTAGTCGAGGATGCCCGACACGTCCCGCAGGAACCGCACCACCTCCCCCTCCCGCAGCGCCCCCTTCTTGCGCGCCGCCGCCACGCTCTCGCCCGCGATCCGCTCCGTCACCAGGAACAGCTCGCCGCCCTCCTCGAAGTGCTCGATGTACCCGGGGAGCCCCGGGTGCGAGAGCGCCGACAGCACCCGCGCCTCCCGCTCCGCGAGTTCCACCTCCTTCCAGCTCGCCGCCCCGCGCACCCGGAACCGCTTCAGCGCGACGAGCTGCCCCCGCTTCTTGTCCACCGCCTCGAACGTCGCCGCCTGCCCCCCCTCCCCGAGGAGGCGCACCACCGCATACCGCCCCTCCCGCAACGTCTGCGGCACGCTCTCCAGCGGCCCCTGCGAACGCTTCACCCTGCGAACCTCTTACTGCCCCGCCGGCTTGCGCACGAGCTGCTCCCGCACCTTGCCGATGCGCGCCTGGGCCTCTGCCGAGTTCCAGCACCCGAGGAAGCGCGCGCGCCTCTCCTCCCGGTGCGCCGTGACCGACGCCACCAGCGGCGCCACCAGATCCGCCTTCAGCACCCGCACCGCCTTCGGCGACCCTGCCGACAGCCGCTTGCCGACCTCCACCGCCTCCGCCACCACGTCCGACGCCGCCAGCTTGTGCACCAGCCCTGCCTTCAGCGCCTCCTCCGCCTCGAAGAGCCGCCCCTCGAACAGCGCCTCTGTCCACGACGCCGCCGGGATCCCCCGCCGCGCCACCTCGAACGACGCCGACGGCAGCGACAGCCCCAGCGCCGCCTCGTTCACCCCGATCCGCGCCTTCCCGGCCGCCATCACCCGGTAATCCGCAGACATCGCCAGCAGACACCCCCCCGCGATCGCGTGCCCGTTGATCGCTGCCACCACCGGCTTCGGGAACGTCGCGAGCCGCAGGAACATCGCGTCGAACGCGTCCACGAACTGCGCCAGCGCATCCGCCTCGAGCGCCGTCGTCTCCACCAGGTCGAGCCCCACGCAGAAGATCTTCCCCTGCCCGGTGACCACCACCGCCTTCACCCCCGCGTCCCCCTCCAGCGCATCGAGCGCTCCGTTCACTTCCTCGATGAACGCCCCGTTGATGGCGTTGCTCCGCCCGAGCTCCAGGGTGAGGACGGCGACGGACTCTTCTTGCGTACGATGGATCGGCATCTCGACTCCGGGAAACGGCACCCCGGGGGGCACCTTGCATCTCATGACACCTGCGCGCCGCCTGCACACACCTGCACGCGCCGCGCGGCACATCCTAACCCCTGACCCCCGCCATCGCACGACCCCACGCAGCCATCCCGCCGGCATCGTGCTTGCTCCGCGCTGACCCCGCGCTTGCCCCGCGCTTGCCCCGCGCTTGCTCCGCGCTGACCCCGCGCTTGCCCCGCGCTTGCCCCCTGCCGAGATCCCGCAGCCCTCCCGCGGCGGTCCCGTACCATGACATAAACCGTCACCCGTACCGCCGATTGAGGGCATCGCGCCCCCTCGCAATCGTTGACGGGACAGTCGCTATCACTTTATGGGTACCTCCCTTCCCCGTTCCGGGCCGCACCGAGAGCCGCGTCAGGGGGTGGCATGGTGCGCGGCGAGATGCCTGGATCACGGCGTCGTCGACAGGCGATCGTGCGCGCGGCGAGCGGCGGCCCGGACGGGGGAGGATCGATATTCACTGCACCGAGTGCATGGAGTGAATGGATGAAGCGATTGAAGATCCTTCTCGTCCAGACCGCGCTGTCCGACTCCGGGCCTTCGGGCCCCTCCGGCCTCTCCGCGCCCGTGGAAGCGGGGCGCCTGGCCTGGCTCTGCGAACCGGTGGCGCTGACGTCCCTCGCCGCCGTGGCGTCGGACCACGACGTACGCATTCTCGATCTCCGCATCGACGGCACCTCGGCCCTCGGCCCTGCGCTCCGCACCTTCCGGCCCGACCTCGTGGCCATTGCCCCTGCCTCCGACGAGCTGCACGACGCCCGCACCGCCCTCCGCGTCGCCAGGAGCCTCCTCGGCTCCGCGTGCCTCACCGCGCTCGCCCTCCCCGAGGCCGACCTCGCTGCCGCCGCCGACCAGAGCATCGACCTCCACCTCCTCGGCGACCCCGAGCCCATCTTCCACGACGTCCTCGCGCACCTCGCCGGCGGCGGTCACCCCGACCAGCTCGGCACCCTCGCCGGCGTCCACGCCACCGCCCTCGGCGGCAGCCCCCTCGACACCCAGATCCGCAAAGCGACCTCCCTCGATCGCGCGCTCCCGCCAGCGCGTCACCTCCTCGCCGCCTACCGCCCCCATTACTTCTTCGCTGTCGCCCAGCCCGCCGCCGCCATGCGCGCCTCCCGCGCTGCGCCTGACGGCCGCAGCGTCCAGCGCATGAGCGCCGACACCATCTGCGACCGCCTCGAAATCATCCCCGAGAGCTTCGTCCTCTTCCTCGACGACGACTTCTTCGCCGACCCCTTGCGCCTCGCCCGCCTCGCCGAGGCCATGCTCCGCCGCGACGTCCGCAAGTACTGGGCCGTGCAAGCCTCCCCCGAGCGCGTCGCCGAGAACCCCCACCTCGTCCTCTCCCTGCGCGACGCCGGCCTCGCCGCCGTGATCCTCACCTTCGACCTCGGCGAATCCGACGGCCTCGAGATGCTCCTCGACCCCGCCATTGCCGCCCGCAACCGCCGCGCCGCCGGCATCCTCCGCGCCCTCGGCGTCGCCGCCATGGGCCTCTTCACCGTGCGCCGCGACCTCACCGACGACGAGCGCACGCGCCTCTCCGAGCACATCCGCGAGCTGGGCATCGCCTGGTCCGTCACCCGCGCCGCCCCTCGGCGCCCCGCCGTCCCGAGCCCGGCCCCCTTGCCCACCGCGCTCGTCATCGACGCCCCCGGCACCTCCGGCGCCCTCGGCGCCGCCTGGGAGCACGCCGCCTGGGAGCTTTTGCGTCGCCGCCCCCGGCTGCTCATGAAGACCCTCCCCGGCGTCGCCCGCGCCCTCGGCCGCAGCTTCCGCGGCCGCGCCGGCATCTCCAGCGCCGCCTGGGCGCCCTCCTGAGCAGGCTGCGCCTGGGCGCCCTCCTGAGCAGGCTGCGCCTGGGCGCCCTCCTGAATCACTCGGGCGTGTAGAAGAAGAGCTCGAAGGGCGTGATGGTCACGTCGCCCTCCGCCTGATCGGTCCCCGTCGGCTTGGCAGGACCGCTGCAGCGCCCCTCGCCGGCCACGTCGTAGCCCGGCCCGAAGAACTCATCCTCGGCTTCGTCGAACCGCGTCAGGTCCACCGTGCAGGACCCCTCCTCCGTCTCCCAGCTCGTCCCGAATTTGTCCCCGGTGAGGCTCACCTGCACGATCGTGGGGACCCCCGTCGCGGTCTGGCCCGGCGTGACCGGCCCGATGTCGAAGCTGATGTCCCATTCAGACCCGGCGGCCCCGAACGTGACACTCAGCGTGTCCTCCTGGAGATAGAACCCGGTGCAGTAGTTGAAGTCACCGGTGGCGGTGTAGGCCCCGGAGACGCTGGCACTCAGGCCGCAAACCTCGTCGGTCGGGGGTCCGTCGCCGTCGCCGCCCCCGTCACCCTCGGCGTCCGAACCCACACACCCCGCCAGCATGGCCGTGGCGAGGATCACCGCGGCGACGCGGAACCTGGGGCGAAGGCGCAGGGCGCTGCGTGCGTGCGAGGGGATCATGCTTCCGAGATACCAGGCTCGATGCAGGTCAACAAGACGACCCGCACCGCCGCGATCCTGCCGGACATTCCTCCCTTCACCTACTCGGTGGTCGCGAAGAAGAAGATCTCGAAGGGCGCGACGGTCACGTCCTCCACAGTCATTTCGCTCTCCAGCGGCCTGGCAGGACCGCTGCAGCGCCCCTCGCCAGCCACGCGGTAACCCGGCCCGAAGAAATCATCTTCGCCTGCCTCGAACCGGGTCAGGTCCACCGTGCAGGACCCCTCCTCGGTCTCCCAGCTCGTCCCGACGTTGTCTCCGGTGAGGCCCACCCTCACGATCGTGGGGACCCCCGTCGCGGTCTGCCCCGGCGTGACCGGCCCGATGTCGAAGCCGATGTTCCAGTCGGACCCGAAGGCCCCGAACGAGACACTCAGGCTGTCCCCGTAGAGCGCGAACCCCGCGCAGGTGTCGAAGTCACGGCTGGCGGTGTGGCCACCGGAGACGCTGGCGCTCAGGCCGCAAAGCTCGTCGTCGCCGGGTTCCGTGTTGCCACCACCGTCACCTTCGTCGTCCGAACCCCCACAGCCAGCAAGCATGGCCGTGGCGAGGAGCACCGCGGCGAGGCGGAACCTGGGGCGAAGGCGCAGAGCGCTGCGTGTGTGAGAGGAGATCATGCGCCCGAGATACCAGGCTCGATGCAGGTCAACAAGACGACCTTCACCGCCGCGATCCTGCTCGGCTGCTGTGCGTGACACTGCGAACGACGCCCCGTACGCGAGACGCGGACGCACATGTCGTCCCCTTGCCGCAGCGCCCGTCCCCGGTCAGCTCACAGCCGCGGCTCCTGCCGTTCCCGCAGCCTTCGTGGGCTTTGTCGCCTCGTTGACGTCAGCCTCCGCAGCCTCCGCAGCCTCCGCATTCCGGCGGCGTGTACGCGCCGACTTGTCGGCGTTCTGCCGCGCGTAGGCGAGGGTCCTCCCGAAGGGCAGGAGCAGCGAAGGATCCTTCCAGCGCTGCGCCCGCGAGCGGATCGCGTCCACGATCAGGCTGACGTCATTGTTGCGCGCGTCCACGTAGAACGCGCGACTCTCTCGCAGCACCTCGACCATCTTCAGGGCGACGGTGAGGTGCTGATCGATCTGCGTCACCATCTCGTTGCAGCGGGTGAAGTGCTCCGCGACATCCGGCGGCACCCCGGCATTGGCCCCCGAGACCGGGAGCGCGTGCTCCAGCTCCACCACCACATGGACGAAGCCGTCCTGATCCGTGCGCAGGCCCCGACACCCGTCGAGATCCATCAACCGTCCCTGCAGGGCCGTGAGGGTAAGCGAATGAGAACCATCGTAGATCTTGGATTGAGCAGACATGACAACCACGCTCCTTGACGAAGCACCCTCCATCGCAGCAGGCGCGGGCGCGCCGTTCTGCGCAGGGGCACCGGACAAAATCGAAACCTTTGAATGACGACGAGAATGAGCCACGCGCTGCCAACGACCCGCCACTTCCTCCTCCCGCTCTGGCGGAGCGTCCCTGCCGTGCAGGCACGTCCCGCATCCATGCAACGAGAGTTCCCAGCCCAGCCTGGTGCCGCCGGGCGGTGATCCCGACGACCTTCAGGGCGCGGCACGAAGACCAGGCCAAGGCCTGACCGGAGAGGTTTTGATGCACAGAAACCCAGGAACATCCACACCTTGCCTGGCGCGCCGCGCTCCTTCCGGGCGATCCCCGGAGCCTCCGGTCCAGGGCCCGCGCTGCGGGTGAGCAACGTCACAGCGTGCGGACACGGAACGTGCATCCTGTGGCTGCCAGGCCACGACCTCGTGGTTGTTTGACCACGGCTCCGAGGTGGAGGCGCCGTGAGGTGGCCCCGCCGGCCGGCCGACGAAAGGGTGCTACCGGTTCATGGTCAGGGTCGGGCGACCGTGAGCCGAAGGTCGGCGAGGGCGCGGTCAGGGTCGGGCGACCGTGAGCCGAAGGTCGGCGAGGGCGCGGTCAGGGTCGGGCGACCGTGAGCCGAGGGTCGGCGAGGGCGCGGTCAGGGTCGGGGCGGTCCAGGCGGGTGGTGGTTCATCCCGGAGCCCGAGCTGCACCTCGGCGAGGATGTGCTCGTCCCGGACCTCGCCGGCTGGCGCCGGGAGCGCATGCCGCAGATCCCCACGGTGCCATTCTTCACCCTCCCCATCACCAAGCCGGTCTCATCCCCGGGCCTCAGGCCTCATCGAAGATGAGCGGTAACACCAGGGGTGGGCCACGACCGGATCGGGGGTGAGGAAGCGGCCGAGCTTGGGGTCGTAGATGCGTGGGCCCACCCTCCTCGTGAGCACGGCGATGATTGCAGCAGCTACAGGGGGTATTCTGTCACAGATTTATAATTTAGCGTGCCCGGATCTACTTGGAATCTTTGAAGCAGGGCTTTCAGTTCTTGAGAACCCGAAACCACGTAGAGCTGAACAGCTTTCAATTCCTCTTCATGTATGTCGTAACCTTTCCCAAGCAGCTCCTCGGCGATCTCGAAGAAGCGTACTCGCATTCTTCCAAGCAGTGATTCGTCTGCGGTATTGAGATAGACTCTTGTTGGCTTCTCTAGTGAATCAATTCCTACCCATGCTTGGTGGCCAGGATGCGTAGCTGCGCGGCGAGCAGTCATGGTCTCACCTTTTAGAAGATTAACAATAGTGTCGCGGTCAATTGCGTTCATAGCCAGGTTCAGTAGAAAAAGATGCGAATCACGTCAGATACAGTGTGGATCTGCAGGTGCGGCACTGTAGCGTGGGGGTTCGTTGGTGCATGGTTTTCCAGAACACCGTCCTTCCCGAATACATCGTCCCAATGGTATGTCATCTTCTTGTCGTAGATCTGGCTTCCAAGCCCCGTTGTGTTTCGATATCCATCCCCCTGGAATTTACCTCGTTGCCGTCCCAGAACACTGGCTCCAGCGGT